>JAHDWK010000064.1 GCA_023382655.1 Anaerolineae bacterium | reverse complement strand
GCCTCCCCCTGCCCACCTATCCTTTCCAGCCTACTGCCTTCTGGTTGCAGGGGAAGAGCCTGCCCATGGCGGCAAACGCCACAGCCAGTGGGTTGGCGCAAACGCAGGGGGATTCGCTGGCCGAAAAGATCAACCAGTTCCCCCGCCAGGAGGTGAGCGACTGGTTTTATTTGCCCGGCTGGAAACAGATCGTGCCACCTGACGTGGAAACGGCCGTGCTCAAAACAGGCGAAAAGGATTGCTGGCTGCTGTTTGCTGATACGTTTGGCGTGGCCGAAACCATCGCGGACTGGCTGGCGCGGCAGGGGCAGTCGGTGGCCTGGGTGCAGCCGGGTGCTGGGTTTAGGGCGATGGCCCCAAACCAATTTACCGTGCGACCAACGGCGCGTGAGGATTACACCACGCTGCTGCAAGAATTACGGCGACAAGGATTATCCCTGGCCAGGGTGGTGCATCTGTGGACGCTGACTGATGATGACGACCTGCCTACAGACAAGGCACTGGCGCAAACGCTCGACCTGGGTTTTTACAGCCTGATGAGCCTGACGCAGGCTATTGACGATGCAGGTGTTGAAGTGTGTGACATCTCGATTATCACCTCTCATTCGCAAGCGGTGAACAGCCACGAACGCCCCCGCCCGGAAAAGGCAACCGTGATCGGGCCGTGCCGGGTCATTCCCCAGGAGTATGACAACATCCAGAGCCGGTGCATTGATGTGACTTTGCCCTCGCCGGAAAGCTGGCAGGCGGAAGCCTTCACCAACAACCTGTTGGGGTTGTTGACGGCAGAAGTGAATGACCGGCTGCTGGCGCTGCGCGACCAGCAATGTTGGGTGCAGTGTTTTGAGCCGGTTCATTTGCCGCCCAACAAGCCACAAAAACCGGTGTTACGGCCGTCTGGTGTTTATCTCATCACCGGCGGTTTGGGTGGCATTGGTCTGGCTGTAGCTGAACATCTGGCACAGAGCCAGCAGGCCCGCCTCATTTTAGTAAGTCGTACCGGCCTGCCGCCGCGCTCGGAATGGGATCACATAGTAGCGGTGGAACCGGACACGGCCGTTGCCCGCAAAATCGCCCGGTTACAGCAGATGGAAGCGACGGGGGCTGAGGTATTGGTGGCGGCGGCGGATGTATCGGATGTGGGGCAGATGACGGCCGTAGTCCGGCAAGCGATGTCCCGGTTTGGCGTTATCCACGGTGCCTTTCACACTGCTGGTTTACCTGGCATGGGCTTGATTCAATTAAAAACAGCCGACCAGGTAGAATCGGTGTTAGCACCCAAAGTGCAAGGCACGTTGGTACTAGAACAGGCATTGGCAGACATCAAACTGGACTTTCTCGTCTTATTCTCTTCCATCACCTCGGTAACGGGTGGTGGCCCCGGCCAGATTGACTACTGCGCCGCCAATGCCTTTATGGACGCCTACGCCCAGAGCCAGGTTGGCCGCCAACGCCTCACCATCGCCATTGATTGGGGTGAATGGCAGTGGAACGCCTGGGAAAGTGGCCTGGACGGTTTTGGCGAAAAGGCCCGTACCTTTTTCAAAGAAAACCGGCAGCGATTTGGTATCGGCTTTGCCGAAGGCAATCAGGCCATCGAGCGCATTTTGTCGCGCCGGTTGCCTCAGGTGATTGTTTCCACCCAGGATTTCTGCCAGTTCACCGAATTGGCCAAACAGTTCACGATCTCCCGCTTGCTTGGTTGGGAACGTGGCGAGGGCGAAACACAAACCAGACATCCGCGCCCGGTTCTGGGCACCTCTTACACCGCCCCCAGCAATGAACTGGAGCAGCAAATTGCCGACATCTGGGGCGACCTGTTGGGCCTGGCGGAGATTGGCATTCACGACAACTTCTTTGATCTGGGCGGTAACTCCTTGATTGGCCTCGACCTGGTGCGCCGCTTGCAAAAGGGGATGAGCCGGGATGACATCCCGGCGCGCATCATCTACGAAGCGCCCACAGTAGCCACCCTGGCCGCCTACCTGAATCAGGAGAACGACAGCCAGGTGGTGATGGATCAGCGGCTTTCGCGGGGTGAGCGGCGGCGGCAGCAGTCGCAGCAGCGCAAACAAATGACACGGATGAGAGGTAATTGAACATGACAACAGACAAATATGACCCGCCCGATGATACTGCATTAGCCATTATCGGTATGGCCGGCCGCTTTCCTGGGGCACATAGTGTGGCGCAATTGTGGCAAAACCTGGTCAATGCCATCATTGCCATTCGCCCCTTTTCGGACGAGGAGTTGTTGGCGGCTGGCGCAGACCCCAACCGATTGACAGACCCACGCTATGTTAAAGCAGGTGCGGTTCTGGAGAATATAGATAAGTTCGACGCCCCATTTTTTGGCTTCACCCCCCGCGAAGCGGAAACCCTAGACCCACAGTCGCGCCTGTTTTTGCAGTGCGCCTGGGAAGCGTTGGAAGACGCCGGGTATGACCCGGAAATCTATGAAGGGTTGATCGGCGTGGTGGCGGGAAAGGCACCCTCGGAATATCTGCGGCGCAATTTACTTTCAGACCCGGAGATGTTGGGCAAGGCGGGCAAATTGCAACTATCCAGCGGCAACGACGCGGATGCACTGGCCTCGATGGTGGCCTACAAACTGAACCT
>JAHDWK010000063.1 GCA_023382655.1 Anaerolineae bacterium | reverse complement strand
CCGCGAGTGGGTGGACCACTGCTCTGAGATTTTACAGCCGGAATTGGGTTGTGATTTGCGCCCATACCTCTTTGACACAACAAACCAGAAGGGTAACGGCCGTGTCGCCAATCTCCGCGCCATGCTCAACGGCGAACGGGTGGCCGATGCTCTCAGCCAGACGACGCTGGCGCAGCCGGCTGTCTTTGTCATCGAATATGCCCTGGCACAACTGCTGCAAAGTTGGGGCATTGAACCGGCGGCTATGGTCGGGCACAGCCTGGGCGAGTATGTGGCCGCCTGTGTGGCCGGGGTGATGAGCCTGGAAGCGGCGCTGCGGCTGGTGGCGCGGCGGGCGGCGCTGATTGCCCAGACCGAGGCCGGGGCGCTGTTGACCATTTCCCTGCCTGCCGCCGAAGTCGAGGCACGTTTGCCGGAGGGGTTGGCATTGTCTGGGGTCTTGACGCCGGATGTATGTGTGGTAGGGGGAAGGGATACGGCCGTGCGCCAATGGGCGGCACAGTTACAAGACGAAGGTATCAGTTGCCGGGTGCTGCCGACCGACCACGCCTACCACACGCCGCTGCTGGCCTCCATCCAGGCGGAATTTGGGCAACTGATGTCCCAAATTGACCTGCAACCACCGCAGATACCGTACCTGTCCAACGTCACGGGCGACTGGATTACGGCCGAGCAGGCCACCGACCCGGCGTATTGGACGGCGCATCTGTGCCAGCCGGTGCAGATGGCAGCGGCGTTGGGCGCCTTGCTGGCACAGCCGGAGACGGCGCTGTTGGAAGTGGGCGCAGGGCAGGCGTTGGCGGCGCTGCTCAAACAACACCCGGCATGTGAACGGGAACGGATGAATCTCATCCTGCCCCTGCTGCCGGGAATGTATGAACAACAGCCGGAACGCGCCTTTGTGTGGGCGGCGTTGGGCAAGTTGTGGCTGGCAGGGGTAGATGTGGACTGGACGGCCGTCTGGCAGCACCAGGCCCGCTGCCGTCTCTCGTTGCCCACCTATCCCTTTGAGCCGCTTCGTTTTTGGGTGGAGGCCCTGGATGTGCAAACGGTCATACGGCCGTCTGGCACAAGCGATATGCCAACTTCTATTAAAAAGGCGGAGGTGGCCGACTGGTTTTACCGGCCGGTCTGGCGGGAACACCCCATTGAGATGGCGACGGCCGTGTTGCCGGGTATCGCCTCCGACTGGCTGATCTTCAACGATGGGCATGGCCTGGGCCAGCAAATGGCTGCCCAAATCCGGCAGCAGGGTGGCCGGGTGGTGGAAGTGATACCCGGCCCGCAATTTAGCCAATCCCAAACGGATACCTGGCAATTTACCATTTGTCCCGGCCACAAGGCGGATTACTTGGCGCTGTGCCGGGAACTGGCGACGGCCGGGCGACTGCCGCAGAAGGTGGTGCATCTGTGGAGTGTGGGGGATATAGAGTCAGGGGCGGCACACTTTACGGCCGTGCAGGAAACCGGGTTCTACAGCCTCATCTACCTGGTGCAGGCATTCAGTGAGCAAAACGTCAACGACCCGCTGGACATTTTACTGCTTTCTAGCAACGCCCAGGCGGTGACGGGGGCGGAGACCCTGTACCCGGAGAAAACGACTATTTTTGGCGTTTGCCGGGCGATTGCGCAGGAATGCATAACCATGCGCTGCCGCGCGATTGACGTGGACATGGCCGAAGCGTTGCCCGTCTTAACGCCGGCTTTGCTGGCAGATTTTCTATCGCCAGAGACGGCGCTGGAAGTGGCTTACCGGCAGGGCCAACGCTTTGAACGCCGCTACGAACCGGCGCGCCTGGAAGCGCAACGGCCGTTGCCTTTGCGCTCTCAGGGAACCTATTTAATTACCGGTGGGTTAGGGGGGATTGGGCTGGTGCTGGCCAAACACCTGGCGCAGACACAGCAGGCCAGATTGGTACTGGTCGGTCGTTCCGGGCTGCCGGAGCGCACCGCCTGGGATGATTGGTTGACTTCTCGCCCTGAAAGCGACGTGACCAGCGCCCGGATTCGCCAGGTGCAGGCGTTGGAACGCCTGGGTGCAGAAGTTTTGGTGGCCCAGGCCGATGTGGCCGATGCCGGGCAAATGCAGCAGGTGGTGGAAACGGCCGTGCAGCAATTTGGCACGATTCATGGCGTCATTCATGCGGCGGGTATCTCTGACCCTGGCTCTTTTAATGGCATCCAGGTGATTGAACCCTGGCAGTGTGAGCAGCATTTCCGGCCAAAAGTGCATGGCCTGTATGCTCTGGAAAGCGCCCTGGCCGGGCACGACCTCGATTTTTGCCTGCTCTATTCCTCATTGTCCTCCATTTTGGGTGGCCTGGGTTTTGTGGGATATACGGCCGCTAACATTTTCATGGACGCCCTGACTCACCAGCATAATCGCGCTGCTTCCGGTAAATGGATTAGCGTGAACTGGGACACCTGGCAGCTAAATGCCCATCAGCATGAGATTGTAGGGCGGACGGTAGCGGCCTATGAAATGACGCCCGCGGAAGGTATTGCCGCTTTGGAGTGCATTCTGGCCAGCGGCGTGGAGACCCAAATTATCAACTCCACCGGTGATCTGGAAACGCGCATCCGCCAGTGGTTGACGTTGGAAGGGTTAACCACCCAGACCAGTTCCCAGCGGGCGGGTTACGAAAGGCCCGATTTAGGCACTGCTTACGTAGCGGCGGGGAAGGGGATGGAGAAACAGATTGCCCAGGTGTGGGAAGCG
>JAHDWK010000062.1 GCA_023382655.1 Anaerolineae bacterium | reverse complement strand
GGGCGGCGGCCACGGCCGTAGCCAGCGCCTCCTGCAAATTCTCCGCCAGCGTCCCGCCGTTGATGCGTTTACGGCGGGTGAGGAATCCGGCACGGCCGTGGCCCATATCCAGCGCATAATCCACCTCATGCCCGATCAAAATAATGCCCGGCCCCTCGGCCACATGTTTATAATCGGCCACATCAATCAGCAGCCCCGGTACGGCCTCCGTCTGAATCCACCGATGAAAAATCGGGGTCACATTGGTGACCTCATACCCCTCCCCGCCTGCGATGAAGAACTTAATAGTGATTCGGTTTACGCTCATTAGTTGCCTCCAGACATGGGATTTTTTGGAAAACCCCGATGTCTTTTATAGAGAAACCCCACCCGCCAACGCCCCGGCCAGCCGGGCATCACAGGCATGGCACGCTTCGATGAACAGGTTGGCCTCTTCCACCAGGGCGCGGGCGCTGTCTTCGGTGACGGCGACGGGCGGCCTTTCGTGCCGATCCAGCAGGTAGCGGGCAAATTTGCCCTTCGCGTACCGGTCATAAAACAGCTGCGTGTCGTAATAGCGCGTTTTGAATTCGGCCACAATGCGCTGTGGGTCATCACCCACATCCAAAAACTGGTTGCGCACCAGCGCCCGTGCCGCCAGGATCATGGCCCGGTAGGCACGGCCGTCCGCTTCGGCATAGTTCTTCTCGTCCAGGGCAATGAGCGCCTCAAACGCCTCCCCTTCAGCTTTGGCAATCTCAAAGGCAAAGAGGGAAATGACCTCACCCGCACATTCACCCACGCCAATGTCACCGATGGAAAATTCACGCGGGTCGCCCCAGTCAGAGTAGAAGGTGGGGCTTTCCAGGTAATCGGGCACGTCGGTGAAGGGGTCAATGATCGCCTTGATCTCCTTTTTGCCCAGGCGCGTTACCCACTCCTGAAAGCTCTCTTGCGGTTCACGTTCGGCCGCGTACCGGCCGGTGATGGCAGAGAGTACATCCGGTACCGCTTTGGCGGGCACCGCGCCCATTGCCAGCCCATACGCCCCGGCATTCTTACGCCACTGCCCGCCTAACACCACCTGGAAGTGGGGCACGGTGCGGTTGTTGCGGCGGCGGCTGTTGCCAAAAAAGCCGATGTCGGCCACATGATGCTGGCCGCAGGAGTTGAAGCAGCCGCTAATTTTGATGCGCAAATCTTTGACCGCCTGGGGTAGGCTGGCATTTTGTGCCGCCAGCCGGGTGCGCAGTTCGCCTGCCAGCCCCCGCGAGGAGGCGATGCCCAGTTTGCAAGTATCGGTACCGGGGCAAGAAGTAATGTCCACAATGGTGCCCGCGCCCGGCTGCCCCAGGCCGATGGCTTTCAGGTCGGCATAGAGGGCGGGCAGGTCGGCTTCCGACACCCAGCGCAGCATAATGTTTTGTTCCACCGTCAAGCGAATAGAGTCGCCCACAAAGCGGCGAGCGATGTCGGCCAGTTGGAAAGCCTGTTCGCTGGTGAAGTCGCCGAGGGGGGTGTTGATGGTCACGGCCGTGTAACCCGCCTGCCGCTGCTGGTACACGTTGGTCTGATACCACTCGTCAAAGCCATCGGGATGCACGACGCCGTTGAGGGGCACGGCCGTTTTCAAAGGCGTCTCCTCATATTCGGCCACCGCTTCCAGGTAGCCAGTCCATTTTTCATCAGGTGGAATTGTTTCTAGCTCCTCGTAAACCAGGCGGCGGAACTCTTCAATGCCCAATTGGGTCACCAGGAACTTGACGCGGGCGCGGTTGCGGTTGCGCTTTTCGCCCAACCGGGCAAAAACGCGGAACACCGCCTGCGACAGCGGCAGCATCTCTTCCTCGCGCACAAACTCCGCCAGCACTTTGGCCTGGTGTGGCACGGTGCCCAGGCCACCGCCGACGTAGATGCGGAAGCCACGCACCGTCTGCCCCTCAATCTGGCGCGTCAGCCCCAGGAAGCCCATGTCGTGCATCATCGTCAGGCCACACGCCTCATGTTCACAGCCGGAGAAGGCGATCTTGAATTTACGGCCGAAGTCCTGCACATCATCATGCCCCAGAAAATAATGAGCCAGTGCGTCGGCGTAGGGGGTCACGTCAAATGCCTGGGTGCGGCAGACGCCCGCCAGCGGGCAGGCCGTCACATTGCGCACGGAGTTGCCACACGCTTCCAGGGTGGTGATGCCCACCGCTGCCAGCCGCCGCATCAGGTCAGGCGCGTCGTCCAGGTGAACGTAATGAAGCTGGATGTCTTGGCGGGTGGTGACGTGCAGGATGCCGTCGGCGTATTCGTCGGCCAGTTCAGCCAGGACTTCCATCTGTTCCGGGTTCAGGCCGCCATAAGGGATTTTCAGGCGCATCATACCCGGCGCGTCCCAGAGGGTGTCCGGCCCTTTGGTGACGTCGGTCAGGGGGAATTGCAGGGTGCGCGTGTTCAGGCCGTCGTGGCGTTGACCGTTGTCATACCGCTGGCCGTAAGCGCCGCGCCGCAGGCGGGTTTCGGCGAACACTTTTTCGTCAATTTTCCCCTGGCGGCGCAGTTCCATCTGGCTTTCAAAGAGGTCAATCTCGTCAACTATCTCTTGATAGCCCATATCTTCAGGAATGGTCAGTTGTTCTTTCCAATTTGTTGTGGTCATACGTTTACTCCTGCTGCTGTGGCCGGTGTCCCCACCGCGCCACGATCTGGCTACTTTGCCAATAAAAAACGCCCAGAAGAGCAGTCTTCTGGGCGTTTGCTGGCGACTGCTCCGTTTTGCGTGGGGAGCGGTCGCTGGTTGTCCTTTTGGCTGTTTGTGTTGTCTAGCCACCCTGACGCGCGGTACCGTCTCCCATGAGGGGACACATACAACACAAGCACATCATCTGGGTGGTTTTGACGTTCACAAACATTTCTTGTTAAGACTCTAAGGGTTCAAAAACCCTTAGGGTCTGTATTTATAACGAAAATCTCCATGTTGACAACAGCAAAATCATAACAAAAGCAATTGGGCTTGATTATGGGTGAAAGTGGGGAATTTTGACGGCCGTAATTGGACACATTGCCACAAACCATTAGGACTTTCGCTCAGGAAACCTGAAGGGCAGGAATTCGCGGAGAGCGCAACT
>JAHDWK010000061.1 GCA_023382655.1 Anaerolineae bacterium | reverse complement strand
CCCAATCAGCTATTTTGGAACTGAAGAATGTTTAGATTATTTATGTTACAAAGTAGTAACCGGTTGGGAGTAAAAGTCTCTTTAAGAAATTCATAACCTTCTAAATCTAATGACGGCTCAGGCATGTAAAATCCTTTCTGCTCAACAACTGATTATTTCTCATAATGCTCACTATTGTGGAGCAGCAAACTGAAAAACCTTGCGTTCAATTATACTGAGAAAACAAAGCTATGATAATCCATTCTTTAATCGATAAATCTTAACGTAAATACCCATGTACGACAACGAAGAGTAATGTCGGACCAGTTTTTAAAGCACTTGAAATACCTTCAAACAAATCAGGAAATTACATGACCGGAAAATTGAAGCGTTGCTGTCAACCATTAAGCAAGTTCTTGAGCACAGAAGCAGCAAATATAATGCAAGAACGCAGTGGTATAGATACGTTTGAGACGATTTTCACTTTGCCCTTTGCTGTGGCCGGTCTTCGACCGAGCCACTTTTTTAACCTGGCAGGCACGGCCGTACCCCTCCCCCACTATCCATCACCTCTTTCATATCTGCTTAACGGGTGCGATTCATTTCAACCTCTTACCCCATCCACCATAGCCAGGCTGCACCAAACCTTACAAATGCTCTTCAAACCAGGCCAGCGTATCTTCCCAGGCCTGCGTGGCCTGCGCCTCTACGTAGCGTGAACCGGTGTCATTGTGGAAGGCATGGTCTACGCCAGGGTAAATGTTGATCTGGTAGGTGACACCGGCATCAGTAAGTGCTTGTTCTAATGCCGGTATGCCGGCATTGATACGGCCGTCATTCTCCGCATACACCCCCAACACGGCCGCCTGAATGTCAGGCACATTTTCCAGGGCGGGCGAACGGCCGTAGTACGGCACGGCCGCCCTCAATTCTGGTAATGCCGTAGCCACGTCCCAGGTAGTTCCGCCACCAAAACAATAACCCGTCATCCCCATACGGCCGTCATCCACCCCATCCAGGCTTTGCAAATAGTTAAACCCGGCAATGAAATCGGCGACATGGCGGCCAGCCGGAGCATTACTGAGCAATCCCGGCACCTGGTCAGGGTCTTGTACGGCCGTGCCCCCCTCCCGTGCCAGCAAATCAATCGCCAACGCTACGTAGCCCGCTTTGGCAAAACGGCGTGCTACATCCCGAATATGCGGCGTCAGGCCACGATTCTCATGGCAGATGAGTACGGCCGGATAGTTGCCCTCAGTCGCCGGTTGGGCCAGGTAGGCAGTGATAGTGTCTCCCTGGCTGGTAAAGGTGACATCGCCTGCCTGCACAGCCGGGTCGCCTTCGGGCACGGAGAGCGGGCTTTTGGCGTTGGGCACGGGAGTTAAGCCGGTGGTGGGCGCGGTGGACGCGGTGCTAGTGGTGTTGGTGTTGGAAACGGCCGTACTCGTCGGCATTTCCGGCGTAGGCATCGGCGTCCCGGCTTCCGGCAATTCATCAGATGTACAGCCCACCATACCCATTGTCACCACCGTCGCCGCCATGCTGCCGGTGATAAACGCTAACCGCTTGATAAACTCACGCCGCGAAAGTAATCCTTCGCGGTAATCCTCGTAAAACTCCGCTACAAAATAGGCCTGATCAGGATTGAGCTTATTCATCGGGTTATCTCCTTCAAATAGGACGCTTCAGCACTCTTACTCAGGTTACATTCTAAACAAGAAAGCGCCAGATTCTTGGCTATCATCAAGCCGCCATTTTACTACAAAACAAAGCAAAGATAGCAACTCTGCTCCGGTCGGTCTTCGACCGAGCCACTTCGTTAACTGGCAGGCACGGCCGTACCCGCCCCCTACCGCTTATTATCCCAAACTTTCTATTTAAGGGGGATTGGGCCCCTCTGCGTAACCAATGCAGTTATGTTGTCCCTGAAATCTGTATTCCTTGTATAATTCTCCCCATGAAGGAAACAGGCATATGACCACGCAGGCAATCACGATTCACTTATCAGAGGCGATGATGCGGCAGCTTCACCAGGCAGCTCGGCTTTCCCACCAGCCCATCGAAACCATTGTCGAGCAAAGTCTGGCCCACAGCCTGCCGCCGCTGCTCAAAGACATTCCCGCCGAATACCAGGCAGACGTTTTCCCCCTCCTGCAAATGGATGAAAAACAGTTGCAACAAGAGAGCCAACGCACCTTTGACCCTGAACGCTGGACGCAATACGAAACGCTCCTGGAAAAGAAGAAAGAAAGCCGTCTGACAAAGTCTGAGCAGTCCCAACTGGCTGCCCTACGCCACGAAGCGGATGTGTTGACATTTCGCAAAGCCTATGCGGCCGTTTTGCTCAAACGGCGGGGTTATCCAGTTCCTCCCTTCGATTCACTCCCCATTACTCAGTGAAACCGGCAATCCGCAAATTACGCCCTACTCTGGCAGTCGCCGCTAACCATCGTTGCGGTTATTGCCAGACGCAAGAAGTTGTGAGTGGCATCCCACTTACCGTGGAGCATCTCTTGCCCAGAGCGCAGGGTGGGAAAGATGAAGAGGAAAACTTGTGGTTGTCATGCCGCCTCTGCAACGAGGCCAAAAGCGGCCAGACCCAGGCCCCCGATCCCCAAACAGGTCAAATCGTCCCCTTGTTTAACCCGCGCACCCAACAATGGTCAGTACACTTTGCCTGGAGCGAAGATGGCACAATCATTCTCGGTCTGACGCCTCACGGCCGTGCTACTGTCTATGCTCTTGACCTGAACAGCGAATTTCGGGTGCGCTCCCGTGTATTGTGGGTAGAGATAGGCAAACATCCGCCAGATTGACGGCCGTACCTCATCCCCCACCACTTCTTATCTTCCATTGTCTATTTGTGGGTGGACACGGCCGTGGCGCGGTTATGTTGTTCCTCAAATCTGCATTCCTTGTATAATTCACCCCATGAAGGAAACAGCCTATGAATGAGTTAGCCATTCTGCGACAAGATCACACCCTGGAATTGCCCTCCGAAATAGCGGTCCATTTTCAGCCAGCAGATCGTTTTATTATCTGGCGGGATGGCGACACCTTGCTGTTAAAACGAGTCGCTTCTTCCCCTTTAGACAAAGCGGCCGATTTGTCGGTTGATGATGTCCTCTCCCTTGATGAAATTAACGAAATCGTCCATGAAGTTCGTCGGACACGCCCGGCAAAATAGGAAGTTCAGCCATGCGTCTTGTCATTGATACCAATATCTCGATTTATCGTAACGGCCGATCCCGATGATGACATTTTTCTGCTCTGTGCTGCTGAAGCACAAGCCGATGTTGTTGTCACTGCTGATCGCCATCTTCTTACATTCCAATCCTATCGCCACATACACATTATCACCCTCGACCAATTCTTTGACCGGTACGTTTCCGACCCCGAAGAATAAAGAGGGGATTGAAACCTCCCCTGACAAAGACTCGGCAGTAACGACGGCCGTCATTGCTGCCAACACCTATCCCCACCAGAGGCACACTCTAACAAAAAAAGCACCAACCTCACCGCTTTCACAGGCTGAACGACAACTTTTCGCACGGCCGTGATCTTCGACGTAAAAT
>JAHDWK010000060.1 GCA_023382655.1 Anaerolineae bacterium | reverse complement strand
TTTAAGGATTTCTCATGGACATCGCAATGTTAAGGTAGCAACTTGGGTTAATTATCACCACGTTCCCCCTTTTATGCCCCGCTTCCACATAACGGTGCGCCTCGGCCGCCTGCTCTAGTGGGAAACAACGGTCTACCAACCCTTTAATCTTGCCCGCTTCTACCATCTCTTTGATCACCGCCAGATCGTCCGCACTATCACCAACCAGGGCGCAAATCACTTTTTTGTCACCGGCTACCGACGTCCACAACATTTGCCAGACGGCCTTCATCTTAAAACTGGCTAACAGGTAAACGCCGCCCGGCTTGAGAGAGCCTTTGCAGCGGGCAAAAGAACTTTTGCCCAAAACATCCAGAATCAGGTCATAGGTTTCGCCGTTTTGGGTGAAATCTTCTTTAGTGTAATCAATCACTGCATCGGCGCCCAACGCCTGCACAAAGGCCAGCCGGGGTGTGCCGCACACGCCGGTGACATGCGCGCCGTAATGCGCCTTTGCCAGTTGCAGTGCGGCCGAGCCAATGGCCCCACTGGCCCCGTTGACCAACACTTTTTGGCCGGGCTGGATGTCTACTTTTTTCAGGATGTTGAGGGCTATGAGTGCGCCATAGGGGATAACGGCCGTTTCCGCGTGGCTCAAATTGGCCGGTTTGTGGGTCACGGTGCTCGTTTCCGGCACACAGAGATATTCGGCGTTAGCGCCCAAGTTCATGCCGCGATAACCAAAGACCAGGTCGCCTGGTTTGAAGCGGGTAACCTGGCGGCCAACGGCCGTGACTTCCCCGGAGAATTCGCTGCCCAGGATGGGGTTTTTCGGTTTGCGCCAACCAAGAGAGAAACGGGCCGGCAACCAGAGCGGGGCCGGCATATTGAATTCGGCGGCGGAAATGTGGCTGAAATTGCGGACGAGGAGGTCTCCGTAGTTCACGGCCGTCGCCGCCACCCGCACCAATATCTCATTCTCTTTCGGCGTCGGTTTTACTACCTCTTGCAGGTGCAGCACATCCGGCGCTCCGTATTCTGTGTAAACGATTGCTTTCATCATCAATCCTCCCATACGCTGCGAATTTTGTTGTTTTGCGCCACCATGATGACGACATTCCCCTTTTTGTGCCCAGCTTCCACATATCGGTGCGCCTCCACAATCTGGGTCAGCGGGTAACATCTATCTATGACCGATTTTATCTTTCCCGCTTCAATCAGTTCCTTGAGGAAGACCAGGTCCTCGCGTTTGATAGTTGGTGAACCAAAAACCGACAGAAAAACTCCTGTCTGTTTAAGCGCCTTTTTGCTTTGTGAACGCGAAATCTTACCGACGGCGTCGAAAATAACGTCATACGTCTCGCCGCTTTCGCTAAAATCCTCTGTGGTGTAATCAATGACCTGTGTGGCCCCCAAAGATCGTACCCATTCTAAATTTGTACGGCCGCATACCCCGGTGACTTCGGCGCCAAAGTGCCGGGCAAGCTGCACGGCAAAAGTGCCTACGCTTCCAGAAGCGCCATAGATAAGGACTTTTTGCCCCTTCTGGATATTGGCTTGTCTGAGAAAAGCCAGCGCCGTCAGTCCGCCAACAGGCACGGTCGTTGCTTCCGCATAGCTCATATTGGTCGGTTTGGGCGCGACCAACCCTTTTTTGGCATTCACTCCATCCGCAGGCAGACAGATGTACTCGGCATATGCCCCAAAACCAAAACCGGCAAATGCAAAAACCTGGTCACCTATGTGGAACTGTTTTACGTCCTTACCCACACCGGCAACTTCGCCGGCCAGTTCCATCCCCGGAATCGCTCTCTTCGGTTTTCTGAGACCCAAATAGATACGCGCCGGGAGCCATTGCCAGAAAGGAACCGTGAAACTACGCGTTCTTACATCCCCGGCAGTTACTGTTGTCGCCTGGACTTTCACCAGGAGTTCATTGGCCTTCGGCGTCGGTTTTTCTACTTCTTTAAGCTGAAGCACATCCGGTGGGCCGTATTTTGTGTAAACCACTGCTTTCATTTCTTAATCCTTTCTCTGTCTGATTGACCCATTCAAGTGAAACGACCACTAAACGCTACCCGCCTACACCCGGTAGACTTACACCGGGATTGGGCGAAGCGAAGAAGCGGGCGTTGTCTGGTGTAATTTCCGCCCCGCCCGGCAACTCGGCGATACGAGCCGCGCCAGCCACTACCGGCACAACGCTGAGTAAGATTAAACCTATGGGCACAAGCCACTCTGCTTTGTTTATTTTCTTTCTGTTTGTGTGCATATTGAATCTCCAATTGATTTGACGGGTGAGGAGTAGGGCATCCTCAGATGCCCACTGTTCGCATCTGAGGATGCAAACTCCACTACTAAATAGGATCGTCTTTAGGCTCGTAGATGAAGACTTCTTCTAATGGCGAGTCAAGGACGAAAGCAATGCGAAAAGCGAGTTCCAGCGAGGGGGAGTATTTGGCGCTTTCGATGGCGTTGATGGTTTGCCGCGTCACGCCCACTTTTTCCGCCAACTGTTCCTGAGTCATCTCGTTGTGATAAAAACGCAATTTGCGAATGTTGTTGCTAATGCGACTCTTGCCTATTTTAGAACCCATCTTAGAACCCCCTGCGATAAAGCACCAATCGGAAAATATCGCCTAACACTTGCGCTGCCAGTCCAGAGAGGATGAGCAAGGTAAACATGACAAATGGTGACCGGCCCAGGAAAAATGTGAGCATTGCTAGAAAAGTGCCGATGGAGGAAACAAGATAAGCCACCTGTGTGCCTCGCAAATCAATCAATTTGTCGCGCTCATCTTCAGAATCATCAATCTTGGGATCATCATCACCCGTCCTGATGACCTCAAAAATGGCAAACCCTACATGGGCGATGATGGTCAGGATAATGGTGGCAATGATTCCCAGCACAATGACGGCCGCCCACAAGCCGAAGACGTCGTCTGTCAGACCGCCGCCGCGCAACATTCGTGTTATCTGCACCAGATAGAATCCCAAAATAAGGGTGAACGTTACCAAAGATACGGCCACGTTTTTTTCTTTATAGGACATTGTTGTTTTCCTTTTTTGTGTACAGACCTGACAGGTTTTTCAAACCTGTCAGGTCTTGTCTACTTTACACCGAGTAATGTATGATAGACAAATAGTAATATATTCTTTACTAAGTGTCAAGTATATCTTACATCACGTGGCAAAAAAAGAGGCACAGAAAACGGAAGGCTTTCCATTTTCTGTGCCTGTTACGCTTTTTTATCAGGTTACTGTCAGTTGATGGACAGATTAAAGTTTAGGACACCGATGGGTTTGACTGCGCGACACGCGGCTCGCGGCTGCCCATGATTTCTGCTGTGGGCAAGGTGGGCAGATTTTGTTTATCAGCTTCGCGTTTGGCTTCGTCTACGGCCGTGTGCGCTGCCTGTTCCGCTACTGCTTGCACCTTGTGCATGGTTTCCTGAACCGTCGCACTGGTTTCTTCCATAAAACGGTCATTCATTCTGCCCATCAACGCATTTTCTTTTTCAGTGCCAGGTAGGGCTGCACCTACCAATGCTCCTACGGCCACAGCGGCGGCTCCAATAACCATTGGGTTTTCTTCCATGATGTGCCAGAAGGAGCGTTTTGCCCGAACCATTTGTTGCTGAGCTTGCACGCGAGCCTGGGCCGCACTTTCGCGGGCCTGCCCGGCCGTTTCGGCAGCATATTCTTGCGCTTGGGAAGCCGCTTCGCCGATATTTTCACGCAGCGTTTCGGCCGTTGTGCTCGCCTGCTGTTGCACGTTGGCGGCCACATTTTTGACCTTATCTTTGGCCTGCTCCGTGGTTTCATTCACCCACTGTTTCGCATCTTCGCCCGTTTGGGAGACACGATTTTGGGCTTCTGCCAGAGGGCCAGACGCTTCATCATATTGGCCGCGGTAATACGCGCCGCCCTGGACTCTGGCTGAGTTAGAGTAAGCATCACCCCTAAACCTGCCGGTGTCATACTCATAATCTTCCCGGTATCGGGGAGCGTAATCCTCGTCACGGCCGTGACCATTTGTTAACAATAACCAACCCATTCCAATACCCACCATAGCGGCCGGAATTGGATTTTCCTTAATCGTTTGCACAGCGCTGCTGCGCCAATTGTTTACTCTTTGTGTCATTTCTTCCACCTTATTTACTGTTGCCTCTCGGATTGTGTCCTGGGCTTGCTGTTTTATATAATCGGGCGTCAGCCGCATTTGGATTTCATCCAACGTCTGCCCCATTTGAGCCCGGGTCTGTTCAATCTGGGCTCGAATTACCTGAGGATCATCGGCCATATCGGATGGATACGGCCGTGTTGGCTCAACTTTCATTCCTAATGACTCATTTGGCGAGTTAACCATTCTTTATCCTCCTTAAGGGTAATCATCGTTTGTTCTGGCATTGGATTCATCGCCTTAAGGGCAGTTACCCCTTTCCAAACCAGCAGCGCCCCCACAATACCTACCACAACACCTACAACTAAGGCAGCTAACCAGGCAGCCATAAACTGGGACAACCCTAAGATGACAGCCGTTACCAGCGCCAGCAGTGCTGCATTGGCTAAAAAACCACCGGCTATGATGACAACAATTTCACCACTTGCTGCCACTGCCTTTTGCCGCAACTCCACCTTGGCCAACTGAATCTCTTGCTGCGCTAACAAGCCAGCTTTTTGAGATAGGTCACCAAAAAGATCGCCCAAACTGCGTGGATCGGTTCTGTGAGATTGTTCAGATTGCTGAGTATGAGTAGTCATGTCTCCTCCTATAAATAGGCTTATCCACGCGGTCGGGCAGTTGGGATCGGTTGTGGTGTAGTGCCAGCGGGAAAATGGCTGCCCGTGGGATACGTAGCGAGACCTCTTGCCCGCGACTGCGGCCGTTGCCCCAGGCTTGTCTCCGGGCGAGTGGGAGCTGAGCTTTTCAAAAAGCGCGCCGCCAACAGACCCAGCATAAAAGCACCACCTATAAACAATTCAGGCTGCCGTCGGGCAAAGTCTTCAGCTTCAAAAACCAAATCATCTAATTCATGTTCTTCCAGGTAAGTAGAAGCCCGTTCAACGTGGTCGGCTACGCGGTTGCTATATTGAGCAAAGAGGGTTTGGTCTTGTTCACGAAGCTGGCTGCCGGTTTGGCGCAATGCCTGGGCAACACCATGCAGTTCCTGAGCCGCCACTGCTTTTTGCGCGTGGAAAGTAGATTTAGCTTCCTCTTTGGCCTGCTGGGACAACTCGCCGACCTGCTGCTGAACTTCGCTGGCGACTTCGCCAGCTTTTTGTTGCATCTGGCCCATTGTACCTTTCACCTGGGTGGTATTCCGAGCATCGTCTTGTGTCTGGTCATCGTCTTGTGTCTGGTAATTCATTTTCTACTCCTTTATTGGGGTGCGGAAACATGAACGACGATCAACTATCATCGCTGTAGTTTCTACTGTTTCCTCCACTTCCGTTTTTCTACTACTCAACCTACATGTGGGAGAGCGTATTTAATTTAATTGCTTATTTTCTAATTGCTTATTACTGTACAGTGGGGGCAGTGGTTTTTGTATGTGCCAGGACATAGGGGCAAGATATAAAAATAGATATAGCCTGGAAAGAGAAGCAACGTGATCAAGAGGTATCACGTCGCTTTTTACGTTTTCTTTTGAAATGACATGGTCATTGCGGGGTACGCTGCCATTGAGCTTCAGCATACGCTTTAAATCGGCGCAGATCTGCCGCCACGCTGTCTTCG
>JAHDWK010000059.1 GCA_023382655.1 Anaerolineae bacterium | reverse complement strand
GTCATATACTTTGTGCCCCAATTCCCCTATTACCATTTAGCCCATTAGGGCATCTATCCGGGAGGAAATCCAATAATGGCACGCACTCTTCAGATTCGCCCGAATTGAGGTGTATAGATGGCGGACATCACAGGCCACCCACCTGGGCTGCTATCCGGGATTTTGGGGGAATCAGATAGGTGTGCCATAAGCCAGTGGAGTGGCCAACTGACCGCGTAAAAAAACTGACCCGATAGTAATGACCAGCACCTCTTCACGGGGTTTATGATCATCGCCACAACATCATGGAATTCATAGCAGGAGAGACTGACCTGTAGCTGCCGGACCGAAGCTACTCCTGTTGGGTCATCGGATATACCGCCGTCGGCTCAGAACGCCGTCCTCGTTCACCTGGAGAAAAGGAAAGCGTTACAGTCAGGTTTTTCGAGCAATACTGGTGACACGGCATTTCTGTGGGACAGCAGCGGGACGTTGGTCAACAGTTGTTCCTACCCGGGTGGATGCCTCACCCCAAAAATGTCGATCGCGGGTTCAATAAAGCAAAAAGCTCTCGATTCAGTCGAGAGCTTTGACCCCCCTGTGCCCAGAGCGGGAGCGACGGGCTTGGATACCTCTCTGGGCGCAGGTGTATTGTCTTTACGCCAGGTGAAAATGTATATCATACCCTGCTGCGTCTTTTGGAGGATTGGGTGGGTGAACGGCCGTCATAACGGCAAATACTCAACCCGATTAACCAGTTCATTCGCTTCCGCAGCTTTGGCGATCATTTCCAGGTCATTCACACAACGGCCGATTGTGATCCGCAATTGATGGGCATAAATAACACCTCCAAAGGAGATACCTTCTATCTGACGATGTTTTGCTTCGGCCAACAAATCTTCGTCTTGAGTGAATAGAACACGCTGCAATTCTGTAGCCCGGTCAAGCAAACGAGCGTCGTCTGCTGTTCGGTGCCCATCTTCCTGAGCCGTCAGGACATCCACATCACGCAGACGCAGGCCTGTCGTGATGGCTCGATGAAAGTGGACATCCATGTAAAGGGTAATCGTCATGCAAGAAGACCATCCTTACGCAAGCGGGTTGCTAATGGCGAATCCCCCGCTTCCTGGCGTGATTGTTCGGCATAATTAAGCCGATCTTCAATGTCAGCATCCAACTCCTCTTTGTGTTCCCAGTAGTAAGCCAGTGCTGAATGAATTTGACTCATGCTCAAATAAGGGTGCTGAAAATGAAGCTCTTCAGGACTCCACCCATACGCTTTTTGAGCCATGACGAGCTCAACAATTTTCATAGTTGTACCAACAATGTGAGGAACACCTTCATCATCAAGGCGAATATGTTCATATGAAGTTGTGATAGGAAAAGCTGCATTCATAACACGCTCCTTGAAAAGCTCATGTGGCTTCCACTGTATCATAAGCGCACCATGATTCGAGAGCTAATTTATCCTCTGCTTTCAACAAATAACTCTCATCAAAGATGGTCAGGTTCACATTTGAACTACAACTGTGAACTTGATTCTGTCAAAGACCAGTAATGTGGATATAAACTAGAAGATGGCAGACAGGCTGATCTTTCGGGCCAGGGTGGCATTGGAGACGGCCGTTGATCTAGCCAGGTACACAACTGGTCAAAGAGAGACCTTTCAGGGGGATAAATGGTCATTGAATCGGCTTCTCTCTCAGTAATACCAGCAAACAAGGACAAGTTCTCAGAAACGGGGATGTGCAATTCCATTTGATTATGTCCTCACGTCAAAATGCCCTCAAAACAATTTTGCAGCATTGATAAACGAAAAAGAGGGATTTCGAGGTGATGTTAACCAATCCCTAACAGGGAACCAAACTTTCGTAGAAAATATCGCGGGGGCGACACGGATGGCGGCATATCCACAACCTGTAATTAGGAGCGTAAAATCGAAGACTGGACACACAAAAAAACACTCAAGAGCGACCAGGCCGTTCCCCCTCTGCACTAGAAAGGTCTACCACATCCCCTCTTGAGTGTCTTTCAATTATAGCACAACACCACGACCATCGACGGTTCAGGTGAAGTCGATCCCCGCCTCATTCATGATTTGGTACAAGGCTGTCAACAGATCTGCTTCCTGTTTTTGGGTTAATGGTGGTTTGAGAATCTCAAACCGATCTCCCGCGGCCGATTCAAACACGCAGAGCTGTATGCCGTCACCGGGCAAGGTGCGTAGCAAACGCAATGCCTTGGCTTCGACTAAGATCTGGCAGAGACAGTTTTGAAAAGCGTCCCGAATGGGGGAGCCTGGGCGTCTAAAAGCATACTGAAGGCGATGAGAGCAGGAGGTGCTATTTCATCCGAATAGGACATGGCCAGACTATACCGGATTGACTTGGCCGCTGATACCGGGGCCTCATACAGCACGGAGGGAGAGACCTGCCAATCTTGTTCTCTCTGTTGTCAAAGAGAGCATCTCAGACATTTGTTTGCTTTTCATGTCAAGGGGCCACGGGAATAGTCCTGCAGCTGGATAACGGCCAGAGATTGCACAGGTAATTTGGAAAAAGGATCGGCTAAAGAGACCATTTGGTCCATGCCGCCCACTCATACTTTGTACAGGCCATTGATGTATCGCTGGAGGATTTCGCTTATCGCTCCCCCCAAGGGTAGTGTGACCGACACCGCCAACAAAAACACCCCTAAATGTTTATCAAAGAAAGGTGACCTAAATGGGGAGGCGCATCAATGAAACCCAGCGGCCAGCCTAAGGCTATTGCTGAAATCCAATAACCGAGTGGCTGTGTCCTCTGGAATCATCGCCGATCTGGATTAGTATCTACGCCTTGTTGACTTTCCAACTGTACCCGACAAAGGCAATGATACTCCACATGGAGAGTAACGGAGTTTATTAAGCTTCTGCGGAATACGCCATTAGTCTGTCTTATGTAAACTGAGGATAGGCTCGAAATTTAACATTGCCTGGTTTTTGCTGCTGGTCTCGAACGAAACAATAGTTGCTGCTTGGTTTCTTGAAGAGTCCTACTGGGGTATCAACAACATCAGGAAGCAGAGCGGCTCAAGGTTATCTGCCGGCCGTCGCCCTTTTGGACGATCTAACTCATTCCACCAGATCGCGGAGCTTTTTGCCGGGTAATCGGCATCTAAAGTTATCAAAATAGAGTGTCTTTAATTACCCCAGAAACGCTGGCAAGAAATTTCCGACCCTAAACCAAAGAAAAAACAGCCCACAAGTTAACCTTTTTCGATACAGCTATCAACGGCCAGTAAGCAACTTGCACCTGCCCCCGATTCAAGGCCCGTCCTGCGTTCGCCCCATTGGTGAAGTACAACTTCTCAACCTTCTTGCCGCCGTTCCCCCGCGCCCCGTTGGTCACAAGGTCTTTCAGTTTCCGGTTGATCTTCCGTAATCTGCCTTTGGAAGATTGCAGGTGTGGCCCAATGTAAGTACTGGGTAAGTGCCAAGCGATGTAAATGGCACCTCGGCGTCCTTGTCTCCCCAGATAATCTGTAAATTGAAATGTCGCCCGCCCTCGCTGCCAGGCTTGTTTCTCAACTTCTTCTGGGTTGTACTTTCCTCCAATAACGATGTTGGTTTGCCGTCTAATTGGAGCCACTTGGCAGTAATGTCGTTGCGTGCGCTCGGGAATACCGGTGATCGAACTTTGAACCCGTCTGGAAATAGGATTGGTTACGGTGCGCCCACTGTGCCAGGCCCCATAGAGGTGGGCCTTGAAATCACCAATGCTCTTGGTCACATCCGCGACCGGAACCAACACAGGCGTCCCTGTTATCCGATATACTTCCAAATTGTCAGCCAACCTGGCAGCGCCGTACAGCCAGAGCCGATCCCTGTCCTTGTCCCAGTCCCAAAAACGGCCGTGGCCCTGTGCCAATATCTGTCGCAAACGTCGATAGCCAAACAGTCGTAGTTTTGATTCCTTCTTTGTCAACCGATGGCGTAAATCAGACACCGGTAGCCATCCCTGCCCCTGCTTGTCGAGATACCGGCACAACAACCAGACACGGTATATCGGCGCTTGCTCTTCCTGCAAAGCGGCAATGCCTAGGGTGGGATAATGTTTGATGGTGTCTCTGTCTGTACACAGAGAGTGGCGAAGCTGAGTTTCCGTGCCATCAAATGGAACAATGGCTAAAGGCGGAGCGCCCCACTCGCACTGAGTATCAAATGCAGAAGACGAGATAGGCTGGTCATTCGATACGAGTTCAGTATGGGTTGAGGCGTAGTTGTGCCGTTCCAAAGCGCTTCGCACCGCTTTGGAAACAGCCATACTTTCCCAGCCAAGATGGGGGGGAAGTTGAGCGATAAGTTTAGTAGAGGAAACACTATCTGGGGTGGGAGCAACATCTTCCCAGGGTGGAACCACCGCTGGTGATTGCGGGATAATTGCTTCAGCGGCTCTAGCCGCTCGTCTCTGTTGTTGCAGAGTGAGTAGCCGCTGATTGGCAGCCAAAAGAGTTGGGGAGGCTCCAGCGGGGGGAGTTGGCATGGCAAAAATGCTCGTCAAATTGCGTCATTTGCCGTTGACCAAGTTTGAAGATGTGTGCTATTGTTTGACCGAGAACAACCGCTAGGAACATGTCTCTCATCGGAAGAGGACATTCAATTTATTCGGAGGGTCGTAACCCACATAAACAATAGTGATGCGGTTGGATCGATGGATTGAGGAAGCCAGTGCTGGTACACTTGCTTATCTTGCATTCATCCCAAAAACCTGGCCAGGAAGGCTTATCCAGTCGAGAAGAACCGGATTAGACGCAAAAGTCTAGTTAGGATTCAGGCTCTTGCAATGATAGTTTGAAATCTATGGCTTTTGGTTCTACGTAGACTGATGAGTGGGCCGCCAGGGGCGGGCAAAACGCTCATATCCAAATCCTTGCCCGGTATTTTGCCGCGCATGTCGGTGGACGAAGCGCTGGAAGTGACCAAGATTTACAGCGTGGCCGGTTTGCTGCCGGCCGATACGCCCCTGATCCGGGAACGGCCGTTTCGCGCTCCCCACCACACCATCAGCTATGCCGGTCTGGTGGGTGGTGGCGCCTGGCCCCGCCCCGGTGAAATCTCCCTGGCTCATCGAGGTGTGCTGTTTCTGGACGAACTGCCCGAATTTGGCGAACGGCTGATCGAAGTGCTGCGCCAGCCGCTAGAAGGGATGCCCCGCGAAGTTTCTATATCCCGTGCTTCCGGCACCGTCACCTACCCCGCCAACTTCATGCTTATTGCCGCGCAGAACCCCTGCCCCTGCGGGTATTATGGTGACGCCACCCACGCCTGCACCTGTTCCAATGCCATGGTCACCCGTTACCAGAAGCGTATCTCCGGCCCCCTGATGGATCGTATTGACCTGCATGTGGACGTGCCCCGTGTTCCTTTTGAAAAGCTTACCGCCCTTACCCGTGGTGAACCCTCGGCCGTGATTCGGGAGCGGGTAGAAAACGCCCGGCACATTCAGGCAGAGCGCTTGCAGGCAAACGGCTTACATTGCAACGCCGAAATGGGGCCTGGCGAAGTGCGTGAAATTTGCCAGCTTGACGAAACGGGCAAGCGGCTGATGAAAAGCGCCATGTCCCAAATGAGCCTCAGTGCCCGCGCTTACCATCGGGTGTTGAAAGTGGCTCGCACCATTGCCGACCTGGGGGGCGCGTCCACGATTGAACCGGCGCATCTGGCCGAAGCGCTGCAATATCGCCCCCGTAGCCCAGAATAAAAAACAGCGCGACTAAAATGTCGCGCTGTTCCCTCATTCGTTCGTGAAAGGCTGAGGCTCAAGCCATCAATCCCATATGATCCTGATATTCGCGCCAAGCTCTATTAAATGCCTCAATCACCTCATCAGTGGCCCGGTGGTCAACCAGCCAGGTGGCCCATAACATATGACCGCTAATTTTCTTGCGGTTTGCCTGTGGTTCTTCCAACTGCCCTACCGTAACAGCGAAATCGCCAACAATATCCTCTCGTTCCTTTTGATGAGTTAGCCACTGATAAAATGAAGTCATGATTGCTCTTTTCCTTATTACCTTAATGTTGCGCCTGCCATTTGGGGTTAAAGACAGAACATACCGGATAAAACCTGCCGTGGATGGTTACATAATATCATTAAGATGAGGCTTATCAATCAAGAAGTTGTGAAAGTATGGGGGATGAGCATAGTACATTATGACTACTGACGGCCGTAACCGTTCGCCTATTGCCTATTTACAGAGCGTTACACTATTAGGACTTTCGCTCAGGAAACCTGAAGGGCAGGAATTCGCGGAGAGCGCAACT
>JAHDWK010000058.1 GCA_023382655.1 Anaerolineae bacterium | reverse complement strand
ACCTTTAGTAGAATTTTCCACTTTCAACTGGTACTAATTTTGGTCCCTTTACATAGCCTATATCTCATTCAAAAATTCCGAAGCTAATTCTACATTAAAATGAAGGGGCTTGAGAGGTACTCCTACTCTGGCAGCTTGCTGATTTCTGCTGAATTTCAGCAAACTCAGTCCCAAACTTTACAGGACGAGTTTCAATCTTTGCGGGACGAGTCTCATTCTTTACGGAATCCTACACCCTCATCCCCCGGTCATAGACCGGTTTCGAGGGAACGAATCAAAACGCCAACAAAGTGAGCAGCCTCCTGGGTATGCTACGCAGGACGGCCGTTGGCCGTGGGCTTTGTGAAGCTGTGCTGGTGACACCACAGTCATCTATTTACCCATTTCCACCCATTAAAACGGAGGCGACTTCCCCACCAGATAGTATATCCGCATATCTTTCGCTGTGACGGTGCAGGCAACTGCACCTGCACATCCCATTTGTCCCACAGCCAGCCCGGCTTACTACGCTGGCTGTTTTTGTTTGTCCCCCATTCACAGTTTCACCAATATAAGGAGAACCAGATGATGTAAACAGCAAATAGGTTGGCACACATGACACTTATTAAAGAAATGCCGGGCCTACCCTATGTAGAACCCGGCATTCGGTTTTATTGACCCCGGTACGCCTAACAGCGTGCATGGGATTAACAAAGCCGGACAGAGATATCAGCTCTGTCCGGCTTTTTCATTTCCTGGTCGAAGGAGGACCAAAAAATGATTACGCACAATTGTAACACAGAGTTGACGGCCGTAGCCGAAACCCGGCCAATGGATTGGGATGTGGACGAACTGCACAGCCGCGCCGGCGCCCTGGTGCGCGAAGCCCTGGTCACCTGGCCGGCTAAGGTGCGGCAATCCCACTGGGAAGACATGAAACAAACGGCCATGATGACCTTTCTAGAATTTGCGCAGGAACCCGGTGGTTACGCCTACGCCGCCGTGCGCACCGCCCTCAAGAACTACATCTGGATACACATTCGCGGGCTGAACGGTGGCTGGAAATCCATGGCCTGCATCGAACATGGCTATACCGTTCTGGATTTGGTCAGTGAACTGGACGAGGACACAGAGACGCCACAGATAACGCTGGATGGCATCGTGGCCCGCTCCTGGGATGTGGCCCCCCGGCCGGTGGAATGGGAAGTCTTGCGCCGGTTATCCCCGCCGCAGGCCACACAAGAGGAGACGATGCAGACTGTCCTGCATATTCTGGCCGGGATGTGTGACAACTTCTACCCGGAGCAGATGTACCGCGCCGCCCTCATCATGACCATGCTGGCACGGGGCTACACCTGGGAACACATCGAGGAGCGCACCGCGCTGGCCTACGACCAGGTGTGGGACATCTACTGGAGTTGGCGCAAACGCCACCTGCTGCCGTATCTGGCCCTGTCACCGATACACCAGGAGATCATCAAGATTCGGGGGCAGATGCGGATTACCCATTTTGAGCAGGTAGACCGGGCGTTTCTGAACACGGCCGTGCGCAAGATGATCATCTTCCCGCACGGCATCTACACCATCACCTACAAACGGCGCAGCCAGAACGGAGGCAAACGGGCCGGTCTGATGGAAGCATCGTTGCAGAAAGGGCGGCGCATCGAAGGCCGCAACATGGTCCGGGCGGTGCATCTGGGCAGCCTGGGCGAAATCACGAAGGAGCGGCTGTACACAGCCAGTTTTGAGGTGGAGCGCAAACTGGCGGTGTTGGGAGGCAGGGGCAGCGTGGGTGATATGCACAAGTCGCGGGAAATCATGTTTGCCTGTTAAGGCAGTATGCCTGAATCCAGATGGTCGTTGATGACGGCCGTCTGGTTCTTTTTTGCAGGTTGTGTAGGAGTAGGAGATATGCGCTGCCAACGGTTTTCCCACCCAACCCACCCTGGCGGCGGCTGACGCCACCGGCATGACGGCCGTCATGCTGACCAGGCCCACCCCCCTCCCTGGCAGAGAAGAACGAACTTCTGTGGGGGAGGTACGGCCGTACCGGATACGTCTCCGCGAGGGCAAAAGAACTGTTTTTGGGAGTGAATGTTCTGGTTTAGAACATAGAGACGTAAAAATGAACCCGGACGTAAAAAAAGGTTGCACACCTGTTCTGTTTGTGGCAGACTATCTTGGATTTGTTTGAGCTTGCTCATTCGGGAACACGAATCTTGAACCAACGCCTGATTCAAAAATGCTACCAGCATTTGCACCAGGAATTCAGCCTGGACACCCATTTTGCCGCTAAAGCAGCGGCCGCCGTCGTCGTACTGCTATTTTCTCCCATCCCCTTGATGCAATTGCCCCATCTCCCCCTTTCCCAGTGGTTGCCCTTTTTTGTAGACCTGCTGGCGGAAGGAACCATGTTATTGTGCCTGATGTGGTGCCTGCTAAACGTGGTAGGACTCAGCCGGTTCCTACGCGACCGCACCTGGCTGGAAGCCCTCGTCCTCTACCGCAAGCGGCTTAGCGACCTGGCGCACATCCCGGCGTCTCATTACCTGACCGCGCTCAACCTGGATGCCCTGCACTACCAAGAAGTGTCCGTTTTCTGGCACTGGCTGTGGCAGCGCCAACGAATCCATCCACCTGACTGCTGGTCAAAAAGCCAGGCGCCGGTGCTGTTATTCCAGCAGGTGTCCCTCCTGTTAGCTCCCTAATTCACCTCAACTGAATTTCCTTTTCCCCTGAAAACGCAAGACGGCCGTTTAACCACTGGCCGCTCATGGCCAGTAGTCTGGTCGTTGTTTTATCGCACCATCTATGACCAGATGGACACCGTCTGGTCAACCCTATAAGGTGAATTTATGTTTTCGCCACAAACTCGCACCGGCGAGACCAATAAAAAAACCATCACCCTGACCGACGGTGGTCGGGAACAAATCCAATATTTCGCCGACGCGCACGGCATGACCTTCAGTGCCACCATTGAAACGCTGGCCCTTATCGGCATGAATGCCGACCTCACGGCGCTGCTCATCCCCCTGCTGCGTGAGGTGGTAGACAAAGCCATGCAGCGTAACTTCAACCGCATCGCCAAACTCAGCCTCATCAGCGCCGCCGAAGCGGCCATGGCCCACGACCTGACCACCATGCTACTCCTGCAATTCATCCGCCAGGAGGCATTGGCAAACCCGGATGACTTCGAGGAGGTCATGCGGGTCAGTTACGACCCGGATGATGAACTGGACGCCCGTATGCGCGCCCTGTATCAGGAAGCCCGCCAACTGGCCCATACCCGGCAGCAGCGCCTGCTCAAGATACCCTTGCAAGAGTTAGTCGTCCGGTTGGCAGGTTTAACTGAGGCGGACGAAGAGGAGGAGACCGATGAGTAAGGCAACCAGTATCGTGCGTATGGAATCCTTCCGCAATCGAACCCCACGCGGTCGTGCCTCAGCCACCGCCGCCCGTAAGTTGGCGATGTACATTGGCTACGGCCGTGGCCGCCAGCAGGAACAGGAGCAACGGCCGTTGCGTGGTCTGTGGCATGATGAAAAAGGCAACATCCTGCGCCACCAGGAGGTACTCACGTGGGTCGTGGAGCAGGCGAAAAGCCAGGAGCACACCTACCAGTTCATCCTGTCTGCCAAATTTGCTAGTTTGGATGAAGAGGAATACACCAAAGCGCTGCAAGCGGGTGGCAACCTGTTCCCCACCTGGCGACTGATGCGTCATGAGGATGCCAGTTATGCCCATGCCCACGTCCTGGCTTTTGGCGACAAAGAAATCCGCATCAAAGACCCTGTTTTTCAGGAATGGTGCCACCAGGTGCGGATGGCACTGGAGCAGATGCAAGACCAATATCTCAACAGGCAGCAGGAACAACAGACGGAGATGCAACCGGAACAACATCTTGAGATGCAGCAGGAACAGCAGATGGAGGTGCGTCTGGCCGAAGAACGCTCCCTCCATCGTGGCTGGGGGATGGGCTGGGGGATGGAGATGTAAATGAATCCTTTCCACATCATGCTTAAACAACGACAGTTCCAGCGCCGGCAAGAGGCATATCGCCGGGCGCAAGGCCGGTTAACGGCCGTTGAAGCAGCGGAAACGTTGGCCGGTGACCACGCCATCCCTTTATGCACCGTCCAGCCACAGAAAAGCGAGCCGGTCACCATTGGCATGGACGGGCAACCGTTTGGCGGCCATCTGTTGGTCATGTCGCCACCGGCTGGCGGATGGTTTGACCAGCTCCTCGGCACCCTGGCCCAGTGGCCGGATGCCGCTCTGGTGGTAGATACCGGTGGCAAACTGCACGCCCGCACCGGCCGCTTTCGGCAGAAAGGGGTTGGCCCTGTCTATACCTTGCCTGGATACAGGCTGGATTTAGGCCAATACTATCGCTTCTGGGATGAGGGGCAGGCACAGAAGCTGCATGGTTATCTCCTGCCCCCCTACCCACCAGAGGTGGATTGGCTGGCCGCCCGGTCGGTGGCTCTGTTTGCCGCCGTCGGACACTATGCTCATGTGTACAAACGCAATCTCATGCAGGTGTTGTTGGACGTGGCCAGTTGTGATATGCGGCTGGCGCTGGCAGGGTTGGAAACGATCCCCTATGCCCGTCTGTACGTGCGCCAGTTCAGCAAAGGGCAGTCCCCACATGAAGCCATCCATGACCCGGAGGTAGTGCAGGCGTTCACCCTGTTCACCCATCAGTTGGCGCGGTACCAGGCGTATTACAGCCTGTTTGCCGCCGAACCAACCCAGGAGGTGATACCCCGTAACTGGGTGCAGGCGCGGGGCACGATTTTCCTGACCTATGACCAGGTGCGGCTGGCAGAGATGGGCGGCTTGGTGACGGCCGTGGTCGCCGGGCTGGTGCGTTACCACTTCTCGCATGGCGAACACAAACGCCTGCTGCTGGTACTGGATGTGGCTACGGCCGGTCAGATTCCCCACTTTTCCCAACTGCTGGACATGGCCGGGGGCTATGGCATCACGGTGGTGCTGTTAGCGCCGTCCTGGGAGGCGCTGGGGCTGGTGGCCGGTGCGGAAAAACGGGAACAGGTGGTGAGCCGTTTTGTCCAGCAGCTCTGGTATGCACCGCATGATGAGGCGACGGCGCAGCACATGTCGCGGCTGATGGGCAAGCAGTCGTCTCTGGATGGGGTCGGGAAGGAGCCGGTGTTGACGCCGGAGGAGCTGTTGGGTTGGCCAACGGATGCGGTCTTGGTGCAGCTGCGGCGGGAACGGCAGTACCGCTTCATCGGCCAGCGGCTGACCCTACCAGCTGACCTCTACCTGCACCAATCCCCACTCCTGCCACCGACGGCCACACCAGCGCCGCGGCACTATCTGGACTGGCTGCCGGCGCAGCCCACATCACAAGCGCCGCAGGTAGCAGCGCCAGCGCCGAAATTGTTGCCGCCTAAGGTGGAGATTGTGATACCCTCAAAAGAGAAGCGGCCGCCCAGACGCGGTTCAAAGCCGGGTTTAAAATAAGGTGGCATCATCGTCTGGTTACTCTGGTCACAATGTGGGATGTGAGATTATCTGCTGAGTCAGGAGAATCGTGATGCGGGAATTGCACGGTCGTGCAATTCCCGCATCACCTCTTTTATTGCCTCATTAGCAGAGAAAATCTGCCCTCAGTCCCCATATCTTTCCCCAAATCGGATTCATCTCTTATAATCTCGCGTATGAGCAATGAGATAGGCAGCGACGAAGACAAAACCCGACTGATTTCTCTCCCAGAGGCAGCACAGTTATATGGATTTAGTGCTGATTACTTAAGAAATCTGGCTCAATCAGGGAGATTAAAAGCACAAAAGGTTGCCGATCGCTGGATCACAACGCCAGCAAATGTTGAAGAATATATTCACAGTCGCAAAAAACGGGGAGTTTTTCGGACAGATATAGACATTGTTTGACAATCATTCGTGCGCGAACTATAATGCCTGCCAACTGAATAGTCCAATATGCAACAACGCCAAAGTGCTACCAACACTTCAGCGTTGTCTAACCCACGACCTGGGTTAACAGGCCGAGGGCTGCGCGAAAGTGTAGCGAAAACCATCCTGGTTTTCAAAATCTGGTGGAATTTCGTTACCTGTCTGGCAGTCAACGGCCGTTCCTGAGGGAACGGCTTTTTTTGTTAACCTGCCCCACCGGATTCCCCTCGCGGGGGGATAAGTGGCGGCATGGCGTGACGGCCGTTCCCGGCCTGGTGGTCTTGACCACCGGTCATCGTGGGAACGGCCGTTTCGTTTGTATTGGCAATTACACCGTACCAGAAGCAAGAGCAAACCGTGTATTGGAATCGCGCCAGTGGGCTGTTCAGAGGTGGCCGCCGTGCCACTGGCCGGGTAGATACCGTCGCCGGCATCACCCCCCTACCCGGTCACAACCTAAGAACGTCTTTGTCCCTAAACCCGCCTGCGGACCAGGGGCGGAGCTTGCCCGGAGGAAAGATGCCCAACACACCATGGTATGTCCTGCAATCCAAAGCCCATCAAGAGATGGCTGTGTACGGCCGTTTACGAGGGAAGGGTATTACGACCTACCTGCCTTGTCTGGCCCGTACTCGCACTCCCTACTTCCCCGGCTACCTGTTTATCCAGGCCAACTTGGAGGAAACAGGGCTTGGTCTTTTCAACTGGCTGCCCGGCAGCAAGGGGTTGGTACAGTTTGGTGATTGGCCGGCGGTGGTGCCGCCGGCCGTGATTGAGGGGGTGAAAAAGAGCCTGGCTGTTTATGAAGGTCAGATGGAGCAAGAGATAGTGCGGGGTACGGCCGTGTGTATCACGACCGGGCTACTGGCCGGCTACGAAGGGGTTGTTGACCGGTATCTGTCGGGCAAAGAGCGGGTGGTAGTCTTGTTATCACTCCTGAGCCATCAGACGCCCAGGGTGATCATGGCGGCCAGTGCAGTGACGGAAGTGTGAAATGGTCCCCTATGTAACCTGCCCTGCCTACCCCTATCGCCTATTCCCGGAATTACCATCACCATCTCAATACGGCCGTGTGAGCCGGGCAAGCTGCCCGGCATAGGGTGATGTTTGCCACAGATAGAGCCAGAAAAGGCCACTGACACCACCTATCAATGCCCCGGTTATCAGCCAGCTCCGCAGCAGGGTGGGCAGATGTACATCACTGGCACAGGTGCGCGCTAACCCCAGACCTAACAGCGCAATGATACTTCCAGCCAATAACAACCCTATGGGACTGCCAAGAAGCCGCCGTTGATAGGTATCGCTGCCTCTATGGTTTTTGGTGACGATGAACACACACGCTATCCATCCGAAGATGATGCCGTGTGGTTGAAGACCAAGTAAGGTGAGGGGCACGGCTATGATGGCTCCTACCAGGAGTCCGGTTAACCAACGGCCGTTGCGGTATTGGTCTCCCCAAATAGCCCACCACTCAGCCAGGGTAATTAAACTCAGTGACACACCCAGACCAACAACCAGCCCAATTAACTGGGCATAGAGGATCAGGGAAGGTTCGGTGCAGGCCGCCGCCTGGAAGCAGGTAGTCAGACTGGCCCAAATGCCGACCCCAATACCCGCTGCTGTTCCCACCAGCCAGCCCACACCAGGAAACTCATCAAACTTGGGCACGATGTGTTGCCGTAAGGCTATCAGCCCCAGCATGATCAGGGAAATTCCTATGACAAGAAAGATGGGCAGTCGAAGGGTGGGAGCCAGAAAAGCACCCGCCAGGTGACTGATGACCATCGTCCCCCCCACCCCGGCGGCATAGAGCAGGACGATGAGAAGCCACCGCCCGAACCCCAGCCAGGCTTCCCTGGTGAACAACTTGTTGTCTTCCC
>JAHDWK010000057.1 GCA_023382655.1 Anaerolineae bacterium | reverse complement strand
TCACGGCCGTGTCGGACAACGACGCGACGGCTACCGCTGAGGTGGTGTTGACCACCACGGCCACCGTGGAGCCGCCGGATGGTGATTATTTCATCTACTTACCCATCATCTTGAAACCGTAAAACTGGGATTGGAGATTGGGGATAGCAGAATCTCTAATCCCCAATCTCCAATCCCCAATCTCTTTGAAACTATGTCCTCCCTATCTTCCCTCTCTCTCCAAGATATTGTTACTTTCCCACTGCCGGGCATGAACATGCCCGGTTCAGTGCAGTTCAGTCCAGACGGCCGTTGGCTGACGTACCTGTATAGTGAATCCGCCGATCTGACGCGCCAGTTGTACGGCCGTGACCTGCAAACCGGCAATACCCGGCCTATCGTGCAGCCACCTGACGGCGGCGCCACCGACGATAACATCTCCCTGGAAGAAGCCCTGCGCCGCGAACGGATGCGCCAACGCGAATTTGGCGTCACCCAATACGCCTGGTCTGCCAAAAACGAGCGGCTGCTCATCCCTCTGCGCGGCAGCATTTACGTGCAGGATGGCGTGGATGGTGACCTGCGCCTGTTGGTGAGCGGCGACGATGCGCCTTGCCTGGATGCCCGTTTCTCCCCCGATGGCGAATGGGTTGCCTATGTGCAAGATGCCGAACTCTACGTGGTAGCGGCAGGTGGCGGGGCGTCCCAACAACTCACCAGCGGTGCGCGCGGTACGGGCAAGACTAACGGGCTGGCCGAATACATCGCCCAGGAAGAGTTGGGGCGCAGCCAGGGTTACTGGTGGTCGCCAGACAGTCAATGGCTGGCGTTCGCCGAAGTAGACGAAACGCACATCCCCATTTACCGCATTGTGCATCAGGGCAAAGATGCGGTGGGCGATGGGGCACAGGAAGACCACCGCTACCCCTTCGCCGGAATGCCCAACGCCAGGGTACGACTGGGCGTGGTCGCCCGCAGTGGCAGTACGCCGGTCTGGATGGATTTGGGCAGCGATGAGGATATCTATCTGGCACGGGTGAAGTGGCTGCCGGGCGATCAGGGATCGGACGGCCGTCTCACCGCCCAAATACTCAACCGCGCCCAAGATCAGCTTGATTTATTGGCTTTCGACCCGCAAACTGGAACGGCTACCTGCCTCCTGCGAGAAACCAGCGACGTGTGGATCAATCTACACAAGCTGTTTTATCCGCTGAAAGACGGCCGTTTCCTGTGGGGAGCAGAACGCACCGGCTACCAACACCTTTACCTATATGCGCACGACGGCGCCCTCTTACACCAGATAACCAGCGGCGAATGGCCCGTAGAAAGTATTGCCGGGGTAGATGAAAAACAAGGACTGGTCTATTTCACGGCTGCTTACCCCACACCGCTAGACACACAATTGCTCGTGGTCTCACTAGTGGGGGGAGAGGCACGGCCGTTAACCTCCGAACCGGGTACACATAGCGTGGAGGTAAATGTGGGGCACGGCCGTTTCCTGGACGCCCACCACAGCCTCACCCAACCACCCACCCTCACCTTGCGCGCCCTCAGCGATGGCGCTGTCCAGGAAACCATCCATCGGCCAACGGATACTCGCCTGGAAAACTTGCTCCTGCCGCCCCCCGAAATCGTCACCCTGCCCAACCGGCAAGGCGTTGCCCTTTACGGCGCTCTGTATCGTCCACCCGCGCACTTTGGCAGTGGCCCATTCCCCGCCATTATTGCCGTCTATGGTGGCCCCCATGCCCAGACCGTGGCCAACCGCTGGTTAATGACGGTGGACATGCGTGCCCAATATCTGGCGCAGCAAGGCTTCCTCGTTTTCAAACTCGATAACCAGGGCAGTGCCCGGCGCGGCCTGGCCTTTGAAAGCGCCATCAAGCACAACATGGGGGATGCGGAAGTGCAAGACCAGGTGGATGGGGTCCGCTGGCTGGCAGCACAAGGGCTGGCTGACCCCACTCGCGTCGGCGTGTATGGCTGGAGTTACGGCGGTTACATGACCATGATGTGCCTCTGCCGCGCTGCCGATACCTTCCAGGTAGGTGTGGCGGGTGCGCCCGTCACGCATTGGGACGGCTACGACACCGGCTATACAGAGCGGTACATGGGTACGCCAGTTAACAACGCCGACGGGTACGCTACTGGCGCGGTATTAGCCCACGTGGACAACCTGCAAGGAAAACTACTGCTGATCCATGGCATGATTGACGAGAATGTGCATTTTCGCCACACGGCGCGGTTGATCAATGCGCTGAATCGGGCGCAACGGCCGTATGACCTGCTCATCTTCCCCGACGAACGCCATATGCCGCGCAAACCGGCCGACCGCCTCTATTTAGAAATGCGCATCTGCGATTATTTCCAAACCCACCTGGGCCAATTACCTAATAAAGCTCACCTGTTGCCGGCAGCGGGTGATGGGAAACCTGCTACCGGCAACTAATACTCCCAATATGCACCTTTTTGGTTCATCCAGGAAGGAACAACCAGCGATAAACTATGGGTACTGCCTTTAAGTTTGTATGGGGCAACGGCTTCAGCCGGTTCTGCCCACTTAAGCGGTGACTACAAACTCCACTTCAATGCGGGTTTCTGCTGTCAGACCTGCACAAAATTTCAGGTCAATTATGAAAAACTGGCGCAAACTTATCCCTCTCAATTGGAAGGTGGTGATGATGAGCTTGATTGTTAACTCGATCACGCTGGCTATCGTAATCTTGTTGATGCCAGGCATTGCTCTGGTTAATTATCGTTTCGGTACGCTGGTCTTACTAGCGCTAGGTTTGGGGTTGCTGAATACATTTGTAAAACCACTGCTGCAACTCCTGACTATCCGATTGCTTTTTGTCACCTATGGTTTGGTGTTAATTATTGTAAATGCAGCTATTTTGTGGCTGATGTCTGTTTTCTTCAAATCGCTGGTAATAGACAATCTGCTGGCAGCTTTGTTGGGTGGTATTGTCATCGGGTTATTGGGCAGTTTTCTCGACTATATTTTCGGGGTAATACCCCCACTTGGGTATGTGCAGGCACTGCGGGAAGAGGAGGCACAACATGAAACGGCGTAGTCGTCTGGACGAATTTCGTGAAAGTTTACGTTTGCAGCAAAGCTATAACACCATTATGCGTTATGGTCTAGATTTTGCGCTGGATCGGGGATTGATTGGCCTGACACGCCGTTTTTTTCTGGAGTGGTTGTACGGCGTAGATCAATCTCCGGAGGTGCTAACGGTTCCGGTTAAAACCAGGTTGCTGCTGCAAGAGCTAGGCCCGATTTACGTGAAGGTGGGGCAGCTTATATCCAGCCAGTCGCAGGCATTGCCACCAGATTGGGCGGTGGAGTTGAGCAAGTTGCAGAGTAATGTACGGCCGTTTCCCTATGAACAGGTGCGCGACATCATCATGGCCGAATTGGGCGCGCCGCCGGAAGAAATCTACGCTACCTTTGACACCAACCCATTGGCCGCAGCTTCGCTGGGCCAGGTACACCGTGCCACCCTGTACACCGGCGAGGAAGTGGTTGTCAAAGTGCAGCGGCCGAACATTATCAAACAGGTACGCGCTGATGTGGGCATTATGAGCTGGCTGGCGCGCCTGGTGCAAAGACGGCTGCAATGGGCACAAGACATGGGGCTGGTGGGCGTGGTGGACGAGTTTGGGCAGCAAGTGCTGGCCGAACTGGATTACCGCATTGAAGCGTATAACATCATCCGCCTCAACCAAAACCTGGAAGGCATACCGGCGGCCCGGCTGCCGGCCATTTATAATGAACTATGTACCGGTCGTGTGCTGACCATGGAGTTCATTGATGGCATTAAGATCACCAATCTGACGGCCATTGACGCAGCCGGTTTTGACAAAGAAGAACTGGCAAAAAACGCACTGCGGGCCACTCTGAAACAAATTCTTATTGATGGCTTTTTCCATGGTGATTTGCACCCTGGTAATGTCTTTGTCAACCGGCGGGACGGTCATATTATCTTTTTAGATGTGGGCATGGTGGGTGAACTGACCGTCCGGCAGCGCGCCAACATGATCAACATGCTCATGATGATGCAACAGGCCGACGTGCGGGGGCTGGCCCAGGCGGCGCGCTCGCTCAGTATGCCCTTCCGCGAGGTGAATGAACACGCTTTTCAGCGCGACTTTGAACGGCGGGTGGGGCGGCTGATGCAGCAACAAACCGTACCGATGTCGGAAACGCTCAATGAGGTGATGTCCGTCTTGCGCGAAAATGGCTTACAGCTAGACCCCAGCCTGACATTGGCAATTAAATCCATGATGCAAATGGAAGCAGCCGGGCGGCGGCTCTTCCCCACGGGCGGTTTTGTGGAAGTAGGCATTGGCATCACCCTGGAACTGGTACGCAACGAGATTACGGCCGAAAACATCACCAATGTGGTGAAACAGGAAGCGTCTTATACGCTGCGAGAAGTGGCCCAACGCCTGCCCAGCCTGCAAGAAGCCACGCTAAAGTGGCTGGATCAATATCAAAAAGGGCGTCTGGAGATTTACCACGACACATCTGGCTTGAATGAACAGGTGGATAGTCTGGGGCGGCTGGTGCGTTATGTGATTTTAGGCATTTTGCTGGGCGGTATGATTGTGGGGTCAGCCATTGCTACCGGCATTGCCGCCGCGTTTGAATTTGAACACTCCTCTACGTTTACAACCATTGCTTTTGTCGGTTATGTAGTCGCTACGGTTCTGGCAGCACTGTTGGTCATCGTCATCCTCTGGCAGTTGTGGCACGGCCGTGACAAACCTTAAATGGTGCTCTCAGCCTCTTTGTGATGAACATCACCTGGGATTGATGGCATTCCCCACTTTCATTTTCCCTTTGGGCGCGTAAAAATGGGCGGCATAGTGGATTAGCTATTTTGTCGGCCTCACCTTCCCCACACTGTACTCCTTAATTCAATACATCGCGGCAACGGCCGTTGTCCCGGTAATTCAAGCCAGTTACCGGTCCCAGAATAAGGAGAAACAAATGTCCAAACGAACGTACTGCAACCAATTGAAGACCATTTCTATGCGTGTGACGTTGCTGCTGTTCATTTTGTGGGGTGTCATTATCCTCAGCACGCCAAAGCCTGCCCACGCACTTATCTTCCCCCCTGTTCAAGTTATTCATAAAAGCAGCGCATTAGTACCCATTACCTTCCAGGTAAATAGCATGGCCGATCCTGGCGACGGTGTGTGCGATGGCAGTGAATGTACCCTGCGTGAAGCCGTTGTGGCCGCGAATACGATGCCGGGTGCCAATACGATTCTGGTTCCCGCCGGTACCCACAGCCTGAACGTACCTAACGCGGGCGAAGACAATGCGCTGACCGGTGATCTGGATATCACGGGCGACCTGGTTATTGCGGGCGACGCCGCCAACAATACCATCATTGACGCCAATGAACTGGGTCGAGTATTCCACATTGCCGCCAATGTGACCGTCAAACTCAAGGACTTAACAATCCAAAACGGGTTTGCCGGCGATGGCGGCGGCATCTTTAACGCGGGCACTTTGCACCTCCTGAATAGCACCGTCACCGGCAACCGTACCGATTACGAAGCGCCTGAATACGGCGGCAACGAAGGTGGCGGCATTTACAACACCGGCACTCTTTATATCTCCAGCAGCCAGTTCACAGACAACACCACCGACCGAGGCATGGGCGATGGTGGCGGCGGCGCTATCATGAACGAAGGCACTCTGGACATCACCCGGAGTGAGTTTAGGGCTAACTGGGCAGCGGGCGGCGGCGCGGTTTTTAACAGAGGGGGGCAAATAGCATTGACAGATTGTAAGCTGTTCACTAACTGGGCCAGGTTCTTTGGCGGCGCTATCATGAATCTGAATGGCGGCGTCACCACCATCTCCCGATGCACCATTAGCGGTAATAACGACAGCATCTACATTTCTAGTGGAACGATACTGTTACTGAACAGCACCGTATCTAATAATATTGCCCTCAGAATAACCGGCGGCATCAACAGTTTTGGGGGCACAGTGCAAGTTATCAACAGCACCATTACCTATAACAGTAGCAATGGCCCGTCCGCCGGAGGTATTTCGGGTTATGGTTCTGTGACGTTGGCTCACAGCATTGTGGCTCATAACAGCGAAATCAATTGTGGGAATATCGTCACCAGCCTGGGATATAACCTGGACAGTGATGGTTCGTGCGGTCTTACCGGTGTGGGCGATCTGGTGGCCGATCCCTTACTCGGCCCATTGCAAAACAATGGGGGGCAGACGCCCACATACGCGCTATTGCCGGGCAGCCCGGCGATTGACGCCATTCCTGCCAGTCTATGCCTGTCGCCGCGAGACCAACGTAATGTGCCCCGTCCACAGGATGGAAACGGAGATAACGTCCTGGCCTGTGATATTGGTGCGTTTGAATTGAGACCGTAAAGCCGTTTCCCTATCATGATTACCGCCATCACCGGCTATCTGACCGAACGACACGGTGCTCCCGTAGACATTCAATCTGTCCGCGAACTAAATGGGCAGACAATCAGAGAGGACACGCTCAAGCAATTTGGCTACGGCCGTCCCCTGCTCGTTACCTATTATGTGGGGGGTGTGGAAAAAAGCGAAGTCTTCCACCGCATCCGCCGCAATACTTTTGGCCGTGAGCGTGATGATGATCGGGTAGCCGTTGTCTGGCTTGATTACCATACCTTCAACCGGCTGCCACGCCATGTCACGGCCGTTGACATGCTCCTGCATACCGCGGCTGGCGACTTGCAATCCATACAGACGGCCGATGAACTGCTGCTGGTAACTACCTATCAACCCGGCGTTTTGTACGCCACCGACCTGGCCCGTATCCGTGACGAAGGGGTTTTGCAGCCCATAGACTGGGAACGAGCGGCAAATCTCGCCCGCTATCTGGCCGAAATCCACCAGACCGGACACGATGATCCCGCCCTATGGCGGCGGCGTTTGCGTGACCTGGTTGGTCACGGCGAGGGGATCATGGGCTTAACCGACAGTTACCCACCCGACCTGGTCTATGCCGACGAAAATTGCCTGCAAGAAATCGAAACGCAGGCAAACCGGTGGCGCTGGCGGCTCAAACCGCTACACCATCGTCTGTGCCAGGTTCACGGTGACTTTCATCCGTTCAACATCGGCTTCACCGAAAACAGTGGACTTTTTGCGCTGGACCGCAGCCGGGGAGAATGGGGCGAACCGGCCGATGACGTAAGCTGCCTGACTGTCAACTATCTGTTCTTCTCGTTACAAAGAGATGGAAAGTGGACACGGCCGTTTACCGACCTGCACGACCATTTTTGGCAGCAATATCTGGCTGTCCGACCTGATGAGGAGATGACGGCCGTTATCCAACCCTGGTTTGCCTGGCGCGCGTTGGTTTTAGCCAGCCCTCTCTGGTATCCCCACCTGACCGAAGCTACCCGCCGCCAACTGCTCACTTTTGCCCGGCGGGTGCTGGCCATTGACCGCTTCGATTATCGCCGGGTCAATGAACTGCTTGCGTAATTAGTCTGGCATGTTTGGAGAACAGTGATTGGAGATTGGAGATTGGAAGATTATTCCCCTACTGAACCCGGTTTTGTCATCTGGTTTACCGGACTGCCCGCCGCCGGCAAGAGCACCCTGGCACGTGCGCTCCGCCAGCGGTTGGCGGCGCAAGGTATTCCTGTGCAGGTATTGGATTCTGATGAACTGCGCCGCCAGCTGACGCCCCACCCCACTTACTCCCCCGCTGAACGCGACTGGTTTTATGACACCATCATTTACCTGGCAGAATTACTGGCACGAAATGGTGTGCATGTTTTCCTGGCAGCGACCGGTTCACGCCGGGTTTATCGGGAGGCCGCCCGCGCTCGTTTACCTCGTTTTGCGGAATTGTTTGTAGATTGCCCGGTAACTATTTGCCAACAGCGCGACCCTAAGGGATTGTGGCAGCGGGCCGCTACCGGTCAGATTGTTACCTTGCCGGGCATGGGTGACGATTATGAGCCGCCAGCCCACCCGGAACTGTATGTGAATACCGCCGATAAAACAGTAGAAACGGCCGTAGCCGAACTCTGGCAGCAGCTACAGGCACAAGGCCTTCTCGCTTTCTTTACATAACCGCGACTGTGGTTTATACTAACCCGCATGGCAAAGCAGTCTAAGGATGAAGAGGTTATTCCCCTGGGCATTGTGTTCATGGTGGTTGGGTTTATCGTGGTTTGCACGGCCGTGGCCATCTTATTTCTCGTTATCCCCAAAGCTCCCCGTCAAACACTGGAACAGGTGCAGGTAGTGGTTTTACCTGCTACCCCGTCCGCCGGTGATGTTGTCCTCCTGCCAGAAACAGCCGCAGAGGGCGCAGCCGCAAACCTGCCGCCGGTTGATGAAGCCACCCTGGCCTTTGTTCAGGGACAGCCAGAGCGCATCGTCATTCCTACCCTCGATTTGGATGCCCCTGTCAGCGGCGTGGGGTTGATACAGGTACAGAACAGTGGGCAAACGTATTACCAATGGCAGGTGCCACCGGAGTTCCGCGCCGGCTGGCACAACACCAGCGCCCCCCTGGGCATACCAGGTAACACCGTTCTCAATGGGCATCACAACATTCATGGTGAAGTTTTTCGTGATCTTATTGATTTGGAGGCGGGGGCGGAGATTATCGTATATGGGCGGGAACGGCCGTATACCTACACCGTCTCCACCGTAGAAATCCTGCCCGAACGAGATCAGCCCCTTGCCGCCCGCATCCAAAACGCCAGTTGGATTAACCCCACACAGGATGAGAGACTGACGTTAGTTACCTGCTGGCCTTACGAAGACAACTCACACCGGCTGGTAGTCGTGGCCTATCCGGCAAAAAATGCTGAACATAGAACAGACAATGTACAATAAAAGTTCAACTTTTTGGGAAAGTTGAACTTTTGGAAATTGACTCAAGGAGGTTCAAGATGAAATTTTGGCAACACAAAACTCTGGTTTTAATCGTCGTGGTCGGGCTGCTGTTGTTGGCGGCGGTTTCGGCGGCAGCGCAAGGTGTAGACACGGAAACGCAAGGCAAACTGGCCGGCGCAGTGTATACAGATGCCAATGGCGATGGTGTATGTGTAGGCACAGGCGTGGCCGGTGAAAACCCGGTACCGGGTGTGGAAATTGTTTTTGTCAGCAGTGATAGGGCAACGGTTTTATCCCTGACAACGGGCAGTGATGGCACCTATGGCCTGGCGGCTGCCGGACAAAGCATATGGGAAGTGACCGCCCGTCCTGACCCTGCCAAGTGGATCGTCACCTCTAGAAATCCGCTCTATGTGCCTGTTTTACCAGACCCCGGACTGATACAAACAGATGTGAACTTCTGTGTCAGCCAGGGTGGCCCCAACGCGGTCATTGTCCTGCCCCAGTCCGGGGCGGCAGCCGCCAATTCCAATTTACAGACGGGGGTGCTGGTCACGGCCGTGCTCGGCGGGCTGATTGTGCTGGCGGGTGCGGCGCTGGAATGGCGACGCCGAAAGGTAGCTGGGTAATGTAGCGGTAGATGAAGGGGTACGGCCGTCAGACACCACGGCTGTACCCCTTCCATGATGGGGTGAGCAAGTGAGGAGGTGGACGGCCGTCCCTGCTTCCTAATTCATCCTTCTTAATTCATAATTACTCGACCCCATCCGTTTATCCACTTCCCCCACCCGCTGCCCTGCCTGGGATGGTATGCCAGGAAATGATGCCGGACGAAAAGCAGGGCAGCAAACAGGTTGGTGACTGGCAAGCACATGTGGCACGGTGTGGAACACCGGCCACAACAAACCCGAAACACCGCGCTCCAGCGAGGTAATGCTTATGGATGGAATATTTGCACAGTACGCGGTTAAATGAAGGCGTTTCAAGCCCAAAAAGAAGCAACTAATCTAATTTTGGACCGAAACTCAATTTTTAAAGTGCAGTGTAACACTGATAAAAAACTCAGCGACGATTTTTGTCATCTAAACTCAAGTATAAATATGGGATTGAAAATAGGCGTTACCCACTGCCAAAAATAATCAACCATTGCATTGGTGAGTAATATACTGAACACAGAGCTACCTAATACCACTTCTACCTTGACCGCGAACATGCGGCTCATTTGGTTTTTCGTCCGGTGACAGTAAAGTTGTCGGGATCATCGCCCAGTTGGGTTTCGCTCGCGGCCAGTGAAGAATACGTTAGCCGCCTAGAGTTTTTTCAACGGCCGTTCCCCTGAGTGAATCAAGAAACAGCACACGCCACCGAAAACAATTACAGTCGCTCCTTAGCGCTCAAAGTAAGTAACCCAAGTTGCTACCTTAACATTGCGATGTCCATGAGAAATCCTTAAAGTTGA
>JAHDWK010000056.1 GCA_023382655.1 Anaerolineae bacterium | reverse complement strand
TGTTTTGGGCTTAAGCATCAACCATGCCCTTTAAGGTAGCAACTTGAGTTAATTAATTCCCCGATACACTTCGCCAGCACCCTCGGTAGTATAGACAGGTCATATCATGAATGCCAAAGGGTCGTCCCCCCTCCCAATTTTCGCGTGCAGGTGGTGAGGCAAAACGGCCGTTCCCCCTTCCAAGTTTGCGTGTGTAGATAGTGAGGCGGAACGGCCGTTCCCCTTCCCAATTTTGCGCGTGTCGGTGGGGGGGCAAAACGGCCGTTTTATGCCAGTGCGGTTCCTGAGGTAAAACTACCTGTAGAGGCGTCCCTGGTTCTGCAACCATTTTAGCCCCTCGCGGGCGCTGAGAGGGGCCAGTGGGGTGGCGGCAATGAATTCAACGACCGCGTCAGCGTTCGTTTTGGAATATTCGCGCAGCGCCCAGCCTATTGCTTTCTGGATAAAAAACTCATCCGAGTCCAGGTTTTCCCGGATCAGGCTGAATAGCAAGTCGGCGTCGGTTTGGGTTTTGTAGGAGAGTTGGAAGAGCAGGGTGGTGCGGCGCAGCCAGAAATTGTCGCTGATGCGCCAGGCGGCCACGGCCGTTTCACGAACCTGTGGGTAGCGTTGGAAATGAATGGCCACGCTGCCTCCCGCCACGCTATCTACTGTATCCCACCACGATTTGGTCACAATGAGATGTTCCAGCACCGACACAAATTCGGGCGGCTGCTTCTTGATCAGCCGGTCTAAAAAGGTGAGGGCGCTGTATTGGTATTCGCGCTCTGGCAGCGCCCATAATTCGCGCAAGATCGCCTCCAGATCGTTTGGCTGCGGCAGGCCATAGGCAGCAATAAACTCTTTTAGCAGTGTCCGGCGTGCCGGCGTTTTGATGCCCAAAAAGGGGAATTGGTCACGCATGTATCTGGACATGGGCACAGCTTCCGCCGGATTGGCGGACTGTGACAGCAGCGATTGCAAGGTTTGTATATAGGTAGACATGGGTGCTATTGTGAGGTAGCACGGCCGTTTCCCCTGCCAAATTCGCGTGCAGGTGGTGGGGCAGAACGGCCGTGCCCCTCTACATCCCTGGCGCCAGCAGCACCTTGCCACCGGTCATCTGGCTTTCGTAGTCGTGTACCGCCTGCTGGGCCTGTGACAGGGGATAACGGCTGCGTATCTCGGTTTTCAGCGCCGAGCGCATGAGCTTTTGGGCGCGCCGCCAGATCAGAAAATTTTGCAGGAGATTTTTTTGCCCCACCCACGGCCCCAGCCAAAAGCCATCAACCACTTTATCTTCGAAAATCAGGGAGGCGATGTTGACCTGTACTGGCTGTTGGGACAGGCCGCCATACACCGTTACCCGGCTGTGGGCAGGCATGGCGGCCAACAGCAGTTGCGGCAGATCACCGGCAACGGCATCAAAGGCCAGCCGGATGTTTTGTTGGTGGCACAGGTCGCGCAGTTGTTGGTTAAAATCGGGGTCGCTGCTGTTGAGAACATGGGCCACTCCCTGCTGCTTCAGGTCAACAACCTGTTCCGCACGGCGCACAATGCCCACCACCTCCATCCCTTCCTGCTGCCCCAACCTATGCATCATCAGCCCCAACGCACTGGCGGCGGCCGTGTTGATCACCGTTTTGTGGCCGGCTTTTTTAGCCAAATCAATGAGGGCGACGGCCGTTAATGGATTCACCACCGACATCGCCCCCTGCTCCATGCTCACGGCATCATCAAGCGGCAGAGCAAAATTGACCATCGTGGTCGTATATTCCGCCCAGACGCCATCCCCCTTTTGTTGGGTCACGCAGGCCACCCGCTTCCCCGCCAGATAACGCCCCATCAGGCCGGTGCTGCTGCCCACCGCCACCACTGTCCCGGAACCTTCAAAGCCGGGCACCGTTGGCGTTGGCTTTTTGAAACCATACAGGCCCTGCAAAAACATCAGGTCTGATGGATTGATGGGGGAGGCGGCAATTTTCACCAACACTTCATTCGGGCCGGGGCGGGGCACAGGGCGCTGCACCACGCGCAGCGCGTCGGCACCGTTGTATGAATCAAGGATGACGGCCGTCATCTGTTCAGGAATGGGGGTAGAGGTCATGGTTATCTCCAGTTTTTCGTCGGGGGTTTATCCGGCAATGGTAGCAACAACGCACCATCTGGGCAAAGCAGACCTGACAGGTCTCCAAAGACCTGTCAGGTCTAAGCGCGCAACGCCTCGTTAAAGAAGGCCACAACACGCCGAGGGTACTCTTCCGGTTCGTGGAGCAGTCCCGCTGCATGTTTCGCATGGGGCAGTTCCCATAAAACACAGGACTCCTGGGCAGCGGCGCAAAATTGGCGATTCAACTCAATTTCACGCGGGCCGCAGGCGATGAGCAAAAGGGGACGCGGGGCGATATTGCCAATCACGGCCGTGACCGGCGTGGGGTGTTGGCCGGTAAAAAAATTGAACAACCGTTGATCAAACAGGGCCAGCAGGTAAACGATTTTGTGGCGCAGGCGGCGCAGCGCGCGGCCGCGCTCCTCAACAGGCATCGGCCGCAGCCGATCCTGAATATCGGCCGGGCCAAGCCCTTCCAAAACCAAAGCGCGGATGGCCTCGCTCTGCAACGCGCCGCGCAGGGCGGCCTGCGCCCCCAGTGACATACCCAGGACGCCAATTTTAGCGGCGTCAATGTCGCCACGAGAGAGCAAATAGTCTACCGCCCCGGCCACATCCTGCGCTTCCAGCACGCCATAGGTGGAGGTGTGGCCGTGGCTACGGCCGTGGGCGCGCAAATCAAGCAACAAGATGCTGTAACCGGCGTCCCGCAGAAATTCGGCGTGCCCCTGCATCAGCAGCCCAGAGCCGCCCAGCCCGTGCGCCAGCAGGATGGCCGCACCATTATTCCCCGGCAGATACCAGGCAAAAAGCGGTAAACCATCCCGTGATTTGAACCGCACATTCTCAGCGTTGGCAAATAGAGACTCGCGCAGCGGCCAATAACGCAAACGACGCGGATGGGCAAAGGAGAAAGCATTCCAAACCAGATAGGTCAGGTAAAAAAGGGGCAGCCCCCATAACCAATAGATGGGCGATGCACAGACGCGGGTCAGGGCAAATAGGGAACCGGCGGCCAAGACCAGCAAGATGGTCAGGTTGCGAATATAACGCCAACGGGGCCAGGTGGTCACACTGTCAAGCCTTAAGACCTGACAGGTCTTTGGAGACCTGTCAGGTCTGGTTTCTACGCATACAAAATGACGATGAACCGTTTGGGGCCGTGCACGCCAACGGCCATTATTTGTTCGATGTCGGCGGTTTTGCTGGGGCCGCTGATGAAGTTCAGGTTGGTCGGCGGCGATTGCGGCAATCGCTGCCGGTTGAAGCTGGCAGTCCAGGTGAACAGGTCGGTGGTGAGCACGGCCGTCGGCACCAACGCCATATGTACGGGCGGCAGCAGCGAAGCCAGGCGGCTTTTGCCCGGCCCGCTGGTGAGGACGATGGTGCCCGTTTCCGCCAGAGCGGCGTCGGCGCTGGTCAGCCCGGCGTCGGCGCGGGCACAGAAGTCGCGCAGCGCCGCCTCTTCCTGGCCCACCTGGTGATAGGTGATATGGGGTAAACGGGGGAGGTTGTGCAACGGCCGTTCGTCATTCAGCACCACCTTCTCCGCCTCCATCTGCCGTAAAAGCTGGTTGGTCAGGTCATAGGCTGCCGCCAGACTGTCTGCCTGATGCACTTCGCCTTTTACGGCCGTGAGCGCCTGCACAAAACGCGCTGCCAGATCAGGAAAATCCCGCCGGGATTGCCAGGGGGGAGGCATTGGCTCGTCTCGTTGCGCCTGTCGTAATCGGGCTAGAATTTCGTCTCGTGGGTTCATTAGATCGTAATGCGTAATGCGTGATGCGTGACCGGAAAGACCTCACGTGTCACGCATCACGCATCACGCCAGTTAGAATGGAAAGAGAAAAGGTAGCACCACCACCACCTCCACCAGGGCGATAAAAATGAGCGGGACGCCCACTTTGGCATAGTCGCCAAAAGTGTAGTGCCCCGCGCCCATGACCAGGGTGTTGGTGGGCGAAGCGATGGGCGTGGCAAAGGCCATGGAGGCAGCGACGGCGATAGCCATGAGAAAGGCCTGCGGCTGCACCCCCAACTGGCTGGCCGAAGCCAGCGCCAGCGGGGCGACGATGACGGTGGTGGCGGTGTTGGAGATGAACTGGGTGAAGGTGGTGGTAAACAAAAACAGCCCGGCCAACACCGCCAGCGGCCCAATGAGACCCAACGAACTGACCAACCCTTGTGCGGCCCAATCTACCACGCCTGTCTTTTCCAGCGCCGTGCTCAGGGGAATCATGCCGGCGATCAAAAAGAGGCTGCGCCAGTCAATAAACTCATACGCTTCGTCCATCGTCAGGCAGCCGGACAACACCATAATCAGGGCGGCGATCATGGCGACGGCCGTGAGCGAGGCTACCCCGGCAATCATGGCTACGATCATGCCCACCAGGATAAGCAAGGCGATGTTCGCCTTTTCTTTGCGTGGCGCTTCAATCATGGATTCCGGCTGGCCGATGACCACAAAATCGCGCCGTTTATCTTTGAGGGCCACGATCTGCTCCCACGGCCCCTGCACCAGCAAAATATCACCAAAGGCCAGTCTGGTGGTTGCCAGTGCCAATGGTTTATTCTCGCCAGGACGGTTGATGCTGAGCACGGTCAGTTTGTGGGCGGAGCCAAAGCGCTCTTCGGCCAGTGTCTTGCCTATCAGACTGGAGCGGCGGGGCAGCAGCACTTCGGCCACGCCCACCTCGCGGCTGATGAGCGCCTTTTCGTCTATGGGCACGGCCGGCTGCACGCCCAGGTTCCAATGGGCGGCGGCATGGGCCACATCGTCGGCTTCGCCTTTGATGATCAGCACATCGTCAAGCTGGATGATGGTGTCATTTTGGGCGACGATGGCTGTGTCAGCGGCGGGCGTGGGCGACATATTGTTGAAGGGGCGGCGGGCGAATTCAAATAACGGCCGTGTCTCTGCCGGGCGAATAACCTTCAACACTGTCACGCCAAAATCGCGTCCCAACGCCGTTTGCACAATGGTTTTGCCAATAATTTCCGAGCCGCGCCGCACCCGCAGCCGCAGCAGTTGGTCGGGCAGTTTGTATTCGTTGACCAATTCTTTCGGAGTGGGCAGCCGCTGCGCGTCTACCTGGGGCCGCCGGTCGGGCAGCAATCGGCGGCCGATGACCGTCATGTACAAAATACCGCTGGTTGTCAGGATAAAACCCATGGGCGTGAAGCTGAAAAAGTTGAACGCTTCATAGCCCCCGGCGACCAGCACGTCACGCACAATAATGTTCGGCGGCGTGCCGATGAGGGTGCTGGCCCCACCCAGCAGGGAGCCAAAGGATAGGGGTATGAGCAGGCGCGAGGGGCTGAGGTTGGCATTACGCGCCAGGACGATGGCGGCGGGCAGCAGCACGGCCACCGTGCCCGTATCGCTCATAAAACAGGAGAGCAGGGCCACTGCACCCATGAGGACAATGGTCAGGCGGCCTTCGTGATGCCCGGCAATGGCTAAGATGCGGCGGCCTATGGTGCCGGCCAACCCGGTGTTCATCACCCCGCCGCCGACGATGAAGAGGGAACCAATGGTGAGTACGGCCGTGCTGGAAAAGCCCGCCAGTGCCTCACCGGTGGTCAGGATGCCGCTAAGCATCAGCAGCACCACCACCCCCAGGGCAACAATATCTACTCGTAATTTCTCGCTAATAAAAAGGAAGATGGCCGCGACCAAAATACCCACAGCCAGCCACATGTCAGCAGTCATAAAGTGTTACCCGCTTCCCCCTCCGCCCATAATTGACGGAAGGGTTTGGGGGCCAGGGAGGGTAGGGCACGGCCGTCGCCCACATTCACCGGCAGTTTTAATCCATCATCGTGTTGGAACGGCCGTTTGTTTACAAACGGCCGTTGCCCCCAACGTCCTAGCTTTGTGAAAAAGTTCATGCGCCCCTCGCTGCCCAGCACAAAGGCAGCAAACTCCTCCGCTTTGCGTTCATGCCAGGGCAGCAGATGGGCAGCCACCTCATCCTGGCGCAGTTGCAGCAGCATCCGGGGCAGGTCAATGCATGCCGGGCAGGCGTCTTTGCACGCACCACAGAGGGTGCTGGCCTGGGGCAGGGCGGCGTATTTCTCCAGACCAAAGAGCAGCGGGGTAATCACCGCGCCGATAGGGCCACTGTAGGGGCTGCCGTAGGCGTGGCCGCCTGCTTTTTTGTAAACCGGGCAGACGTTGAGGCAGGCGCCGCAGCGGATACATTGCAGGATTTCTTCGTAGGGGGTACCGGCCAGTTGGCTACGGCCGTTGTCCAGCAAAATGATATGCACTTCTTCTGGCCCGTCGGGGTCGTCGGCGCGGCGGGGGCCGGTGATAGCGGTGGTATAAATGGACATCGGTTGGCCGGTGGCGCTGCGCGCCAGCAGCGCCAGCCAGGCAGCAGCGGCGTCCCAATCCGGGCAAATTTTTTCAATGCCCATAATGGCAATGTGGACGGGTGGGGCGGAGGTGACGAGACGGCCGTTGCCCTCATTCGTCACCAGCACCAGCGTGCCTGTTTCGGCAATGCCCAGATTGCCGCCGCTAATGCCCAGGCCCGCGGCCAGGAATTGGGTGCGCAGCAGCCGCCGCGCTTCGGCGGTGAGTCCATCAATATCGTCGGCGGATAACGGCCGTCCCACCTCTTTGCTAAACAGTTCGGCCACCTGATGGCGCGTTTTGTGGATGGCCGGGCCGATGATGTGTGACGGCGGCTCACCGGCTAACTGGATAATCCACTCGCCCAGATCAGTTTCTACCGGTTCAATGCCGTTGGCTTCCAATGCTTCGTTCAGGTGTATTTCTTCGGTGGCCATGGATTTGCTTTTGGTGACCAGTTTCACACCGCGCTGCCGGGCGATGTCCAGCACAATATCTGCCGCGTCCTGCCCCGTTTGCGCCCAGTGAATCTGGCTACCGACGGCCGTGGCCCGCTCTTCAAATAGTTCCAGATAATGGGCCAGATTAGCCAGCGTAGCCGAGCGGATGGTTTTGAAGTGGTCGCGCAAGGCGTCGGCTTGGGGCAGTTCGGTGAGGGCGGTGGTACGGCCGTTGACAAACTTGTTGGTCGCCCCTTCCAGCGCCCCTTGCAGGTGAATATCAGCAATGGCGATGGTGGCGCTATGCCGGAATTGAGAGATGGTAGCGGATGAGATAGCGGACATATTTTCTCTAGATGTAGAGCCTAAGGGTTTCAGAAAACCCTTAGGCTCTTGATCGGTGGCAATTGTAATGGGGGATGGAGATTTCACAAAATCAATCAGGCAAATACCAGACATCTGACTACTTGGAGAAATCAGATGTCTGCGACTATACTCCCACCTTGAGAGTTAAGCCGACAAAATTGGATGAAGGAGGATTTTCAATTGGACCCCTGGGCATTGATTTCGATTATTTTCACGGTGTATGTGATAAGTGTGGCGGCGTTTGTTATCAGCGAAAACCGGTCGCCCCAATCTACTTTTGCCTGGTTGTTTCTGTTTGTGGTTTTCCCGCTGTTGGGGGTATTGATTTATATTTTCTTTGGGCGCGGCGCGCACACCTTCAGCCAGGAACGGGACATTGCCCGCTCCAAGCTCATTGACGAATTTGCCACCGACCTGGGGACGCTGGCTCAACGTCAGGAAGAATACATCCAGCGCATTGCTCAGGAACGGCCGTCGTCCTACAAGAAGCGACTGCTGCGCCTGGTGCAGAAAAGCACCCATTCTATCCTCACCGGCATGAACGAGGTGGAGATTTTGCAAGACGCCACGCAGAAATACCCACGCCTGTTGGCGGACATTCGCGCGGCACAGCACCATGTTCATTTGAATTATTACATCTGGACGGAGGATGAATTTACGATACAGGTGAAGGAGGCGCTCATGGACCGGGCTAAAGCGGGAGTGGAAGTGCGCTGCCTGTATGATGCTTCCGGTGGAGCCATGAGCAAACAGTATTTGCAAGACCTGAAAGATGTGGGGGTGGAAATTCACCCGTATATGGAGTTTCGTTCGCTGAGCAGGTTGCACACGGCGAACTATCGCAGCCACCGGAAGATTGCCGTGATTGACGGCCGTATCGGATACGTCGGTGGTCTCAATCTGGACAAAGAGCAAATTGATCCCCCCGCCTTCGACCGCTGGCGCGACACCCATTTGCGCATGATTGGCGAAGCGGCGCATGGGTTGCAGGCCAGTTTTGCCATTAGCTGGTTCACCACCACCCAGGAAAAAATCACCGGCCCTTCATATTATCCCCCGGTAGAAGTGGACACATTCTTGCCGGTGCAGATCACCCAGGGTGGGCCAGACTCCCAGTGGAAAGCGATCCGGCAGTTATATTTTCTGATGATCGCCTCGGCCGAAGACCGGATTTATTTACAGTCGCCCTTTTTCATCCCCGATGAAAGCATCCTGGAAGCGCTCAAAGCGGCGGCATTAGCCGGGGTAGACGTGAACCTCATGTTCACCCCACGTGGTTCCACCTATCAGGTGCCTTACCGTGCGGCGCACACCTATTTCAAGGAAGTGGTAGAGACGGGCGCGAAGGTGTATTTATATGAGGGCGGCTACTTCCATCCTAAAACGCTTAATATAGATAATGCCGTCGTTTCTATTGGCACGGCCAATATGGACATCCGCAGCTTTAACCTGGATTACGAAACCAACGCCATTTTATACGACGAGGGGAAAGCCTTAGAGATGGAAGCGCAGTTTAGGGAAGATTTGAAAAGCTGTAAGGAATGGACACTGGCCGAATATAACAGCTATTCGGTGGTACACCGGTTTGTAGATTCCGTTTACCGGCTGGCGTCGCCGCTGCTCTAATTCATGCAGATCCTTTGTGTCATGCCGCGGTCTAAGGATATTGGTCATTATCCGGGTTAAGGGTGGTCGGTAGCGTGGCTGTGGTAAAGGGCTGTCCGCACCTTGCCAGGTAACGGGTGTTTCGCCTGGGGATTGACCCAAATGGCCGTTGCCAAATCTGACCCACGCACCAGTACCTCACTCAGCCGTTGGTAATGGTTGAAGAAATCGGCGCGGTGGCGAAACCGATGACGTTGCCAGAAAGCGGCATCATTCTGTTCGGCTCGTTGTTGCAGACGGAGCATGGTGGTGCGAAGGTCATTGGCGGTCAGGTTTAGAGCCTCCACACCAACAAGCAAAACATTACTGTGGCGGGGCAATAATTGGCCCAATTTGCTGCAAATCGTATCCGCCAGACGCTCATCTACACGTGGAATTGTTTGTGTCGTAGGCGGTGCTGCTGGGCTTGTTGGCTCGGCTCGCTGGCGTGTTACTTCCACCATAAAGGTAAGGCTGGTAGTAAAAGTGACGGCAAAATCGGGGCAGCGTGTTTGCCCAGGTTGGAGTGGTTCATACACCAGGCTCAGCCGCTTTTCCTGGAGCAACAAATAGGCCGTTTCCAATTCCAGCCGCAGATCAAGCAGGCTTTCCGGGTCGGGCCTTGTCCTTACTTTTTTGCGGATTTTGTCGCGGAAAGTGGTGACGAAGGCCGTAAAGCGGCGTGAAGAGGCCAACCATGTCGCCATTGGCTGAGCCAGAAGGTGGGGCTGATTTCCGAAAAGGTAGGTTAGTAATTCATCCGTTAACATCGCTATGTCTGTGCCCAAGTTTCCGGCAGCAGTATAACGAATTAAGGTAAGGCACGGCCACTATTTGCGGCGAAACAATTTTTTGTTGTAATTAACGACCCAACCCGGCTAAAATGTGCCCAGACAAAATGATAGTGGCAATGCACGAGACAACATGGAACAGAGAGAGATTATTATAGTCGGGGCCGGGCCATCTGGGGCGACTGCCGCGATAGCTTTATGCCAACAAGGACACGATGTCCTCTTAATTGACCGCCAGCAATTCCCCCGTGATAAACCATGTGGGGATGGCATTCCGGTGGGAGTTACTGAAATTCTCTATGAGTTAGGACTGAAAGAGCCGTTTGATCAGGCGGGCTTTTACCCGCTAGACAAGGTTCGTCTTATTTCCCCTGCCGGGCATATCTACGAAAGTAAGATGAGAGAGGGGAAACAAGGGGCACTGGCGCATGTTATTCCCCGCCAACAATTTGATGCCCTGCTGCAAGAGCAGGCGGTGCGGGCCGGCGCTGAGTTTTGCCACGCCCGCATCAAAGAACCGATCATCGAAAACGGGCAGGTGAAAGGTGTGCGCGCTTATGGGAGTCAGGGCTTGCAGGAAATCCAGGCCAGATTGGTGTTGGCGGCCGACGGCGCTACCTCGGTTGTTGGCCGGGCTTTGCAGCCGGAGCGGCCATCGGATGTGCATCGGGCGGTGGCGCTGCGGGCTTATATTGAAGAGCTGGAGGTGCTGCCACACCAGGTGGAATTTTTTCTGCACAAGGATATTTTGCCGGGTTATGCCTGGATTTTTCCCATGGACGTGCACAAGGCTAACATCGGACTGGGGATGCGTCTGGACGAGTTCCGCCAGCAGCCATACACGTTGGAACAACTGCTGGAGAAATTTCTAGCGCTGCCTTTTATACGGGAGCGGGTGCAGGGCGACGGCCGTCTACAAGACCCGGCGACCTGGCAGTTGACTTTCGGCTCACAGAAACAGTTCCAACGCGCCTATGATGGCGCATTGTTGCTGGGCGACGCCGGTTGGCTGATTGATCCTCTCACCGGAGGCGGCATTGAAAATGGGATGATGTCGGCGCTGCTGGCGGCGCAGGTGGCGCACCGGGCGTTGCAGCAAGGCGACTGTTCGCGCCAGACGTTACAGGCGTATGACCGGGCCTGCCAGACGGCATTGTGGCCCGTCCTCCGGCGCTCGTATTGGGTTCAGCAGTGGGTGCTGCGTTTCCCTTATTTGCTGGACTGGCTGATTAAGTATGCGCATAACCATCCACATGCAGTCGGCGCCCTGCTGGCAAAATTGTAAATCCGCATCCCGTATCCCCCGCAACATCATCAGAAAGGTGAAGAATATCACCAGGTACAGGTGGCATTAGCCACTTCCCAAATAACCCATGGGGGCAGAAAATGGGGAGCATGGCGTAATAGACTTTATTCTGTCCCATTTTCCCTTCACCCTACCCCGACAATCTTCCTGAAAAACAACAAACAACGGAGGTGTTTGAACCATGAAAAGTCGTCTGATAACCACAACTTTGTTGGTGGTATTGGTAGGCTGGTTCCTGGCAGGTATGGGCAGCCAGCCCACTTATGCAGCCCAAACATCCACAACGTTCACGGTCAATAGTCACCTTGATCCTGGGGACGGCATGTGTGATGAGGCCGAATGTACCCTTTATGAAGCATTGACCCAGGCCAATGCTTTCCCTGGACAAGACCTTATTCGCTTCAACTTGAGCATTTCGCCGCCAACGATCACGCTTAATCAGCCCTTGCCCACCATCACGGACGCGGTGATCCTGCACGGTGACGATATCGCCGGTAACGGCCGTGTCACTATCAGCGGCAACAACCAGTTCCGGGTTTTCGACATCGCGCCAGGCGTGACCGTGCGCCTGCAAAGGCTGATCGTTGCCAATGGCGCAGCCCACCGCGACCTGAACGAGATGCCGCCGGAGCAAGGCGGGGGCGGGCGTAACGCCGGTACGCTGTATATTGACGACACCACCCTTCAGGACAACAGTGCTGACGAAGGCGGCGGCATTTACAATACCGGCCTGCTGGTCATCAAAAATCACACTCTGTTTGTGCGCAATGTGGCGGACGATGGGGCTGGCGGTGGTAACGGTGGGGCCATTTACAATGCTCACAAAGTCAACATTTCCAGCAGCAGCATAGGTGGATTGGCGCCAGAGGATCGCAACACGGCCGTTACCGCCGGTGGTGGTCTCTATAATGCACCAGGCAGCCATGCCCACATCGAGAGGGCCACAGACTTTGCCTTCAACCGGGCCTGGCGAGGCGGGGCCATTGCCAATACGGCTGACGGCAGGGTCACTGTTCATAGCTCTTCTTTTACTCACAATGGTGGTATTTATGGCGCTAACCAACAGGGGGCCGGCGCGATATGGAACCAGGCAGGCGGTATTCTCAGCATTGAACATGGCGTCTTCAATAACAATGCCGCCTATTACTATGGCGGCAGTATCTTAAACGAGGGCACACTCACGCTTAAATACGCTACTTTTCAGGGCAATGTCGCTCTGGATATGGGTGGCGCTATCTTTAATGGCGGGCCAGCTACCATTGAAGGATGTATATTTGACAATCAGGAAAGCTGGAATTGGGGCGGCGCTATCGCCAACTTGAGTACGATGTCCATTTCTGACAGCGCCTTCACCAACAACTACAGTTGGGATGGCAGCGCCATTCTCAATTGGTACCGTCTCTCCGTTTCGGACAGCACGTTTTCCGATAATGCGAATGATTTCAGCGGCGCTATCAGCAACTCTGGCCCGTTGACGGTTATCAACAGCACCTTTCACCACAATTCTTCGGATAATGGGGCGGCTATTTTGAACCAGTATCATGGGGAAGCAGTGATTGTGAACAGCACTTTTTCTGATAACACGGCTTATCAAGACGGGGGGGCCATTGCTAATTGGGACCAGGCCAGCCTGTCGGTGACAAACAGCACCTTTACCGGAAATCAGGCTACCGGTTCTTCCTGGGGTGATCCACGAGGGGGCGCTATCTACAATGACTCCTATGCGTATGTAGCTTACAGCACCATCAGCAACAACAGCGCGCGGGTTGGCGGTGGTCTCTTCAATTATTACAGTCCCTACCACCAGGGTGTTTTGCAACTGACCGGTACGATAGTGGCGAATAATGTGGCCGCGTTAGAGGGGGATGACTGCGCCGGGCCGGTGGAGAGCCTGGGTTATAACCTGGATGGCGACGGCTCCTGCGTGCTCGATGGTATGGGCGACATCACGGCCGTACCCCTGCTTGGCCCACTCCAGTTTAACGGCGGCCCCACCCAAACGATGGCGCTGCAGCCCGGCAGCCCGGCTATAGACGCCATCCCTGCCGATGTTTGTCTATTGGCGGAAGATCAACGGGCGATACTCCGCCCTCAAGACGGTAATGGGGACAATGTGCTGGCGTGTGATAAAGGTGCGTATGAATTAGAGCCATAAGAGAGAGGAACTGAACGCTTACACGCTTGCTTTCGTCAGGTCATATCTTGATCAGGGAGTGTAAATTCTAAATTCATAAGTTCCAACGGCCGCACCGCTGTTGTTGCCCACAATGATGGTGTAGTTTCCGCCCCGATCCAGGGACTTGACCCCTGGGTCGCCACATTGCAAACAGGTACTGAAAATTTCGCTGCCCGTATCATCCAGCACACGCCAGGAGAGCAGTTCACCGGTCTGGGGTGGCTGTATTACCTGAAAGTAAACCTCTTGTCCGGCTGTAGCGATGAAGGTGTATTCATCTTTGACGCCCGGCGACTCAATGTTTCCCGCGCCGGGGCCGGGCACATCCCGGCTGACCGTGTCGCCGATCTGGATGGTGAACTGGTCGGGTGGGGGGACATCCCAGGTTTTGAAGGCATATGTGCCGGTTGCCGGGCCACTGTCGTTGCCCACGATAATGGTATAGGTTCCACCACGATCCAACACCTTGACGCCGGGATCGCTACATTGCAGACAGGTGCTAAAAATTTCACTGCCTGTCCCGTCCACCACCCGCCAGTTGAGCAGCAAATCTGATTGGGGCAACTGCACGACCTGGAAGTATACCGATTGTACGGCAACGGCCGTGAAGGTGTATTCATCTTTCGCACCGGGAGTTTCGATGAAACCGGCTCCTTCGCCAGGGCTGCCATTCGCTACGTCCTCACCAATTTCGATGGTGAAGGTATCGGCGGCGGGCACAGCCCACAATTTGAAGGAATAGCTGCCGGAACCCAAGTCCCGTTCATCGCCGACGATGAGCGTGTAAACTCCGCCGCGCTCCAGCGTCTTGACGCCCGGATCGCTGCATTGGAGGCAGGTGTTAAAAAGCTCGCTGCCGGTTTCATCTACCAGTCGCCATCTGACGAGATCGGGGTCGGTCGGGATTTGTGATACCTGGAAATAAACGGTTTGTCCCTCTGTGGCGGTGAAGGTGTAGATGTCTTTGGCGCCCGGATTTTCGATGTAACCGGCGCCTGGCTCTGGCGTGTCTCTTTCAATTTCGTTGCCGATGGTGATGGTGAACTGCTCGCCACTTATAGTCGCCCTGGGTTCATCCCCACCGGCAGGAATTTCGGCTGCTGCGGTGGCCGGTGGGTCGGTGACGGCCGTATCCTCACTTGAGGTGGTTATGGGGATGGTCACGGCCGTTGCTTGAAAGTCGGCAATGGTACGGCTACCCCAATTGCGCAGCAGCACCAGCCCCCCACCCACTGTGACCAGCAGACACAGACCCGCCAGACAGCCAATGATGACGGCCGTTGAACACCCCCTGGACGATTTTTCCTTTGGCTGCATGTCTGGCAGGTCAGCCGGGGAAGTGGCTGGCGGGGCGGTTGTTACCTGTCTGGTCTGTTCCGGTTCGGCGTAGGCACGGCGGGTGGTATTGTTTGCGCCGGGTAATGCCTCTTTCCAGGCAGCCACAAATTCGGCCACGCGCTGAAAGCGGTCGTTGGGATTCTTGGCCAACGCTTTGAGAAGCAGACGCTCCATATCCGGCACGATGTCGGTTTTGAGGGATGAAGGCAAGGGCAATGGTTCGCTGACGTGTTTGAAAATGACCGCCAGGGGGGTATCGGCCGTGAAAGGCACCTGCCCCGTCACCATTTCATACAGAATGATGCCCAGCGAGTAAATGTCTGAACGCTGGTCGGCCTTCTGCCCCTGCGCCTGTTCCGGGCTGATGTAGGCCGGTGTGCCCATTATCGCATCGGTTTGCGTAAATTTGGAGTTGCCTTCTAACAGCCGGGCAATGCCAAAGTCGGTGAGGAAAACATTGCCCTGGGCATCCACCAGCACATTGGACGGTTTCAGGTCGCGGTGGATGACGCCATGCTCATGGGCATAGCCCAATGCGCCGGCCAGTTGCGTAAAAAGCCGATCAACCTCCGCCAGCGTCAAATCGCCCTGGTCTACTTTGTCTTTGAGCGTGCCCGCTTCCAGGTAACGCATCACCAGATAGGAGACGCCATCGTCCTCGCCGTAATCAAACACCGGCAGGATGTGGGGATGTTCCAGATTGGCGATGATGCGCGCTTCCTGGTGAAACCGCCCCGTAAATTCGGCGCTGTCGGCCAGTTGGCTGGGCAGCACCTTCACGGCCACGTAGCGATCCATGGCCGCCTGGTATGCCTTATAGACCGTGGCCATGCCCCCTTTGCCGACCTGATTGGTAATGCGATAGGGGCCAAGCATTTGCCCCGGTTGAAGGTTGGTCATGTTATTCTCCGGCCTTATCTACTTTTCCAGCTAATCAATGAGGCGTTTCCTGATCAACGAGAAGCCAGCAATTCTCAATTTGATGAGAGCCAGCGATTAAAATCGCGCCTACAAAGGACAAAGCCCACCTTCGTGGGCTGGATGTCAGTCGGCGTAGGCCGACTTTGCTTTTGTTGGTGCAGATTTATGTGCCACCGCCAGCTAAATTTAGAATTGCGGGCGGAAAGCGAATGAGAACAATGTCGCCTGGTTTCATGGATGAAAAATCTCTGGCGCAGCTGCCAGGGAGTATTCGACTTCATCGTCCTCACGGGAAAATTGCTCAAGGGAAAAATCTTGTCATTGGTTATTTGTCCAGTCGGCATACAGTGGCGCAATATCCCGCCTGGCCATCACGAAGAAAGTAAAGTCAGCGATCTGTTGCACAATATCATCTGGTAACGTATCTATTTGTTTCTGTAGTTGTTCACGCAAAGGTATAGTTGACATCGTGTTATCTCGCAAAGGATAAAGCGTTTCAAATTCGGCAGCTATCTTAGCACATTGAACGCTGAATTATACTATTTACAATCACCACTATTCCTCCCACCCCTAGCCTCATTATCATCTTCCTTGCCTACCACCATGACCCTGAACTATTCCCCTTGCCTACATAACGGAAGCATCACCCGCCGACCAGGCTGTGATGAAGAATGCCCGCGCCCCGAAAGACGACAACAACGCAAAAGTAGCTATGGAACGCGCATCGTATGGTCGGTCGGATGCATGCAGTGTTGGGCGGCCACGTAACAGACATATCTTGCTGTGACCTATTTTGTCGTGTACTCGTCAAACGCTTTGGCAATTGTGCCGCGGCGCAAGCGATGATGTGTTCTAAGATACGTCCAATCATAAGAGGAGTCGTACATCAATTGAACATAATAGTAGTTAATTTGCTCAAGCATTGCGCCACCCAAAATGAGTAGCCCAAACAATACATCAGTGGATATGACCGACTGAGCAGTAAGCTGTGTTGCAATGACTACTACAAGCGGAAAGCCGCCGATCAGCCACCAGTTAGTACGTCGCCAGAATAGAAACGAATTGAGGACATGCGCAGGCATGCGACGTTGGTTGTTACGAAGCAAGCGCAATTTCCAACGCCACCACACAATACCTTGAATGAGAATGAGGATAACAATGCCGAGACTGTAGGTCCGAATGATCCACTTTTGCCACACGCCCTCCTGATATGCAAACCAGAGCAAGAAAGCCGCGAACAGGATTGCGGAAAACGCTTCGCCAGTCCATAGGTACTGATATCGTTTTTGCAGCGTTTCCTTATCCATAACATCTCCATCGGCCCAATTATAGATGTAAAAAACACGCTTTCCCGTGAAGAGCATGACCAGATTTATAGTGAGGGTACTTCGTTCGCTGCCCAACTATATAACTCAAGTTGCTACCTTAAAGGGCATGGTTGATGCTTAAGCCCAAAACAAAC
>JAHDWK010000055.1 GCA_023382655.1 Anaerolineae bacterium | reverse complement strand
AACCTTTAGTAGAATTTTCCACTTTCAACTGGTACTAATTTTGGTCCCTTTACATTACGTGAAGCAGCAGTTGCGGTTTATACGTGATAAAATGCATTCATAAACCGTCGCAGGGAAAATAAAAATGTCCACAATTCGAGTACAGGCAACTTTATCGGCGAAAGAATTGGTAAAAGCCACACAACAATTAGACAATTCCGAACTCAAAGAGTTGATGCAGCAGATTTCAGCGTTATATGCACAGCGGCAAACGCCACATCTTTCTGAAAAAGAGGCTGCACTTTTACAAAAAATCAACCAGGGAATACCCCTATCGCTCTGGCAGCCTTATAAAGCAGTCGTGGCGAAGCGGGAAGCCGGATCGCTAACGCCTGCTGAACACAGTGAGTTAATTCACCTTTCTGACCAGATAGAGCAGTTACACGCGGAGCGTGTGGGCTGTCTGGTGGAACTGGCGCAACTGCGCAATGTCCCCCTCTCAGATTTAATGGATGACCTGGGTATCCATCCCTTGAATCATGCCTGATTCCCGCCCATCTGCCGAACAACGCACCCAGGTAATCGCTCGTGCCCGGAATTGCTGCGAGTATTGTATGAGCCAGGCTCGTTATGCCCCGGAATCATTTTCTGTAGAACACATTGTGCCCCGCGCCAAAGGTGGGCAGACAAAACTAAATAATTTGGCTCTGGCCTGTCAGGGATGCAACAATCACAAATACATACATACAGAAGCAGTTGACCCTGTCACAGGAGATGTTGTATCCCTGTTTCACCCCCGCCAACAACGTTGGGGTGAGCATTTTGCCTGGACAGAAGATTTTGCACAGGTGGTGGGATTGACGCCAACAGGACGAGCCACAGTCGAAATTTTGCAATTGAACCGGTTTGGCGTGGTTAATCTACGCCGGGCGTTGCATTTGATTGGGGAGCATCCACCACAATGAAGTTTGGCCCCATTCCCACAGCGCAGGCGGTTGGCAAAATTCTCGGTCACAACATGGCCGGAGGCGACGGCCGTCGCCTCTTCCGTAAAGGCCACCCCCTCACCCAAACCGACGTGACCACGCTGCTGGAAATGGGCCGCTCGGTGGTCTATGTGGCCGAACTGGAAACAGGCGACGTGGGTGAAAACGAAGCCGCCCGCCGCGTGGCAACGGCCGTTAGTGGAACCGGGCTATCTCTCACCGGCCCGGCAACGGGGCGGGTGAACCTGAAAGCGGCCGTGTTGGGCATCCTGCGCGTGGATGCGGCGCGGCTGGCGCGGCTCAATTCGCAAGAAGGCATTACGTTGGCAACATTGTTGACGAACACGGCCGTCCACCCCCGTAAAATTGTGGCTACTGTCAAAATCATCCCCTATGCCGTGCCGGAAACGGCGGTCACGGCCGTGGAAGCCATCGCTGCGGAATATGGCCCACTCATCAACATCACCCCCCTGCCCGCGCATCACGCCGCCCTCATTCTTTCCGGTTCCCCGGCTGCCCAAACGCGCATTGTGGAGAGCTTCATCCCCCCCATTCGCCACCGGCTAGAAGCGTTGGGTAGTACGCTGGCAACGGTGGATTTCATCCCGTTGGAAGATGAATCGGGCGAAAGGGAACTGGCGCAAAAGCTGGCAGAACGGGTGGCGAACGGCGCCGGGCTGGTCATTTTGGCCGGGGAGACGGCGATTATGGATCGCTACGACATCGCCCCGCGCGCGGTCGAGCGAGCAGGCGGTGTTGTCACCTGTTTTGGCGCGCCGGTAGACCCCGGCAACCTGCTCATGCTGGCCTATCTGGGTAAAATCCCGGTGTTGGGCGCACCCGGCTGCGTGCGCAGCCCCAAGCCAAACATTGTAGACCTGGTGCTGCCCCGCCTGCTCGCCGGCGACCGGCTGACGCAAATGGATATTGTCAACCTGGGGCATGGGGGGCTGTTGGAAGATGTGGCGGAACGGCCGTTGCCGCGCCATAAAGTGAGCAGTAAGCAGTGACCAGTAAGCAGTAATAGAGCCGCTCACTGCTTACTGCCAACTGCTTACTGATATAAGGAATTCACATGCAATTCAAAACCATCATCGAACCTTTTCGCATTAAGACAGTGGAACCCATCCGGCAGACGACGCGGGCGGAGCGGGAGCGGCTGCTGCAAGAGGCGGGGTACAACCTGTTCCTGCTGCGGGCAGAAGATGTGCTGATTGACCTGCTCACCGATTCGGGCACGGGGGCGATGTCTTCCGGCCAATGGGCGGGCATGATGTTGGGCGATGAAAGTTATGCCGGAGCCAAGTCGTTTTATAAGTTTGAAACGGCCGTGCGCAACATCACCAATTTCAAACACGTCATCCCCACCCACCAGGGCCGCGCCGCCGAACGCATCCTCTTTGGCTCGCTGCTCAAACCAGGCGAGATTGTGCCTAACAACACCCACTTCGACACCACCCGCGCCAATATCGAATACCGCAAAGCCACCGCCCTGGACATCGCCGTCCCCGAAGCGCACGATCCGTCTCACATTCTCCCCTTCAAAGGCAACATTGACCTGACCGCCTTAGAACAGACCATCACCGATAACCCCGGCAACGTGCCCCTGGCCATGCTCACCGTCACCAACAACTCCGGCGGCGGGCAGCCGGTGAGCATGGCCAATATCCGCGCCGCCAGCGAGATTTGCCGCCGTCATGGGGTGCTCTTTTTCCTGGATGCCTGCCGTTTTGCCGAAAATGCCTGGTTCATCAAAACCCGCGAACCAGGCTACGCCGACAAAACGCCGCTGGAAATTGCCCGGGAGATGTTCAGCTATGCCGACGGCTGTACCATGAGCGCCAAGAAGGATGGCATGGCCAACATCGGCGGCTTCCTGGCGCTGAACGACGATGCGCTGGCGCAAAAGTGTAAAAACCTGCTCATCCTCACCGAGGGCTTCCCTACTTACGGCGGTCTGGCTGGTTATGATTTGGAAGCGATTGCTGTCGGTCTGGAAGAGGTGCTGCATGAGGATTACCTGCAATATCGCATTCGCTCGGTGGCGTATTTGGGCGATATTCTCACGGCCAACGGTGTACCCATCGTGCAGCCGCCGGGCGGTCACGCCATTTACATTGACGCCCTGGCGATGCTGCCCCACATTCCACAGAGCGAATATCCGGCCTGGGCGCTGTCGCTGGTACTTTATTTGGAAGGGGGCATTCGCTCGGTGGAGATTGGCTCGGTGATGTTTGGGCATCAGCCAGATGGCTCGGAGCATCCGGCGGCGATGGAACTGGTGCGCCTGGCCTTCCCCCGCCGTGTCTATACGCAAAGCCATGTGGATTATCTGGCCGAGGTGATTTTGTACGTCAACAACATCCGGGAGCACATTCGCGGCGTACGTATTGCCGATGCGCCTTCCGTGTTGCGCCATTTTACGGCACGGATGGAACCGGTGTGTGGGAGTTTGTTAGTGAGCAGTAAACAGTGAGCAGTGAGCAGTGAGCAGTGAGCAGTGAGCGGTCTGCTAACTGCTCACTGCCCACTGCTCACTAATGAGGAGCAAACATGACCCAACTTAAAAACAAAGTAGCTCTGATAACCGGTGGGGGGTCGGGCATTGGACGGGCAACGGCCGTGCTCTTTGCCCAGGAAGGCGCGCAAGTGGCGGTGGCGGACGTGAATCTGGATACGGCCGAGGAAACAGTGCAAATGATTACCGACAGCGGCGGGCAGGCGTTTGCTTTTCAGGCGGATGTGTCGCGGGCGGATGATGTGCAGGCGATGGTGGGTGAGGTGGTGGCGCGCTACGGCCGTCTCGACTGCGCCTTCAACAATGCCGGGATTGAGGGTCTGCCCACACGCACCATGGACGTAACCGAGGCTGATTTTGACCGCATTATCGCCGTGAATTTGAAGGGGGTGTGGCTGTGCCTGAAGTATGAATTGGAGCAGATGGTGGCGCAGGGAGGTGGGGCGATTGTGAATACAGCCTCGGTGGCCGGGCTGACTGGCGCTCACTCCATGCCCGCTTATGCCGCCAGCAAACATGGGGTAGTGGGATTAACCCGGACGGCGGCGGTGGAGTACGGCCGTAAAAATATCCGCATCAACGCCGTTTGCCCCGCCGTCATCGAGACGCCCATGGTAACACGGGGGTTTGAAACCCTGCCCCAATTTCTGGAAGCCACTATCCGCATCAACCCCATGCGCCGCCTGGGGCAGGCGGAGGAAGTAGCCCGCGCCGTCCTCTGGCTCTGCTCCGACTCCGCCTCGTTTACCAACGGGGCGGCGTTGACGGTTGATGGGGGATTTACGGCTCAGTAATGGTCGCCTTTACCGGAAAGCTGCACGCCTGCGGTTTGGACGATTGGCAGGGAAGAATCAGCCACTATACCTCAGAACAGCCTATGGTATAATTCCGCCAAAGGGTGGCAACATGAATGAGTCAGCAACAATCATTGGTTTCCCATCAGAGACGACGTTGATAGAAAATACCAGACAATACTTTGATTTTGTGAACGAAAATGTGATTCAGATTAAGGGACATCGCCTGGGAATTGAACATGTGTTGGCCTTTTACCATGAAGGGTATACCCCAGACCAGATCGCTCAAGAGTTCCCCGGTTTGAGCCTGGAAGTGATTTACGCCACGATTACATTTTACCTGGCCAATCAGTCCGAAATGGACGCCTACCTACAACGTCGCCAGGCGATCTATGAACAGGCCTATCAACAGTGGAAAAGAAACCCTACCCCTCTTATTGAACGCCTGCGTGCTATTCGTGAAGAACAACTTGAAACCGTGTGAAAGTCCATTTTTTGTTGGATGAAAATCTGTCTCCCCGCTTGAAAGTGGCTCTACGTCGTTTAGATGCACACATTGACGTGCTGCGAGTGGGTGATGATGGTGCGCCTCTGTTTCAAACTTCTGATCCAGACATCCTTCACTTTTTAGCCCGCTCACATCGGTTGTTGGTAACTGACAATCGCAGCACGATACCTGAACATTTAGTCACCCACTATGCCAGTGAGGGTGAATCACATTGGGGGATTTTATGGATTCGTCCAGGTACATCTTTAGGAGAAATTGCTGCTAACTTGCATTTAATTTGGCTGGCCAGCGAAGCTGAGGAATAGCTAGATCGCACTGATTGGATACCACTATAAAGAGCCGGTAACGCATTTTAGAAAAGACAAATAACCAGATGTCAACACACCCTAACCAGATAAGGGCTTGCGCCCCCAGGCCACCCATTTACCGGCTTTGCCGGTACCCCCCTCGGACTGGACATCATGCAGGTCAGCCCAGAGCCGGATGATTTCAAAATCCCGCAGCAAGTCACGCGCATCCGCTTCATCACAGAAATGATGCGGCAGGTATTCATCGTCACCTTCCCGCACCGGCCCTTCGTCCACAAAAGTAGCTGGCTCCACCTCGGTCAATTCCCCGGCGGCCACGCGGCGGCGTAATTGTTGGTACACCAGTGTGTCTGTACAGGGAAAGTCCACCAGCAGCAGCCCACCCGGTTTCAAGACGCGCCAGGTTTCCGCCAACGTCTGCACCATACCGACGCGCAATTGATGATGGATGGCGGACGTGGAAAGAGCCGCGTCGAAAGTCATATCTGCCCAGGGCAATGTCGTCATGTCTGATGCACGCACGTCAGCGGCAATGTGGCGTTCCGCACACGCCGCTACAGCCAGCCTGACACCGCCTGGCGAAATGTCTACGCCAGCCACCCGGAAACCGCGTCCGCCCAGGTAGACCAGATGTCGCCCCACACCACAGCCCACATCCAGGATGGAGCCACCAGACGGCACTGCTTCCACCCATTCCACCACCGTGTCATTGGGCGGGGCGAAACTGCGGTAACGTGGGGGGATATCGTCGCTGAGCCATATTTGCTCCCAGCCGACATGTTCGTCTGGATTGAATTGAAAAGAACTCATTATTCTCACCCATCCTTTTATTCACCAAGTGAACCTCAACAAAGTAACGACAACACGGCCGTTCTCCGCTAAAATCCCTATCATCTTACACTGACCTGCGAGGAAAGCCCATCATGGAAATTGGCTCAATTGATGAACTGCAAAACGCGCTGAAGGGGCGTTTTTATATTGCTGACCGGGGATTGGCCACGGCCGCTTACCTGGCATTGAAACTGGAACGGCCGTTGTTTCTGGAAGGGGAACCGGGCGTGGGCAAGACGGAAATTGCCAAAACGCTGGCTGAATTGCTGCAAACCGACCTGATCCGCCTGCAATGTTACGAAGGGTTGGACATCAACCATGCCGTGTACGAGTGGAACTATACCCGGCAAATGCTGCACATTCGCCTGCTGGAATCACGCGGCGAGAAGGCGACGGAAGGGGAGTTATTTGGCGCGGATTATTTGTTGAAACGGCCGTTGCTGCAAGCCATCGAAGAGTCCCGCACCCGTCGCCCCGTCCTGCTCATTGACGAAATTGACCGCAGCGACGAGGAGTTTGAAGCGTTCCTGCTGGAAATCCTCTCCGACTTTCAAGTGACCATCCCCGAAATTGGCACCATGAAAGCACGGCACAAACCGGTGGTTGTCCTCACCTCCAACCGCACCCGTGAAGTGCATGACGCCCTCAAACGCCGCTGCCTCTACTACTGGATTGATTACCCCACCTTCGAGAAGGAATACGACATCGTGCGTGCCAAAGTGCCCCATGCCCCGGAAATGCTGGCGCGGCAGGTGACGGCCTTCATTCAAGAACTGCGCGAAGCCGACCTGTATAAAATCCCCGGCGTGGCCGAAACATTGGACTGGACGGCCGCACTCGTGGCCCTGGATCAGCAGGCGCTGAGCGTGGATGTGGTCAATGACACGCTGGGCGTCATCCTCAAATACCAGGATGACATCGAGCGCATCAGCGGCGAAACCGCCCGCCTGATGTTGGAACGGGTGAAAGCCAACGCCGCATGATCACCATTTCAGGCCGGGTGCAGTTGACGTTTACATTGCCAACGGCCGTGACTACCGCCTTTCATTTCTACCAGGACATCCACCGCATCCTGCCCTATCTGCCACGCATTGCGTTGGTGCAGGCGTATGGGGCACAGCATGTGCGGGTTTGTTATCTCTCCCGCGAGTTGAATGCGTATGACGTGGCGATTTATTGCGATGTGCACGCCGAGGCCGACCCGACCAGTTACACCATACGGCTGACGCCGCGGGAAGCAGGCACGCCGGTCAAGGCGAAATCATCGTTTAACCGGACAGAGGCTTACGGCCGTTACACCAGCACCTCCATTTTCTACCCCGACGGCGACCGCACCGGAGGTGAGCGCACCCGGCTGGAATACTCGTTAGAATTGGCCGCCGAACTGCCCAAACCCTGGGCTACGAAACTGGTGCCGGACAGCATCATGGACGCCATCGCCAACAGCATCACCAACCACCGCATCCACGAAATCGCCAGCGGCTTTATCACCAAATCGGCACTGGATATACCTGCCTGGGCGGCCCAAAACGAGCAGCGGATAGAGAGCTAATAAGCAGATAGGGTGGTACGGTCAGATACCGGCCACAGCAAAGTTTTAACGCAGAGGCGCGGAGACGCACAGATAGGAGAACCTTCTTCGCGCCCTTCGCGTTCTTCGCGGATCATTCAAATGGCAACATCAACCGGCAACTTACTCCACAACCTCATCTTATTCGGCCGTTTGCTGCGGGCGCTGGGTATAGATGTGAACCCTGGCCGCATGGTAGACCTGGTGCGGGCGCTGGAGCATGTGTCCATCGGCCGCAAAGCGGATTTTTATTTCACCGCCCGCAGCCTGCTGGTGCATGAACGGGACGAACTGCCCCTCTTTGACCAGGCGTTTGACCTCTTCTGGCGCAAACCGGCAGGTGAAGGGGTTTGGCTGGATATAAACAGTTTTCGCCCAGAGGAGCCACCGCCAACCTTAATCACGCCACCTCAGCCAGAGAGCGCGGCTGAGGAAAATGAGCGGGACAGCGCCGCCGAAGAGGGGGATGAGGAGACCCAAGAGATCATCGAAATCACCCGCACTTACAGCCAGCGGGAGCTGCTGCGCCAGAAGGATTTTGCCACGCTGACCAAAGAGGAACTCACGGCCGTGCGCTGGTTGATGGCGCAAATGGTGTGGGATTTGGGGCAGCGGCAAACGCGGCGGATGCGTACCGGGCACGGCCGTCAGCCAGACCTGCGCCGCCTGATGCGCCAAAATTTGCGCTACGGCGGTGAACTGCTGGAATGGCCCTCCCGCGAACCCAAATTTAAACCCCGCCCGCTCATCATCATCGCCGACATTTCCGGCAGTATGGAGCAGTATACCCGCCTGCTGCTGCACTTTACCTACGGCCTGGCCGAAAGCCTGACGCAAAAGGTGGAATCCTTCGTCTTCAGCACCCGGCTGACGCGCATCACCCGGCAACTACACGGCCGTGACCTGGATCACGCCCTCACCGACGTGGCCGGCCACGTCCACGATTGGGCCGGCGGCACCCGCATTGGCGATTCCCTGAAAACGTTCAACTACGAATGGGGGCGGCGCGTCTTGGGGCGCGGCGCGGTGGTGCTGCTCATCAGCGACGGCTGGGATCGCGGCGACCCGGAACTGCTGCACGGCGAGATGGCCCGGCTGCACCGCACCTGCCACCGCCTCATCTGGCTCAACCCCCTGCTTGGCTCGGCGCAGTATGAGCCGCTCACACGCGGCATGCAGGCCGCCCTGCCCCACATTGACGACTTCCTGCCCGTCCACAACTTAGCCAGCCTGGAAGATTTAGCCCGGCATTTGCAAACCGTGACGGCGGCGCAACGGCCAACGGCGTGGCGGCCACGAAGCGGCTTTGGGCCGTCGCGCCAACCCATCGCTCTGAAAGGGGCAGCTTTTATCAACCACCGCTAAATTTCTATGTTATACTGCCGTCATTATGGTACGAATCATTTATGAATACGCCCAAGAATGGCCTATTGAAGGGCCATTAACAGTTGATGCCCGACTTCAAGGTGTCATCACCATCCCACCGGACACAGCCCGTCGCCGCGCCAACGGCTATTTTGCCCAGGAGATAGCCCTGTTCATCGTCGCCGGAGAACCGGTTTTGGTAATGGGTGAACCCTCTGTCTGGCGAATTCCGGCAATTCTTCGTTTGCGTGGTTTTGGTGAAGTTGCCGCTGTCGGTTCGCTCAATGTGAATGCGCATACCGGAGAGCCACTGCCCCTGCCCACTGAACAAATCGAAGCGATACGGAAACGCGCTAATGAACTTGCTGCCCGTTTCACACCAACAACAGAAACATCAGTCTGACTGCCTGGCCGCCTGCGCGGCGATGCTCCTCAGTTACCTGCAAATTCCCATCAGCTATAAAAAGCTGATGCAATTGCTCAAAGTAGATGCCATCGGTACGCCTTTTCGGAACTTACAAAATTTGGGCGCATTGGGCCTTTCTATCCTCATTGCCGAAGGTGATTTTGCGGCAGTGCAAGCCCATTTGGCGGCGGGTTTACCTGTTATCACGGCCGTAGACACCAGGCAGCTCTCCTATTGGCAAGAAGAAACGGATCATGCGGTTGTCATTATCGGCCTGGATGACACGGCCGTGTCTTTGAATGACCCTAATTCTCCAGACGCGCCTAAAATCGTAACACGGGCTGAATTTGAATTGAGTTGGTTGGAGAAAAACTACCTGCACGCGGTAATACAACTGGTATGACATCACAAAACTTTGATATTGACGTGGCTGTAGAACGAATCCGGGCGGCAGTACGGCCGTATCCACCCGCCGCCATGTTCCAACTGGCCGATGAAGGGTATAACTCCGCTTTTGAGCAGTTGGTCGCCTGCATCATCTCCATTCGCACCTACGATGAAGTAAGCATCCCCGTCGCCCACAAACTATTTGCACGGGCGCGCACCGCATCAGAAATCGCCGCCCTCAGCCCCGCCGAAATTGCCGCCCTCATCGCCGAAAGCAGCTTTGCCGAAAGCAAAGCCCCCCAAATCCAGGCCATCGCCCAACGAGTGGTAGATGAATTTGGCGGTGAACTGCCCTGTGACCGGGATCTGCTGCTCTCCTTCAAAGGTGTCGGTCCCAAGTGTGCCAACCTGGCGTTGGGCATCGCCTGCGGCCAACCGTACATCAGCGTAGACATTCACGTGCATCGCATCAGTAACCGTTGGGGTTACGTGCAGGCCAACACCCCGGAAAAGACAATGGCCGCTCTGGAACAAAAACTACCAGAGAAATACTGGATTGAGATCAACCGGCTGCTCGTCCCCTTTGGCAAACACATTTGCCAGGGCAACATCCCCCGCTGTTCTACCTGCCCCCTCTTCGACATGTGCCCGCGCATAGGTGTAAAATCTTACCGGTGAGGAAAAGGAATTTGCGCAAAGAATGTATTACCTGTCATTCCGAATGGAGTCTTCGGAATGAGGAATCCCGACAGCACAGGCAGCTAAAGGATTCCTCGGAAGACCTCGGAATGACAGTTGGAAAACCGGGAGAAATTCATGCAAGAGGTAATTTCTGACATCAACAAGTGGCAGGCTGAAAATCAGCCCATTGCCCTGGCGACGGTGGTGCAGACGTGGGGGTCGGCGCCGCGCAAGGAGGGGGCCAAGATGGCGGTGACGCCCGACGGCCGTATGGCTGGCTCTGTCTCTGGCGGTTGTGTGGAAGGGGCGGTCTTTGAGGAGGCGGTGGCTGCGCTGGAAAATGGCAAGCCCAAACTCCTCCATTTTGGCGTGGCCGACGAGACCGCCTGGGATGTGGGGCTGGCCTGCGGCGGCACCATTGAAATTTTTGTCGAGGCATTGGACGTCAACGCCTACACCCTGATGCACGAATTGATTACCCAGGACAAAGCAGGCGCGTCCATCACCATCATTCGTGGGCCAGAGGGCACGGTGGGGCAAAAGTTGACGGTGGCACGTGACGGCCGTACCCTGGGCACACTCGGCCCCGACCTGGACGCTCTGGCTTTAGCTGCCGAGAAGAAGTTGCAGTCGCCACAGCGGGTGCAGTTGACGGACGAGGTAGAGGTGTTTGTGGACACGGTACGGCCGTCGCCTACCCTCATCATGGTCGGCGGGGTGCATATTGCCGTGGCGCTGACGCAGTACGCCAAAGTGTTAGGCTTCCAGACCATCGTCATAGACCCGCGCCGCGCTTTTGGCAGCGAAGCCCGCTTCCCGCATGTAGATAAGTTGATCCAGGCCTGGCCGAAGAAAGCGTTTGCCGAGGTGGAAGTGACGCCGGAAACGGCCGTGGCCCTGCTCACCCACGACCCCAAAATTGACGATCCCGCTCTGGAAGTGGTGCTGCGCAGCCCCGCCTTCTACGTGGGCGCGTTGGGCAGCAGCAAAACCCACGCCAAACGGGTGGCTCGCCTGCAAGAAATGGGCATCACGGCCGAGCAAATCAGCCGTATTCACGCGCCTATTGGCCTGAGCATCGCGGCCGTCACCCCCGAAGAGATTGCCCTCTCCGTCATGGCCGAAATTGTAAAAGCGTATCGAGACTCATAACGGTTGGGGCAGATAAAAATAATTACAAGAAACTGATCTGAGTGAGCCAACGTAAAACAAACTGTCAATAACTCAATAGCTCAAATTCATTTAGGAGTAATCACTTATGACAGAAAAATCGTTGACAGATGAGAAATCAACCCCCAAACCAGGCTTCATAAATCAAGCCCTTCACTCTATGAAAAACACCATCCAATCCCTTTTGCTCCTAATTATCATTTTGGTGCTAACAATAGGAATGTTGTTAGCCATCCTCCTCATAAACTCACCTCTTTGGCTGGGGGCGATAGTGGGTGGGCTTATTAGTGTCTCCACAAATTGGCTAGGATGGGGCTATGAATTTGGGCCGGGCAAATTCCGAATCGGCGAAAAGGCAAATCATACTCAGGTTGCCAGTGGCATTGTTAGCTTCATCTATGGTGTCTTTACAGGCGCAATACTGGCTTTGCCAATAGGCATGTCCTTAGGCGTCTTCTGGGGAGGGTTGATAGGGGGCTTAATTGGTGGGCTAATTGGATGGGGAATTGGGATCTTCATTGCCAGACAATATGACAGTTGGCTGGGAGACGTATTGCGTTTTATTATCCCCTTTGTAATTCTAGGACTCGAATTAGGACAATTGTTGCAGGATATGTTAGGGGATGAAACTGCAATCCTAACTATCGTCTTCATATTATTGGGTGGCATAACAGGACTGTTGTTAGGGATAGTGCGAAGAATGTCAGGTGTGGCAACGGGGGATTAGAGGCAAGAATATGACTGTACAGCACAGCAAGGTAGGCGCGTTGGGCAGCAGCAAAACCCAGGCCGAACGAGTAGCCTGCCTGCAAGAAATGGGCATCACCGCCGACCAGATCGGCCGCATCCACGCGCCGATTGGTCTGGACATTACGGCCGTGACCCCCGAAGAAATCGCCCTCTCCGTCATGGCCGAAATTGTGAAAGCGTATCGAGGTTCGTAACGGAGGTAATGATGCACTACCTGCTATTTTATGATGTTGTCCCAGACTACCTGCAACGGCGGGGTGAGTTCCGGGCCGCCCATTTAGCCCTGGCCTGGCAGTCGTGTGAACGAGGTGAACTCATTCTGGGCGGGGCGCTGGCCGATCCGGTGGATGGCGCGGTCTTGCTCTTTCAAGGTGAATCACCAGAGGTGGCCGAACGTTTCGCGGCAGCGGACCCGTTTGTACAAAACGGCCTCGTCACCCAGTGGCGCGTGCGCTCCTGGACAACGGTCGTGGGCGAACAGGCAGCCACCCCTGAAGAAATCGCCCTCTCCGTCATGGGAGAGATCATCAAGGCGTACCGGAGTTAACGAGGAAAATACCCACAAATGAAATATTTGTGCTCTTAAATCTGCGAAGCATCAAGCCACTAGCAAATCTACCATCCTTTGAATGATGGATTAAGACAATTAATGAGCAGACCTAATATTCCAGAATTAATCCAACAAAAAGTGCTTCAACGAAGTAGGCGTCGATGTTGCTTGTGCTTTGGTTTAGAGTTTGACCTATCCTACAAACGAGTTCAAATTGCTCATTTAGATCAAGACCGCACCAATAATGACGTTGACAACTTAGTTGCCTTATGTCAATTACATCATGATGAGTATGATTCTGTTTATAGGCAGACGAAAAGAATAACAATCGAAGAAGCAAAACACTACCGAAATCAACTGCACTCAGTCTTAGAACAAAGGCACGAGAATTTGATTCTTTCATTATCTCCCAAACCGGGTATAAGAGAAAGAGATATTGCAAATCTATCTGCAGATTTATTAGGCCAAGTAGTTGCGGAATTTGACAGGGAATTTACAAGCTTAGAGAAAGGGATTGGGCCAAAGGGAATTGCATTGACACGTCTTGCCTGGGAGGCGTTAACAGATTTTGGTGATTTCGATGTAGCAATCGAGGCTTTTATTTCGATCCTTCGGTTAGCAGATGCCAATTGGCGTAGATTTAGGCCAAGAATTAATAATAGAAACACCGGGATTATTTCTATTTCAGATATTTATAATCCCTCCTGGCCCCTTGCAACACCATATCTTGCCGCTACAAGGGTCTTGAAGGTAATTGCAGAAACAGATGCCAACTTAGCTCGCAAAGCACTAAAACAAAGTCATCAGTTTGCTATTTTAGGAGACGTCTCGTCTGCACCGCCGGTTGATTATAACAAGATACCACATAGTGCATTCAACGTTGTCCCTACAGTTTTATGGTTTGTGTGTCAAGAAAAAAATAATAACGGCTTAGAGTGGATATACCCCCATCTAGCAGAACGTCTAGTCAACTTAGGACAAAGTTTGGGTATAGCTCTTGTAAAACGAGGACTTGACCTTCCAAATCCACCCACAAGACTCCATTATTTAGGAGGCTTAAAACGAGGAACACCTGAAAGTCAACCTATCGAATGGTTACCATATGTTCAACTTTGCAATTTAATTGCGACTTTACCGCAAACTTCATTTGAACACGCTATTTCAAGAGAATATGTTCTTGGTTTGCTTGAGGTAAGAGTGGACGAAGAAATAGATTTAACATTAAATGAGGGAATAAAGATAATTGAAAGGCGTGCTATTTTGCCCAATCACGGCCTTTTTACGAAATTCGGCGGAAAGACGTTGAGTGACAAAAATCAATTAGAGACTGTACGATTAGAATTCAAAGCAATCGGTTCACAAGTTACGAGGTCTATCTGTGAATTCTGTGTAAGAGAAAGAGAATTGTTAGCTGAGTAACAACCGCCAGCAATGTTCGATAGTAAAGAACTCGACACCTTGTTCGACTGATAATGCTTCAGATCCATTCCGATCGCTGGTAAGGAAACGGCCGCCCACCTACCCCATGTGCGCGATGATAGGGTGGAGGGGTGGATACGGCCGTCACCACTCACCCCCCAAATTGAACACCCTGGCACGTCAGACGGCCAGTTACTTCATCTGGCAGCAAGAGGATGCCATGTTTATCCATCTGGCTGACGCCACCTGTGATAGAGCCTACGGCCGTCACCCCTCGCAGCAATACCCGCCAGGGTTTAGTTGCCTCTTCCGTCTGTATGTGCAAACGGCCACTCATCCACCGGACATGCAGCGATACGGCCGTATCGCCTTTTAGATCAGGGATGGAAACGGACACGGCCGTACCCGCATCCAGTCCAAACAAGTGAAAAGTCACATTATCGGCAAAATCATAATCGGGGCGGGTATCGTTTGCGCCCACCGGAATGATGCTGTTCGGCCGTACCCACAGCGGCAGGCTGAAAAAGTCATACGATTCCCGCCGCCAGCCGCCGCCGTTCACCACTTCGCCGGTCAGAAAATGGGTCCAACGGCCGTGTGGCAAATAATAATCCACCACCCCATCCTGCCGGAAAATGGGGGCGACTAGCAGCGATTCACCTAACATGTATTGGCGATCCAGGTAGTCACAGGCGGGGTCGTCGGGGAATTCCAGCATCATGGCCCGCATCATGGGCAGGCCGGTCTGGTGGGCGGCGACGGCCGTGCCCCACAAATAGGGCATCAAGCGACACTTTAACATCGTAAAGTGGCGCAGCACATCCACCGCCTCCTCATCATAAAACCAGGGCACACGGTAAGAACTGCTGCCGTGCAGCCGGCTGTGCGATGAGAGCAGGCCAAAGGCACACCACCGTTTGTAGACATCGGCCACGGCCGTTTGCTCAAAACCGCCAATATCGTGGCTCCAAAAACCAAAACCGGAGAGCGTCAATGACAGGCCGCCGCGCAAACTTTCGGCCATAGATTCAAACGTGGCCGTGCTGTCGCCGCCCCAATGCACCGGGAACTGCTGCCCGCCCGCCGTCGCCGCACGGGCAAAAACTACCGCCTCACCCCGCCCCCGCTCCTCCTCCAATACCTGAAACACGGTCTGATTGTAAAGTTGGGTGTAGTAGTTGTGCATACGCTGCGGGTCAGAGCCGTCGTGGTAGACGACATCGGTGGGGATGCGTTCGCCGAAGTCCGTTTTGAAGCAGTCTACGCCCATGTCCAGCAGACCGCGCAGTTTGTCGCCGAACCAGCGGCAGGCGTCGGGATTGGTGAAATCCACCAGCGCCATGCCCGCCTGCCAGCGATCCCACTGCCACACATCGCCGTTGGGCTTTTTGACCAGATAGCCGTGGGCCATACCTTCGTCAAACAGAGCTGAGCGTTGGGCGATGTAGGGATTGATCCAGAGGCAGATGTGCAGGCCACGCTCTTTGAGCCGCCGCAGCATGCCGGCGGGGTCGGGAAAGACACGGCCGTCCCATTCCAGATTGGTCCAATGAAACTCCTTCATCCAGAAGCAGTCAAAGTGAAACACGTGCAGCGGCAGGTCGCGGTCGGCCATGCCCTGCACAAAGCTGGTGACGGTCGCTTCATCGTAGTCGGTGGTGAAAGAGGTGGAGAGCCAGAGGCCAAACGACCAGGCCGGTGGCAGGGCGGGCCGTCCCGTCAGCGCCGTGTAGCGCATCAGCACCTCTTTAGGCGTGGGGCCGTTGATGAGGAAGTAGTCCAGCGATTCCCCGGCGACGCTGAACTGCACCCGCTCCACCTTTTCCGAGGCCACTTCCAGCGAGACGAGTTCGGGGTGGTTGATAAACACGCCGTAGCCGCGATTGGTCAGGTAGAAGGGCACGTTTTTATACGCCTGTTCGCTGCTGGTGCCGCCATCTTCGTGCCACAAATCCACCACCTGCCCGTTTTTGACGAAGGGGGTGAACCGTTCGCCCAGGCCATACACACATTCGCCGACGCCGAGGTTGAGTTGTTCATGCAGGTAACGCCTGCACTGAGCAAGGCCGAAGTGGCCGTCGCTCGTATCCACATAGCCCATGCCTCGCCAACCGCTTTGTGTCAGCAGCCGCGCGCCGTCCAAATAATCTACACGCCAGTTTTCGCCTTTGTCCACCCGCACCGTCAGGCGGCCACTGGTCAGGCTGGCGTAGTCGGTTTCGTTTTGGATATGCAGGTCGGGCGTGGGTTGGGTGTGGAGGGCGAACGTGGGGTGGCACGGCCGTTGCCCTTTGTGATGCGTCAATTGCACCCGGATCACGTCCGGCATGGGCGAGGAAAAACGCACTGTGAGCAGGCCCAGGTTGAGCGTATCACCGCGATGGTTCAACCGCCGCGTGGGGCCATAGACCACCAGCGCGTCTGGCTCTACGGTCACATCGTGGACATGCACCGGAAAATGAGGCGTCACCCCCGGCCGAAAACCCCAATACCCATCTGTAAATTTCATACGCCGTACTCCTTTGGAAATTATGAATTATGAAGGATGAATTATGAATTTTCACCCCTTGTGATGGGCGAACCCAAAGCGGTTTCGGGCTGCCGCCCGTGTCGTCTCCTGTGAAAATAGGCTTGTAGTAGGCAATTTATCGCCTGCTGACGGCACTGAAGTGCCTGCTACAAACGATTTTCATTCATAGTGGTCAACGACAGTTGGTGTCGTCTCCTTTGGAAATAGATTTGACGCAAAAGGTGCAAAGATGCAAAGAAAATCTGCGGATTCATTGCCCAATTGTGCCACGAAAGTTGGCGAGGCACGAGCTAAATGCCACCACCGAATGGAATTCGGTGTCTGAGCTAAAAAACGTGCTGAAAGCACGTTAGACAGACCACTTTCAGTGCGCTTTAGCGTACTTTTAATCTCAGCCTGGGAATTCATTCCCAGTATGAGGCTCTCAGACACCGAATTGCATCTGGGGGCGTCACGGCCGTTGCCCCACCCCAACACAAAACCCACCTCTCCGCCAAACTGCAAACTCTGGACAACCCCCACCTCCCCCTGTATCCTTTCCGTCAAGCACACCAATGCCCGGCTTAAAAACGTCCAATAACGCGATTAGTAGAAGCAGCAGGCATCTCGGTTTCCAAGTATGTGATATATACTGATTCGTTGTGTAACGAATCCGCTGAATATATAACCCAAGTTGCTACCTTAACATTGCGATGTCCATGAGAAATCCTTAAAGTT
>JAHDWK010000054.1 GCA_023382655.1 Anaerolineae bacterium | reverse complement strand
CGGCCACCTCGCAATCGGATGCCACGGCCACAGCCTCGGTTGACCTGACGACCACAGCCGTAGTCGAGATTGTGGATACGAATACATATATCTATCTGCCAATTATTCTCAAGCCATAACGGCGGGAACAATTCTCAGCAAGGGTGAGTGAGTCGTTAGCAGGCTCATTTACCTCACAAAAAAGGGTGGTCTCAAACGAGGCCACCCTTTTTTGTCGTTTGCTTGCGGCACGGCGCCGTTTCCTTTGTTATAATCAAGCCGGACCACGATAGAACCAACCTGTTCAAGAAACACCGTATGCAGAACATCACCGCCTGGCGACCTGATATACCCTCCCTCCTCTTGGGATTGCTCCTGGGAGTGGGATTGGCGGTTTTTTTTGTGCGGCTACTGCCCCGGCTGAGACAGCAGTTCCAGCGGGCGCGTGGTTGGGTGGCAGGGCATATTGGCCGGATGCGTTCTGGCGTGGAGGCGCGTTTTCAGGGGGAAATGGCCGACTACACCCAAAGCTATCACCTGGGGGCCGACTGGGCCACACTCGATCAGGTATTCATCCCACCCCCCCTCACCGCACCGTTGGATGATGACGCCATCCTGGCCGGGCAGCGTGGGGCAGTGCAGTTGGCCTGGTTGTGGCCGGAACTGGCGGGACAAGTAGGCGCCCCCGTTTTGCCCCCGACGACGGTGGATCATTTACTGCGCGACGGCCGTCGCGTCCTTATCTGTGGCACACCCGGTGCGGGCAAAAGCACCCTGCTGGCGCACCTGGCCTACCGCCTGGCGACGGCCGAAGCAACGCCGACTCACCCCGACAAAACCTTCGCCGAGATTGTGCCCGTGTTCTTGCACCTGGCGGAAATAGAGTGGACGGCGCTCGGCGCCGATGCGACCACTGATCCTGATCCCCTGGCTCCCTTGATTGCTGCCCTGCAAAAACGGAGCAGTCCACTCACCGCGCCTGGTATTGGTGACATGCTGCGCCGCAAACTGGCGGACGAACAGCTTTTTTTGCTGTTGGATGGCTGGGCAGAACTGTCTCCGGCGCAACAGCCGGTGGTGTTGGCCTGGTTACGTGCTTTCCTGGCAGCCCAGGGCAAGACGCGCGTATTTATGACGGCCGTGCTCGAAGGCTACGGTGAGTTACTCCCCTTAGGTTTCAGCCGTACTGTTATCCAGCCGTGGCGTATTGGACAGGCACAACAACTGGCTGCCCGCTGGTCAGAACAATTAGCGCTGACGGCCCCTTCGGCAGGCTCAGGGCAAGCTGTACTCCCCCTGGAAAGTTACTGGCAGCCCGGCCAAACGGCATTGGAAACGGCCGTGCGTTTCTGGCTGGCGGCCATGTCCGGCGCCGAAACGGCCACGCGCGGGGCAGATTGGCTACCGGCTTCACTGGCGCTGTTTCAACCACGCAAGAAAGGCGAACCGTTGGCCCCATTGTCAGATGATCTCCTGGCTTTCTGGCAAGAAATGGCCTATCACCTGCTCAACAGCGGCCAGATGACCATGTCCGCTGACCAGGTGGTGGCGCTGGCAACGGCTGCTGCCCGACCCAAAGGCGGTGTAGTGGCCGATGTGCCCGATGGCGCAGCCCCGGTTGAGCCGAACAAAACACAGGTGACCCGTTTGCGCCGTTCGCTGGCCCAAAGCCGTTTATTTGTGCGTTGGGGTGGGGGGCAGATGGGGGTGCGCAGCACGGTGTTGCGTGATTATCTGGCGGCGGCTTATCTGGCCGGGCAGGGCAGCGGCGGCCTGGATGAATATCTGGTGGATTCCCAGTGGCGCGGTGTTTGGTTTCATTTTGCCGGGCTGGCCCACCCGGGGGAAGCGGCCGATTTTTGGCTCAAGGCGGGTGATGATGATCCGGCACGTGATGGTTGGTTCCTGGTGGCGGCCTGGCTGCCCCACACCAGCGCTACCGGTAACTGGCGGCGGCAGGTGATGATAAACCTGGGGCAATTGGCGCGCCAGGCTGAGCAGCTACCGGTGATGCGCCTGCGGGCCATGGCGGCCATGGCGCTGACGGGTGAAGAGGGCTTAATGAAGTTCGTGGAGCAGTTGCTTGGCCGGCCTGATCCCTTTATGCGGCAGATGGGCACGGCCGTTCTCCCCGCTATAACTGACGATAAAGTGGTGGGATTGTTGGTAGAACGGCTGGCGGATGAAGATATGGTGGTGCGGTTTACGGCCGTGTATGGACTGGCACGGCGCCAGATTGACCCGCTGGCGGAAGGGCCGTTGGTGCAATCGCTCATTGGCGATAATGAAGATATTGGTCTGCTCACGGCCGAACTGCTGGCGCAGAATGGTGAGCCGGGGCTGGAAATTTTACGGGAAGCGGTGAAGGAGGAAGATATTCAGGTACGGCGGGTAGCGATTCATGGATTGTCAGTGCTGGATGATGCCTGGGTAGAGGCGCTTTTGGTAGACCTGGAACACAATGATAGTGAATGGTTTGTGCGCACGGCAGCAGCAGCCGGCCTGGATACCATTCGTCGCCGCCGGTTGCCGCAGCCCTGGCGGCCAGTACGCGCTGCCGACCAACCCTGGCTGGAAGATATGCTGCGGGCGCAAGGCAAACGGGTTCCTTCTGGGGCGGCGGCGGTGGCTTTGGTGACGGCGCTGTTTGCCGAGGTGGCCGACGTGGAGACACGATTGTTGGCAGCGCGGCTGCTGGCACAATTGCCGGCCAAAGAAGCGATGCCCGCTTTGCTGGCGGCTGTCCAAGATGTGAACGTGGACACGGCCGTGCGCGCCGCCGCTTTTGAAGCATGGTGTGCCCTGCACCGTGCCTATGATCCGTAATCGGTAAACAGTAATCGGTAATCGGTTTTCCAACCGATAACCGATTACCGATAACCGATTACCACTCCTATGAAACCCCTCATCGGCACTGATTTGAAGCGCTTTTTGCGCGATTATAAACGGCAGCACCGGCCTGTTCTGGATTTAGTGGGCCTGCTGCAAAGCGTGGAGTATCCGGCTAACGTGGGGTCCATTTTCCGGGTAGCGGATGGGGCGGGCATGACGGAACTGGTATTGACGGGCATTACGCCCACGCCGCCCAACCCGACGATTGAGAAGGTGGGGCGGTACAAAAATTTACGCATCCCCTGGCGCTATGAGGCGGACCCGGTCACGGCCGTGCAAGACCTCAAATCGCGTGGGTATCAGGTGGTGGCGGTGGAGTTGGCAGACACGGCCGTGCCTTATCACGAATTTGCCTACTCGCCCAAAACTTGCCTGGTGGTCGGCCATGAGGATCACGGCGTCACCAAAGCGACATTGGCTGCCTGTGACGCGGCCGTATTTCTGCCTATGTACGGTAAAGGGCTGTCACTCAATGTGCATGTGGCATTGAGCATTGTGGTCTACCACATTTTGCACAGCAGATAGAGAAAAATCATAGATTACGCAGATGGCGCAGATTGAGAAATCGTTTACTCTCCGCCCGGCGACCCAGGCTGACCAGAAAGCTATCAAAGCCCTCATCCGCGAGGTAGGCATTAACCCGATGGGGCTGGATTGGCGGCGGTTTGTGGTGGCGGTGGATGAGGCCGGACAGTTGATTGGCTGTGGGCAGGTGAAGCCGCACCGCGACGGCACCCGCGAACTGGCGTCCATTGCCGTCAGGAAGGGGTGGCGGCGGCAAGGGGTGGCGCGGGCCATCATTGAGCGGCTACAGGAGGAGCACGGCCGTCCGCTCTGGCTGACTTGTGTTGACCGGCTGGTCCCTTTTTACGAGCCGTTTGGTTTTGTGGAAGTGGCCGATCTCGACCAGATGACCGCCTATTACCGCCGCGCCAAACGTTTTATGAAACTCTTTCAACTTTTGAGCCGCCAACCATATTATCTGGCGGTTATGGTGTGGGCAGAAGAGAAAATGGAGGCATATGAGTACCCTGTCGAACATCATTCGTGAAAACCGGTTCCGGCCGGAGGATGTGCCCAAGTTTGCGGATAAGTTGTTTTATGAAGGGAAACGGCGACGGCCGTACCTGGAACGTTTCTATGTGCTGCTGTTTCTGTCTACAATCATCGCCACTGCTGGCATTTTGGGTGATTCCACGGCCACCGTCATTGGCGCGATGATTGTGGCCCCGCTCATGACCCCTATCATGGCTACGGCAGCCGCGCTGATCATGGGCAATATGACTCGTGCCTTACAGAGCCTGCTGCTAGTTACCAGCGGCATAGCAGCGGTCATTTTCCTCTCCTGGCTATGGGGAACCTTTCATCCGGGCGTAATTAGCTTTGAGGGAAACAGCCAGATTGTTGGCCGGATTTCACCACGCCTGATTGACCTGATAGCGGCGTTGGCATCCGGGGCCGCCGGAGCCTTTTGTCTCAGCCGGGACGATATAGCCGATTCACTGCCGGGCGTAGCCATCGCCATTTCGCTGGTACCACCGTTGTGCGTTGTCGGCATTTCTGTTTCTGCCGATGAGTGGGATGCGGCCTGGGGGGCGCTGCTGCTGTTTGTGACCAACTTCCTGTCTATTTTGCTGGCGGGCGGTGGTGTCCTGGCGCTGCTGGGGCTAAACAAAGCGGCCATGATCGAGGTACACGGCACAGCGCGCCGCAACGCTTTTATTGCCATCGCCATTGCCATTTTGATTGTCGCCATTCCTCTGGCGGCCACCGGCCATAAAGTGGCACGAGAGGCGCGTACAGAGATTCTAAGCCGCCGGGCGGCTGCGGCCTGGGTGGAAGGCACAGAATATGATGTGCGCGAGATTCGGGTGTTGGGTGACAATGTCAATATTGCAGTATTGGGTGATGGGGCACAACCACCGTTTGACGAACTGGTCACGGCCGTGCAGCAATCCGTTGGCCGTCCGGTCAGCGTCATTTTGGAAACCGTGCCCTCCCAAAAAGTAAGCTCTTCCGCCACAGATTGAGTTAGCGACAAGACCCTAACGGTTTCCAAAACCCTTAGGGTCTTACACAGCCAGGGGCGCACACGGCCGTGCCCCCCTCACAGGCGTAGTTCACATTCATACCCAGATAGGGGGAGGGGTCTACGGTATTGACGAATTCCAGTTCATTCAGGTAACGGCCGTGGCCATCATCTAACACAATCGAAAAGTGTAAATGTACCCAAATGCCACGCGGCGAATTGCCGTTGTAGTCGCCGGTGTAACCCAACAATGTGCCCTGGGGCACAAATTTCTCTTGTGTTCCTGGGGGGAAAGCTGCCTGGATGAAACTATTCCCGTCCTGGTCGGCCATGTGCGTGTAATAGAGCCAGATGGCCCGGCCCGGTTGCCAGGGGTCATCGGGGATGTGCTGGATGAGGGCGCTGCGCCAGCCCTCTTCGCGGGTGATGTAACCGTCGTAGGCGGCATAGACGGGAGTGACGCCCGGCGCACTGTTGCTGAAAATGTCAATGCCCTGGTGGGGATTGCGGGTGGAATATGGCCCACGGGGGTCATTATAGAGCAGGCCAATGAAACCATCGGTGGGCAAGATGAAGGGCGCGCCGGGGCAGGCTTCGCGTTGGACGGTGATGAGTTGCTCGCGCACGGCCGTGTCCCCTGTTGCCCATTGCCAGAAAGCCTGGTTGCGCGTATCGTCCATTCCCCGCCAGAGCGCCCAGGTCTGGTAGAGCAAAAAAAGCAGCAGCGCCGCTACCAAAACGACGCTGCCTATCTTCACTTTTTGATATGGGGGACGCCAAAACCAACGCATTGTTTTATGGCAAAGGCCAGACGGTGAAATCCTCGTAATCTGTGCTTTCGTCTTCAAGTTCGTGGTCAAAGTAGAAGGCAGTTAAGATTTCCACATCACCGGCATCGGTAATATCGAACAGGTCTAACTGCTCGATGAATTCGCCGTTGACGAAAAAGTAGCCGGTATCACCCCATACAATCAAAGCCAGATCATTGCTCTCATCTTCACCCAGATTCAGGTTACGAAGGTCGCCGCTTTGCAGGGTGACATCGCTGTCGGCGTCGCCATAACGGCCAACCAGTTCCCATTCACCTTCAGAGGCAAGCACCAGCCAGTATTTCGTTCCGTCATTGTCATCGCGGAAGGCGAAGCCAAAGTCGAAACCATTTTCGGCAGCGGCAAAGGGGTTTTCAAAGGTGGCGGTGGTAAGCAGATTGCGCAATTCGACGCCGGATTCATCCAGTTTGATTAGATCATCCAGTTCGTGTTCCAATTCGCCATCTTCGGGGCCAAACTCTGGTTCCAGGGGCCAGACGGCGAAATCTTCATATTGAGTGCTGGCGTTTTGCCGTTCGTTGGCCGTGTAAAAACCAGTACCTAGCGCCAGTTCACCTTCATTTTGGCGTGTGGATAAATCCAGGATGGCCACAAATTCTTCATTGAGAAAAAAAATGCCTCTATCGTCTACGGCAATTAGCGTTAACTGGTTGGCTTCATTGGGCTGTAAGTCCAGCATACCAGACACGTCCCCTTCCTGGATGAATTCATCACCGTCCAGGCTGCGGTTGTTGAGATTCCACAGGCCGTCGGAACGGACGACTAATCGCAGTTCTTCATCCGGTTCTTCCTGGCGGAAGGTAACGCCAAAATCCCAGCCCCCGGTTTGCGTGGGGTAGGGGTTTAGGAAGTGGACGTTCAGGACGAGATTATCGGTGCTGATGCCGGGGTAATACATTTCGATGGTATTGTCACCGGGATCATGAGGTAGTTCGCCGCTGCTGGCGGGGAAAAAGGCGTTGGCGTCATCCAGTTCGCCCAAGAGGTTAACGGGCTGGCTGCCAATTTCGGCGGCGCGAGTGGCTTCTAAACTTTGGCGGGTGGCCAGGGCGTCAATGTCGCCGCCGGTGTTGTTGTCGTCGGTCTGACCGCCAGCGGAGGCGGCGCGGGTGGCTTCCAGGCTTTGGCGGGTAGCCAGGGCGTCATCCTGGACGGGCACGGCCGTATCGGTGGGCAGTGGTGTGCTTTCGGGTACGGCCGTATCAGCAGGCACATCTGTGGGCGGTGGGATGGGGGTATCAGTAGCCTCATCCAGGGAGGTAAACACGGATGTGGCATCATTATCGTCAGTCAGTTCGGTCACGGCCGTTGGTGTTGCCGTTTCCTCGGCCGTCAGGGAATTGAATACCAGATAACCGCCTACAACCGTGCCCCCTACACAGAAAACGGCAATGATGCCCAGTAAAGCCAGCAACCATATCGGCGTCCTGGCGCTGCTGCTGGCAGGAGCTGTTATTTCCTCGCTAAACGTCGGCTCTTCAAAAGAGGAACTGGCTTTAGCGGCGGGCCGGGGCGGCAGAGTGGGCGCCGGTTCGGGTACGGCCGTGGTAGCGGCCACGGCCGGTTCCGGTTGGATGGGTTCTGGCGTTGGCGTGGGGGATATGGGTGGCGGGGACACGGCCGTTAAATCCGGCTGTTTCATCTTTTGGGTGATGGCCGTCAATTCGCTGGTCATGTCCGAGGCGGTGGCGAAACGATCATCACGCTCCTTAGCCATGGCTTTGCTGATGACCAGGTCACAGGGGGCCAGATCGGGCCGTTTGTCTATCAGGTGGGGTACCGGGTTCATCACATGGGCCATCATCATGCGTGCCGGGGTGTCGGCATCAAAGGGGATCTCGCCGGTGAGCATCTGGTAGAGGATAACGCCCAGCGCATAGATGTCAGAACGGCCGTCTAGCTCCTTGTTGCCATATACTTGTTCGGGACTCATATAGGTGGGTGTACCTACCAGACTGCCGCTGGCGGTTAGCTGTGAACCGGCGGCGGCGATCCGGGCAATGCCAAAATCGGCCAGAAAGGCATCGCCATAATGATCAAACAGGATGTTGCCCGGTTTCAAATCGCGGTGGATGATGCCCTGGCTGTGCGCCCGGTCTAATGCCGAACCAATTCGCTTCAGGATTTCGGCGGCTTCATCAATGGGAATAGGGCCGTTGGCCAGCCGGTCAGTCAGCGAACCGCCGGTCATCAGGCGCATCACCAGGAAGGGTTGCCCATCCTCCTCGCCAAAGTCGTACACCGGCACAATGGCCGGGTGTTCCAGGGCGGCAATGGTGCGGGCTTCGCGGGTGAAGCGGGCGCGGAATTCGGGATCATGCAGAAATTCACGGGGCAGTAGCTTGACCGCCACAGGACGCTGGAATTGGGGGTCATACGCTTCATAGACCGAAGCCATGCCCCCCCGGCCTAATTCTCGTTTGATTTCGTAGCGATTGATTTTTTCTGGGATCATAAGTTAGTGTGTGATTGAGTAATTGAGTAAATGGGTAATGGGGGGAAATGTAACATAAGGTACGGCCGTGAGGCAACCACAAACCCGTTTTCAGATGTTCGCCGGTTATGAAAGTAGCCCGGTTATACCTGAGTACAAAAACAAGAGACCAAAAACAAGCGAAACGACGATGACAATGGGGCGGTTATTTTTGGTTAACCAGGTTGAAGCTTTATCGAGTACAGATTTTGATCTGCTGGGCATGAGGATGCGAATCACGATGGGCAGCAGCAATAAGGACTGCGCCAGCAAAATGAAAAGCAAGTAAGCTACCGTGCTGGCGGGCTGGCCCAATTGGGCATCGGCAATGGTAGCCAGGGCGCTGAGAGTAAAAACCCATAACTTGGCCCCAATCAGGGGCAGCCCAAAGCCAATGCCAAACGCTTTGCGCGGGGTGGCGCTGTCAATCATGGTTAACCATTTGGGCGGTGGGCCATCGGGATCGTCCTCGCCACGCCATTGTTTATAGGCCGTGATTAACAAGAAGATACCCAGTATTAGCAACAGGGTGGAAATCACCAGACTTTTACCACTGCTGCCGTCAACTGCGGCTGCGTCAGACGAGGTGAAAACAAACCAAAAAATCAATCCTTGCAGCAGGCGGGTGGTGGTCATCCCGACCACGTAAGCTACTCCTTTGAATAATCCTTGCCGGGGGCTTTTCAGCAGCAATACACCGATGATGATTTGCACGGGCACTACCGCGCTGCCAATGATGTAGGGCAATAGGTAAATGAGTATGGTTTCCATAGATTATTCCTTTCAAACTGGTAACTATGCAGCCTATCAGGGATTTAACTGCAAAGAACACGAAGAACGCAAAGTTTTCCTCTTCATCTTTGCGCTCTTTGCGCCCTTTGCGGTTAATAGTTACTCAAACTATTCCTTTGAGAGCCTGGGAAATGATGGCGCAGGCTTCTTCGGGGGAGTCGGTGATGTGGAATAGTTCCAGGTCGGTCGGGCTGATTTTGCCCTGAGCCAGCATGATATGGTGCAGCCATTCCACCAGCCCGCGCCAAAACGTGGAATCGAACAAGACCACCGGGAAGTTGTTGATTTTGCCGGTCTGGATGAGGGTGAGTGTTTCAAACATTTCATCCAGGGTGCCAAAACCGCCGGGAAAGATGACGAGGGCGTGGGCATATTTCAGCAGCATTACTTTGCGGGTGAAGAAGTAGCGGAATTCTTTGCCCACGTCTACGTAGGGGTTCAAGTGCTGCTCAAAGGGGAGTTCGATGTTCAGGCCAACGGAGACGACGCCGGCTTCGCGCGCCCCTTTGTTGGCGGCTTCCATGATGCCAGGGCCACCGCCGGTCATGATGTTGAAACCGGCTTCACCGAGCAGGCGGGCCACGGCCGTAGCCGTTTCATACTGCGCCTCGCCCGGTTGCACTCGCGCTGAGCCGAAGATGGTGACGGCCGTGCCAATTTCTGCCAATAAGTCAATTCCCTCAACCATTTCCCCCATCACCCGAAAAATACGCCAGGTATCCGTCTTGTGGTAGGGCATTGGCTCCAGATTTGGCCCGGCTAATAGCCTCTCATCTTCGGTATGTTTTTTAGGTGGTTCTACTTTTTCCATTTGTTACTCTCCTGAAAATAAGCCACAGATTACACAGATGGCACAGACATTTATCGGCGGAATTGTTGATTACCAGTTTTTGTTGGCCGTTTGGCTACCGAGCGATCAGAAATCCAGGGGGCATAGGGAGCCATGGTTAGAGCAGCCAGTTGCAGCAGTGCCGCGTCATAATTCACTCGCCACCCGGCAAAATGTCGCCAGGTTTCGTCCCGATCAGGGCGAAGCGGTACACCCTGTGCGGCCAATGCGGCGCAGACATCATCATACTCATCACGACTGATGCTGATCGGGTCGCCTTGTTGTGGGTTGGGATCATAAGGCAGGTTGAAAAAGTCGGCAATTTGCCGCAGCGCCAGAAAACCAGAACGCAGGCAAAAGGCGGCGCGTGGTTCGTTAGGTGCGTCTACGGTGGTCAGGATGAAAGCCGCGCAGTCTAGCACATTGCCACAGGCTGTTACCCAAGAGCGGTTGGACACGGGGGAGCGAAAAAAGGCCAATGACCACAGCGAGGTATGGCTTTCTTCCAGTTCAGCAAACCAGACTTCCCACTCCAACCAGATGTCCCGCAGCATACCTAACTCACCGGTGCGAAAGGTGCGCCCTGCCATTTCCTCAACGGTGGGGGGTGAACCGGCGCGGGCATCCCAAACAGATACGGCCGTTTCCCGCCGCGAAAAGGCAGCATACATGGTGGGCAGGTAAGCAATCAGCAGGGCAATGAGAACCAGCCCAATAGTGGCTTCCGTGAATTCTAGAATTTTGGAAGGAAATGTTTCTACTTCGGCCGACCCCAGCGTGAGCAAGGAAGACCCACTGATCTCAAAAATCTCAAAAAACGGTCGTGGCTCCACCGCCCAAAACATCAACATATACCCCACATCAATCAACACCAGCAGCACAATGGGCATCAAAAATAGCGTGAGCGGCGCGTAAAAAGCCATGATGCGGTCCCGCTCCTCATAATTTTTGCCGTGCAATCGCAGGGCAAACAACTTTCTGACCGCCAGAAACACCTCGTAGGTGAGCCACACCTGCACCCCACGCGGCACTAAAAATGTTTTAATGGCGGCAATAATCGTTTCTACCACCAAGGCTAACCCGAACGCAAAGGCCAGCAGGCGGAGTGTCAACATGATAATGTCTGAACTATTCATAAACCCCCAATAAATGATGAGATGTAGGCCGTATTAGACCAATCTGTTCGTCGCCACGCAATACATGGTTGGTAACGGCCGTTGCCCATTCCCAACGGCGCGCTGGTATTTGACGGCCTGGCAGAAATCCGCCTCCTCTGAACACAAACCCCTTCTGAAAGCCTGCCGGATTCCGCCGTGCCCATCACCAACATGACGGGCGCCCTCTACCTCAAGTGCGCTCCGGTCCCGGTCTGAACTACAAGCCATTCAGCAGCCTGCGTAATGGACAGAGGGTGCCCCTGGCTGGCTCGATGCAACGGCCGTTTGGGGGTTCACATCGTTTTACCCGACAATACCACAGGCTCGGTCAGCAGTCGTTACCTGGTCAGCGACACCCCTTTCGTTAACCTGCCCACCGTGACCCTGATACCTGATTATAGAGGCGGCATTTGTATCCAAACTGTATCTAGACCTTATAACCCGGTCTATAGCGGTTTCATTTTTCATCTGGCATAGTGGAAGTTGATTGCAAAATCACCCACGAGCAAGACAAATTAACAGATTAACAGCATGTAAATAAAGGAGAGTCTGCCTGTCTCAAAAGAGAGAATTTTACTTATGACCGAAATCGGATATGCCCTTTCAAGTGAAGAACACAAGCCCAACGATTTAGTCCGGTACGCCCGGCGCGCCGAAGAAGTGGGTTTTACCTTTGCCCTAATTTCAGATCATTATCATCCCTGGGTAAGCGAACAAGGCCACAGCCCATTTGTCTGGAGTGTGATTGGCGGTATTTCTCAGGTGACGGAAAAACTGCGCCTCGGTACGGGCGTCACCTGTCCCACGACTCGTATCAACCCCGCCATTATTGCCCAAGCCGCCGCCACAGCCGCCAGTATGATGCCCGGCCGTTTCTTTTTGGGCGTAGGCACCGGCGAAAATCTGAACGAACACATATTGGGTGACCGCTGGCCGCCGCATACAATTCGTTTAGCCATGCTGGAAGAAGCGGTTGAGCTGATCCGTACCCTGTGGCAGGGCGGCACCACCAGTTGGTGGGGTGAATTTTATACGGTAGAAGATGCCCGCATCTTTACCCTGCCCAGTGAGCTTCCCCCCATAATGGTCGCCGCCAGCGGTCCCACCACCCTGGAAGCAGCCGGTAACTTCGGTGATGGATTGATCGGCCTGGCTCCGAATAAGGAAGACGTGGAGCGATTTGAAAAGGCGGGCGGCGCTGGTAAACCCAAGTATGGCCAGACTGCTGTTTGCTGGGCTGAAAGCGAAGTAGAAGGGGAAAACATAGCCGCTCGCGTATGGCCTACGAGTGGTCTTAAAGGAGAAATGTCACAAGAACTGCGTACCGTTGCTCATTTTGAACAGGCCGCCAAAATGCTGGACAAAGAAGACATCGTGGAAAACATGGTGTGTGGCCCTGATGCTCAAAAACACGTCGAGCAAATCCAGAAGATGATTGACGCCGGTTATGACCACGTATACATCCATCAAATTGGTCCGGATCAAGAGGGGTTCTTTCGCTTTTATGAAAAAGAAGTGCTGCCCGCTTTTCGGTAATTAGCAGGAGAAAACGGCCGTTATCTTCTAACGCTCTGAATAATCCCCATGCCGGAATTCATACTACAACTTCTGCAAAACGATTTCGTGAAACTAACGATTGCGCTTCTGATCACCTTCCCCATTGCCTATGATCGGGAAAAATCGACTCAAATCATGGGGCTGCGCACTTACCCTCTGGTAGCCCTGGCTACTTGCGGTTATGTCCTGATCAGCTTTACCTTCATAGACGCCAATGACAGCAGCGCGCAAGCGCGCATCGTGCAGGGTATTCTAGCGGGTATTGGCTTTATCGGGGGCGCCGCCATCTTAAAGAAAGAAGACCGGGTAAAAGGGACGGCCACGGCCGCCAGCGTGTGGGCCACGGGCGCCATTGGCATCGCGGCAGCTTACGCGCGATATGACATTGCCATCTTCCTGGCCCTGGCTGTCTTCATTATTTTGCACTGGTTCCCCGCCCTGAAAGATAATTTTTTTGAAGATAATGAGTAGGCATCGACAACTACGAATGAAAATATTTGCCCGCAGATGACGCAGAACCTGTCCTCAGCTTGCCGAAGGATGACGCAGAGGATCATTTTTTCTCTAACCTCTCCGCAGTTTATTCTTGAAGGAGTACACCCTTATGCGCGTTGCCATCTTTTCCGACGTCCATGGAAATTTAACCGCTTTAGAAGCCGTCTTAACAGACATCAAAAAACACACTCCCGATTTAACCTTTTTTGCCGGTGATTTATGCCTTTTTGGTCCCCGTCCCGCCGCTTGCGTTGATCTCATCCGTCAGGAAAACATAGGTGCCCTATACGGTAACAAAGATGAAGTGCTGAGTAACAATCCGATTCTCTCCACTTTCACCGAAGAAGCAAAACAACAGCGCCGCCAGAACATAGAAGACATTGTTGATTGGACCCAGGTGCAGTTAAACGAAAGCCAACGCGCCTGGCTGCACAGCCTGCCCTTTCAGCATCGCGTTTCACCCACTACCGACTACAGAGACGATCTTTTCATCGTGCACGCCAATCCCCAGGACGTCCACCAGCACATCTACCCCCCTGAAGACATCCAAAAAAGAATATACGGAGAAATTAAACAAGCGGACAACGACCCCCACTTAAGCCATATGCTGCATGATCTCGCCTGTGGCACACTTGCCTTTGGGCACGTCCACGTGCCCAATATCCGCCATTGGCGCAGCCTCGTTCTAGCCAACATCAGTTCCGTCAGCCTGGCCCAAGATGGAGACAGACGAGCCAAGTACGGTCTGTTTACCTGGAACGACGGAAACTGGCACATTGAACACCAATTTGTCGAGTACGACATGGATCAAGAACTGGCCTTACTGGCGGAACGACAGCCTCCAAACTGGGAATCCATTTCGCGCCGTTTAGAGACGGCCCTCCCCTCTTAACGATTCCCGCTGCCTCCCCGACGGCCGTGCTTTTTTGTGTGGTCGTGTGCGGACTACACCTTACCCCCCATCCCTTCACCTGCTCACCTCTTTTTGCGATACAATCCCCGTATGACAATACAATGGTATGCGATAGAAGAGAAAGGGGTACGGCCGTTGCCCATTCCCAACGGCGTGTCCACATTTGACGGCCTGTATGATGGGCTGGCGTTGGGGGTTTATTCCGCGCTGCGCACCTTTGCCCACAATAAATTCCTGCACCTGCAAGACCACATTGACCGCACGGTACAATCCATGCGGCTGTTGGGCTGGGAGTATGTGCTGGATAAACAACGGCTGCGGCGGGCGCTGCATCAGGTGTGCATGGCGTTCCCCTTTCCCGAAGCGCGGGTGCGTTTTGATGTGTTGGCCGCGCCGCCCATCCATTTAGGCACGAACAGCCGGGAAATGATTGCCCTGTTACCATTTACGCCACCCGACCCGGCATTGTATAAAACAGGGGTGGTGGTTGAAGTGGCCCATGATTTGCACCGGACACGGCCGTTAGCCAAAACGGCCGAATTTGCCCAGGCACGCCGGGTGTATCCCGTGGGCGGCGATGTGTATGAGTATATTCTGGTGGACGAAGCCGGGTATTTGCTGGAGGGCACAGGCACGAACTTCTATGGCGTGCGGGATAGGGTATTGCGCACGGCGGGCAGGGGTGTGCTGGAAGGTATTACCCGCCGTATTGTGCTGCAACTGGCGGCTGAATTGGGCATACCGGTGGATTTGACGGCCGTACACATCACCGAAATCCCCCATTTACAGGAGGCGGCGCTCAGCGGTTCGTCGCGGGCCATCGTGCCGGTGGTGCAAATTAGTGGCCAGGTGGTGGGGGACGGCCGTTCCGGCCCCATTTGCCAGCGCCTCCTGACGGCATATAATTTATTCATCTCACGAGAAATTAAAATGGCGGTTGAAGAGTGACTCTATGACTCAAGAAGATAGTTCTCCCCTGGAAAAATTCGCCCTCACTCTGTTTGATGTGGGCGCGGTGCAGCTTGGTAAGTTTGTGCTGCACAGCGGTCGCACCTCACGCATTTATCTGGATTTGCGTGTCCTGGTTTCTTACCCAGAGGCGCTGCGGCAGGCCACAGCCGCCTACCGGCAGGTGTTAGAAAGCCTGTCGTTTGACGTGCTGGCGGCGCCCCCATTGGCCGGGCTGCCCTTTGGCACCGCGCTCTGCCTGGACATGAACATCCCCCTCATCTACCCGCGCAAAACAGCCAAAAGTTATGGCACAGGCAAGGAAATTGAAGGGGTGTGGGAAGTGGGGCAAACGGCCGTGGTCATTGACGATGTGATCACTTCCGGTGACAGTATCGTGGAGGCGATCATCGCTCTGAAAGCAGCCGGATTGCAAGTCAATGAAGCGGTGGTGCTGATTGATCGGGAGCAGGGGGGCAAGGAAATTATGCAGGAACATGGGTACACCGTCCACGCCGCCATGACCTTGACCCAACTGCTGGATATTCTGGAAAAACACGAACGTATTACCGATAAGCAGCGCGCCAAAGTGCTGAAATCGCTGAAGTAACACGACAGATTGGTGCAATCTCCAAGATTGCACCAATCTCACGGAGAACCCCCATGACTGACCAAAAACGAGCCGGGGCGCATAATGTACTGCGCTATGAACGGAACTCTTTAGATGTTATTTTTGCCCCCAAAAGTGTGGCCGTCATTGGCGCCACCGAGCGGGAGGGCAGCGTGGGCCGCACCATTTTGTGGAACTTGATGAGCAGTTCCTTTGGCGGCACCATTTTCCCGGTGACGCCCACCCGGAACAGTGTGTTGGGCATCAAAGCGTATCCGAGTGTAACGGCCGTGCCCGAAACCGTAGACCTGGCCGTCATCGTCACCCCGGCCAAAACCGTGCCCGGCATTATCAAAGAGTGTGTGGACGCCGGGGTACACGGCGCCATTGTCATTTCCGCCGGATTCAAGGAGAGCGGGCCAGATGGTGTGGCTCTGGAGCAGCAAATCCTGGCCGAAGCGCGGCGCGGCAATATGCGCATTATTGGCCCCAACTGCCTGGGGGTCATGAACACCGTCAGTGGCCTGAACGCCACCTTTGCCAGCACCATGGCTCGCGCCGGCACGGTCGGTTTTATCAGCCAGAGTGGGGCGCTGTGTACGGCCATTTTGGACTGGAGCCTGCGCGAGAACGTCGGTTTTAGCGCCTTTGTTTCCATTGGCTCCATGCTGGATGTGGATTGGGGCGACCTGATTTATTATCTGGGGGATGATTCCCGCACCAAGAGCATTGTCATTTACATGGAAACCATCGGCAATGCCCGCTCTTTCCTGTCGGCGGCCCGGGAAGTGGCCCTGGTGAAACCCATCATCGTCATCAAGCCGGGGCGCACCGAGGCGGCGGCGCAGGCGGCGGCCTCCCATACCGGCTCGCTGACGGGCAGCGACGAAGTGCTGGCAGCCGCTTTTCGCCGTTCCGGTGTGCTGCGGGTGGATCGCATTGATGACTTGTTTAACATGGCCGAGGTGTTGGCTAAACAACCGCTGCCGCGTGGCCCGCGCCTGACCATTGTCACCAATGCCGGTGGCCCGGGCGTGTTAGCGACAGACGCGCTCATTGGCAGCGGTGGTGAATTAACGCCGTTGGCCCCGGAAACGATGGCCGCCCTGGATGAGATTTTGCCGCCTCATTGGAGCCATAATAACCCGGTGGATATTCTGGGGGATGCGGATGCGGAGCGGTATACCCAGGCCATTCAGGTGGCGGCCAATGACCCGCACAGCGACGGGTTGCTGGTGATTTTGACGCCCCAGGCGATGACTTCCCCGACACAAACGGCGCAACTGCTGCACAAGCAGTACGGCCGTCCCGCCGGTTACAAATTTGGCAAACCAATTCTGGCCAGTTGGATGGGTGGGGCAGACGTTCACGCCGGGCAAGATATTTTGAACCAGGGCAATATCCCTACCTTTGACTTTCCCGACACGGCGGCGCGCACCTTCTTTTACATGTGGCGTTTTCAGCGGCGGCTGCAAAGCCTGTATGAGACGCCCCATACCCCGACGCAGACGCCAGAAAGCACAGCCCGCCATGATGAAGTCCGGCAAATGATGGAACGGGTGCGCCAGACGGGGCGCACTATTCTGACCGAATATGAGTCCAAACAGGTGTTGGCTGCCTATGATATTCCCACGGTGGACACACGCCTGGCGCGCAATGAAGAGGAAGCGGTCGCCGCCGCTGAAGCCATTGGCTACCCGGTAGTGATCAAGCTCAATTCGGAGACGATCACCCACAAGACGGATGTGGGCGGGGTGCGGCTGGACCTGGTAACGGCCGACGAGGTGCGTCACGCTTACCGGGCCATGGAAATGGCCGTCACCTCCAAATACAGCGCCGCCGATTTTCTGGGTGTGACGGTGCAGCCCATGTTGAATTTGAAAAATGGCTATGAGCTGATCATTGGCAGCAGCCCAGACCCGCAATTTGGGCCGGTGTTATTGTTTGGCTCGGGCGGCACATTGGTGGAGGTGTTCAAAGACCGGGCGCTAGGGCTGCCGCCGCTGACCACTACATTAGCGCGGCGTATGATGGAGCGCACCAAAATTTACCATGCCCTGCAAGGGGTGCGTGGCCGAGCGCCGGTTGACCTGCCGGGGTTGGAGTTGCTGCTGGCTCATTTTGGTGATCTGGTGGTGGAGCAACGCTGGATTAAGGAAATTGATATTAACCCGCTGTTTGCCTCAGATGAGCATCTGATTGCGCTGGATGCGCGGGTGGTGCTGTACGAGCCGGAGGTGACGGAGAAAGAGCTGCCGCGGCTGGCGATACGGCCGTATCCCATTGAATATGCTCAACCTTATACCACCACCCAGGGCGACCATTTGCACATTCGCCCCATCCGGGCCGAAGACGAGCCGCTGGTGGTGGAATTCCACAAAACGCTGTCCGAAAAGAGCGTTTATATGCGCTATTTCCGCGCTTTCCAATATGACCAGCGAGTGGAGCATGACCGGCTGGTGCGGATTTGCCATGTGGATTATGACCGGGAGGTGGTGCTGGTGGCCGAAAAAACGGATGAGGCGACCGGCGACCAACAGATTTTGGGTATTGGACGGCTGACCAGGGCGCGGAATGCCGAAACCGGCGAGTTTGCCTTGCTGATCAGCGATATGTACCAGGGGCACGGGCTGGGCACGGAATTGTTGCGGCGGTTGCTGCGCTACGGCCGTGCCGAAGGCATTACCCGCGTGGAGGCTTATATTCTGGCCGAAAACCGGGGGATGCTGCATGTGTGTGAAAAGTTGGGCTTCACCTTTCACCGCGAGGCAGAAGTGATTAAGGCAGAGATAGCGTTGTAATCAGGTAATTGAGTAATTATCGGGGGCCTTTTTTCGTTCAGCATCGTTTCCTGGCGTACCACCCCAGGCAGGGCAACGGATGGGGTACGGCCGTCCACCCTCTCACCTGCTCACCCCATCACCGAAGGGGCACGGCCGTGCTTTTTGCCAGCCCGTTTTACTGCTCGTGTATAACTTTTCGCACGGCCGTGAACCCCAACGTACAATCTGCTACATGGAGATGATATGGATGGTGGTGTGGTGGGAAGCAAAGTGGTTCCGCTTAGCCAGGGTGGGGCGGCACGGTGGAGACAGCATCCCTACGGGCTGAGGGGCGGCCGCAGCACAACCCCCGTAGATCAGAAGACCGCGCCGCAGCAGGGTTAAATGAAGAGGCAAGAATGAAAGTTACGAAGCTATTTCCCGGAAACACAAAAATGGTCATCGGCGGGTACCTGCTAACCTTATTCGTTTCCTTATTGATCTCAGGATGTACTCCGAAAGAAGCGCAATTAATACAAGGGGAGTACGTAGAACCTACAAAATTGGCAACAAGAGTACCAACAGTGACTGAGATTTTAACAAATCCGACAAATACAATAACACCTATATCTATCCAAACAAGTGAATCAACAATGACTCTGACACCTTCTCCTGTATCAACATCAACCCCATCTCAAACACCAACGACTATTCCGGTTGCTACCCTTACATTTGCCGAACGTCAGGTATTATTTCGTGAATTTATGGCTACAAATGAAGATTGCGACCTTCCTTGCTGGTGGGGTGTTGAGTTAGGAGAGAGCTTGGAGAATGTCAATCAAAGATTTTCCGATCTTGGTATGCCGTGGTTAGTGATAGAGGAGTCAAACTTTGTTGATAGTGACCGAATGGGTGTTTTGAACGCTGGCTATATAGATGAAGATGAAACACGTGCTTCATACAGACTCCGCGTTTATACAGAATTTCATGAACTTCGTAATGCTGTCGATTACATTTATATAAAAATTGATCGTCCAAGTTCTATGGAAGGACAACAAGAGTTTATCAGAGATTGGGAACAGTACTATTTAAGTTCATTTTTGCAAAGATATGGGAAACCAACGCAGGTTTATTTTCGACTAAGAAGTATCGCGGATCCAATGGATCCCCCTCAATTTTCAGTTAGTTTATTATATCGAGAAAAAGGTTTAGCGATAACCTATCATATTATAGGGAGATGGCTGCAGCACCAAGACGCACAGGCTGAATTTTGTCTGGATATAGAAAATGTTCAAGCAATAGAGCTTTCCTTATTTAATCCTGAAGGCTTTGACAGATGGGGGTATCAATTCGCTCCATATCATGATGAACTCTATGAACCACTTACCTGGGAAGCAGAATTTGGAATGCCTCTGGATACATTTTATGAGACCTATCGGCAGCCCGAAAATTTAAATTGTCTTGTCTTGAGTCCAGGTTAATGTCACTACCCTGCCCTACTCCGGCAAGCTCTTCCGGGTTTGGTGTGGCCGGTGTTCCACACCGCGCCACCTGTGCTTGCCCGTCACCAGCCTGTTTTCCGTCCGCTTCGGCCTGGCTTTTCGCAGTTTTCCAGTGTGGTGGTTTTATGGCTTTCCGCAATGCGGTCAATGACAACACCCACACCTTCAACGTGGAAAATGAACTGGTGAGCGTGGTCGCCCCACATGTCTGCCCGTCACCAGCCCGTTTTCCCTACTGTGGCGAGGTCTCCCCTGGTCGCTTTGACTGGTACCCCCACCGTGCCACACTTGTTTGCCCGTCACCAGCCTGTTTGCCAACGGCCGTTGCCTTGCTTTTCGTTCGGCATCATTTCCTGGCGTACCAGCCCAGGCAAGGCAGCGGATGGGGGAAGCGGATAAACGGATGGGGCGTCCCCTCACTTGCTCACCCCATCACCTCATCACCGAAGGGACACGGCCGTACCGTCTGACGGCCGTACTTGCTGCGGCCCGTTCTTGACCTCTTTGCCTTCTTTTTGGCCCATTTTGCCAGCAAAAAAGCCCGCTGCTTTCGCAAAAGGCTTCTTCATAACGCCAAAGTCTAGGGAACGGCCGTTACGCGCGTAACGGCCGTTGCTAATCTAAACATATTTACTACTCATTACGAACCACAATCGGCAGATAGATGTAATACATCTGCGGGCCAGTATCTACTTCAATATTGACCATAGCCGAAGCTTCTGCTGTGGCTACATCTGCTGGACCAGCATTGTAAGCAGTCCAGGTCGCCGTGTTGACCGTATCGGTCATAATCGTCGCACTAATCGTCAGGCCAGCAGCCACTGTATCTACCGAAGCACCTGGTGCCAGATCATAGGCCAAACCAGACAAGAGTGAACCAAGTTGGTCATCATCCAAGTCATGTAGTGACAGGGTAATGTTACCAGTATTGGTCACTTCGTAGCAGTAGTACACTATCGTACCCACCGTGACCGTGATGGTCGTTGTCGTGGCACAAGTACCTGCTCCCACGCCAACTGTTTTTATCAGAGTGATGCTTGGTGCTGGTACAAAAACGGCCGTTGTTGTCAAGACAATCGAATCATTTGCTCCACTGCCACTCGATGTCGCTGTCACCATCGTCGTGTCCATTGCCCCAGAGGTTTCACCTGCTGGAATATCAACCCAGACCCATATCTTGGCATTGGCACCACCACTCAAGACAATGTTTGCGAGCGAAGTTGTGGCCGTCCATGTACCACTGGCTGCAATATCATAACTATCCGTTGTATTGCCGGTGTTAGTAATCCAAACTGAATAAGTAACAACTGTGCCTACACTACCAGTCATAGTTGTATTAGTTGATCCTAGCTGGACACTAGGTACAACGTTGGCAATGGTTGTTACGTCAGCTGAACTGCTTATGCCAGGATCCCCTTGTGACGTTACCGTGACAGCAGCAATATCCATTTCTCCACCAGCAGCATCTGCCGGAATCGTGACCCAAGCAGTAACCATTGTACTGTCGCCTGGGAGAAGACCAATGCTTGCCCGAGACAATACAGTATTCCAACTATTTCCAGCCACACTCAAGTTCAAGGTATCTAGGACATTACCTGTATTGGTAACCCATAGTGTGTGAGTGACAGTTGTGCCAGGATCACCTGATAGAGGCACACCAGACACAACTTCCACACCAAAGTTAGCATTCGTGATAACCGTCATGGTAACAGGGATCTGAATCGCTGCATTGGGTGTATCATCTTTGATTTGCATGATGCCAAAATACTGACCCGTCTGGGTCACAACCGCAGCATCAAAAGTGATGTCCACATCCAAAGAGTTGGATACAGCCACCGTGCCTGTGATAGGACTCTGATGCAACCAGGGAATGTCGCCTGCGCACAAACTGCTGGCTGTTTCTCCAGAATCTATCTCATACACATTGCCTGTAGTTTGATCCGCTGCCCACAAGTTGCCCTCACAGTCAATGGCTAACCCCCCACCTGAGAAGGCACCAAAATCTTGGCTTATGTTGAATTGGCCGACGACACTGTAACCATTAGCCACATCCAATACATAAACCAGGTTTGGGTCAGCATTCACCATGACGAATAGGTGATCTGTCTCTGGATTATAGGCCAAACCAGCGATTGATAGACCTACATTGACAGATTCCAGAATGGTTCCATCTGGCAAGAAGCGATGGATTGATAAGTCGTTCCAGCTACCAGCGAAGTATTGGTCGTTAACCGCATCATAAGCAAGACCGCGCTGTGAAGTTGCAAAACCTGTCCCTCCACCAGGGCAGATCATTGTTCCAGTATAACCACTGGTTTCATCCATTTCAAAAATACAATTAGCGACCCCCGTATTAACATTCATAACCCAATAAGTACCTGTATTGGGATTGTAAGTGGCATCTGCCGGGCCATTTGATGGTGTCCAGGTATAAGGATGAGTTGTCCCAGGAACGCCATTTTGATCGTACTGATTGAAGGTATTATTGCCACCCCAGGCAGGAGCTGGACTAGACACCCATACATCACCACTGTCAATGCCAAAGGCCACACCCCAGGCAATTGGCAAACCTGCACTCCAAAAGTTAAGCACATCACCCGCGGCCAGTGTTGGGGCTACGGGTAAGGTCCCATGTTCACGGGTCTCCACAGCTGTGGCATCATCTTGGGCATGTTGAGCATATTCACTGGGTAGGTCGAATTGACCAAAGGTGGGCAATGTCGTCGTCATGCCTCCATTCTGTTCCACAATCTCAAACGCCACATCCTGCCCACCAATATTCGTGAGATGAAGAGGTAGCGCATTACTGGTGCCAAGGGCAATCGTCACATCAAAGCTATCAGGGATTGCGGTGAGTAAACCAGGCGCCGTTAACGTTACAGGAACAGAAACGGTAGGCATATCCGGATCGTCGCTGTTGACACAAAGAGTGGCTGTGTAAACTTCATACGGGGAGAAGCCTGTGCTGTCAAAGACAACATCTACTGCATCGCTACCATCGACAACGGTTGTCCCAGATGTGGGTACAGCACTCATCCAGGGAACAGTTCCCGGTGTATCACAAGTGGTAGGCGATTCATCAATGCTCCAGTTGAGGTCTAAAGTACCGATATTAGCAATGGCTATGCTATTGGTCATGACCTCGTCTGGATTTTGGAGTTGGTGGAGTGCAGATGGTGTGACGCTAATATTGGGTTGACTTGCTTGAACACAGATGTCATCAAAGGCATACCCATCTGTGGGTATACTGAAGTTGTCCAAGGATTGGAAGCGAATCATAAAGCCATCTACATAGCTCATGCCTGCACCGCTTGTAGCTGCATCCAAATCCAAGATGACGCGTGTATAGGTACCGGAGAAATTGTTCAGACTTTGGATTAGGGCCCACGTCGTCCCACCATCATCACTGATGAAGACGCCATCTTCAGGGTTGTTTTCATCGCCGAATTCCTGCACCCAGAAATCTAGCACAACACCAGACTGCCCTAACAAGTCTATCATCATGGTGGCTGATTGCTGGGTTAAGCCGCCACAGCCAGCACAATCCGTATCGATTTCGACAGCGAAAGAACCTGTGTGTGGGTTGTTGCTGGTAACTTGAACACGGCCGTTTGCCGCACCATTGCTCGTCGTTTCCATGAACATAAAGTTGGGCAATGACCCTGTTTCAAAGTCTGCACATATGGGGTAAGAGGAAGCAGTAGCCACAATAACTTCCGCCGTATCCGTCGCCGTAGCGACATCGGTTGGCCCAGCATTATAGGCAGTCCAAGTAGCCGTATTGATAGTAGTGGCGATAATGTTTGCAGTTTGTGTTACAAAAAAACTTGCGCCAGGATCTAGATCAAAAGCAAACCCAGAAAGAATAGGGCCAAGCTCGCTATCGTCCAGATCGTGAAGAGTAAGGGTTACAGAACCAGTGTTAGTGACTTCATAACAATAGTAGACATCTGTGCCAGACAGAACAGAAGTGCTGTCAGTTGTAGCACATCCACCTGGATTAGTACCGACTGTTTTGGTAAGGGTAATAGCAGATCCTCCAATTGCTTGTAAAGCAGTTTCGGATGATGCTGGACTGGCCGAAGCTAATGAGGAAAAAATAAAACTTGCAGTGATTATTCCTATCAGTATTCCAATAAAAAGACGTGTGTATTTCATAAGTAGTCTCCTGTTTTTGAGCTGTCAGTAACAGCATAGGGGGTAACAGCCGTTACCACAGCCAGCAGGAGACAGTCTTGGAGAATGTAAATAGATAGGGGGAAACCCTAACGAAAGTTAGGGGACAAGGTAGTGATGGGCAATCTGCGTACTTAACTCAAGTTGCTACCTTAAAGGGCATGGTTGATGCTTAAGCCCAAAACA
>JAHDWK010000053.1 GCA_023382655.1 Anaerolineae bacterium | reverse complement strand
GATTACCGATTACCGATTACCGATTACCGATTACCGATTACCGATTACCGATTACGGAGGACCCATGCAACCAATCACCACCTTTTCCATTGTCGCCTACGACCCCCACCGGCAAGAGTGGGGCGTGGCGGTGCAATCAAAATTTATGGCCTGTGCGGCCGTTGTCTCCTGGGCGCGGGCGGGCGCGGGGGCCATTGCCACCCAAAGTTATGCCAATGTGCGTTATGGGATTGATGGCCTGGAACGGTTGGCGACCGGGCAGTCGGCGGCGGCGGTGATTGCGGAATTAACGGCCGTAGACGAGCAACGCGCCCTGCGGCAAGTCGGCATGGTAGACAAACACGGCCGTGCCGCCGCCTTCACAGGCGACGACTGTTACGCCTGGGCCGGGCACATCGTGGGTGACCATTTTGCCTGCCAGGGCAACATCCTCATTCCCGGCACGGTGGAAGCGATGGCCGCCGCTTATGAAGAGGCGCGGCGTGGGCCGGGTGAACTGGCCGATTGGCTGGTGCTGGCGCTGGCCGCCGGACAGGCGGCGGGTGGTGATAAACGAGGGCGGCAGGCGGCCGGGGTGCTGGTGGTACGCGAAAATGGCGGCTACGGCGGCGACAATGACCGCTACCTGGATTTGCGCGTAGACGATCACCCGCAGCCTATCGAAAAGCTGCAAGAATTGGTAAGTATGCACCATCTCTACTTTGGGGAAGTGAATCCGGCTGACCTGATCCCATTGGCTGACGTGACCGGGGAATTGCAGGCCATCTTGCACAAAACAGGCCACTATACCGGACCACTGTCTGGCGCATTTGACGCCACCACACACAAGGCGCTGCGAGCGCTGGTGGGTGAGGAAAACCTGGAAGAGCGTTGGAGTGGGGAGGGGGAGCGGAATGGCGAAGTGATTGATCGGGTGGTGGTGGAGTTTTTATTGAAGAGATTTGGAGATTGAGAGATTGCCAACCAAAGGTTGGGGAGATTGGGAGATTCAATCTCCTAATCTCCCAATCTCTCGATCACCTCATCATAACAGGTGGTATGTCTGAATTACGGCCGTTGCTCGTCACCCTTCCCATTACCGTCAAAACCTACGATATTGACTTTGCCCATATTGTCCACAATGCCGTGTACATTCGCTGGCTGGAAGATTTGCGGCAGCAGTTGGTGGCCGAACATTACCCGATGGAACAGGCGTTGGCCGACGGCCGTACTCCCATCCTTACCCACACGGACATCCACTACAAATGGCCGACCCGCTTTGGCGATGAGGTGGTGGGGCACATGTGGATTAGCCAGTTGAGCCGTACCAAATGGGAAGTGCAGGCGGAAATTTTGGCAAATGGGCTGGTGGCCGCCGCGGCCACCCAAAACGGCTACTTTGCCGACTTGAAAACGCGGCGTCCGACACGCATCCCGGAACGGCTGCGGGAGAAGTGGATGGCAATTGCTCAATGACCGGTCTTTGGCGGCATCGGGATTTCTTGCGGTATTGGGGGGCCACAGTTACCTCCCAATTTGGTTCGGGTATTACCTGGCTGGCGATACCAATCATTGGCGCGGTGCTGCTGGAGGCAACGGCCGTGCAGATGGGTATTCTTTCCGCGGCCGGTACATTGCCCTATTTGTTGTTTGGTTTGTTGGCGGGGGTCTGGGTAGACCGGCTGCGTAAACGCCCCGTTCTCATCATGGCCGACGTGGGACGGGCGCTTTTGCTGGCGACGATTCCGGTCACGGCCGTGTGGGGAACCATCACCCTGCCTCATTTGCTCGTCGTTGCCTTTTTGAGCGGCACGTTAACCCTCTTTGCGAACGTTGCCGCCGGTGCTTATCTGCCGCTGCTCATCTCGCGTGATAGTCTGGTAGAGGGGAATAGTAAATTGTCGGCTACTGAATCGCTGGTAGAAGTAAGCGGGCCAGGTGTGGCAGCAACACTGGTCGAGCTGCTCAGTGCACCTGTGGCTATATTCATTGACGCGCTGACATTTCTCGTTTCTGCGCTTTTACTAGGCAGCATTCGCAGCGCCGAGCCAACCCCAGAGAAAAAGACGAAACAGACATCTATGCGCCTGGAGATCAGGCTAGGCATTCAATTTGTGTATGACAGCGATTATTTACGGCCGATGTTGCTCAACAATGTGACCATGCAGCTTTTTGGGGGCATGGTGGATGGTATTTTGATCATCTATTTGACGCGCGTGGTGGGGCTGCCGGCTACTTTTATTGGCGTCATTTTTGCAGCGGGGGCGTTGATGGGGTTGGTTGCTGCCTCGTTGGGGCGGCGGGCGGAAAGGCGGTTTGGATTGGGGCGAATGGTGTTGATTGGTACTTTTTTGATCGGGGTGGGGTCGCTGGCACGGCCGTTATCATTAGGCACACCTCTCACAGCCGCCATCATCTTGCTATGTGGGCAGGCTTTGCAAGGATTTGGTAACACAGTCTACAACATTGGTTATGATAGTCTGGTACCCCAGGTAACGCCTGACAATTTATTAGGCCGCGTTAGAGCTACCGATCTGTTCTTATCATATGGGGCGCTGCCCATTGGCGCTCTGGTTGGCGGGGTCTTGGGTGGATGGTTGGGTTTGCGGGCGGCTCTGGTCATTTCCAGTAGTGGCCTGTTCCTGGCTTTTTTGTGGGTCTACTTTTCGATTTTGCGGGTTGTGCCTACACAGCATAAACAGGGGCAAACCTGACAGGTCTCAGAAGACCTGTCAGGTTTAGGTCGGGCTTAAAAGCCGGGTTGGGGCAGCCGGGTACGGGGTTGCAAACTCAGGGGGACTTTTTGCAAGAAGGGGAAGGCGGGCTGCCAGGGGAGTGTGGTTTGGGGGGTGTCCGTTTCCAGACGGCAGCCTTCGGCGCGGATGAGCCATTCATGGCGCACGGCCTGGCGGGCTTCGGCGTAGCGAACGCCCATACGCCGGGCTTCATAAACAGCCAGACGATCTAACAAGGCAGCGGGCACGGCCGTGACATCCAGATAGTACACCGGCGCCTCGCCCCACCGTTGGGTGCAGGCCAGGTGTGGCGTGGGGTATTTGATGGGGAGGTGGCTACGGCCGTAAATCTTTTCCCACAGCTTGATCTGATTTTCTTGAGTTGGTGTGACAAAGTAGCGCATGATTTTTTAGTTGTAGAAGCTCAACTTTTCGGAAAAGTTGAGCTTCTACCCAATATATTAGAACATATGTGCTAATTATACAGGGGAAATGACATTTGTCTACAGGTATGGCTGACTCATTTCAATCGCCCTGCCGCGGTAACTTTGCTAAAATCGCGTTTGGTTATTGGATCTTACTTGAGGGTAAAAACATGCAACTTTCAGAAAAAGAGAATAAGGCGATTACCAACTGGCTGTTCATCGTGTGCGGGCTGATCATGTTTATGGTGGTGTTGGGCGGGTATGTGCGGCTGACCCGTTCGGGGTTATCCATTGTGGAGTGGAACCCCATCAGCGGCGTGATTCCGCCCATTGGCGAGGCAGCCTGGGAAGCAGAGTTTGCCAAGTATCAACAGACGCCGGAATTTCAAAAGATTAACGCGACGATGACGTTGGAGGGATACAAGCGCATTTTTTACGTGGAATATATTCACCGGCTGCTGGCTCGTTTTGCCGGGTTGATTGTGCTGATTCCGTTGGTTTACTTTTTGGTGAAGGGCATTATTCCCTGGCGCAAGTCGGCGGTGTATGTGGCGATTGTGGTTTTGTTTGCCTTTCAAGGCTTTTTAGGTTGGTATATGGTCAGCAGCGGGCTGATTGATAATCCGCATGTGGATCATTTCCGGCTGACCATTCACTTGCTGATGGCGCTCTTTTTGCTGGCGCTGGCGCTGTGGGTGGCGCTAAACCATTATTACCGGTTTCCGCCGCGTGTGCCCGGCGTATTCAAATCGTCGCCTTTTATTTTGTCGGTGTTGATGTTGGCGGTGCTGGTGGTCCAGATTTCCTATGGCGGGTTTGTGGCCGGGTTAAAGGCGGGCTGGATTTCTAACACGTGGCCGTTGATGTACGGCCGTCTCGTCCCCCCCGATATGCTCTCCCAAATTCAGCCCTGGTGGCTGAACCTGCTGGAAGCGCCGCTGACGGTGCATTTTATCCATCGCTGGTTTGCCCTGGCGGTGCTGGTCATGGCGGGGGTGGTGTATTGGCAGACGCGATCACGGCCGTATGCCGCCCCCATTCAAAAAGCCGTTCGTCTGCTGTTTGGGCTGGTCTTGCTGCAAATTGGGTTGGGGGTAAGCGTGGTCTGGTTCAGTGTGCCGCTGTGGCTGGCGTTGGCGCATCAGGCGGTGGCCATGTTTATGTTTGTTACGGCCGTGTTCATCAGTTACAGTCTGGTGCATGAGCCGGTGAGGGAGATGGTGGTCAGTGGCCGGTTACAGGTGGCAAGTGATTGAGCGATGGCGGTCATAAGCAAACAAGTGCGGGCTTATCTGCAAAGCCTCATCGAAGCCTTCAAAATCGAAAATAACCAGAAACCTATCAACCCTGAAGTGCTGGTCTTTGTGCAGTGGCTCTTGCCTATTGCCGAAGAACGCGAAGACGAGTACAGACAGGCGTTCAAGGCAATTTTGGGTGATGATCCACTCTGGATTCCCTGTATGCAATGTGAACATGACGGCATATTTTTTAACCAGGTGAGCGAGCCGCGTCCCAGGCTCTCTGTAAATCTGGTTATGCCTCTTGTTCTTTGGTATAGAGAATTAGAAGGGGAGAAAATTTTGATTGGCACATGCCAGAAATGTGGCATAACTGAACATCTCCATTTGCTCGTCGTTGTTCACGCCCTGGAAAAGAGAAAAAAGGTAACAGGCGAACTGGCAATCCCTGAGTACATTTTGGCCGAAGCGGACTTTTAGTTGTCAGGAGGAACGGGCCGCGATGAACGCCATAGTCGCCCGCGCAATGAGGCCGGAGCGTGATTCACCTTGTTCAGCAGCATAGTTGTCCATCATGTTCAGCAGCCGTTCCGGCAAGGTAATGTTCACCCGCCGGGTGTTGCCCGAAAGTTTGGAGATGTCCACTTCCACAATGGCCCATACGCCTCCCATGTAATCGGGATTATCTATGTAAAGCTCGATGCTTTTGGGCGATGGGATCGGCTCACCATCAATCAACATGCCCTCAATGTGTGTTTCAATTGCTTCCCGTGCCATGGTTAAGGCTTCATCCATATTTTCACCGGCGCTGAAGCAGCCCGGTAGATCGGGCACGGTGACGCCATAATCACTATCTGCATCTTTGTGGATTACAACTGGAAATCGCATAATTTACCTCTCGAAAATTATACACACAATACACATGATAGAAAAGTTTTTCTGATGGGGTGGCTTTTGTTAAAATCGGTTATATGAGTGAGATGGAGAAGCCTGTTATTGTTGGTTTTGTGGCCGATTTGATGTTTACACCGCAGATTGAGAAGGCGGCGGTGGCATCCGGCTTCCAGATGGTCTGGGTGGAACAGGCAGCCGATATTGGCGACATTGACCCAGATGCGCCAAAAGAGACGCCGGGGGAGATGTTACACGGCCGTGAAGGACTCCTCTTCCAAAAAATCACCCAATGGCAGCCGGCCTTGCTCATTTTTGATCTCACCAACCAGGCCATTCCCTGGTTTGGCTGGCTGCCTGCGCTTAAATCATCACCTGCCACCCGCCGTATTCCCATCATCGCCTTTGGCCCGCACGAAGACGTAGACCTCTTCCAGACCGCCAAAAGCCGGGGCGCTGACGCCGTCTATGCCCGCTCCCGTTTTTTTGCCGACCTGCCCGCCATCCTGCAAAAACATGCCCGCCTGCCCGACCGTGAAGCGGTCAACACAGCCTGTGACCAGCCATTACCCGATCTGGCCCGCGAGGGAATTGCCCTTTTTAACCAGGGCGAATACTACCGCTGCCACGATGCGCTGGAAGAGGCGTGGCGGCAAGACCGGACGCCAGGGCGCAGTCTGTATCAGGGCATTTTGCAGTATGGCATTGCCCTGTACCAGCTTCAGCAGGGCAACTATCGCGGCGCAGTGAAGATGCTGCTGCGGCTGCGCCAATGGCTGGAGCCGCTGCCGCCCGTGTGCCGGGGGGTGAATGTGGCCCGGCTACGAGACAATATCCAGGCAGTGTCGGAGACTGTGCAAAATTTGGGTGAGGCGGGGATAACGACGTTTGATTTTTCGCTGGTGCAGCTGATTGAAGCTTCGTGACCTGTGACCCGTGAGCCGAAGTCCGTTTACGGATTACGGGCTTCGGTTCACCGCACGGCCGTGACCAGCATAAAAGGTAAATGCACGACCTGGGGGGCGGTGGGCGATTGCTCGATGTGATGGAGGGCGGCCGTTTCCTCTTCCGTCAGTGGCAGCGTCCGCAGGAATTCAAAACGTAAGGGGGAAGGGGGAGTCAGTTCATCCAGCAATCTGGTCTGTACTTGAAAGCCTTGTTGGGCCAGCAGTCCGGGCAGCATCCGGCCAATCAACGGTTCTGCGCCGGCCCGCCGCAGCGCCGCCAGCCACAAGTCGTGGGTAACGATTTCCGGCGGATTTTCGATCATGCCGCCATAGTCCGGTTCCAGCGCCACCAGAACGCCGCCGGGTTGTAGGGTGCGGTGGATTTCGGCAACGGCCGTGACCACATCCCCCACCCACAACAGCACACATTGGCAAAAAACCAGGTCAAACGACGCTGCGGCAAAGGGCAGGCAAAGCGCGTCACCACCTGTCTGATGTCCGGTAGAAATCTGGCGCAGTGCGAATAACTCTCTGTCCAGCGCCACCACCATACCGCCACCGCGCCGTACCAACTCCCCTGTCACGGCGCCATACCCCGCCCCCAAATCCAAAATACGCCGCCGGTGGGCAACCCCCGCCCCCCGCAGCAGCCGCGCCCGCGCCGGCGCCAACCACTCCGCCTGCTCCTTTAGCAACGCCGCGTTTGGCAACTGGTAGTTAGGGTCCATCGAGGTCAAAAAATGTCAAACTTCTTTAATCCGTCCGTCACGTTCGTAATAACTGATGCGGTTATTTTGTGTCCGAATAACTTTGCCCATACGGGCGGTTTTTGTGTCAAATTCAGGTTTACCTAATAGATCGCGTAGCAGGCCAGATAGACATTCGACCTGATTCTGTGGCAACACACAGGTCACAATACAGTAACCCTGGTGAGGTTTTACTTTTCGCCAGAAGTCGTCAACATTGATAGTGACAAAGGTAGGAGATGAAACAGTGAGGAGCAACTCAGGGATGGCATCATCTTTAATTACTGTCTGTAGGCGCAAAGCTTTAATGTGGGTCACACTGCCTGGATACCAGGCAGCAATTGCCTCAATGAGATGAACATCCTTCAGGTTCTCATCCAGCACAATCATTATCTAAACTGCCAAAGGGGTGGTGACAGGTGGAGAAGCTAAAAAGGCAGCATTTGCCAGCATCATAGCTTCATAAATTGCTTCATGTGTGAGATGGGGATCGTTGTAAGCGACCACAATGTCATCAACTGAAATACCCTGGGCAATACGCCCCAGGATAACACTAACTTCAATGCGTGTGTACTTAAAGGTGGGGCGCCCGCCACAAATACCAGGGGCACGGACAATGTATTGTCCTAAGGGATGATATTCATACTTCTCGCCGCCAACCATTTCACTTAATAATTCATCCCGGTTCTTCATCATCGCTGTTGACCTTTTCTTTATCTAATTGCCAAACAGTTTGGCAATTAGATAAACATTATAACTTATTTACCGGATTGGCGGGTCCATTGCAAAAGGTCTTGCAGGGTGGCGAGGCTGAGACGCTCTATCTTTTCCAGGCGTCGCGGTTCTAGCAGGCTTTGGTACAGGGCTGTGAATTCCTGCTCATCGCCGCCCATGGCGTGGTCGGTGAGCATGACCAGGGCGGCAGGACGGGGCGCGATATTCTTCACATAGCGGCTAAGCAGATAGGTGTAAGGGTTGTTGTTGTGAAAAATATGAGCAGGGGCAAAACCGGCTTGCGCCCGGCCAATGGCGATGACGCCCTGAACCTGGGGCACATGGCTGGCCCACAACAATGCCAGCCCGGCGGCCAATGGCTGCCCAATGATCAGAGGTGGGCTGGGTAACATTTGAATAAGCATTTTCAGGTCGTTGTTCAGGTCATCCGGTTTGAGGCGGTTTTGGCTGCTGGCGTGCAGCAGGTAACGCAGAGGGTCCAGGCCAAACACTTCATACCCGGCCTGCGCTAACCGGGTACACACTACATCGTCCGTTTTGCCAAAATTACCGTAGGTAGCCAGGTAGAGCAGGGTAGGTGGGGTGACTTCGCCGCTGACGGCCGGGTACTGGTAGCTTTCCATCATGGAGCCGGGACCGAGGGGCCAGAAGTTGACACGGCCGTAAGCCGAATTTGGCGTCCCCAAAAAACCGACATTGATCTTGCCAAACCGTTCCCTGACCCACTCACGCACAGCGTGCAGGTCGTGATCAAAGTTCTCATCCCCCCCCACCCCTTCGCTCTCGCCCGTGCCACGCAGGTCAAATACCAGATGTGCCACCCGGCGCTGCGCGCCGTAATACTGCACCTCCTGCCGGGCGCAGGTGATCACGCTGCTTTTGGTCAATGGATATTTGGGCACCCACACTCGCAGCGATTGCAAACCCTCATCGGGGATGTTTGGCGGGCGCACCAGGACACAATCCAGATACAAATCGTCGTCGGTTAAAATGCCAAAGGTTTCTTCAATATATGGTTGGGAGGTCATGATGGTATTGGGATACTGAGATATTGAGTTGGCAATATCTAATTTTCACCCTCCTGAGTTTCTTCTTCGAGGTCTCTATAATACTGGTAATTTGGGATTTCGTCAGTAACTCTATTGTACGCCTCGATGATAGTTTGGGCGGGATTGAAATAACCGCTGAGCATCTCTTGCAAGGTGACGGAGATGCTCAGGTTTTCATAGAGGGTGGTAAGCAAACTGCCCTGACCTTGCCGGATGCCCCAACGGGATGTGGTCGCCACACCATTGCGCAATTGGGCGATTACCTCATCGCCATATAGTTCGGCCAGAGCGGGGCCATCGGGTAATGGGGTGTGACCCCAGGCGTCTATGAATTGGGTGGGGTTTTCGGCCGTGCCCTGACGCAGCGGCACTTTCCGTTCACTGTTGACGCTCAACCAGGTTTCGTACCCTTCGTTAAACCAGAAGTCAGCAAAGGCCACGGCCGTTTCCACATCGGCCGCGCTGGTAATGCCCAGGTTTGTTAAGTTGCTGAACCCGGCGGATGTGCCACCTTCTCCCTGGATTTCGGTCAGAATACCGCTGTTTTCGGCCAGGAATTGCGGATTTCCGGCACATTCGGGGCAGGTGGGCGGCAAAGAGTCATCCAGCCCTGCCAGCAAGGGCAGCACCTCTGGCCCGGCCATAATCAGCCCGGTACGCCCGGCCAGATAGGCATTGCGGGTGCTGGTGTCTGTTTGCACACCAATGGGGCTGAACTGGTTGACGATGCTGAAATAAAAGTCGAGCGCCTCGCGGCAGGGTGGTTCGGGCAGCAGCACTTCCCCTTTGTCGTCAATCAGGTTGCAGCCATTCGCTAAGGCGATTTGCTCAAATGCCTGATGAGTTGTCACCAGGTTAGATTCGGTGGGGATGACAAAGCCGGCGCGTAAATTTTCGCGGTCGGTGGTGGCTTCGGCAGCGGCGTACATGGCGGCAAAATCGTCGGGTACGGCCAGGTTGGCCTCTGCAAACCAGTCGGTGCGGTAAATGAGAAGTTGTTTGTAGCCGTTGCTGGGCAGGGCAGTGATTTGCCCATTGACGGTGACCAGTTCCAGGGCAGCGGGGTCGAAGGTATCACGGCCGATCTGGTTCACGGCCGTGGCCGCTGCATCCGCATTCAATATCCCACGTTCCGCCCAACCGGCGGTGTACTCAAGTGGATGGATGATAATGTCGGGCAGGGTCTGGGAGAGGACGGCCGTGTTCACCAAATCCGGCAGCAGCGGCGGTGACACAAACATCAATTCCACATCTACCTCAGCGGCGGCGGTAAATTCCGTCGCCATCTGTTGCAACGCCGCCCGGTGTTCGGCCGAGGTTTCGTTGACCCACACTTTGATAGACCGGTACGGCGCGGCAGGCAAGGTGGCTTCCGCAGGGGGGATGGTGGCGACCGGTACACCCTCAACCGGCAGCAATAATTTCTGCGGCGTGGGTGTGGGCGTCCAGGCGGCGCGCGTCGCCTCTACTTCCAGTCGTGGCGGCGTCCCCATCTGGCAGCCGGTGAGGAGGAGGAGGCAGTAAGCGGTGAGCAGGAAGCAGTAAGCTGTGGTGCGTGATGCGTGAGGCGTAATCGGTAATCCGTAATCGGTAATCCGTAATCGGTAATCGGTAAGCCGTAGTCGGTAAGTTGTTATGATGTTTTGTATGATTATCTTTGTCACCTTTTCACCCTGTCACCCCTTCACCCTGTCATAGATGAGGCGCAGGCCGGTCAGCGTCAGCCAGGGATCAATGTGGTCAATAACGGCCGTGTGCGGCGCTACCAACCCAATTAAACCACCCGTACCCAGGATGTGAATGGGCTGCTCCCGGTCGGGATGTTCGGCGCGCAGCCGGGCTACCATGCCTTCGATGAGGGAGATGTAACCGAGGATGAGGCCGGATTGCATGGCGTGAACGGTGTTCCGGCCGATGGCCGTGGGCGGCGCTTCCAGGGTCACATGGCTCAGTTTGGCGGCGCGGCGGGCCAGAGCATCGGCCGCCAGCCCCAACCCAGGCGCAATAACGCCGCCCAGAAATTCGCGTTTCGCCGAGACCACATCCAGCTTGGTGGCCGTGCCCATGTCTATGATGATGCTGGGGCCGGGAAAGAGGTGGTAGGCGGCCACGCAGTTTACCAGCCGGTCTGCTCCTACGGCCTCAGGCACATCCACGCAGATGGTCAGTCCCATATCCAGCGCCGCCGTGACGATGAGCGGCTGGCAGTGCAGGTGTTCCACGCTGACTTCGCTGAGGGTTTGCGTGAGTACCGGGACGACAGAGGTGATGATGACGCCGTTGACGGCCGTGACGTTGCCCTCGCGCAGCAGCCCTTTGAGCATGAGGCCATATTCGTCGGCGGTGCGGGCCGGATTGGTTTGCAAACGCCAATGCTGCTGCCAATCATGGTTGTGCCACACGCCTAAGGTGATGTTTGTATTGCCAATATCAATTGCCAGTAACATTTCGCTTTAATTTAACGCAAAGGGGCAAAGAGGCAAAAAAGTACACTGTTTGCGCCATTTGCAGGTTCGTGCTGACGATGTTTTACAAAAAGGGGGATTTTATACGCGCCGGTCTGCCAGGGGCAAACTTACCGTAAACTCTCACTAAAATGTTTGCTGAACTACAAACCGTCCTGCCACAATTTCATACAATCTCGGCAAATGTTTTCCACCCCCACCTGTTTCAGGCGGGCGTGGGCGCGGCGGTCATGGATGGGCTGCCCACACAGCGCCAACGATGACCGGCGGCTGTGTTCCACAATGTGCCAGGTATTGCCGGTGAGCAAAACTACCGGGTTCTTCTCGTCCATCTACCGGATAGTGCCAGGCACAGGGCAAGAGGCTCAGGTATGACCAAAAGGTTTTGCCCTGTGCCTGGCACTGCTTTTCTCAACCCTGTACCCCTGTCTTCAGCTTCGCCTTAAATGATTTGCGGAACTTCTGCACTTTGGGATTGACTACTACCAGGCAGTAAGGTTGGTAGGGGTTCTCGTTGAAGTAGTTCTGATGATAATCCTCCGCCGGGTAGAAGATGTCCAGGGGTACAATCTCCGTCACAATCGGGTGAGCATATAGATCAGAAGCGTCTGTGGCGGCCAATGATTCAGCCGCGATCTGCTGCTGCTCCTCGTTGTGGGTCAGGATGATGGAGCGATACTGTGTGCCCACATCGTTGCCCTGCCGGTTCGGTGTCGTGGGGTCGTGGATGTGCCAGAAGATCTCCAGCAGTTCTTTATAAGAGAGTACGTCTGGGTCAAAGCTGATTTGTACCACTTCGGCGTGGCCGGTTGTGCCCGCGCAGACCGCTTTGTAGGAAGGATGGGGCACATGCCCGCCGGCGTAGCCGGACACAACTTGTTCTACCCCCTCTACATCCTGGTACACTGCTTCCAAACACCAGAAACAGCCCCCGCCCAATGTTGCATGTTCTAATTGTGCCATGTCACTTTTCCTTATTTTCACAGGTTTAACGGATTGTACCAGCTTAGAGTCGGTGACGGGCAAATTTCTTTCCCGCTCTTCGGGCATGTGCTAAAATCAACAACGATTTATACCGTCTGTATTGTCCAACCTGTACCGTAAGCATTACCAACCATTTTATAGCTGCTGGGGAGAATGCAAAATGGCAGAGCGTCTAAAAGCAGAGCGTCTAAAAATGGTAGAGCGCCCAATTGAGTTAAAGGGGAAACGGTTGGACACGGCCGTTCTCTGGAGCGGCATCTTATTCAGTTTGTTGTTTACGGCCGTTATCTGGTGGGGTGGGCAGTTCATCGCCGACGTGCCCAAGCTGCCCGACCCTGGCGGACGCTGGTATTACTGGCAGTCGGCCGAGCCGACGCCGCTGGGGCAATTGACCGCCTGGGGGTTCTACGCGCTGCATCAACTCATCTTTTGGGGCATCATCGCCTATGCCCAATTCCGCAAAAAACACAAATACACCACCGGCCTGCATAAAATCAACATCGTGGCCCTGGCTGTCACCGCTTTTTTCATCCTGCTCCACTTTGGGCAAACCCAAATCTGGTATGACGGTCTGGCGCAGGATATGTCTAGCGCATCTTCGCAAAACTCGGTCATTTTGCTGCTGGTCTGGGTGCTGCTGATGGAAAATAACCGGCGTGGTCTGTTTTTCGGCAAGCGGATGCCCATTTCCAATCGTGTCACCCGATTTGCCCGGCGCTACCATGCCTATCTTTTCTCTTGGGCCGCCATCTATACGTTTTGGTTTCATCCTATGGAAAGTACGGCTGGTCATCTGATAGGCTTTCTCTACATGTTTTTCTTGCTGCTGCAAAGTTGCCTCTTTTACACCCAAATTCATATTAATCGTTATTGGACATTTGTGTTAGAAGTGATGGTTTTGGGCCATGCGGTATTGGTGGCGATGGTGCAAACGCCGCAAGCCTTGCGTATGTTTGGCTTTGGTTTTGCCCTCATTCTGGTGGTGACACAAATTCACGGTTTGGGATGGCCGCGCTGGCTGCGTTGGGCGTTGGTGATTGCCTGTTTTGCCACGATTTTTGTGGTGTACAACGCGGCCGGTTGGCGTTATTTCAATGAGGCGCTGCGGATACCCATTGTGGAATATGCGCTGGTTTTTTTGCTGGCGGGCATTCTGGCGTTGGGGCAATGGGTAGGGCGGAAGGTATGGTCACGGCCGTCTACCGAAATGAGCAATCCATAACCGTCTATGATACACGCGGAATCTGCAAAATCCCCCGCGCCTCGGCAATGGTCGCTACCTCGCCGCCGACGATACGAATCAATTCCACTGCCTGGGCCACACACTCCCCGTTGGACTTTGCCAGTTCACCGTTGGGCAAATAGAGGTTGTCTTCCAGCCCCACGCGCACATTACCACCCATCGTGATAGCCACGGCCGCCAGCGCCCATTGATGGCGGCTGATGCCAATAACTTGCCAATAAGAATTTGCCGGTAATTGACCTGCCTGATGCACCAGATTTTGGGTAGTAGCGGGAATGCCCCCCAAAACCCCCATTACCAGGCTGAACTGGTAGGGCGATGGCAAAAGCCCCATATCTATGAGCGGTTGGGCGTTGTTGATGTGGCCGGTATCAAAACATTCCATTTCCGGGCGCGTACCCGCTTCGTTCATCGCTTGCAAGAAGTATTGAATGTCGGCAAAAGGGTTGGCAAACACATAGTCGTGATGGAAGCGTTTATGTTTGCGAGAGTAGATGGCGTAGTTCATGGAACCCATGTTGAGCGCAGCCATTTCCGGTTTGAGGGCGCGAATATGATGGATGCGCTGTTCGCGGGGAATGCCAAAAGCGCCGGTGGAGTAGTTGATGATCAAATCGGGGCAGCGCTGGCGGACTTCGTGGTGAATCTGGCTGAAGGTTTCCACATCCCAGGCCGGTGTGCCATCGGCATTGCGGGCGTGAATGTGAACAATGCTGGCGCCGGCGTCGGCGCTGCGTTTGGCTTCTTCAGCAATTTCAACGGGGGTGTAGGGGATATAGGGAGATTGCTGCCGGGTAGTGACGACACCGGTGAGAGCGGCGCTGATGATGATTTTGCTCATAAATATCCCTGTGTTCGAAGTCGGACTTCGGATTACGGATTACGGATTACGGATTACCGTCCCCATTCACGGCCGTCTACCATGCCTGGCGCATTCTCTCCCAGACCACCCGGCGGCAGATATTCGACGGCATCTACCCGTATCCGGCAGAGGTTTTTGATCATCTCTTGCAGGGGGGTGGTCACGGCCGTAGCCGCCACTCCCTCGGCCACTTCTGCCTTGACCACAAAATAGTCCTTGTTATCCGGCTGTGTCACCACTCCCTGTACCTTCAGGACGCCAGGAACCTGCCGCGCCGCAAAACCAAGCTGGTTGGGATGCACAAACATGCCGCGCACCTTCACCGCATCCCCCGAGCGTCCCACCAGGATAATGCCCCGTTCCGTTTGCCGGCTCTGACCGGGATGGGGGTCCATATTCACCGCCATATCGCCCGTGCCAATGCGAATGAGCGGGTAGACCCGGCTGAAATTCGTAACCACAATTTCCCCGGCCTCGCCAGGGCCAACCGACTGTCCTGTCTCTGGGTCAACCACTTCTACCAGCGGCTCGGCAAAGAGTTGGAAAGCCAGACCACTGCCTGTGTTCAAAGCCATAATGCCAAATTCGGCGGTGGCGTAGGCGTTGCCAATTTTTACGCCAAACCTTTCAATGGCGGCGCGCAGCGGCGGCAGCAGCGGTTCGGCGGAGACAATGGCGTGGTCAATAGCCAGTTCGATCCCTTGTTCTTTTGCTTTTTCCAGCAGCGATAATAAGAAACTGGGCGTTCCGGCATATCCCGTTGCCTGCAAATCATAAGCCATCTTGACCTGCAAATCACTATTGCCGGTACCGCCGGGCACCACCGTGCAGCCCATGCGGGTAAAAGCGCCATCAAACAAAAAACCGGCAGGAACCAGATGGTAAGAAAAGCTGTTGAGCACAATTTCGCCCGGCCGAAAACCACTCAGGCGCAATGCTTCTACGGCAATGTCCCAATTAGCCTCATCCGGTTCAGGCGCCGGTTCATAAATGGGGCCAGGTGAAAAAAAGATGTGTGTCACCTTTTCGCGGGGTACTGTGACCATACCGCCAAAGGGTGGGTCGGTTTGTTGCAACTGGATAAGCCGGTCTTTAGGAAAAACGGGAATTTTGGTCAGGTCGGCCACGCCTTGAATGTCGTTGGGGGTAATGCCCGCCTGATCAAAACGATTTTTCACGGCCGTGGCGTTTTCATATGCATATTTGATAAATGCTCGCAATCGTTGGTCTAATTCGTTCATCCCATGTCCGCCATTCGCCGCCGATTACAAATCGGCGTTTGTTACCAAAAGTGCGCTTGAGCGCACTCACTGTTTACCGACGACTGATAACCGATAACCGGCTCAACCCAGCCACCGCTTGCGCCGTTTGTAATGTTTCACATCGCGGTAAGATTTACGTTCGCCAACGGCCGTCAGCCCCAAATAAAATTCTTTGATATCCGCATTATTTTGCAGTTGGTTGGCGGGGCCATTCATCACAATACGGCCGTTTTCCATCACATAAGCATACGACGCTGTATGCAGCGCCACATTGGCATTTTGCTCCACCAACAAGATACCCACACCAGATTCCTGATTGATCTGGCGAATAATTCCAAAGATATTTTGCACCAGCATTGGCGCTAAACCCAAAGAGGGTTCGTCTAGCAGCATCAGCCGTGGTTTAGCCATCAATGCCCGCCCAATCACCACCATCTGTTGCTCGCCACCAGACAAATACCCACTGACGCGCTGCCGAAACCCCTGCAAAGGGGGGAAAAAGTGGTACACTTGGTCCAGGTCACGCTTCAGCTCACTGCCGGGCGCTTTACGGAACAAGGCTCCCGTCAACAGATTTTCTTCTACGGTGAGATGGCGAAACAACGGCCGTCCTTCAATCACCTGCACAATCCCCAGGCGCACAATCTCCTCCGGCGACATCCCATCAATACGCTGCCCATCAAACTCAATTGAGCCACGTGTCACCGCGCCCTGCTGGGCGTGTAACAAACCAGAAATAGCTTTCAACGTCGTAGATTTACCGGCCCCATTTGCTCCCAACAACGACACAATCTGGCCTGGCGGCGCTTCCAAAGAAATACCCCGCAGCACCAGGATCACATCGCTATACACCACTTCGATATTGTTGACTTTGAGCATGTTTCTGCATGTAGGGGCGGGTCTGAAACCCGCCCCTACCGTTTACCAATTATCTATAACTTACTCTGCCGGCGGTCGTGTGTCCGGTAAGGCGAACATTTCAGAAACCGGCACATCCAGGATAGTGCCATCTTCCTGCAACTGCCACTGGCGAATCTGCGCCATGTTGGGGGCACGATTTTCGCCCTGTATATCATAGGCAAACAAACCACGTGCATCCACAATGCCAATATCATTGGCCGCTTGCAGCAGTGTTGCCCCGCTCAGGTTTTCATAGCCATACTCATTAACAGCGTGGACAATAATGTCTCGCACGGCGAACATGGTGGCGTAGGTTAGCAAGTAGGTATTGGTACGCTCCGTCTCCGGGTACCCACCAGCCTCAAACGCGGCCATCGCTTCCTGTACAATCTCCGCGTCCGTGTTTGCCCACGTCAGATGCGGCACCACGCCATAATACCCATCGGCCAGCGCCACATTATCACCCAGGAAATTGAGAACATCGGCGTTGTACGTCCAGTTAACACCGCCAACAATCACGTCATCCCAGACGCCAATTGCCCGCACAGTGCCAATCACCTGCGCCACGCTGAAGGAGAGGTTCTGGTTGTAAATGACATTCGCGCCGTTTACCAGCATATTTTGAATCTGACCTGACACGTCTGCATCGGGGGCTACCGCCTGCTCTTCTAAAGGCAGTACGGTGATGCCCAGTTCCTCAGCTATAACCAGTGCTTCCTCTGTGGTAGCGCCGGCGCCAAAGGCATTGGCCCAACCGATCACCCCTACCACAATCTCATCCCCGGCCGATTCTGGTTTCACGTCGGCCCAGTTTTCGCTCAACCAGGTCAAGAAACCGGCAAACTGGTCAGAATAGATGGGCACAGCGCCGATGGTGTAACCACCACGTGGCACATAAATCGCCGGGCCATTCACGCCGGCCGCAATGGACAAAATCTGGTCTTCATTCAGGCGTGAGGACAGGGCTACCGTAGCGCCACTGGCATAGGTGAAGATAAGAATGGCGTCTTCGCGGGTTCGTTCATACACGGCGATTTCTTGTTCAACGTCGTAGTTGGTCTCATTGAACTCAACAGCCAACGTCGCCCCACAAACACCGCCAGCACCATTAACAGCGGCCAGCGCATCGTCGGTGGCATAGGCGAACGCCTCACCCAGAATAGCCGCCAACGGGCCTTCACGGCCGGCCTGCTGGTGCAGGGTAATGGTCTCGCCGGTCAGGTCAACTTCGCAGCCTTCCATCATTTCTGTGGCGGGTTCTTCCGTAGGCGCTTCCTGTTCGACGCCTATGTCAGCAGCCGGGCAGTATTGGGCAAAATCACCCACACAGATTTCTTCCCAGGTACGGAAACCATCGGCAATGACCGTCTCTTCGATGTTCTCGGCCGTTACCGCCAACGGGGTCAACTTGATGAAGGGGATGTCGTTTGTGCCGTTGTTGATGGTGTCGCTGGTCAGGGCGGTCACATCCTCACCACGCAGCAGGGCGATGGCGGCGGCGGCGGCGGCATCCGCTTCCAGTTTGATGGGCTTGTAGACCGTCATCGTCTGCCAACCGGAGAGGATGTTTTGAATCCCGGCCGCGGTGGCGTCTTGCCCACTCACCGGCAGCGGGTCCAAGCCCTGGCTCTTGAGAGCGGAGATGACCGAGTTCGCCAGCCCATCATTGGCGGCAAACACCGCATCCACATCCCCACCGGCAGCGGTCAGGATTTGCTCAAAGATGACCAACGCTTGCTGGTTGTCCCAGTCCGGTACAGCCTGGTCGTCTACCAGTTCCCAGTCACCGGCATCATAATGTGGGCTGGCGACACTGAAGTAGCCTTCGCGGAAGAGGGTGGCGTTGTTATCGGTGGGGGAACCGTTGAGTTGTACCACCCGCTTGGGGTCGGCATCCAGCCCATCAATGATCGGCTCCAACGTTTCACCCATCAAACGGCCAACGGAGACATTGTCAAAGCTGACGTACACGTCCGCGCCGGGGCCTTCGATGGTCAGGCGGTCGTAGTCAATGACCTTGACGCCGGCTTCGCGGGCCTGGGCGATGATGGCTGCCCCAGAGCCGCTGTCCAGGTTGACCAGCAAAATCACTTTTGCGCCATTGGTGATGGCTTGTTCGGCCTGGGTTTGTTGGGCGCGGGCGTCGCCTTCGGCGTTGACGATGGTGTATTCGACGCCAGCCGCTTCAAACGCTTGCTCGAAGAAGCGGCGGTCGTCGGCTTCCCAACGAGCCGAGGAGGCGCTGTCGGGCAGCAGCACGGCGATGCTGCCTTCACTCATGGCTTCTTCGGTGGTTTCGGTGGTGGTTTCTTCAGTAGTCTCTTCAGTCGTTTCAGTGGTGGTTTCTTCGGTAGTGGTTTCGGGGGTTGGTTCGTCGGCGGTATCACCACCACAGGCTACCAGCAGCATACCGAACAGAAGCAGCAGCGTGATTAACAATATGTTTCTCTTCATTTCATTTCCTTCCTTTTTTAAGCATTGTGGCATGGTTTGTATGCCGGATTAAACAATAAGGTGGTTTTATAAAATCACATTTTGCCTGTTCTTCACCTCCTTTGCCTGCGTTTTAGCTAATTCGCATGAAAGAAGCCTAATGATGGTGATGGGATTGAAGATGAGATGGTTAGCGGGCAAACGGCCGTAACCGCCAACTTGCCTTGAGTAATCGCCAACGATGGGCTAACCCGCGTGGCTCAAAAATCAGAAACAACACCAGTACCAGCCCAAAAAATATTGGCCGGAATGATGACAATAACTGCGCCGCTTGAGCGGGAAATGCGGCTGCCAATTCCGCGCCCATCCATAATGAAAAATCTTCCAGCACAATCACAAAAATCGCCCCCAGAAACGGGCCTAAATTAGTACCCAATCCCCCAATAACCAGCATCCCCAGGAAAAGGACAGACTCATCCAGGCCATACCCAAACTGCGTACCTACGCCACGCTGGCTGAACGCCCGTATGGAACCGGCGATACCGGCAAAAAATGCCGCCAAAAAGAAGGCGCGCAACTTGTAATGGAATAGATTCACGCCTAACAATTCAGCTGCTAGGTCGTTATCACGCACGGACACAAGGGCCCGTCCCAGCCGGGTGCGAGTCACGTTGATGGTTAACACGGTGGAAATGAGCAGAACCGTTAGTGATATGTATACAAAGTCAGACAGTTCGCCAAAGCGATGACCCAAAAAAGTGACCACCGGTACCTCAATGAACCCGTTGGTGCCGCCCAGGTATGCCTCAAACATAGGTTGGCGTGTAAGCCAGGGAATAATAAATTGGGCTGCCAGAGTAGCCATCGCCAGATAGAACCCTTTTACCCGTAAGGAAGGCAAACCAAATAACAAACCTACGAGACCAGTCATCAACCCGGCAAAAGGGATAGCCAGGAAAAACGGCAATCCTAGCTCTTTTGCACCCAACCCAGCCGCATATCCCCCTACCAACATAAACGCTGCCTGCCCCAAAGAAATCTGGCCGGTGTAGCCGGTGAGCAGATTCAAACCTTGCAAGGTGATCACAGTATAGGCAATCTGGTTGAGAGTGGTGACAATGTAGGTGTTTCCCAGGCGTGGCGCAGCAAACAACAGAATCAGCCCGCCAATGAGCACAACCCATTGCCACTTTTGCCGCACCAGCGACATATCTTGTTCATAACTGCGGTCAAAATCACCGGCTGGTCGTAAAACGGCCATAAGTTAAATCCTTTCTATTCTCTTTTGCCCAAACAACCCCTCTGGCCGAATGAGTAACACAATGAGCAGCAGCACGTAAGGGGCAATCTCGGCGGAATTGCGGACTTCGACGATGGTTGATGTCTGTACCAGGGCGACGGCTATGCCTACCAGTAACCCGCCGACCACTGCGCCCAGAAATGATTCCAGGCCCCCTAACAGAATGGCGGGGAAAGCGGCCAGGGCCACAGTGGATAAATTCACGCTAACGCCGGTGAGCGTCGCCAACAATACGCCACCTAACGTGGCGATGATGCCGGCGATGGCCCAGGAAAGGCCAAACACGCGCGAGACTTTGATGCCCACACTCTGGGCCAGTTCGTGGTTTTCCGAGGTGGCGCGCATGGAGAGTCCGGTGCGGGTATAGTTGAAGAAAACAACAAATAGGGCGGCCGCCAGAATGGCCACCAGGAAGGTGGCTAAGCGGGCATGTCCAACTTGCAGCCGATCCAGAAAGACGATGCTGACGTCGTTGATGGGGGCAATGAGGATATTAAAAGCGTCGCTGGGAGAAAAGGGGGCAGGGAAGTTGCCTTTGGGTGTGACGCCAAATAAGACGTTCATCAACCCTTGCATGATTTCGGCCAGGCCGAGGGTCATAAGGATGATGGCTAACAAGGGCTGGCCGGTCATGGGGCGCAACGCGGCGCGTTCGATTAAAAACCCAACGCCTACGGCCGTGACCATACCGGCCAGAATCGCGGCCCAGAGAGGCAAATCGAAAGGGGCGCTGCCATCACCAGCACCCCCGGCAAACCACCAGACAATATAAGCGCCGACCATGACCATCTGGCCGGAAGCAAAATTGAATACTTCAGAGGCTTTGTAGATGAGGACAATGCCCAGAGCGATGAGGGCCAGGGTGCCGCCATTGAGAAGGCCGTTGATGATTTGTTGGGGCACCAGGATCCAGTTGGTATACGGCCGTATGAACCACACCACCAACAGCGCCACTCCGATGGTCACAAACAGGTTCCTGATCCGTTTTGTTTGTTTATCCATATCACCTCACCCTTATACACTCAATACCTGCACCTGTGTCTCGATAAACCCTTCGCTGCCATCCTGGTATTTCACCGGGGCGCGCACGTTGACGGCCGTACGGCCGTCATACATTGCGGCCACAATCTCGCCATACCGCTCCATCAGCACATTGCGGCGTAGCTTCCGGCTGCGTGTCATTTCTGCTTCGTCGGCGTCAAACTCCTTGTGCATCAACACAAAACGGCGAATCCGCGCGCCTTCCGGTAGTGATTTGTTCACCTCGGTCACAGCCTCTTGAATCAAAGCAAACACCTGCGGCCTTTGTGACAGGTCTACAAACGTGGTGTAGCCAATGCCCTGTTTTTCCGCCCAATGCCCCACATTCTCAAAATCAATAATAACCAAAGCGGAGACAAATTCATGCTCTTCGCTGCCAATGGTCATGGCGTCGCGGATGTAAGGGCTGAATTTCAAGCGCCCTTCAATGAATTGCGGCGAAAACAGTTCACCATTGGCCAGGCGGATCATATTTTTCACCCGATCCTGAAAGATAACGTGACCATCCTCGTCAATGTAGCCGGCGTCGCCTGTTTTGAACCAGCGACGGCCGTTGGCATCCACCTCCATATCATTTGTCGTCGCGGCCTCGTCTTTGTAATACCCTTTCATCACCGTCGGTCCACAAATTTGCAGCTCACCCTCGTCCGACACCCGCACTTCCACACTAGGATTTGGCATACCAACGCTGGCAAACTTGATGTCGTTGTCTCGATGCTGCGTTGCCCCACCTGTCACCTCAGTGGAACCATAAATTTGTTTCAGATTGATCCCCATGGCATGGAAAAACCGGATATGATCTGGGCTGAGTGTGGCCCCGGCCGTATAGGCGCTGCGCAGCCGAGATAATCCTAGTTGTCCGCGCAGCGGGCGGAAGACCAACCAATCTCCCAACATATAGCCCAACTGCAACCCCAGCCCCGGCCTTTCCCGGCTAAACTTCTTATCGGCCATCTTATAACCCACTGGCAGAAACCAGCCATATAATTTCCGGTTAAACCAGGTGGCGTCTTTCATACGCACCTGCACCGTGCCCACCAGGTTTTCCCACAGACGCGCGCTGTAAAATAGATTTTCCGGGGCAATCTCCCGCACATTTTCCCGTACCGTCTCTGGCGCTTCGGGAAAATTCATCACCATGCCCGCGTAACAATGGGGCACAATGCCAAAAGCGGGTTCAGCGATCCAGCCCATGGGCATGAAGCTTACATGATTATCGGTTTCATAGCGCGGATCAATGGCAAAAGCGGTGGTGGCGGCTGACAGCAAGTTCGTGTGACTGAGCATGACTCCTTTGGGCAGACCAGTGGTACCCGACGTGTAACAAATCAAGGCGGTATCCTCACCCTGGCCCAGCGCCACCTCTGTTTCAAAACGGTCTGGCTCTTTTTGGTCTACTTCCCGTCCCAACGCCTGCACTTCGGCAAAAGAGATCAACCACTCATCGTCATAATTCCACATGCCCCGGTCATCCCAATAAATGACTTTTTTCAGACGAGGTGCTTTTTCTTTTAGCTCCAGCAGTTTGTCCACCTGTTCCTGATTTTGGGCCAGAGCAAAGGTGGCGTCACTATGATTGATGATGTACTCGATTTCGCTGGGGATAGCATCGGTATACAACCCGACAACGGCCGCGCCGGCCGCCTGCATCCCTAAAAACGCCCACAGGTATTCCCGGTCATTGTCGCCAATCGAGCAAATATGATCGCCGCGCTGCAAGCCGAGGGCGATCATGCCCAACGCAAAGGTCTTCACCTGCTCATAAGAATCTTGCCAGGAAAATTCGCGCCAGATGCCCATCTCTTTTTGACGCACAGATACCCGTGTGGCCCCGCCCGCCTGGGCTTGTTTCAGGAACATTTGGGGAAGCGTTTGTTGGGGAAGTGATTGTTCGTTCATAGCTATTTCAAGGGATTTTACTGTTCGCCCAGATACGCATGAATCACACGCTCATCCTGCTTAATTTCATCCGGCGTTCCTTCTGCAATTTTGACGCCGAAATCTAGCACCACTACCCGATCCGAAATATCCATCACTAACCCCATATCGTGTTCGATCAGGACAATCGTCACCTTTCGCAATTCATGAATATCCAGAATGAACCGGGCCATATCCTCTTTTTCTTCCACATTCATACCGGCCATCGGCTCATCCAGCAGCAAAAGTTCTGGCTCTAAAGCCAGCGCCCGCCCCAATTCCACCCTTTTACGCAAACCATAGGGCAACGCCCCCACGACCGCTTTACGAATATGGGCAATCTCCAAAAAATCTATGATTTCTTCCACAAATTCCCGGTGCCGCACTTCTTCACGGCGCGCCGGCCCCCAAAAGGCCATACTCTGTAAGCCGCTTTGTTTCATGTGAATATGGCGGGCCGCCATGAGATTCTCCAGTGTACTGAGGCCAGTATACAAAGCGATATTCTGAAAAGTGCGGGCGATACCCAGGGGTGCGATTTTGTGAGTGGGTGTTTTGGTGAGGTCGGTTCCTTTGAAGAGAACCTGTCCAGTTTGGGGACGATAAAAACCACTGACGCAGTTGAGCATGGAAGTTTTGCCGGCGCCGTTTGGGCCAATGATGGCCCGAATTTCACCCTGGCGCACCCCAAAGCTGACATCTGATAAGGCAGCATTACCCCCAAAACTCAGCGAGACATTTTGGACGGTTAAAATATCGGCGTTTATACTCATAGGCTTGTGTGAATTTGGTGTCCGGTTGTATTTCTTACAAGCGTAAAATTTATCTGTTTGCCAATTGGTTGTTTTGTCCAGGGATAGTTTCTCTTCTCAGTACAAAAGTTACCATAAGCCTCTACTATCCGCAAATTTTTTTGTGAAATTCGGCCAGGTGATAGCAGACAGTGGCTTTTTTGTACCATTGCTGTATAGATTGCTGTTTCAATTTTGTAAAATGTGGGTATATCAATTGTTGTGAATGAGGTGAACCTTGATGAAAATGATAACCTTGTTAGCCTTTATGGTTTTTAGCCTCTGCTTCTTAACCGCGTGTGAGCCGGAAGAGCAACAGGGGGGCGGGCAGTTGCCTGAAAGAGGGGTGGAAGTAATTACTAATTTTATTATAAGTGAGCGGTTTGATGAGTCGGGGGGGCGAATTGTTTATGTGGCCGACGCACCGGGAACGGAGGCAGGCGAGAGGCAGTGGTGTGTGAATGTGCGGTTTGTCAATAGTGAGGGGGTTGTTACTATTCCTCTGTTGGTGAGGCAGCAGCAGGATGAGTGGCGGTTGGAGCGGACCCCTGACCGGGTGGTGTACGAAGGGTATGGATGTGTCTGGCCGTGATGAGGTGATCAGGTGATTCGAGCGGTTGTGTTTGATTTAGGGGGAACGTTGATTGAGTATGCCGGTGCTTTTGCCAGTTGGCCGGCTCTGGAGACGCCGGGTTTGACGGCGGCGTTTGCATATTGGCAGCAGCGGGGTTATGCGCTGCCGCCCTTTGCCAACTTTCAGGAGGCGGGGTTTGCGCTGCTGCCGCCGCTGTGGCGGGCGGCGACGCGCCATGAGGCAAATTTACGGGTGGTGGATTTATTGGCGGCGGCGTTGGCGGAACTGGACGTGGCCGGTATTGGGGCGGTGGATGTGGCGGCGGCGGCGGAACGGTATGGTACGGCGATTCAAGCGCAGGCGGAGTTGACGCCGCAGGCGGTGGCGACGGTGGCGCAGGTGAAGGCTGCTGGTTTTCAAGTGGGATTGGTGTCCAATACGATGTTCCCTGGGACGTTGCACCGGGCGGATATGGATCGTTTTGGGTTGACGCCATATTTTGATGAGATGGTTTTTTCGGCGGATGTGAATATGTGGAAGCCGAATGCGGACCCGTTTCGGCAGGTGTTGGTGGGGTTGGGGGTGGATGCGGACACGGCCGTTTACATTGGAGACGACCCCGCCAGTGATGTGGTCGGTGGGCGCGCCGCCGGGATGCGCACGGTGTATTTTAGGGGTAACGGCCGTTTTGCTACCCCTCCCGGCGTCATCCCCCACGCTGAAATTACCGAACTGACCGAACTGTTGCCTTTGCTGGCGCGGTGGTAGACGGGAACCGATAGTCCGTAATCGGTTTTGTTTTATGCTTTACGGGTCACGGGTCACGGGTCACGGGTCACGGGTCACGGGTCACGGGTCACGGGTCACGTATGAATCGTGTAAGAAATACCGGCGACCTGCTGACACTCAAAAACAGTCCTGCTAAACTATTGCGCATGATGACCGACGATCAGATTGAACAGCAAAAAGCGATGGTTTTATTTGACAGAGCATTTCGTCACCAGATGCAGGGAGAACTGCAAGATGCGGCGTATCTCTATCAGCAGTCCATTGCCACGCACCCCACGGCCGAAGCGTACACCTTCCTGGGTTGGACTTACAATATGATGGGGCAGTTGGAGGAGGCTATTGACATGTGCCACCAGGCCATTGCTGTTGATCCTGCTTATGGCAATCCGTACAACGATATTGGCGTTTATCTGATTGAGCAAGAGCAGTGGCCAGAGGCAATTCCCTGGTTTGAAAAGGCGATTACTGCCCCCCGCTATGAAGCCCGCCAGTTCCCCTATATGAATCTGGGTCGGGTGTATGAACACCTGGGGCGTTATCGCACGGCGCTGCAATACTACGACAATGCCCTGAAGTTAGACCCCCTTTACCTGCCCGCCACCTGGGCTAAAACGGCTCTGCTGGGCAAGATGAATTAACCCCTACCGGCTTACAGATCAAATCGTAGGGTAGGCGGCCAGCGAGTTACCGACCAGCGATACTTTTCCAACCGCCTCC
>JAHDWK010000052.1 GCA_023382655.1 Anaerolineae bacterium | reverse complement strand
AACCTTTAGTAGAATTTTCCACTTTCAACTGGTACTAATTTTGGTCCCTTTACACGACGCTTCGCCCTGCGGTTACAAACAGCAAAGCCCACCCTTCACGGAGTTCAGGGCAGGCACTTCGTGGGCTGGTTGTGGGCTGGTATCCACTGGGGATTAGTCGGCAGAGACCGACTTTTCACTTGTAGGCGCGATTTTAACCGCTACGAGTGGTCATCACCTATCCAACTGTCATAGCCGTCTTCAAGCATATGGTAACGGCCGTGCGCCCATTCATAAAAACTCTGCCAGGTAGTCAGAACCGTCTCAGTTCCTTCAATTTTCACCTTAACGCCCGCTTCCACAAGACGACGTATCTCTCGCAGATTACTGACCAGCGTCCCCCAGCGGGTAGGCCGCCGTCCTAAGGCTCCCAACTCTTCCCTTTCCTCATACAACGCATCCAATTCCTGGAGCCGTTCAATCGTAAGGGTGTGTTCTTCAATGGGAATCAGAATGTTGATGCCGCTTTCATGGAGCGCCAGTGAAAAGGTCTCCTTACTTTCGAATAGTTTAGCCATAAATGCTTTCTCGAAACCAAACCAGGGCGTCGGCCAGCCATGAGACTTAGCCCAGCCTTTTAACTGCTTAAGGTCGGGCAGTTGAATCTGCGTTCTGCCGTCACGATGCATCTGGCGCACGTCGAAAAAATCATGAACATCTGGGGACACGTTTTGCCGTGCCCAGGCCGGGATATCAGGTATCATTTCAATGATCTCCACCTCATCAAACTCTCTACTAAACTTGTCAAAACGCTGGCACTGAGCCGGCCCAAGTGGCCGCCCATTCCCCAGCCCATTCCCTACTACCCTTCGCCAACCAACCGCCTTGCAAATCCCGCGCTGCACAGCCCAACGCCGCCGTCAGGTGCGCTGGCGCGGTTGACCAAAACCTTTGCTATTCACCAAATAGGTAGCCGTCCGAGGCATCGCGCCAGCGTCGGCCGCAAAGTAGATCGTATGGGCGAAGCTGGTTTAGGATTCGCGCTTTTTCTTTGGTTTGTGCATCCAAACATTTTCCATGCTAAGAGCGCTCATAAATTCTCCAATCTTGCCCAGACCTATTTTACTGCGGTTTGCTAGAGACAATGCGTCTCCAGTGTATTTGGCCTCTGGTCGTGCTACTAAAATGTAGTCACCCTCTCTCAAAACACGTGGTTTTGAAAGATAATCGTGCACAGTGTAGACATAACTATCGCTTAAATGCACGATAACGTCAGGTAAAAAGCCAACCCGCTCTATTTCAAAAAGGTAATTATTGTCATCCTCAATGACCTGGAATCCCTTTACCATTGAATGCTCTCGCATCCTGTCTTTGAAGAATACAAGTATGCTGTAATGTAAATCTTTGCCCATACTTAAGCGGCCTTAAATTGAGAAAATTGTTTCTTGCGACTAACATTTTCTAGAAAATTATAGTATTCACCCTTTTCAGATACCGAGAAAACCATAACATGTAACGGTTTGCCAAATTTAAGAAGAAAGTCTTCTTTCAAATTTTCTGTCGTGGAAACTAACGCTTTACTTTCCTCAGTAGTATTGATACCAGTTAGGATGAATAGATCGACATCTGCACCAGCAAAATGACCACGTAAAGCAGAACCAACAATGTATGCATCAAGAATTTTTACTTCGGTTGATTCTTGGAACCATTCACTTAGCCATTTTTCATATTGAGCAACATTTCCTTTTCTTCTCTCTTCTCGAACACAAGTCTCGTCGATTATCTTGCCAAATAAGGTGGGAAATTGATGGTCAGTATATGAAAAGGTCGGGTCTTCGCAGTGCTTTTCGAATGCATAGATGTGGGCAATCATTTTGTCGAATACTGCTCGATATCGATCTGGAATCAGATTTCCGTGGTCTGTAATTAACTGTAGTATTTTCCTGTTATTAGGTAAGATAATTTCAACTTTGGCATTTTCCCATAGTTCGAGATCCCATCTTAGATTTGCCGCGGTGTCTGCTCCCGAATTTGGGCCAAAGCTAGTGAAGGCTCGCCCATTATTGGCGATTAAGGGCCAAATTTCTTGTGCAAGCTCAGAAAAGTTGTTGATTGACAATGGGGAAGAGTTAATTCCCTGAAATTGCAACTTGGATTCCACTAGAGTTACTAAGTCATCGAGTTGAGAGTCAGTAAGATTTGGTAGCTTCTTTACAATATCTTCCAAGTTAAAAACGTCTTTGTAAGGGTCAAACGGTATTTTGCCGTTCGTTTCAAAAGGGGTGCTATAGGTTTTTTGTTTCGGACCGAGAAACAAAAAGCAGCATCTATCAAAATCGCGGTGCATTCCAAGTATCACGAATTTATTAAGGGAATCTTGAATCTTGGTCCTATGGTTTTGTTTACCAGTATAGGTCACTTGAAAACACAAACGATTTGCAAAATCCCCAAGATCGGTTGCAGCATATGTGTTGTTGATGGAGTTGAGATTAATTAGCTCATAACCATACACAAGGTTGAGGAGTTCAGCACTAAATGATTCTGCAACTATGTTTTGATCGAATAACCGCATCAAACCAAGATTTCGTGTGGACAGTTCTAGCAATGCTAGGCTATTACTTATCTTTTTTACAGCCTCTTCTCGCTTAAACAAGGTAGACACAAGTTTGACCTTTGCATTAGTCCGCCGTTCAGTGGCTTAAGCTGCGTACTCGTTTCCTTTGCCGCGTCAGCTTTAAGCTGTTGTTAGGATAGTGTTTTGGCTTGTAGAACGGTCGTAAATTGCCAAAACTTCTCATGTTCGGCACAACGCAATAATATAAGCCGCCCTAACACTTATTCAACTGCACGAATGCGGGGTAAACCCCTGATACAGAGCACATACCGGCAAAACCTGCGGCATAACATGAAGATGGGGGTTTTATCGGGCAAACGTGCATGATAAACTTCTTTTTTCTTGTGATGGTTAGCTCTGACGTCCCCTAGTATAAAAGGCAACCGCTCAACCTACAACCTATAAAAGGGATCAATGTTCCGTGACAACGGTTCCCCCACACTCTCTCAATTCCCCTGCCAAAACGACCTGCATCGTTGATGAATGTCACTGGCCCGCCTCTGGCGCACTGGCTCCCCCTGTTTTCTAACGAAGCAATTACACCCGGCCGGCCAATGCCTCAAAATAACGTTTCATGCTGAACGTCTGCCCGGAGAGAATAAACCGGGCATGGAAGAGGCGGGCCACCAGCACCACCAGCAAGACGGCCGTGCCCAATTGCAGCCCGGCCGACAACACCGCCTGCCACATGGGCACGGCCGTGGCCGACATCCGGCCGATCATCCCCACCGGGGCGGTGAGCGGGAAAAAGCTGAAGAAGAGGGCAACCAGCCCGTCCGGCCGTTCAATAATCACGATATTAAACACATACACCACAATCAGCGGCAGCAGCAGGATGAACGATGCCCCGCGTGCGTCCTTCACATCTGGTACCAGCGCCCCCAGACCCGCCATCAACACACCGTACATGGCATAACCCAACAGGCTGTAAAGTACCACCCATACCAACAGTGCTGGCTCAATGGTGAATCCGGCGGGGATGTTCAGGCCCTGCCCCAGGTAGCGGGTCACAATAAACATCACTATCACCCACATTGTGATTTGCAGCAGGCCTAACAGGCCCACCGCCACTATTTTCCCGGTGATGAATTGGCGTGGCGAAACGGATACCAGCACCGATTCAATCACGCGGTATTTCTTTTCGTCCGTCACCGAGTTGACCAGCATCCCGGCCGGAATGATGATCGTCATGTAAATGATGAACACCATGAATGTGGGCATCAACTCCGCAAACCAGTTTTCTTCATCCACAGCCGCGGTTTCCTGTCTCAGTTGTGTTACCTCCACAATGAGCGGCTGCCAGACCGCTATCGCCTTTTCCGGGCCACCCAGCAAGTTGGTCAGCAACAGCCATTCGACAACGGCCGTGTTCACGCTGCCTTCAAAGGGCACATATTCGGCCGTTACATATGCCAGCGTGTCCTCTTGTTGGTAACCGGCCGGAATGATGAAATAACCCTCTATCTCTCCCGCTCTCAACGCGGCTACGGCCGTGGCCTCATTTTCAAAACGGAGCAGGCTTCCAGGCGGGATGCCCGGCGGTTCGCTCACCGCCAGCCCGGCATAATCAACGTAACCCTGCGGCCCTACTGCCTCCATTGCCGGGGCAGTTTCCGCCGAATCCGGCCGGTTGCGGTTGACCAGCATCACCACCAGGGCAATGAGGATCAAAATAAGCGGCAGCCCCACCGTAAAGAACACAAAAGTTTTCCGTTTCAACGTCATCTGGATCTCATGGCGCATAACCAGCAACATTTTTTTCATCGTAACCACCCCTTCGAAAATAATCCACAGATTACGCAGATTTCACAGATAAAAAATCTGCGCCATCTGTGTAATCTGTGGATTTTCATTCATCGTGGTGGGCGAACCCGAAGCGACTTCGGGCAATCGCCCATGTCATCTCCTCATAATCAGCCGCTTGTTGCTGCCCGGCCGAACAACTGGCCCAGGCGCAGCGGCTTGCCGTAATGGAGCATACCCAGCCGGAAAGCTTTGGCCGCGAGCAGGGCCATCCCCACCGCACAAACCAGCGAAATGGTAAAGGAGACAAATACTTGCCACCAGGGAATTGACGTCACCAGCATCCGCAGTGCAAAAGTGGTAACGGCCGTCGGCGGCAGAAAACTGAGTACCAGCGCCAACCAACCTTGTGGATTCTCGACAATTGCCGGCACCATAAAAAACGGCGCAAACATTACCAGAAAAGCGATAGCCCCCATTTGCTGTGCGTCCGAACTTTCCGTCATCATAGAGCCAACGGCCGTGAAGAAGGAAGCCAGGAAGAAAAATGCTGGAACGGAGATGATCACCGTTTGCAGAATGTCCCGCCAGCGAGGATTCAACTCCATCAGCCAGGAAACACCGGTGGCCCGGCCAATCACCACTGCGGCCACCAGGCAGGCCAACCACACCAACAATTGCAAGGCGGCAATGCCCACCCCGCCCAGAATTTTGCCGGTCATCAGTTTCCCGGCCGATACGGAGGAGACCACGATTTCCATGGTTCGGTTTTCCTTCTCCTCCACCAGCACCTCCATCAGGTAGCCGGAAGTGGTCATCGCCAGAAAAGCGACAATGGCCGCCACAAAAAGCGGCAGAAAATCGGAGAGGGTCGGGTCGGCACTAAAGTTCCGGTTCTGGTCCAGGGCATGCACGGTCACAGCTACTCTGGTGAGTGCCCGCTCCGCCACCTCCGGCGGGTAATCGGCGAGATGGTTGCGGCGCACCATATCCCCAAAGGCGAGCTGCACCTGGTAAGGGATAGTAGTGGAATAAATGAACTCTGCATTTCGGGATGTTTCAAAGTCAACCGCCAGCACGTAGTAGGCGTCAATCTCTCCATTTTCTAGCGCAGTCTGGGCGGCTACGGCCGTTTCAAACTGCTGTAACACCGCGTCTTCACTGTCCAATGTGGTGTCGGTCAGGAAACCGGCCGGATCCACATAGCCCAGCCGTGTAACCTGACGATTCAGCCTTTCTCCCAACACGCCCAGCCCCACCGTCAGCGCCAGCAGCAGCGGCAGGCTGAACAGCAAAACCCAGAACGTCCTCTTGCGTGCCTCAAACAGGAAGTGGTGGCGGGCAATCAGCCATATGCGCGACATCATCCACCTCCTGTGCCCTGCCCCTGCACCACCTGGATAAAAATTTCATCCAACGTAGGCGCGGCAATCTCAAACTCCTCCACCAGAGTTCCGGTTTTCACCAACTGCGAGAGAATTCCCTGAGGGGTCATCTCCCCCGCCAGCGTCAGATGCATTGCGCCGTTGTGCGGACTGACCGTCTGGACGCCATCCAGTACAGGTATTTCCCCCTCCACCTTCAACAGCACCGCATGGGTGGAAAATTGGCGGCGGATGTCCTCCAAACGGCCGTAAAGCACGTTCTGCCCTTGATTGATCAACAACATCCGGTCGCATAATTCTTCCACCTTGTGCATCATGTGGGTAGACATGATGATTGTGGTTCCCGCGGCGCGTAGTTCCAACATCAAATCCTTCACCAGTTGCGTATTCACCGGATCCAGCCCGCTGAACGGTTCGTCCACCAGCAGCAACTCCGGGTTGGGAAGTACCGTGCTGATGATTTGCGCCTTCTGCGTCATCCCCCGGCTCAACTCTTTCACCTTCTTGGTGCGGTGCTGCCACAGGTCAAACCGCTCCATGTAACCGCGCAGGCGGTTATGCGCCTCCCTGGCCGATAAGCCCTTCAATGTGCCCAGATACACCAGGCATGATTCCAACTCCATCTCCTGGTACAACCCCCGCTCTTCGGGCATATAGCCGATGCGGTCTTTTTTCTCCTCTGTCATCGGCCCGCCGAAAATGGAAACCGTTCCCGCATCCGGCCGGAAAATGTCCAACAGCATACGGATGGAGGTGGTTTTGCCGGCGCCGTTTGGCCCCAGCAGGCCGAATATCTCCCCTTTGGTTACGGCAAATGAGACGTCGGTAACGGCATGCACATTGCCGAATGATTTGGCCAGATTGCTGGCTTCTACCGTGTACATGGTAAGTTCTCCTGGTTTTTTAGCTGTTCACTTTTAGCGTTTGGCTGTTGTTTGCTGGCCTAGCTCCTTCGTCAAAAAGAAACGCCGATGTCCGGCAGGAAAATCGGCCAATTCACCAAAGACGCGATAACCATGCCGAAGGTAAAACTCCGGCGCCTGGAAGCTGAATGTGTCTAAAAAAACGTGTTTTGCGCCACGTTTGCTCGCCTCCTCTTCCATCGCCAACAGGAGACGGTGACCATATCCGCGCTCCCGAAACTCATCCTTGACCCACATGAGATCCAGGTGCAGCCACTCCCAATAAATTTCCCCAAGAGCACCGCCAACGATTTCCTGATTGGGAGAGCAAAGGGCAAAACAAATGCGCTGGAACCCTTCGTCGCCAGCATGTTGGATATTAAATTTCTGGAGACCTCTGCCGATGATCTCCCATGCAGCTTCTTCGGGTTTCTCGATGTGGACGATCTCGTATCCTTCATCCATGATCTTTTTTCACTCCATCACGCAGTCCGTCACGCAGTCCATCACGCAGGAAGCGCAAAAACACCAGACTGAGCATACACCACCCGGCCGGGTTTGTAATCAGTTAAACGTAACGCGGGAATAGTGATCTTTGTCCAGATAGTACAACGGATTGAGGAACAAGCGGATAAATTTCCAGAGGAGAATCCGTTCATTTCTTTATCCGCTGTAGTCATGGTGAAAAACTAAAGACAGTACCGAATTGTGGCAATTCGCCTGGCAACGGCCGTTTGTTGGATTTTTGAGATAAACTTGATGGTATGAAACGACGCCGCTTGATCTGGATTTTGATGATTGTGATGTTGATTTGTCTGGCCGGGGTTTTGGCCGTCTATGTGACCATTGGGCAGCAGGTGAATCTGAGGGGTATGTTGGGCGGCGGCAGCGAGACGACACTGCAAGCGCCGCCGGGGTTTGAGGTGGAACTGTTTGCCAGTGGGCTGCGCGGGCCGCGTTTTATTGCCTTTGGGCCGGATGGGGTGCTGTATGTGGCCGACCGGGGCAATAACCGCATCGCCATGCTGCCGGATGCGGACGGCGACGGCCGTGCCGATGACATCCTCTCCTTTGCCGACAATGTGCCCAGTCCACACAGCCTGGTTTACCACGAGGGAGCGTGGTATGTGGGTGTGCCCGGCGGCGTGGTGCGCCTGGAAGATACGGACGGTGACGGCCGTGCCGATGTGCAGACCACCCTGATTGACACCTTCACCCCGCCCGGCCAACACAGCACCCGCACCGTCATCTTTTTGCCGGACGGCCGTCTGGCGCTGGCTGCCGGTTCTACGTGTAATGTTTGCGATGAAACAGACCCACGCCGGGCCGCTATCACCGTGTATGACAGTCCGGTGGGGCAGGATACGGCTACTGGCGAGCGCGTTTTTGCCACCGGCCTGCGCAATGCCGTTGGCCTGGCGATTCATCCTGACACGGGTGAACTGTGGGCCAGCAACAACGGCCGTGACCTGATGGGCGATGATCTGCCGCCGGAAACGATCTACATTGTACGTGACGGGGCGCACTACGGCTGGCCCACCTGCCACAGCGGGGATGTGATTGACCCGGATATGGGCAGCGCCGATAGCTGCGTGGGCGTCGAGCCGCCAGTGGCCGAAGTGCAGGCACACATGGCCCCGTTGGGCATCACCTTTTACACCGGCAGCGCCTTCCCGGCCGAGTACCAGGGCGACCTGTTTATGGCCATGCACGGTTCCTGGAACCGGCGCGTGCCGGTGGGGTACTCGGTGATGCGTCTGCCGCTGGACGGCAGCACACCCACCGGCCCGGCCGAAGATTTTGTGACGGGGTGGTTAAAAGCGGACGGGACGGCTGACGGCCGTCCCGTTGGTCTGGCCGTGGGGCCAGATGGTGCGCTCTACATCAGTGATGATAAAGCGGGGTTGGTTTATCGGGTGGTGGCGAGACCCTAAGGGTTTCTGAAAACCCTTAGGGTCTTATGGTAGGGAGGCAGACCTGACAGGTTTTCGGAAACCTGTCAGGTCTTACCTATTCAAAGTCAAACTGCCACGAGGCATCGAAGTCATCTTCGACCATATCGTATGTCAACACGGTTTGTGCCCCGGCCGACCAGCACCATTTGTCGTTCCACCAGCGTGTAGCCCAGGAAGTCCACGTTTCCGGTTCACAGGAGCCGATGCCGCCGGCTACCCATGCCTCCGCCGAAAGCTGTTCCACCACCGGCGTGCGTTCATAGGTGAAAGTGATGTCGCCGCGGGCGCTGACCACCTTGAGGTAGTTTGTATGCACAAACGCCCCGGCCAACCCGCCGTAATACTGGCCGCCAGCCTGGTCTGACCAATACCAACCACCAAAGCGCATACCGCCGTTGACGGTCATCACTTTGGCTACTTTTTGGCCGTTGACGGTTGTGTCGCCGTATAGGCGTACATAGGCCCCTTTGAGCAGAGTGGTGGCGTCATTCTCGCCCGGCGCAGCCGGTACCAGATGCAGATGATCCAGCACATCAGGGAAGTGGTTTTGCAAGACGGGGCTGTTAGGGTCAATGGTTCCGGCCAACACCTGCCCGCCAAACGCACCTGCCTTAAAGGGCACGAAGTTCCAGGCCGCTTCCAGGTTCAGGCCGATGTAACGCAGCACCGTGTTGTTGTCTTCGTCGCCACCCAGACCGACGGCCCCGGTTGCTTCTTCCAGGCTGATGTTCCACATCTCAAAGTCGTGCACCAGGTTTACATCCTTGTGCAAACCCAGACCGGCTTCAATGGCTTGCGTACCGGGGTTGTAAAGGCCGGTGATGTCCAGAGCGACCTGATTACCCACCAGACTGCTTTGTACGTTGACCCCTTCCAGGATGTAATCCCCGTAGCGGCTGATCATAAAGCTGACCATATCGGCGTAAAAAATGGGCTGAGGTTCGTTGTTTAACTGCACAATCAGCTCTGTTGCCACCTGGAAGGTTTCCAGTTGCATTCCCAATCCAATACCGTCTACTTCTACCTGGCCGCGCATTTTGTTGAAGTCTACGCCTTGCGCCGCTACTGCACCCAATGTGCCGCCGCCAAAAGCATTGCTATCGGGCAGCGATTGGCCTGGTTGGTTGTCGTATTCGTTAAGAACCTGGGTGGTAATGCGGAAGTTGGGATTGGCGAAGCTGGCGTAGGTGGGCCAGACATCTTCGGCCAATGCTTTGTAGCCATCACGGGCAATGTTGCTCATGCCCAACCGGGCCGCCCAACCATTCATGGTGGTGTTGGCAGGCAAGGGGGGATTTGTGCCGCTAATCGCTTCGGACATAGCGCGGAACACGGCCGTACCCGAACTCTGCCCCAGGAAGAAGTGAACATGAGCCGGTTCCATGATGACGCCCGCATCCATATGCACCACTTTGGCGCTCTGTGGCAAGCCGTAGGTATCAATTGCCACCTGGGGCACAAACTCATACTCGCGGAAGCCGAGCAGCAGGCCGTGATCTTCCAGTGTGCTAGAAGCGTAGACCAGGTTGGGGAACTCGTGAACCACCTGCACCATAGGCAAGTCCACCCAAACCCGCGCCCCTTTCAACTGTTCGTCGAAGCCGACGTAGTTGTCATGCAACTGCAGCCGCATGTCGGGGTAGTCGCCCGGCGCGCCCGATTCGCGCACCAGCAGGCCAAAGTAGGGGGCGGCGATAGCGCCATGTACCTCGACGAACCCTTTTTGCGACCAGTCAGTGATAGGGGGTGTGGCGGCGGTGGCGTTGGCGTCCCACACGGCCGTTTCACCCAACGTACTCAGCCGCAGACCAGTCAGCAGCAGCGGGAAGCCGTCGAATTCAAAGTTGGGCCGGTTGGGGGCCACCAGGATGTCCTCATACGGATTGCCGTCCGGCTGGAAGCCAATGGCGACGCCAACCAATGTAGGCGCGGGTTGGCCTGGCAGCGACAGATGGGGCAGTTCCAACGCGCCAATGGTGCGCAGTACGCGATCCCAGTGTGGATAACCGGGCAGGGCGGGCAGCGCCCCTTCGTTGGCAAAGACGGCGTGGTTCAGGTTGACATTAGTGTTCCAATAAGCCAGGTTTTCGTAGCTGTTGAGCAGCTCACCGCCGCCAATACAGCCATCCAGACCAAACCACATGGAGATGAAGCGCAGGTCGAGGTCGGCCGGGAAGGGCAGATCAACATCGCCGGTGATGTGGCTGTCGTAGACCAGGTTGTCCAAAAAGGAGAGGTCGAAGTTGTCAATGTCGGTCTCGTAGCCGTGAATGTTGGTGGTGAGCGGCGTGCTGATTTGGGCCTGGAAACGTTCGCTGATGCCGCCGTGACGGATGTAGCTGTCTACAATGGCGGGCAGGGCGGCGATTTGACCAGAGGGGCACGCTTTCCAGAAGATGCCATGATCGGCGCGGCGCACGTTGAGGCCCGGCTCTAGCTCGGCCGGGTTTTCCAGCCCCAGGTCTACCGTGTCGCCGGGGCGGGTAGCCCACAGGGCGGAGGTCGCCAGGCCGCTGATGGTTTGGCCGGGGCGTTGGCCGGTTGTCACCTGGCCCAGGTAGAGTTCGGCGTTGAGCAGGCCGGCGACAAAACCGTTGGGCAGCATCCATTCGACGGCGGCGGTATCGGGGGTCACGGCCGTATACAACCCACCCTGATCATCCACCGTCAGTTGGTTGAAGTGGACGGTGACGACGGCTTGTGTGGCTTCATTGACGGTCTGGTGGTGGCTAAACGTGGCTACGCCATTGCCCAAAGACCCGGTGACGATCTGGCTGTCGGCCAGGGTGAGGCTTTTGCTGCCGGGAAGGTCCAGGCTGAAGCCAAAGGGGTAGCTGGCCAGATAGCTCATGGGCACGGTGCTGTCAAATACGCCACCGAGACCGGCAGGGTTGATGTGGAGGCTGTTGGCAACGGCCGTGTAACGACCGCGCAAGAAACCATCGTTCGCGTCACCGGCGTTCAGGTTGCCGGGGCCGGGGCGTTGGTAGCCATTGGCTGCCGCCGGGTTGTACCGCTCGTAATAATCCATGCAGCCACCCGCCATCTCAATACCGGCGGGGGTGGCGCTGAACAGGCCGGTGGGCACGACGGTGGTGGGCATCGTCTCCAGGTTGAAACCCAGAATCGGGTCCTCGCCGGCGTTGCAGCCGTGATTGGCGATGTTGCTGATATTGGTCTGGAAGCTGAATTCCAGGTTGGCGTTGAGCGTCAAATCATTCCCGGCCAGGTTGAGCGTGTCTAGCTCTTCGCCGTTGGCATCAATGGTGCGCATGGTGGGCGGCATGATGACGCGCACTTTGCCGGAGCCGGTGTTGATGTTGGCGAAGAACGGCCGAGCCACAATTTCCGCCACTTGATAAGATAGCCCGGTTCCCGGCGTGACCAGAAGGGGCGCCCCGGTGTTGGCGATGACGTTCACATTGATGAAACCGGTGCAAACGTGGTTTTGGGCGTCGGCCACGGTGATGTCCTGGAACTGCATGGGGATGAAAACGGGCGCGCCATTATGGATGACGCGCAAGTCGCCCCAGCCGGAAATGTTGTTGCCGATCATGGCGGTGATGATCAGGTTATGTACCTCAAAACCATCACCAAAGAGCAGCGGCTGCGTAAAGTCGTTGCTGTTGGGCAGAATGGGGGTGCAGTTGGGGATGAAAATGGGCTGATTGGGGGTGTATAGGGTGCTTTGCACCAGCCCTTGCCCAAAGGGTACGGGGATATAGCCGCCGGCCTGGGGTTCGGTGTTAGTATCAAACTGCATGGGAATGGTGTAACCAACCGGCTCGCCGGTGCGGACATCAAACTCCATGATGCTGTAGAAGTAACGGCCGTGTTGAGCGCTGGCGTCTATATAACTGGCGATGCAGGCGCTTGAGGGGAAGATGGGCGTAATCTGATTATATCCCTCATCCAGGGTGACGCTGCGGAAAACGGCATAAAGGCGCAAGTCGTTAACTGACGGGACATCCCCGCAAGAGTCCCAGGCCAGGACTGTACCGGCGTTGGGGTTCCAATTGAGTTCGGTGAGTTCAAACTGAATCAGAGGCCGACGGCCGTCGCTGAGGACGCGGTAGAAGCGTGGTTCGGAAGCAAGCTCACCCAGGCCGAATTTGAGCACGGCCGTGATGGTGTAGCTGTACAGTTCACCCGCCCGCACGTCACTATCGTTGTAGGTACGCACGCTGGAGCCAATGCCGTTGATGACGGTGGGATCGTTGTCCCAGCCGGAGATGGTTTCCCGGTTCAGGCGGAAGGAGTCAATCAGGGGGGAGCCGGGCATGCCCCATTCAACCTGGGCGGTGGCGTTGCCCTGCTCATCCAGGGCGACGGTGGTGATGTTGGTCAGGATGGGGTTGGGCAGATTGGGCGGCTGTTGGCTCGTCCACTGGTCAATGGTGGCCGGGACCGATGGTTCGGAGATGTTGCCAAATTCATCCACCGCCCGCACCGTACAGGCCACATCAAACAGCGAGAAAGGTGGTTCGTACAGGTCGGTGATGACAAAGGAGGGCAGGTCGCCGTTGACGGCCGTTTGTTCCAGCAAGAAAATTTCTTCACCGTCCGACCAGAAGGTGCAGCCCACCAGATAGCGGGTCACGTTGTCGTCCCCGTCGGCTATCAGGCAGTAGTCGGGTGTGGGGTCGCTGGGGGTAGCGGAGCAGTAGAACGCATCCAACACGGGACGGCCTGGCGGGGTGACGTCATGCAGGGTGGCTTGGACGGGCATGGTGTATTGGCTGCGGTTGCCGGACTCGTCTACCGCTTGCAGGCGATACCAGCGGGCCTGATCCAATTGCGGGTCATTGTCCACCCATTGGAAAGTGTTGGCGCTCACGGTAGCCACTTCCAGCCAACAGGCGGCATCGCTGGCACATTCGGCGGTGGGTGTGCTGCTGTTGAAGGCGCGGGTGCGCTCGATGCGGAAACCCGCCAGGTCGGCCGGAGGGGCGGGCATTTCCCAGGAGAGTGTGACCTGGGTGTGGCTGGTATTGACGGTAGCCTGCGCGTTTTGCGGCGGCAGGGGGGGCAGGAAGTCATAGGTGGTGACGGGTACGGCCGTGCTGAATTGGGTGCTGTGGGCCGGCCATTGCCGAATTTGCCCCAACGCATCACGCGGGGCCACGCGGTAGACGTAGTCGCCATGTGCCGGAGTGGGGTCGGCATAGAAATGCTCAATCATCTGGTAATCTTGCCCGGCGGCGTCTGCCAGAATGACATCCGAAGCCACAATATCCGGCGCGGCAGCGGCGATGGGCTGCACGGAAATCTCGCCATTGACCTGGGTGAGGGCATCCGGTGTATTGCGTGGAGCGCGGTAAATGTCGTAGCCAATGGTCCAGGCGGCGGGGAAGACCGTGCCCGCCAGTTCGCCTACATCCCAACGCAGATAGGCGTTTTGGTGGAAACGGCGGTCGGCCTGCACCTGGCCCCAATCGGCGGTTTTGGCGTGGGTGAGTTCGCTCGATTCGGGGTTCAGTTGCACGGCCTGCACATTTTGCGGCGCGGTTAATGGGGTGAGCTGTCCGGCAATGAGCGTGACTTCACCCAGCAGTTCATCATCAGCGGCGCGCACCACACGATAGCTATAGGTGGTTCCGGCCACAAAGTCGGTATCGAGATAACCCCAGCCATTGATGAGGGCGATGGGGTAATACTCGTTGGTCAGTTTTTGGGCGACGAGCGTGTTTTCATCGAGCATGGCATACAGGCGGGGGATGCTGGTGATGTTTTGATCGGCATATTCGTCAAGCAGGTCGTTGTAAAGAGTGGGCCAACGGCCGTCAGTGGAGTTGAGCGTCTGGATGGCGGCGGCAGCGTCTGGCTCTCGGCCGACGGTTGCCAGCAGTTGGTACGCGCCGCCGCCGGCACGGCGATACACCTCAAATTGGGTGTTACAGTTGACCGTGCAGAACCAGCGGAGGAGGGTACGGTCTGTGCCGGTGGCATAGCCGATGGTCGGCGCTTCTGGTTCTTCGGGGATGGTGATGATGGGCAGGAATGTCTGATATTCACCACCGGCATGGGTGGTGGCCTGTGGCCGTGAGGCGAAGCTGACGGCCAGGACGAATAGAAGCAAGAGCAGCCCTTTGAGGGGGATCAAGTTTCTAAGTGAGAGTTGTCGTTGATTCATTGTGAATAAATCTCCTTAAATAATGAGGTCCGTAACAACATGAAGCTACGGATTTACACAACATGGTAAAAATAGGTTGGCTTTCAACCTGAGCCGCAGCATACCCGCTTCTGGCAGCGAACCAGTCTAACTTTTCAGCGTTTCAGTCTAATCATGCCTTAGCCAGGGAATGTGTTTCAGTTTGCCGGCTGCTATTCCGCGCGGCTTCTTGCATATTGGTGGCGAGGACAATGTAAACGGCCGTCCACGCTTCTTCCACTTCGGCCGTAAAATGCGCGCCCAATCCCTGACCCAACGTCCACAATAGCGCCGCGCCTACCGCCTGGTAATGCTGTTCCTGAACGCCATAGCCAATGTGCCGGGCACCAAGCTGGCGCACGGCCGGCAAAATTCTTTCCGGCTTATTGAGTCCGCTGACGGCAAAGGTCAGGGTGGTCATCAGATGGTGCTTTTGCTCGCTCATGTCCGCTTTGAAGAGGCGGCGCAGGCTGGGGTCTAGCTCAAAGAGGCGGTCGTAAAAAAGATTGGCGGCAATGTCGGCGATGGGTTTCACCTTTTCAAAACTTTCCTGAACTAACTGAATTTGTCTCTGATTCATGTTGTATCAATTTCCTTTAGTAAATTTTTTAGTGGCGTGATGCGTGACCTCATGTATCACGCATCACGCATCATGTTTTCCATAACCATAGGCACTATAGGCAGCCATCGTCACAAGAACGTGACAAGAATGTGAGTTCTTCGGGTAGAATAGCGGGGATGAGTCAACTCTCGCTGACATTATTTGGGGGTTTTACGGCCGTGACCCCCACTGGCGCATCCCCCCATTTTCCCACCGACAAGGCGCGGGCCTTGCTGGCCTACCTGGCGCTGACGCCCGACAGTCCCCTGCGGCGCGAGGCATTGGCCGGGCTTTTCTGGCCGGAACAACCAGAAGAACTGGCGCGGCAAAACCTGCGCCAGACACTCTCCCGCCTGCGCAAGAGCCTGGATCAGGCGCAACCCGGTTTGGGGGATGGGCTGCTGACGGTAACGCGGCAAACGGTGGAACTGCACGGACAGTATGGCACAGCGGACGTGACCAGTTTTTGGGAGCAGGTGACGGCCGTGAAAACACATCCCCATGTTACGCTGCCGGCCTGTTCGGTTTGTCTGGTGCGGTTGGAAACGGCCGTTGCCCTTTACCGGCGCGGTGATTTCCTGGCTGGATTGTCGCTGCCTGATGCCCTCCCCTTTGAGGAGTGGATGCTTTTGCAGCGGGAGCGACTTTACCAGCGCCAGTTAACAGCACTAAACCAACTCGCAGTGGCTTATGAACAGCAAAAGGCTTTTGACGCAGCTTATCGGTATGCTTTGTGGCAGCTTGAGATGGAACCGTGGCGCGAAGAGGCGCACCGCCAGGCGATGCGCTTGCTGGCCTGTGACGGCCAACGCAGCAACGCCCTGGCTCAATATGAAAGTTGCCGCAAGATACTGAAGGAGGAACTGGGTATTGAACCGGCGCCCGAAACCGATCAACTCTGGCAGCAAATAAAGGGGGGGGCTTTCCTGCCGGCCGGGACGCGCCGGACACAGACTCATCATTTCCCCAACCCGCTTACGCCTTTTGTTGGCCGAGAAGAGGAACTGGCAAAAATTTTGGCACTTTTGGGCGATAAGGAGTGCCGGGTGTTGTCCTTGATTGGGCCGGGTGGCATGGGGAAAACGCGCTTAGGTGTTCAGGTTGGCCGGACTTTGGCTCAAGGCAGTTCCGTTTCCGATGAATCGGGTCGCAGCCCGGCGGGTATGCCCATTTATCGGGATGGTGCTTTCTTCATTCCACTCACGGCCGTCACAGATTCTGATCTGTTGGTAACGGCCGTAGCCCAGGCAGTAGGGCTGCAACTGGCCGAACACATCCCGCCGCACCAGCAGTTACTCAGCTATCTGCAGGATAAGGAGATGCTGCTGGTTGGCGACAGTTTTGAACAAGTGGATGGGGGGGCAGCTCTGATAGCCAGAGTGGTGGCAGCCGCACCTCAGGTGCAACTGCTGCTGACCAGCCAGCAGCCGCTCAACATCCAGGCCGAACGCCGTTTTGCCGTTGGTGGTCTGGAGTATGCCGCTCAGGGAGAAACGTCGGCAGCAGTACAATTTTTCCTGGGCAGCGCCCGGCGGGTACGGCCTGACTTCCAGCCGGCAGCGGCCGACATGCCGGCCCTGCTAGAGCTTTGTCAGTTGTTGGATGGGATGCCCCTGGCCCTGGAAATTGCCGCGGGCTGGGTGCGCCTGATGGATTGCCCCACCATCTTGCGGGAGACGCAAAAGAGCCTCGATTTCCTCGTCTCGCCTCTGGGAGATATGCCAACTCAACGACAAAGTGTGCGGGCGGTTTTGGCGCAGTCGTGGCAACTGCTGCCACTGCATCTGCAAGGCGCGCTGCGGCGGATGGCTCTTTTTGCCAGGGGGTTCACGCTTGAGGCGGCGCTGGCGGTGCTGCCGGACGTATCCATGACCGATATGGCGGCGCTGTTGGACAAGTCGCTGCTGGCGTGGCGGGCCGACGGCCGTTACCACATGCACCAGTTGTTACGGGCCTTTGTGCGCCAGCAGCTCCAACCCTCGGCACAAGCGACAGAGGAAACGTTGTTCCGCCAGAATTACTGCCGCTATTACCTCCGTTTTGTGGCCGAGCAGGAAGCTGAACTGGGAGGGCCGAACCCCCAGCAGGCCATTGCTATCATCCAGCGGGATTTGGACAATATCCGCCAGGCCTGGCAGTGGGCTTTGGCGGGCCAGATGGCGGCGGTTTTGGCTCAGGCGCTGAGTGGTTTGGGGCGCTTTTATCATCTGGTGGGGCTGTTTGAAGAGGCAGAGCAGCAGTTGTTGGCGGCGTTGGCTTTGGTAGCTGATTGGGAGGAGTCGGCAGAAACGGCCGTTACGCGGGCGCAGTTGGACCTGCTGGTGGAGTTGCACTTGCAGACATCCCACTTTTTGGGCCAGAGTGGCCAATATCAGATCGCCATCTTACAGGCGCAAAGCGCCCAGGCGCTGGCGGGGCAGCTTGATCAGGCGGATTTATTGGCCCAGGCGTATAGCCTGGAGGGGGAGTGGCAGCGGCATCTGAGCCAATTTGAGCAGGCCCGGCAGTGTTTAGATACGGCCGTTACCCTCTACCCTACACCCAGTCGCAACCGGGGTTATGCCCGCACCCTCAACCAGATCGGCCACATCTATCTCATTCAGAGCCAGTATGAGGCGGCCTTATCCGCTTTTAGCCAGGCCCGGCAAATTTATGAATCGCTTGGCGACCAGACAGAGATGTCAACTTCACTGGGCAATATGGCTGAGGTTTATCGGCTGAAGGCTGATTATCAGCAGGCGTTGGCGTGCAGCCAGCAAGCCCTGGCTGTCGCTGAGGCCATTGGCTACCAACAGGCCATTGTCAGGAATTCCATTGTGTTGGGCACGGTTCAGATGGATCAGGGAGAGACGGCGTTGGCTCATGCCACTTATCAGAATGCGCTGACGGTTGCCAGGGCGTTGGGTTATGTGCAGGGCATTATCAACTGCCACATTTGTCTAGGGGTCATTTGCCTGGCTCAAAGTAAGCTGGCGGAGGCGGAGCAGTGGTTGCAGATGGCACGGTTGCAGGCGGAAGAGGTGGGGCTGCCGGATTTGATCGCCCGGGCGGCCGGCAAACAGGGCATTGTGTATGTGCATCGGGGTGAGTATGAGACGGCCGTGATTGTTTATGAAGAGGCAATCCAGTTATGGCGTTTGCTGAATAACCAGGCGGAACTTAGCTTGAGTCTGGGCAATCTGGGCAATATCTATTTGCGGTTAGGCGAATATGAGCGGGCGCTAGATTATTTTGAGCGGGCATTGACGGCCGTGCAGTCAGTGGGGGCGCGGCAGGTGGCGGCCAATATGATGCTGCGGCTGGGCAATGTTTACAAACGCACCGGCAGTTATGAACGGGCCATTGCTTGTTTTGAACACGCTTTGCAGACTTTTCAGGCGTTGCCCCACAAAAGTGGTATGGCGAACAGCCTGGGCTGGTTGGGGGTGATGCACAATGAAATGGGACAATATGCGGCCGCGCAAGCCCGGTATGAACAGGCAATGGCGATCTCTGAGGAGATAGGCGACCACATCACCATGTGTATCTGGCTGATGAACCGGGCGGAAACAGCCATGTATAGGGGCCAGTATGAACTGGCGGAGGAGTTGGGGCAGCAGGCGGTGGATTTATGCCGGTCTTTGGGTAGTACGCGGTATTTGCCAGGCGCGTTGGTCCATCAGGCAGAGATTTTTTTTGCGCATGGCAAATATGAACAGTGCCGCCTGGTATTGGCGGAGGCGCTGCCCTTGAGTGCGCCGGTGGGTGACCAGAAACTGGAGTTTGACGGCCGTTTGTTGCAAGCGCGCCTGTTTGACCAGTTTGGGGAGCGGCCAACGGCCGTAAACCATCTCCGCGCCATGATTACTGACTTTGCCGGGGACGATTACCAGGCACAAATTCATTATTATTTGTGGCAAATAGGGGAAGGCGAGGCTGCCCGGCAAACGGCCGTGCGGTTGTATGAGGAATTGCTGACACGGATGCCCAATTACAAATTGCAGCAGCAGTTGAAAGAACTGCGCATTTCTGCACGACCGTGATCATCCATTCCCAGCAGTAGCCGGGAGAGTTTTACCATTTACGATTAGGAATTTTCCGTTTACCATGGCGCTATGATAATTGCACTACTCATTCAACTCCTCATGATCATTACACCAGCCATTAGTGCGGTGACGCTTGGTTTGAAATATGACGAATTGAAACGGGGCAGGGCCAGCAAGGAATGGCCGGCGGTGAAAGCGGCCGTAACCAACAGCACCATTGTAGATACCGGCAAGAAACAGAAGGGACAGAATTTGTACCAGCCGGAAATCAGCCTGAGTTACAGTGTGGAGAGTGAGAGCTATACCGTGAAACAACGGCCGTCCGATACCAACGGTCAGCGCGAGGGCACAAAACAGTGGGCGCGGGAGGTGGCGCTGCAATACAAGCCAGACACGGCCGTGCGCCTCTACTACAATCCGCAGCGCCCACAGCAAGCGACTGTGCTGCCGGGGCAGGCCACTGTAAACAAAAACCAATGGCTGGTGATCGGCAGTGTGATGCTGCTGTTCAGCTTCATATTGTGCGTGTTAGGCACAGTCGCCATCACGCAGAACTATTTGACGGTGAGTACGGCCGTTAGCTTCATTTTGGGCATCGTCGCCTTTGGCCTGATGCTTATGCTGGGTTTTTTGCTCTATCTGTTAGCGCAGGAGTTTCGTCCAAAGTAAGCGAAACGGGCACGAGGATATTAAGATATTGTGATATTCAGTACCCCCATCTTCCCGTAAACCCCTATCCTTTCATTCATGTCTCGTCATATGCGCCTGGCGTTGGCCGGCATGGTGTTGTTGCTGCTTCTGGTCTGCCTGGCCGGGTTAATTTACCTCCTCTCCACGTATCCACTGTTAGCACGGCCGTCGCCGGGGGGCACGGCCGTTTCCTGGTCTGGCCTGCCGCAGCCGGTTGTCATTCACCCGCAATGGACAAGTTTCACCGCGCCGCAAAGCGCGAATGATGCTGTTGTACAGGAGGGGCTGCTTTGGGCAGCTACCGATGGCGGCGTGGTGGTGTGGGAGTGGGCTACCGGGGAGGCTGTTCGTTTCACCACAGAACATGGTTTAGCCGAAAACATGGTCACCAGCACGGCCGTTGGCCGCGATGGGGCGTTGTGGTTTGGCACGCAATCGGGCGGCCTGAGCCGGTATGATGGCGTTTCCTGGCAGACCTTTACCACTGCCGATGGGTTGCCATCTAACCATATTACCGATCTGCTGGTGGCAGCCGATGGCACGGTGTGGGCGGGGACAGAAGCGGGCGTGGGGCAGTATGACGGCCGTCGCTGGTACAGCCATACCCGCGCCCGCAGTTTTTTCCAGCTACCCGGTGAAGAGATTCGGGCGCTGGCGCTGGCCCCAGATGGGCTAACGGTGTGGGTGGGCACAGACCAGGGGGTGGCGCAGTGGGACGGCCGTCGCTGGCAGGAAGTGGCGCATGTGGGCAGCCGGAGCATCAACGACATTCAAGACATTGCCATTACGCCGGACGGCATGGTTTGGGCGGCCACACCGGGCGGCCTGAAGCGGTATGATGGGGCGCGCTGGCAAATTTTTACAATGGGTGATGGGTTGGCAAGTGATGCGGTAAGCCGGGTAACGGCCGTGCTGGATAACACTGTCTGGCTGGCTTATGCTGACCCTGCTGCCGGATTGACCTTGTTTGATGCTACCGGCCTGGCGCCCATTGCTAATACCGCCGCCGTCACCGCGCCGGCGCTCCGGGTGACGGCCGTTTTACCCACCGGCCTGCTGCTCACTGTGCCTGGCGGCCTGTTTTACGCCGACGATAGTGGCGACGACCGGTTGTTTACCACGCCGGCCGATTTGCCCGATCAGCAGTTGACCGGGCTGGCGGCGGCCAACGGCGAGGTGTGGGCCGGCAGCGCGGCGGGGATCAGTCGCTTTGATGGGGCTGCCTGGCGCACCTATACCACGACACATGGGTTGGCGAGTACGGCCGTGTCCGCCCTCACCCGCGACGCCAATGGACAGCCGGTAGCGGCTTTTGCTACGGTTGCTCAGGGCATTGCCCGGTATAACGCCGCATTGGATACCTGGGAAACGGTGGTGTGCCCGGTGGCGGGGCCGCCTTCCGCCTTTGTGCGCGCCGGGCTGCAAACGGCCGACGACGCGCTCTGGTTTGCCACCAATCGCGGGCTGGCCCGTTTTGACGGCGTCAACTGGCGCATCTTCACCAGCCTGGATGGGCTGCCGTCGGACAATGTGCAAACGCTGGCGCTGCGTGGCGAGGTGCTGTGGGCAGGTACGGATAAGGGGCTGGCCTCTTTTCAGGAGGGCGTCTGGCGCACGGTGCTGCTGGATGATGTGCGGGCGTTGAGCAGTGGGCCGGAGGGCACGCTCTGGTTTTTTAATGCGGACAACCTGTTTGCGTTTGTGCCCGACGGCCGTGCCCTGACCCCCATTCCCCTGCCGCCGGTACAGCAGGTATATGATCAGTTGGCGACGGCCGGGGGCTTCTGGCTGGCGGCGGATGTCGGTGCCTTTTTCTGGCCGGTGGGGGCGGCAGAAGCGGCCGATTGGCAAACGTTCCCGGCGGTGGATGGTCAGCCGATGGGGGAGATGACGGCGCTGATGCAAACGGCCGACGGCCGTATCTGGGCGGGATCGGCGCAGGGTTTGTGGCAGTTGGCGGATGAGGGGGTGTGGCTGTTACGGCCGTTGCCGGGGCAAGAGCGTTCACCCATTACACGGCTGGTGGTTGATGCCGATGGTTCCTGGCTGGTGGGCACGTTTGACGGCCGTGTCTACCGCGTGGCGGCGGGCGAGATTGTCGTCGAAAAACCAATGCCTACAGGCAGCGAACGCGCCCCGGTCAGCGCCATCCTGCCGGTGGGGGAGGCGTTATGGGTAGCCTATTTTGGCGGCGGCGTCTCCTGGGGTGTAGGCAATACCGGGGAGCGAAGCTGGCAGCGCGTGGCCACGGACGATAGCTTACCGGCGGCCGTGAATAGCCTGGCGGCGGGCGCGGACGGCGACGCCTGGTTGGGCACGGACAGGGGGCTGCTTTTATTGCGCGGTGGCGAGGTGACCGTCTGCCAGATGGAGCAGAGCGGTGAGCCGCCGACCTGGGCCGGGATGCTGGTAGACCGGCAGGGGCAGGTGTGGGGCGTCAATGGCCCGACGTTTTGGCGGCTGGATGGGGAAAATCTGGTGCGGTCGGGGGCATTGGCGAAGCCGATCACGGCCGTTGCCCCTGATGGTGCGGTGTGGGTGGTGACGGAAAATGGGCTGGTGCGCCATGCCGGTGGGCAGCGGCAAACGGTCAGTACGGCGGCTATTTCCGGGCAGATTACGGCGCTGGCCCCGGCAGCTAACGGCGTGTTGTGGGTGGGGACGGATGTGGGGTTGTTTTGGTATGACGGCCGTGTCTGGACGCATTTCACGGCCGCCGATGGGCTGGCAGCGAATCATGTGACGCATGTGGCGGTGGCGGCCGATGGCACGGTGTGGGTGGGGACAAGGGGTGGGGTGAGTTGGTTACGGCCGTGACGCCAGAAGCGCCCGTACCCGCGCCAGTTGGTAGTCGTTTTGCATGGCGGCAAAGGCGGCTTCGCTTTGTTGCAGCAGTTCACGGGCGCGCTGGCGGTCGGCCGGTTCGCCGCGCGCCAGGTGCGCTTCGGCCCACTGCCGGGTGAGGTCTGCCTGGAACCAGCGGGCGCCAATGGCCTCGGTGTTTTGCACGGCCGTGGCAAAATACAAAAACGCATCTTGCCACCGCTGCTCACAAACGGCAATCAACGCTTTAGCCTGGTTTAACTGCCCATGTTCGTAAAAGGAGTCGCCCCCACTGCTTAACTCCTCTGTCTGGTGCAGCAGGGTAGCTGCTTCTTCATAGCGTCCCTGGTAGGCGTAGACAATGGCTAACTCGGCGCGGGGAGCGACCGGGCCGGTACCCAATCCCCGGTCGCCAATTTCGACTGCTTCCACCAGCGTGGCTTCTGCTTCATCCAGCCGGTTCATTTCACGCAAAATGAAACCTAAATCGTTGTTCAGGCCGGCCAACTGCTGTAAATCCCCGCGCTGGCGGAAGTCGGCCTGGCATTTTTGCAGCAGATCAACGGCCGTCTGCTGATCGCCAGTTTGGTAGGCAAGCCAGGCGGCCATCATATCCACCAGCGGCAGCTTGTAATGGGAAGCGGGCATCGTTTGCACCAGGTCGCGCAGTTCGGCCAGCAACGTCTGGGCGGCGGCCACGTCGCCATTGGTCAAGGCGTCGCTCAAGGCTATCACGCGCTCGTCCAACTTCCATATGGCCGTGCCGGCGCGCTGCGCCAGTTCCACGGCGCGGCGGGTGTGGTAGCGGGCTTGTTCCAGGTCATTGCTATGTTTGAGCTGCCCGCTCAGATTGGTGTGGGCGCGCATAGCGATAGCCAGCAGGTCGGCCGGTTCGGCCAGGGCAATGGCCTGTTTCAGGGCGGCGATGCGTTCGGCGGTGGTTAGTCCCGGCAGTACGCCCATAGTCGCCAGGGTGTCGGCTTGCACGTCTACCAGATTGAGCTTTTCGGCCAGGGCCATGGCTTGCTGGCAGAGCGCCAGGGCTTCATCGGGCAGCCCGTTGAAGAAGCAGGCGCGCCCGGTTTCATGCAGCAGCACGGCGGTGCCCGGCGTCTCCCAATCGGGCGGCAAACCGGCCATGCCTTCACGGCAGAGGGCCAGGCCATGTGGGGTGTCGCCCACATGCCAGGCAGCGCGGGCGGCGCGAGCATACAGCCGGGCTACATGGTCGTGGTGCGCCTGTGCCCGGCAGAGGGAGATCGCCTCTAACCAGACTTCGATGGCCTCGTCATACCGATTTTGGGCAATCAGCGCCTCGCCCAAATGAGCCAGCAAATCTCCCTTTTCGGCGTCACTTTCGTGCAGTTCCAGGGCGGCGCGGTAGTGGCGTTCGGCTTGCTGATTGGTATGCACGGCCAACGCCCGGTGGCCGGCTTTGGTATAGTAATGGCGAGCGTTGGCAATGTCGCCCGCTTCGGCGTTATGGTAGGCCAGCGCTTCGTAGTCGTCGGGGTAACGTTGGGCCAGGGCGGCGGCGGCACGGCCGTGCAAACGGCGGCGGCGGATGACGCTCATGCTTTCGCGCAGGGCGGTGACGGTGAGGGCGTGGGCGAACACAAACGTCTCTTCACCGGCGCGGACACGGGTGTAGCGGTCGGGTTTGCGTTCGCTGATGAGTTGGGCGCGCACGGCCGTTTCCAACGCATCTATCAACGTCTCCTCCTCCATGTCGCTGGCCTGTTGCAGTACGCCAAAATCAAATTCACGGCCGATAATGGCCGCCCAGCGCAGCGCCTCTTGCGCCGCGTCTGGCAGACGGCTGACGCGGGCCTGAATTGCGCCGCGCACGCTTTGCGGCAACTGCATCTCGGCCATATTCGGCCGCTGCCAGCGCCCATCCTGCCGGTATAATTTCCCTTCCGCTACCAGCGCCTTGCACAATTCCTCAATAAAAAACTGGTTGCCGTCTGTTTCGCGGTAAATTGCTTCCAAGAAATCGTCGGAAATGGTCTCCTGGAACATGACGTTTAACAGGACGCGGGTCTGTTCCCGGTCAAAGCGGTTGAGTTTGAGGCGCAAGACTAATTGTTCGCGCGTCAGGTCATAGACAATATCATCCAGGCAGCAGGCGGCGTCTAGCTCCACGTCGCGGTAAGTCATCACGATGAGGATGGGCAGTTTGCTCACGCGGCAGCGGCGCGCCAGATAGGTGAGCAGGTCGAGCGTGCCGCTGTCGGCCCAATGCACATCTTCGACGATGAGCAGCAGGGGGGCGCGTTCGGCCAGGCTGGCCCAGAGGGTAACGGCGCTTTCAAAGAGGCGGTGCTGGTCGGCCTGGGCGTCGTAGGAGGGGTTGGGTGGCAGGTCGGGGTACAGCAGGCACAAATCGGGGGCCAGGGTGATCAGGTCGGCCAGGATGGGATCGGGCAGAGGGGGTACGGCCGTGCCTGTTTGTCCGGTGGCGGGGCGGCGGGCCGGCTGGGTCAGCGCCGCGCGCAGCATGGTGGCGATGGGCGCATAGGGGGCATGACCGCCGGCGTAACATTCACCGGCCAGCACCATCGCGCCGGAGACTTCGGCCAGCGTGCGAATCTCGCGCATGAGTGGTGTTTTGCCCACGCCCGGTTCGCCGCTGATGAGCAGCACGTGCCGGTCACCGGGGTCATGGATAGCCTGTTTCCAAAGTGTCTTCGCCTCGGCAAGTTCCTTTTCACGCCCCACCAGCCGTCCTTGGGCCAGGCGTTCCAGGGGTGAGGGGGCTGTCTCTGCGGCGCTAACGGCCGTTGGCGATAACAACGCCTGCCGGATGTGGGTCAATTTTTGGCGGACGACGGTCGCCGAGGCCGGGCGGTCGTCCGGGTTCTTTTGCAGCAGCTTCATGATCAACACATCCAGGGCGGGCGGCAGGTTGCCCTTATGGTTGCTGGGGGGGATGGGCGGCGCGTAGAGATGCTGCGAAATGACAGCCAGGGCATCGTCGGCGTTGAAGGGAAGCTGGCCGGTGACGAGTTCATACAACATGACACCAAAGGCATAGAGGTCGGTACGGCCGTCAATCGCCTGCCCCAGCGCCTGTTCCGGTGGCAGATAGAAAACGGTGCCGATGAAAGCGCCCTCGACGGTGAGGCGGCTGGCGACGGAACGTGCCAGGCCGAAGTCGGTCAGTTTGGCCGTGCCATCATGGGTGATGATGACGTTTTCCGGCTTCAAGTCGCGGTGGATGACGCCGTTGGTATGGGCGTGTTCCAGGGCGGTGCTGATTTGGATGGCAATTTGCAGGGTTTCGGACAGGTTTTGCGGGCGGCGGTCATAGAGCGACTCACCTTCCAGCATTTCCATGATGATGTAGGATGCGCCTTCAAATTCACCGGCGTCGTAGATGGTGATGATGTTGGGGTGATTGAGCCGGGCAGCGGCCTGCGCCTCGTGCAGCAGGCGGGCGCGCCCTTCGGTGCCCAACGTACCGGCGGAGAGCAGTTTCACGGCCACGCTGCGGTTGAGTAAGGTGTCCTGGGCGCGGTAGACAACGCCCATACCGCCCCGGCCGATTTCGGCTTCTAATTGGTAACGGCCGTTTAAGAGTGTGGTTTCCATTTTTATTTGACCTTAAGCCGTGATGCGTGAGAGAAGTTACGGGTCACGCATCACGTTCTAGCCTCAATTTTCAATCTAACCTGGCAGGTTGTCAATGGCAAGTCGTTTGATGAGGAGGATGGTAACGTCGTCGAAGGGTTCGGTGCCGCCGACGAAGTTGTGGAAGGTTTGCTCGAGCGTTTCGATGAGGGCCACGGCCGTAGCGCGGCGTTCAGCGGCGACGATCTGGTGCAGGCGGGCGCGGCCAAATTCTTGCTGCTGGCTGTTGAGGGCGTCGGTGACGCCATCGGTGTAGAGCAGGAGGAAGTCATCGGGATTCAGCCGGATGGTGCGCTGTTCGTAGCGCATGGTCTCGCTGATGCCCAGGACGGGGCCGGTGGGCGCGAGCGCCTGCCACCGGTCGGTGGCGGCCTGGTAAAACAGGGGCGGGTCGTGCCCGGCGTTGACGTAGGTCAGGTCGCCGGTAGATGGGTCGAGCAGGCCGTAGAAGAGGGTGACAAACATGCCGTTGGCGGCGTCGGCGCAGATGAGGCGGTTGGCCTGGCTGATGCCGTCGGCGGGCGCGGCCTGGGAGAGGCTGGCGCGCAGGATGCTGCGGCTGAGGGCCATGAAGAGGGCGGCGGCCATACCTTTGTCGGAGACATCGGCGATGAGCAGGCCGAGCTGATCGCCGGCGGGCAGGAAGTCGTAAAAGTCGCCGGCGACCTGGCGGGCGGGCTGCCAGCGGGCGATGAACTGCCAGCCGGGAAGCCGGGGCGCGTACTGGGGGAGCAGGCTGCGCTGCAGGTCGCGGGCCATTTGCAGTTCCCGTTCCAGGCGGCCTTTTTCGATGGCGAGTTGGTAGAGGCGGGCGTTGTCAATGGCGATGGCGGCGCTGGCAGCTACGGCCGTTAACAATTCCAGGTCTGCCTTTGTAAAAATACCTGCTTGCAGCCGGTTGTCCACGTAGAGAACGCCGACCAGCTTGTCCCGAAATTGCAGGGGCACGCAGAGGATGGAGCGCAGTCCCAGGCTCATCACGCTTTGGCGCATACTGAGGCGGTCATCGCTTTGGGCGTCGCTGGTGAGCAGGGGTTGGCCTTCTTCGGCCACGCGGGCGACCAGGCCGCGCGAGATGTGGAATTGGGGGGTGTCTATGGTTTGCTGCTCGATGCCACGGGCGGCGTGGAAGTGCAGCTTACCATCGCCCTCTTTCAGCATGACAAAACCGCGTTCGGCGCGGGTGACGGCAATGACCTCATCCATGACCCGGTTGAGAACTTCGTCCAGGTCAAGCGAGGAGTTGAAGGTCTGGGACAGGCGGTAAAGCAGCGCCAGCCGTTCGGTGGAGAGATGGCTTTGGTCGGTGGTCATAAGCTATCTACTTTAGCACATTTAGCCGCTGGCTGGCAGTCAAAACCATACTCAATTCCCGGCGATTGAAATCGCGGCTACAAACAGCAAAGCCCACCTTCGTGGACTAATACACTGCTTACTGCTTACTGCCCACTGCTTTGCTCTGACGTGACACCGAAAAAGTGGACATGAGAATAACTCAGATTCACCATACAAT
>JAHDWK010000051.1 GCA_023382655.1 Anaerolineae bacterium | reverse complement strand
ATTATCGGGGAAAATTCCACTTTTGACTGGTCCTATTTTAGGGGATGGTTACCCAACCAGAAGTTACAGAGAGCGAAACTGAATAATGGTGAAGGGCGCTGGTTATCGGCCAAAGCCAGACCAAAGTCTTACCCAACCAGCAAATCCTTGATTGTTTCTGCCTTGAACTCGACCAGTTCCTCTTGATTCATCAAGAATCTCTGCGCATCCTCCACCACCCGTTCCCAATCCAATTGGGCCAGTCGTTCCAAAACATTCTCTCGCCAATTGTCAGCGGTAATGGCATCTGAATGAGATCGAGCAAGGCTTTTTCTGGCATGGCCCAGCAAGCGGCCGGATGGTGTACGGGTGTTTGGTTGAGCCAGTAGCTATCGCACCTCATGGGCGGACAATCAGGTATGGGCTTTCTGTCCTTTTGGGGGAAACCTGGATGGCTTGCTGTAATGCTTCAAAACGAAGCAAGGTAGGCTGGATATCACGGCTGATAAATCCGCGTATCAGGCTGGAAAGCAGCCCAGGAAAACCAGAAATGGTCAACTTTTACAACCGGCGTGAGCGACTGACCGGCCAGTTCCCCGGCAACGGCCTGGCCGAAGATGTTCCAGGTGCTGCCCGTCTGTTCATCCACAATGTCGTCCCCGTTCTTCACAAAAGTAAGGGCCTGACCGTTGAGTGACCGACTGAAGACACCACTGGCACCTACGTCTTGCCCCTCGGCAATGCTGCTGCTGTCCAGCGCCGAAGCCAGCCCCGGCTGCCAGATCACCACCACGGCCATATCACCAATCTGGTCATTCACCACACCCACCTGGGCCAGCACCTCGTTGGGATAGGCCACCGCTTCATCCGCTAACACCACGGTCGTCACGCGGGCCATGGCCGGCAGTTGGGCGGGCGTTTCGCCGGTGAAGAGAAAGGGGGAACTGTTAATATTGTCATAGCCCACATACGGGTTTTGCCCGTAGCGGCGCGTAAAGCCGGTCTCCCGCGACAACACCTGGGCTTCGGGGAACTGCTCCTTTGCCTCCGCCCAACTGATGATGTAAGCGGGCAGGAAGGTCAATTGATGACCGGTCAGTTCACCAATGACGGCGTCGCCGCTGGCTTGCTGCCACCAACTTTCCGTTTGCCGGTCATACATCAGCAGGTTGCTAAAACGCAGCCGCCCGGTGGCGCCAAAGTCCAGCGCCTGCCCATTGACGGTGGCGTCAAAGACAATGGCCGTGTTGCACAACGGGCAAAAGGTGATGACCACCGGCCGGCCGCCCACAGTATCATTGACAATTTCGTGCCAGGTCAGAATCTGGAATGGGTAGATACGCACATCCCCCTGCTCCTGAAAAACGATCACCGGTTCTGGCTCTTCCAGCCAGGCGTCGGCCTCGGCAATGGAGATAAACTGTGGATTGTCAATGGCCGGGATGCCATCCTTTGGCGGCCCACCGGATAGGATTTCGGTGTAAGGGATGGTGTGTGTACTGAAATCGGTGCTGAATTCGCGGTCCGCGCCGGCGGGTGCTTCTTCGGCGGGGAGCAAGGCGGGTGTTTGGGTGGATGGTGGGGGAGAAACGGCCGTCACCCCCTCATCCGTTGTTTCCGTTGTCACTGTCGGCGCTATGCTGGTCACAGGTCCAACCGGGGTACGGCCGTCCGGGTCAGTAGCTGGGCCAGGAGCAGTACAGCCAGCCAGCGCCAATACTAGAACGACCAACCACCCCGCCAGGTATAACGGTAATGGAATCCGCATGTGTCCACCTCCATTGCAGATAGCTGACGGGTTCTTGAAACCGGTCAGCTATAAATGTAGGGAGAGCGTAGGCAAAAAACGGCCGTTCCCCGGAAACCAATCGGTTGCGGAATAGTGACGGCGCGGTTACGGTCGTAGCCGCCAGGCTGTCAGGCAGCCAGCCGGTAGCCCACACCGCGCACATTCAGGATAAATTGTGGCTGTTCGGGGTGGGGTTCCATTTTCTGGCGCAGGGTGTAGATGTGGCGTTTGATGAGTTCTTTGGCTTCCCAGGGTTCCGCTTCATAATCCAACACCACTTTCGTCAACGTCACATAATCCATGACAGCCCCACCCTGCTCGGCCAGCGCCAGCAGCAGGCTGTGTTCGGTGGGTGTGAGCGACAGAAGTTCGCCCCGGTAATGCGCCTCATACGTGGCCCGGTTTATCACCAAATCACCAATTTTTAGCAGGCCGCTGTCCCTGGGGGCGGCTGGTTGGCCGGGGGGTAATGTGGCCGGTAGCTGTTGTAGACGCTGCAAACCGGACTGCAAGGATTCCAGCAGCACCGCCTGTTCCCGCTGGCGGCGGGCGGCGGTCAGCGCCCGCCACACCACCTGACGCAGGTCATCTGGCCGGGCCGGTTTGAGCAGATAATCGAAGGCGCCTTCTTTTACGGCCGTCATCGCCGTCTCCAGCGTGCCATGCCCCGTCAGCATAATCACCGCCAGGTACGGCCGTTGCGCTTTCACTGCCGCCAACAGTTCCGTGCCCGTCATGCCCGGCATCCGGATATCCAACACGGCCACTTCGGCGGCAAAGGTAGAGAGCAGATCCAAGGCGGCCACGGCCGTGCCCACATCCCGCACCTCGTGGCCGTCCTTCTGCAAAATCGCCTTCAGTCCTTCGCGGATATTGGTCTCATCATCCACCAGCAGGATCTTGCCAGGGTGCCGCCCATACTGCACTTCTTCAGCCATATACCACCTCGATCACCTTCTACCCATTTACCGGTAGTCTCACCGTAAACGTCGCCCCTTCTCCCGGTGTGCTCTGTACCGTCAACGCGCCGCCATGATTGGCCACAATTTCATGGCTCACCGCCAGCCCCAATCCCGAACCATCCGCCTTGGTGGTGAAGAACGGCTCAAACAACCGTTCCTGTATCTCTGGCGACAAACCCGGCCCGGTGTCGGCAAATTCCAGATAAACATGCTCATCTTCATGGCAGGCGGTAATAATTAAAGTACCCCCAGCGGTCATCGCTTCGGCCGCATTAAGAATCAGGTTCAGGAACACCTGTTTCAACTGGCTCTCCACGCCAGCCACCGCCGGTAACGCGGCTGGCAACCGCTGCACCAGGCTTACCCCCGACCGCTGCAACTGCTTTTCCGCCAAAACGATCACATACTCCAATGCTGACAGGATATTGACCGGTTGCTGCTGCCCCTCTTTCGGCCGCTTTTCGCATCACCACATGCAACGTGCGGTCTAGATCTAACGAAGCGGCAATTTCACGGCCGGTGGCATGAATGGCAGCCACGGCGCGGGCATGTTCCCCATTCTGTTCCAGGTGGCTCGGTGGTGGCATAGCTGTCCTCTTTTTGAAAATGGTGCGCAATTTTCTCATATGCCTACACTGTACCATTTTCAAGCAAGCCAGTGATAGCCCAAAACCACATCGTCACCAATTCGTAACGAAACGGTTTCTGGGACACGGCCGTATTTTCCCTACCATGCGAAATGAACATTGCCAGGCACAGGGCATTTCTGCGCTGCGCCTGGCACTACAGAGGAAGGAATAGAACCCTATGACATCATCAGACAATGACTCAATTGTCGTCTACGGCACAAACTGGTGCCCGGATTGTAAACGGGCCAAACGCTTTCTGGGTGAACAGCGCATTCCCTACATCCATGTGGATATCGAGCAAAACCGGGAGGCTATGGCCTATGTGGAGAAAGTAAACAACGGGATGCGCCGTATTCCCACCATCGTTTTCCCCGATGGCCACATCCTGGTGGAACCCAGCAACGCCGCCCTGGCTAAAAAGCTGGGACTGCACACCGAGGCCAGACGATCTTTTTACGATGCTGTGGTTATTGGCGGCGGCCCAGCAGGACTGACAGCCGCCCTTTACATGGCCCGCGAGGGGATTGAAACGCTGGTCATTGAAAAAGCGGGTATGGGCGGACAGGCAGGCATCACCAACGTCCTGGATAATTTCCCCGGCTTTGATGAAGGTATTGGCGGCGCGGAGTTTGCCGGGCGGCTCACCCGCCAGGCGCGCCGCTTTGACGCCGAAATTTTGCAGGCGCAGGAAGTGATTAACCTGGTTAAGAATGGGCCGTATTGGTGCGCCATCACTGCCAGCGGCCAGGAATATGCGGCGACGGCCGTGTTGCTGACCACCGGTGCACAGTACCGCCGCCTGAACGTACCGGGCGAAGAAACGCTGCTGGGGCTGAACATCCACTTTTGCGCTACCTGTGACGGCGCATTTTATAAAGGAAAGAAGGTGCTGGTGGTGGGCGGCGGTAACAGCGGCTTTGAAGAAGGGCTGTTCCTGACTAAATTCGCCAGCCAGGTAGACATCGTGGAATTTTTGCCGGAGGTAAAAGCCAGCCACATTCTGCAAGAAAAAGTAGCCGGAAAAACCAACATGACAGTCACGGTGGACCACGCCGTCAAATCTTTCAGAGGTGAAAATGGTCTGGAAGCGGTCGTCGTTGAAGACAGGTCAACGGGCGAGGTTCAGGACTCGCAGTACGATGGCGCGTTTGTCTTCATCGGCCTGACGCCCAACAGTTATCTGGCGCAGGGATTGGCCAAAACCAATGAGTGGGGTTTTGTGATCACGGACAAGGCCTTGATGACATCGGCGCCGGGTCTGTTTGTGGCCGGTGACGCCCGCGAAGGCTCAACCAAGCAGGCAGCGGCGGCGGCGGGGGAAGGGGCTACGGCCGCTTTGATGATCCGCGAATATCTGAAGGAAGTGGGGTGAAATTGTCCACCCAATTTGGGCGCCGTGCCGCCTGGCAAGATGGGCTGCGGCGGTACAGAATTCCTGAAGAGCAGGTAGAGGCTTTGGGTCGCTTGGTTGCTAAAGCGGCTGACAATGAATTGTACCAGGCTAACCCGCGTTATCTGGCGGAACAAATGGGGCTGCCCGAAAGAGCGGTGCTGCCTCTGCTGGTAACGGCCGTGGCCGAGGGGCTATTCACTTTAGGCTGGCAAGTGACATGCCCGGCCTGTGGCGCCGGCGGTGAGAGCGCCCAAAATCTGGCGGAGGTTGACAGCCAGACGCAGTGCCACTTTTGTCACTTTCAATTTGTGCCCCACCTGGACGATAAAATTTCGGTAACGGTGACGGCTACGGCCGTACTGCGCCCATCAGAAAAGCAGCACGATGACCCTGCGTTTCGCGCTGCGGTGGATGCCCGCCTGGGTAAGACGCCGGCGCTGGCGCTGATTAACGTGCCCGATTTTCGGCAGCTTATTTTCAACCAGACCGTACCGGAAGGGCAGGGGCTAGGCGTCAAGCGGCCGGTCATCTTCTTTTCTGATCTGCGCCAGTCAACGGCCTTTTACCACCGGCGGGGCGACGCTGATGCTTACCACTGAGTGCATCAGCATTTCCAGGTGATGTTTGCCGCCGTCGAGCAGTTTGGCGGCACGGCCGTGAAAACGATTGGCGACGGCATCATGGGCGTCTTCACCGGACCGGCCGACGCCCTCAACGCCATCGCCACCGGCATGAAAGGGCTGGCGCAGTTAAATGATATGGCCGGGCTGGCCGGCGATGACCAATTGTCGCTAAAAGTGGACATACACCAGGGAAGCTGCATTGTGGTCACGCTGAACGGCCGTCTGGACTATTTTGGCAAGACGGTCAACATTGCGGCTCGTCTGGCCGGGCTGGCCCAAGGCGATGATGTCGTCCTCAGCCAGGAAGTCGGGGCTGATGCCCGCGTTTACCAGTTGGCGGAATCGCGGGGAGATCTGCGCCCCTTTGCCAGCCAGCTTTCTGGCCTGCCGGACTGTTTTGACCTTTACCGCATGACTTTGAAATCTGCCAACCAGAGCGTTACTGCCCGGTAACTAAAGCGTTTCCGCGGCACGGCCGTTTTCCCTCTACACTTTGCTCATCACTTATTTCCACTTACTTTCTAATAAAGAAGTTCAACTTTTCCCCAAAAGTTGAACTTCTGAAAAAAGGAGACAGACATGAGCATTTTAGGCGCAATCATAGCCGGAGTTGTGGGCACCATCGTCATCACCATGGTAATGGCCATGGCCCCCAAAATGGGTATGCCCAAGATGGATATTGTGGGCATGTTAGGGTCCTTGTTTAGCTCGGCCTTTTCTTTCCCCCTCTTTTCCCCTAAACTCTTTTCAGAAGTTCAACTTTTTAGGAAAAGTTAAACTTCTGACCTGGCAAGCGTATCAGGAGTATCCAACTATGCCCCCAACGGCCGAACAGCAACGACTACTGGCCCACCACCAGCATAAAGCCAACTGGAAACAGTGGGGGCCGTACCTCAGCGAACGCGCCTGGGGTACGGTGCGCGAGGATTACAGCGCCGCCGGTTCTGTCTGGGATTATTTCCCCCACGATCACGCTCGCAGCCGCGCCTACCGCTGGAACGAGGACGGGCTGGCGGGCATCAGCGATCGGCAGCAGTTCCTTTGTTTTGCCCTGGCCTTGTGGAACGGCCGTGACCCCATCCTCAAAGAGCGTTTCTTTGGCCTGACCGGGCCGGAAGGCAATCACGGCGAGGACGTGAAAGAGGCGTACTTTTACCTGGACAGCAGCCCCACCCACAGCACCATGAAAATGGTGTACAAATATCCACAGGCGGCTTTTCCTTACGCGGAGTTGGTAGCGGAAAACGGCCGTCGCACCCGTCACGAACCGGAGTATGAATTGTGGGATACAGGCGTGTTGGCCGACGGCCGTTACTTCGACATCCTCATCGAATACGCCAAAGCAGACGAAAACGACATCCTCATCCGCCTCAGCGCCGCCAACCGCGGGCCGGAAACGGCCGCGCTGACCCTGCTGCCCACCCTCTGGTTCCGCAACACCTGGTCTTGGAGCTACGAAAAAGGGCCAATGGGTTACGTGCCCGGCAAACCAACCCTCCGCACCGATGGGGATAACCGCATCATCGCCGACCATCCCGTCCTGGGCCGCTACATCCTACATACCGAGAACCCGGCCAGTCTGCTCTTCACCGAAAACGAGACCAACAACGAACGGCTTTTTGGCGCGCCCAACGCCAGCCCTTACGTCAAGGACGCTTTTCACCGCTATGTCATTCATAGCGAAACGGCGGCCATCAACCCGGCACAAGAAGGAACCAAAGCGGCGGCGCTGTATAACCTGACCATTGCCGCAGGGGAAACGGCCGTTCTCCGCCTGCGCCTCACCCCCAATCCAACGCATCCCACCCCTTTTGCCGACTTCGATGCCCTCTTTACCCAACGGTTAGCCGAAACCGACGCATTTTACGCCGCTATTCAGCCCGCCAGCCTCAGCGATGATGAGAAACAGGTGCAGCGGCAGGCCTGGGCGGGCATGTTGTGGTCCAAGCAACTGTACTATTACGACGTAGAGCAGTGGCTCAACGGCGACCCGGCCGGACCGCCGCCGCCCGCATCACGTAAAATCGGCCGTAACCACAACTGGGCGCACCTCAACAACTTCGACATCCTCTCCATGCCCGACAAATGGGAATACCCCTGGTACGCCGCCTGGGACCTGGCCTTCCACTGCCTGCCTCTGGCCCAAATTGACCCTGATTTTGCCAAACGCCAGCTGATCCTGATGACCCGCGAATGGTACATGCACCCCAACGGCCAACTGCCCGCCTACGAATGGGCCTTTGGCGACGTAAACCCACCCGTGCACGCCTGGGCCGCCTGGCGCGTTTACCGGATGGACGCGCAGCAAAACGGCCGTGCTGACCGCCCCTTCCTGGAAGCCATTTTCCACAAGCTGCTGCTCAACTTCACCTGGTGGGTGAATCGCAAGGATGCAGACGGGCGCAACGTCTTCCAGGGCGGCTTTCTGGGGCTGGACAACATCAGCCTCTTTGACCGCAGCGCCGCCCTGCCCACGGGCGGTCGCATTGACCAAGCCGACGGCACTGCCTGGATGGGCTTTTTCAGCCTGACTATGCTGCGCATTGCCCTGGAACTGGCCCGCGAAAATCCCGTTTACCAGGATTTAGCCACCAAATTCTTTGAACATTTCCTGGCCATTGCCACGGCCATGAGCCGGGGCTTTGGCGGCAAAGGGCTGTGGGACGAGGAAGACGGCTTTTATTACGACGTGCTGCATTTGCCCGATGGCTCGTTTCACCCGCTCAAGGTGCGTTCGCTGGTGGGCCTCATGCCCCTCATCGCCGTCGAAGTTCTGGATGCGGAGATGCTGGCGCAAATGCCCGACTTCCGGCGGCGCATGGCCTGGTTTCTGCAAAATCGTCCCCATCTCAGTGGCAATATCATGTGCAGTCTGGATGAAATAAGCGGCCAGGAGCGCCACATTGTGGATATTGTCACCCCGGAACGGCTGCGGCGCGTCCTGGGCTACCTGCTGGACGAAAATGAGTTCCTCTCCACCTACGGCATCCGCTCCCTCTCCAAAATTCACCAGACGCCGTACCAGGTTCGCGTGGGCGGCCAGACGTTCCACATCGCTTATGAACCGGGCGAATCGCAGAGCGGCCTCTTTGGCGGCAACTCCAACTGGCGCGGCCCGATCTGGTTCCCCATCAACTACCTGCTCATCGAATCGCTGCACAAGCACTACCGGTATTACGGTGATGAGTTCAAGGCAGCCTTTCCCACTGGTTCCGGCAATCTGCTGAACCTGAAGGAAGTAGCGACGGAACTGACCAAGCGCCTGGTGGGGTTATTTTTACCGGATGGGCAGGGGCAACGGCCGTTTGCCGCCTACATTCCCCCCTTCCAAACCGATCCGCACTGGCGTGACCTGCTGCTCTTCCACGAACAGTTCCACGGCGACAGCGGCGCTGGCCTGGGCGCATCTCACCAAACCGGCTGGACAGGGTTGGCAGCGGCTTTGCTTGGGCAAACAGCGTAACCATTCCGTCATCAACCCGTTCCCGCCCGTCGCTCCCCGTCAACATATACTGATACCATTCACTGAAGCAAACAACGAAGTGAAAATACTCATCTGTTTAGTTGACAAGGAGATAGAGAAAATGACCGCATTAACCGCTACAAAAAGTACAACCAGTTCCCTCAAAGCCGGTATCGTTGCTGGTCTCATTGGTAGCCTCGTTTTTGGCATGATGATGGGCATGCTGCCCATGGTCGGCATGTTAGTACGCGCGGACAGCGCCATCGTCGGCTTCATCGTGCACATGGGCATCAGCGCCACCATTGGGGCTATTTACGGGTTGGTCGCTGCCCGCTTGCCACAGAGCTATGTGGCCACGGCCGTTGCCGGCATCGTCAATGGCATCGTCTGGTGGGTTTTTGGCGCCCTCATTCTCATGCCCCTCATGCTGGGCATGACCAGCATGGTCTTCGTTATCGGCCAGGACCAATGGTTCAGCCTCATGGGCCACATTATCTTCGGTCTCGTTACCGCCTTTGCCTTCGTCCCCTTAAGCAAACGCCTCTAAGCATTTGCAGTAATCAATCACTTGCGGCAGATTGGCGGCTCAGGTGGCCGCCAATCTCCAACGTTTTTTTCGGCATTGGCAGCCAGCGTAAATTGCTACGGAAGCAATTGCCCGGCAACAACCAACAAATCAGGGCTGATAATGTCCGGCGTTTCAGCCGTGTTGCCCAGTATCATGCCGGGCCGGGCTACAAAAGCAGCCTGCGCCCCGGCGCGAATCGCTCCCGTCACATCCCAATCATGCGCGGCAATCAGGCGGATGTGGTTGATGGCAACTCCCAACTGGTCGGCGGCATAATGGTACGTTTCCGGCGCAGGCTTAAACAACTGCACTGCCTCTACCGAAAATTGGCGCTCGAAGAAATCGGTTAGACCGGCATGGGCCAACTGGCTGGCCTGTGCGGACGGCGCTGAATTTGTGAGCGTTACCAGACGATAACCGGCGTCTCGCAGCCGCGTGAGCGCCGGAATTACGTCGGGGTAGGGCGGCAGGCGCAGCATCGTACCCAGGATGTCGTCCTGCACGGCCGTGTCCAATTCCAGCCCCTGTTTCCGCGCCGTTGTCACCAGGGCATCCCGGCCCAACTCAGCAAAGGGCCGGTACGTGCGCGTCACCGTGGCCACCAGGGACAGGCGCAGCATCAGGCCAAACCACTCCCCCATCACCCGCTTATCGCCAAATACCCGCTCAAAGTGAGGTTGCAGCGCCCGCAAATCCAACATCGTTTCGTTCACATCAAAGACGAGAATTTCTGGCTTTTTCATAAGCGTCACCGTTCCGTAACTGAATGGTTTCCGGGAAACGGCCGTTTCCCGCCTACACTTGCCCTGATCACATTTAAGCAGTTTATACCTCAAAAGCAGGAGGAAATCATGCTAAGTCGTCTAAAAACAACTTCCCGTTTTGGTTCGTTGTAACCGCTTTAGCGGGCAAGACGGCTAAAGCCGCCACTACGAACTTATTTATGGACAAACAACTATCTCGTCAAAAACGACAGGCCGCGCGCGATACGCTCACCTTTTTCATCAACGACCAACAGGTCTATCCTTCTTACCAGGCTATGTCCGAGACAATACGGAGCATCCTGAATAATTAATCCCAAGGAAAACATGATCAACACACCAGAAAACACAACAAAACTTAATATGGAATCAGGCGGATTTGCCAGATACCTGGCCGCCATCCGCCACACCCGGCACGATAAAATCCTGGGCAGTGTCCGCATTGCCCTGGGTATCTTGTTCTTAATGACGGGCTTGATGAAGCTCTTTGTTCCTGAACTGCGGGCTGCTTTTTCCGGCCAATTGACCGCAGCCGACATTCCCTTCCACAGCCTGAACATGTGGATTGTGCCGCTTGTGGAAACGGCCGTTGGCCTCTTGCTGCTCTATGGCCTGTTTTCACGGATAGGCGTATTGATTGTCATTGGTCTAATGTTAGTCGCCACCTACGTTCACCTGGTCGTTTCTGATCCGGCGCTCTTCCCCTTGCAGCCAACAGAACCGATCATCCCCATCATGGCTATTGGCGCGGCCGTTTATGTATTATGGCGTGGCGGCGGCGCCTGGAGCGCCGATCTGAACTGGAGACAAAACTGATGAGGCCGGGCAGCCAGAATTCAGCATGAGTGCTGAATAAATCTTTTCCAAAGCGGAGCAAACCCCTCATGACGTTCGAGTATTGGTACATGTTTCCCGTTTCTATTCTGGTGGCCATCACCGCCATGACCTCTGGCATAGAGGGAGCCACTTTTTTCGCCCCTATCTTTATCCTGGCGCTGCATCTGCCGCCGGAAGTGGCCATTGGCGTGGGGCTGATTACCCAACTGTTCGGCTTCGCCAGCGGCCTGTTTGCCTATGCCCGCAAGCGGCTGATTGATTACCAGTTAGGCAGTCGGTTACTGCTGGTAACAGTGCCGGTGGCGCTGCTGGGCACCTGGCTGGCGACCGGCATTCCGGCCGACATGCTCAAAGTCATCCTCGGCGTCGGGCTGTTTGCTGTTGCCCTCAGCTTTTTGCACACGCCAGATCAGGGTGATACGGCCGTGCTGGACAAAGCGCTTCAGTCCGACCACGATCCTGAGATGGGGGAAATGCGCCTGGTCACGGCCGAGGGTGAGGAAATCTTGTACACCGTCGGCAATATAAACGAAGGCCGCCTCATTTCCGGCATCGGCGCGCTGTTCATGGGCATGATTGCCACCGGGTTGGGGGAAATGATCGGCTACTTTTTGCTACAGCGCTGCCGCGTACCCGGTAAGGTGGCAGTGGCTACCAGCGTTCTGATTGTAGCCGTTACCGCCCTGGTGACTTCGGTCAGCCATTTTTACTCATTTGTGTAGCAAGGGCCGGAGGTACTCAATGTGGTTTACAGCCTGGTCATTTTTACGATTCCAGGGGTGATTATTGGTGGGCAGTTGGGGTCGGTGGTGTCCGGTCGTATTTCGCAAAATACGCTGATGTGCGGGTTGGGCGTTTTGTTTGTGCTTGTGGCCGTGCTGACGCTGGGCGAGGTGTTGTTGTAACAGCAACGGTGATTTTTGACCTGAACGGCACCCTGCCGTCACTATCCCTCTACCAAACCGTTTCAAAACTCAGCAAAAAGTAACCTATAATAGCGACATGATGACAAAGCTTCCGGAGAGAAAAGTGAAAAAATACGACATTATTTGGATTGGCACCGGCCAGGCGACCGGCACGATTGTGCCCCGGCTGGTAAAAGCCGGTAAAACGGTCGCCATTGTGGAAGGCGGCCGTTTCGGCGGCAGTTGCGTTAATTATGGCTGCACGCCGACTAAAACCATCGTCGCCAGCGCGCGGGCCGCACACATGGCCCGGCGTGGCCCTGACTTTGGCGTCGTCACCGGCGATATACATATTGACTTTGCCCGTGTCATGGAGCGGCAAAACAAGATGCGTCACGAGGCCAGCGATGGCCTGGAAAAGTGGCTGCGTAATATGAAAGGGGTGACGGTGTATGCGGGCTACGGCCGTTTCACCGGCCCCCACACTGTACAAGTCAACGATGATGTCATTGAGGGCGAAACCATCATCATCAACGCCGGCGCCCGACCACGCAAGCCGCCCATCCCCGGCATTGACAAAGTGGATTGGCTGGATAACGCCCGGCTGCTCGCATTGACCGAACTGCCGCAGCACCTCGTCATCGTTGGCGGCAGCTATATTGGCCTGGAATTTGCCCAGGCATTTCGCCGCCTGGGCAGCGAAGTGACCATGCTGGAAGGCAGCCCACAAATTATGGCCCGCGAAGACGACGATATTGCCGCCGCTGCTCAGGAGATTCTGGAAAAAGAAGGCATCACCCTCTATACCAGCGCCAGGGTACAGCGGCTGGCGCAGGTAGCGCCGCAGCAGATTGACGTTTTCTTTGAGCTGGATGGGCAGGACAGGCAGGTGCGCGGGACGCATTTGCTGTTAGCCGTCGGCCGTATGCCCAACAGCGACCGCCTGAACCTGGAGGCAGCGGGGGTGGCGGTAGACGAACGTGGCTACATTCGCGTTAATGAGGTGATGCAAACGGCCGTACCTCATATCTTTGCTGTGGGCGACATCAACGGCGAGGGGGCGTTTACGCACACGTCGGTCAACGATGGCGAAATCTTCTGGGATTTTTACAGCGGCGCGGATGATCGCACCCTCTCCCAGCGGATTGTCACCTACGCCATGTTTATTGACCCGCCGCTGGGCCGGGTGGGCATGAGCGAAAAGGAAGCGCGGGAAAGCGGTCGTCATGTATTGATGGCAACGCGGGCGATGAAAACCATCTCCCGCGCCAAAGAAAAAGATGAAACGGCCGGTCTGGTAAAAATCCTGGTAGACGCGGACACGGAACAATTCCTGGGCGCAGCCATTTTGGGTGTGGGCGGTGATGAGATCATCAACATGTTTACGCCGTTCATGTATACCAAACAGTCATATAAACTGTTTCGCAAGGCGGTGCTGGCCCACCCCACGGTGGCGGAGCTGATGCCCTGGATTTTGGATGATTTACGGCCGTTGGCGTAACCAACCTATCAAAGAAGGGTGCGATGACGTTTCCCCTTTACACCAACCCGATTCCCGCGCTCACCACTCGGCAAATGGCTGAGGTAGATCGGGCGATGATCGAGGATTACCACATTGACCTGATCCAGATGATGGAAAATGCCGGGCGTAACCTGGCCCATCTGGCCCGCGAACGTTTTCTGGGCGGTGATCCGCGCGGCCAAAAGGTAGTGGTAATGGCCGGAACCGGCGGCAATGGCGGCGGTGCCCTGGTTTGCGCCCGACGGTTGCACAACGACGGTGCGGGCGTGCGCGTTTTTACGACTAAACTGGATGCGGATTTTACGGCCGTGCCCGCCCGCCAACTGGCTATTCTGCGGCGGATGGATGTACCGGCCTGGACGCCACCACCGGCACGGTCTATGACCCGGCTATTCACGCCGCCGCCACCATGACGCTGGCGCTGCCCAAGGTGGGGTTGCTGGCGGACACGGCCGTGACGCACGTGGGCGAACTGTACCTGGCCAACATCAGCGTACCGCCCGCTCTGTACGCCAGCCCGGCTTTACAACTGACCGTTGGTCCTATCTTTGCCGCCAGCGATATTGTACGTGTCCGTTAAGTAAGAAGTTCAACTTTTGAGAAAAGTTGAACTTCTGAAACGTTGAAGAGGAAGGTATCATGGAGAAAATCATTAGCCATACCCACATCACCTGCCCCTTTTGTGGTTACAGGGAGATGTTAGAAATCCCGGCCGATTACTGCCTCTTTTTTCATCGCTGCGCCAACTGCAACATGCTGCTCAAACCCGCGCCGGGTAACTGCTGTGTGTTCTGTTCTTATGGAGATACACTCTGCATTTCCAAACAGCGCGATATGATGGAGGTAACACATGAACAACTCTGATTTGCTAACCGCCTACAACTATGACGAATTTATGCCAGCAAAAGTATTGCCCTGGCTAAACTTTGACAACAGTCCGCCATTGGGCGAACCGGCCCCAGATTTTCCGCTGTGGCAGTTGGATGGCGCGGCCACTACCCTCGGCGAAATCTGGCGGCAAAACCAGCTAACGGTGGTGGAGTTTGGCAGTTTCACCTGACCATATTGTGGGATGGCGGCGCCATCCATGAATGCGTTGGCAGCGCAGTTTGCTCCACATGGGGTTGGCTCTATCTTTTTGTACACCAATGAAGCGCACCCAGGTGAAAACTTTCCGCACCTGACCTCCATGGCCCAGAAGTTTGACCATGCCCGCGCCCTGCGTGATGTGTTGGGCGTATCCCGGCCCATTCTGGTGGATGCTCTGGATGGGGTGTGCCACCGCGCTTATGGCTCCATGCCCAATATGACCTGGATTTTTAACCGGGCAGGCACTCCTGTTTATAAATCGGATTGGACGGATCACAACAGCGTGCGCAATGCGCTGGAATACTTTGTAGACATGTTGCAGCGGCGGCGCGGCCGGGAAAGGTTGGTGCCGTTTCGTGTGGAACGTCTGGATTACCGCACCAGTGACCCGGACGGCTTTCTTGCCGGGCTGGCGCGCAGCGGGCCAAAGGCGGTGCGGGAGTTTAGGGAATCTGGGCTGTGAATAACTCATTGATCAAGAAGCGAGAAACTCCCGATGAGCCTTCCCCTTAAGTGGGGATTTGTAAGATTCTAGCTATTCCTCTCATCATCTGACTAAACGATTCAACCGCCAATAACCAATACAGGAGATCTGCCTTGAATTCACAGACAGACCGATTTGTGCCCTCTCACTTTTTCCAACGTCATGGGCCAAAGTTAATAGCTTTTGTGTTTTGGATCACCGTGGTCGGTGGTTACTACTGGTATACTCGCCAGAATGGGCTGACGCTGGAAGACAGCGTTTACCGTATCGCTGATTTGCTGGCGAACAGCCTGTATGGCCCCCTGCTGTATATGGTTTTATACGCCATTCGCCCCCTGGTTTTCTTTCCGGCAACAGTGCTGACCCTGTTAGGGGGCTTTTTGTTTGGGCCTATCGGCATCATCTACACCATCATCGGCAGTAATGCTTCGGCGATGGTGGCCTTTGGTGTTGGCGCTTATTTTGGGCAGGGAGTTTTGGAGGATAAGGATAGTGCTGGCATTATGCAGCGGTATACGCAGAGGATGCGAAACAACAGTTTTGAAACCGTCCTGATTATGCGGCTTATCTTCTTGCCGTATGATCTGGTGAATTATGCTGCCGGTTTTTTGAGGATTAACTGGAAAGCGTTTCTGGCAGCCACAGCCATTGGCTCAGTGCCGGGAACGATTTCCTTTGTGCTGTTGGGCGCTTCGTTTGGCACCTTGAACGAACTGCTGGCGGGTGAGATTCAACTGAACCCGGTCACGGCCGTGGCTTCCATCCTCATCATTGGCGTCAGCATTACCCTTTCCCGCCTCATCAAAAAGCGGGAAAGCAGCCTGGAACAACCCCACATCGAAGAGGAACCGGCATGACAGTGGAAATCAAAGTTCCCCCCTACGACGAGTATAATCAAACGCTGGTCAGGAATGCCCACCCGGCCGATTGGCAGAATCCCACGCCCGACGGCCGTTACAATCTCCTGGTCATCGGTGGTGGCTCGGCTGGACTGGTGGCGGCTGTGGGCGCCGCCGGGCTGGGGGCCAGAGTAGCCCTGGTGGAAAAACATCTACTCGGCGGCGACTGCCTCAATGCTGGCTGTGTGCCTTCAAAAACGATCCTGCGTTCGGCTAAAGCCATTGGCGACATCCGCCGCGCCACCGACTTGGGCGTCTGCATTCAGGGCGAGGTGACGGTGGATTTCACGGCCGTGATGGCACGAATGCGCCGTATTCGCGCCGACATCAGTTACCACGATTCGGCGCAGCGGTTTCGTGACCTGGGCATTGATCTGTACCTGGGCGAAGGGCAGTTCACAGGTAAAGATACGTTTGCTGTAGACGGCCGTACCATCACCTTCAGCAAGGCGGTCATTGCTACCGGGGCCAGAGCCGCTTTCATCCCCATCCCCGGCCTGCAAGAGACGGGTTATATCACCAACGAAGGCGTTTTTGAACTGACCGAACTACCGTCGCGCCTGGCCGTCATCGGTACGGGGCCGATTGGGCTGGAAATGGCCCAGGCGTTTGCCCGTTTTGGCAGCCAGGTGACGGTCATGGACATCCTGCCGGTGATGGGCGGCCTGCGCGACCCGGAAGGGTTGAGACTGATTCGCGCCGCCCTGGAAGCGGATGGCATCCACTTTTTCCTGGAAAGCCAGACCCAAAAGGTTGAGCGGGTAGGTGCAGACAAGGTTCTCACCTTCACCCATGCCGGGGAAACAAAAACGATGGCGGTGGATGAGATTTTGCTGGCGGCCGGCCGCCGTCCCAACATCGAAGGGCTGAACCTGGAAGCAGCCGGAGTGGAATATAGTAAAAAAGGCATAACCGTCAATGACCGGCTGCAAACGAGCAACCCGGCCATTTTCGGCGCGGGTGATGTCGCCATTCCGGCCCAATTTACCCACACGGCCGACGCCACTGCCCGCATCGTGCTGCAAAACGCTCTCTTCCTGGGGCGCAAAAAGTATAGCGATCTGATCATCCCCTGGACGGTATACACGGACCCGGAGATCGCCCACGTGGGGCTGTTTGATTATGAGGCGGAGGAAAGGGGCACGGCCGTAGATACCTTCACCATTCCCCTGCAAGAAACCGACCGCGGTCGCACCGATGGCGAAGACGGGTTCGTCAAAATTTACGTCAAACAGGGCAGCGATAAAATTCTGGGGGCCACCATCATTGCCCGCCACGCCGGCGAGATGATCAGCGAGATCACCACCGCCATGATGGCCGGGGCCGGGATGGGCACCCTGGCCCAAACCATCCACCCTTACCCCACCCAGGCGGAAATGATCAAAAAAGCGGCCGACGCCTGGAACCGCACCCGCCTGACGCCCACGGTGGCCAGGCTGTTTGATAAATGGCTAAGCTGGCATCGGTAATCGGATATCGGTTATCGGCAATCGGGCTTCGGCTCCAGATGAATTTCATAATTCATCCTTCATAATTCATAATTCCGATAGGAGGAAACGATTGAAAAAGATACTGATTTTACTATTGCTGTTCTTGCTGGCGGCTTGCGGCGGGGGGACGTCGGAAGATGAACTGGTGTTTGATGGCGGCGGCATGGTGCAAGACCAGGCAACGCCCATCTTTGAAACTGCGCCGGAAGGGGCTGCAGCACCGCCGGGTTATGAGGGCCAGACATGGGCGGACATCCTGGCCGAGGCGGATGGGCAGACGGTGAACTTTTACATGTGGGGCGGCAGTGACCTGATTAACAGTTGGGTGACGGGATATGTGGCTACGGCCGTGCGCCAGCAGTACAACATCACCCTGAACATGGTACCCGTCAGCGACGCCCCCGAATACATCAACAAAGTCCTGGGGGAAAAAGAGGCCGGCCGAGACACCGGCGGCTCGGTAGACCTGGTGTGGATCAACGGCGAAAATTTCCGCACCATGCGCCAGGGGGATTTGCTTTACGGTAACTGGTCGCAATTTTTACCCGGTTCCGCCTATGTGAACTGGGACGACCCCAGCGTAGCCAATGATTTTGGTTTTCCGGTAGATGGCTACGAAGCGCCTTATGGCAAGGCGCAGTTTGTGATGATTTACGACAGCGCCCGCGTCGCCGAACCACCACGTACCATTCCGGCGCTGGTGGCGTGGATTAAGGCCAATCCCGGCCAATTCACCTACGCCGCGCCGCCCGACTTCACCGGTTCCGTCTTTGTCCGCCATATCTGCTACCATGCGGCCGGCGGCTACGAAACCCTGCTGGGTGAGTTTGATCAGGCGGTGTTTGCTGAAAAATCGGCCGCGTGCTGGCAACTGCTGAACGAGATTGAGCCATTCCTCTGGCGGGAAGGGCAAACCTACCCGGAAAACCGCACCCGGCAGATTGATTTGTTTGCCAACGGCGAGGTGAGTTTTGACATGGCCTACAACCCGGCCGAAGCGAGCAGCCTGGTGGAAAACGGCCGTTACCCACAAACCACGCGCACCTTTGTCTTTGACGGCGGCACCATCGCCAACACCCATTACGTGGCTATCCCCTACAACTCCGACCACAAAGCGGCGGCTATGGTGGTCGCTAACTTCCTGCTTTCACCAGCGGCGCAGTTGAGCAAAGCCCAACCGGAAAACTGGGGCGATTTGCCCGTCCTGGACCCGGCGCTGCTGCCCGCTGACCGGCAGGCCCAATTTGCCGCCATCCCTCGCGGCGTAGCCACGCTCTCCACCGAAGAATTGGCCGCCGCCCGCCTGCCCGAACTGCAAGCCCCCTGGCTGACGGCGTTTGAACAGGGCTGGCAGGAGTGGGTGTTGCAGAGGTAATTCGTAATCCGTAATCCGTAATCCAATTACGGGTTACGGGTTACGGCCTATTATGGCTCGCTTCCACATCCCCCTCATGCTCACCCCGGCCCTGGCCGTCATTGTGCTGCTGTTTGGCGGCGGGCTGCTGATGGCGCTGCTGCAAAGCGTGGGCTACGTGCCGTCTATCGGCCGTACTGACTTCAACCTGGAAGCGTACCGCCGCGTCTTTGGCAGCCCGGCATTCGGCCGTTCCCTGCTGTTGACGGTGTGGGTAGCGGGGGTGAGTACGGCCGTGTCCACCCTGCTGGCTCTCATCGCTGCGCTGGCCTTGCGCCGCGCCTTTCGTGGCAAACGGGGCGCCACCTTCATTTTCCAATCCAATCTGCCCATTCCCCATCTGGTGGGGGCCATCGCCATTTTATTTCTCTTTTCCCAGAGCGGTTTTCTGGCACGGTTGGGGCATGGGTTGGGTCTCATTCACAGTCCGGCTGACTTTCCGGCGCTGGTTTTTAACCGCTACGGCCTGGGCATCATCCTGGAATATATGTGGAAGAGCAGCGTTTTTATCGGCGTTATTTTGCTGGCAACACTGCAAACCATTGGCCATGATTACGAAGATGTGGCGCGCACGTTGGGGGCAAACAACTGGCAGCGTTTCCGTTACGTTACCCTGCCGCTAATTCGCCCCGGTTTGCTGGCAGCCTCTATCCTGGTTTTCGCCTTTACCTTTGGCGATTTTGAAGTACCGTTGTTATTAGGCGCGCGCTATCCTTCAGCGCTGCCGGTGCTGGCTTACCGACTGTATACTAATGTAGACCTGAATGCCCGCCCGGAGGCGATGGCCCTGAGCGTGATCATCGCGGCCATCAGCGCCGCCCTGCTCCTGGCGTATGTGAAATTGACACGGGGGATGTAGGAACGGGGCAGACCTGACAGGTTTTTTGAAACCTATCAGGTTTATGGAACATATGAGGATTTATGGATACCCAACCTTTTGATGTTGCCATTATCGGTTCTGGACTGGGCGGGTCGTCGCTGGCGGCGATTCTGGCGCGGCATGGGCAGCGGGTGATTGTTTTTGAGGCCAAGTCGCATCCCCGTTTTGCCATTGGCGAGTCGCTCATCCTGGAAACATCAGAGATGATGCGGGCGCTGGCTTATTTTTACGATGTGCCCGAACTGGCCTACTTTAGCACGGAGAATTTCCTGCCATTTGCCGGCGGCACGCACGGGGTGAAGCGCCACTTTGGTTTTTTGCACCACGAGGCGGGCCGGCCGCACGATGTTCGCCACACGTTACAGGCCGTCATTCCCAAAGAGCCACACGGCCACGAACTGCACCTGTACCGGCAGGATACCGATTATTTCATGATGAGTACGGCCGTAGCCTATGGCGCTGCCGTCTACCAAAATACCCCCGTACAAGAGATCGAACTGGGTGATGACCGGGTGACCATCACCACGGCATCGGGGCAGCAGGTGACGGCAAATTATGTGGTAGACGCGGGCGGCTTCCGCTCCATTCTGGCGCAGAAGTTTGGCGTGCGTGACTTCAATTTGCAGACCCAGGCGCGGGGCATGTTCACCCACATGGTCAACGTGCCCTGTTACCACCAGACCGGCGGCTCAAAAGAAACCTATGGCCTGCCGTATCGCATGTCCGAAGGGACGCTGCACCACGTCTTTGACGGCGGCTGGCTGTGGGTCATCCCCTTTGACAACCATGCCGATTCGACCAACCCGCTGTGCAGCGTGGGGCTGCTGCTGGACCCGCGCCAGCATCCGCCGCGTGATGATTTGACCCCGGAACAGGAGTTTTATGCCTTCATCGAACAGTATCCCAGCATAGCCGCACAGTTTGCCAATGCCTACGCCGTGCGTGACTGGACACGGGCGGGGCGGCTGCAATACTCGTCGAAACAGGTGGTGGGGGAACGGTGGGCGCTGATGGGCCACGCGGCCGGGTTCATTGACCCACTGTACTCGAAGGGGCTGTATACGACGTTAACGGCCGTGTTCATCCTGGCTCATCGGCTGCTGCAAGCCAAAGAAACAGGCGACTATTCGGCCACCACTTTTGCCGATTTGCAAACGGTGACGCACAACTTCGTCTGCACCGCCGACCGGCTGGTGGCTAACAGCTACCGCGCCTTCCGAAACTATCGTCTGTGGCAAGTGTACGCGGTGATGTGGCTGCTGGGAGCGTATACGGAACTGGTGAAGCTGAACATGCTGCGTGCACAGGCGATGAAAAGGGGGCAACCAGCGGAAACACGGCAAGGTTACTATGAACAACTGGTGACGCTGCGGCTGGTGGGCGGCGGCTTCGCCGGGTTTGCCGCGGTGGCCGACCGGGTAGATACGATCATGGAAGCGGTGAATCCGGCGGATGACACGGCCGTAACCGCCGCTATAATCGAGATCAATCAGATTTTTCGCTCTCTGGATTGGATTGCCGACCCGTTTATCGCCCTGCTGGATGGCAAAACCTACCTGCCCAAAAACAAAATCCGGTTGAGTCTGCTCAAACCGGGAGAGGGCTTTATGCGCAGTGGCGACTACAAAGCACACTTTTTTGGCGATTTGACAATGCGTGATTTGCTGGCGTATGGCGTTAAGGAAAAGGTGCGTTTTGCCCGGCCGTATCTGGCGCGGCAACATAACAAGGTGTATAGGCGGCGGGTGGCGGATTAGTTGCTGTCTAGCGCAGGAGTGATGGATTGCAGACGTATTCACATTTGTTGCTCACGGCCGTGCTGCGGCCCTTGATCCAACGCAGACTTGTGCTGAGCGCAGCCGAAGTAGACGCCGAGGCGCAGAGGGGATCGCTGCTGGCTGGCGCGGTTGCCCCCGATATTCCTCTGGGACTGTTAAGCATTGGCTACGTACTTGACCGGCGCTACCTGCGGCCCCATTTGCCGGACAAGACGCGGTGCAGCCCCACGTACAACGACCTTTACTTCCACAATCCCTGGTGGATCGCTGCCCATAACATTTTGCACGGCCCGCTGCCTGTTTTGTTTTTGGGGCTGATCGGTTATTGGGGACGGCGGCAGGCGTGGGGGCGGCGGCTGTTTTGGTTTGCGGTGGGGTGTGGGCTGCACACGGCCGTGGATATTGTTACCCACGCCGATGATGGCCCGGTCATCACTTTCCCCCTGAAATGGCATACGCGCTTTCGCTCTCCCATCAGCTATTGGGACCCGGCGCATGGCGGGCGATGGTTCCGGCGGCTGGAACATGTGCTGGATGTGCTGCTGGTAGCAGTGTTATTTTTTCGACGCAAGGAAGCAAAGATGCAAAGAGGGAAAAGAGGATGAAGGTGAAGGCACATTTCTTCCTCGTTGCTGCCATTTTGGCGGGGGTAGTAGCGCCATTGCTGCCGTTGGTGCTCTGGTCGTTTGCCCATCGCTGGTTTTTCCCGGATGTGCTGCCGGCGACGTGGAGCGGGCGGGCGTGGTTTTATCTCTTTTCCAGCAGTTCCCAGGTAGGTCGGGCCCTTTTCAACAGCGTGACGGTGGCGCTGGCAGTAACGCTGCTCTCGCTGGTGATAAGCCTACCAGCGGCGCGGGCGTTGGCGTTGTATGACTTTCGCGGCAAGACGGCCGTACTCTTTTTCATCCTGGCGCCGGCTCTCATGCCCGTGATTGCCATTGTCATGGGCATGCACGTCGTCTTTTTGCGTGTGGGGCTGGCAGACAGCCGGTGGGGGGTCGTCCTGGCGCACCTGGTCCCGGTGATGCCCTACCTGGTGCTGGTGCTGACGTCTGCTTTTGCCAATTACAACCTGGATTATGAAGGGCAGGCGCGCGTATTGGGGGCACGACCGTATCAGGTTTTCTGGCATGTCACCCTGCCCGCTATCTGGCCTGGCCTGCTGGTGGGCTGCCTGTTTGCCTTTCTCATCTCCTGGAGCCAATATCTGCTGACCCTGCTCATCGGCGGCGGCCAGGTCATCACCCTGCCGGTGCTGCTTTTTGCCTTTGCCAGCAGCGGTGACAACACCCTTACGGCAGCCCTCAGCCTGCTGTTTATCACACCGGCGCTGCTACTATTTTTGCTCACAGCCCGTTATCTCACCGGGCGGCACACGGCCGTTGGCGGATTGGGGAAATTATGACCGAAGTGCAATTGCGCCACCTGCACAAGAGTTATGACGGCCAGCGCCCGGCCGTGTCTGACCTGTCGCTGCGGATGCCGTGTGGCCGGATTACGGCACTGCTGGGGCCATCGGGCTGCGGCAAGACAACCGTCCTGAAGATGATTGCCGGGCTGCTGCCACCTGACCAGGGCGACATCTCCTTTAACGGCCGTTCCATCCTCTCCATCCCCGCCGAAAAACGAGGCGCGGCCATGGTCTTTCAAAATCACCTGCTCTTTCCCACCATGAATGTTTTTGACAATGTGGCCTTTGGCCTGAAGATGCGCGGCGAGCCAAAAGCGGTCATCCGGCAGCGGGTGGAGGAGATGTTGGCGCTGGTGAAGTTGCCCGGTTACGGCCGTCGCCAACCCCACCAGCTATCGGGCGGCCAGAAACAGCGGGTAGCTCTGGCGCGGGCGCTCATCATCAAACCCAAAGTGCTGCTGCTGGATGAGCCGCTTTCCAATCTGGACGCCCACCTGCGCCTGGAGATGCGCGACCTGATCCTCGGTTTGCAGCGGCAAATGGAAATTACCACGATAGTGGTGACACACGACCAGGAGGAGGCGGTGATCCTGGCCGATCATATTGCCCTGATTTTCGAGGGTGTGTTGCAGCAGGTGGGTGAACCGGGTGATTTTTATGAACGGCCGTCGAGCCTACCCATCGCCCGTTTTTTTGGCGGCGTTAACTTCATTCCCGGCGTCAAAAACGGGCTGCGTGTCCAGACCAACCTGGGCGCATTCCACATCTGTGACACGGAGGGGATGCCCGATGGCCCGGCCATCCTCACCATCCGCCCGGAAAATGTGGAAGTACACCATGGCCCTCATGATGAAAACTGTGTGCCGGGCCGCATTGTCAGCCACATCTATGCCGGGACACATACCCGCTTCAAAATTGCCACCGCCGACCCGGCGCTGCCGCCGCTAGAAGTGATCACAGACGCGGCCAGCCAGCGGCTCTATGAAGATGGCGCTGCCGTTCAGGTGCAGTTGCCGCCCGCCAAAATCTGGCTGCTGCCGGAGACAGAGGCCCATGTTTGACGAGACAATGCGTCAGGCTAAAGATAAGGCCTTCACGCCATTAGCACGCCGGTTACTGGTCGTACCACCCTGGCTGTTTTCGGCGTTGGGGCTGCTGGCGGGGCTGGCAGCGGCGACAGCGCTCTGGCAGCAGCAGTATGCCGTCGGTTTTATCTTCTGGTTTCTCAACCGTGTTTTTGATGGGTTGGATGGGGCTGTAGCCCGCGCCCGTAACCGGCAAAGCGATTTTGGCGGCTACCTGGATATTGTGGTGGATTTTGTGGTGTATGCGGCCATACCGGTAGGGTTGGCGCTGGGGGTAGGGGAGACGGCCGTCACCTTCAGCCTCATCTTCCTGCTCTGCGCCTACTACGTCAACGCCGCTTCCTGGATGTACCTGGCCGCCATTCTGGAAAAGCGCCGCCTGGCGCACAGCGACCGTCTGACCACCATCACTATGCCCGCCGGTATCATCGGCGGCACAGAAACGATCATCTTTTATACCACCTTTATCTTCTTCCCCGCTTATCTGGTGTGGCTGTTCAGCCTGATGGCGCTGCTGATTGTGGTGACGATCTTGCAGCGGCTGGTGTGGGCCGCACACCATTTGAATTGAGGAGTTTTATGCCCACCATTCGCCCCGGTCAACCGGCGCCAGATGTGATGCTGCAATTGTTAGACGGCCGTTCTGTTTCCCTGTCAACGTATTGGGGCAACGGCCGTTCGCTGCTGCTCATCTTCCTGCGGCACCTGGCCTGACTGCCCTGCCGCGATCATGTGGCCCAGGTTGTGGCCCATTCCGCTGCCATTCAAGCTGCCCATGCCGATGTGGTCACCGTTTCCTTTGAAACCTCCCACTGGGCACAGGTGTGGCTGGCTGAAACACAATCCCCTTTCCCTTTTCTGGTAGACCCGGACAGAGCCGCTTATCGCGCCTACGGGTTGGACTCGTCGGCGCTGCGTTCCTGGAGTCCGGCCACGTTATGGTATTACGCCCGTGCCAGGTGGCAGAGGCGGCCAACCTATGGCAAACGGGGCGACCCGCACCAGTTAGGCGGCGACTTCATTATTGACCGGCGCGGCCTGATTCGTCTGGCACATCCCAGCCGCGAACCCACCGACCGCCCGACCATCCAAAGGCTGCTAACCTCGCTGCAAACGCCCTGAATGATGAAGGCCCATCGCCTGAGTGGTGAATGGATGATCTGACTATAACTTGTCCAGACAGCGATGAATTTCCACAATGTCACCATCTTGGCCCAATAAACAGATGGAGAGGGATATGTGCGAATATCTTTTGTTGGTAACGGCCGTGAAGTTGCATCTGGCGTTTTTGTCTATATGATGGCGTGAAATACCGGAGGAAACCATGCACGAGTTAACCGAAATTGGGCGTCTACCGGCCGCAGGCGATAATTGTGCCATTGCCATTCGCACCCTGGCGGCGGGCACGGCCGTTGCCTGGGGCCAGACCACCTTCACCCTCGCTCACACCATCCTCGAAGGCCACCGTTTTGCCTTGCAGCCGATTGCCGCCGGCGCCCCGCTTCTCTCCTGGGGTTTCCCCTTTGGCGTGGCCCGGAAGCCTATCGCCCCCGGCGATTATCTGTGCAATGAAGCGGTATTGGCCGAACTCAACGGCCGTACCCTCCCCTTTGCCCTGCCTACTGCGCCAAATTTCACCGACCAGGCCGCCGTTTATACCTTTGACGAAACAAACTTTGCCCCGGCCACACCGCTGCCCCGTTCTGCCGAAGCCAGAACCTTCCAGGGCTATCCACGCGATGGTGGGCGGGGTGTGGGCACCCGCAACCAGATCGTCCTACTGGGCGTCTCCTCGCTGACCGCCGCTTTTGTGCGCCAACTGGAAGAGCGGTTACGGCCGTTAGCCGCTCACCATCCCACATTCGACGGTATTGTGGCTGTGGCCCATACCGAAGGCAGCCGTCCCGGCCATAACCATGAGTTACTGCTGCGCACCCTGGCCGGTTTTATGGTGCATCCCAACGTGGCCGCCGTCCTGGCCGTAGACGCGAGCGGCGAGGCCATCACCAACGCCGACCTGCACACCTACATGCGCGATCACGGTTATGGGCTGGAGCATCTGCCCCACCACTTTTTCACCCGCTCCGGCACATTTGACGTCGATCTGGAGCGGGCGGCCACCATCGTTACAGACTGGTTGACGATGGTAGCAGGGATGACGCGCACGGCCGTGCCCCTGAGCCATCTCAAAATCGCCTTACAATGCGGCGGCTCCGATGCCTTTTCCGGCATCTCCGGCAATCCATTGGCTGCCTGGCTGGCGAAGGAAGTGCTGCATGACGGTGGCAGCGCCAACCTGGCCGAGACGGATGAACTGGTCGGCGCGGAGGCGTATGCGCTGGCCAAGGTGCGGGACGCCGCCACCGCCAGACGCTTCCTGCACACGCTGGCCCGTTTTCAGGCGTGGGCGGCCTGGCACGGTCACGCGGCCACCGAGAACCCCTCCGGCGGTAATCTGTATCGTGGCCTGTACAATATCTACCTCAAATCCATGGGCGCCGCCACCAAACGCCACCCCGATGTACCCCTCGATTATGTCATCGAGTACGGCGCACCCATGACCGAACCGGGCTTTTATTTTATGGACAGCCCTGGCAATGACCTGGAAAGCATCGCTGGGCAAGTAGCGTCCGGCTGCAACCTCATCCTCTTTATCACCGGCAACGGCTCCATCACCAACTTCCCCTTTGTGCCTACGGTCAAAATCGTCACCACCAGCCAACGGTATGAACTGCTGGCGGCGGAGATGGATGTGAATGCCGGGGCTTATCTGGACGGTAAACCGCTGGACGAATTAGGCCGGGAGAGTTTAGACCTGATGGTTAACATCGCCTCCGGGCAGCCGAGCGCGGGTGAAAAAGCCGGGCACGCCCAGGTGCAAATCTGGCGCAACTGGCCGTTGGCGGGGCCGGTTCAACCAGCGATTTCCAGCCAGCCGTCATCTTTATACGGCCGTCCCTACTCCACCTTGCCTGCTAAAAACATCCCCACCTTCCACTATGCTGCCTGGCAAACGCCGCGTGGCCCGGCCAGCGACCAGGTGGGGCTGATTTTGCCCACCAGTTTATGCGCCGGGCAAATTGCCCGCATGTGCGCCCGGCAACTGCCAGCGACGGGTATCACTCGTGTCGTGGCTCTGCCCCATACCGAGGGCTGTGGCTCTTCAACGCAGGTAGAATTTGTGAACATCATGCTTGGTTATGCCACCCATCCGCTGGTGCGTCACTGTCTGTTATTGGAACATGGCTGTGAAAAGACACACAATGCTTACTGGCGGCGGCAAATGGCCCAGGCCGGAATAGACCCCGAATCCTTTGGCTGGGCCAGTATTCAATTAGACGGCGGGATTGCGGCTGTCCTGAGCAAGATGGCCACCTGGTTTGCCAGCCGGGCGGTTGAAACGGAGACCCCGGTACGGATTGAAGCGGGGCTGGGCGCAGTCCGTCTGGGGCTGGTGAGTGAGGCGCGTGTTGCGGACACGGCCGTTACCGCATTAGCGAAATTAGTACAGTGGATTGTCTCCGCGGGGGGTGTAGTGGTTATACCGGCGCATGATCCTCTTCTGCGTCAACCCGTTTTTTTGAACCTGTTGGGGCTGCCGCCGGATACACAGCCATCACTGGCTTTTGCCCAACAACCGGCATTGGCCGGCTGCCATGTGATGCAGACGCCGTCGGCGCATTGGGCGGAGACGCTGACGGGTGTGGGGGCGACAGGGGTAGAGGTGATATTGGCGCTGATGGGGTCACAGCCCGGAGCCACTTTGGGTTCACCCCTGCCAGGGCATCCGTTAATTCCCCTTTTACAGGTGGCCGAAGGGGAGGCCGGAAAGATTACCGATCTGGACGCGGTGCTGGTCGGCCCTGAAGAAGCGTGGGCCAATCAACTCCTTGATCTACTGCGGCGTACCCTGTCACAGACGATGATTCCGGCCGCTAATCGCCAGGGCAATGTGGATTTCCAGATTACACGAGGGATGTTCGGGGTGTCGTTATGAGGTGAAGCAATAGGGGTTGAACTACGAGAATGAGCGTGTAGTAAACAGGGTATTCTGCTGTGGTATGCTATAAAAAGCTTCATGTTAGGGATGTCCACATGATAAGGATATTTATAATGGCTATTCGATACAGAATGCTACCTGCCTTGTTTCTTCTCAGCGTGGGGCTGCTCCTCGGCTGCGGCTCACCAGAGACCCCTACCCGCATACCTACGGCCGCTCAATCCCCGCCCCCAAGCAATGAACCGTCGCCAACGCCGGCAGCCGACATAACCACGATTCCGGCTGAACCAACGGCCGATTCATCCCCCAGTGTAGTAGCAACGGCAGCCATTCCGGCGTCCACTATCACCACTGAGCCAGAGGTTGTG
>JAHDWK010000050.1 GCA_023382655.1 Anaerolineae bacterium | reverse complement strand
GGTCGGAACTTACCCGACAAGGAATTTCGCTACCTTAGGACCGTTATAGTTACGGCCGCCGTTCACTGGGGCTTCGGTTCAAAGCTTTGCTTACGCTAACCTCTCCCCTTAACCTTCCAGCACTGGGCAGGCGTCAGCCCCTATACATCGTCTTTCGACTTTGCAGAGACCTGTGTTTTTGTTAAACAGTTGAAGAAGCCATTTCTCTGCGGCCTCCACCAGCTCAACGAGTTGTATCACCAGCAGAGGCCCCCCTTCTCCCGAAGTTACGGGGGTATTTTGCCGAATTCCTTAACGAGGGTTCTCTCGATCCCCTTGGTATACTCTACCCACCTACCAGTGTCGGTTTGCGGTACGGGCACTTGAATATCAATACTTAGAGGTTTTTCTGGGCAGCCTGGCTCAATCACTTCTGGCTCTAACGGCACCGCCATCACGCCTCAGGCTCCAGATGCGGATTTACCTACACCTTTCGTTGCCCTAATCGTTTGGCACCCCAATCCAATAAGGGGCTGACCTACCACGCTGCGTCCCCCCTTCGCTCCTTTCAAGTGGTTCCGGAATATTAACCGGATGTCCATCACCTACGCCTTTCGGCCTCGGCTAAGGCCCGACTAACCCGACGAGGATTAACCTTCCGTCGGAAACCTTAGGTTTACGGGGAACATGTTTCTCACATGTTTTTCGCTACTCATGCCAGCATTCTCACTTCTGTAGGCCGCACAACTCCTCACGGTATTGCTTGTATCTCCTACAGAACGCTCTCCTACCATAGCAATGGTTTCCCATCACTATCCGCAGCTTCGGTATGATGCTTTAGCCCCGTTACATTTTCCGCGCAAAAGCGTTTGACCAGTGAGCTATTACGCACTCTTTAAAGGGTGGCTGCTTCTAAGCCAACCTCCTGGCTGTCTGAACACTCTCACATCGTTTCCCACTTAGCATCAATTTAAGGACCTTAGCTGGCGGTCTGGGTTGTTTCCCTTTCGACTATGAAACTCATCTCACATAGTCCGACTGCCACGTTTTAAAGTATGGGTATTCGGAGTTTGGTTGAGGTCAGTAAGCTTGCGCCCCCTAGCTCATCCAGTGCTCTACCCCCCATACTAAACACGTAACGCTAGCCCTAAAGCTATTTCGGAGAGAACAAGCTATCTCCAAGTTCGTTTGGCATATCACCCCTACCCACAGGTCATCCCCTAATTTTGCAACATTAGTGAGTTCGGCCCTCCACGAGGGTTTAGCCTCGCTTCAGCCTGCCCATGGGTAGCTCACCTGGTTTCGTGTCTAATCCCAGCGACTGAATCGCCCTATTCAGACTCGCTTTCGCTGCGGCTCCGTCTGTTTCTGACTTAACCTTGCCACTGAGATTAACTCGCTGGCTCATTCTCCAAAAGGCACGCCGTCACACATTGACGATACAAGTATCGCCCATAGTGCTCCGACCGGTTGTAGGCACATGGTTTCAGGTTCTATTTCACTCCCCTTGCTGGGGGTCTTTTCACCTTTCCCTCACGGTACTTGTTCACTATCGGTCATCAAACGTATTTAGCCTTGGGAAGTGGGCTTCCCAGCTTCCGACAGAGTTAGCGTGCTCCGTCGTACTCAGGAACATTGCAGGAGTTTTTCCAATTTCGCATACGGGGCTGTCACCCGCTACGGCCCAACTTTCCAGAAAGGTTCTGCTATTAGAAAAATTTCTTACTCCTTAATGCAAGTCCTACAACCCCGTTACCATACAGATAACGGTTTGGGCTAATCCCCTTTCGCTCGCCACTACTCAGGGAATTATTTCTTTTCCTGGAGTTACTTAGATGTTTCAGTTCACTCCGTTCCCTCTGTCACTCTATGTATTCAAGTAACAGTGCCAGGGCATTAACCCCTGGCGGGTTTCCCCATTCGGATATCCCCGGATATAGCGTCTGCACACAACTCCCCGGGGCTTTTCGCAGTGTACCACGTCCTTCTTCGGCGTTTGACGCCAAGGCATCCACCATGTGCCCTTAGTAGCTTACACACATGATACGGAGAATTCGGCACTCTCACATACATGTAAATATGTACTACAATTTGTTTCTTCCTATTTAGCTGTTAAAGAGCATTTTAGCAACTTACTGCTTTAAGTACGCAGGCTAAGCTACTAACAAATACCATCAACCAACATTTTCAAAGATTAAGGGCATTTGCCAGTCTCTTAACTCTACTTTGTAAAAACGGGATTCGACTTATTACAGTTGCAATGTGAGCGAAAGATATGCTCCGAAAAAAGTGGAGATGAGGAGATTCGAACTCCTGGCCTCCGCCGTGCAAAGGCGGCGCTCTCCCATCTGAGCTACATCCCCCAACCACTTTTCAGAAACTCAATTAAGTTCAAGAAACAGATGGCTATAAATAAGGTGGGCCTGGTTGGACTCGAACCAACGACCTCTCCCTTATCAGAGGAACGCTCTAACCAGCTGAGCTACAGGCCCTCAACTTCCCTGATCTAATTTTTAATTTATCGCCTTGACACCTAAAAAGTGGTAAGAACATAAACCTTTTCAACAAAGCTGTTTTGACTGATAGACAAAACAACTTGTTGTTTAGCTTGTGGCTTACGCCATAAGCAATTATCTTAAAAGGAGGTGATCCAGCCGCAGCTTCCGCTACAGCTACCTTGTTACGACTTCGTCCCAGTTACCGACCCCACCTTAGGCGGCTGCCTCCGTAAGGTTAGCCCACCGACTTCAGGCGTTGCCAACTTCCATGACGTGACGGGCGGTGTGTACAAGACCCGGGAACGTATTCACCGCACTATGGCTGACGCGCGGTTACTAGCAACTCCGACTTCATGTAGGCGAGTTGCAGCCTACAATCCGAACTGAGACCGGCTTTAGAGGATTGGCTCCGCCTCACGGCTTGGCTACCCATTGTACCGGCCATTGTAGCGTGTGTGTAGCCCAGGACATAAAGGCCATGCTGACTTGACGTCATCCACACCTTCCTCCGGCTTATCACCGGCAGTCTCGCTAGACACGTATAACTAGCGACGTGGGTTGCGCTCGTTACAGGACTTAACCTAACACCTCACGGCACGAGCTGACGACAGCCATGCAGCACCTGTACACGCTCCCCGAAGGGTCGGTTGAATTTCATCTTCCTACCACGTGTATGTCAAGTCCTGGTAAGGTTCTTCGCGTAGCCTCGAATTAAACCACACGCTCCGCTGCTTGTGCGGGTCCCCGTCAATTCCTTTGAGTTTTAGCCTTGCGGCCGTAGTCCCCAGGCGGTCAACTTAACGCGTTTGCTGCAGCACAGACGGGGTTTATAACCATCTACGCCTAGTTGACATCGTTTACGGCTAGGAATACCGGGGTTTCTAATCCCGTTCTCTCCCCTAGCTTTCGCATCTGAGCGTCAGGAATGGCCCAGCGAGCCGCCTTCGCCACTGGTGTTCCTCCCGATATCTACGCATTTCACCACTACACCGGGAATTCCACTCGCCTCTACCATCCTCAAGTCTTTCAGTTTCGAACGGCCTCTCCCAGTTGAGCCGGGAGCTTTTACGTCCGACTTAAAAAACCGCCTGCATGCGCTTTACGCCCAGTAATTCCGGATAACGCTTGCCTCCTACGTTTTACCGCGGCTGCTGGCACGTAGTTAGCCGAGACTTATTCCTGGGCTACCGTCCTTTCTCTTCACCCAGAAAAGGAGTTTACGACCCGAAGGCCTTCATCCTCCACGCGGTGTTGCTGCCTCAGACTTTCGTCCATTGGGCAATATTCCTTGCTGCTGCTACCCGCAGGTATCTGGTCCGTGTCTCAGTACCAGTGTGGGGGGTCACGCTCTCACGCCCCCTACCCGTCTTCGCCTTGGTAGGCCATTACCCTACCAACTAGCTGATGGGCCGCAGGCCCCTCCTGGAGCGCCGGAACTTTAGTCTATCGGACTCTAACCCGATAAACATCTGGGGTATTAGCCACCGTTTCCAGTGGTTGTCCCCCTCTCCAGGGCAGGTCACCTACGTGTTACTCACCCGTTCGCCACTCTCACCTCAGACGAATCCAAGGATCCCGTTCGACTTGCATGCATTAGGCACACCGCTAGCGTTCATCCTGAGCCAGGATCAAACTCTCCATAAAAAAGAGCTATATCCGTACTCAAACGGACTACTGTTCAAACAATTGATTAAGGTTTATTTTTGTTCTTACCACTTTTCAGTTGTCAAGGTTCTAGTTGTGCAATTATAACGGAGACAAAAAAGCGACTCGAAAGAGCCGACTTTCTTAATTACTCTGTTATTTAGTTTTATTGATGTGCTGTTAATTGGGCGACATCTTTTATTGCAGTGACAGTCGGGGATTATAACGTTCCCGTTGGGGGCTGTCAAGGGTTTTTGGGAGTTTTCGGGGCAAAATCGGATTTTTGGTCAGGTGCGGCTTGTTTTTTACTGGTATGAACTTCATTGCTCTCCTTAAATAAATAGGTGTTGTGGAAGGTGGATGCAGGGCAGCGGTGGGGTCTGATGCCACTTATTTTCTATTCAGGATTTATTTCCCGCCTGAGCTGCACCAGGTAGTGGTGCATAAATTGGATACGGCCGTACCCCTCTCTTCGCCCACTTTCTGTTTGCATCGTTTCAGCCAGGGTGAGCAGCTTGGTGTAGAAGTGATCCAGACTGGCTTTGTGGTCGTCAGGGGTACGGCCGTCACAAAACGGGTCGGTTTCGGTGTATAACGGCCGGGCCATCATTCCCCCCAGCGCAAAACAACGGGCAATACCGATGGCACCCAGGGCATCTATGCGGTCGGCGTCTTGTACTACTTTGGCTTCGATGGTGGTGGGGGTGATGCCCGCGGAAAAGCTGTGGGCGGCAATGGCGTGGGCGATGCCATCCAGGTATTGCACAGGGTGGCCGCGCTGGCGCAGGAAGGCGACGGCCGTATCCGCGGCCATCTGGCTGGCATACGGCCGTTGCGGGGAGTCTTTAGGCACAACCACACAATCATGTAACCAGGCGGCGGGTATGACTATGGCTAACGTGGCGCCTTCCGCCTGGGCAAAACGGCGGGCATTGTGGACAACACGGTGGATATGGGCCATGTCGTGCGCAGCATCATGGGTCATTTGCACCTGCAAAAATGTTTCAAACTCTCTCTGCCAATGTGTCCGATCCATTGTCTCTCCCTCACCAGCTTATTTACATACGTCTCAGGCTGGCTTTACAATTTTTTTACCAGACGGCTTCAAAATCATCAGGGTAGTTCAATCTGTCCCATATTTTACGTGATGGCAACCATGATAACAGATTGTGGCGTGTGCCTGACGCCTGTGGTTGGGCGCCGCCTGCCGGTTATCGTGTGTGCCGCATACAATATCAGGAGAATACATGAATACTTTGTCCCTCAAAACAGTCCCTTTTGTCGTTTTGTTAATTGTGTTATTGCTGTCTGGCTGTGCCGGTTTGAGCGGTGAGGCCAGGCAATTTGAGGCGATGGACACGGCCGTCTCCATCCCCCTTGTCTCGCAGCCAGACACGGCGGAAATCATTTTAGCTGCCACCCCAATACCTTTGCCAACACCGGTTATTGAACTGGATGTCGTGCCAGAGGATGTGTGGACGCAGGAGCAGGCATTTATTGACCTGTATGAACGCATCAACCCGGCAGTGGTGTATATCAATGTGGGCAATGGGCAGGGGTCGGGGTTTGTGTATGACGCGAACGGGCATATTGTGACGAACAACCATGTGGTGACGGGGGCGCAAACGTTGCAGGTGCGGTTCACCAACGGCCGTATCGTGCCCGCCACCATTATCGGCGCTGACGCCGCTTCGGACCTGGCCGTGATTCGCGTTGACCCCACCGGGCTGGCATTGTCACCGGTGGAATTTGCCGACTCGTCAGCCTTGAAGGTGGGGCAAATTGTGGTGGCGATTGGCAGCCCCTTTGGGCTAGAAAGTAGTATGACTACGGGGATCATTTCGGCGTTGAACCGGAGCTTTCCCGAAGGCACATTCCAGGTGCCGGACATTATTCAAACGGATGCAGCTATCAATCCGGGGAATTCGGGTGGGCCACTGCTGGATTTGTACGGCCGTGTCATTGGCGTCAATTCGCGCATTGAATCCCCGGTACGGGGCTCGTCGGGCATTGGTTATGCCATCCCCTCCAACCTGGTGCAGGCAGTGGTACCGCAGTTGATCGCCAACGGCCTTGCCCAATATCCCTGGTTGGGTATCTCCGGGGTGGAAGTGACGGCCAATAATGCCGGGCAATTGGGTTTGAGCAGTGAACAGCAGGGCATTTTAATCAGCGGCCTGGTGGGCGGCGGCCCGGCAGATACCGCCGGTTTGCGGGCAGCAAATGCCGCCGGCGTCGGCGGGGACGTGATTGTGGCTATTGATGACAAACCGATCAGCACGTTTAGCGATCTGGTAGGCCATATTGTGCAGTATACGGCCGTCGGCCAGACCATTCAGGTACATGTGCTGCGGAATGGGCAGATACAGGTGATCCCGCTGACGTTGCAGGCACGGCCGTCTGGCAGCTAAAGTTATGAGCAGGTCATAAAAAAAGCGATCCTGATACAAATCAGGATCGCTTTTTCGTTTGGCGACTTTACGACATTAGCTTTTGCGGCGATTGAGCACCGTTAAGATGGTTAATGCGGTAATAGCCAGACCAGCAGCCATAGCCATCGCGCCCGCTGTTTTTAATTTAGCCGGTTCAGTGGGCAGCAGTTCGATTAGCGGTTCCAATTTTTGTTGGGGGGTTGTGCCAAAAACCAGTTTGAGAATGGCTTTGTTCAAATTGTAGGTATTGGGTTTGCGCAAAATGGTGGCAATGTCCAGCGGGTGGGGGCCAGGGCTGACAATATAAGCACGGCTGGAGGTGAATTGCAGCAAGTCCTCTTCGCCATGGGCACGGCCGTTGCCTGATTGTTTCACTCCACCAAAAGGCAAATTGGGAATGGCAAAATGGGTGATGGTGTCATTGATATTGACCGAACCGGTTTCTAGTTGATGGGCAATTCGCTCGGCTCGTTTCAGGTCACGACTCCAAACCGAGGCGCCCAACCCCATGTAAGAGTGATTGGCCTGGTGGATGGCATCTGTTTCATTGGCCACCTTCATAATGGGCATGATGGGGCCAAATGTTTCATCCTGCATCAACTTCATGGTGTGGTCTACATTAACCATCACCGTGGGTTGCATAAACATACCATCCCGCTGGCCACCGGCAATAATTTTGGCCCCTTTAGCCAGAGCATCCTGCAAATGATTGTCAATAATGTCAATTTGTCGTTGGAATGTGAGTGGTCCCATGTGAAAAGCATTATGTATATCAGGTGAGTACCCAATTTCCAGATGATTGACTTCTGCCAATACCGCTTGCACAAACTGTTCATAAACCGACTCTACTACATAGACGCGCTCCACGGAAACACAGGTTTGGCCGGAATTATAAAAAGCCCCCCAAACACCCCATTTGGCTGCCTGTTGAATGTCGGCGTCTTCTAACACAATCATGGGATCTTTGCTGCCCAGTTCAAAGATGACGGGGGTCAGGTTTTCGGCAGCGGCTTGCATGATTTTCTTACCTGTGGACACGGAACCGGTCAGGTAAATGAGGTCGGGTTTGGATTGCACCAGGGCCGCCCCGACACGGCCGTCGCCATGCAAAAATCGGACATAGGGTGATAGCTCAGGGACACGCTTGAACAGGCTTTCAATCAATACACCCGTAGCGGCCGTTACCTCCGAGGGTTTGGCCATGACCACATTACCGGCCAACAAAGCGGAGAAAATAGGCGGCACGAGCAGCACAAAGGGGTAATTCCAGGGGCCAATAACAGCCACAACGCCATGTGGTTTGTGTTCCACATAGCATTGCTTGAAAATCTGTAACCCTGGTGAAACGCGGCGGCGGCGCAGCCAATGTGGTGCCTGTTTTGTGTATTGTGTCATGAGATCAAGGGTGACAAACGCCTCAATAAGGGCATCCTGGCGGCTTTTGCCATTATCCTTGTTCATCACGGCCGTAATCTCATCCAACTCTTCAATGAGCAAGGTTTGCAGCTTGCGTAAAATGTGGATGCGCTCCTTGAGGGGTTTGGCAGCCCATACTTTGGCGGCAGCGGCCATTTCCTGCCGTGCCGCCGTCACGTCGGCCTGGGTAGCCGTATTGACTTCGCCAAATTGTTCACTGGTTGCCGGGTTGATGAAGGGTAGCGTTTCAACACGGCCGTTTAATGTCCGACCCTTTACAGTAGTTATTCCCATCGTCTGCTCCTTTACATCTTTCGTTTTAGCAGGCTAAAGACAGCCACAGCCACAAGAGCGCCAACTGTACCAAACGCCAGCACTTTTTTCATCTGGTTTGATTGGGCAGCGGGTTGGGGTAGGGAAGCGGGGCGGGTTAACGGCCGTACCTCCTCTGCCTCCTCTTTCGCTGGAATCAAGCTCATCGCCCGTTCCGCCATTGCCGTAATTGTCAGACTGGGATTCACGCCCAAATTGGCCGGAATCGCCGAACCATCCACCACATACATGCCCGGATAGTTAAATACTTCCTGGCGGCTGTTGATCACCCCGCATTGGGGATCAGCACCAATGTTACAGCCACCTAAAATGTGGGCCGTTGTGGGAATATCCAGCAGCAACTCTTGAATACTGCCCATTGCTGCCCCATCAGACAACTCTGTGAAGCGTTTCACCACATACTGCCCGGCCTGAATGATGGTGGGAATAGGCAGGTGGCTATCTTGTTCTGTGACCAACCCCTTACGACCCAGGGTAAACAGGTTGCGGCCACGTTTCAAGTTCAGCCGATTTTCCACTGTCTGCATAATCATCAAAATAGTGGTGTCTCTTGACCAATCCGGCAATATACGTGCCTTCAAAAAATCGTAAGGATTCTTGAGGCCATACATCACAAATCGCCCCAATCGCTGCCAGGCTGTGCCATGCAAATCAACCAGCGGTACCGTCAAATTGCGGATAAACGAGGACCCGCGTGGATACCGTACCGGCTCCACACTTGTTACATCGTCAATCCAAAAATGTGAGGTGATGGCTACCCCTTGCGAATAATCCACTTCGCCGGTACGGGCCGTTGCTCCTGAAAAGGCTTCGCTATTGCTGCGCACATGCACGCCTAATCGGCTGGAAAGCAAAGGCAAACTTTGCGTTTCATCACGGCAGCGCAGCAGCAGGTTTACAGTGCCCAAAACTCCGGCCGAAACGATGACATTGCGGGTGCGCACGCTGTTTTTACGTTTGAAGAACCAATCGGTGGTGCGTTCAAAAACGATTTCATAGCGGGCATTGTCTGGTTGGGGATCGTATAACGGCCGTATATCCCCCACATTGGCCTCTGCCTGCACCTGTGCCCCCCATTTCTCCGCCAGATATAGATAGTTTTTATCCAACGTATTCTTGGCATTATGTTTGCACCCCACCATGCAGCCACCACAATGAATACACCCGGCCCGATCTGGCCCCTCGCCGCCAAAATAAGGATCCGGCGCCATTTTGCCCGGTTCACCAAAAAAGATGCCTACCGGCGTCGGTGTAAAGGTATGCTCACGTTTTAACTCTTTGGCAATTTCATACAGACGATGATCGGCCGGCCACAACTTGGGGTTCTCGGCCGTACCCAGCATCCGGTTCGCCAGTTCGTAAAACGGCATCAATTCAGACTTCCAATCCGCCAATTCGGACCACTCGTGGGCCTGAAAAAACTCATCCGGTGGCTGAATGTGCGTGCTCGCATACACCAGACTACCACCCCCCACACCACTACCATTGAGGATCACGATGTCATTAAGAAAATTAATGCCCATGATGCCAAAACAACGTGCCGCCGGCAGCCACAGATATTTGAATACATTCCAGTTTGTTCGGGGGAAATCAGGTGCGGAGTAACGCTTGCCGCGCTCCAAGACCAGGACACGATAGCCCTTCTCAGAGAGGCGCATGGCAGACACACTGCCACCAAAGCCAGAGCCAATAATCACATAATCAAAACAACCATCCAGGGAAATAGAGGATTTGCTCATGACATTTATCCATTTGGTAACAAACAACTAAACCGATAACACAGTGCGTCATTTATAACACGATGCGTTATATTTGACCAATTGGAAATTAGTCACCTCTTGCTATCACTTTACCAGCAGCCCGTGTTGACACCAAAATGATTCGTGTTATCGTTGCACTCAAACAACCGGGCTGGCGACAAATGCCTTGCCATCAGCCTGAAGTTGCGATTACAGGAGACCCCATGAGCAAAATTATTGCTATTGCCATGCAAAAAGGTGGGGTAGGCAAAACCACCACAACCATTAACCTGGCGGCTGCTTTGGGTGAGGCAGGTTACAAGGTGTTAGCCGTAGATTTAGACCCACAAAGCAACCTGACCCAACATGCCGGCTTCAACCCCGACCAGATTTCGCCCACTGTCTATGATGCCCTTAAAGCGGAAGTTGATGGGTATGAAAGTGAGGCCACCGGTAGCATCTACGAAACAGATGAGGCGTTCCACTTGATGCCAGCTCAACCTGAATTGAGCCTGATAGAAATTTCATTGATGAACACACTGAGTCGGGAGCAGGTTTTGAGCACAGTTCTAAAACCCATCGAAAATGCTTATGATTACGTCTTAATTGATTGTAATCCTTCCTTGGGTCTCCTTGTAATCAACGCTCTGACGGCCGCTAATAGTGTTATCATTCCCATACAAACAGAATATCTGGCAGCACGCGGGGCACTTATGATTTTGTCCACCATTGAAACGGTGCGGCGTAAAAAGCTCAATGCCAAACTGGCGATTGAAGGGATATTGCTGACCATGGCTGATCCCCGCACCACACTTACACGGGATATTCAAGAAGCGGTGGGTCAGCAGTATGGTAACGGCGTTCACATTTTCGATCAGGTCATCAAACGTTCCGTGCGGTTTGCGGAAAGCGCCGTAGCCGGGCAAAGTATTCTGGCCTATGATCCGCGCGGGCAGGGTGCTGAAGCGTACCGGCAAGTGGCCAGGGAGATTGCCGGAAAAGAGGTCGTCAGGAAAAAGAAATAACATGACGCGTAAACGGCCTAAAGTTTCCCTGTCACAACCGATCAAACCACAATCAGGCGATCTGCAAAAACTCTTTACAGCGCAGGATGATGTGGAGCAGTCGGCGGGTATGCAATTACTGGCAATTCGTCTTGACGCTATCCAGCCAGATGCCGCCCAACCGCGGCGTTCGTTTCCCACGGAGAGTTTGCAGGAGTTAAGCGATAGCATTCAGCAAGACGGCGTGATTCAGCCGATTGAAGTGACAGAAATTCGGCCGAATCAATATCTGATTGTGCATGGGGAACGGCGCTGGCGGGCAGCGAAAATGGCCGGTTTGGAAACCATTCCGGCGGTCGTGCGACGGCGAGATTATGATGAAACGACCCGGTTTGTGCGCCAGTTGGTGGAAAACATCCAGCGGGAAGATTTGAACGATGTGGACAGGGCCGGTGGGTTGCTACACCTGCGCGATCTGATGCAGGATGAACTGGTAAAAGCGCAGGAAGAAGGGGTTTCTGATGAGCTACCCTGGGGAAACAAGATCACCTGGGCTAAAGTGGGGCAACGTCTGGGTTATTCACGCCAGCGTATTCACCAGTTGATCCAGTTGTTAAATTTGCCAGATGAGATCAAGGAGGATGTGCGAGACGGCCGTATCAGCGAACGAGACACGCGCATCTATCAGGGTCTCAAGCCATCGCAGCAGCGTGCCCTGCACAAAGCCCGTTTAGCGGGGGACATCACGCCCGATGAAGCGAAAAATGTGGCCCGCATGTTGAAAGAAAACCCGGATCGCACGGTATACCAGACTATTCGAGATCTGAGAGAGCCAACTCCTGAATTATTGCCAGAAACAACCTCGTCTACTTCTTCCCCGTTGTCAGATACATTCGAGAATTGGCCGCATGAAGCCATATTTACCCCGGACCCTATGACAGCCAGTTTAGCCCCTGGCGCCACCCGTGTCACCAATACCACCCGATTAAGTTATGTGCGTCAACACCTGGCCCGAATCCAACGTGAAGGTCTTAACAAGACGGAGCAACAAGAAGTTTTACGTTTACTGCACTTAATTGAACAGGATGTACGAAGTCTAATTGAGGCTTTAAGTGCGGAATAAATGGTGATAAGTCAGGTTGTCCATGCACCATATCGCCAGATAAATGTTACTCTACGACCTGATTGAGTGTGACTGCTTTTGAAACCTGTAGCCCACACCACGTTCATTATGGATATAAACCGGATCAGTCGTGTTAACTTCCAGCTTCTTGCGTAAATGCCCAATAAAAATACGCACATAATTCACATCAAATTGATGATAAGAGTCTGCCCAAACTTTATCAAATAACTCACGGTGTGTGACCACTCGTGGAGATGCATGTACCAAAACGGTCAGCATTTCATACTCTTTAGGAGTCAGGTTTAGCGGTTCGCCATTGTGTGTTACCTGGCGCAAGTTCAGATCAATTGCCAAGGTGCCATCATCATATGTCAATCCATTTTGTTCTGGTGTTGCCCAACGCAAAGCACTGCGAATTCGGGCCAGCAAGATGCTATTCTTAAATGGCTTGATGATGTAATCATTAGCACCCAGTTCTAACCCGCGCACAGTATCTTCATCTGTCACATGAGCAGCGGTGAGGATAATGATGGGAATGGTTAGTTTGGTACGAATCCGGCGGCACACCTCCCAACCATCTACACCAGGCATACTCAGGTCGAGGATTACCAAATCCGGGTGATGTTCGTCTACCAGGTGCAGGCCAATTTGCCCATTCAGAGCCGTCAAAACTTCATAACCATGTTCCGTTAATAACAAGGTTAAAACCTTAAGCATATCGGGGCTGTCATCAATGACCAAAATTTTTTGTGGGCCTGACATCCACTTTTTCCTCGCAATAAATGGCTACCTTGTTATACCTTTTCACTCAAAATGTTCAAAAACAACTTGGGATTTAGGATTTGAGTAAACAGTTAACCATGAAAGCACTTTTTCACTACTCATTCTTGCCGATACTATACGAGGCATTCATTGTGTTGGCAAGAAAACATGGTAGGCATATTTTCCCAATCATTTGCCTGGGTTAAGGGTATGAGGTAGGCGCCAATGTAGGTGTTATGGTGGGTATGGGGGTATGGGTTGGCGTAGGAGTTGCGGTGTTTGTGGCTGTTGCTGTAGGCGTAAATGTAGCTGTGGGTGTTAATGTCGGTAAGGGTGGCACAGCAGAAATGGGTATGTTTTGTGTATGAACGGCCGTACTATACTCTCCCCGCGCTGATGACCAACACTCTCCACCATATGGGCTGGGGCAGATAATTTTCCACCAAAATCCATCCGGGCTGCGTCCAACGATAACCGCCTCCTCACCCGCCCGTAACGCGGTGAGAATGGGGTATTGTGTGCCTGGCCCTCGCCGCACATTCAAATCCACTTTTGCGGTCATAACCGATGAGGGCGCTGCCGTCACACTGGCGGATGGTTCAACAAATGGCTCATTGAAAACAACCTCCACAGGAGCGGGCACGGCCGTATATGTGACAAAGGGTGGTAGGGTGGGGGGAGCGGAACTGGCTGTGGCCATACCCAACTCGCTCAGGCGACAGGCCAGGCTAGAAAGCAAAGAAAGGGTTATCAATACAATGATGGGGAAACGTCGTGATCGCTTTTTCATAATCCCTCCTGAGATGAGTAACTTTTACTCTTTTCAGTATGGGAAAATTGCCTTCACGAATCAACTACGACGGCCGTATGACTCGCCCACGTTCCCCCCATTATCTTTCTACATCTGATTGCTGATGTGAAACAGGTAGTGTCAACCCCGGTTGACACTTTGAACCAACACAAGAGGGAGAGACAACAGCAGAAATCTTCTCAAACCCGGAAATTTTGCCCGGAGACGGATGTTAATTGCCGAATGTAGTTCCAAGTCACAAAAGCACTTCCCGATACAAATGCCAGGAACCTTCTTTCTGCTGCTGGCCTTTAGGAGCACGGTCATAATAGATGTCAAACACACGGCCGTCCGCCACCTGCACCCGGAAATAAAACCGCCCCACCCCCCACGACCCCCTTTTGGCCGCCTTCGCTAAATTGGCCGGCCGCATATTCATTCCCATCCGCCCCCGCCGACTGTAATCCCGCCACTCCTGTATCGTCTCCTGAATCGCAAACGTCTCTTCCTGCCACACAAATCGGTCAGGGCACGGCGGCGTTTTACCAAATAGGGGCGGTTTATCAAATTCCACCTGGATAAGTTCACCAATAAAGCGTGTTTCTTCATCCATATTGAACTTAGGGCGCCCAAGCCAGAGAGTCTGTAAATGTTCCCTCCAGCCATTTTGTTACATTGGTGCCATCCCCGGTCATTTCATAAAGCCCCTCCTGGCTGGCAAAAGCAAAAAGTGGAAGGCCAGACAGCACAAAACGGCCGTATAACCCCACCCCATCTATCTCTGTCAAACGTTCCGGCGTCCCGCCGGTCACAGATACCCGATACCAGTCTGAAGGTAAATTATGAGCCGCTGCCACCTGCACCCCAAACACTTTCTCCCACCACAAACGTGCCACCGCCGGTTCAGCCGCACTGAAATAAATCATCTGACTATCAGGGGAAAAGACAGGAGCGTCTACGGCCGTAAATAGATCTCCATCAACCAATTCCCTGGCATTGGCTCCGTCTGATTCTGCCAATATTAACGCATTTGCCAATGTTCCCGATTCGATGTGTACATAAGCCAGCATTGTGCCATCCGGGGATATTTGCGGCCAAATACTCTCTTCCGCAATCAGATCAATCTGCCCGGTCGGTAGATGCAACCTTTCCAATGTGGTGCTAAATGTATACGCCTCCTTATCCAACGGCAGTACATGGGAAAAATAAATGCTTTGCCCATCAGCCGACCAGGTTGGATTAAAAAAGAACTCCTGGTCCTCTGTTGAGGCTAACAACAAGTCCATTGATGAGCCATCCTGGTTCATCAGGTACAAACTGGTAAAACCAAAATTGATTTCCCCTGCTGGAGGTGGAGGGGCATAAGCCAGTACAAACTGCCCACCATTTGCTTCAGCGAAGAACAAATCAAAAGAGGCCAGCCAGCCACTGACCGGTATCTGGAAAATGGGTTGTTTGGCGCCAGATTCACGCTCTATTTCTATCAGGGTTTGCTGGCCCTCATCCAGTTCAATTGCATAAAAATGATGGGTTGCAGGAGAGGTGGGGGAAATGAGGGTAGCAGGCGTTACGGCCGTAGCCGATACATCACAACTTGTCAACAGAAAAAGTAAAACCAGAGCAAGGGCATATTTCATGCTCCCATTGTATCGTCAAGCAAAGAAAGCTGGTAAGTGGGTCGCTGCCCATCCAATAACACAAACGGTTTCATCCGTTTGGTAGAAACGCCCAGCTTCTGCAAATCTTTTTCATCCCGCAGCTTACCTTGCCGCCGTGCGGAAACAATCGTCTGGGCGCTCTTGGGGCCAATACCGGGCACACGCAAGAGTTCTTCTTTGGCTGCCCGGTTCACTTCCACCGGATTTTCCCGCAAATTGGCCTGCGCCCAGGCCAGCTTGGGGTCAATTTCCAATGGCAGGTTGCCTTTCTGGTTAAATGGCAATTCCTCCAGGTCAAAGCCATAGTCCCGAAAGAGAAACGAGGTCTGGTACAAGCGATGCTGCCGGAGCGGGTTTTCAGCCGGATTATTTTCCAGCGGTGTGTTGATAACCGGGCTAAAAGCGGAAAAGTAGACCCGCCGCAGCCGCAGTTGTTTATGCAAATATTCGGTTGTAGTTAACAGTTCCAGGTCGCTTTCACCTACGGCGCCAACGACAAATTGGGTCACAGTGCTGGGCCAACGGCCGTGCCAGCCCAATCGATCTGGCTCTGCCCGGCGTATCTCATCCACCCACTGCAACGGCCGTAACAGCTCGTTGACAAACTCTTTTTTGGGAGCCAAATCAAGTAACCGCCGATCATTAGGCGCTTCCAGATTCACCGAGAGCCGGTCAGCCAAAGTCATTGCCTGCCGTACCTGTTCCTTCTCCGCACCAGGCATGATTTTCAGGTGCAGGTAGCCGCGAAACCCGTACTTTTGGCGCAGAATGACGGCCGTGTCCAGCAACTTATCCTGCGTACTCACCCCACCTTTGATGATGCCCGAACTCAAAAACAGGCCATCTACAACTCCCGCCCGGTGCATATCCATAAATGCCTTGGCCATCTCTTCCGGCTTAAACGTCTGCCGTCGGTAGTTGCGTCCGGCGCGAAAGGGACAGTAATAACAATTTCGCTCACAGGCCGAAGTCAGCAGCGTTTTCAACAGTCGCATTGGTTTGCCATCCGGTCGCACCGCTTCATGGATGCCCAGAGAATCCTTTTTGAGCGGCAGGCCACGTGGGGTAAGGGTCTCACCTGAGGGAAGGGGTTCACCGCAAGGGGCAATTCTGGGGGCGGTCATCAAACCTGGCTGTGGCGGCACTTCTTCCGCCGGTTCCAAACCCATGTGTATGGCAATATCCTGCAATTTGACAAAGGTATCCATGCCGGGAATTATAGAACATTCGTTCCGATGAGGCAAGGTTCGCAGGTGTGTGGTACTGCAAAAGCGTGACACATCTTTGCCTATTTTTTATGAGCTACTCATAATAAATAATATGTGGATGAGCCTGGTTTCCAGAGAAAATGAGGGCATGAACGGGCAATCGCCAATCGTCAACCAGAGATGCAGAAAAACCAGTTGGGTTGCTTGGGGATGATTGTATGCCATTGTCCCCAAAAAACGCTACTCTGCGGCGGACGGCCGTCCGAACGATATAAATACCCGGCAAATTGGTTGAAACCGTGCTGTTCCGTCAGAAAAAAGATCGTCACCGTTTCCCCCTCCTGCTGCACCCAGACACGGCCGTTATCCGCCGATAAGTTTTGGTATCGTGCAGGCAGCAGCAAAATGCCACTGGCATCCGGCTGCCATTCGCCACTCGCCACCCTTTGTACCACAGCTTCATAATTGGGCGCCTGATAACGATACCGGGCCTCCTCCCAGATTACGGCAAAAGGCACCAACTGCAAGATGACCAGCGTGCCGATATTGATAACCAGGGGTACGGCCGTGACCTTCATCCCCTCCTCCACTCGCACAAACATATAAGCCACCGAAGCCAGTATAAGGGCCACCAGGATAAATTGCAGCATATCCACCAGTGGTTCCGTTTTGGATGGCTGCAAGGGGCTGCTCAGGCTGTAACCAACGGCCGTAATGCCCACAATAATTACCCCAAACCAGGCAGAAACAATCCCCAATACCGGAAATTCCCGGCTTACTTCTTCTTCGGCATAGGTTGGGTAGGTCATAGGTCACTCCTCAATATGTCCTTTGTCACTGGTCAGTGGTCATTGGTCACTGGTGAATGACAAATGACAAAGGATTAATGACTAATCACCACTATATGACATGGTGCCCGATGCTATTTGGGGCAAGATGGCAAAAACAATATACGTGAAGGTAAACACCGCCATCAACCCGAGTGTGACTACGGCCGTTTTTGCCAGCAGTAGTGGCGTCGTCAGGTGTAATTGCAGGTCTACCAGCAGCGATAGTGGATTCGAGAACACATCCCAACTATTCCAGCGCAAGAAACGGCCGATATACACGCCAAAACAGCTTACTGCCAATGCTACCAGCACAAACAACCAGCTTCGCCATCGTCCCCAATGCGCCGCCACTTGTGTCTGCATCATTGCCAGCGAGGCAAAACCCAGGCACAATCCCGTCAGGGCAAATGAGGCAATCATAATCAGGTCATACCACAGCGGCACATCACCACGAGGCCATAAATGGAGGAAATCGGTGACGATATAAAGAGCATTGGGAAAGAAGAGCAGCCAGAGCGCGGCGAAGAAAATCGTTACATAATGTTTCACGGGGAACATTATGACAACTGTGGCAAACAGAAACGGCAGCCACGCCAGGATCAAGTTCCACACCAGAAAAACAAACAACAAGTACCCGGTGTAATACCCGCGAATGACGACCAACGAGGTGGAAACGATGGAGGCAAAAACCAGTGCCAAAAAAAGTAATACGTAGTGTCTGTGAGAAAACATAATTTGTGTCTCCGGGAGACCGGGAATTGTTAATCCCCAATCTCCTGTAGTTGGGCAAACGCCTGCCACCGGGCCAGATGGAATGATTGCCATTGCCGCCAGTCGCCGTTTTCAGACATGGATTGGACACGGCCGTGCAACTCCCCCTTCACAATCTCATAAGGCACGGCATAACAATCAATGGGCATTACCCGCGAAAGCGGGTCATAACAGGACGGCATCGTCTGTTCCTGGGTATCCCCTGCTGTCAGAAGCAGGGCAGCCAACAGATAAGGTGTGGCGTCATCAGACAGGCTGGTCAGATACACCGCGTCCAGGTCGCCCGTAGCTATATAACGGGCCAGATTTTGCCGGGCAATAAAGGCATCCGGGTTAAGCAAATTGAGTGTGACCAGAAAACCTAGTGCCGCCGCCAAAACACCCAGAGCAAAACGGTCTGGTCGCCGCCACAACGTGACCGCAAACCAGGCCAGCAAAGGAGCCAGCCAGCCCACAAACACATACACCATCAGGCGGAGTTCCGTGTAACCAAACTGGGCTTCATACAACACCATGCGCCGGAAAGCGGAGGCCAGCATCACCAGCACCAGGCCAATAAGTAGGGTACTTAGGCCGTTAAACAGCTTGATTTGCCGTTTCGACTCCCGCCGCGTCAGCCAGTTTAGCCCTAAAATCAGGCCGATGCTGAGGATGACCACCAACAGCAGTTCAAAAAAACCACGCCGGGCATATTCGGCATAGGAAAAATTTTCCAACTGTATATAGACCACACTGCCAAAGAGATAGGTAAACTGGATCAGCACAAACATCAGAAAAAGCAGGTTAACAGTAACGAGCAGCGTGATGGTTTCGATATAACCCAACGAGAAATGACGGGGAATTTGCTGCAAGGTGGCCTCAAACCGGCTCTGGTCATCACGGCCGTATCGCCGCATCGCCCCATACGCCAGACCACCTGTGAGCAACCACGCTGCCAGCCCTATCATCAGCCCATGTCCAGCCCAATTGAACAGGTGGGCAAAGATGTCCAGACTAAAAGCAGTCTCTACTGTGTGGGCAAAAATCGTATCGGCCATGGCCAACAGTGCGGTAAACACCAACAGCATCGGCGCCGCCAGCAATAGGCCCCGCAGCACCGGGAAGAAGGAGCGACGGCCGTGACGCTGTACCGCCTCCATATCCACGCTCTCCGCCACAATGGGCGGCGTCAGGGTCAGGGCGTGTCCGCTTACCCGCAACGGCAGCAGTCCCATGTCCACCAGCCCCAAATTTTGCACCCGGCCCCGTCCCCAAAAGAAGACCAGGTAGGCCAGCAAACACAGCACTGCCAGCGTATTTAACGTGGTCAATGTAGCATTGGCCCGTACGGCAACCATACCGGCAAAAAAGAACAACGGCAGCAGCAGCCACAGGTTAGGGCGCACGGCCGTTACCCCTTCCCCCCGGTTTACCCGCCACAACACCGCCACCGCCAACAGCACAAACAGCAGCAGCCCCATACCCAACGGCTTGCCAAAAACCAACACATCCGCGACTATGCCCAGCCCCAACCCGGCCACCAGTATCCGCCCCGGTGACTGGATATGCGCCAGACGAGACGGCCGTGTCACTTCTGGCTCAGTTACAAAGTTGCTTTTAAGAGTGGTCATTGTCTTTTCCTTTCTTGAACCCTGGCACGAAGCCCGAAATCCGAAGTCGGACTTCCGACCTCGGACCTCGTTATCCGACGCTGAAAAACCGCGAACACTACCCCCGCTGCCAATAAATCCACCACCAGATCAAACAGGTCATTGGCCGCTACCGACCGGTGTTTGAACGAGACAATCTGCAAAAACTCCTGGACAATGCCCATGGTCGCCATCAAGCCAAAATACAGAGCTGGCCGTTGCCGCCAACGGGGAAAGATGACCAGCACGGCCGTGCCCAACAAAACAAACAGGCCCACATGACCGGCCACATGCGCCGCTTCCGAGCCAAAGATAAATCCCGTGAACCGGTCAAATGTGGGCCAGTTGTCGGCCAACCAGCCATAGGGAAAGAGGGCAACGGCCGTGAATACCGCTAATCCCGCCAACAACCAGCCATTGCTTTTTGAAGTGTGATGTTTAAGATGTACCATGCGGCCAAGGGTAAAGGATGGGCACGGCCGTTGCCACCTCCCAAATGCCCCATTTCATGCACTCAAGTGCTTGACCAGATAAGCAGAATCAGGGATCGTTGCCATATGGATGTCTTGATTGTGGAAGATAATGAAAAATTGCGCCCGGCGCTGAAGGCGGGGCTGGAAGCCACCGGGCAGGTACAGGTGGTTGCTGATTGTGACACTGGTGAAGCGGCCCTGGAGCTTTGTTTGCAGCAGCCGCCCCAGGTTATCTTGATGGACGTGCAGTTGGCGGGTGAGATGAATGGCATAGACACGGCCGTAGCTATCCGCCGCGAATTCCCCCGAATGCCCGTCGTTTTCTACTCCATTCAGGACGACGACGCCTACTACCGCGCCTTTCGCCGCGCCGGCATCCTTAGCCATTACGCCTACGTGCGCAAATCCAACTACCTGCTGCCGCAGATGATCTTGCCCTTGTTACAAGATGCGGTGTACGGCCGTTCCTTCATTGACCCGGACATCGAATCCCGCGTCCAGGAAGTGCGCCACAAAGACGAACACGCTCCGATGGATTTGCTGGAACCCAACGAACAAGAAGTGGCCCGGATGCTGGCCCAAGGCATGAGCAATGAACAAATCGCTGCCCGCATGGGCTTCCGTGATAAACGCACCATCAGCCGCATCAACGGCCAGATTTACGCCGCCTGGGGTCTCAACAGCACCACCACCGAAGAAAAAGTGGCCCGCACCCGCGCCGCCCTCATCGTCCAAAACGGCCGTCTGCTCACCTGGACAGACGACGGCGTCCCGCATGTTCTGGACGCGCACGGCAATTGGGTGGCCTGGCGGCCGTAATCCGTAATCTGTTATCCGTGAACCGTTATTCGACTTCGGGTTACGGATTACGGTTCACGGATTACGAGTTCTGAAGAATGAGCACAAATCTCTACCTCAATTGGGCCATCGTGGCTGTCTCGCTGTTTAATGCCCTGCTGCTCATCTGGCTGGGGCTGACAGTGCTGCTCAATTCTGACCGGCGCGCCTGGGGCATCTGGATTGCCAGCGCCGGACTGCTGCTGGGGGCGCTCTTTTTTGTCAGCCATTCGGCCATTGCCGGGCTGGGCTTCAACCTTACCTGGCGCAGCATGATCTTCTGGTGGACGGTGGGCATGACGCCGGTCATCCTGCTGCCGTATACCTGGTATGTGGTTATCCTCTGGTATGCCGGTTTTTGGGCCGGGCCGCCGGCTAGATTACGCCAGCGGCAACAGGTGTGGTTGGGCATGGTCACTCTCTTGTTGTTGTCTGGATTAGTTAGTCTGGGCATAGGGGTGATCTTGTTGGTCATTCCAGCCCCAGAATTGAACAGTTTACGCCTCTTTGTGCGCTGGTCATTTGCCGGGATTCCACTGCTGGCGATGGGGTACAGCCTTTACGTGCTGCTGTGTATTGGCCTGTCTCTGGATGCTTTGCGGCAGCCTGGCCCGTCTGAGCGGGTGATGGGGACGGTGGCGCGGCAGCGGGCACGGCCGTACCTGATGGCTGCCTCGATCATGCTCATGCTGGTCAGCCTGCTGGTCACCGGGGCCATGTTATGGGTGGTACAAGACGCCCATCGCCGCACTTTTTTGGAAATCTACTTTGTCTCGCGGGAACTGGTGGCCCGCTTTGACCTGATCGTCTCTTCGCTCATCGGCGTAGTGATTTTGTTGGTGGGACAGGCGGTCGTTTCTTATGAGGTATTCACCGGCAAGACGCTGCCCCGGCGCGGGCTGGCGCGCCATTGGTACCGGGCAATCATGCTTAGCGTCGGCACGGCCGTTCTCATCAGCGCCACCCTCACTATCCAGTTACGGCCGTTGTATGGGCAGGTAATGGTGGCCATGCTCATCGCTGTTTTTTATGCCCTGGTAAGCTGGCGGTCGTATGTGGAACGAGAGCGGTACATGGAACAGCTACGGCCGTTTGTCAGCAGCCAGCGCTTGCTCGACCAACTTTTAACTCCCACTGACCCTCAGGAAGTGGATATTGACCTGCCCTTCCGTGCCTTGTGCCGGGGCGTGTTGGATGCAAAGATGGCGTATTTGACGGCCGTTGGCCCCCTCTCTCCCCTGGTTGGCCCTCCGCTCTCATACCCATCCGCTACTTTCAACCTGCCGCCATTAACCGGCCTCACCAGTCAGTTTACCTCCCCCCAAATCCTGATGGTTCCGCTCGACCCAGAGCCATACGGTGGCGCGATTTGGGCCATTCCCCTGTGGAGTGAACGCGGCCTTATTGGCCTGTTTTTGTTAGGGGAAAAGAGTGGTGGTGGCCTTTACAGCCAGGAGGAGATTGACATTGCCCGTGTCAGTGGTGAGCGGCTGATTGACACCCAGGCCAGCGCCGAAATGGCCCGCCGCCTGATGCTTTTGCAGCGAGAACGGCTGGCACAAAGCCAGGTGATTGACCAACAAACCCGCCGTGTACTGCATGATGACATCTTGCCTAATTTGCAGGCAGCCATGATTGCCCTTAGCAATCCGACCAATGAGAACGGCCGAATTCCAGATGCACTCCATTTATTGAGTGATGCCCACAAACAAATCTCTGACCTGCTGCACAATATGCCCACCTCCACCGTACCCGAAGTAGCACGATTGGGGTTGGTGCGTGCCCTGCACCGGGCGGTGGACAATGATCTGGCGTCTGCATTTGATGAGGTGGTGTGGGAAATTGAACCGGAAGCAGCCGAAAAAGCAGAGTCCATCCCCACCTTAACGGCCGAAGTGGTTTTTTATGCGGCGCGTGAGGCCATTCGCAACGCGGCCCGACATGGACGTGGGGAAAGTGGAGTACGGCCGTTAAACCTGACAATCTCCATTCATTGGCCCGATGGGTTGCTTATCAGTGTTGTGGATAACGGCGTTGGTATACCATCAACCACTCCCACCGCCGGTAATGGGCATGGCTTGGCTCTTCACAGCACGATGATGGCCGTCGTCGGCGGCTCTATTGTCGTGGATTCCATTCCCGGCGAACGTACTGGGGTTGTGCTGATGCTCCCACCTGTTTCAGTAAGCAGTGAGCGGTAAGCGGTAAGCAGTTACATTCCGCTCACTGCTCACCGCTCACTATTCCTCATTCCTCTTCCGCCAATAGCGCATCATGCCATCCACCGACATATACAGCGGGTTGGCAATCTCATATTTGCGGATGGATTCGTCGGAGAGACCGGCAGCATAGGCACGGCCGTGATTCCAGGCCGTGTATTGGGCAATCAACTCATCACGTTCCACCCCTGCTGCCATCTTTTCCCGCACAAATTGGGCTGACTCATCTACCAGTTTTTTTATTGCCAGTAAGTGTTCGGTGACGTTTTCCACAGCCCCAAAGTGAGTGGGATAAATCCTTTCCAGCCCCATTCCCAATAGCTTGTCCAATGACCATTGCCAGGCTTCCAGGTCAAATTCCGGTGGTGGTGCGGGGATGTCCAGCAACGGGCGTTGCCCTAACTTCATCCCTCCCGCATCCCCCGTAAAAGCAACATTCCCCAGCCGAATGACATGATGATGACGAGCGTGACCAGGTGTTTCTACGGCTGTAAATGCCAAACCGCCCGCCTCAATTGTGTCACCGTCAAATAAAGGCACTACTTTTTCGGCTGGCGCCGGCAGCAACTGCCCCCAAAGTGAATCCATCTGATCGCCGTAAATGCGGGTGGCGCTGGCAATCAGTTTTTCCGGGTTAATCAGGTGCCCTGCACCAAAATGGTGCACATGAATAGTGGCTCCCTGTTGTGCCCACCAACCGGCGGCCCCGGCATGGTCAAAATGAATGTGAGTGACAATAACATGGTGAATATCTGCCGGTTGTACACCATGTTGATGCAATTGGGCTCGTAATGCCGGCAACGTAGAACCAGGCCCCGTTTCAACGAGTACCAGCCCGTCTGGCCCTTCAACCAGATAGGCAGCAATTGTTTCGGCTGTGTCCTGAAAGTGTAGATCGAGGGTGTGAATCACATGGGTCATCATGTCAGAATGTTATCATATATCCCTAGAAAGGGGGATCATTTTTTCCGGCTTTCCAGACAATACCAGATGCGGGCACGGCCGTTGCTGCCACGGCCGTCATACCAATAGATGTCCTGCACAGTCCCACGATTGTATGCCTGGGCGGCGGCACGGCCGTGACCATAAAAACGCTTTTCTAGCAGGCGTTGTCCGTTCCCCGTCATCCCTTGCATAAACAGGTCTGACAATGCCTGATTGATTCGTTTTTGTTGGCCTTTAGGCTGTGACCGGTGTGGCCCGGCGTAACTATTTGGTAATTGCCAGGCGATGTAACTTTGCCCGTTTGTACCTTGTAATCCTTTTTTGTCGTTTAGTCTGAATGTTGCCTGGCCGTGCTGCCAGGTTGCTTCTTCTACCGTTTCCGCGTTTGGTTTACCGCCAATGGCAAAATTGTGGCTGGTATGGACACGTGCGGCTTTTTCATAGCGGCGTTGCGTGCGGGGAATGACGTGGGTCATACTGGCAATTGTGGCACGAGCGATGGGGGCGGATGGCGAACCCGAAGCTGCTCCAGGCCGCTCCGTTTCCATCTTTCCCCCCCGACTGCTGTGAAACGAAGCGTACAAATGGGCACGTACCTGCCCAATATTCTTGGTCAGGCTGGAGACAGGCAGAGCGACGGGCGGCAGCACGAGCCGTGTCACTTGCAAAGCTGCTGCTACGTGGGTGATCGAACGCAGCCAGATACGGCCGTCAGCCCGTACCCAAAAAATCCCTTCCCCCTTATTCAGCAAATTGCGCAACTGTCGCCAGCCGCATACCTGCCAGGGGGACTCCTTGTCGGACAACTGCGCCCGTACTTCAGCCACATCCAGCCAGCCTCGCCCATCGCTATCCACATGGCGTAACAAGAGCCAGATGCGTCCGGGTGCAGTCAATTCCCGTTGGAACAGCCCGGCGGCAATATCTGGGTAAAGTTTGACAGTCTTATCCGGGGGAGTTGGCGCAGGCAAGATTGGCGATAGTGCATCATCTCCAATCTCTAATCTCCTATCTTCAATTTCTGATAACGTGGGTGTTGTAGTTTTGCGGGCAACGGCCGTTAACGGGACGCTACCCCATCCTAGATGAGCGGGTAAGTCGGATGGTAGTTGCAGCGGGGATGGGACGGGGGTACGGCCGTGACTATTCCGATCAACAGGCGCTCCCAGCGCCAGCCTTTCTGTGCGTGATTTCGCTTGCAACTGCGCCAGGCGATTCTGGGCAGCTAACAAATCGGCCGAAATAGCTTCCGCCGGAAGAGCCACGTTCCGCTCAGCTTTTCCCGGCAAGAGCAGCAAACAGGCAAGCCAAATCAAGCCATCTGTAAGATGAGCTTGTCTGGCAACGTCATTGACAGCCTGACTTGCCTATGCTATTCTCTTACCTGAGACACGGTAAGCTACCAGGGGACAAAAAATCCCCCTCCCCAACAAAGGGGTGCTGTAGAGGGTGTTGGCGGCACCAAACAGTTTAGTAGCTTGCTAAAATAAATGAAGGCCGGGCGCTGCAACGTCTGGCCTTTTTTCTTGCATTAAGACCCTGAGGATTTCCAAAATCCTCAGGGTCTTAATGCTGTATGTAGCCTGTTAAGACTCCATCCTTACCCAAAAAGAATCCGTTAGGTATAATTTATGGGCAGTGGGCCAAAACTAAGGCCAGTCTATCAAAAATAAAACACTATGTCAACAAATCTATATGCTATAGATTGCATATATTGAGACGGTATAGGTACTTATCGCTAGAAACATACTGGCTTTGCCATACACTTGACAACTTCGCACTCCTTATATACGATCAGCGCCATGAACATAACCGGCCAATTTGAACTTAACTTTGAGCAATATAAACCAGACTGGGATAGGCTCGGTGTGGTAGTACCGCCATTTACCATTGAAGCCGATCCCCGCTTCATGTACCTGTCCACAGAAACCCGGCGCGCTCTGTCCAAAGTAAGCTACATGGTGGAAGCGGGGCAGGGGGCTTCGGTGGTGGTGGGTGAAATTGGCACGGGCAAAACGACGCTGGCTTCCTGGTTCCACAGTCGTTATGATCGGCGGCCCGATTTTGCCGCCGCCAAAATTGATGAGTCGCCGAAGAAAAGCGGCTTGTTGCTTTTGCGCCGCATCGCCGCCGAATTTGGTTTACGCACCCGTCGCGCCACCGAAGACCAACTGAACGAGTTTCGGGCTTTCCTGGTGGAGCAGAGCGAAAAGGGGATTTTACCGCTCATCATTATTGATGAAGCACATGAGCTAAGCGTGGAGCAGTTTGTGGAGTTGCGGCGTTTGTTGAATTTTCGGGACCCGCGTGGCGGCAAAGCGTTCCAACTTATTTTGCTTGGCCGGCCGGAATTGGACATCAACCTGCGTGAAGCCCCGGACTTTAACGACCGTGTTGCCACCCGCTCTTCATTGGATCCACTGACGCCGGATGACACCAAGTCGTTGATTGAGTACCGGTTATTGGCGGCGGGGCGAGATTCCAAACAACGGCCGCTATTCGCCGACGAAGCGATCTTACCTATTTGGCGGGAAACACGCGGTTATCCGCGGAGTATCTGCCTGTTGTGTTTGCACCTGTGCCTGGAGTTATTGGTGCAGGGTGGTACCCAAATTGATGCGCCCTTTGTGGAAACATTCCTGGAACGTCACCAACAGTACCGCCGGGCCGCGGGGTAATCATTTAGATGAGCCGGGATCAAGACAAGGACAATTTGCAGGGCAGCACCCTGGCGGCGTTGTTGAAAGACAGGCAGCCGAAAAGGGGACGGCCGTCCCATCCCATCAGCCGCCAAAATGTGTACATTGCCCTCACCCCTGCTCAAAAACAAATTCTCAAACAGTTAGCCGCTATCTTGCCCGAAAAAATCACCCGCGCTGATGTGCCTGACCTGGCTATTACCGCCTTGACGGCGCGTCTGGAAGGCTTGCACCGTGCCGTGGCTGACCGTACCCGCACCATCCCCGAAGGCGTCACCGATTTAGAATCCCTGTACCTGTTATGGGACTTGCCACTGCCCGGCAAAGACGACGATGCCACCTGGACATCCATTCGTGTTTCGCCGCAGCAGGTATTGGATTTGGGCCGGGCACACGGGACGTTAAATGCCGCCTTTGGCGCTACCCGCAGCCAGACCTTCGTGTTGGGTATAGCACTATTGATACAATCGCTGGAAGATCACCCCCCCGATGCCTCGTTAAACAACCTTGATGTCCTGCGTCACCACATCAATCATACTTATTTATGAGTAGCTCACAAATAAATACCTTATTTTAACCGAATGTTCTGCGTGTAGCCAAAAATTACACTGGATAGCAGGATGCGGTTTGATAAAACTAGATCACTTGTTCAGTTTCAATGTTCACTTTTTGAACCCACCAAACAGCCCACTTTTGAGTTGCCCGGCAAACACAAGTAAAATATCCCCATGATCTACAATGCCAGATTCCGTTGTTTCCGGGGCTGCCCCGGCGAATACTCTGTTTTTGAGGTGATGTATACCTGCCCCCATTGTGGTGGCTTGCTGGAAGTGTACCATGACGTGGAGGCGCTCAGGCGACGCAGCCCGGCGGCCTGGATGAAAATTCTGGAAGAACGCGTCGGCTCTACGCAGTGGCCGTATGGTTCCGGCGTGTGGGGTATGAAAGAGTGGGTGATGCCCAACCTGCGTGATGAAAACATCGTCAGTATGTTTGAGGGCAACTCCAACCTGTTTTGGGCAGAGCGATTGGGGCGGCAAATTGGCGTGCCAGATTTGTGGGTGAAGTTGTGCGGCAACAGCCATACCGGCAGCTTCAAAGACCTGGGCATGACGGTGCTGGTGAGTGTGGTCAAACAGATGATTGCCGATGGCAGTCCGGTGCGGGCGGTGGCCTGCGCCAGTACGGGCGATACCAGCGCGGCATTGGCCGCTTACGCTGCCGCGGCGGGTATTCCGGCAGTTGTTTTTCTGCCGCAGAATAAGGTCAGCCGCGCCCAACTGATCCAACCCATTGCCAATGGCGCGCATGTGCTGGCGCTGGATACCGATTTTGACGGCTGTATGCGCATTGTGCGCGAGATGACGCAGGATAATACCTTCTACCTGGCGAACTCCATGAACAGCCTGCGGATTGAGGGGCAGAAGACGGTAGGTATTGAGATTGTGCGCCAGTTTGATTGGGAGGCGCCGGATTGGATTGTGATGCCGGTGGGGAATCTGGGCAATATCAGCGCCCTGTACAAAGGGTTGAAGATGCTGATGGATTTGGGGATTACGAATAAGATGCCCCGGCTGGCGGCGGCGCAGGCGGCCAAGGCCAATCCCTTTTACCAGAGTTACCAAAATGGCTTCAAAGAAAAAGTGAGTCTGCCGGCCCAAAACACGCTGGCCTCGGCCATTCAAATTGGCGATCCGGTGAGTTATGAGAAGGCGGTGCAGGCGATTCAAGCGACCGATGGGGTGGTGGAACAGGCGACGGAGCATGAACTGGCGAATGCGGCCGCCTTAGCCGACCGCACCGGGATGTATACCTGCCCGCACACGGCCGTGGCCCTGGCCGTTCTCTTCAAACTGGTTAATCACGGTGTTATCAAGTCGCAGGAGCGGGTCATTGTCATCAGCACAGCGCATGGTCTCAAGTTCACCAGTTTCAAGCTGCATTACCACGAAGACGCCCTGGACGAGGTGGAGGCCCAGCACGCCAATCCACCCATCCTGCTGCCGCCCGACATTGATCTGGTGCGGGAAACACTGGCGCGGCATCTGAACTGATTTCTGGATGAGGCGTAAGGCATCTCTGGTCATGTATCACGTCCTGTCTACTCCCTGAATTCCCAAAGAGCCAAAAAAGAATGGCTGCGACCAACTAAATGATCGCAGCCATCAAACAAGGGAAGAAAAATGAATGTCGAGCCTGTCAAGTAGGAATCTGTCAGCCTGGAGGTAACAACACGGCGTTGATCACATGGATGATGCCGTTGGACGCAACGATGTCAGTAGCAATGACTTCAACGGTATCATTGAGCAGGACACGGCCGTCGCTCACCGTAATGGTCACATCTTCACCCAATAAAGTGGTAGCCGCGTCTAGCGTCACAACCGTTTCGGCCATTACAGCCCCATCTACCACGTGATAGAGCAGAATTTCGGTTAAAGCCCCGGTGGGGTCAGCCAGTAACGCTTCAATCGTGCCTTCGGGCAGAGCCGCAAAAGCATCATCGGTGGGGGCAAAGACGGTAAATGCACCTTCACCCGCAAAAGTTTCGGCCAGGCCAGCCGCTTCCAGGGCGGCTAACAAGGTGTTGAACGTGCCCGCTTCGGCGGCGATTTCGGCAATTGTACCTGGCTCAGTCATCATTGCGGCTTCTTCAGCCAGGGCCGCAGCAATCGTGGGCGGGATGAGAACCGCATCAATGACGTGAATAACCCCATTCGATGCCTCAATATCGGTGGCGATTACGGCAACGGAGTCGTTCAGGTATACTGTGCCGTTGTCTACAGAGATAGTGATTTCTTCGCCTTGCAGCGTGGGGGCCGCGGACAGATTCACTACATCGGCGGCATAAACCGCGCCATCAACCACATGGTAGGTCAGAATTTGCGTCAGTGCGCCCTGGGGATCTGCTAACAAGGTTTCTACTGTGCCTGCCGGCAGGGCGGCGAAAGCCTCATCGGTGGGGGCAAAGACGGTAAAGCTGCCTTCCCCGGCCAACGTATCCACCAGCCCGGCTGCTTCCAGAGCCGCTACCAGCGTGGTGAAGTTGCCATTTTCTACAGCAATTTCGGCGATGGACGGTTTTTCCTCGGCGACCATGCTGGGGGGTAGCAGCACGGCATCAATGACGTGGATGATGCCATTGTCTGCCACAATATCGGTAATGATCACGGTGGCTGATTCATTTAAGCGAACGTTGCCATCCTGGACAGCAATGGCTACGTCCTCGCCACCGAGCGTTGTGGCTGCATTTAGCCCAACGACTGCCTCAGCCGGAACGGCGCCGGAGACGACATGATAGAGCAGAACATCGGTTAAGGCGCCCTGGGGGTCTGCCAACAATGCCTCAATCGTGCCATCGGGCAGGGCGGCAAAGGCGTCATCGGTGGGGGCAAAGACGGTGAATGGGCCATCACCGGCGAGCGTTTCGGCCAGGCCGGCGGCGGTCACGGCCGTGACCAGTGTGGTGAAACGGCCGTCGGCCACGGCAATATCCACAATGCTGTTCCCGGCCATTTCTTCTACTTCTGGTTCTTCGGTGGGTATGACGACGGCCGTAGGCTGCGCTGGCGTTGTGGCTGTTGGTGTTTCGGTGGCGCTTGTGCCGCCACAAGCCGCCAGGAATAGGGTAAATACGAGCAAAAGGGTAAAAAAGGTTATGCGTTTCATCTGTTTGTAACTCCTCATATGGTCAATTTAGTAAAAGTGAGAATCAAACATTCCCATACATAACCTTACAACAAGTACAATCGTCGTCAATGTATTGTACAAGTTAGCTCACATTTGTCTAATTTTTGTACACGTATTTGGCCGATGTTTCGGCGTTATGCTAATCGGTGTGACGTTTTAACGGCCGTCCCCCAGCCGCTGGCCGTCACCCAGCCGTTGCCAGGCTATCGCCAGGCGGCGAATTCCTTCATCTATGGCTTCTGGCGTTTGGGTGGCGAAGTTGAGGCGCAGGTAAGGTTGCCCTTCGGCAAAGTCGGGGAAGAAGCGGGTGCCGGGCGCAAAATCCACCCCCTCGGCTCTTGCCCGTGCCAGTAATTCCACTGATGACTTATTTTCCGGCAGGCGCAGCCAGATGAACAGGCCACCATGCGGCGGCGTGACCTGGACTTCGGCCGGGAGATAAAGCTGAATGGCGGCGAGCATGGCGTCCCGCCGCTGGCGATATAAACGACAGGAGCGGCGCAGATGGGCCTGGTAACGCCCCACGGTGACATAGCGCTCCAGGGCGCGCTGCATCAACGCCGAGGTGGCCAGATCGTGGACGCGCTTGGTGGTGACCAGCCGGGAGAAGACCGGCCCTTCGGCCACCAGAAAGCCGATGCGCAAACCGGGCATGAGCATCTTGGAAAAGGTGCCAATGTAAATGACCTGGCCGGGTGGGGAGAGGGCTTTGATGGCCGGCAGGCTGCGGCCGTCGTACCGCAAATCCCCGGCAAAATCGTCCTCCAACAGGGGCACGTTGTAACGGCCGGCCAGTGCTGCCAACTGGCGGCGGCGCGCCCCACTCAGGCATACCCCTGACGGATTTTGGAAATTGGGAATCGTATAAATGAGCCGGGGATGGTGTTGTTGCAGCAAAGCCTCCAACATTTCCACCTGCATCCCCCGCTCGTCAACGGGAACGCCCACGATTTTCAGTTGCAGTGACCGGAACAGTTCCAGCGCAAAGTTGTAGGTTGGTTTTTCCACCAGAATCACGTCCCCCGACTTTAACAATACCTGGCAAACCAGCGCCAACGCCTGCTGCGAACCGGAGGTGATGAGCACGTTGGCCGGATTGGCCTGGATGCCCTGGCTGGCTAACACATGCGCCACCGTTTCCCGCAGCGGCGAATAACCGCCGCTCATATCGCCATAAGCCAATGCCGCTATGCCCTCTTCATGGATGACCTGTTTTAACGATTTGAAAAAATCGTCAAGGGGGAACTGGCGCGGGTCACCGACGCCGGTGAAGGCGATGGGGTGGGGATGGGGCGTGGGCGACGGCCGTACCACACCCCTCAATTCCGGATCAGCCACCCCGTCGGTTGTTAGTTCTTGCTGCCACAGGGGATAGGTCACGGCCGTGTCGTCTACCAATGGTGAAGGCAGCGCCAGTTGCGGCGCTACATAAGTGCCGCTGCCTTCCAGCGTGTAAATCAGCCCGTCGCTTTCCAGTTCCGCATACGCATTGTTGACGGTGATGCGGCTGACGCCCAACTCCTGGGCCAGTTCACGGGTGGCGGGCAGCCGCGTCTCCGCCGCCAGGCTGCCGCTGAGGATATTCTGGCGCAGGTAATTTTCGATCTGCCGGTAAAGGGGAACGGCGTTTGTGTTATCCAGGGGAATGCGCATCTTTCTTGTCGTAGTGCGATTTACCAAATCGCGCTACAAAATTGGACTTATAAAAATATGTGATTATTGGTGCTATCTATATATCCAATAAGTCGTAAAATGATACCAATTGGGTAAAAGAAAATCAAAGATTTCACCGATTACCATCTGCGAAATCTGACGTGACACCGAAAAAGTGGACATGAGAATAACTCAGATTCACCATACAAT
>JAHDWK010000049.1 GCA_023382655.1 Anaerolineae bacterium | reverse complement strand
TTTAAGGATTTCTCATGGACATCGCAATGTTAAGGTAGCAACTTGGGTTAATTTATGTACCCGTATGTCAGGGGTCTGGTCGTAAAATAGCTGGTAAATAGATCAGGTAGGTGGGGGCTATCACGGCCGTCGCGGTGGTTGCCAGCGTTACATTGTCGGTGACGGTGGGGTTGTTGTCAGACACGGCCGTCACCGTGGTCACATTCATCTCACCATTGGCCGCGGTGGTGGGCACATGCACCGTCACCAGCACAGTCTCACTTGCTCCGGCAGCCAACATGATACTGCTGGCGGAAAGATCACTCAACCAGCCATTGTCATTGGCGGCGCTCAAGGAAAAGGTGTCTGTGGTATTGCCGGTGTTGCTGATTTGCAGGGTGTACGTAACCACCGTGCCCATTGTGCCGGAGAGGGTGGTTTGATCACTGTGGACGCTCACGCCGTACACGGCCGTTGCCGTTGTTGTCAGAAGCGTGTCATCACTTACACTGCTGTCGTTTTGGGAGACGGCCGTTACCAGCGATGTCCCTGTCGCGCCGGCAGCAGCGTCAAATGGGATGGTGGTCACGGCCGTCAATATTCCACTTGCGCCCGCAGCCAATGTGATGCTGCTGGTAGATAAAACTGTCGCCCATTCATCATCTACCATCAGGTCGAATGTGTCTGTGACGCTGCCCGTGTTGCTGATGCTCAGGGTATACGTGACGGCGCTGCCCGGCGCACCTGAGGCTGCCTGGTCTGGCGAAAGGGTGACGCCTACGCTTTCCGCCACCAGCGTGGGCGCCACACACCACTGCACCAATGTACCTGACTGACCGGAGGCTGCATCAGAAACATTGAGCGTCCAACTGCCGCCGATGTCCAGGCCATCAAAAGCCGCCAACAGGCCGGTATGGGGTGGGTCGCCGCCCACCCGGTCGCCAAAAATGGCCGGTGCATTGGCACACTGCGTTTCGATATTGCCATCCGGCCCTTCGTCGTTGACGATCACGTCAATGTTATCGCCAGAGCAGCCGAAGGTGGTAGCCGGCACACCCGGTCGATCAATTATGGGGGCGACTGTGCCATTGTGACTGACGGTGAAGATCAGGTCGCCTACCCAGGGGTGGGTGGCATTAACCATGATGTCTATATCCAAAATAGCGCCGCTGCTGGGAATGGTGATGGTGTCATTGACCCCGGCCGGGTTGTTGTCAGGGATGGACACCTGGGGTGTGGCGCAAATGATGTTGACAGTGGTGAAGCTGAATGCCGTAGAAGCAGGGCTGCTGCCACAGGGGTTCACGGCCGTTACCCGCCAATAATGCACGGTATCAGGCGCTAAAGCCACACCCACGTTGTGGGTGGTGGTTGCTTCATCGGCTGTGTAGACAATGTTACTAAAGGTGACATCCGTGGCAATTTCTACAAGGTAATGGCTGGTGTCGGCCGTAGGATTCCAGATCAGAGTGGGTGAGGTTGGTACGTTGCTGCTGCCATCTGGCGGTGTGGTCAACACGGGGGCCGCATCGGGGGCGCCTGCCAGAATGGTGAGGTCAACAGTAATGGTATCGGTCACAGCGCCATCACCCCCCAGGATATTAACGGTGTAGCTGCCAGTGGTCACTGTCCCGGTGTTGGTAATGGTCAATTCGGTAGTATCGGGCACGGCCGTAACCGGATTCGGCTCAAAAGATGCTGAAGAAGGGGCCGGGTTGCCTGTGGCGCTCAGGGTCACAGGCGGGCTGAACGCTTCGCCTACGCCAATGGTGTAAACGGCCGTCTCCCCCTGGCAAATATCCTGTGAAGTGGGGGTCACATCCAGCCCCTGGCAGAACAGCGGCATATCAAACGCGGCCGTGCCATCAGTCGTGCTATTGGGGCTGCCCTGGCTGGCGCTAAAGCCCAACCCCCGTTTGGCAAAGGCCGCCCAGATGGTGCATTGGTTTTCACCGCCTGTTAGGACAATGTCGGCATTGAGGATGGCGTTACGGCCGTCTACAAATCCCGGCCCACAGGGCGTCAGATTCAGCGCCTCTGTTATCAGAGCATGGGCCAGTTGGTTGCCGGACCAGGTGTTGACCGGCGGATCAGGGGGGTAGAGGTCTTCGTCAAAACCGTGCGCGTCAAGCAACACCCAGTTCATTTCCCACAACATCGTTGCCCACACAAACCCCACACCATGCGCCCCAATGACGCCCGGCAAATCGGCATAGGTGTAGCTGTTAACCGCCATGTCGGTGGTGTAGGGCGCCGGGCGTAGACCGCCCCCCGTGGGTGGTTGATTCAGGACATATGTGCCGATTCCCCGGGGGTCTGTGCCCAGATCGCCATTTTCCATAGTCATGATGAGCGCCTGCCAGTCCGCCCATCCTTCCAGCATTGCTTCAGCGTTGTTCAGGCAGCTCACATTACTGGGGCCGCCAACCATGCGGCTGGAAATGCCATGCCCATATTCGTGGGCAATGATGCTGTTGTCCAGGTCGCCATCTCGATGGGGCGTGGAAAATGTCCAGACGCACATCTGCATACGCGGGTTTGCGCCATCCGGCGGCGTGGCAAAATTGCCACAATTGCTGCCCATGCCGTCCTGCGCTTCGGCATTCACATAGTCACTGCCCAGGCCACCATTATCGTAATTGTTTTCCTGGAAGTTGCCGTGTATTTCGTCAAAACCATAGCGGTAGCTGACATCGTGCATCAGGTTGTTCCAGTGAAACAGATTGGTCACGGCCGCGGGGCGGTAGGCGCTGGGTGGTTGGGTCAGGTCTAGGGGGAAGTCAAAATCCAGGCCAGCGCCACCGTCCGGGCTGGAGTCGGGGTCGGGGATATTGTTGCCGTCAATGTCGGTGTAGGCATGGACGTTGTTGCCCTGGGTGGTAGTGAATTCGGGGCCGGTCGCCCCGTCGGTGTCATGCCAGCCAAAGGGGGAACCAACGGCATCGGCGGGTTGGTTTTGCAGGGTACGGCCGTCGGCCGGGGCGGGCGGCGATGCATGGCTGGGGCTTTCCACCGGCAGGTGGAACACCCGGTAGCTGCTGCCATCAGCCACCGGCGTGGGGGCAAAGAGTACGGGTTGCCCGGCGGAAATTTCGCTACCCAACGTGACATCAAAATTATCGTGCGCTACCCAGTCGTTTTTAGACAGAATGTCACCGGTGTTAGCATCTACCCGCACATTCCACCAGTGTAAACCATCAAGCTGGTAGATGATGACATTCCAGGCCAGCCGCACTTCTTCGCCAGAAGTGTCATACACCAGTTTGGCGGGGATGGGATTTTGCGAGATGCCGCCGTCGCCAAACAACGTTTCCTGAGCCGCGCCCCCCATTTGTTCGATAGTCGGCAAAGGGGATTGTAACGTCAGATGGAGATGAGTTGCTGCTGTCCGGACAGCCTGTTCGGCGCCCAAGGTGGCCGTTCTATTGGCGATGGAACCGGCCAGATCAGACACAAAACGGTTGCCGACGGTCAATACCTCGCCATCAGGCGTGATGCTGATATTGATGAGGCCATTGAATACCTCAATACCCTCAAACTGCTGCACCAGATAGATTGTCGTGACCCTGCTGAGCCGGCTGACGGTGGCGTCAGTTACTTTGGCTTCGGCCAGGTCGGCGGTTGTCAAACCCAGCGCAGCCTTTTGTTGATCCAGATAGGTGAGGGCAATGGCCAGAGCCTTGCTTATATCCAGGTGGTTGCCGGTTTGTCTGATAGAGTCATCTTGTCTGCGGTTGGTTTGGGCAAAAGCAGTGAATACCAGGGCCGTCAGCAGCCCGATCAATATAAAAATGCTGGTTATGTTCCGGGTCATTGTGGTTTGCCTCCTCAGCAATCGAACATCCAAACTGGATGTCCAAATATCTGTGACATTGTAATGGGGCTGAGGAATTTGTGCAGATTTTCGTCAACTAATTGGCTAATGACGGGTATAGGAGCGAGGTGAGCAGCAGAAAGTGGACGGCCGTGTCCACCCTGCTCCCCCTGACCTTAGGCTTCACTATCACCTTCTTCGTCGCCCAAATCTGGCGGTTGGTGGCGATGTGGTAGAGTAGTTAAGCAGAATGGATACACGGATAAATCAAATCAATCGGTGTAAATCCGTCAAATCAGTGTCATCCGTGTATCTATGACTTAAAACTCGCGTAACAGGGCCACATGGCCGCGTAGGCTTTCGGCCATTTTGGCCAGGCTGATGCTCTCGTTTACCACATGTGCCTGGTTTTCTTCGCTGGCGGCGTAGCCGATCATGGTCAGGTTGTAGGGCACAAAGTGACGGCCGTCCGTCGCAAATTGATACCGCGTAAAAGGCACAGCATGGCCGACGGCCGCCTGCAAAATGTGCTGCGCCCGCATCGCTTTGGCGTCGTCCGGCGCGGTGTAGAAGCCGAAGATGGGCGCGTCGGAATCGGTGAAAGGGGTGTGGGGCGCGCACCAGGCATCGCTGATGTCATGGGGCCACTCCCCGGCCAGTTGGTGGACGAAGGTTTGCAGGCTGTTGCTGCTTTCCACGGCCGTGCGGAAATCCAACAGTACCCGTGCCCAGGCTGGCGTTACATTGGTGCTTTTGGTGTCCACTTCGATGATGGTGGGGGCCACCGTCGTCGGGCCAAGAATGGGGTGGCTTTTCAATTGAGACTGCGCCATTTCCAGCTTTTGCAGGAAAGCGGCTAAGGCATAGTTCGGGTTTTGCGCCTGTTCGGGCACGCTGGCATGGACGGAACGGCCGTGAAAGGTCAGCCACATCTGGATAATGCCCCGATGCCCCAGGGCGATCTGGTTATCGGACGGCTCACCCAAGACCACTAAATTCACCGGGTAATCCAGATTTTGCGCCCAAAATTCCGCGCCTGCGCCGCCAATTTCCTCCTGCACCACGCCAGTGAAGACGACATCGCGCTGGGGACGCACCCCGGCGCGCCGCAAAGCGGCCATACTGTACACCTGCACCGCCAGCGGTCCTTTGATGTCACACGCACCCCGGCCAATGAGACGGCCGTCCCGAATTTCACCGCTGTACGGGGGCACGCTCCACAAACTCGGCTCGCCGGGGTCCACGTGATCCAGGTGAGTGTTGAGGACGAGTGCGCCGAGAGAGGGGTCTGTGCCCCGAATACGGCCGTTGACATTCCCTATTCCGTCAATCCACACCTCGTCAAAACCTAACTGGCGGCACTCGGCGGCTACTACTTCGGCAATGGCCGCTTCCTCAAATGACATACTCGGCGTCTGAATCAGCCGCTGCGTAAAATCCACACAATCCGCCAGTAAAACTTCCCAGTTCAAATCCATCTTCTGCCTCACAATCCATTCGTAATACGTGATGCGTGAGGTCTTTCCGGTCACCCATCACGCATCATCTCTGTCGGTCCCAAAATTCCCTTTACTGGGGTAACTGCCGGGTACGGCCGTCTTGCCCTTCCGCCACTAACTCCGGCAGCAAGTTCGCCAGGAGCAGCGTGGACAGCGCCGTTTCCTGGGCGCTGGCGCTGTGGTTGATCACAATCGGGCGTGGCGCATCCTGCACCAGATGTTCGGCCACTTCCAGTCGGCGGACCGCCAACTGGTATTGTAACACCGCCTGATTATCTTTGTAGGAACGGCCCAGCCGGTGCAGCGCCCGCGCTTCATTCTCGGCCGACTTTAACTTGGCCCGCCCTTCGGCTTCAATCTCTAGCCGGATTTTTTCCGCCTCCGCTTCTCTCCTTTGCAGCATCTCGGCCACATCCTCGCGCGCTTTGTTGATCGCTTCCTGCACGGCGATCAGCCTGGCGTCACGTTCCTTCCTGGCCCGTTCATTCTCTAACAGTAGGGCGTCATTGCGCCGTTTACGAATGAGTTCCCACTCCTTTTCGTAGGCCGCCAGTTCTTTGGCCACTTTCTCGCGGGTGGAAAGATTGTCCTGGTATTGTTGCGGTAGCTGCACATCGGGGATGTTAGCCCCGGTAATGCGCACCCCATAGGCGCTTAACTGCCGGTTCAACGTTTCTTGCATGTCGCCCACGTCGCTGCCACGCAAATCGTAGGCGTTGGCGGTCTCCACCTGGCGGCTGCGGCGGCGGATGGCGTCTTGTACGGCGCTGCTAAGGACCATGTCAAAGTTGCTGGCGCCAATATGCCGCACAAATTTCACCGGCTCTTCAATGCGGAACTTGAGGAAAAATTCGATGGAGCGCAGGGGTACATTCTCTTTGGTGGGGCAGGCCAGTACCGGCGCAGTGTAGGGGATTTCGGTGGAGGTATCCACAATATACTCCACCTTATCCCAAGGCCACCACAAAAATTTGCGGCCTGGGCCGATGGTGCCGATGATTTTGCCCCACTTGGAGATAACGCCAGTGGTGCCCTGCTCAACTTCCACGCGGGCGCTGCGCCACCAGACGATCCCGCCCAATGCCGCAAAAAAGAGGCCGCTGGCCACTGCCAGCAGCAGGGCAAATGAGGCGCTCAGCCGCCAGAAGAGCCAGAAGTTGGTCACGGCCGTGTAAAACGCAAACCCGATCAAAAATGGCCCCCACATTTGCCGCTTATCCTTGGGGATAACCACCGGCACCAAGGCCCCCTTATCACCGCTGCGCAGCACCCGCTGTACGCTGTCCCAGGTGGTAACCACCTCTTTAATTCGTGAAAAACTACGTGCCATTGTCTGTTCTCCGTTCGTAGTGGGCGATTTATCGCCCGGTGTGGCCCGGTTTGGAAACCGGACACAGTCCGCTAGTAGTAGGCGATTGATCGCCTACGCACCATTTGTTCTTTCCACCAAAGCCGCCTGCGCTAAATCCGGATCATCAAACACCGGATCAATCTCATTGGCGCTCATCAACTGCTCCTTGTCTTCCACCAGGTCATCAAGCTGGCTCATCCTTTCCTTGATGCGCTTCATAATCTGGTCGGCGCGGGACTGGATGGCGTGAATGTCTTCGGCCGTGTAGAGCGGTTTGTCCTCCACGCCCAACATCTCGCGGGCGACGGTCATAAAATTAATATGGTTCTCGGCCGCCGCCCCCACATTCACCAGTCTGGGCAGACGGCTGGCGACCGCTTCTACGCGATCCAGCACCTCTTGTTTGTAGCGATACTCCAGAATTTCCGGGTAATAGGCGCTGTTCACCGTGCGGATATCCAGAGCCTGTGCTTCCAGCAGGGCAGCGTTGGCTTTCGCTTCGCTTTCGGCCTCGATCAGCAGCAGGCGGGCATAGGCATTGGCCTTGTTCACCGCCTTTTCGTGGGCGGTGTCAATTTGGGCCTGATAGGTGGCAATATCCGCCCGAATTTCCGAAAGCGTCTGGCGCAGTTGGGCCAGTTCCCGGTTCAGGTCGCCCTCGTCCTGGCTTTTGCGCAGGTTCAATTCGTACTGGTAGGTGTACGCTTCTTTAGCGACCTTGACCACTTCGGCGGCGGCCAGGTCCATGCGGTACTCCTGGCTGGAGGGTTCGGCGTGGGTGATGTTGGCATTCACAAAACGCACGGCCGGCGTAAACTGCCGGTTCAATGTGTCTAGCACCGATTGGGTGCTTTCGCCCACCAGGTCATAAATATCAGACGCGCGCTGTTCATAAATGAGGGCGCGGGTCACTTCGCTGATGGCGTGGTGCAGTTTTTCCGAAAAACCGTTGGCCCCACCCATGCGGAAGATAAATTCCTGCGGGTCTTCAATGCGGAATTGTAGAAAGAGGTCTACTGAGGCATTGACCCGACCGGACGTAGGCGCTTCACGGATGGGCGCATTGTAGGGGTACTCTTTGGTGACATTGACGATGTAGCTGACTTTGCGCCGCCAGCTTTTAGGGCCAATGCCCAGATATTTTTTGCCGGGGCCGGCCACTTCTTCCAATTTGCCAAAGCGGGTGATGAGCGCCTGGCAGCCATCGGGCACCATCACCACCCGGCTGCGGATGATGATGAAGGCGGTCAGAATGATCAGCAGCAGCCAGTAATGGAAGCCAAAGAAGATGCTGGGGCCGGCCGATGCGCCAAACAGTTGAAAAATGAGATTGGCTACCCGGCTGAGCAGCAGGCCAAAGCCGCCGATGAAGGCCAGGGTGAAGGGGATGAGCAGGTAAACCAACGCACTTGACCCCTTGGGGATGACCGCCGGGGAAATGACGTTGGTGTAGCTTTGGGTGGCGGCGTCTTCTTTGGGGAAGCTGCGGTTGAGGACTTCGGCGGCGCTTTCCAGCGTGACTACCATTTGCGAGATTTGGGTATCGGCCGTGTCCCCTCGCTGGCGTGCCGAAAGAAAGTCCTGCGCGTCCACCTTGAACTGCTCAAACTGTTCCGACTGCACGATATTGGCCGCGCTGCGCACGATATTTTGGATATTACTGCTCATATTCCTCTCCTGTGTGAAGGCGATAAATCGCCTACTACAAACTTACGAACTATTTCTGATTGACCACAAAGAGCGATACCGGTATAGCGCTCTTTACTGTCAATCAAGGGAGAGGATGAACCGTTATTTCAGGATGGGTTTGATGCCCATTATACGCCATTTGCAGAAACTGAGTTGCAACGGCCGTGACCATACCCAACCGGTACGCTGTATAAGCGGCCACCTCCCGCGAAAAGGACAATGTTTGGGTGACTGGGCTGATCCAGCGAATGGTGCGGGTGGGGGAGGAGTACGCCGCCATGCCCAGGTCGTCGGCCAGCGCCAGGGCGCGGCGCATGTGGTAAGGGGTGCTGACAATGAGGAAGGTGGTCAACTCGTTTTCAGTGGCGACGGTCTGGGCGTTTGCCAGGTTTTGCCGGGTATTGGTGGAGGTGATTTCGATGAGGACGGCCGTAGCCGGAACTCCCCGCGCCAGGGCATAGGTGCGCCCTACCTCCGCTTCGGCCAGTTCGTCCCGGTGGCCGACGCCGCCGGTAAAGATGATGGTCTGCACATACCCGTCCTGGTACAGGCGGATGGCGTGGTTGATGCGCTCACGGAAGATGGGCGACGGCCGTTCGCCATACACCGCTGCCCCCAACACGATGGCTGCCTCCGCCGGGCGCGTCTCGTCCCGCAGGCTAAAGCGGTAGACATCAAGGGCAATGCCGGTGATCACGGCCGTTAAAAGCACACAAAAAAGTAAGATGAACCGTTTGATCCGTTTTGCCATATACTGGAAGATACCTGGAAATGAACAGGAACGGGGATTTTTTCATTGGCGATTCACCCGGAAGTAGATCGGCCGATAAAGCAAATGCTGGCCCAGAAACCAGACCTCTCGCGCTAAAAAGCCCGCCTGAGTATGCAATGTTTGGTAGCGTGTAGTTGGCGTAGGTGAGGAGGCGGCCTCTATGCCTAAATCGGTAGCCATGAGCATGGCTCGTTTCATATGGAGTGGGTCGCTGACTATCAGGAAAGAGGTGATGCCCTGTGCTTCTGCCACAGAACGGGCATTCTGCAAATTCTGCCAGGTGATTTGCGATTCTGTTTCGATCAAAATCGCGCTTTCCGGCACACCATGAGCAATGGCATATGCTCTGGCAACAATGGCTTCTGGCAAACGGCCGTCACCATCATGCCCGCCCGTAAAGATAATTGTCCGTACAATCCCATTTTGATAAAGGTGGATGGCATGGTTAATGCGTTCTTGAAAGACAGGTGAAGGTTGATCCCCAAAAACCGCCGCCCCCAACACAATCGCAGCATCCGCCGGGCGCGTCTCATCCCGCAAGCTAAAGCGGTAGACATCGAGGGCAATACCGGTGATCACGGCCGTTGCCAGCACACAAAGAAGAAATACGAGTCGTTTGATCCGTTTTGCCATATGCTGGAAGATATAGTGTTATTGGCAAGGTCTGCTATTTTTTTATGGGTTGTTCATGTCAGACAAACGGTCGCAACATAACAAAGCAGAATTCTAAAACCTTTCCTATATAGCTATCGTACAAATCTCATTATAATTCCGCTTTAGATTCAGGAGAGAGTTTGAATGGATGGTTATGTCACATATTTCTTTGTTATTGTCTTGTTCGCTCTTCTAATTTGGTCTTTAGCGTATCAGCATCAGGAACAACAAAAAATTAAGGACGAATTGTATAAGCTGGTCAGACAAGCAGGCGCCCAAAATATTTCAATCGAAAGAGAAAGATTCATAGGAAATCGTGGATTGTATTTCTTTTCATTGACTTACCAAGATGCAGTCGGTAAATGGCAATCACGTCAGGTATCCAGACAAATGGGTTTTTTGGGACAGGCGCAGGGTGAATTTATGTGGGACCATCCACTCATTAGTGAGCCAGACCCACAGCTCTCGTCGCGCTTAAGCAGCAAAGAGCAAATCATCAGCGATATGGATGCGGAGATTAAACGGTTGCAGCAAGAACTGGAAAAGTCACGCCAAGAGAATTGATACGGTGGTGGCGTGTATGTCGATATTGTTCAGGTCAGACGGCCGTGACACCCACGACTCTTTTCAATAAAAGCACACCAGACCGGGCTCTCTAATCCGCCCCCAGTGGTAAATCGAGATGCTCGTCTATCCATTCCTTTACTAAGGCGCTCATGGATTTTTGAGAGGCAACTGCCTCCGCATAGAGGACACCTTTCAAAAAGGGGTCAAGATAAATCGTGAGAGAATCCGTGCTTTCCCGGCTACCAGGAATAAATGGCTCAAAATAAGTTGCCGGATAGAGGTAATCTTCACCAGAACCGTCAATGATGCGCAGCATGTCGCCATCATTTTCTTGGGGGAGGGCTACCTTATAAACCTTGCCAATGACCAGATGAGGCGCAAAATCATCCGCCCCATCATCGGCAAATAATGTTTGATTGTTTACGCAAAGAACGTATTTGCTCATGCCTACCTCTTTAATATTCCGCTTGACCTTTTCCATTCCTTTGCCAATGCCATGTGCCAGCCCTTCTATGACCACAAGCGATCCCAACTGCGTTCGCTGTCCCACTGGGGGGTGGGGGCGAAGTAGTCGGGGTCTTCGGGGAGGAGGTGGGTGCGGACGGCTTCTTCGTTGAGCGCGAAGCCCAGCCCCGGCGTTTCCGGCACGGGGATGGCGCCGTCTTGAATGAGGGGTTTGGGCAGGCCATCTACAAAATCCCCCCAAAAGGGTACATCGGTGAAGTGGTGTTCCAGGGCGATGAAGTTCTCGGTGGCGGCGGCGCAGTGGACGCTGGCCAGGGTGCTGATGGGGGTGCCCGCCATGTGCAGGGCCATGCTGACGCCGTATTGCTGCGCCAGATCGCCAATCTTTTTTGTTTCCAAAATGCCGCCGCTGGTAGCCAGGTCAGGGTGGATGACATTGACGGCATTGGCTTGCAGCAGGGGGAGGAAGCCTTCTTTGAGGTAGATGTCTTCGCCGGTGCAGACGGGGGTGTGCAGCGCCCGTTCCAATTGCACCCATTGGTCGGTATATTGCCAGGGCACCATATCTTCCAGCCAGGCCAGATTGAACGGCTCTAATGCCTGCCCCAGGCGCAGGCAGTCATCCAGGCCGATGTGCCCGCAGTGGTCTATGGCTAAGGGGATTTCGTGGCCGATGACGGCGCGCACGTCGGCCACATAGTCGCACAGCAGGCGGATGCCTTTGTCGGTGAGGCGGACGTGGGTGAAGGGGTGCATGGTGTAGCGCCAATCGGGGGGGCTGCCGGGTTGTGCTTCGCCGGGTAACATGCCTTGCGGCCAGGAGAGTGCGCCGGGCGTGCCGATGAGGGACTCGATGCCGACATCCATTTTGAGCATGGTGAAGCCGCGCTGTAAACGCCCGGCCAGTTTGTGCCCCATGGCTTCGCCGGTCGGTTCGTTGGGGGTGTCGCTGTAGAGGCGGATGTGGCTGCGGAATTTGCCGCCGGCCAGCATGTAGGCAGGCACACCATACGCTTTGCCCGCCAGGTCCATGAGGGCCATTTCCACCGCGCAAACGCCGCCTGCCTGACGGCCGTGATGCCCAAACTGCTTGATCTTGCGAAACAATTTGTCCACGTTGCACGGGTTTTCGCCCAACAGTCGGTTCTTGAGCAGCAGCGCATACGTTTTGCTGGCCCCGTCGCGCACTTCGCCGTAGCCGCTGAGACCTTGATTGGTGTCCAGACGGATGATGGTAAAGCGCCAACCGCCCCAGCCGACGGTGGCAGTGCGCATGTCGGTAATTTTCAGTTCAGACGGCCGTGAGGCTGTGTTGATATGATCTTCTGGTCTGGGTTGTATGGTCATGGTTTTTTATCAAAGATTGCGCAGATTTTCTTCATCTGCGCAATCTGCGCAATCTTTGATTTTACCTCTGCTTGGCCTGTTTCCAGGCTTCAAAATCGGCCTCAATGTCTTCGCGCCAGGGAGACACGTCAATTTCGCCGCTGGTATAGCGGCCTTCGTCCAGGCGCAGCTTGCCAAACTCATCGCGCACGCGAATGTCCTCGCTGCGTTCCACCACCGCCAGCGCCAGATGGGGCGGGATAAAGATGACGCCGGTCGGGGTGCCCAAGACCACGTCGCCGGGCAGCACCGTCACCTCGCCAATGCGAATGGGGATGTTCAGTCCCGCCAGCGTCACATCGGCAATGGCCGTGGGGTCAACACCGCGTATGTAAAAGTTTACATCTGCCAACTGCACCAACCCCTGATAATCGCGGATGCCGCCGTCAATGACGGCTCCGGCACGGGTGCGGGCACGCACGGCCGTACCCAGATTATCCCCCACCACTGTGCCATCTTTCACCTTGCCAAAGATGTCTACCACCATCACGTCGTGCAGTTGTAGACTCTCGATAATCCATGAATTCTGGCCACCAATGCTGCTGCGCCCTTCGGCCAGCCCGGCCTGCTGAATGGCCTGGTGGTAGTCCGGGCGATGGGGCAAAAACTGGGCCGTCACGGCCCGCCCCACCGTAATTTTGCCCGGATGCGTCTCGCGCCAGTTTCCGGCAAACTGGCGGTGGTAGCCGTTGTTTTTCAAGACCACCCACGCCTCCTCCGTCGTCACCAGTTTCATGCGTTCTAACAGATCATCCGGGACACGGGGACGGCCGTCGGCAAACCGTTCAAATGGGTTCAACTTCGTCAATTCAATCAAATCTTCACGCACAGGTTGTATGTGCATCTTTCCTCTTTTTATCCACAGGTTACACAGATTATTTTTATCTGTGTAATCTGCGTAATCTGTGGATCACTCCTCGTCATGCCGCCAGCCGAGCAGCCGTTCCGCTTTGGCGCAGTTAAAAAAGCCCTGGTTGCCAGTCAGACTGCCGTGCAGGGGTACGTCCGGGTAGAACTGTTCTTTGAGGGTAAGGGAGGGCACGGCCGTGAGCGTTTCCGAGGCGACAACAAAAAACACCTCATGTCCGCTAAAATCGGCCGTCAACGCTAATAAAAACGCCCGCGCCGCCGCCCGCCGTTCCGTGTAGCCCCACAACTCCTTTGCCATCCGCTCTGGCGGGTCGTGGCGGCGTTGCGCCACCGTTTCCCGATCCGGTACAGCCCAATGGATGCGCAGGCTGGCAATCCTCATCTGCTCATAGCGCCGGGCAAAGGAATCCGCCTGCTGCTCGCATAACCATTTGGAGAGGCTGTAGGCGTCTTCATTGTAGGTGGGGTGCTGTTCGTCCAGCGGCAGGTAGTCAAAGCGGGGCTGGCGGCTGAAAGCGGCGCCCACGGCGTTGATGCTGCTGGCCTGGCAGATGCGCCAGATACCCAGCCGGGCGGCGGCGCTAAGCGCGTTGTAGCTGCTGACCACGTTGTTGTGATGCACCACATAATCGGGGTCAAAGCGGGGGTGGGGAATGGCTGCCAGATGGATGAGCGCCTCGCAGCCGGTGATGGCCTGTGCAAACGCGGCGTAATCGGTCAGGTCGGCCTGAATGTGCACCAATCCCGGCAATTGGCTGGCCGATTCTGGCGGCATGCGGTCAATGCTGACCACATCATGCCCTTGTTCTAGCGCCACCTGCACCACCGTTTGCCCGACACGGCCGTTGCCCCCCGTCACTGCAATCTTCATGGGGCGTACATTACCACGCTCTCCTGTTTGCCACAACCGAATCATGTTGTTTACCGTTGGCGCTGGTGATATGCTCTGGCGACAGGAGGTATGGTGGGATGCACGGCCGTGATGGATTCGCTAATGTCAATGGCACACAACTGTATTACGAGATCGCCGGGGAGGGGCCACCGCTGGTATTGATTCACGGGTTTGGTCTGGACAGGCGCATGTGGGAGGCGCAGATGGCCGCTTTCACGGCTGCCTATCAGGTCATCCGCTACGATTTGCGCGGTTTCGGCCGTTCGGCGCTGCCCGACGCCGAACGCTATACGCATTATGAAGATTTGCAGGCGCTGTTGGCCTATTTGCACATCGAACGGGCACACATCCTGGGATTGTCGTTGGGTGGCGGCATCGCCGTAGATTTTGCGCTGGCCTACCCATCCATGACCGACCATCTGATTCTGGCGGCAGCGTCGGCGCTAAACGGTTTTGTATGGCCGGATGAACTGGCAGGCTGGTTTGCCGGGTTTGCCGAGGCGGCGCACAGCGGCGATATGGCCCTTGCCAGGGAGCGCTGGCTCCATTGTGGCTGGTTTGTTCCGGCGCAACGGCAGCCGGCGGTGATGGCCCAACTGCGGCAAATGGGCGCCGACTATTCCGGCTGGCACTTTCTCCACAAAAATCCCGTGCGCGGTCTGCAACCCTCGGCCAATGAGCGGCTGACCGAGATTCAAGCGCCAACGCTGGTCATTGTGGGTGAACAAGATTTACCTTTTTACAACCACCCTCTGGCCGACCATCTGGCAGCACACATCCCCAACGCCCAAAAAGTGGTCATGCCGGGCATAGGGCACATGGTCAACATGGAAGCCCCCGCCTACTTTAATGAGACCGTCCTAACTTTTTTGCGTAGAAGCTGACATCTCTCTAAAGGTTCGGGAGGTCTAAAAGCAAGGGTATGATTTTTGCCCAGGTAAAAGTCTGCAATTCACTATGATTGACCTTGTTGTGCCACTCGTTGTTTCCATTATTGCCTTCAGCATTGGTTGTTTTATGGCCTATCGGTTATATAAAGATCGCCAGGGATGGGATGAATTTTGGGAAAGTCAAAATAGGCAACGTCCATTAGCCCCCAAAACTTGGGCTGGTTCAGATATATCAAAATTGTTTTCCTATTTGTTTGCCGCCCTTCTCTTGCTCGGAGGATTCATAGCCATGGTCTCATCAAGCATGAACCTGTTATTCAGTCTGTGGGCAGGCAATTAATGGTCATGGTTTTCTGTGATGGCATGTCACGATTGGTGTGGGGCAACGGCCGTAACGTAGGAGTTATTCGATGATTATTGTATCCTGGTCCTTAATCGCAGTTTTAATCGTGATGATGATTCTCACCGGATCATTTTTCATTATCCTTGCCTACAAACCCAAACTAGGCCAGAAGATCATCGAAAGCTGGAAAGTACCCTGGGTTTACTGGCCTGAAGGCTCAGAACGGTTGATCATTTTGATGATATTTTTCATTTTTCTCTGTTCTTCTTGTACCCTCTGTTTTCAACTTTATGGTCTGATTCAAAATGTTCAGCCTTAACACATAGCTCCATCTGACCGTAATCGTCATTGCGGCCGATACCCCTCTCACCCCTTCAATTGCTCACCCCCTCACCTGCTCACCTGTTCACCCCACTTCCCATGCCCCTCTTCCCCCTGATCCTGGTCTTCACCTCCACCTTTATGCACGCCGGTTGGAATTTGCTGGCGCGGCGCAAACAGGGGCAGGACATCTTTCTGCCGGTATTGGCGCTGGTCACATTGGTGGGCATTGGCCCGGCATTGTTGGCGGAAGTCGCGTTCACACCGATTTTGCCGGTGGTGGGGGTTTATTTGTTGTGTACAGGGGTTTTCCAATCACTTTATTTTCTCGGTTTGTTGCGGGGGTACCAGAGTGGTCATTTTACAGTGGTCTATCCGGTGGCGCGCTCGCTGCCCGTGTTGGTGTTGGCGCTGGTGGATGTTGCCCAGGGGCGACCGCCGTCGGCCTGGGGCTGGCTGGGCATGGTGTTGATTTCGGCGGGCTGCCTGTTAGCGCCGTTGGAATCGTGGCGGGATTTCTCCTGGCAGCGATATTGGCAGCCAGCGATGGGGTGGATTGTGGTCACGGCCGTAAGCATGATTGGCTACACATTGATTGACCGGGCGGCGGCACAGGTGATAAATCCGGCTTTGGGCACAGCCCAAAGTGGCTTTGGGTTGGCCGTGCGTTATGCTCTCTTTCAAGCAGCTACCACCTTTGGCGCGTACTGGCTGTTGCTCCGATGGCAGCAAAACCGGCCAGCGCCAATCACCAGGAGGGATATGTGGATGGTCATTGTGCCGACGGCCGTGTGCATGTTTGGTGCGTATACTCTGGTGCTGTGGGCGTACCAGTTAGCCGAGCAGGTCAGCTACATCGTCGCCTTGCGCCAGTTTAGCATTGTGATTGGGGTGGCGGCGGCGGCTGTTCTCTTCCACGAACCCGCCCCCCGCTGGCGTATTTCCATGTCGTTGGTGATTGTAGCTGGGGTTGTGTTGATTTCGGTCGGGGGTTGAAGTTCGGGTTGAAGTTCAACCGTTAAGCGGTTTGTCACACCAGGAAAGGCAATAGAGGCCGGACGGCCGTGTTTCGGCAATGGTACAGGCGGTATAGGGGAATCCCTGATTGACCAAAGCATAATCTACATTCGTCAGGATGGTGGGCAGCACGGCCGTATACAAGCCACCATGCCCTACCAGCAAGATTTTGTGATCCGAGTTCTGACCATCTTGCACCAATCCCGCGATAAAAGGCACAAATCGGTCTCTAATTTCTAGCAAACTCTCGCCGCCGGGCATCTTACTCTCCGGTTTGTGATGGATAAACCAATCTTCTTGTACCTGCCGGTGCAGTTCCCAACCAGCCGGGTCGGTTGTACCCTCGTAAATGCCCACACTCCATTCTCGTAACGCTTCGGTGATCGTCAGGGGCGCTGACAAACTCTCGGCTAAAATCTGGGCCGTCTGCACGGCGCGCATGACCGGGCTGGAATAAATGACGGCGAACTGGTGACCGGATAATTTGCGCGCCAATGTTTGGGCCTGCGCCACCCCCTGCTCTGTCAGGGGATGTTTGCACCCACTGTTGGCGAACTCGTGGAGAAGATTGGCTGTGCTTTCACCGTGACGGACAAAATATAGCTGCATGATGGGATTTTAGCGCAGTCACCCATTTGCTCACATCTTCGTTATAATTCCCGCCATTGCTCAAACAATCTGGTTGTGGCCCGTACATGCCACGCCCGAAATCAACCATGACCGATATTTTCCCGTATGACGAACTGACCTGGCCGGAAGTGGCGGCTTTACCCCGCGATACGCCGCTCATTTTGCCGTTAGGCGAGGGGTATGATCTGGCAAAAGTGACCGAAGCATTCGGGCAGCCCACGCGCATTGGTTTGTTGCCGGCCATTCCCTACGGCTGGCGGGGCAGTGGGTTGGCTGTGCCGGAACCGGTGCTGGGGCAACTGGTGGCTAACCTGCTGGACAGCCTGCGCGACGATGGCTTCAGCCGCGTCTACGCCCTCACGCCGCAAGGCATAGACCTCAACCTCGGCCCTAACCGTCTTGCCCTCCCTCATCCCACGCAATTCACCTTGTCACCCCTTCACCCTGTCACCTTGTCACCCAGGGTCATCATCCTTCCCATCGGCCACACGGAACAACACGGCTACCATCTGCCCATGAACACAGACACGTTGATCATTGAGGCGATTGGGATGGGCACGGCCGTGCCCATCCCCGACCTCGCCTATTGCCTGCCCGTTTTCCCCTATGGCGTCAGCACCCATCGTGCCTCCTTTGCCGGGACGTTGAATTGTGGTGGGCGGGCGTTTGAAGATTTCTGGCTGGCGGTGGTGGATGTACTGGTGGGGCGCGGTTTTGATCGCTTCTACCTGATGAGCGGGCACGGCGGCAACTGTTCCTTTCTGGTCAATGTGGTGAAGTATGCCGGGGAACGTCATCGTCGCATTTTTTGCGCCACTGCCTGGCTGCACACCTCCGGCCATATGGCCGCGCCGGTGTTGCAAGCTACACGCCATTCGGCGCGGGGCGGCATGGGACACGCCGGGGAACTGGAAACGGCGATGATTTTGCACCTGCGCCCAGACCTGGTACATATGGAGCGGGTGGTAGATGAGACGGATTTTGTAAGTACGCCCAACTATTACATGGATTGGATTGAAGGGGGCGACCTGGTCGCCAATCCCCCCTGGGATGATGACACCAAGACGGGGGCGTATGGGGCGGGCAGTCTGGCGACGGCCGTAAACGGCAAGCTATGGCTGGAGGCAGGTATTGCCGAAAAGGTGGCCCATGTCCGCGAAATTCATGAGCAGCATCGGCGGCGCGAAGAGCGGCGGTTGACGGGGTATGGATTATGGGGAGTAGGGGTGAGCAGGTGAGGGGGTGATCTTCCGAATCTCCCAATCTCCAATCTCTAATCTCATTGATTTACTTGTGGCGAGGAAACTATATGAATCTGAAGGTTAACCGCAAGATTGTGAGCCAGGAACCGGATGAACGGGTGATCCGGGAGGTGATGGCGGGACTGCCGCCGGGTAAAGGCGTGGTGCTGGAACTGCGGCGAGGGCGGGGAGATGTATTGTATGTGCAGGGACGGCCGTCCATTGGATTCCGGCTGACGTGGCAAGACCCGGACGGGAACACCCAGTTCAGCCGCCGCGGGGATGTGGATGGGGACACGGCCGTACTTACCCTCACCCTCTATGCCCAATCTGACCCGGACTGGCAGGGGCTGGCCGAATGGCTGCCGCCCAATGTTTACCGCTACCACAGCACCAATCCCATTTTGAATGCATTAGCCAATATGCCGCCCGGACTGGGGGCGCTGCTGATCTTTGGCACGGCCTTTTTCTGTTTTGCGACCTATGCGCTGTTGGCCGATGCGCCGGGCGTGGGGCTGAAGGAAATTTTTCTCGGTTTTATAACCATTGGCTTGCTGGCGGCTTATATCCAGTACATTGAGTTCTTTTTCAGTGTGTTGCGGCCGCGTTTGGCGCAATGGTTGTCACAACGCCTCGGTGTGCAAGTAAACGAAGATAATTCCGATGCTCGCTGGTTTGGTGGTGCGGGTGCAGGTACATGGGATGCCAAAGGCGGCAGCGCCATCAACCGCCTGTTGCTGCATATCATTGACATTGTGGTGTTAATTGGTGGCCTGATCGGGCCTGTGGCGGTGGTGAGCATCAGCCTATTCCTCATTTTTGACCGGTAAGTGATGTGCCTTTGAGTTGCCGCCAAACATCCGATTTTCCCAAAAATCGGATGTCTGGTATGCACGGTTGACGGCCGTTACTGCACCGTCGGTCTTTGTGTGGGCAGTTCCGTCATCACTGCCGGGTGGACGGCCCCGTGCACGGCCGTGCGCTGCCACGCTTTCTCCAATTCCTCCCGCTTGCGGCTGATGCGCCGGGTGATGGCCTGGAACTGCTGCTCGGAGGCGCGCAGGTATTCCTGTTGCAAACGGCTGGCAATGGCGTCCAGATTGATGCCCAGTTCATCTATGCGCTGCAAATGGCTCTCGGCTTGCTCCGGCCAGGCGGCGATGTGGGATTCCACACGGCCGTGATCCAGAAAAGCAGCCAATGTTTCCAGCGAGAAGGTAGTGACACTGTCCGGGCAGATCAGGGCTTCCACATAGTAGGTGTCGGCGTAGGCGGCGTTGCGCGGCGTGGTGCGGCTCCATTTGGGGCGGAGGATGCGCCCACCGCGCCGGGCTACTTTATCCCAGCGGGGGCCGCTGAAGATGGATTGGCAACGGCCGACCAACTGTCTGGCCTGGGCGACGGCCGTGCGTCCCAGTAAATCTTGTTCGCCTTGTTCTGCCAGCAGCGGATCTACCGCCTCATCAATGGCCGACACGGAAAAGGAGACGACGGAGGTGGGCGTAAAGCGCCACACACTGTGTGTATCCAGAAACACCTCCAGTCCGTCAATATATGCCTGCGCCACGCGCTCATACACGTCCACCGAAAAGACGTGGGTGATATTGATGCTGACGCCGTCGCGCGTCAATGTTTTGACCGCTTCTATGCCTGCCGGGGTTGCCGGAACTTCTACCATTACATTCGCCCGGTTGATTTGCGCTTCCAGATGGCGTACTTCGGCCACCGTATTGACCGCGTCATACATTAACGATGGGTCTAATTCCAGGCTCACATACCCATCCAGCCCATGACTTTCCTGGTAGATGGCGTGCATATAGTCGGCCGCTGCCTGCACATCATGGATGCTGAGGGCGCGGTGGATGCTGGGCGCGGGTGTTCCGGCTGTTACCTGCTCCCAGATGGCTTCGTCATAATCGGCTTCGTTGGCGATGGTGGCTTCAAAGTTGGCAGCGTTGGCGGTGAGGCCCTGAATGCCTTCGGCCACACGGGCGCGCAGATCGCCGGATTGTAAAAAGGAACGACGCATGTAATTAAGCCAGGTAGATTGCCCCAGCTCATGGAGTTCTTGCAGCCTGTTCATTTTTCCTCCTCTAAGAGGTAATTGAGTAATTATGTAACTGGGCAATTACCCAATTACTCAATAACCATTCTGTAGCTGCGATGCAAGGTACGGGGTCTTTTTGAAGGCGGCTCGCCTGGGGATAGTATACACGATCTGGGGAGTCGTCTGATAGAGAGAAATGTCGCCGGTTAAGCATGACAGGTTTCTAAAAGCCTGTTATGTCTGCGTCTGATTGATGGTAAGTTCCTGGCTGTCCGTGTCAAAAATGAGGATGCCTTCAAGGGTGTCATCAAGCTGCCCCAGCAGCGTCCCTTGCGCATTCCAGACGGCCGTGTTGCCCGTGCATAAATCGCCATCGGCCTGGCCTACACTGTTACACATCAGAACCGACATCCCATATGCACGGGCAATCTCGGCCAATCGTTGGTGGGCGGCAACCACGCCCCGCGCATATTTGGCTATACTGGCAATATAAATCGCCGCGCCGTTTTCATGGGCGCGCGCTGCATGGGCGGGCACGGACAATTCATAACAAATCGCCAGGGCGACATCGTTATTGTCGCCGAGGAACTCCACAGAACTGTGCCCACTGACAAAAAATGGCTCTTCATCGGCATGTAGATACTTTTTGGCATAAAGCTGCCGGGGCTGGCCCGGTTGGAACAGCACCAGGCCAATGCAGATACCGGCCTCCTGGATAATGGGCGCACCCACACCAATCGTAATGTGCCGGGCATCGGCTATGGTTTGGAAGCCGGCGAGACGGCCGTCGTCCACATCCATCGCCAACTCTTTAGCCCGCGTTGGTTCATAGCCCGTCAGCGACAGTTCGGGGAAGATGATGAGGTCGGGATGGTGGGGCACGGCCGTGGCAATCAACCGTTGATGCTGCTCACTATTTCGCGCGATGTTGCCGGGGAACGGCCGTGATTGTGCTACACAAATTTTCATGTGTCTTCTCCTCGGTCTTTACCGTTACCACCGAAACTGGTGCGGCCCCCACGTCACCCAGGCAAAGCCATCATACCCATAATACGGCACAACCGCCCGTCCTGGCGGCGCCACCTGGTCAATCCTTTCCCGGTCTGCATCTGTCAATTGTATGTCCAGCGCCGGTAAAGCGTCCACCAAATGCTGCTGGCGGCGTGGCCCAATAATCGGGCTGGTAATGCCCGGCTGCTGCGCACACCACGCCAGCGCCAGTTGATAAGGCGTACACCCCTTCTCCGCGCTCAACGCCAGCACCACGTCCAGCACCGCAAAAGCCGCCTCCGTGTAATGCATCTCCTTCGCCCGCGTCCAAAACGCCTCAAACCGCGAATCGGCCGGGGCCGGCCGCCCCCGCTCATACTTGCCCGTCAGGAAACCACCCGCGGTCGGTGAATAGGGATTGACGGCAATGCCATACGTTTGCGCCATCGGAATCAATTCCCGCTCGGCCCGCCTGTCCAGCATATGGTAAGATGGCTGCTCGCTCACAAAACGATTCAGGCCATACTCCTTGGCCACCCACAACGACTCCACCAGTTGCCAGGCGGCAAACGTACTCGTGCCGATATACCGCACCTTGCCCGCCCGCACCAGGTCATCCAGCGCCCGCAGCGTCTCATCAATCGGAATCTCGTTCGACGGATGGTGTAGCTGGTACAGATCAATATAATCCGTTTGCAGCCGCCGCAGCGACGCCTCGCATTGCGCAATCAGATGACGACGGCTGCTGCCCAGCGCATTAGGGTCGTCAGACATGGGAAAATACGCTTTCGTCGCCAACACTACCCGTGCCCGCTGCCCATTCTGCTGCAACGCCTGGCCTACAATCTCCTCGCTTCGCCCTCGCCCCACACTGAAATTAGCCGGGTCATGCCCATACACATTGGCCGTATCTATGAAATTGATGCCCGCCGCCAGCGCCGCTTCAATGATGGCGATGGATTCCGCTTCATCCGTGCGTCCGCCAAAATTCATACAGCCCAAACAAAGCTGGCTGACCTTGACACCAGTCCGCCCCAAATTTTTATATTCCATCCCGTCTTACTCCTTGAGAAACCATGTCACAAGTGTGGCGAGATAGTAGTATCGATAAGCTGGTAAGCCCGCCAACCAGTAGTTATACGTGACCTGGTAGAGTAAAGTTGACCCTGGTGCCACCGGCAGGCTGATTTTCCATCCAGATGCGCCCACCTTGCGCTGCTATAGCCAGATGACAAAACGCCAGCCCAATGCCCGACCCCATGGATTTGCCCGTTTCTTTGGCATCTACTTGCACAAATAAGTCAAACACTTTGTCTAGCCAGTCAGGCGGTACGCCGGGACCCTGATCGGCTATAGAAAAGCAGACTACTTTACCAGCCTGTAGGGTGGAAGTGTTAATGCTGATGGTGGAACGTTCCGGCGAATACTTTAAGGCATTGGAGAGCAGGTTGATCAAGACACGCTGCAATAATTCAACGTCGGCGTAAACAGTCACGGCCGTAACTTCCACCACCACCTGAACCTCTTTCTGTTGTATGAGCAATTGCACCTGCGCCAAACAGGATTCGATCACTTGTTTTACATACACTTCAGTCAGGTTCACCGGCATGTGTCCGCTTTCCAACCGGGGTATGTCCAGCAGTGCATTTACCAACCACAATCCCCGGTTGCTTGCCACCAGGCTGTTATCAATAAGCTGTTGTTGTTGCTCATCCAAATATTCAAGGCGGTAGTCCCGCAGTAGTTCTAGCCCCATGAGCGTGGTTGCCAGCGGCGAACGCAAATCATGTACAATAAAATGCATGAGTACGGCTCGCCTTTTTTCAGCCTCTCGCCATTTTGATAAAAGGTAAATCACGATCACAAAGAATGCCAGTCGTACTGCCGCATTCCAAAACGGAATCCAAATGGCCGAATAACTGGCCCCGGTCAAGTAATCTGTAATCAGCCAAACCACTGCCGCCATAAGCGCCAGCATATAGCCTTCTCTGCGTCCCGTAAACCAGGTGAGTTGAGCTACTGGCCAGAGATACAGAACCGAATAGGAAATTTCGCCGCCACCCCAATAGCCAAGCAGACCAATAAAAACGACCAGTACCATATGTAGCAGGATGAGCGTGGCAGGTGTTTGTTCTTTTAAGAATTGACTATAACGACTCATATGATTAGATTGTAAGCAGGGGAGTTTACAATTGTGCTGACTGAACGGTTGAATGTGATGTTCATATCCTTTAGCCAAACAAAGGGTGAACGTTTGTTACAGATCAAAGATGGAGGTGAATATGACGGAGGCAATCAAACTAACGGAGAAGTATGAGTTTAACGGCTGGCCGGCGATTGCCCGGCCAGATGTGAAGCTGCCGGTTGGGTGGAGTCTGGAACTGCTCACGGCCGTTAACTTGCTGGGTGGTCATGTTCTCAGTCCGGACGGAGAACGGCTGGCCTTCACCTGGATGCGTGATGAATTGACCGACGTGTATGTGATGCCTACAGCCGGTGGTTGGCCGCAGCGGGTGTCACACGGCCGTAAACTATCCTGGCCTGACGAAACGGCACACTGGTCGCCTGATGGCGCCTGGTTGGCCTTTGAAATGAACAGCCATGTCTACGTCATGCCCACAACCGGCGGCTTACCGCACAAGATCAGCGACTTTGCCAGCAGCGCGGGCAGCCCGATCTGGCTGCCGGACAGTCACGGCCTCATCGTCACCGTGGAGCGGGAGGACAGTGAACAACTGCTGCTGACCGACCGCAACGGCCGTTGGCCGCGCCCATTGGTCACACGCACAGACGGGGATTGTTGGGAAGCACGGCCGTCGCCGGACGGCCGTCTCATCTGTTACACCTTTCGCCCCTTTAACGACCTGAACCGGCTGGATATTCACATCGTGGAAGTGGAGACCGGGCAGATTCGGGAATTGACCATGTGGCCCAAAGTGCGGAACTGGCATGGCCGTTGGTCGTCAGATGGATCACACATTTCCTTTCTCTCGCAACAATCCGGCTGGAACGAGGTGTGGCTGATACGACCAGATGGCGGTGGTTTGCGCCAACTCACTCACCTGGGGCTGGACGTGGCCGACGTCGCCTGGTCGCCGGACGGGGCGCGGCTGGCCTGTACGTTGAATCATGGTGGGGCACTGCATCTGGTGCTGCTAGATGCACAGACAGGTGAGGCGACCACCCTGCGGGCCGACGCGGGCATTTACACCCGACCGCAGTGGTCCCCCGATGGCCAATCCCTGGTGGCGCAATTTGAAAGCCCGTTGCAGCCGCCGGATGTGGTGAGAGTGGGGCTGGACGGCCGTAGCACGCCCCTCACCTTTTCCCAACTGCCCGCCCTGGCCGCCAACCGGCTGTGCCTGCCGGAAACAGTCAGTTACCGCAGCTATGATGGGCTGGAAATCCCCGCTTTCCTCTATCACCCGGAGAAGCCCAACGGCGCGGCCATTGTGCATCCACACGGCGGCCCTTCCCTGCAAAAGCAGTTGGAATGGGATGTGATGGTGCAATACTTTGTGGCCAAAGGGTATACCTGGCTGCAACCCAACTACCGGGGCAGCACCGGCTATGGCGTCCCATTTGAACACGCTAATTACAACGATTGGGGCAAAGGGGATACACAAGATTGCCTGTACGGCGCCCGTTTTTTGCGCCAGTTGGCGGGTATTGACCCGGCGGGCATTGACCCGGCGCGGATTGCCATTTATGGGGCCAGCTATGGCGGCTACATGGTGGCCTGCACCCTCTCGCATGACCCGGACTATCTGTTTGCTTGCGGCGTGGATAAGTTTGGCGACGCCAACACCATTTCCAGTTGGGCGCAGTGCAACCGGGATTTGCGGCTATACAGCGAGATTTTTATGGGGCATCCGGCGCAAAACCGGCAGGTGTATCTAGACGCCTCGCCCATTTACCAGGTGGAAGCGGTGCAAAAACCGGTGCTGATCTGTCATGGGTTGGAGGATGATGTGGTACCGCCGCAGGCCTCGGAAGAGTGGGTGCAAGCCTTACGGCAGGCGGGCAAAACGTTTGAGTACAAGACGTATGCCGGGGAAGGACATGGCTTTTTGCAGCGGGCGACACAGTTGGATTTTTACGGCCGTATGCAGCGTTTCCTCGATTGGTATTTGCTGCCCTAGAAGAAAATGGGATCACGGATTTGACGGATGAAACGGATTCTCGCGGATGGATGAAGATCAAAGATTACACGACCTGTCCTGAGCTTGCCGAGGGATTTCACCGATTAAAAAATCTGCGCAATCTTTGATTATTTTCAGGGCAAAGGAGTATCATACCGGGATGAGTGCATTTGCGGGTAAGACTGTTTTTGTCACCGGGGCGGGGGTGGGCATTGGCTTTGGCCTGTGCCGGGCGTTCGCAGTGGCGGGGGCGGCGGTGGCGCTAAATGATGTGGATGGGGCGCTGGCGCAGACGGCCGCCGGGAAAATCAATGCTACGTTACCAACCCCGGCCGTGACGCCTTATGCGTTTGATGTGGCAGAGGTCACGGCCGTACAAAACGCCATTACCCACTTTGCCCAGCAGCACGGCCGTCTGGACATCGTCATCGCCAACGCCGGCATTACCCAATACGGCAAATTCCTGGACTACACCGCCGCCGATTTTGACCGGGTGATGGGCGTGAATTTGCGGGGTAGTTATTTTACGGCCCAGGCAGCGGCGCGGCAGATGGTCGCGTTGGGGGCGGCGAATTCTCATTCGCCCGACGGCCGTATCCTGCTCATGTCCTCCGTCACCGGCGTGCGGGCCTTCAAAAACCTGGGCACCTATGGCGTCAGCAAGGCGGGCATCATCCACATGGCGCGGGTGTTGGCGCTGGAATTGGGCGCGTATGGCATCACCGTCAATGCCCTCTGCCCAGGAGCCATTGTCACCGAACGCACCGTGGCTGATGACCCGGATTATGCCCAAAAGTGGGGGGGGGTGACGCCGGACGGCCGTGCCGGAGAAGTGGAGGACATTGTGGCCGCCACCCTCTTCCTGGCCTCCCCCGCCGCCCGCCACATTACCGGGCAAACCATTCAGGTAGACGGCGGTTGGTCCCTGCGCAGCCCCATCCCCGAAGACCACCCGGATTGAGAGAGATGGGGACCTCAATCTCCCAATCTCGCGGTGTCCCCACCGCCAATCTCCCCCTCATGTAACCCCTTCGGTCATAATATGTGCGGTGTTGCGTCCCAGCGGTCGGGCGCCGGTTGCCGGGCTGATCGTATTTTGTTCGGGGAAAATGATGACAAAACTTGTGCCTTGAAAATGCTGCGCCAGTTTGCGGGGGATAGTGTCCATATATTTGTTGTAGGATACGGAACCGACACGCGCGCTGATGATCACCAGCAAATCTGTATCCGCCACTTCCCGTGACAGGACCAGAAAATCCTCCCAATCCGCAAATGGCGAAAAGTCTGCTTCCACGGCCGGTTTAGCGGTCTCAATGATGGGCGCGATCTGGTTAATGGTGTTGGGGGCGGCGAAAAAGGCCAGACCCGCGCCTGCCTGTTTGCTCAATGTGGTCAGGGTACGCAGCCAGCGGGTAAAACCGGTTTCTAATTCGCTATTGGGTGGGGCTGCCACCACAATCCTCCTGGTGATATTGATGGGATGCACCAGACGAGTAACCATGACCATTTGCCGTGATGTATGCAGCAAATGATCCAGGACGCTGCCAAAGATACGTTGTTGGGGACTGACCTGGGCGTTCCAGCCGATGACAATTTCCGTGATCATCAACTCTTTTACGGCGCGGGTGATGCCGTTGGCGATGTTGAGATCAACACGGGAGACAACTTGCACGGCCGTTTCCGTGGCCGACGCATGTTTAATCGCTTTTTCCAACATTTTGTAGCTGGCGGCCACCTGTTGCTGCACATCCTCGTCATCCTTCACCACTACCAACGGATAAATCGGCTCCTGTGATTTGGGGCGTCTGATCATGATCGCCAGGTCCATGAGACGCTCTATTGTGGCCGGGTTGGCAATGGGCACCAGGATGCGGTCTGGCGCCACGCTCACGTCCAGCACCCGTTCACTCTCCACAATTGCCAGTTTGCGGCCGGCCGATTCCGTAGCCAGGGAACTGATCAGACAGGTGACCATGATCATCACAATGGTGCCGTTGAGTACGGCCTCATTTAGCAGTCCCAGGTTGAAACCAACCAGCACGGCTGCCAGCGTCGCCGCTGCCTGTGAATTACTCAGACCAAAAATCAGGTTCCGCTCCGCCACCGAATAGCCGAAAATTTTCTGCGTAAAAAAAGCGGCCAGCCATTTGCAACTGATGGCAATCACCACCATGGCTGCGGCGACAAACAATGCTTCCGTCCCCTGGAACAAAACCCGAACATCCACCAGCATCCCCACGCTAATCAAGAAAAAGGGCACAAAGAGCGTGTTGCCCACAAAGTCAACGCGGTTCATCAAGGGCGAAGTGTGGGGAATCAGTCGGTTCAGCGCCAAACCGGCCAGGAAAGCACCGATAATGGCTTCTACCCCGGCTAACTCTGCCAGAAAAGCGGCCGCAAACACCAGCACCAGTACAAAGATAAATTGTGCGCCGCCATCCCCTTGCCCTGTGCGGAAAAACCAGGCGCCAATTTTGGGCATAATTCCCAACACAATGTAGACGAAAATGGTAAAGGCAACCGCCAGCCGCACCCAAAACGCGGCATTCAATTCACCCTGCGTGGAACCGGCGATGATGGCCAGCACCAGCAAAGCGGCCGTGTCGGTGATGATGGTGCCGCCGACGGTGATGGTGACGGCTTCGTTTTTTGCCAGCCCCATGCGGCTGGCGATGGGATAAGTTAACAAGGTGTGGGAAGCAAACATGCTGGCGAGCAAAATGGCCGACGGCCACGCAAACCCCAATACGTAATAGCCAGCCAGCGTCCCCACCGTTTGCGGGATGAAGAAGGTGAGCGCACCAAAAACCAGGCTGCGATTTCGGTTCTTGCGAAAATCGTTCAGGTCAATTTCCAGACCGGCCAGGAACATAATGTAAAGCAGCCCTACCGTGCCAAAAAGGACAATACTGGTATCACGCAACAACAAGTTGAGGCCAAAAGGGCCAACCAATGCACCGGCGACAAGCAAACCCATAATGCTGGGCACACGAATGCGGTTAAGCAGCAGCGGCGCTAACAGGATGATGAGCAGAACCAGAGTAAAAACGAGAACGGGATCGGAAAATGGTAGCGTGAAGTGAGGCAAGGTGATTAACTCCTGTTTTTGAACTTATTGTATCATTACGTGGTATGGATGGGAGGGACGGCCGTAAGCTGCGATAAGGAGATGGGGAGATTCCCCCAATCCAGAGAAGGGTGATGAGAAGAAGGGTGATGAGAATGGCTCGTTTTGATGTAACAACGATTGGTGAGGCGATGCTGCGGCTAAGTGTGCCGGCCGGGGTGCGGCTGGAAACAGCGTGGCAGTTGGATATGTTTCCGGCGGGGGCGGAAGCGAACGTGGTGGCGGCATTGGCGCGGTTGGGACGGCCGTGTGGCTGGGTGAGCAGCCTGCCCGACAGCGCGTTGGGACGGTTGGTGATGAATGCACTACGGCAGGCGGGGGTGGATGTCACGGCCGTACACTGGTCAGCAAACGGCCGTATGGGAACCTACTTCATCGAATTTGCCGTCCCCCCACGCCCCACGCAGGTGGCGTATGATCGGGCCAATTCCTGTTTTACGCAGCTGCAACCAGCGCAGATTGATTGGGACTACCTGCTGGACACCCGGCTGCTGCACCTGACGGGCATCACGCCGCCGCTTTCGCCGAACTGCCTGGAGATTGTGCAAGAGGCATTACAGAGAGCGCGGGGGAGGGGTACGGCCGTGAGCTTTGATGTCAACTATCGCCAGCGTTTATGGTCGCCGGAGACGGCCGTCGCTACCTTGCTGCCTCTGGTACAGCAGGTTGACTTACTCTTTTGCAGCCAGCGTGATGCCATCACATTGTTTGGCTGCCAGGGGGAACCGGAAGAGGTGGTGGCCCAATTGGATGCACAAACAAAAGCGCGTCACATCGTGGTGACCCTGGCAGAAGACGGGGTTATTGGTTGGGATGGGCAGCGTGTTTACCGCCAGACCGCGCCACCGGTGCAGATCGTAGACCGTATTGGTGCTGGCGATGCGTTGGCGGCTGGCGTCATTCACGGTTGGCTAGACAGCGATTTTGCCACCGGGCTGCGTGATGGCGTAACCCTGGCAGCATTAGCCCTCAGCCAGTATGGCGATATGGTTGTCACGAATCAGGCAGAACTGGCAGCGCTGGCTGCCAGTTCTGGTGGCGGAATGATTCGTTAGGAAGCTGCCGGTTCATTGCTTTCCGGGTTATACATCCGGTGGCGGGCCAGGTCGCGGTGCGTGTCTACCAGGTGCAGCACATCTTCGGGGTGCGACACGCCCCTAAAAGCAAAATGCTGCGTCTGGCTGGCCGTCTGGCAAATCACATCACCAAAGTTGAACAAGGTCGCCAACACACCCCGTTTGTGAAAATTCATATCCTGAACATTTACCAGATCGGCCGAAGAAACAGTCTGGTTGAAAGGAGAGGTGCGGGTGGAATCTACAATCCGCTGGTTGGTGAGCAACCAGACATCATTCCGGTAGCGGTAAAACTCAATGCCAATAAAAATCAGCCCACCGATGAGCGCAATGCCGATCAGGATATTCCATAACAACCCCAGGACAGAGACGGTGTCTCGTAGCCAGAAAAGGGCTACCAGTACCAGCACCTCGATGATGAAGGTCAGCACTATGTCCAGCACAAGGCGGGCGGGATGCCGTCGCATCACTTTGATCACTTTTTCATCTTTTTGCAAACTGACAGGGTATTTTTCAGCCACGTTTGACCCTCCTCAAGGGAAGTGGAGAAGGGAGATTAACCATTAACTGGTCTGCGATCACCGATCTCCTCAAAAATGTCACTTGATAATCTTACCAGCATAGTATAACAATGGCTGTGACCTGGGCAAAAGATGTGCAATCGAATTTTGTGTTGAAAAATATCCCCAAATGGAGTAAAGTTTAACCATTCATTAAAATTACATGTTATGATCAAACCCACCCACAATTAAAGTGACTGCACCACAACAGGCTTAAAGAAGACCATTTTTCAATTTAGCGCATGATATGTTGACCCTCAAGATTTTCTGAAGCGCCCTTTGACCTGAAGCAAATTTCAGACAAAGGTTATTTGTAATAGGCAGCAGGTGCTTGAAACCCTCATCGTTTAACTTGTTTTATCAATGAGCCTCTTTTTAAGAAGGCACAAAGAAACGAAGTACACAGGAATTACGACACAAGCTCATCCTAATTCGTGTTATTTGTGGCGTCTTTTAACAGGCTTGTTTAGTTTTCAACCCCAAAGGAGGTTAGTATGAATCGCAGACAATTATTACCGTTAGGCCTTTTATTGTTGCTTCTGACGCTGGGCGTCTGGCTGATAGCCAGTCCGTCTCGGCTGCAATCAGAGGGGCAAACCCGGTTCACGGCCGTGCGTGCAATGGCGGCGGCTGGTGTCCCTTCGGTCGGAAGCACCGGACAACCGGTTAGCCTGGAAGCCATTACGCCAGTTGTCGTCAATCTGGGCGACATCCCCCCCAACGTTTATGACCCCAATAACTTATATGACCGCTGGCTGCGTGGCGAAGCCGACCTGGATGAAAATGAATACCGGGTCAGCCCTCAGGAAGTAGCTGCCCTACAACAAGAAGCCCTGGCTCTTGCGCCAAGCACGGCCGTGCAAATCGCCGAGAGTGGGCCAGGATTGCGCGCCCCTGTTCTAGGTGTGAGTTTTGACTCTCTTGATCGGAGCGAATGTTGTGGCGGTGGCAGTGTGGTACCGCCCGATCCTATTATGGCAGCTGGCCCCAACCACCTGATTGCCATCGTCAACCTGGCCTTTGAAATCTATGACAAGACGGGCACATCGCTTGCCGGGCCTACCACCATGGCCAGCTTCTTTGCCTCCGTAGGTACTGGTTGTGCGGCCGGCCCCTTTGATCCCAACGTGGTTTACGATGAAGAAGAAGACCGTTGGATTATTGCCGCCGATGGTGATGGTACGCACTATTGTATTGCGGTCAGCCAGACAAGCGATCCCCTGGGCGCGTACAACATTTATTCTGTTCCGGCGCAACCGGTGGGCGGCGAGTTTCATGACTACCCGCATACCGGTGTTGGTGACAGCTACATCGTAGCCGGCGGAAACCAATTTGGCGGCAGTATCCCTGGTGGTTTTGAAGGTCGTGTGTGGGCCATGGATAAAGCTGTCATGTATGCCGGTGGCGCGCTGACGCCGGTCACCTTTAGCACTGGTGGCATAGAAGGGACGCCCCAGCCATTGCACCTGCATGGCTTTGACCAGGGCACATGGCCAAGTTTGGGTTCAACCCATTACTTTGCTACCGATCCGTATGATGGGTGTACGGTCAACATCTGGCAATGGAATATTCCGGCTGCTCCAACTATTGTTTCCACATACGATTTATGTGCGGCCACTGGCGTAGCCTCTGGTATGCCGGTGGATTTCCCCCAATCCGGTGGCAGCAACATTCAGGCCAACGACTTTCGCATGCGCGAATTTGAATATCGCAACGGATACGGCTGGATTGCTGACAGTATTAGTTGTAACCCCGGCGGGGGCACAGTAGACTGTGTGCGCTGGCATCAAGTTGACCTGAGCGGTACGCCTGCTCTGGTACAGGCTGGTGTTTACGCCAGCAATGGTGAATATCGCACCTTCCCTGACCTGGCGGTGAACCATTGTGATGATATGGTCGTGGGCTACACCAAGTCCAGCAGTGCCACCTTCCCCGGCATCTGGTATACCGGACGTGAGAGCGGCGACCCTGCCGGGACTTTGCAGGCGGAAGCCGAGCTAAAGGCGGGTGAAATAACCTACACCGCCTTCGATGCGCCGCCGCATCGTTGGGGCGACTACACCGGTATGACCATTGATCCCGATGGGTTGACCTTCTGGTATCTGGGTGAATATAGCAAGAATATCACCGGCGCCGCCCGTTGGGGCAACTACATTGGTTCCTTTACCTATCCCGATTGTACGTCAGGCGCCGGTAACCCAAGTATTGTTTTGACTAAGACTGTGGGCATTGATACGGCCGTGTGCGCCACCACCGATGCCATCACCGTCACCGTTGGTACCGATGTTACCTACTGCTTCGAGGTGGAAAACACCGGTGATGTGACACTAAACGTTCATGATTTGGATGACAGCGAACTGGGAACCATCCTCTCCGGTTTTCCCTATGCATTGGCTCCGGGCGCATCGGCATTCATAACCGAAACGACCACCCTCATGGCGACCACCATCAACACTGCTACCTGGACCGCCTACAATCCTGCGGGCTATGTCTATGACGATACCGCCCCGTACAACTTCATTGACATCAGTGGGACAGGCACTGCTCTCAACCTGACCGATGATAGCGAAGCCAACGTGACGATGCCGTTCCAATTCACCTTCTTTGGCACCACCTCTGACCTGGTCCGCATCGGCAACAACGGAGGTATTCTCTTTGCCACAACCACGGGGGATGTGGGTTTCACCAATGCCGCTCTGCCCAACGCCGACCACCTGTTGACCCTCTTCCCCTACTGGGATGACATTGATGACGAGACGGGTAATGTGTATTACGAAACCCAGGGTTCCGCACCCAATCGCATGTTCATCGTCCAGTGGCACGACCGGCCACACTTCCCCGGTCCTGGAGTAAGCAGTGCGACCTTCCAGGCCATTCTGTATGAAGGCACAAATCATATCCTCTTCCAATATGCTGATCTGGACTTTGGCGATCCGGCACTGAACAACGGCGCTTCGGCTACCGTGGGTTTGAATGAGGATGGGAGTAGTGCCAACCAATACTCTTTCAACTCTCCCGTTTTATCAGACGGGATGGCTATCCTGTGGACACCTTCGATCCCTGGTTCTGCTTCTGCCACTGATTCGGCCACAGTGACGGTGTTAATCCCCGAAATTGACGTTGACCCGGCCGAGATCGTGGTCACTCAGGCAGCAACCAGCACGGTCAGCTACCCGTTGACAATCAGCAACCTCGGTGATGGTGACCTGGACTGGACGATAGACGAAGAAGCGCCAA
>JAHDWK010000048.1 GCA_023382655.1 Anaerolineae bacterium | reverse complement strand
CCCGCACCCCATGATGCCATTCATCAAAAAAGATCACCTGCGGCTCGCCCGCCGCATTGAGCAGTGCCAGCACCCAGGCCGCATTGTCCGCCTCTGGCAGCCCCACATTAGTGAACGGGGCCGGGTTGGCGCTGAGGATGACACGGCCGTCGCCCTGCGCCCAGGAAACAACCACGGGACGGCCGTCGGCCGTAGCAAAATGGGTCACATAATCATCCCGATTTGAGAACAAAGCATACGTCGTGGTCAGCGCGGCGTCGGCGGGCAGGGGCGGGGTCGTCAGCAGCGGCGTTTGCGGGAATACGGCCGTGGCCTCATCCCCGGTATAACTGAGGCGGAAACCAAAATAATCCAACGCCTGATTGGTGAAAAAGTCATCCCCCACTAGGAAGAGCGTGCCCCCCTGTTCCACCCAGCCCTCCATCACCCGCCATTCCGGGGGGGTGACGGCCGTTTGCGGGGCCAGCAGCAGCAGCACATCATACTCAGACGAAATGGTGAAATTATCCAGCGTGGGATTACGCACCGCCACCCCCATCTGCTCCAGATAAAGCCATAGCGCTCGCGCCCCATCCGGCTGGCTGGAAAAGCTGGCCAGCGGCGGCGCTTGTTGATTGGCACGGGTTTCTTGAAGAATCGCCAGGGCGGTTACGGCCGTGAACAACACCAACAACAGCAGCGCCAACCAGGAATCACGCGACAGGCGTTTCACTCCCCCTCCCCCTTTTGCTGCTTCAGACTATCTACCTGCCGCGCATACGCCTCATAACTCTCTTTGCTGATGGGTTGGAAGCCGTACCAGACGCGGTCAAACACATCAATCACCTGGCGCAGCACGGCCGTCAGGCGCGGCTGGTGGGCAATGGTGCGCAGATATTCCCGGTTGGTCAACGAACGGTCATAACGCAGCAGCCCCCGCTCTTCCAGCAGCAGCAGCGAGGAGAGATACAGGTAGCGCACGGCCGTGCGGTAATCGCCGCCCGTCGAAAGCTCCTCGGCCCGTTTCAAGGCCAGGTCGGCCGTCAAAAACTCCCCGTCCAACCCCTCATCATCCAGCCGCGAACTGGCGCTAAAGTCGGCCACCAGGCCGCGAATGGCGTAATAAGTGACAAACGCCAGCACCACCGCGCCCACCACATTCAGCGCCGTGGGCAGCACGCCCCCCAACCCGGTAAATTCCAAAAAACGGACCAGCAGCTCTTGAAGCTGGCGGTTAAAATCCCGCCACAATCGTTGCCAGAAGTTCTCCGTCTCCGGGGTGTAGTTAAACTCCTCACGCGCCAGGATGCCGGCCAACACCGCCGGGTCATAAGGGACGCCGCCAGCAGGCCACAGGGCTTGTTCGGCCAGCAAACTGTCCAGCAAATGGGTGATGCGCTCCAGATCAGGTTCAGCGGCGGTCAACTGGTTGACCAGAAAAGTGGATTGCATGGGGAGGGTACGGCCGTCCGGCAGGGTAACAGCCGTGATTGTTTCCAGGTCTGCCGCCGCCTGGGTCAAAGCCACCCGGTAATCGGCTTCTTCATCAGCCTGTAAATCAGCAACCAGGGCGCGCAAATCGGCCAACTGCTGCCAGTAATCGGCCACCGGCAAAGGTTCAGCCTGGGCGTGGAGAGAGGAGGGAGGGAGGACGGCCGTGAAACAAACCAGCCCTACCATCAATAGCATCAGCCATCTCGTTACCATCAGTTACAGCCCGGCAAACAGAAACGCAATCATCGCAAACACCGCCACAAACGCCATATACACCCCCAACACCGCCAGCGAAAACAAGAAGTATTGCCCCAAATCCGTGCGACGGGGAAAAACGCTCAGATGGGGATAAGGCGCATCCGCCACTACTGCCAGCGGCTCTTTTGCCACATCAGGGCTATCCACATCCGCCGCCGCCTTAAGCGCCAGGTCTAGTCCCTCGCTGCGCACCCGCACATCCAGATAAATGAGCAGCACACAGGTAAGCTGCACCGGCAAATAAATCAGACTCAACAGCAGATTGATGGTCTGAAAGATAATGGCCGACACTGACGCACTAACTCCCTCACCCACCAATGCTGATACCGCCCCGCCCAACAACAAAGCCGGCCCCGTCACAATTACCTGGGAAAAGAGACCAAGCAGCAGCATAAAGCCAATGAACCACCAGAAACGGCGCTGCGCCAGTTCCAGCGCGCGGGGCAGCCCATCCGATCCCTTTTTGCGTTCCACCACAATCACCGGCGTAATAAACGGCAGCACTACCAGCGCATAGAAAAAGATCAACCCCGGCCCCGTGAACCAACCAATGAGCGGGATAAACGTCCATAAGAACAACAGGAACATAACAATGCCCATGAGGAAAACAGCGCCCAACAACGATAACCAGGCGCCACCCAAACGACGGTAGCCATCGAGAATACTGCCGGGATGCCCAAAATAAGCGTCCACCGCCCGCCGGGTCAGCGCCGCCGCGCCAATCAATCCCAATGCCCCACTCAGGAGGCCCACCACCAACGAGCCAAACACAGAACTGGTGCCGGCCGCCTGCGACATCTGCAAAAACCAGGTGAAGGGCGTATCCCCAAACACCTCCGCCGTGACGGCGGAAGTATCAGGCGGCGGCGCTAAAAGAGATAGCAGGATATTGGCGACGGTAATGGGAATCTGGGAGATGGCAATAATGCCGATCAAGGTGAGAAAGTTATTGCGGTAGAGGCGAATGGCTCTGTCGAATAGCTGCCCGGCGCTTAACGGCCGTAACTCTGCCCCCGATTTTGTTATGGATGTGTCAAACATCAATACCCCCTTTTGATAACCGGTAACGATAAACCAAAGGATATAACGCGAAAATTCTAACAATGGGCACGTTAACCGGCAAATGAATAATCACACCGGGCACGGCCGTTCACGTTGTAAAGCCGCCACGCTTACTCTATAATCCCCTGTATTGAGGAGAGGATTATGAGACAAACCTTGATTGTTCTTTTAAGTTTCTGGTTGGTTCTGCTTCTGGCAGCCTGTGGCGACCTGGCCAACCAGATTGTCGGCGCAACGGCCACAGCACCCGCCCCGACCGAATCACCCGCCACCCCCACCACCGGTCCCACCCTTGAACCCACCGCTACCTCTGCCATTTCTGCAGAACCCGTACAAGGCATCGCCACCGTAGACAGCATCGAAATACAGATGTTGGAAACCTTCCCCGTGCAAGTGAATGTCCAGGCGCAAGGTAATTTGCCCGATGGTTGTACCCTCATCGAACAAAGCCGCGCCGAACAGCAAGGGAACACCTTTGTTGTTACCATTTCCACCATCCGCCCGGCCAACATGATGTGCACCCAGGTTGTGGTCCCCTTTGAAGAAGTGATACCGCTTGATGTCGAAGGGTTGCCCGCCGGTATCTATACAGTGGATGTGAACGGCGTGATCAGCACCTTCACCCTGGACGTGGACAATGCATTGGCGGCGGAAACAGCCACGCCCACCGATTCGGCCAGCGCCATTATTAACGGCCGTATCTGGCATGATCTTTGCACCGTTCTCACAGACGAAGCGGGTGCGCAAATTGCGCTCTCCACCGGCTGCGTGCCGGTTGGGGATGATGGCACATTTGAGGCTAACGGCCGTCTGGAAGATGGCGAACCAGGATTGAGTAACATCCTCATCAGCCTGGGCAGCGGCGCTTGCCCCGCCACCGGTCTGGCCACCACCCTCACCGACGCCGACGGCGACTATGTGTTCGATGGTCTGGCCGTCGGTGAATACTGTGTCTCCATTGACACCGAAGCCGCCGAAAACGCCAGCCTGTTACCCGGCAACTGGACGTTTCCCGGCATCAACGTCACGGCCGTGACCCTCACCGATGGCGAAATCAAAACCGGCATCAACTTTGGCTGGGATTTCGCCCTCTTGCCCGAAGCAGACATAGACCTGGCGAACTGCTCCAACAGCATCGCCTTTGTCGCCGACCTCAGCATCCCCGACGACACCGTCATCGCTCCCGGCGAAACATTTGAGAAAGGGTGGCGCTTGCGCAACAGCGGCACCTGCCCCTGGCTCACCAACTACAATTTTGTCTTTGCCGGTGGTGATCAGATGGGCGCACCGAATACAGTCCCCCTGGTAAACCCCGTGCCACCGGGTGAAGAAGTAAGCATTTTTGTCACCTTTACCGCTCCTGAAACCGCGGCCACTTATCGCAGCGATTGGGTGATGGCTAACAGCAGTGGACAGCGTTTTGGCGTGGATGGCCCGGCCGATGAGGTGATCTGGGTACAAATTGTGGTTGGCGTGCCCGAACCCACCGCCGAACCGGATACAGCCGCAATCGGCGGCGTGGTCTGGGAAGATGTCTGTTTCATCCGCGAGGATGGCACACCATCACCAGGGTGTGTGGAAATTGAAGGGACGAACCAATACCGGGGTGATGGCAGTCTCATCAACGAACCGCGCCTGATCAGCGTCACCGTCATTCTGGCGGCAGGCGCCTGCCCAGATACCGGCGCGCCGGCTGCCTCCGCCATCCTGCAAACCACCCTGACCGATGAAAATGGCCTGTACCGCTTTACGAACCTGGACGAAGGTCTCTACTGCGTGGCCATAGACGCCCTCAGCCCCGAAAACGTGAACCTGTTGATTCCCGGAAACTGGACATGGCCGGCCATTGGCACCGGCCGGCAGGGCATCAACCTGGCTACTGGTGAACAACGATTGGAAGTAGATTTTGGATGGGATTATCAGGAGTAAAAGAAAGGAGACCCTAAGGGTTTTGGAAAACCCTTAGGGTCCGTCCGGTTACAGCATAAAAGGTGGTCGCCATGTCTCTCGTCGTCGCTGCCCAAACCGAAGCAAAATTGCCCGGCCAATCAGAAAACCAGGATTCTGTTCATGCCAGCGTCACCAACGTAGGCGCCATCACGTGTGGCCTGTTTATGGTGGCCGATGGTGTGGGCGGGCATAAAGACGGCCGTATCGCCAGCCAGACGGCCGTTAACACCATCAATGACGCCATCGAATCCCTCTGGGAACATATACCAACAACACCCGCCCAGGCAGCCCAATATCTGCAATCCCATCTCTACCAGGCTATTGTTGTCGCCAACGAAAAAATCTATGCCCAGGCCAAAGAACAAAACGCGCGCATGGCCAGCACCCTCACCTGCGCCCTGGTGTATGGCACATTGGCCATCATCGCCAACATCGGCGACAGCCGTACTTATCTCTATCGTGGGCAGCAGCTTGAGCAGGTCACAGTAGACCATTCGGTCGTGGATTGGCTGGTACGGCAGGGACATCTTGCACCGGAAGAGGCAGCTACCCACCCTTACCGCAATGTCATCATGCACGCCCTCGGCTCCCACGAAACGCCAGAAGTAGATATTTTTCTGCGCTGGTTGCAGCCGGACGATATGCTGGTGCTGTGTTGTGATGGCGTTTGGGATACCCTGTCTGTCGATCAAATTGTGGCTCATTTGCAGAGCAGCACACCGGAAACGGCCGTGCCTGCCATCCTCGCCGCCGCCCAAGACCATTCGGATGATATTTCATTGGTCATCGTGCAGGTGACCCCGTAGCCCGTAATCCGTAATCCGTGAACCGTAATCGGATTACGGATTACGGTTCACGGTTCACGTTCCCCTATGCGCGCCTTACTCCAACGAGTGTCTTCCGCCCGCGTCACCGTAGACGGCCGTGTCACCGGCCAGATTGAGCGCGGTTTTGTCATCCTCCTGGGCGTCACCCACACGGATACCCCCGCCGAAGCGGAATGGCTGGCCGCCAAAGTGGCCGGATTACGACTCTTTGAAGACGACGCGGGCAAAATGAACCGGGCATTGGCCGATGTGGGCGGCAGTTTCCTGGTGGTATCCCAGTTCACGCTGTATGGCAACGCCCAAAAGGGGCGACGGCCGTCCTTCACTGCCGCTGCCCGCCCCGAACTGGCTGAACCCCTGGTAGACTATTTTTGCCAACACTTGCGCGCCGCCGGTTTTACGGTCGCTACCGGCGTTTTTGGCGCGCACATGGATGTGGAAATCCACAACGACGGCCCGGTCACTCTGTTAGTGGAACGTGACCATATGTGAAATTTATCACACCTTCTGGTAAAGTAAGTTTGTCGTAGCTGATGCATCGGCTACGACAAACTTACTTACAGGAGCAACCGATCAATGAAGTGGAACAGACCTCTTTTTTCCCTGTTTATTCTGCTGCTGGCAGCCTGTGGCACACAGACACCCACCGCTACGCCAGTCGCCCCTACGGCTGCCGCCGTTATACCCGCAGCCACCAATACAGCCGCAGCGACGAACATAGCCACAGCGACGAACACCACCTTGGCGGTTACAGCTACGGCCGTACCCGCCACCAACACCCCTGTTCCCGAACCGGCCACTGCCACCGCTATCCCCACCACCGGCAGCAGCAGTGCCGATGTGGAAAAGGAAACAGCCACCCCCCTACCAGAATTAACCGCTACCGGGCAGGCAACCACAGCGCCAACAGTGACAACAGCACCAACAGGCACAACGGCCGTGCCGCCCACGACCGACCCCAATGCCACCGCCTCCTCCACCGCTGCTGCCCCACCCCCCGCCGGGGACGTACCTGTACCCACCGATAACAACTATCCCGCTTATGATGACCGGGTAGGCTGGGAAAATCGTATCAATGTCCCCCCCGGCTTTGCTGTCACCTATGTCGGGCGGGTGATTGGCAACCCGACCAGCATCACCTTTGGTCCGGATGGATTGCTCTACATCGCCATGCAGGCCGGCAACATCCTGACCATGGATGGCAATGGCAACGTCAATACTTATGCCACCGGCTTCAATACCCCCACCGGCCTCGCTTTCCGCCCCGGCACCAACACGCTCTATGTCTCAGATCGGGTCGTTAATGAGAACGTCGGCGGTGAAGCGCAGGTCTCCATTGTCAACCGGGGACAACTGATTGGCGGGCTACCCTGCTGCTACACCTTCTTCCATTCCGCCAACGGCATCGCCTTTGGGCCAGATGGATACGGTTATGTGGGCGTGGGTGCGCGCGCCGACCATGGCGAGATTTTGGATGGCAGCGGGCGGCAAGACGAACTGCACCCGCTGGAAGCCAGCATCTTGCGCTTCAACCCGGATACCGGTGCTGTCAGCGTCTATGCGCGCGGCTTCCGCAACCCGTATGACATCGCCTGGGACGCCAACGGCCAACTGTGGGCCACCGACAATACGCCCGACTATGACCCCCCGGAACGGCTGCACCGGGTCGTACCCGGCGGCCTGCACGGCTACCCGTACTATGATTGTGATGTCTGCTTCAGTCCGCCGGAAGGGGTGACGGTCATTCCCCCGCTGGTCACATTTGCACCCAGTTCCTCCCCCACCGGCATTGAAGTGTATCTGGCCGACCAGTTCCCCGGCTATTACAATAGCATGTTTGTGGCCCTGTGGAGTTCGTTTGTCGGCGCGCAAAAAATTATGCATATCCGGGCCGGTGGTTCTGCGCCCGTCAACTTTGCCACCGGGTTGGCCGCCCCAATTGATGTCGTCACCGGCCCTGATGGCAGCCTCTACGTGGCCGATTGGGCGACGGGGATCATTTTCAAGATCAGTTATACGGGCTAAATGAGAGTCACTTTTGAAGTGACTCTCTCGTCTAAAGAAATTGTTATGTGAAAAGAAACAATGGATGATCAAGCCTTTCATTCGTTGATTGAGTATCTCTCCAAGGTTCCAGCGATACATAGAGAGATTGTACATGGTGTTGGTGAGGATGGTTTACCCTCTTGCTGCGCTCCACGGCAATCTGCCACTTAAGTGGAATGATGGAAAGAATTGTAGAAAGAGTCACGGCCGTACACCAGCGCATTGAAGCCGCCGCCGCCCGCGTGGGCCGCAACCCGGCGGAAATTACGCTGGTGGCGGTAACTAAGACGTGGCCGCCGGAGAGGGTGCTGGCGGCTTATGCGGTCGGGTTGCGCCATTTTGGTGAGAATCGGGTGGAGGAATTGGCTGAGAAACGGCCGTACCTGGAATCCCATCTGGGCACAGACAGTGCCAAATCCGTCACCTGGCATCTCATTGGCACTTTACAAAGCCGCAAGACGGGCCTGGCAGCGGCTCATGCAGACGTGTTCCATGCTTTAGACCGGCTGAAAATTGCCCACCGGCTGGCGCGTGATCTGGCGGCCAACGGCCGTGCCGCCAACCCCCAATTCACCCTGCCCATCTTTCTGGAAGTGAACGTGAGCGGGGAAAGCACCAAGTCCGGTTTTGACTGTACCCGGTGGGAGGAGGATGACGAGCAGACGGCCGTGTTGTGTGCCGCCGCCGCCGAACTCAGCACCCTACCCGGCCTGTCATTGGCCGGGCTGATGACCATGGCCCCCTGGGACGCGCCGCCAGAGGAAATTCGCGCCGTTTTCCGGCGCACACGCCAGTTAGCCGCCCACCTGCAAACCGACCGGGCGCTGCCCACCCCCCTGCAACTCTCTATGGGCATGACCGACGACTTTGAGACCGCCATTGAGGAGGGGGCTACTCATGTGCGGGTGGGACGGGCGCTGTTTGGGGAACGGCCGTGATCCCGTTTGTAGTAGCGGCTTTAGTCGTTATTCATGCCCCCCATCACCGGTTCCACCACTTCGCCCTCCACCGTTATTGTCCCCGCGTTGGCAAACTCCAGTTCAATCGTCACCTTCGTTCCCAATTCCAATGGCGCTGCTTTTTGCAGGCACATCACATGCAGCCCGCCCGGTTTTAGCTCCACTGTTTGCCCTGCCGGAATGGGAATTTGCCCGCCAGCCACCGGCCGCATCACCATCACATCGTTCTCCATCATCATGTCATGCAGTTCAATGACGCCGCAGCCATCTACTGTAGCCCCTAACAGAGCATCGTCTGTATCCGAATTGTTCGTAATGACCATCCAGAACGAGCCGGTATCCGTCGGCAAGGTCAGATTAGCGCGCACATTTTCCACCGTAATCAGCGCCGCAGTAGATTCTGATCCGCCACAAGCAGCCAGGGTTAACAACCCCACCAACACCATCACAAAAAGCAAAAAACGTTTCATCCTTTAATCTCTCCTTGTAAACATTCAGTCCTTCTAGAGACCTGACAGGTTTTTGGCCTGCAAAGTTTCAATTTGAACTGGTAAAAAACCTGTCAGGTCTGAACGGTTACCTCTCCTTATTGGGTTTCAATCAGGTATTTGACGTCATGCAACAGGTCGTCCAGGGGCGTCTCGTGGGCATACGAAAGGATGACATTACCCTCTCTATCCAGCAAAAAGAAGCGCGCCGTGTGGTCAATCAGGTAGCCAGACGCCGCCGACCCTTCATGCTGGTGGTAATACAGGCCAAACGGTTTACCGATGGCGTCAATCGCTTCCTGATCACCGGACAATCCGACAAAAGAGTCATCAAAATAGCCCATATACTCGGCCAATGCTTCGGGTGTATCCCGCTCCGGATCAACGGTGATCATCACCACCGCCATCTCGTCACCCCGATCCCCCAAATCGGCTTTGACTTGCTTCAGTTTGCCCATCGTGACCGGGCAGACATCGGGGCAAAACCGGTAGCCAAAGTAGACAAACGTGTACTGTCCGGCAAAATCGTGCAGGCCCATCGGTCCGTCTACCGATGCCAACACGATGTCTGGCGCTGGCTGTGGCTCAGGTAGCAACGTCCCGGCAAATTCGTGGGTAGATTGGCAGCCAACCAGCCAACACAGCAGGATGAGTACGCTCCATTTTGTCCAGTTCATATTTTTGCCTCTCACAAAACAACGAACTTCTGTTATATTTTGTGAATTATCGCAAATTATACCATTTCGGTTGATCGGCACAAGGTCAGGAGGGGATATGGTGTGAATGGGAGAGGAAATGGTGCGCCTGGGTTAACTGCATGACCTCTCCACCAAAACCTTGCTGGAAATCGGCGGCGTCTGCCTGGCTGGCGAAGGCCAGCACGCTGGGTTGGCAGCACACGGCGATGCGACTTTCCACCACAAAATAGGCTTGATGCACGTTGAGGATGCGGCCGTAGATAAAATCCCGTAACAGCGCCGTGGCCACATCCGTTCTGGTGTGCAGCAGCAGCAAACCACAATGCGGGCAGCAGGCGCGGATGACGGCGTTATCATGGGTAGTCAGCACAAAATGCAAGCGTCTTTTCACAGGCATCTGGCACAAAGCGCAGGTTTCGGTGGTCACAAGATTGGGATCCGGCAAACGGACGCCACCATGCACTTTTTCCACCAACCCCGCTTCAGACAAGGCGGTTAAATCGCGGTGGACGGTCATGGTAGACACCCCAAGCCGCTGCACCAGTTCATCAATGCGCAGCAACTGGTCTTCACGCAGCCAGGCCACTATTTGCTCGCGCCGTTGTGCTGGTGTGTTGTCCATCATCTTGCTTATCCTTCTGGTGTGGGGTTTTCCGGGGGGATGAAGATGGGCAAAGGAGAGGGTGTGGGCAGGGACGTAGGGATGGGGGTGGCGGTGGGGAAGAAGTCGAAGTTGTCGGAGATGAGGATAAAACTGGTCTGCCCCGGATAAACGGTGACTTCGCGGCGGTAACGGTGAATACCGTTATGCAGATCAATGATCAATTCATACTCACCGGCAGGCACATCGCCAAAGACGAAGTTCTCCTGCCAGACGGGGTCGGAGGCGACACCGCTGTAGTAATAGGTGCGCTGGTTGCGTATCTGGCTGTCATCGAGCAGGGGCAACGGCCGTAACTCCATCCACGCGCTCGTCACCCACCGCCCCCGCCGGTCTACAAAGCGCCCGGCAATGGTGCCCCAGCCTTCGTAAGGAGCCAGCCACAACGAGGGGTTGACGGCGGCATTGTAATTGTTTTGCCCCAACCGCACCTCAAAATGTAAATGTGGCCCCGTTACTTCGCCGGAACTGCCTACCCCGGCAATGAGCTGCCCCTGGTTGACCTGTTCACCCACCTGCACAAACAGTTCCAGCGTGTGCGCATACAGGGTATACACATCCTGCCCCTGCCACTGCCAATCGTGGTGGATGACAACGGTATTACCATAATAGTTGACGCCATCACGCGGGCTGGGCAGCGGCCCGGCATGAATGACCGTGCCGCTGCCCGCGGCCAACACCGGCGTGCCGGTTTCGTTGGGGAAATCCATGCCATGATGCACCCGATAGGGCAGCAGGCCAGACGCCAGCACGTCATTGCCAAAGGGATACCATTCCAGATCAAAGTTGCGTTTGCCAGAGGGAATGGGGCGAATGAGCCAGTAATGGTCGTCGGGGTGATAGGCGAGCGGCACTTCATACGGTGGTGGCCGCCAACCAACCGGTACCGCCGGGCCGGCGTCCGGCAGGTATTTTTGTTCGGCGTCACGGGGGCGCACGCCGTCCCCTTCAGGGGTGGGAATGATGCGGGGCACGACCGTGACCCGGACATCGGCAACACGCTGGCTGATGGGGATTTGGGGTACGGCCGTAGACGTAGTTTCCTCTCCAGGCGCAAACAATACCGGAATCAAGGTCGGCAGCGCCGGCACGGCCGTTTGGCCGCAGGCGGTTAAGAAGATAGTAAGCAGCAAGCAGTTGGTAGTGAGCAGCAAGCGGTGGAAGGGCCGACTACGGATTACAGGTGACGGCTTACGGATGACGGATAACCGTTTACGGATTCCCACTCAACTCCGCCTCCGTGTAAAGCTGTTGCATCGCTTCCGGCCAGGTGAGGCCCTGCCGGTTTTCAAAATGCCAGAAAAGGATGTCGGGGAAATAGGTACGCCAGCGAGCGTTGGCCGGGACGCGCTGCCAGCCATAGGTGGCCGCCAGCGCCGTAAAATCAAGGTAATAACCGGCGGGTATGCTGTCCGCCAGTTTGCCGCCCTGCTCGTAGTACTGCGGGTCGTCGCCGCTGCGCGCCTGGAAATTCCAGTTGCGGCTGGTCATCGGTTCACCCAGGCTGCCATCTTGCACGGCTGTACGCACATAGACGCGCCAATACGTCTGTGCGCCCACATCTTCACGCACCACCATCACCTGCGGATTCAGTCCCAGCGCCTCGCGGTAATATAAATCAAACGCTCGCCCGGCTTTGTTCCAGGATTCCACCGATTGGCCCGGCAACGGCCGTGTCTCTAATGGCTCAAACATGCCGTCCAATTGCCCCAGGAAATCCCAACCCGCTTCGTCAATGACCCGTTCACGCAAGGCGGCAAAGGATTGGTCCACCTGGTCACTGAGGTAAGGTGAGGGGGCGCTGACCGGCATTTCATATAAGGTGACCGGGGGGCGGCCCAATTCCGGGCGAGCTAAGGCTTCCACATACAATGGTTTTTCGGCCGCCAGACCATCTATATTTTCCAGACTTTCCGACAGGGCGGGCGAGAGGTCAACGGCCACCCAGGAAGGACCAAGCAGCAGGCCATCGGCTGCGTATACCTGGGGCGCAACGCCCCAGGCAGCGGCGCTGCCCGCCACCAGGTAGCTACGGCCGTCCCGCTCATGCACATAGACCAGCGATTGGCTGTCCGGCGACCAGGCGACCTGCCCTCCCTGGTGCCCCAGGCTGACGGGTGGCCCGTCCGGTTCATTGTCATCAGTGAGCGGCTGCCCCCTGATCACCAGGAACCCGGCACTGTCATCCTGGTAGGCCAGGGTACGGCCGTCTGGCGAAAACGCCGCACCATCCTCATATATGCCTGGTGTGTTGGTCACGTTCAGCACCGTCTCGCCGGTGGTGTCATCCAACGACTGGATGAAAATATCCTGGTTGCCGGTGCGCCAACTGGTGAAGGCGATGTGCCGTCCGCCGGGCGACCAGGCCGGGTTGAAGTCCGGCGCGGGGTCATAGGTAAGGCGGTATGGCCCTTCACGGCCGTCGGCGCGCACCACATAAATGTCCAGATTGTTATCCCGGTACGATTCAAAAGCCAGCCATTGCCCATCCGGTGACCAGGTGGGTTTACCATCATAAACCAGGCCGCGCGTCACCTGCTGCAAACGGCCGGTGGGCAAGTCATACACATAAATGTCCCAATTGCCGTCGCGCCGCGAGGAAAAGGCGATCTGCGAGCCGTCGGGACTCCAGGCCGGGTCGCGGTCGGGGGCCGGGTCGGTTGTCATCCGAATTGGTTCCGCCTGCCCCACCGGTAACACGTAGATGTCCATATTGCCGGCCACCGTCTGGGCAAAGGCGATGATACCGCCGCGTGTGGTGGGGTCGGGTGTGGCCCAGGGGGTGAGTTTGATGGCGACGGTAGGCACAGGCGTGGGCGTGGGTGGTAGGGGCGTCGGGGTGAGGATAATGGTGACAGGAGCGGCATCAGCTACGGCCGTACCGGGCCGTTCCTGCAAACTGAGCAGCGCCACCACAATGAGCAAAGAGACAGCGGCAACGGCCGTCGCCAGCCGCACGCGGCGGGTATGGCGGCTGTACGCCGCCAGGTAAGGGCGGGCGGGGGCAACTTCAGCTTTTTCGGGGGGGGACGGCCGTTTGAAAGCGACCCGCCAGCGCGCCCAACGCAGTCGCCAACGGGAATGGTAACGACGCCGCAGTAGTGCCCGGCGCACGGCCGTGCGCGCCATCAGCGCCAGCCACAACCGCCGTATTTGTCGCCCCCACCAGCGCAGCGGCGGCCTGATAAAATGCTGCCAATACCAGACCAGCGGGGTAATGACCAGCTTGTGGATGGGCCGCCACACCAGCCGGGTGAGCATCCGGCGAGCGGCGTGCCCCACCTGGCCCATAAAGTGCCAGATGGGCGGCGCGATCTCTTTCATGTAATCCCAAAAGAGCCAGCGCAGCGGCAGCCAGAGCGGCAGGGTCAGCAAAACGAGGGGTTTCCAGACAAACAGGGTGAGGATACGGCGGAAAGCCAGCCCCACCCTGCCCATAAAACGCCAACAGGCCAGGGTCACGGCCGTGACCCCACGCCACAACTTGCCCACAATGCGTGTCAATCGTTTACGCATGTGCGCCAGTGTAGCACGAGACAAGACTATGTCAAGTTATTTTTGTCCTATTTGTTGTATTGTTACAACAGTTATCAGGTAATCAGGCGCAACGCTTCCAGATACCCTTAATCTACCATAAGTCGCTCACCTGGAAGTCGCTCACCTGGATTTTTGATATAATCCAGCGGCAAACCTACCCAAAGGGTGATATGCCACGCAATGCTGTTGAGGAGACAATCCAGAGACTACAACAAATAAGAATCCGCAGATGACGCAGATTACACAGATTTTTATTTGGGTGATATTTGATTATTTTACAGGAGCGAAACAAGATGGCACTGGATATGGTTATTGGCGCACAATGGGGTGATGAGGGGAAGGGACGTATTACCGACCTGTTGGCGGCGCAGGCGGATATGGTGGCGCGTTACAGTGGCGGGGATAATGCCGGGCATACGGTGACGGTGGCGGGAGAGATTTTTAAGCTGCACCTGATTCCTTCGGGCATCATTCATCCGGGCGTGATTTGTCTGATTGGCAATGGCACGGTGGTTAATCCGGCGGTGCTGCTGCGGGAGATGGATGCCCTGGCGGCGCGAGGGGTGGATGTGGGGCCACATCGGTTGAAGATTAGCCGGAATGCGCACCTGATTACGCCGGCACATGTGGCTCTGGACAAAGCCAGAGAAGCCCATCGGGGGAGTGATCCCATTGGCACAACATTGCGGGGTATTGGCCCGGCGTATACGGATAAAGCCAGCCGGGTGGGGCTGCGGGCGGAGTTGTTTGATGATCCGGAGGGGTTGGCCGACCGGATTGAGGCGCATATTGCCATGGCGAATGAGACGTTGACGAAGATTTATGGGGCGGAACCGTTGGACAGCACGGCCGTTGCTGCCGAATTCACCATGTATGCCCAACGCTTGCACCCCCATCTGGTGGAGGGTTCGGTGTTGGTTGACCAGGCATTGCGCCACGGCCGTAACGTCTTGGCCGAAGGCGCGCAGGGCACATTTCTTGACCTGGATCATGGGACGTATCCCTATGTCACCAGTTCGTGGCCGACGGCGGGCGGGGCGCTTATTGGGCTGGGCGTGGGGCCAAACAAGGTGCGGCGGGTGATTGGCGTGGCCAAAGCCTTTACCAGCCGGGTGGGCAGTGGCCCCTTTCCGTGTGAATTGAGCGGCGATGAGGCGGTGCGGCTGCGGGGCACAGGGGCTAACCCCTGGGACGAATATGGCACAACAACGGGACGGCCACGCCGCGTGGGCTGGCTGGATGTGGTGCTGCTGCGCCACGCCGTGCGCATTAACGGGCTGACGGAATTGGTGATCACCAAGTTGGACGTTCTCAGCGGGCTAAAAAAAGTACCGGTCTGTGTGGCTTATGAACGGCATGGCGAACAATTAGAACATTATCCCACCGACCTGCGCGTTTTGGCGGACTGTCGCCCCATTTATGAGATATTGGATGGCTGGCAGGAAGATGTGACCGGGGCGCGGACGTTGGCCGACCTGCCCGCCGATGCCCGCCATTATGTGGAATTTATTGCGGCACAGACGGAAACGGCCGTGACATACATCTCCGTCGGCCCCGGCCGGGATCAAGTCATCCAGGTATGAGAAGCCGGTCTTACCGGTTACAGGCAATGAGAAATGGTATAATACCGTCATAAAACAGGCCAACAGAGGTAATTCAATGGCAACTACAGTGGATACAGACCAGGCAAATCTGAAACAGTTGGTGGAACGTATTAAACACGGTCAGGAAGTCATACTACTGCAAAACGGCCGTCCCATCGCTCGATTAACCCCGTATGAACAGCCAATAACGGCCGCCATCGCCCACCAATCAAATGAGAAAAATGATACGGCCGTGCGTCCACCATTTTTTACAGCCGCCAACAATGACGCTATGGACGAGGAAATAGCCGCGTATGAAGCACAACATGCAGAATTGCTCGCTTTATATCTGGATCAATATGTGGCTCTTTATCAGGGGAAAGTGGTAGACCATGATCCAGACCAGACAACGCTGCTAAAACGGATTGACGGTCGTTTCCCATCAACCGTTGTCCTTATTCGCCGGGTACAATCTACCTTGCCCAGCCCGTTACAAATACGTTCACCCCGTCTGGCGAAAAGCGCGTGAGCCATCACCAGTTTGATTATAGCCGTTCATACAATCCGGCCGCTCCGGTCATTCCCGTTATTGTAAAAACTGCATATGGGGCTTCACCTTTACTGCCAGCCTTTTTGGATACTGGGGCCGATGGCAGCATGATCCCGCTAGAGGTTTTACAGCAAATAGGGGCACGTTACAGTGATAAACGGCTCCTTTCAGGAATAACTGGTGATGGCGAGGTGGTAGGTCTGTACCTGGTTCAAATCCAATTGGAATCAGAGACCATTTACGGCATTGAAGCAGCCGGCTACGGATCAGAAATCATTCTAGGGCGAGATGTGTTGAACCAGCTTGAACTTCTACTAAACGGCCCTGCCTTGACAATTGAAATTATAGTTTGAGGAAAGAAGGAAATGGCAAAACAAGCAATCCTATCGGTATGGGACAAAAACAAATTACTGGAACTGGCACAAGGGCTGGATCAGCTTGGCTACCGGCTGATTGCCAGCGGCGGCACAGCCCGCAGCCTGCGCGAGGCCGGGCTGCCTGTGCAGGATGTGGCCGAATTGACCGGCGCGCCGGAAATGCTCGGCGGCCGGGTCAAAACATTACATCCGGCGGTGCATGGCGGCATCCTGGCCCGCAATACCGCCAGCGATCAATCTGACCTGGCGGCGCAGGGATACACCAACGTTGATCTGGTGGTGTGCAATCTCTACCCCTTCCAACAAACGGTGGCCCAAGAAGGCGTAACTCTGGCGGAGGCGATTGAGCAAATTGATATTGGTGGGGTGACGCTGCTGCGGGCGGCAGCCAAAAATCACGAGCGCGTCACTATTCTCTGCGACCCGGCCGACTATGAGCCGGTGCTGGCCGAAATCCGGGGGGATGGTGACACCAGCCTGGAAACCCGGCAGGCATTGGCGCTCAAAGCATTTCAGCACACGGCCGTGTACGATGAGGCCATCAGCAACTATCTGCGCGTCCAATTCCGCCACACCCACAGCCAATTGTCGTTGCGCTACGGCATCAACCCGCACCAAAAACCGGCGCAACTATACACTATGCAGAGCAAACTGCCGCTGCAAGTGCTCAATGGTTCACCGGGAACCATCAACTTATTAGACGCCCTACATGGTTGGCCGTTGGTCAAGGAATTGAAAGCCGCCACCGGCCTGCCCGCCGCCGCCTCCTTCAAACACGTCAGCCCGGCGGGAGCGGCAACGGCCGTGCCCCTCACCCCCGCCGAAGCCCAGGCCTATTTCGTGGATGATCTGGAACTGACGCCGCTGGCAACGGCTTATGCGCGGGCACGCGGGGCCGACCGCATGTCCTCCTTCGGTGATTGGGTCGCCCTCAGCGACCCGGTAGATTTAGTGACCGCCCGCCTCATCAACCGCGAAGTCTCCGACGGTGTCATCGCCCCCGCTTACGAACCGGAAGCGCTGGAACTGCTGCGCAAAAAGAAAAACGGCAGCTACCCCATCGTACAAATTGATCCGGGTTATGAACCGCCGCTGCTGGAAACACGCCAGGTCTATGGCCTCACCTTCCAACAACGGCGCAACGACGCCCGCATTGACGCCAGCCTGCTCACCAACATCGTCTCCGCCAGCCACGACCTGCCCGACAGCGCCAAACGCGACCTGATTGTGGCCACCATCGCCACCAAATACGCCCAATCGAACACCGTCTGTTACGCCGTCAGCGGGCAGGTGGTGGGCATGGGCGCCGGGCAGCAGTCACGCATTCACTGCACTCGGCTGGCGGGCGGCAAGACGGATAACTGGTGGCTGCGGCAGCACCCGCGTGTGCTCGGCTTCCAATTCAAAGACGGCATACAGCGGGCGGTGAAGAACAATGCCATTGATTTGTATGTGTTGGATGAAATTGGGGAAGTGGAACGGCCGTCGTGGGAAGCATTATTCAGCGATGTACCGGCCCCGCTCACGGCCGTTGAACGGCGCGCCTGGCTGGATAAGCTGAACGGCGTCGCCCTCAGTTCCGACGCCTTCTTCCCCTTCCGTGATAACATAGACCGCGCCCACCGTAGCGGCGTTCGCTACATCATCCAACCCGGCGGCTCCGTCCGCGACGAAGACATCATCGCCGCCGCCAATGAATATGACATGACGCTCATCTTCAGCGGCCTGCGGTTGTTTACCCATTAGCCCCAGACCTGACAGGTCTCAGAAGACCTGTCAGGTCTTTCTTACTTGTGAGCAAGCCGTAAAATTTGCCGCCAAAAATGAGAACTGTAACCAGTTTGTCTAGACAATATCCAGCAAGCCAAGTAACGTACACACACCCCGCTCGTAGTAGGCGATTCATCGCCTTCTGTAGAAAGAAGGGCAATAAATTGCCTACTACAAACAAGGGGAATCTTCTGATGATGTAATGGATAAATTGAATGATGATAAACCTGCAAAGCGTGGTAATTGAACATTTTGTGAAGGAGTTAAAGGGCGCATACCAGCAGACCTACAGCTTGTTGGAGCCACAATACGGTAATATCCTGGAATGGACGGGACGGCTGGCACTGGAAAACATCGCCAATTCCGACGCTCTCTATCACAATGTAGACCACACCATCATGGTCACGCTGGTAGGGCAGGCCATCCTCAAAGGGAAACATCTGACCGAAGGCGGCATCACGCCGCGCGACTGGCTGCATTTTATGATGGCGCTGCTGTGCCACGATATTGGTTATGTACGGGGCGTGTGCCGGTTGGATGGCGACGGCCGTTACGCCACCGGCATCGGCACAAAGACCATCAGTATCCCCCCCGGCAGCACCGACGCCGCCCTCACCCGCTACCACGTAGACCGTAGCAAGTTGTTTATTCGTGAACGGTTCACCGGCTCATTGGCCGATGTAGACCCTGGCATTATCACCACTTACATTGAAATGACTCGCTTCCCCATCCCCGACGATGGCAAACACGAAGACAACGCCGGTTTTGCCGGGCTGGCGCGTGCCGCCGACTTTATCGGCCAACTGGGAGACCCGGATTATTTACGCAAAATCCCGGCGCTGTTTTATGAATTTCAGGAAATTGGCGAAAGCAAAAAGATAGGTTATTCCAGTCCCGGACACATGCGCGAAAACTTTACCCTCTTCTACTGGAACGTCGTCAGCCCGCACATCCAGGACGCGCTGCGCTACCTGCGCAAAACCCAAGAAGGCAAACAGTGGATCGCTAATATGCACTCCCATGTGTTTGATGTGGAGCATAACCAGAATAATCACCCGTGATGGGGTAACCCGTAATCCGTAATCCGAGGTCCGAAGTCGGATAACGGTTTACGGACTTCGGCTCACGGATTCACGCTATCTCCAGGGTCAACGGCCGTACCCGCCGCCCATCAATATCATCAAACCCATATTCCAGCGCCAGATCAGCCGCCACCACTATCTGTCCGCTTTTTTCCAGGCGATGGGGATCGGCTGCCAGGGCCGCAATTGCCAAGCCTGTAAATTCTGGCGACTCGGCGTTGCTCATGTCAAACCATTCGGCGGCTTCCAGCACTCTTTCTGTCCGTACCAAACCGGGATAGAGGGATACGGCCGTGACGCCATATTCCCGTAATTCACACGCCATATCCTTTGCCAGCCGGTCAGTCGCACACTTGGAAACGCCATACATGACGTTATTCATATACTTCTGCCCCGCCCAATAAGAGATATTGACGATGAGGCCCTGACCCTGTTGTATCATCAATCTGGCTGCCAAACGGCTGGCGGTATGATGCGCCCGTACCCCGGCGGTAAACATACCGTCCCAGCGACTGAGCGGCTGCTCCCAAAATGGCGCGAGCCAGATATTTTCCTCACTTTCTATCTCTTCATAGCCACCCCAGACATTATTCACCAGGATGTCCAACCGGCCCTGCTCCGCCTCCACCTGCGCAAACAACGCTTCCACATCGGCGTCAACGGTGTGATCGCAACGGACGGCGATCCCTTTGCCACCAGCCTGAGTGACCAGTACGGCCGTTTCGCCTACCGTACCTGGCATACCGTCCACCCCCCTACCGGGCACTACTGTGCGTCCGGTTACATACACCGTGGTCCCGGCCATACCCAACGCATGGGCAATGCCCTTGCCCACACCCCGGCTGGCCCCTGTTACCACAGCTACCTGGTTCGTCAGATTCCACATACCGTTCTCCTTGTTCAAGATGGGTACATATTTAATCGGCTAATCACAGGAGTGTAACGGCCGTAATCTGACACCTTCTGTCATATTCAAATCGGACGAATGGGTTGACGCAACACCGTTTTCAGCTTTTCAGGGGCCACCTTGCGGGGATCACCCAGGTAAATTTCGTGGTGTTTGCCGTTTTCCACATAGCCGTTGGCGGGCAGCCACTCCTGGTGCAGCCGGGCCAGGGTGGGCGTTTCATCATCATACGAACCAATATGCATAATTTGCGCCACCAACCCTTCGGCCAGCGTTTCCAGGCGCAATTGAGGCAGCGCCGGTAATTCTTTTTTCGCTCCAACTGCGGCCTTTGCCTGCGCTACCATTTCCGGCGTAATCCAATCTGGTGTCAGGATCATCATCGTCCAATTCCAGGCGCTTTTGTCCCGCCTGACGGTGTAATGATCCATATCCTCTGCCCACCACAACCCTTCCAGCGGCATGACGGCATAATCCCGTCCTAACTCATTTTTACTCATGAACTTCAATTTATAAGCAACAGCATACAATGCCTCGACGGCTTCCTGATAGGCCGGGGCACTGTTCGGGTCGCCGTGCCCATCCACCATCAGGTATGGAAGCGGCGGCACTTCGACGGTCACAAAATCATGGCGCGGTGGATTGTAAAGATGGGGCCATTCTTTTTTGAAATCCAATTTACTCATGGTTGTTTCTCCATTTTTATGTTTCGCTCTCGATTGTACCGCATATTTATGACACGGTGTGTCAGGTATAGCCGCCAACCACCACTTTGCCACTTGGAAAAACCGCGCCGCTCCATTATGATAAGCAGGCTGTTTGGGGGACCAATATGGAGAGTTCTGTATATGAAACAACATTTGAAAATTTTATTCTTGTGTGCGGTCTGGATGATGGCGGTGGGTTGGGCGATGAACGACGGCCGTACCACCCCCATCACTACCGGTCGTGGGCCATCCGGTTACCCGCAAACGGCCAATACGCAAAGTCCGGCGACGACAGAAGGGCCACTGGTTACAGAATCAGCTACTCCCCAAATGAGCCGCCTGGTACGGGAGTTACCCGTCGCCGAACCGGAACCGATTCTGGAAAGGGAGCTAAACCCCCGCCAGAATCCATTTGTCAACTTTCCGCCAGACTACCCCAACATCAGCGGGCCAACCGATCCATTGTTGCCGGCCGGGGTTTTGAATAACGGCCGTACCCCCGACCCCCTGCTCACGTTTGAAGGTATAGACAACTTCTGTTCTTGCTCGCCACCCGACACCATCGGTGATGTTGGCCCCAACCATTATGTGCAGATGGTCAACGCCACTTTATTCAACATCTATGACAAAAACGGCAACCTGCTCACCGGCCCCACTGAGTTGAATGATCTGTGGAGCAGCGGCCCCTGCTCCACAGTCAACGATGGCGACCCCATTGTGGTGTATGATTCGCTGGCCGACCGCTGGCTGCTGGCCCAATTCAGAAGCAACGGCATCTGTGCGGCCGTTTCGCAAACGGCCGATCCCACCGGCAGCTATTGGACGTATAATTTCAGCACCCCTGAATTCCCTGACTATTTCAAAATCTCCGTCTGGCCAGACGCCTATTACATGAGCACCAATGAAAGCAGCTACACCGCTTACGCCCTGGAACGACCCGACATGCTCAACGGCCAGACGGCTACTGCGATCCGTTTTGCCGGACAAGACAATTTCTTGATGCCCGCCGATGTAGACGGCTCTACCCCGCCCCCGGCCAATACACCCGGCTTGTTTTACACCTTCAAAGACAATAGTTTTCATGGCGGCACAGACCGGCTGGAAATTTTTGAAATGGATGTGGATTGGGTAACACCGGCAAACTCCACGTTTGCTCTGGCGCAGGGGCTAAACATTACCAGCTATACCTACACGGTTTGTGGGTTTTTTAACCTGAATTGCATTCCGCAGTTGGGCACCACGCAGCGCGTAGACGCTGTGTCTGAATGGCCGATGTGGCGGCTGGCGTACCGCAACTTTGGCAGCCATGAAACGCTGCTGGCTAATTTTGCAGTTGATGTAGGATCAGACCGGTCTGGCATTCGCTGGTATGAACTGCGGCGCAGCGGTGGCGCGTGGTCTATTTATCAGGAAGGGACTCATGCGCCTGATGATGGTTTGCACCGGTTTATGGGCAGCATAGCTATGGATGGGCAGGGTAACATTGCCCTGGCTTACAGCGTGTCCGGTTCCACGATGAATCCGGCCATCCGTTATGCCACGCGGCTGGCCAGCGATCCGTTGGGCACTTTACAGGCGGAAGCAACATTGTATGCGGGCGCTGGCTCACAGACGGGCAGCAACCGCTGGGGCGATTACAGCGCCATCAGCATAGACCCCAGCGATGACTGCACGTTTTGGGTAACGAATGAGTATTATCCCAGCAACAGTAGTAACAACTGGAATACACGTATTGGTAAGTTTGTTCTGCCTGAATGTCTGACCGGGCCAATCGAAGCCGACCTGGAAATCAGCAAAACGGCCGTCACCCCCACCGTGCAAACTGGCGACCTGATCACTTACACGCTGGTCATTACCAATCATGGGCCGGAAACGGCCGTAGATGTGACCGTCACAGACATTCTCCCGGCTGAGGTGAGTTATGTGGCCGATGATAGTAGCTGCCTGGAGTTGAGCGGTACGGTGACCTGTGTCTTTGGTCTTATACCGGTGGGTAGTAGTGAAACAGTGCAATTGGTGGTTTCGGCCGGGCAAGCGGGCGAGGCCAGTAATACGGCTACTGTGACCTCTGTGCTGGATGACCCGGATGAAAGCAATAACAGCAGCACGGCCGTTGTTACCATCACCGGCGAACCCATCTTGAATCAATTCATCTATTTGCCCGTCGTCGTCAAACCATAATGTAGAGATTGGTTCTATCTTGGAGATTAAACCCATCTAAAAACAAAGAACGCGGAGATTGACCATATGAATCTCCGCGTTCTTTGTTTTTCAGGCACTGTATGCGGCTACGGCCGTGGGTATAGGATGAAAGCCTGCTTAACGGAGAGCGAATGATTGGCTAGATCAAGTGGATTTTCTCGCCTGCTGCCCCAGAAACAGGTGCAGGTGGGCGGCGTGCTCCTGCACATGACGCAACGTGTACAGCAGCAGTTCACCATAGGGCACCTCGCCCCAGGGGAACTGGCACAAGCGGTAAGCCTGTTCGGTTGTCAGTGTGCTGAGGGCCTCCTGGTATTTTTGGCGGCACTGTTCCAGGTAGTCCAGCAGTTCATCGCGTGTATAGGTGCGCGGCAAGACCTCGTCTGACACCATCTCCACCAGATCAAACGGCGCCGGTGGGGCAAAGCCCTCTTCCGCCCCGGTTAAATACAGGTCGAGCCAGAAGAGCGTATGGTAGCCCAGATACCAGAACGCCGAGAATCCGGCCGCCACCCATTGGTCTGGCTCATCTTCCCACAAATTCTTTTCCCAAAGTTCATCTGGGCAATCCCGCAGGGCGTCGCGCAATGAATCAATAGCCACGCTATATTGCCGCCACAACATCTCATTATCAATAATCAACATCATCTTATCCTCCACATCCTCAGACCTGACAGGTTGGCAACCAAGGGTTGCACGAAACCTATCCGGTCTCTTGGCGTTTTCAAATCACTTCAAGGTGTAACGTCACGGTGTCGCCTTCTTCAAGTTTTTCGGCTTTGCGTACCGTTGTTTTAATGGGCACAATGTAACCACCGTCCTTGGGAAACAAGGAAGTCTTAAACTCCGTTTTGCCGATCCGCACTTTCACCGGAATCATGCCCCAGCCATACGTGACAAAGCCTGATACCGCTTTCAGGTCACCGCACTGCTCCGCCGGCACGGTCACAAAATGATGTGGGGCGGGGCCTTTCCAAAACCAAATCTTGTCGCTAAATTCGATGATCATTGACAAAGTATATCCTTCCGTTACAAGTCCCTGGCCGAGCGCAACCTTAAGGAGTGCAAAGGCCAGGTGTGGGCCGGTCACTCCATTACGATCCCAACCCGTTCGAGTAACGCGCGGCTTAATTCAGCCCGATACTTGACTGGCGGCTTATCCATACTATGCGAGTCAGACCCTGAACTGGTTAGTAAGTGGTGTCGCTGCGCATACTCCTGATACATCGCCGTCTGGGCAAGAGTATGCTTTGGATAATATACCTCTAAACCGTCAAGGGGAACTTCCTGGCGAACTTGATCCAATAATTGCGCATCATAGGTCATAAAGCCATCTGTTCGGCCGGGGTGGGCGATAAGACACACGGCCCCACTTTGGTGAGCCGCCTCCACCACTGCGGCCAAATCGTTTGTTGCAAATGTGCAGCCGGCTTCCAGAGCGATCTTTCCGGCGGAAGGCTCACCTTGCCCATAGCCTTGGCGTTTCAAAAGGGCCACTAATTCCTGGGGTTGCTGGGCGCTGGGTCTGGCTAAGATGTCCGCCAACAAGGTGGGCGATTCGGGGAAGACATAGCCCTTGCGCCGTAAGTTCTCGTACACTTCATGCGTATTTTCTTGTTGGCGACGCAACAAGTCTTGGGCCAAATCATGCAATGCGCTATGTGTGGGATCAAACCCAAAGCAGAGCAGGTCGGTCATTTCACCTCTCCACAACGTGGTCATCTCGACAGCCACAAGTAGGGGCAAATGTTTGTCATGCGCCAGTTGCTGAAGCGCAACGGCCGTGTCCGGGCGATCATGATCAGTGATAGCCACCAGGCCAAACTGCTCTTGTACCAGATAGTCGAGCAACTGTTCCGGCTTCCAGTTGCCATCACTGTAGATGGTATGAATCTGGAGATCAATGGCGGCATCGGCAGCGAGTCTGAGACCCGTAGTAGACAAGTTCATGCAGAAACTCCTCATCACGCCGGTTCAAGCTGTTGGCGCAAGTGCATGATCTGGTCACGCAGGCGGGCGGCCTTCTCAAACTCCAACGCCTGGGCCGCCGCGCGCATGGCGCTTTCCAGTTCGTCCAATTCGGCCAGGATGTCACCCGTGGCATAGAAGGGAGCAGGTTCGGCGATGTGTGGCAACGGCCGTTCCTTTTCTTTGTGGGGCAGCATCTCCCCTTGGGCTTTGACGATGGTCTGGGGGGTAATGCCGTACATTTCATTGTAGGACTGCTGCACGGCGCGGCGGCGGTTCGTCTCGTCTATGGCTCGCTGCATCGAATTCGTCATCCGGTCGGCATACATAATCACCTGTCCCTGAATGTGCCGCGCGGCCCGGCCAATCGTCTGAATCAACGCCGTTTCCGAGCGCAAAAACCCTTCCTTGTCCGCGTCCAGAATAGCCACCAATGACACCTCCGGCAAATCCAGCCCCTCACGCAGCAAGTTAATGCCCACCACTGCATCATACACCCCGGCGCGTAAATCCTGCAAAATCTCCACCCGCTCAAAGGTGTCTACCTCGCTGTGCAGATAATGCACCTGCAAGCCCATCTCCTGCAAATAGTCAGCCAGGTCTTCGGCCATGCGTTTGGTAAGCGTGGTAATCAGGGCGCGTTGGCCGCGATCAATACGCTGCTTCACTTCGTAGAGCAAATCATCCACCTGCCCCTTCACCGGGCGAATCACGACCTGTGGGTCTAACAAACCGGTGGGGCGAATGATTTGCTGCACGGTGCGCTCGCTGCGCGCCTGTTCATATGGCCCTGGCGTGGCCGAGGTGTAAATCACCTGATAGGCGCGGTCTTCCCATTCGGCAAAGGTCAACGGCCGATTGTCCAACGCGCTGGGCAGGCGGAAGCCGTAATCCACCAGCGTCTGTTTGCGCTGGCGGTCGCCGTTGTACATAGCCCGGATTTGGGGGAGGGTCATGTGGCTTTCGTCAATGACCATCAGGTAGTCGTCGGGGAAGTAATCCAGCAGTGTCCAGGGGGGCAGGTTGGCTTCACGGCCGTAAAAGTGCCGCGCATAATTTTCACTGCCGGAACAGTAACCCAGTTCGCGCAGCATCTCCACATCATACCGGGTGCGCTGCTCCAGTCGCTGCGCTTCCAGCAGTTTGTTCTGGCCCATCAACTCATCCAGCCGCTCTTCCAATTCTGCTTCAATGCTGGCAACCGCCAGGTCCATCTCGTTCTCGTCGGTGACAAAATGTTTGGCCGGGTGGATGAGCAACTCGTCCATTTCCGCCAGCAGTTCCCCCGTCAGCGGGTCAATTTCGGTGATGCGCTCCACCTCGTCGCCCCAAAACTGGATACGGTAGGCGGCTTCGGTATAAGACGGCCGTATCTCCAACACATCCCCGCGCACCCGGAACGTGCCAATCTTAAAGTCTATATCATTCCGCTCATAGCGAATGCCAATCAGGTGGCGCAGTGTCTTGTTGCGCTGTTTCACCTGCCCCAGGCCAAACTCCACCCGCGCCTGGTTATACTTCACCGGATCGCCCAACGAATAAATGGCGCTGACGCTGGCGACCACAATCACATCCCGCCGTGTGGACAACGCCTGCGTCGCCGCCAGCCGCATCATCTCAATCTCGGCGTTAATCTCCGTCGTCTTTTCAATGTAGGTGTCCGTGCGGGGAATGTAGGCTTCCGGCTGGTAATAGTCATAATAGCTGACAAAGTAGCTGACCGCGTTGTGCGGGAAGAACTGTTTGAACTCGCTGTAAAGCTGTGCCGCCAGCGTCTTGTTGTGGGCAAAGACAATGGTCGGCCGTTGCACCTGCTGGATGACGTTGGCGATAGTGAAGGTTTTGCCGGTGCCGGTGGCGCCCAACAGCACTTGCTGGCGCAGCCCGCTAGACAATCCATCTACCAGCCCGGCAATGGCCGGCGGCTGGTCGCCGGTTGGTTGATAAGGGGAAACAAGTTGAAAGTCAGTCACGGCCGTCTCCTGGGGAATTAGGAATTATGAAGGATGAATTATGAACTTCATTCCTTCAGGTTAACGGCCAAACCTGACATCTTCTGTCAGTTTTATGGGATTTGTGGGGATGTGTTGGGGTTATGGAAGGGGAGGAGGGGGACGGCCGTGTGCTAGACTATGCCATACTTTCTGACATGGTTAACGGCCGTCTTCAGCCGCCGTCATTTTCACCCAAACCTGTAAAACAGGCGCGGTTGGCTGCAAGGGATGTCAGGCGGTTACGAATAAGGTCTTATTCAATTCTTCACGGACAGTACGCCGCAGAGTTTCCTCCAGATCATCACGCTCAATCGCTTGCCGCCGAGAAAAATATCATCCGTAACCTGGAGTTCTGAACCGTTTACAATATCTTCGTGGCGGATGAGCGTCGTTTTATCCATCAGGTAGCCGCCTTTTATAGAGACAACTTCCCCTTTTTTTATTAGCTCTTTGGCAAACAAACCACGTCCTTCCACATGACTGTGCTTAACTTCAGTTTTGGGTGAGCGATAAGATGTCCTAGTTATGAGGTTATTATAGCGTGTGGCTGGGAGAAATGAGCAGCGAGAAGCGATGTCAGGCCGCCCCCCGTTTTTCGATCTGCCGGATGACGGCTACGGCGCGGGCGATGCCATCTTCAGCCCGGATTTTCGCGCCCAGTTCGGCAGCACGCTGGCGCATGGGTTGGTCGGTCACGGCCGTGTGAATCGCCTCTACCAATCGTTCCACCGTAAGTTTCTGTCGTGGAATCGGTTCTGGCCCCACGCCCAATGCCGCCACGCGCTGCCCCCAGAAGGGCTGATCCGCAAAGAAGGGAATGATGATTGACGGCACACCTGCCACCAGCCCGGCGGCTGTTGTGCCCGCGCCACCATGATGGACAACGGCCGTGATCCGTAGAAAGAGCCATGAATGCGGAATAGCGTCCACCATAAAAACAGTGTCTGGTACGTTCTCCTTCTGCAAACCACCCCAGCCAGAAAGCAAAATTGCTCGCTGCTGCGTTCTGACCAGCGCTTGTAAGACGAGGTCAGCCGTTTCCTCCGGTTTTCGGCTGCCCATGCTGCCAAACCCAATATACACGGGCGGCGGGCCGGCCTCTAGAAAATCGGTCAGCTCAGTAGGCGGCGTCCAATCGTCGGCTGAATCCAGGAACCAATAACCGGTAACATGGGTGTTGCTGTCCCAATCAGATGGCCTCGGGATCACCAATGGGCTGTAGCCATAGAGAATCGGCATCTGCTGCAGACGGGGGTCGTTGTATGGCCCCCAAAATGGGGCGGCGGGCAGACCTAATACCGTTTGCCGCGTCACCTTATCTGCTGACCGAGATCCCTGCCACATCACTTGCCGGGTTATATGATGGGTCAGGCGATTAAAAGAGCCGCCTAATCTGGGTGGAGACTTGGGAAGGAGCGCGCCGGGAAAAGCTGTTGTCGGTGTAAATGGCACATAATAAGCTTGAAGTATAGGTAGCCCTAACTTTTCAGCCAGGGCCAGCCCCATAAACAGCCCACCAATACCAGCTACTAACAAATCTGTTCCTTCACAAGCGGCCAATCCATCTTCTGCCCATAGCAGCGCCGCGCGTTGGGCGGCGGCAGACGTAAACTTGCTGATGGCCAGGAAGTTACCTTTTTCCAGAAGCTCGCGCATCTCCTGGCTCTCGACAACCTCCTGCACGTTACCCCGCACGGGCCAGAACTCCAGTGCATAGGCTGTGACGAGCGCTTCAAAGTTCTCATGGGTCACCAAACGCACCGTGTGACCGGCTTCTTTCAGCCCCTTGCCCAACGCAATGTAGGGCTGAACATTTCCTCGACTTCCCAGAGCAATAATGGCAATACGCATGAAAAACGAACTCCTTTCTCGTGTGCAGGATTTGCTTGCTTTGGAATGATACCTGGCAATTTGAGGGGCACAAACAAGTCGTTTTGGGTATTTATCCGGCAAACGGCCGTGAAGTAAACACGCTTCTATGCCAGTGATAGGGTTCGGCCGCCTGGACGTTCACGTCCAGGCTACGCAATGGTGCTGGCATTTGCCAGCTTTTAGCCCGGTTTACCGGACGTCCTGACGTAGCCCGGTGATTCATCAACGGGCGATTGCAGGTAACAAACATGACGACTAGCAAACCGTTGCCCAACATTCCCCCGCCCACTGGTTCATACTTTTGCCGCTGCCGGATCATCTGTTGACCACCCTGCCGATCATTTTGAAGCGATAAAACAACAAGCCCTCCGTCACAGGAGGGCTTGCTACTGCCGGTTATCTATGTGCCTAACGGCCGTTCTCCATCCGCCGCCGCCCTCACAAAACCTGCAAAAGAGCCACGGCCGTGACCAACCACCAAAAGCGCCCGCGCGAAGGATAAAACTGGCTGACGGGGATGTGTTGGGTGTGTGGAAGAGAGGAACGGCCGTGTGCCAGACTACACCATAATTTCTGACAATACGGCACACCGATTTCCGGGTTATTACCCCGCCCAGTGACCAATCCGGGTCGTGTTACTTCTCCCACTTCCAGAACCGGCGCAGCGGTTGATCCTGGGGATAGGTCGTTGCTGCCGCACTCTCCACGTCGAATTCGAATAGAATGTAGCGATCCGCTGGCACATAGCTGGCTAATCTCACTGCCAAAGCGCGTAGCGCCGCATCGTTAATCAAATGTGCCTGGCCCGTTATGATGAACTCGCCGCTCGCCCCACTCGTATCACTCACCGAACAATGAATGGCGTAGCGCCCATTGCGCTGAAGGTCATGCCCTTTCGGCGAAGTTGGCTCCATGAACACGAACAGATGCCCCTGCCCAATAATCGGCGTCATCGGATGAACTCGCGGTGAGCCATCCTTGCGTATCGTTGCCAAATAGGCGACTTTGCCGTTCAAGCGTTCGGCGCCAAAGACCGCCAGTTCAGATTGTTGCTCTTCCAGATATTTCCAGCTCATAGTGACAGACCTTCGCGAGGCAGACCTGGCAGGTTTCAGAAAACCTGTCAGGTCTATTGCCCTGGTTAACCGCTCACCGCTTTCTTCACCAGCGCCCTGATCTTTGCCTCTTCGGCGGCAGTCAACTTAATCAGGGCAAAGCTGGCTGCCCACATATTGCCATCGTCAAGGTTCGCATCAGGTTGGAAGCCAAACGTGGCATACCGCACGCCGAACTTACTCGCGGCTTGAAAGAAGCAAATAACCTTACCGTCCGCGTTGGCATACGCGGGCATGCCATACCAGGTTTTCGGCATGAGGTCTGGCGCGCTCTCGGTGATGATCTCGTGCAGCCGCGAGGCCATGATGCGATCTGGTTCCGCCATCTGAGCAATCGCCGCAACTACGGCTTTTTCCCCTTCCTCCCTGTTCTTGCTCGCCCGCGCTTCGGCTTTCAACTCCTGGGCACGGGCCTTCATCGCGGCTTTTTCTTCGGCTGTGAAGCCTTCACCAGACTTCTTGGTGGATTTTTTCGTATCTGTTTTGGAACTCATGACAATCAATCTCCTTATCTGACTTGGGGTTGTTTTGGTAACTTGCATCTAAACAAGTTTAGTTATATAATAAAGATACTTGATTATAAAGATAATGTCAAGGGTATCTCTATGACAACATCCACAAAAGCAGACTTGAAGAAACGAGCCTTGAAAGCGGTGGCGGAATATGGCGTTCATTTAACGCTGTTCCGAAACGCCATGAGTGAGTGGGCGGGCCTCAACGTAACCGACATGGAATGTCTCCGGTTTCTCTTCCTCAAAGGCGTGGCTACACCTTCTGAGCTTGCCAGGCAAACTGGTCTCACTTCTGGGGCGGCAACCGCCATGCTCGATCGGCTCGAAAAGGCGAACTTAATTGAGCGACGCCCCAATCCCAATGATCGCCGTGGCACACTGATCACTCCCGCAGAATCGGCTGCCGAAAAAGTGAGGTCATGGTTTGAATCGGCGCGAAACGCACAAGACGAATTGATTTCAAGTTACTCGGAAAGTGAACTGGAAATCATTTCTGATGCCTTTGAACGCTTTACAAAACTATGGGACCAGGAACGTGAAAAGTTACAAAGCGATCAGTAGGGGAAGAGGAAAGGTCACGGCCGTGACCAACCACCAAAAGTTCCCGCGCAAAGGATAAAACTGGCTGACGGGGACGTATGGTTCAAATGGCTCAAGCAAACGACCGCGGCCAAACATCCCGGTCTGTAATATGTTTACAGCGACGGCCGGCAGTGGGCGGCCGTCAGCGAGAAAAATCCCCACGCCCGGCGCGTGCCGCTGCGCCAACGGGGCGTCGTCTCTCTGGGGAGTAATGACTGGATGGGCGTTAAAGAATACGCCGGCCGCTTACTTTTTCTGTCATGATGGTTTTCTTTAGCAAAAGCTCGTTTCAGAGTGGGAAGGGAACAGATCCGACGGTGAATCTCAACAAATATTCCGGCAATTATAGCAGACTTGGGGGGTGTATCGGGGGGCTGCTGACAATCAACAATGAGTCGTTTCGGATAAATTTGCATCAAAGACTTTCTTATGTGACGATAGAGGTAGTGCTTATCACCCCTGGAGTACACTCCTTTTGTTTGGGTGAACAATGGAATCAACTCCGTATCTATCCCGAAAGTAAGCCCGCCAGGGCGTGGAACTTGTGGCGCTGCTCACTGTTCCGGAAATGCGTTCATAGGAGGTTATTTATGGACCGTCAAACATCCAAAATCACGTTCGTTAAATTCCCGGATCGACGTCTTCGGCGGTTCTTTTGGCTCCTTCCCCTCCTCTGGCTGGCGCTCTTTGCCGTTCCCATCCACGCTCAAGACGGACCCCAGGCAACGCCAACGGCCGTTCCCGGTGAAGCGCCCATCGAAGCGCCGGAGCGGGTAGACGTGCAGCCGGTTGCCCGTGACGAAGAAATAAGTGAACGGCTCCAAAACATCCTCGAATCTACGGGCTGGTTCACCTCTCCCAACGTAACAGTACAAAACGGGGTCGTCTTTCTAACAGGCCAGACTGAGTCCGAGGAATTCAAAAGGTGGGCTGGTGATTTGGCCCGCAATACCCAGGACGTGGCCGCCGTTGTGAACCAGATCACCCTCTTGGAACCCTCCATCTGGGATTTTGAGCCGGCATTGGCCGGATTGCGCGCCCAGGGGCGCAGCATAGTGCGCGCTCTGCCCCTGATGATCTTCAGCCTGTTCGTCCTGTTCATTGCCGCCCTTTTCGCCAAGTTAGCCGTTGCTCTATCCCGCCGTCTCCTGCATCGCCGACTCCCCAACAACCTGTTGGTCAACGTCATTGCCCGGGGTATAGGTGTGGGAGTGTTTCTGCTCGGTCTGTACATCGTCTTTCAGATAGCCGGATTAACCCGCATTGCCCTCACTGTGATCGGCGGTACAGGATTGCTGGGCCTGATTCTGGGTATTGCTTTCCGTGACATCACCGAAAACTTTCTCTCCAGCATTTTTCTCAGCATGCAAAACCCCTTCCACACAGGCGATCTGGTGGAGATTGATAACACGATGGGCTACGTGCAGCTTTTGACCACCCGCGCCACCGTCATGATGACCCTGGAGGGCAATCACGTCCAGATTCCTAACGCCACCGTCTACAAAAGCAAAATCTTCAACTACACCAGCAACCCCAACCGCCGCGTAGGATTTATAGTGGGCATTGGCTATGAAGATCAGATTACGACGGCTCAAGATCTGGTGATGCACGTACTGGCGGAACATCCGACGGTCTTAAAGGAGCCGGAACCACTGGTTTTGGTGGAAAATCTGGGCAGTGCCACGGTTGATTTGCAAATTTATTTCTGGGTAGACGGCAATCAGCACAGTTGGCAGAAAGTGAGGTCGTCGGTGATTCGCTTGGTGAAGCGGGCTTTTCAGGATGCCCACATCTCCATGCCAGACGAATCGCGGGAATTGATCTTCCCCAACGGGGTGACTGTGCGCTTGATTGAGCCAGGGGATGCCAATATAACGGCAGAGGACGAAGCACAACAAGAACCGGAAATACTCTCGACAGGAGCTGAAGGGGGTTTACGCAGTGAGGCGGGTGAAATTGAGCGGCAGGCGCGCCATTCCCGCACCCCTGAAGAGGGAGAAAATCTCCTGGATGCGACCGCATGAAGGTGCACAGATTTTGGTAAGAGAGTGTCTTGATCTGGCCCGGCAGCCTCGCCGAGCCAAACCCCGCTCGCCTAACGATTAAGGATTGATGCGGCGCGGTTGAGACAGAATTCAGCAAGAACCAGGGCGTAAGCCGCCGCATAATCCCTGTTAAGCAGCCTCCACGCTTACGTTCCGTCACGCCAGACAAATCGGCCGTTCCCCCAACAACCCACCACGGCCGTGACCAACCACCAAAAGTTCTCGCGCAAAGGATAGAACTGGCTGGCGGGGTTGAATAAAAGGGAGGGAGAGGAATACGGCCGTGCGCCAGACTACGCCATAATTTCTGACATGGTTAACGGCCGTTCCCCATCTACCACCGTCCTTACAAAAGCTGCAAAAGGGCCACGGCCGTGACCAACCAACAAAAGTGCCCACGCAAAGGATAAAAATGGCTGGCGGAGATATGTTGGGGTATGAACGAGAGGAAGGGGGAGGGGCACGGCCGTGTGCCAGATTACGCCATAATTTGTGACATGGCTAACGGTTCGCGTTAGCGGCTTGGTGGAAGAACTAACCAACGAAAGGGAAAATGCTTTCGCTTGGACTCGGCTTTTTTGCACGGCCCACCACCAAGTCCGCTGCACGCATTGTTAGGGGCACTCTTGGATCGGCAACCCTTTGGTCGACAACGAGAAACCAAACCCATCTTGATTAGATTTTACCCACAACTAAAGCTTTGGCAACGACCGAAAAGTTACAATTCGCCGCGGCAAGGCATTATGCCGAAAACATTTTTTAAGAAACCATCGAAAATATGAAGGACCTGGTCAAAGAACTTGAACCCGGTATCATAACAATCTTGATAGTCGGTTGTTGAAATATTCCATAAAACAAGCGCGAACATAACCAATACAAAAGCTACGCGAACCCATTTTAACAGCTTTGACTTGCCGATTGGCAGCATAATAATTAACTCAAGTTGCTACCTTAAAGGGCATGGTTGATGCTTAAGCCCAAAAC
>JAHDWK010000047.1 GCA_023382655.1 Anaerolineae bacterium | reverse complement strand
TTTAGTAGAATTTTCCACTTTCAACTGGTACTAATTTTGGTCCCTTTACAATTTTATCAAGGATTGGCAAACGGTCAGATTTCAGTTGATTTCTCGAGTGGACAAGGGTGGCGTGACGTTTTTGCAGGGTACGGGCTGGCATACAGGGGAAAAGCAGGTAATGCTGCTCGCTGGCAGGCTACCCTACAAAACACCCAATGTGCAAAGTCGAGTTCAGAATAAGTTTTATTTATACAGCTTTATGGATATACCTGACATGAAGACCTTCACCAACTTTTTTAGAGATGCTCAAGGTCGAATCGTGATTGCCCAATGGCCTAATTATCCTCTTTGGATAGCCATTGTTTGTTTTTTTCTAACCCGTCTATCCATACCCTTATTACATGATATCGGTTTTTGGGGTCTGATTATTTCTTTGCTTTATTGGTCTTTTTTGGAGATTGTTTCTGGTGTAAATATTTGGCGGCGCTTTTTGGGTTTAGTTGTTGCCTTGAGCCAATTTCTCAAACTCCTGAAACTGCTAGTTCCGACCTTGTAAGCGACTTTCTAATGGAAGGTCATTGAATGGTAAACGGCAGTAGGCATTCAGGCCAACACAAAACCACCTAACAAGGCGTAAACCTAAATAAACTATTTTCTGTTTCATTTACCACCCTAGAGGTAGAACGAATTTTTGAATGACCCATTGAACCTTGCAAAAAAAAGCTTTTACGACATGTGCGGAGAGAAAGCCCTGACAATAAGCCCTTTTGCTGGAAGGCTGGACGAGTTGTCGATGCTGGTCAACGTGCCCAAAATGAAAAATCAGAAAGGAAGTGATTACTAATGAAAGCTAAGCATTTTACAAAAGATTTTCCTGTCGTTTGCGTGGGCAGTTCGGCCGGTGGTCTCGATGCGTATACTCAGTTACTGCTGCACCTACCGACCGATATGGGGGTCGCAATCGTCATCGTTAATCATCTGAGAACGGTAGCTACAATGCTCCACGAGATTCTCCCCCGCTACACAAAGATGCCGGTTGAGCTGATCACGGAGAAATTAGACATCAAGCCCAACCATGTGCTCATCATCCCCGAAAAACGGGATTTGCATGTTCTAAATGGCGAATTTCGCCTAAAGCCAATATCAAAGCCCTGGGGATAGCCTGACGTGATTACGGTTTTTATGCATTCCCTAACGGAGCACTGGGACGGCAAACTTATCGCTGTTATTGTCTCTGGTTATGATGACGTTGGGGCAGCAGCACTGTGCGGCATAAAAGAAGTGGGGGCCATTACGATTGCCCAGAAGCCCGACACAGCCGTGCAGCCAGATATGCCTGAGAGCGCCATAGCAAGCGGATGTATAGATTTTGTTCTTGCCCCTGAGGATATCGCTCTGGAAATAATGCGAATTGCCCACACGGATCAAGAGCAGAATGAAGAGGGTCATTGATTATGATGCAGGAAGCACAAGATTTGTAATGATGATCAAGACATGAGATATGTTGAAGATATCAGCAAAATGTAGGGAAATAAATGAAAACAAAGCTACTCAATTATTGGGAGATCGTCCGTTCCAGTTACTGGTTTTTACCGACCTTGATGACCGGACTGGCGCTTGGACTGTCTTTCCTGACAGTTGCCCTTGACCATTTTGCAGTGTCTGAGCACCCTGAACTGCTGGTGTGGGTTTATACCGGTGGGGCGGATGGTGTCCGAACTCTTCTTTCTACGCTGGCCGGTTCGATGATTACGATGGCCAGTGTCACCTTTTCCATCACAATCGTGGCCTTGTCTTTGGCTTCCTCACAATTTGGATCGCGCTTGCTTATTAATTTTATGCGGGATACCGGTAATCAGGTGGTTTTGGGGACATTCATTGCCACCTTTGTCTACAGTCTGCTGGTGTTGCGCACGGTCCGGAGTGTTGATGAAATCACATTTGTGCCTCATATCTCAGTCACCGTGGCCGTTTTTCTGGCGTTAGCCAGTATGGGTTTATTTATTTACTTTATTCATCACGTGTCGATTTCCATTCAAGTTCAGCATGTCATTGCCTCAGTTGAGCGGGAGTTGAACACGGCAATTGAACGACTGTTTCCCGAGAAAAAGAGCTATCTGGCATTTGAATATGAATTGAGAAATGAAGATGACGTGCCGGAGGATTTTGACCAAGATGCCCAGCCGGTTACAGCCACGCACAATGGCTATCTACAGTCCACTGATACCGAGGGCTTAATGAAGCTGGCGATAGAGCACGATCTCCTGCTTCGTCTCGAACACCGTCCGGGGAATTTCATCGCTTCAGGTGATGCTCTGGTCAAGGTTTGGCCCAACGAACGTTTTGAGGAGGGGCTTAGCGAAAAGATCAATGATGCTTTCATTTTGGGAGCGCAGCGTCTGCGCATACAAGATGTAGAATTTGCGATCGACCAGCTAGTGGAGATCGCCTTGCGGGCGCTTTCGCCTGGCATCAATGATCCGTTTACCGCTATGGCTTGCGTTGATCGTCTGGGTGTGGCGCTGGCTCACCTGGCCGAGCGGCAGATTCCCTCCGGCTACCGTTACGATGACGAGAACACACTACGTCTGATAGCGGACTCGGTCACGTTTGAGGGTTTAGTTGAGACATCATTTAATCAGATCCGGCAATATGGCCGTTCGAGCGTAGCGGTAACCATCCGGTTGCTAGAAACAATTGCCGTGATTGCCGCTCATACGCACACGCAAACGGAGCGGGAAGCTCTGCGACAGCAAGCCAAGATGATCAAACAGGGAAGCGACGAAGCCATACCGGAGGAACATGACCGCCAGGATGTTGAAGAAAGCTACCAGATAGTCGACAGGATACTGGAGCAGTCCTGGGACTCCTACTGAAGCCCAAAATCTTGCTATTGTGTAGTTCAAAGTTGTCCCCAGTTTGCTCGATTCGGCACTACTTTTTCTCTACGTTCGCCAACAACATCCTAACTTTATCGAAGAACCAAGTTTTTGGGTTCAGCATCCAGCACTATCCCCCAACTGGCGGAGCTAAATCTCCGCTAGTCAGCCGATGTGAGTAAAGCGTATTCGCCGTAATATTTGCAGATAGGCTACAAATTCTTTACCTGCATACAAGTACAGGATGGATGAACATTTCCCGCTTGGTTTTTACTGGACGCGACCTTCCAGCGGTTTGTTCCTCTGGGTAACGTTACCGGAGTGGTAGACGCGGCAGATTTGCCAGACACACTTACATTAATAAACTAAGGAGCAACTAACCCTCATGACTAAAAAAGAGAAAGAAAAACAACCCACTCGTGATGATAAAGCTGGAATAACTGAAGTCGTCTCATTTGATATCGGCACAGAAGGAGAAACACCTGTTGAGCTGGATGCGGAAACCACGGCTGACTTACTCCATGATGCCCGGGAAGAAAACTATGTCGAGGAAATCGGCCGTTATACCCATGATCTTGCCATTCAGGAAAGCCTGGCAGAACGGCAAGACCTCAATAATGGGCAGGAACAGATGCTTGATCGGCTAGAAGAGCATCACGCCACCTCGCCCACCCTGTCCGGAGGCGATGTGGATGCTGCCTGGGAGGACGCCAACGTCGGGGAAGAAACGGTCGGCGGCATGAACCCCACTCCCGATCAAGATATGGTGGAAGAGATTGGCGAAGCGTTAGGCATTACTTACGCAGAAGGCGAACCTCTGAGAACCGGCGAAAAACTAGCAGAAAGAGATGAGCATCGCTGGGAACTAGACCCCGAATCAGTGGAAGAAGAATAAAAGGAATTTCCCAAATGCGCACCGCTATCTTTTCTGATGTTCATGGCAATCTAACTGCCTTAGAAGCCATCTTGGCAGATATAAAACAACAATCCCCCGATCTTATCGTATTTGCAGGCGATCTCTGTCTGTTTGGCCCCCAGCCAGCGGAGTGTATCGACCGCATTCAAGCAGAAAATATTTCCGCTATTTACGGCAACCAAGATGAGCCCCTATGCAATCAGCCCCCGCTTTCTTATAGAATTACCCGGGAGGAATGGGAAGAAGACCAAAATGTAGCCGACATCGTTTCCTGGACGCGGTTGCAATTGACGGCTCACCAACGCGCCTGGCTTCATAACTTGCCATTTCAACGCCGTATATCCCCCACAACTCAACCCAAAGATGATTTGTTCATCGTTCATGCGAACCCGCATGATGTTGAGCAACATATTTATCCCCCAGAAGAGCAGCAAAAGGAACTATACGGGGAAATCAGGCAGCCAGACGACGATCTGGTTTTAAACCACCTACTAGGCGACTTGGTTTGCGGCACAGTGGCCTTTGGTCATGTACATGTGCCAAATAGTCGCCAGTGGCAGGATACCAAGCTGGTCAACATAAGCTCCGTTAGTCTGGCGCAAGATGGCGATACCCGTGCCAAGTATGGCCTATTCACCTGGAACGGGGGCGGGGGCTGGCAAATTGAACATCGCTATGTGGCCTATGATCTGGATAAGGAGTTAGCCTTGTTGGCTGAACGACAGATGCCGGACTGGGAAAAGTATAGTCGTCGCTTAAAGTCAGCACACGCATAGGAGCAAAATAGATGAAAACATCGCTCAAAATAGGCATCAACGGCTTTGGTCGAATTGGCCGCGCCGCCTTCAAAGTCCTACTCCATACCCCAGAACTAGAAGTCGTGGGCATCAACGACCTGATTTCCAACGACAATCTGGCTTACTTACTCAAATACGATTCCGTTTACGGCCGTATGCCCCAAGCCATCACCGCCAGCGAAAATGGCATCCTTATAGATGACCATGAATATCCCGTCAGCCACATCAAAGACCCCGCTGATCTGCCCTGGGGCGATTTAGATGTAGACGTCGTATTTGAATGTACCGGTGTCTTCACCAAACGGGAAGATTTAGCCAAGCATCTGCATGCCGGGGCAGAGCGTGTCATGCTTTCCGCGCCTACCAAAAACGATGAACTGCTGACAATTGTGCATGGTGCTACAGATAGTAACCTTGATGATCTTATTATTTCTTGCGCCAGCTGCACCACCAACTGCATCACGCCTATTATTGAAATCATTGGCCGTCGTGTTGGCCTCAAAAAAGCGACAGTGACCACAATTCATGCTTACACCGCCTCACAGTCCCTCGTCGATGGCCCCCATAAGAAAATGCGTCGTGGCCGGGCGGGCGCCGAAAATCTAGTGCCAACTTCTACCGGCGCGGCGATTGCCACCACCAAAGCGCTGCCTCAATACAAAGGGCTTTTCGATGGCGCGGCCGTACGCGCCCCTATTCCCGTTGGCTCTCTCGCCGATATTGTCATCCTCACGGAACGGGCAACCAGCGTCGCGGAAATCAACAATATCTTCCGCGAAGAAGCGGTAAGCGCCCGCTATGACTCTGTTTTAGGTGTTTCAGATGATGAGTTGGTCTCTTCTGACATCGTGCAAGACCCGCGCGCTTCTATTGTTGACCTGAATATGACGCAGGTGGTTGATGGCGATTTGGTAAAAATTATGAGCTGGTATGACAACGAGTGGGGCTATGTGAACCAGATGGTGCGTCAGGCACTTAGCTGGGTAGACAACCGTTGAATTAAAGAATTTCACGAATCTCTAGTGAATTCTGGGCGATACCAGCGAGGCGGTAAAAACGGTGACACAGGGCGATATGGCAAACCGGCCGTTTATTGGCTACCTTCATCATGGATTGCCTCGAAGAAGAACGACAAGTAGCGCCAAAATGTGGGTGAATAAATTGAATTCTTAGCAGGAATCTTGGACCATCCCCTAAACCCCATCATAACTATTATACCCGACTTTTATTTGAGCATAAAAATTTTCTAGTTCTAGTAGGGCAACCTTATTCTCCACTTTTTCGGGGGAAGATCACTAAGCACTATCCTCCAACTGGCGGAGCTAAATCTCCGCTAGTCAGCCGATGTGAGTAAAGCGGATTCGCCGTAATATTTGTAAATAGGCTACAAATTCTTTACCTGGTAGTGCCGAAGGAAATGATGGATAAATCGAAACAGCCCCAGCCAGGTAAATTCGGAGGCGATGAAGCGGATTTTCCGCCAAATTCAGCGTTTAGCCAGCCGTTTGCGCGGCAATTTTGCTGGTTTTCCCGCTTAGCGGCAGCGGCGAGCAGCCGGAAAGGACTCTAAGCAAATCCCTTCCGGCACGGGCAACTGCAGCAAGTCCCGCACCGACCAACGATAACGCACCAGGTGAGCCGCCATCGCTGGGGTGCGGTAACGATGTTGACTCGGACCGCGAATGGGCCGGGTTAAGGATTGATGTGGTCGGCAAAAATGGTAGTAAGCCAAGCCCCACTGAAGATGGAGCCAGAGGTGTTGTTGGTCATAGGCGATTGACCAGGTGCGACGAGAGAGAGGAGCAATTAACTCGCGCAGGGTCAGATTGGCCCTCTCAACTAAAGCCGTTTGCACCTTGCCACTGAAAGCCAGAGCTTGGAGGCCAGTCCACATAGCGGTACGACTACCGAGACGGACGATACTATAAAGGAAGCGCATCTTCTGGCCGCTTCTCTGTTTGCGGAGTTGAGCATACAGCAACCGACTGTCAGGGAACCAGTGAAACTTTCTGGCCCGCTCGGGTTTGAGCCAGGCACCGAAGTAAGCGGTGATACCGTAGAAATAGTGATTGAGACCATCACTGGTAAAGATGGGGAAACAGCCTGGTCGCAGGCGCTGCCAGACGAGATGCAGGAGGTGGTGGGCATCCGCGGTGGTACGGCGGCCGAGATGGACAGCGAGGATGAGTTTGCTCTCAGCAGCCACCGCCGTCCAGAGCCAGAGACGCTCGGCATCCTGTTTGACTTTGGTGACCAACTCATCCAATTGTAGATGCCCAATGGTGAGTGCCCGCTGGAAGAGGCGCTCATGCAAGCGCTGACTGTGCTGCCCGGTGCGGGCCAGCCAGTGGGCCAGGGTACGGGGATGGTGGCCGAAGATACGACTGGCCGCAGCCAGGTCAACCCCTTCGGAGAGAGCGGTCATGACCATGGTGATGCGTGCCAAGGGAGTTTTGAGCCGGTAGAGTGGGGTGGCATAACGACTGGTGCGACAGCCATGACACGCCTGACACTTGAAATAACGAATCCTCTGCTGGCCACGAAGGCCATTGCTGACCAGGGCATGAATGGCTGAGTCAGCGATAGCAAAGTAATCACACACCGGATTGAGGCAGGCATAACCGGCGGTGTCCACCACTTTCGGTCGCCCCCGCCGACTCTTGCGCTCTGACCAAGGCACTACTTCTGGCCGTGGCCGGTGCGGTAACCAACACATATCTTGACAACAGAGCGGGCAATTGGCTGGGGAGTGCGGCTTTAGGTGACGCGGTCCTCGTCGCTGATGAAAATAGGCTGCCAGCCAGCGCCGCAGACGACGGCCGCCCTTTGGCCAGAAGTAAAGGAGTAGACAAATAACGAGGAAAATGACAAATTCGAGAGGAGTGAGATTGAACTTCATCGGCTAATTCGCTATGCTTGAGGTTTGAATGCCCAAATTTTAGCCAATCAGCCGCATTTTTCTACAGGAGGAACACAAACGGGAGTAGGCTCGAATTATCCATCATGTACGATAGCTTCACCCCACATGTACAAAACAAGCTCCCAGATCTTTGCCCTGGCGTCAATACCACCAAGGTTGTCAAATTCGATGCCCAGGTCAAGACACAACATCCACAACCCATCTTCACTAAAATGCTCACGAATTAAATCTCTTAACACTTTAAGATCAGCAGGGCTATATTCCATGGCGGCTTTCTCCTTTTTGGAGTACGTATGCGGCCGTATCCAGCAACCGAAAAAAGATAGCCTGGCTCATCCGGCGTCACATCCTGGCGCGCTGGCCGGTGGTAATGTTCGCCCAATTTTCCCAGCCGATAAATGGGCGCTGTTTTTGGCATTCTTGTAAAAGGTCGGCAAAACGGTTTCTGCGCACCATATACTTCACCAATTCTCGTGTTTTCGCTGTATGGGTCTCTCCTGGCAAGTCATCATACTCAACATTTAAGGCAAAACAAAGTTGACGCAGTTCATCTGGGTTAAAACCAGTCCGGATAAAATCAGCTATCATCACCTGTATATCCTGTGAAGGATCAAATGAGTGGCTATAGACCTGTACCGCTACTTTGCCGGCTACCTGCTCTTGCGCCTTCGTCTGCAGCCGCATCCCACCTAGCCACTCCTGTTCCTGGAAAACTGTGACTACAATACCAATCCGCCCCGCCTGTTGCGGCGTTAGTTGGAAGTAATGCACTGGCGAATCTTCCCCTTTTTTCAAACGAAACGACCAGCTATCGTTGCCATAAATCTGGCACTCCGGCGCGCTGACGTGTGCGCGCAAGGCAACGCTTTCAGCCTCTTCCGGCCATTCCACCTGCAAGTCGCCAGATTTGGTCATAACCAGGTCTTCTTCTTTCAGCACGGGTGAATCCGTCTGGCGGAAGGCGACGGCAAGTTCAAAAGAAACGTGCGGCTGCACCTGACCAGGCAGGGCCGCGTCCAGGCGCAGCTTAACAGCACGCGCAAAGCCCAGTTCCTCCAGCCGTTCAGGCAATCCATCGGTTGCTGGCTTTTTGTACCGAGCCCAATCAGGATCGGTTGTCACGACGGCATCCTTCAGCCAGTCATAAGAGATATCGCTCGCTGGCTTCTTGAGCACGGGCCAATCGAGAGACGGCCATCCACGCCGGCAATAGGCTACCAATTCCTCTAGACGGCCGTGACGGCGCATGGTTAAGACTAACTCCCAACTCTTCACCCCAATGCTAGAACCGCCAAGATTGTCAAATTCGATGCCCAGGGCAAAACATAAATCCCGCAACTCATCCTCACTAAACTGCTCACGCATCAAATCTCTTAACTGAATTAGCTCACTTGGGAGAAATTCCATGGCGGTTGTCTCCTTTTTGGAGTATGTATGCGGCCGTTTCCAGCAACCGAAAAAAGATAGCCTGGCTCATTGGCCTACCCCTCCGGCAGGCACAATATCCGCCAACGCTTCCCATTCAACATGCGGCCGTTGTAGCTGGTACTGCTGTATCAGGTCCATGAAACGGCCGTGGCACACCATGTACAATACCAATTCACGGACCTTAGCCGTATGCGTGTCCTCCGGCAAATCCTCAAACGGCACTGGTAATTTAAAACAAAGTTGGCGCAGTTCGTCCTGGTTAAAAAAAGCGCGAAGAGCCGTTGCTGTGGCCATTTGTACTCCATAGGAAATTCCAAAATACAGCCGCAGCGAACAGTTGTCTTTGCCGTGAATCTCACACTCTGGCGCACTCACCTGAGCATGCAAGGCAATGTCATCCACATCTTCAGGCCAACTGATCGGCAGATGACCCGATTTTGTTTTGTCCAGATCATCTTCCTGTAGAATCGGTGAATCAGGTTGGCGGATGGCAATGGCGAGTTCAAAGGAACGGCCGTGCTGCATCGATTCAGGCAAAGCGGTATCAAGTCGAAAACGTCTGATAAGCATATCTCTCGGTTTTACGCCTATGAAATTTGGCTTAGAAGTACGTATTGTGTGCGCTTCTTTGTGGTCGTATTCCGTGAGGGATTGCTGGAAGGATGCTGGCAAATCTTGAAAAGAAAAGGTGTTACGACAGTGGTTGAGTAATTCACCTAACAGATCATGGGTTTCCCCATATTTAATTAACTCAACCAGCGTTTGCTCAAAAGTGTCACGATGTATTGCCTCGTAAAGGATATCCAACAGCCAACAGAACGTCAAAAGCTTCCGAGGCTGGAAACAAGCGAAGATTAAATTCTGTAACTCATGTCGCTCACTATCACTGAGCTTCATGGTTAAATTCTCCTTTCCGCAGCACGTATGCGGCCGTTTCCACCATTGTCGTGTCCAATACACCATACCCCAAGTCGGCCATCGTGATCAACTGCGCCTCTTGCAGCAAAATCTCCTCGCGCCACTGCTGGAAGCTGGTCAGGAAAAAGCCGGTGCGGCTGGTGATGGCTGTGAGTCGGAAACCAGAGGACTAAAACAATCATACACGATTAGCATTTAGCCGCTCGTGTATGGTTAGTTCTACGGATAGCCCAGCTCATCCAATACGGCCGTGGCATCATCAATGCTTTCCGCCGCCAGCACCTCTTTTATCCCCAGCGCCAACCCACTCACATTCCGCCTTGGGGCAACTGCCTGGGCCAGCTCCCGAGCAACGGCAGTCCACGGTATCGGTTGCTTCTCATTATCCAGATAAAGCACACTGTGTATCCATTTTGCCGATACGGACACCGCTTCGGCCGCTTCTACCTGAATGCCAAGGCGCAGCTGGACTTGAATGCGGAGTTGAGGCAGCGTCATCACCTTCAAGTTTTCCAGCACATCTGCCTGCACGGTGTGGCCAGCAACCGTTTCGGCATGCAGTAGTCGTTCCAGCAACGGATAGCGAGTCATGATGCGTTCCTGTACGGCCGTATCTGCCACTGCTTTATCTTCACCCAAAACAGCCACCGTCACCGCCTGCGACAACGGCTGTACCCCGGCAGCCATCGCCGCTGGCAGCCACGAAACATCCGCCGGCAGGAAGAAAGGTGTCCATTCGGCAAACTGCTCCGCCAGGTCTGGCCGGTCAGCTACCAACATCTCGTCGGGAGTGGTGAGCACGTGACGGCCGTTGGGAATCACCGGCTGGTTGTGCAGTTCGGCCAATGTTTCGGCCTTTATTTCTCCAGATTCCATACTCTCCGCCAACTCCTGCCAACAGTTAAGTATAGTAGTGTGGGTTGATTCATCCAGCGGCGCTGGGTTCCATTCCTGACTGGCAGCCAACAGCGCCTGCACCAGGTCGGCCGCGGCAGGAGCCGTGCGAACGCCCAGCCACTCGTAAAGTGCCTGCTGCGCTGTGCTCTCTACCGGTTCGGCAACAAGGACACGCAGCCCCAGCCGGTCCATCACCTGTCGTGAAAAATATACTGACTCCGCCGGACGAAAAGAGCCATCCAGACAGGGAATCAGGGGCAGGTGGCAGAGCTGTGCTTGCAGTGTCTCATCATCCCGAAATTCGCCCAAGCGTTTAGCCAGTAAATGCAGCAGGCGGTGACGGCCGTCAGCGGGTAAATCTGGCTGCTGCGTCAACACGCGCGGCAGGTGTGTGTGGAGATAGGTGTCAAAATCCAGTTCCTGGATACCCAGGTCTTGCAAAAACTGATGCCGTCCGCCGATGGCGTGTACATCCACAAGTCCGGCGAATTGGAGCGGATCCTCAAAACCACCGGGCAGGAAAAGGTCGGCCAACGGCCGTAACTCCCCATCCACCGGGCAAAGCGGCAGGCGGCGGATGGCCCCGGCCAGTGCCGGGTCGTCGGCAAAAATCTCAATCTGCTGCGTTTCAAACCAGCGAAAGAGACGGGGTACATCAAGACGACCCAACCGCCACGCTTCCTCCAACAGGTCAATGGGCATCTCTCCAAAGCGCTCCACTGCCTGGCGCACGCCAAAGGTGGGTACATACCGGCCGGGAAAACTGTCGGCCGGCAGCGCCGGATGCAGCCAGGCAACGTCGGGAAAAAGCGCCTGGGCTTCTGGCTGGCCGCGATAGACCTGAGTCAACGGCCGTAAGACCATCCGGTCCGTGAGCACGATCGCACAGGGATTCAATGCAGCCAGGGTGTTCTCTCGCTCCGTCGGCGACAAACCGCGTAGCAGTACATCGAGCAGCGTCCACAGTGGTTGCCAGCCATCCAACTCGCGCAAAAATAACGGCGCTTCATGCAGCGCAGTAGCCCGCGTCAGCCCAACACGGCGCAGTCCATCAGCAACATCGCTGACGGTGATGGTTGGCGTGCCAATCTGGCGCAGCAAGGTAGCATAGTCGGCCAGGTCGGGATGCAGCACGGGTATTTGCAAGGCGTTCAGCAAAGGAATGGTGGCTTTTGGGGAAACGGCCGCTGCTGTTGGCAGCAAACGGCCGTCTGCTGGCGGTAACCACTTCCCCGCAGCGGTATAAAAAACAGGCGTTTTTCGCAGACGTGGCAGCAGTTCCTGCCAGAAAGCAGTAAAGACCTCAGGCAGTTCCTTACGCTGTGTCTGGTGTGCCGCCCCGACGGTACTTTGTAGAAGGTGCCACAATCCGGTTGGTGGCAACAGTTGCGGCAGCTCAGGAAACTTGTCTGCCAGGAGAACTGCCGCCGCCGTCACAGCGGCCTGGTTCCACTCCGCCTGGTAACCGCTATCAAAGTGAACGCGCTTGCGGTCGGTTGTGGGGAAAAAGTCGGCGTTGAGATAAAGGGCCAGCGGCATGGCGTCCGCGGTAGGCAGCACGGCGTAGAGGCGACCCGCCTGCAGCGTGCTTGTGGTAGGGATGGCTATCTGTACTGTGCTGTGTCGCCGTTCTTCAATTTGCCACGGGTACTGCTGACGCAGCCGCTGAGCTGCAGCGGCAAAATCACTGTTGAGCAGCAACCATTCGGTGAAGTGCCCATTATTTTCATCTGTCAGCAGCAGCCGGTCGCCGTCAAAGCGACGTTCTATGCGACTTACAACAACGCCGTTCCGCCTGACTTCCAGCTGCTCCAGCCGCTGCAGAAAGATGGCTGCCTGAGCAATCGCTTCACCCATCTGTTGGGCAAAGGCGTCCAGCTGCTCGGGCCTTACTGCTTCAAGGCGCAGGGTGCGGCGCACGCCGGAGGCGGAGTCGAAGGCCCACGGCAGGCGAAAAGTGGTGCCGCTGGTTTCGGCTGCCCGCTCGGCAATGCGCTGGTCTGACGGTGCGTCGGGATGGATTATCCAGTGACGGCCGCTGGAGAAGATTTCCGGAGCATCCGTAATCTGGTATACGGCCAGAAAGCCCAGGCCGAAAGCACCGGTGACGCCGGCTTCTTCTCGCTTGCCACCGCCAGCAATGTTTTGCAGCCGCGCAAAATCCACCGGTCGGAAACGGCCGTTGTTGCGCACAATCAGGGCTTCGTCAGTGACATCAAATGAGAGGGTAGTGACCGGGAAACGGCCGTCTTCATTCTGGACATCGTCGGCATTTTGAATGAGCTCATAGGCCAGCGTATCCACGCCGGCCATATCCCGCAGCTGCGCTTCCAGAAAGCCGAGGTAATTTACATCCTGGGACTTGTAGACAAAATCATTATCACTCATCTTGTTGGCCATTTTTTGTAATACATACAGCCGCCCATTTTTGCGGTGATTTTCCCCGACTCTGCAAAACCGGTCACAAGGAAACTGGATAGCCATACCGGCTACAAAGTGAATATTCATGCTCCGGTATTTGAGTGTCGTTTAAGGATTATTAACCATTTGCCTTTTTACTTTGCCGGGGCATATTTCATTCAGAAGTGGCATCAAAGGCTCTGCCCATCGATTTAACTTGTTGCCCTGCAAGGAGAAAGGATTTTTTGATACCTGTCTTCAACCGTTTCAAACGGTTCAAACTTGTGTCCACCCAATGCTGCCTCTACCTATAAATCACATCCAAAATTGACTATTGGAGTTGTTATTCATCCTTGGGTTCAACCATACACAATTGGGGAGACTTCGTCGAGGCCTACCAGTGCGATCCAACTCATCAGGAAGCTACTATCCTTGTCCACTAATGACGAGGTCTGCTATTACAATACCGTGGTCACTGCGCACCAATCGCACCTTCGTAATCATAGCTACACTGGATGACTTCAAAATCGGGCGTAGCAAAAATTAAGGCTTGGACGGCAGTTTTTGGCATCTAAACCTCATTTTTATCGACACCAATAAGTGGGAATAATGGCTGGAAATTACCTGATTGGGGTCAGAAAAAGGCTAAGATCATCGTCGAAATCTCGGACGGATGAACAAGGTTGCCAGCACAACGGTGGTGGAGCTTTTTCCGGATTAGGTGCAGGGTGAGACGGCCGTGGGCCAACAGCCCTAAAGAGAAAAACCCCGTTGCCGGGGCTTGACTCTGGGGAAAGAGGGTGTTGGGAGAGGGAGGGTTTCAACAACGAAATTGTAGCACGTGTGTTCTAAATTGCCAAAAGGATCATCCAACCTTGGCTGGAGGCAAACACTGGTGCTGGCCACGGCCGTTTGGTAGGGGGGTGGTGTTTTGCAGCGCATCACCTGGTTGCGGATAAAGGTAGCTTATTCTATCCACGTCATAACGGAGTCTATCATTTCCCACTGTCCATCAACTTTAACAAATCTCGCTTCTCCTCCCCGATCTATGATCTGAAAATGCACAGTCGCTTCTGTCAGCTCCGGATTAAACTCGATTGACGACACAGCAGGATGTGTCAGAAGATGCCATCCGCCCCAATGACCGCGATGAATACGGATCGTAGAACCGCGCTCTAAAAACATTACTCTTCCCATTTCATTCTCACGGTCGAATTCAGACTCTATAAACCGCAGGAGGAATTTCTCATAATCTGGTCTCAGGTAAAGGATCCCTAAGTTCATACGTGTTATCCGAGGGCGAAAATCTGGAATGGTTATCTCATACATTTGCCTGCCACCCCGGGCGATTTCCGCTCTGATACTGTTTTGTAAGACCACAGATTGAATGCCGGGATTATGGGGCGTATAAAACGCATGGTAGACTTCATAAGTGGCTCTCACGATATCGCTCTGTTCTTCGAGTTCATCTTCGTTGATTGGCGAAATGGCGCTTTCCCACTTCGTAAAAAAATCTAAAAGCAACTTTGTTTCATTTTGTTCATAGGCTGTTACTACCATCTCACATTCCATTGGCGGGATTTGCGTCATATCAGCGCAAAAGGCAGACGCCGATTCAGGTGAAAGGGTTGCTCTCAGTGCTGGTAAGCATGAGGGATACAAGTTGATGTCCTCTATAGTTACAGCACATAATTGCGGGGGGAGACTCCTCAAGTTGTTGCCTTCTAAAGCGACTCTTGTCAGGTTCGTTAGATTGCCGATTTCCGGGGGGAGACTCCTCAAGTTGTTGCCTTTTAATAAGAGTAGGGTCAGGTGGACTAAGTTGCCGATTTCTGGAGATAGACTGCTGAAGTTATTATCTTCTAGTTCCAGCCACTCCAGGTGGACTAAGTTGCCGATTTCCGGCGGCAGGCTGCTCAAGTAGTTGCCCCCTAAATCGAGTCTTATCAAGTCAGTTAGATTGCCAATTTCCGGTGGCAGAGAGCTTAAGTGATTGTGACTTAAATTGAGATTTTTCAGGTCGGTCAGATTGCCAATTTCCGGCGGCAGGCTGCTCAAGTCGTTGTCCCCTAAATCGAGTCTTATCAGGTCAGTTAGATTGCCAATTTCCGGTGGCAGGCTGCTCAAGTTGTTGTCCGACAAACTAAGGTATGTCAGATTGGGCATATTCCAGATTTCTGGTGGTAAGTTGCTGAAGTTATTATCTTCTAGTTCCAGCCACTCCAGGTGGACTAAGTTGCCGATTTCCGGCGGCAGGCTGCTCAGGTTGTTGTCCCCGAAGGCGAGTTCAGTCAGGTTCGACAGGTTACTGATTTCAGGTGGCAGGCTGCTCAGGTTGTTGCGTGATAAGCCAAGATACGTCAAGTTGAGCAGGTTGCCGATTTCCGGCGGCAGGGAGCTTAAGTGATTGTAACTTAAATTGAGATTTTTCAGGTCGGTCAGATTGCCAATTTCCAGCGGCATATCGCCCACCAATCTATTTCTTTCCAAAGAGAGTTCCCTTACATGCAGCTCGACACATAAGACGCCATCCCAGGCGCAGGGGGTTGACGTTTGCAACCAGCCACTATGCCTATACCACTGCTCGCCACCCATTTGTGTATAAATTGCCACCAGTGCTTCACATTCGATTTGTGGAATTTGTGTCACGCCGGCGCAAGCGGCAAACGCCGACTCTGGGGCCGTTGTCTGGGCAGCCAACGGCCGTGTGGCGGGCACAGTGGCTGCATCCATTTCCGTCACTGTACAAGCACTCAATAGGATAAGGATAAAGCATAAGGGGATGAAGGGGGACATGGTGTCACTCCTTGTTTGAAATATCTCTCAGCAAGCATCTAACGTCTATCCATAACAAATATGACGGTGTAACCCCCTGTTTTGTTCCCCAACTGGCACGCAGTAGGCCAGGAAGTGTGGCGGCGCCAGCCCAAAGCGTGTAAACATGAACAAACGCTCAAGGCTCTCCCATGATTTGCACAATCAATTCCCGCTGCCGCGGCCGGTTGTCAAAGTCGACGTAGATGATTTGTTGCCAGGTGCCCAGGGTGAGACGGCCGTGGCTGAAAGGCACGGTCAACGAAGGACCTAACAGCGCTGCCCGCACGTGGCTGTGCCCGTTGCCATCGCCCCAACGAGCATTGTGTGCATACTGCCGGTCAGGGGCAACAATCTCATCGAACAGGCGGTGTAAATCGCTGATACAGCCCGATTCGTACTCGAGTGTGGTCAAGGCGCTGGTAGCGGAAGGGCAAAAGATGGTCACGATGCCGTCACGTAACCGGCTCTCTTGCACGGCAGCGGCAACCTGAGTTGTGATGTCCAATACATCGGCATCCCCACGGGTTTGTAATGAAATGGTCTGGTTTTTTACAGGCATCTTCCCTCTTGCATTTCTCCATGGCTTCACTCCGGTTCAATCGTGAAGCGCAACAGGAAATAGAATAGCACAGTTTCGTGGGGTGAGAAAACGGCCGTTGCCCCGCCACGGCTGTATATTATCCTCATGCTGGCCCTGCTCAAACGCTTCGATCCCGAGGCCTACGCCAACCGCTGGTACCTGGTGATGGTGCAGCCAACCTTGCTGCACTCCATCGCCGTCATTTGCGCCTGGGGCAGCCGCGAGAACGAGTATCAGCGGCTGAAGTTTCTGCCCATGGGGACAGAGGCAGAAGCAGAAGCGCTGGCAGCGAAGATCGTGGCTGCCAAGTTGAAGCGGGGATATGAGCCGGTCGAATTGTAGACGGGTTGAGCGGCCAATCTGGCCTAGGCAGGCTCTTTTGCAGACGTACCAGGACTTGTTTTCCGGCGAGATCGCTGCTTCAGCGCCAATTCAAACGACTGCCGTAAAAGGCTGATTGCCTGTTCGACATCGGCTGGCTGTCGTAGGTGAAAACTGATCCAGCCACTCCGCGGCAGGACATGATGTGGCTCGGCTCGGCCAGCGGCAACAATCTCATCTCGCACCTTTTTGGGAAACGGAATATCGACCAGCGTATCACCATGAATGTGGCCAATTTCCCGTTGGCCTAACCGGAACTCAGTGCCGCCGAAGCGGTGGGGATGGGCGGTAATGCCCTCCCAGGTTAGAATTGTTTTTGCGATCTGTTCCCTGGCACCGTGCATAGATGCTCTCCTTTAAACCAACCGTCTTCTACCCTTCTGTCCAGATGATCTTCTTCGGCGTAAACCCGCCCTGCTGGGAGTTTGCATCCGCCTCAATGCCAAAGCTCCACGACACAGTTGGGGTGATGGCCAAATATGGCTTGTGCCCAAACCGCCCGTCCCGTTCCACAATTTCGGCCCAGCCATGTATCTTGATCTGGCGTGGCTTCCAGGGCTGAATGGATTCCAGGTCGTCGATGATGAGCGAAACTTTGTGGTTGCCAGCAGCTACATTTTTGTATTTGCGGCTGGACGACAACGCGATGCCGCCGATGTAAAAGCGAGTGCCGTCGAACTCAAACCCGACAGCATCAACGGTGGGCTGACCCTGACGGGATACGGTGCCCAGCCGCGCCAGGCGTTGGCTCTCAAGATAGGTGATTTCTGCTGCGGAAAACATAGATTCCCTCCTATTGGTCGTAGTTTACTGTAGAAAGCCTGTTTCGCCGCCAGACAAAAGTGTAAAACACTCGTGCCCAAGTGTGCAGGTGTAGCCTGATCTTAAGGACAAGTCATGTGCTCATCTTTGGACACCTCGGATACTCGAAAACTAGCGGGCGCCGTGCAGCCGCCTCGGCCGTTTTGTGGCACAATGCCAGCCAAGATGCAAGCGCCGGCTACCGGCAAAGGACAGTGTGATGAGCCGTTCCCTCAAAATCCTCCTGGGCATCGGTGCCGCCGTTGTCATCCTGTGGTGTGCCTGTGCCAATGTGTTGTTGGTGGTGAGCCTGGTCTTTTCGCGTCTGGTGGCCGACCAGCCAGCCATCTCGCAAGGCCAGGAGCTGCTGCCGGTGGTGGAAAGCATCACGACCACGGCCGTGCCCGCAGCCGTCGGCGATAGCGCCGCCGTCACCCGTATCATAGACGGCGACACCATTGAGGTGGCCAACAACGGTGCCAGCTACCGCCTGCGCTACATCGGCATGGACACACCGGAACGCGGCCAGCCCTTCTTCGCGGCAGCCACCGCAGCCAACGGCCTGTTGGTGGAAGGGCAGACGGTGACCCTGGTCAAGGATGTGTCGGAGACGGATAGATACGGCCGTTTGCTGCGCTATGTCTATCTGCCGGACGGCATCTTTGTTAATGCCGAACTGGTGGCGCAGGGTTATGCCCAGGTAGCCACCTTCCCCTCGGATGTGGCTGTGCTGGCAACCTTACTCCTCCGTGCTAAAAACTGGGTATTGTACCTGACGTTGGGCAGCGTCAAGCGACAATTGATGGTTAATCTCGGAGGCTGAGTTAGGTGGGCAACGAGAAAAACCTGGATTTCGAGCAGAAAAAGGCAGGGGAGGCAGGTAAACTGGCGTCAAGCAGGCAAGTGAAAAAGCAAAACACAGCCAAAGTGGGTGCAGATGGCATTGTGTCTGCGACTTTTGATTACTTTGTCGCTGTCAAGTCAGGCTGTTTATCGAGTGACCAGGCATTTGAAGTATTTCCTTACGGCACAGCCACACTTTAGCCGCTTTTATCCGGGCCGGCGTGTTCAATGTGGATGCGAATGAGCAGCCGCTGCTCCTGCACCATCGCCTGACGATACTCCTCCCAATCCGGATGCTCGCCAAAATTTGTGCGGTAGTAAGTGACCAGCGGCTCCATCGCCTCTGGTAGAGAGAGGATCTCGGCCGTGCCATCAATTTGCAACCACTGGCCGAAGAAGCGGTCGCCAAAGATACAGACCGATGCCCGTGGGTCCCGACGCAGATTCTTCACCTTGTAAGCCGTCTCGCGGGAGCTGATGACGGCCAACCCTTCCTCATCAATGCCCATCAGGATGGGGGACATCTGCAAACGGCCGTCTTGACGATAAGTGGTCAGGACACCGCGATGATTTTTGCGGATAAACTCCCTTGCTTGTTCAATATCCATTTGTTTTTCTCCTTATCTCGAAATTATGCACTTGCTGACCACAAAAACTGAAGATGACCACCCATCTCAATCCTCAAAATCCGACTAGATCAAAGCCGCATTGCTCGCCGGTCACTTTGATCAGTCGGTCGCTTTACCGGCTTAGAAGCCAGGTTCGGTAATCCGCCCGATATGTTATCAAAGATGACCTCAATGAGTGGGCTGCCCTGAATCAGGTCATTGACCGAATTGACCTGGCTGTGATACCAAGCCATCACTGGTGCGGAAAATATCTCTCGTCGTTCCGCCGTGTTTGTGATGGGCCGTGCCTGGGCCGGCAAATCTGCCTGGGTGGACTCTTTCAGATGAAAGACAAAATGGGGATTTTGCAGGATGTTTGCATACCAATCTCTTTTGCCTGGTGTGCCGGTGATGTAAACACGGCCGTTGACCTGCCGAAACCAGATCTCGATGCGACGCGGTTGGCCGATTTTGTGGCCAATGGTGGTAATGTCAATGACCTTATCATTGGTCAGGGCGCTTGCGATTTGTTCATTTGATGGGGATGACATGTGCCTGTAACTCCAATACGGGCAATCGCCGTAATCAACATGCCGCCAGCGCCACCAAAGCAGAGCTATCAGCAATAACAACCATGACTAATTTGCCGTTAGTTGTCGAAATTCCACTTCCAGGTCTTCTGGCGTTTGGGTCTTCAAATTCACCTCTTCCCGCTCCACCAGGTCGAGAAAGACGTAACGGTTGACGCCGGCCAGTTCACAGGCTGTGCCGATGGATAATTTAACTGCCTGGTACATTCCCAGGGCACTTCTGAATTTCTGACCAGCCACCATTATAGATGATGTGGCGCAGATTTTCTTCCGCTTCACGCACACAGGCCAACGCCGCTTTGAAGTCGGGGAAGGAGTACACCGGTTCCCACTGCAACCAGTTTTCTGCCGAAAAGCCGCAGACGACTGAACGGTTGCACAGCAAGGTGGTGCATAATGACAAAGTAGTTTACCGGCGAGAATTTGACCGAACACGGCCGTTGACAAAGCTGGACTACGCTGCTTAAGGACAAGTCGTATGATTCCAGAGAGTCAGGCTTTGGCCTTCCCCACGTGCATTCAGGTAGCGAAACGGCCGTCCGGCTCCGTCATTGAAGTGGTCTAGTCAGGGGCTTAAGGAAATCAGGGTGTTGGCGCTCCGTGATATGGGATGTGTGATACGTGACCAGAGAGTACACGCCTTACAATGGCTCCACAAAGCCTTACTCACGCACCCAACCGGCGCGTTTGCACACTCACCACTACACTTACCAGGAGCGGCGCCAGCCATAACGCAGCCTGCCCGGTTAACAGGAATAACAACGTCCCTCCCACCAGGCCAATGATAAAACCGTTGTTTTCCCGGAAAAAAAGGTCACGCGCCGAATAATGGACGGCCGTGCGGGCGAAAAAGATGCCGGGTGTTATGCCCATCATGATAACCAGTGGCCGGAATTGGGTCTGGAAAGGCACCAGTTGCAGGATCCTCCGGCATAGGCACACGTGCCACCACCGCCGGCCCACACTGTTTCCAGGAGCAGGTACGGCCCAGGTAGTGGTGTTGTTCATCCGCCAGAAAGACCTCGCCACTGCGGCCAAAACCCTGGCAATGTCCCTGTAACTTGCGTCCTGACATCGCCAGGGGCGTCCAATCCGCCTGGTCCGTCACCGTTACCAACATATCGGCATCCTTGGGGTCAACCTTATCAGTAGTCAGCGAGCCGATGAGGGCGATGCGGGTGATACCGGGAAGATGGCTGGCAGCCCGCACAAAGATGCGCACCTCGTCCAACAATTTGTGTCGCAGTTCCAGCAGGTCTTTTCTATTTTATCTCTACTGGTTGGGACATAGCAACTGGTTCAATTCCTTCTTCCGCCAACCACGCCAGAATTCGTTCCCTTAACCGGTTTTCCTGAAAAGCATACCAGCGCTGCTCTTCGGCCAGATACTGTCCTAAGATGTCCCGGAAACGACCAAATGCGCCCCGCCCCTGGGTAGCATTGCAGAGCTGATTGTATAGTCGGTCCTCCTCAATGGTGGCGATAAAATCCTGCATCTCATCGTATGCTTCATAGGTCAAGGTATTTGGAATGGCGATGACACGGCTCCCCAAATGCGTTTCCACATAGTCGGCTGCTCTTACGTCCTCCTTCTGCCAATCACGTAAATCAGCCCCGGCTAGTGCCTGCTCCATATCAAAGGCATCTGGATTATCCGGGTTGTAATACCCCTCATATATTTGTCCCAACGCCCGGCGAATCTCGTCTGTCACCGTTAATACCTGGCCGGTTTCTGTATCCAGGTAATGGCTCATCTCTCCAAATGAACTATCAAAAGCCAGTGTCAGATCATCCCAATCAATTGCCAGTTGTTTCACAACACCGCCCCTCATCTTTTTCAATCCAGCAAACCCAACAACTGCTCTTTACTAAAATCGGCGTGCTCCCCCGAATCAATAATAAACGAACCAACATCTTCCATCACAAGAGACCATTTCAATGGTAACATTTGTTCCCGCACAATTCTTTGCCAATTGGCTGGCGTTAGCAAATCATCCGCTCCCCCACCTTGTTGTAAACTTTGGTTAAGGTATTCCAGGTTGGGTTTAGGCCAGTTTTGCTGCTTCATATACCACCACAAATCATAAATGTCGCGCCCTTTGGTATAGTCGCGCTGTAAGATAGCGCTTAGTTTCCCAGCCAAAAGCGTTGCTGGATCATGGTGCTGCAAATTGAGAGGTACATATTTATTCAAGGGCGTCGTCATCAAACTGGCATAGAGTGGCGGATTCGTATCCACCTCGATTTTGATTGCTAGAACTTCTTCAAGGTGCCCCGACAAACCAAGTTCGTGAAGCAAGCCGCGAAAACGCACGAAGGCTTTATGAACAACCTGCTTCTCGTTTAGTTTGACATCAACTGCATACGCTTCGGCGGAAAAGTCACGCACGATTTGTTGCAAATAGACGCGAAAATCGTATGCTTCTCGATGTAGCTCCAGGGCAAAGTCAAGGTCTTCAGAGTATCGGGGAATATCGTAGAGAAAACGCAAACTTGTGCCGCCGTGAAAGGCCAGCGTCTGCATGGCGCCGGCTCGCTGTAAACTCTGCAAAATACGCGCTTGCAAGTATTCACGAACAAGATGGATGGCTACAAGTTTGGTTTGAGCAGGCGCAATGATGGTTCGCAAATAGGCTTTCATAACGGCTCGTATTCTTCGGCTTCGCGTCGGGCAATCGCCTCAATGACTCTGGCAGCGCGTTTGAGTTTGGGTTTACCGGCGCGTTCGGCTAAATGATACAGCCACTCAATATCTAGAATTTCGAGATTTTGCAGGCGCAGGGACTCAATATATTCCCTTGAGTCTCCCTGTGGGCGAAAATGAATGAGATCAAGCAAGGCTTTTTCCGGCATGGCGACGAAGGCGTAGTCATTATTCACCAACAGACGGTAATCAATGCCATAGAACAAGGACGGATGAATGTGCCGGTAGGAAAAACGGCCGAATTTATTCTCATATTCTCCCGGTCGCTGGGTCGTGACGCTGGTAACCACGGCGACGTGTTCTGGGATAAGATGGTAGTAAGCCAATGCCATTTGTAAGCTCACATAAGAGCCTGGGACAAGGTGATTGGCCACAACAAACGGATGCGGATTTTGGTGAGGAAGCGCATAAATGCCACGCCGCAACTGGATCACTTTCTCTGCTCTGGTCCAATCACTCAGCTGCCGTTGGGCTTGATGGTGTGTGACATCACCTGTCAGAAACAAGGATGTTTCAAAAAATGGTTGATCTTGGGTGATATGTTGTAATTGTTGCCATCGCATGATGGCTATTATGTCGGAAATCGTTAGTTGTTGCAACGTTTTGGCACAAGTCTTATCACCAATATCGCAAAGCCTCATTGGGTCAAACACACCTTTTGTTGCAGCAAGTATCGGATAATTGCAGGGTGATTCAAGCTTGCTGTCCAGATTACACACCTGCGCCCAGAGAGGTATCCAAGCCCGTCGCTCCCGTCGAAGTTATGTAAAGTTAAGACCCCTATATATGGGGTCTTTTCGCTTTTAGGGCACTTTTCCCCACAGAAAATTAGCGAGGTGTCGACTCATGTCGTTGTAGGGGTGAATCAACTCATCCGTTCGCACTTAGAGGCTTCAAGCTGCTTTTTAGCAGCACACGGGCCTGCTTTAACAATGAAATACAGGTTTACCTGGAAGGTGCTGACGAGCTTGCCAGCAGAAACGGCCGTCATTCAGCCTCCATCAAAGGGAAACAAAGTAAAAACAGGCAGCCTGAATCAACTGCCAACCGGAAGCTGGCAGCGAGAAAGTCAATTCATGGTTGTGAGCATCAGTTACTGAAGCTGATGAGCGTAGCTGTAGCTATGAAATAAACCGTTGAGCACCGAAGTTGAAATGACCCTGCCCTTGAGTTGATAGTTGGGCGGCGGAGTTGGCTGGTGAAGACGTTCGGGAATATGCTGATTGATGCCTTGATGCGGACGCTGCAGATTGAAATAGTCCGCATAAGTCGAGATAATACGGTGCAGCGGGTGCTGGAGGAAGACGAGGAAGTTGTCTGTACACTCGCGTTGCAGTGAACCAGTGAAACGTTCACAGATGGCGTTGGCTCTGGGTGCTTTTGGTGGTGTGTTGATGGCTTTGATGCCTGAATCTTTGAGTAAGTTCTTGAATTGACGACCATACTTACCATCATTATCATGAATGAGAAATCTCGGCCGTTTCCCCCAAGGCGTTGCTTCCCGAATTTGCTGGGCAGTCCACTCGTCAGTTGGATTGGTGGTAACGGCCGTATGCACCACCTTTCTTGATTCATGTTCAACAATCACGAAAGCATAAAATGGTTTGAAAAAAAGACTGTGGATGACGGTGAAATCACAAGCCCAGATTTCATGGGCATGATTTTTGAGGAAGGTGCGCCAATTCTGTCCGCTGGGCTTCTTCCTGACCATTTTCATATATTTCTTGATAGTGCGTTTATCCATCACAACCTCCAACTTACGCAGCTCTCCATAAATCTTTTTGGCACCCCATCGAGGATTCTCTTGAGCCATCTGCTTGATGAGTTCGATAGTTTCCCGAGGAATGCGTGGCTCTCTGCTTTTAGGGGTTGATATCCGCTTCCAGTAGCGCTTGAACATATCCCGATGCCAGCGCAAGATGGTGTCTGGCTTGACAATATGAAGTGCTGACTGCCAAAATTTAGTGAGGCGAGACAGTATGGTTAATCGAAGCCGATCACCCTCGGTGAATTTCGGCCGTTTGACAGACCGTTTGAGGACGATGAGTTGTTGGCGGAGAATGGCATTTTCGGTGATAAGGTCGGATTTAGATCGGCATAAGTCCTGAACTGCCCCTACAGCGAGGGTGGCTGTAGCTGGTTTTGTCCATTGTTTGATTGTGTCTTTGACGTGGCTGACGATAGATTTGCAAGCATTCCATATTGCAGAAAACATGATGATTGCACTCCATTTTGAGAGATGAAAGATGGAGCCAAATGATAGATCAATCACCTAAAAAGGCTTGTTTAAGTCTTCAAATTGGCACGGATGAATTAACTCACCCCCACAGCACTTTTGGAGGCACATAACCCTAACCATAACCAAAGTTAGAGGACAAACAATCAGCATTTTCTGTATGCTCATCCTATAAGGCGAGTCATATTAGCGCATTCACGCTGACAGTAGCAAGTGCGAAGTGGGATATATCAGGCTCCCACCCATTAGCGCAAACACTTTCCTTTGCGCTACAGACTTATTCATCGACACAACCAAAGCCGCTAGGGAGTTCGTGATCCGGCTGGACTCACTCAACGAATATATGCAGAAGGTGCTCGCACGTGCACCGGCACCTTGATGAATAAAATGTCATTCTTTCATCACAAGAGAAATCATGAAAAAGACCTCCTAAGAAAAGAGAACAGAATGGCCAGTTTTGTGACTGCTAGCGGTGGAAGGGTCCACAGCTGGCAGCGTTGGGCACCGTACGCAGCAATTGTGTGGTCGCTGGCCTATGCGGTGTTAGGGGGGTATTGGGCCGTGAGCGGGCACGGGTTCCCCTACACCCCAGAGACTATCTCCGATGGTATGGGACCGCTACTTGGACGATTCGGAACAGGCGTGACCTGGATAGTCGTGATAATGGCAGGGATTCCTGCGGTGGCGATGGGATTAGCGATGCTGCGTGGGATGCAAAGCGAGGTACTCCGGATTCTCCTTGTAACTGCTGGAGCAATGCTTACCGGGGTTCTCCTGTTTCTTATGACCGGACTCAACCTGTTGGTACTGTTCGGTTATATCCCCTATACCATCCGCGGCCTCTTCCTTGGCGACGAGATCAATTATGGTTTCCTAAAAAGCTGGACTCAATGGACACTGATCCATCAATTGATATGTCTTATCGGTGGGTTCCTCTGGCTGGCGGCTACTGTTCGATATGCACGCCTTAGGGGAAATGCCTGCCTGTATTGTGGCCGTCGAGATGTTCCAGAGGATTGGAAGGGTCCGAACCAGGCCGCACTCTGGGGCCGGATCGCTGTATATGTGGCGCTGGTGGCACCGCTTTTCTATGCCCTCACCCGTTACGCTTGGGCGCTGGGTCTCCCGCTGGGGATGAGTGAGGAGCAGTTGCGTGGTGGTCAGGAGACTGGGACTTGGATCTCAGGACTTTTCCTGGCGAGCTTCGGACTGGTGGGAGCCATCCTGATGCTTGGATTGGTGCAACGCTGGGGTGAGGTATTCCCACGTTGGGTGATCGGACTGGCTGGACGCCGAGTGCCTGTTTCGCTGGCGGTAGTTCCGGCCTCGCTCGCATCGGTGTTGCTAATCGTGGGTGGCATCGGGATTTTGTCCAATTACGATCAGTTGGCTGCTGCGGCCGTGGCCACTGAGCAAAACATATGGATCGTCGCTGGTCCCACCTTCCTTTTCCCAATTTGGGGTACAGCACTTGCGGTGGCAACGTTGGGCTACTATTACCGGCGGCGCGGCCCATGTGAGATGTGCGGTCGTGGCGCATCCGGCGAGGCGGGGGAGCCATCATCCAAATACCAAAGGAGAATATCATGACAGTCATCAAGGCTTTCATTCAGAAACCCATATTTATTTTCCCCAAATCGCAGCGTTGCCCAAGAACATTAGATTTATCAAGCCTTTGGGATATGTCTTGCCAACTCCCGGCAGTGATGGATGATGTGCCATAACGATTTACAAATGGAGGAAAGTAGGAATAAGGAGGTTAAAAATAGATGATCGAGTTGCCTGAAGCCGTTGTCCTTGCCCGCCAAATCAACCAGATACTGGTAGGGAAACACATTAAAAAGGCCCTGGCCAACCACTCCCCTCATAAATTTGCCTGGTATAGCGGCGATCCGGCCCACTACAATGCATTGTTGGCCGGGAAAACGATCCGCTCGGCCTTGGCCACCGCCAATGAAGTCGTATTGCAAGCCGATGAAATAGAGCTGATTCTCAGTGCCAGTTTGCGCTACTATCCAGCCGGAGAGCGGCTGCCTGCCCGCCATCAACTTCTGTTAGAATTCGATGACGGCACAGCTCTGACAGCCACTATTCAGATGTGGGGCTGTCTTTTTTGCGTACGGGAAGGGGAGCCAGTGGGCTTTGAGGATTACCGGCTGGGTCGGGAACGGCCGTCCCCTCTGACAGCTGCCTTTAACCGGGCCTACTTCAACAGTTTGCTTGCTGAAAACAACAACAAGCTGTCGGCCAAGGCCTTCCTGGCAACCGAGCAGCGCATCCCCGGCCTGGGCAATGGCGTCCTGCAAGACATTCTGTGGGTCGCCCAAATCCATCCCAAACGCAGAATGGACAGCCTGCAAGAAAAAGAGAGAGAGCATCTGTTTGGCGCCGTCAAAAGTGTGCTCCATGAAATGGCCGACCTGGGTGGCCGCGACACCGAACGCGATTTGTTTGGCTGTCCCGGTGGTTACAAAACCATCCTGAGCAAAAATACAGTTAATACACCCTGTCCCGTTTGCGACACAATCATTAAAAAAGAAGCCTACCTGGGAGGCAGTATCTACTACTGCCCTGGCTGCCAAAAGGAGTAAGAATAACCATGAAAAGTTTGCTAGATTTTTATGCCTCGTCAGGCCCCATGACCAAAGTCGATGGCTATCAAAACTACCTGGATGACGTACCCGATACTGTGGCTAAACTTAGCCATCTGCTGCAAGGTGTCATGATTCACGTCTTTTGGGCCGACCAGTACGGCGTACAACTCACCGGCGAACGTCAGGAAGAGATACAACTGCGCACCACAACCGCCCGACTGAAGCGCATTCTGGAACTGGATCCGCGACCCCTCACCGCAACCCGCGTTCCCGAAAAGCGAGTGGTTGGTAACTGCCGTGATTTCTCTGTGCTGTTAACGGCCGTTTTGCGTTATCACCATATTCCCGCCCGCGCGCGCTGCGGCTTCGGCCGTTACTTTTTGCCCAATCATTACGAAGACCACTGGGTCTGTGAATATTGGCATGAGGTTGACGAGCGCTGGGTACTGGTGGATGCTCAACTGGACGAACTGCAATGCCAAAAGCTGTCCATTGCCTTTGATCCGCTGGATGTGCCACGCGATCAATTCATTGTGGGAGGCCGCGCATGGCAGTTGTGCCGCAGTGGCAGAGCCGACCCGGACACATTCGGCATATTCGACATGGCCGGATTGTGGTTTGTGCGCGGCAACCTGGTGCGTGATGTGGCCGCGCTCAACAAAATGGAACTGCTGCCCTGGGACAGTTGGGGCAGTATTGAAGGCCCTGATGAGAGTTTGACCAAAGATGATTTGTGCTTCCTGGATGATGTCGCTGCCTTAACAAGTGGTGATGTTCCTGAATGGGAAAAAGTACGGGATTTGTATGAACGCGACGGCCGTTTACAGGTCCCGCCCACAATCAACAGCTACATCGCAGGCCAGCTTACTTCTGTCACCCTATAGAATAAATCTCATGAGGTGGATAGATAGGAGATTATCATGATCAAGAGAATCGTTTTGTGTTTCTTTGGATTTTTGTTCGCAGCTTTGGTTCTGACAGCATGTGAAGAAAAACAGCCAGAGCAGGCAGCAACCACTGTACCTCCGGCGGCTACGGCCGTTCCTGTTATGCCTTCGCCCACTGCCCCGCCAGCCCTCACCCCCACCATCGTCATTCCCACCGTAGCGCCAACTGAAACAACTCAAAGCGAACCAACCGAAGTAGTCACACCGCTGCCGCCTGCGCCGGAAGTATCACTACCGGAGAAGCTGATGTTTGCTGCCTTTAAGGAAACGGCCGTAGACGTCACCCCCGCCATCTTTCACGATCCCATCGCCCCAGACCTGAGCAACGTCATTGTGCCTTTTGTTCTTTCCCCGGAACAGGTAGCGCGGCTGGAACAGGACGGCTTTGTCGTCAGCCCCGGAGTGGAGAAGGAGTTCTTTACCGTTTACGAACAGGCCCGCTACGCCAACGTGCCTACCTTCATCACCAGCGATTCCCTGCTGCACGTTTACCATCTGCTGTTTGACAAGGTGCTGCGCACAGCCGAACGCCAGGCCTTCATTCCGGCACTGCAACAGTTAAACGAGGCCATGCTGGCCCGAACCGACTTGCAGTACCAGGCACTGCGCAGCACAGAATGGGAAGACGCCGCCATGCGCACAGTGGCTTTCATTAGCGTGGGCAGCAAACTGCTGGATCCCACGGTAGAAGTGCCCGCTTACGCCCAGGATTTGGTCGAGGCGGAACTAGCAAATATTGAAGCCGCCTCCGGGATTATGCTCTCGCCGCTCTTCCCCGGCCTGGAATTTGGCGAAGATTACACCCAGTACATTCCCCGCGGCCATTACACCATTAGCGAAGAGCTGACGGCCTACTTTAAGAGCATGATGTGGTACGGCCGTATGACCTTCCGCCTCAAAACCGATGATCCCGACGTGGGTCGTGCCGAAACACGTGCCGCGCTGCTGCTGGTGCAGGCGCTGCGTTCGGCAGAGGTCAATGGCCAACCGGCCCTGCAAACCTGGCTCGACCTTTACAATCCCACCGTTTTCTTCGTCGGTCGCAGCGACGACCTGACAGCTTTCCAATATCTGGACGTGATCAACGAGGTCTATGGCCCCATGCCCGAACTGGCAGCCATTGCCGATGAAAGCAAGCTCGACACCTTCATTGAAGCAGCAGACAAATTACCACCTCCCTTGATTCTGGGCATTGTAATCAGCGTGGATGATGATGTGGAGGAAACGACCAAGGGATTCCGCTTCATGGGCCAGCGCTTTGTACCCGATGCCTACATTTTCCGCCAGCTCATCTACCGCAATGTCGGCACCCCGGATAATCCCCGGATGCTGCCTAAAGGGCTGGATGTTATGACCGCCATGGGTTCTGACCGGGCTTACGCCATCCTCGACAATATGGGCGAAACCGAATACGCCAATTACCCGGAACAAATGGAAAAGATGCAGTTGTGGGTTGATGGCCTGACGACAGATGATTGGACGGAGACACTTTACACCACCTGGCTCTACACCTTCGAACCACTGCTGGCCGAACCCGGCACAGGTTATCCGCAGTTTATGCAAAATGATGCGTGGCTGGACAAGCAGTTAAACACCTCGTTGGGCAGTTGGGCCGAACTGAAGCACGATACCATCCTCTACGCCAAGCAGGTGTATGCCGAACTCGGCGGCGGCAGCGGTGCCCCGGTTCCCTTGCTGGCCAAAGGCTACGTAGAGCCGGTTCCCGAATTCTACGCCCGCCTGGAGGCGCTCACAACAATGACTTTGGACGGCCTCCAGGAACGCGGTCTGTTGGGTGAGCAGGATTTGAACAGCCTGACGAGATTACAAACGTTGGCCGCCGCTTTGCAGGTCATTGCGGAAAAAGAACTGCGCGGCGAACCCTTGACCGAAGAAGAGTTTGCGCTGATTCGTTTTTACGGCGGTGAACTGGAACACCTGACGATGGCTGCCGCCGACCGCGAGGATGAAGATCCGGCAGCCCAGCCGGTTATGGAAGAAGAACCGCAAGCGGCCGTTATCGCCGATGTCGCTACCGCACCTGATCTCGATGGAGATGGTATTCCCAATCCCGTCGTACTGGAGGAAGGCGTGGGGCGGATCAACGAAATTTATGTGGTTGTTCCCCTCATCAAGGAAGATGGCTCGATCCAGTTACAAGTAGCCAAAGGCGGAGTATTCTCCTATTACGAATTCCCCTGGCCAGCCGAAGATCGCCTCACCGATGAAAAGTGGCGCACCATGCTCGACGAAGGCAGTGCGCCGCCGCTGCCGGAATGGACGAACAGTTTCTTTACCGATGAAACGGAGTATGCTGCGTTCCAACAGGCCATTTACAATTTCCAGAGGAGTATCAGCCAGGCTTATTGGTACCTGCAATCAGATTACTTATCCGGGGCTTCTGACAATGTCCAGGCCCAGTTTGCCGACGCGCTTAATGCCCTGCAAGCAGCCAAACAGTTCATGGGGCGGCAGTGGATCCATGCCAGCTATCGTTCGTTTGACATTCAGGCGGAAGATCGGGCGGTGGTGACGGTGCGCGAAACGTGGGAGGATAAGCTGTACAGTTTCCAGGAGATGCCCGGTGACGCAGAGCCGCCTTCCGATCCGATTGGCCAGCGCGGCCCCTACACGCTGGATGTGACTTACACGCTGGAGCAGCAGGACGAACAGTGGGTGGTCACCCATGTCGTATACAACAATGAACCCCCGGCTTGGGAAGAGTGAGGATGCCGGTTAAAACTAGAGGAATCCTCATTCTGCTGATCTTGTTTGTTTCCTTGCTGGTTTTGGCGGCAAGGCGAACAACACGTGTTGAATCGGGAACAGCCGTTGTCGCCGTTCCCGATTTGTCTGCTTATCCCTGGATCTATCTGCGCGACGGCCGTTCTCTTACCGAATCCGAAGTTGTGGTTGAACTGATGGCCGTAGGGGATGTGATGCTGGGCCGGTGTGTGGCGGAAGAACCGGAACCGCTGGCTGCTGTGGCTCCCTGGCTGCGCACGGCCGATCTGACGCTGGGTAATCTGGAATCTGTTATCGTGGCTAACGGCACGCCGCGAACTGCTCCGGCTGGCGAATTGCAGCCTATCATTCTTAACGCACCGGTAACGGCCGTTTCCCACCTCACCAGCGCCGGTTTTGACCTGCTCTCGCTGGCCAACAACCACAGTTTAGATTATGGACGAGAGGGTTTGGCAGAAACGGCCGTGCGCTTGCAGCAGGCCGGTATCACACCACTGGGTATTGGCCCAGACGAAGTGGCGGCTTACCAGCCCGTTTTTCGCAATGTGAACGGCGTGCGTCTAGCCTTTTTCGCCTTCAACGCCATACTGGAACCGGTTAGCGGTGAGCACGCATCGGGTGAGCAATGGCAGCGGGCAGAGTGGGATGAGGAGCAGGCGACGGCTGCTGTAGCCGAAGCCCATCAGCGGGCAGATGTGGTGATTATTTCTCTCCACTGGGGCTATGAGTACGATCTGCAAGCCGATCCCTGGCAGGAAACGGCCGCTGATGTTTTGCTGTCTGCCGGGGCCGATGTGGTTTTGGGGCATCATCCTCATGTGGCCCAGGCTATTGCGGTGGATAGACAAAATGGCAAGCTTGTGGCCTACAGTTTGGGCAACTTCGTCTTTGACCAGACACAGGAACCGACGAATCAGGGACTGGCCTTGCGTATTGTTGTGGACAAAACAGGGCTGCGTGCCGTGCAGGTGCTGCCGTTGTGGGCCGGACATCGTCCCCGCCTGATGTCCCCTACAGAAGCCGGGCCGCTGCTGTCCCGCATTGTACCGGCACCGCCGCGGCCGGCCTTTGCCTGCCAGGCGGATAACTGTACCTCTGTAGGTGAAGTTCTCGATAATGGGGAACAGGGCTGGTTCTGGTCCGGGGCCACTGATCTGACTGGCGATGGGGTGCCGGAGATTATCCACCGGGCGGCTGAGCAGGTGACGGTGTATGAGGGGGATACGGCCGTCTGGCAAAGTCCTCCATCGTGGCGTGTCGTGGATTTAGCCCTGGGTGATCCCAATGATGACGGCCGTTTCGAGATGTTGTTGGCAATCCTGAAGTCCGACACGGACGGGCACGAACGGAGCCATCCTTACATTGTCGGACATCGGGGCGGAGCCTACCAACTACTGTGGGGTGGTCGGCCCGTCCAGGCGCCCATTCTGGCGGTCGAGCTCGGCGATGTGGACGGGGATGGTGCCGAGGAGCTGGTTGTACTGGAAGACCAGGGCGATGAACAAACAGTTTCGGTCTGGCGCTGGCAGGGTTGGAACTTTAGTTTGTTGTGGCGCAGTGAAAACGGCCATTTCCGTGATCTGATCTTGCAGGCTCATGCCGATACCAGGCTGTTGCTCATGGTGACACGTTAGACAATACTATGGTATGATCCCCTGCCGGAAACGGCCGTGGAATTAGCCTTCCAACCAGAAGTTACCGAGAGCGAAACTGAATAATGGTGAAGGGCGCGGTTATCGGCCAAAGCCAGACCAAAGTCTTACCCAACCAGCAAATCCTTGATTGTTTCTGCCTTGAACTCGACCAGTTCCTCTTGATTCATCAAGAATCTCTGCACATCCTCCACCACCCGTTCCCAATCCAATTGGGCCAATCGTTCCAAAACATTCCCTCGCCAATTGTCAGCAATAATGGCATCTTTTTCCCAACCCGATTGGTCAAGCGCGTTATTCAACATATCAAAGTTTGGCGATGCCCATTGTGACTGATTCAAGTACCAATAAAGATCATACCAATCACGCCCTTTAACATATTCACGTTGCAAAATGGCATGTAGTTTACCGGCCAGCAGCGATGCCTGGTCGTGATGCTGCAAATGGACAGTGACATGATGCTGCACCAGAGTGGTATCTAGCCCTGCTTTGGCCGGTGGATTGGTGTCAATTTCCAGTTTGATAGCCAAAACTTCCGTTTCGTGCGGTGATATACCCAATTGATAATACAGACCGCGAAAGCGAATGAAGGCGCTATGCACAACGTTCCGCTCGTTTACTCTTATTTCCACATTGTAGGTCTCGGCGGCCAAGTCACGCTGAATAGCTGTGAGATATTTGCGAAAATCATACTGTTCTGGTTGTCGTTCCAGCGCAAAATCTAAATCTTCCGAATAGCACGGCAACTGGTAGAGGAGGCGTAAGGCGGTACCGCCGTGAAAGGCCAGTGGAATCATGGCGCCGGCGTTTTGCAAACTTTGCAGAATTCGCATTTGCAAGTATTCGCGCACAATTGCCCTTTGTCCTTCAGCCGTCAAGTCCCCGGTGATTTGTGTTTTCAGGTAGGGGATCATAGCGGTTCGTAGGTTGCGGCTTCTTCGGCGATAAGTTGTCGGATATGTGTCAGGGCGCGTTTGAGTTTGGGTTTGTCAGCACGTGCCACATAAGCCGCCAGCCGGTCTTCATTCAGTTGGTCCAGGTTTTGCAGCCGGAGGGCCTGGAGATACCCTTTACTGTCCGCGTCGGGGGTTAGATAGATCAGGTCAAGCAGCGCTTTTTCAGGTGTGGCCATATAGGCCCATTGTGTCTGCGTGACCTGCCGGTATTCAAAGCCATAAAACAGGGCCGGTTGAATGTGCTGGTAACTAAAATATCCATATGGGTTTTGCCACGTACCAGGGCGACCGGTGGTGACACTGGTGACAACGGCCACATGTTCGGGAATGAGGTCGTAGTGGGATAAAGCGGTATGCAGGCTCACGTAAGAGCCACTTACCAGGTGGTTGGCAATGACGTAACTGTGTGGCTGCTCTGAACGGTAGGGCAAGGCGAGGGCGTACAGCCCGCGTCGCAGTTGGACCACTTTGCCCGCCCGCACCCAATCAGCCAGTTGCCGTTGTACTTGCTGGGGTGTATCAGCGCCAGCAAACAGATGGCTGCTTTCAAACAGCGGCAGGTTGGCCAGCAGGGGGGCTACTTGTTGGAAAAACATGTTCTGATTGTAATCGGAAACGTCAATTATTGCAATGAAAATTTACCTGCCTTTTCAGGGGATATGTAATTGCCCCGACCCTAACAAGATAACGGCCGTAACTGCCAAGATACGGCCGTTATCCACCAACAACACATTTCAACCCGTGTCCACCCCAAGTAGCACAGTCCGGGTATGGCAAATGTCACCCGTCGCCACCCATATAATACACCTGCGCCCAGAGAGGTATCCAAGCCCGTGGCTCCCGACGGCCTATAGTAAAAACTACAGGGACAGAAGCTCTCAAATCTACTTGAGGGCTTTTTGTTTTTATTGGCTCAGCCCCTTCCCAGATCGCGGGTTAGATTACTCATGGCCGTTTTGCATTAGAGGTTAACCATTGCTGCAAAAAGCCGGTTGGGAAAATAATTGTTGAGGGGTGTGTACGAATATGCTATCATGTACGAAATATGCAAAGCTTACAAGTATAGGACTTTCGCTTTAGCTCACAAATGAGCGACAATCAATTGATGATTGCACGAATGAAGTACGTTGAATTTCTCATCAGCACACCTGTTAACTACACATGTTC
>JAHDWK010000046.1 GCA_023382655.1 Anaerolineae bacterium | reverse complement strand
CCGCGAGTGGGTGGACCACTGCTCTGAGATTTTACAGCCGGAATTGGGTTGTGATCTGCGCCCATATTTGTTTGGCGAGGGGAGGCAGGATGAAGCTGAGGCTCTGGCGCGCGCGGCCGTTTTTGTCATCGAATATGCCCTGGCACAACTGCTGCAAAGTTGGGGCATTGAACCGGCGGCCACGGTCGGGCATGGCCTGGGCGAATATGTGGCCGCCTGTGTGGATGGGGTAATAAGCCTGGAAGAGGCGCTGCGAGCGGCGTTGAGTGACCGGCCCGAAGAAACGCCCATCCAGGAAACGTTGGCGACGCTGCTGGCGCAGCCGGAGATGGCGCTGCTGGTGGTGGGGGCCGATCAGGGATTGGCAGTGCTACTCAGGCAGCATCCGGCAGGTGAACAGGAGCGGGTGAGCTTGATCCTGTCGCTACTGCCGGGTGCGGCTGAACCGCAGCCGGAGCGGGCCTTTGTGTTAGCGGCGTTGGGTAAGTTGTGGTTAGCGGGTGTGGAGATAGAGTGGACGGCCGTCTGGCAGCCCCAATCCCGCCGCCGGCTCGCATTACCCACCTACCCCTTTGAGCTGCTTCGTTTTTGGGTTGAAGAAAACGCCACGCCTCTGCCCATTGCCAAACCGACCGGTAAAAAGCAGGATATTGGCGACTGGTTTTATTTGCCTACCTGGAAACAGACGAAGGTGTGGAGCCAGGTAGAGCAGGAACAGGCAACGGCCGTGCCTGCCGTGTGGCTCATCTTTGCCGACCAACAAGGAGTTGGCGACCACATCGCCGACCGCCTGGAATGGGACGGCGACGCCGTGTTCCGCGTACACACCGGTGCGGTTTTTGCCGCCGCTGGCGACAACCGATACCACTTGAATCCGGCTGATCCCCTGGAATACCGGCAACTGTTGAGAACCTTACCGGCTTTCCCCACGCACATTGTCCATTTGTGGGGTATGGATGCTGAGGGGATGGCCGAGACGCCCGTCACCCCCGAATCCCAGTTTGCCCAGGCGCAGCAGTGTGGCTTTTACAGCCTGCTCTTTCTGGCGCAGGCAATGGATCGATATGCTGACGCCCTCTCTATCTGGGCCATTAGCGCCAATGCCCAGCCAGTAACCGGCGGGGAAACAGTGTTCCCGGAAAGGGCCACGATTTTGGGCGCGTGCCGGGTCATGGCTCAGGAGAATGCCAACATCCGGTGTGGGTATCTGGATATAGAATGGCCGCCGCCGTCCCCCTGGCAGGCTGAATGGCTGGCCGGGCAGGTAGTGGCGGAAATTAAACAACCCGCGGATGAATTAGCGGTGGCTTACCGGGGGCAGCGGCGCTGGGTGCAGACATTTGCGCCGGTGTCGCTACCGGAAGGGCGGGGCACGGCCGTGTGGCGGCCACAAGGCGTTTATCTCATTGTCGGCGGTCTGGGCGGTATCGGTCTCATCCTGGCGCGGCGCCTGGCCCAAGTAACGCAGGCCAGGTTGGTGCTGACCACTCGCGGCGCTTTTCCTCCGCCAGATACCTGGTCGTCCTGGTTAGCCAATCACGACAAAAACGATCCCACCAGCCAGAAAATCCGCCACCTTCAGGAAATTGAGGCGCTGGGCGGCCTGGTGCGGGTGATTCAGGCGGATGTGGCTGACGAGGCCCAGATGCGGGCGATGTTGACCGAAGCAGAAGCAGAATTCGGCCCCCTTCACGGTGTCTTCTATACGGCGGGCGTCTCTGGGAGAGCCTATTTTGCCCCGGTGCAGGAGCTTGCCGTCGCCCAATGTGAAGCCCATTTCCGCCCCAAAGCCTATGGCCTGCTGGTATTGGAGAAAGTGTTGGCCGGCAGGCAACTTGACTTCTGTGTGCTCTTTTCCTCCCTTTCTTCCATTTTGGGCGGCTTGGGTTTTGCGGCCTATACCGCCGCCAATGCTTTCATAGACGCCTTCGTGCATCAGCACAACCAGCAACATGCCCAATGGTGGAGCTGCGTCAACTGGGATACCTGGCAGATTGTGGCCGACGCCCATGCCGGATTGGGGGCCACGGTGGCCCAATTTGAAATGCAGCCGGCCGAAGCGTTACAGGCTTTAACGCGTGTCATTGCCAATGGGCCGGTGACTCAACTGGTCAACTCTACTGGTGATCTGGAGGCACGTCTGGATCAGTGGGTGCGTATGCTCTCTATTCACGCCGGGAAACCGGCGGGAAGCCAGGCAAGCACCCATCCCCGCCCAGACTTGATGACTGCGTATGCGCCGCCGACTAATGAGACCGAGACGATCATTGGCGGGATTTGGGAGCAGGTATTGGGCATCGCCCCCATTGGCATTCATGACAACTTTCTGGAATTGGGCGGGCATTCGCTGATGGCCATGGAAGTGTTGTCGCAGTTGAGGCATCGTTTTCAAGTGCATCTGCCCCTGACCCTCTTGTTTGAAGCGCCCACCGTGCAGCAGACGGCGCTGGCGGTGGAACTGGCGATCATTGAGGAGTTGGAGGCTGAACTGACGGAGGAGGAAATAGAACCATATGATGTAGCTTTACTGGCTTCCTGATCATGGAGAATAGAGATGAACCAGATGCTTTTAATGAAAGTCAGGTCAGTGATTGCCCAACATTTCAATGTGGATGCGGAAATGATCACACCTAAAGCCCATTTTCGGGAGACGTTGGCTGCCGACAGCCTGGATTTTGTGGAATTAATGATGATGATTGCCCGCCACCTGGAACTGGGTGATGTGGTTGACGAAGAGATGCGCCAGATTGAAACAGTTGAGCAACTGCTCTCTTATTTAGAGACACAGCACAGCTATTAATATCCCCTGCGAGTTGGTCTGTTGACCGGCTCGCATCAGGCAGCATGGTCGGGGAACGGCCGTAGCCAAAGGAGTGAACGATGAAAACTAAAGAGATGTTTGAAGAAGATGGCGCAAGCGGCGTCAGAGGGTCTGTGTGGCCAGGCATTGTGGTGATGCTGGCCGGGTTGGCGCTGTTGGGCATGAATATGCTCAACCTGGAAGTACACAGCGTGCCCTGGCCGTTGTATATCATCATTCCAGGGGCGCTTCTACTCATACCTGCTGTTCAGCTTGGCCCGGATGAACCGACGGAACGGGCCACCATCCTGGCCCGCATTGGCGCTGTCTTGGTAATGATCGGCTTAGTAACGGCTTTTGTGGAGGTGGTGGATCATTATGAAAGCTGGGCGTATGCCTGGACGCTGGTACCCATAGCTTCTATTGTCGGCCGGATGTACGCCAATCGGTTTAATCCCGACCATTCCATTCACCAGAAGGGGCCACAATGGATTCGCATATTGTTAATGGTTTTTGTGGGCCTGGCGCTCTTTTTTGAGATGGTAGTTTTCAGTGGGCACGGCCGTTGGTGGCCGATCCTCTTAGTGGCGGCTGGCGTTTATCTGCTGTTAAACCCCCGCCGTTAATCCGGTAGACGGGAGGTGGCGGGAGACCACCTCCCCTCCTTACCCCTCTTAAGTACAAATGTCTAGTCCCCTATTCATCTGTCTATTTCCTTACCCCCCCTTCACGTTTATAAATAATCATCAGATAAGCCCCTATCAATTGGCGGTGTAAATCCCTCCACATAAAACCAGATTCTTCTAGTGGTTTTGTTGTTAGCTGGCTGGCTGCCGTTGACAGTTGTTATTTCAGGCTGCGCTTGTTATGTGAGGAGGTTGGATGTGTTCAGGCACATAAATGGTGTTCACGATGAGCAGAAGATGGAACCGGTCGCCATCATTGGTCTGAGCGGCCGTTTCCCCGGCGCGGAAAATATCCGTGAATACTGGCAACTGCTATGTAACAGCGTAGACGCCATCACCGAAGTCCCTGCTGACCGTTGGGACGCCCACCAATTGTATGATCCCGACTTGGCGGCTCCAGGGAAAATAAATACCCGCTGGGGCGGCTTCTTGCGTCAGGTAGACCAGTTTGATCCTCTCTTTTTTGGTATCTCCCCCCGCGAAACTGTGCAGATGGACCCGCAGCAGCGGTTGATGCTGGAACTGGCCTGGGAAGCGTTGGCGGATGCGGGCCAGGATGTGGAGGCGCTGCGGGAAAGTGACACGGCCGTCTTTTTTGGCGCTTCCTGGGCTGATTATGCCACCCTGCATCACAAAAATGACCTGGAATACATTGCCCAACACACGGCCACGGGCACCCATTTCAGCATTATTGCCAACCGTGTGTCGTATGCTTTTGGCTTTCGCGGGCCAAGTATGACCATTGACACCGCCTGTTCGTCCTCGCTGGTAGCCATTCACCAGGCGTGTATCAGTTTGCGCAGTGGCGAGTCCACACTGGCGCTGGCCGGCGGCGTCCACCTGATGCTGGCCCCGGACAGCACCCTGATGATGTCCAAATTTGGCGGCCTATCCCCAGACGGCCGTTGCCGCACCTTTGACGCCCACGCCAATGGTTTTGTGCGTGGCGAAGGCGGCGGTGTGGTGGTGTTGAAGATGTTGTCCCAGGCTCTGGCCGACCACGACCCCATTTACTGTGTCATTCAGGGCAGCGCCGTCAACAATGACGGCCGTGAGACCGGCCTCTCCGCTATGCAGCGCATCGTCACTGCTGCCCGCACCATTCGCCACAGACGCCGCGAAACTAAACAGATCAATACCGGCCTGACCGTGCCGAACACGGCCGCGCAGGAAGCGGTACTACGCGCCGCCTGCCGCCGCGCCGGGCTGTCCCCGGAAAAAGTGCAATACGTGGAAGCACACGGCACAGGTACGCCATTAGGCGACCCTATTGAAGCGAAGGCGTTGAGCGCGATTTATTGCGCCGGGCGAGAAGAGACACGGCCGTTGCTGCTCGGTTCGGTCAAAACCAACATCGGTCACCTGGAAGCGGCCGCCGGGGTAGCCGGGTTGATCAAAGTCGCCCTGGCCATCAAAGAAGGGCTGATTCCCGCTAACCTGCACTTTGCCCAACCCAACCCCAATATCCCTTTTGAAACGCTCAAACTGAAAGTGCCAACGGCCGTGACCCCCTGGCCTGATCCAGACGAACCGCCTGTGGCCGGTATCAGTTCCTTTGGTTTTGGCGGCACCAATTGCCACATCTTACTGGCCGGTCTGCCCCCCCAAATGGAAAACAACCTGCCCGAACCGGTGGCTGCGCCCGCTTTGCTGCTGCCGCTGTCCGCACGCACGGCCGAAGCCCGCCAGGAAACGGCCCAAACCCTGCTCTCCTTCTTGCAAACCCATCCCGATCTGTCGCTGTCTGATCTCTGTTACACCGCCAGTCGGCGTGCCACCCACCATCCGTATCGTCTGGCAGTGGCATTCACGGGTCAGGCGGGACTGATGACAAAACTGGAGGCTTTTGTACGCGGCGAGGAAGTGAGCGGAGTGAGAGCAGAAGAGGCTGCCTATATGCTGTTACCCCCACCCGTTTTTGTCTTTTCCGGGCAGGGGCCGCAATGGTGGGCCATGGGGCGCGAACTGTATGCCCAGGAGCCGGTGTACCGGGCGGTTATTGAGCAATGTGACCGGCTGTTGCGCGCCCACGCCGATTGGTCGCTTATTGACGAATTGATGGCTGAAGAAAACCACTCGCGGTTGGAGCAAACGGCCGTGGCCCAACCTGCTCTTTTTGCCGTGCAGATCGCGCTGGCGGCTTTGTGGCAGTCCTGGGGCATTGAACCAGGCGCCGTAGTGGGCCACAGCGTCGGCGAAGTGGCCGCCGCTTACGTGGCCGGCAGCCTGACTCTGGAACAGGCGATTCAGGTCATTTACCACCGGGGACAGCTGATGCAGGCCGCCACCGGCCTGGGCAAAATGGCCGCCGTTGACCTCTCGCTCGACAAGGCGCGGCATCTACTCAATGGCTATGCTGACCGTCTGGCCATTGCCGCGGTAAACGGGCCGGAAGCGATCACGCTTTCCGGGGATGCGGCAACTCTGGAAAATTTCCTATCTCATCTGGATGAAGCGGGGATTTTTTACCGCCGCCTGCCGGTAGATTATGCTTTTCACAGCCCGCAAATGGCCCCATTTCAGGCGGAATTGGAGCAGGTGTTGGCCGGGCTGTCGCCACAAACGGCCGTCATCCCCATTTTTTCCACCGTTACCGGTCAGGCCGTGAACGGGCTGGAATTAGACGCCGCTTATTGGGGCCGCAACCTGCGCCAGACGGTTTGGTTTGATGAGGCGGTGCAGGTGCTGGCAGAGCAAGGATTCTCCACCTTCATCGAAATCAGTCCACACCCCGTATTGGGCGGTTATATCAGCCAACGGCTGGCGGCCAACCAGAAAACAGGGCACGTTCTGCCTTCACTGCGACGCAAACAGCCTGACCGTAAGACCATGCTGGCTTCTCTGGGTGCGCTCTACACCCTGGGTTATGCCCTGCAATGGTCATCGCTTTACCCCGGCGGCGAGGTCGTGCATTTACCCCCCTACCCCTGGCAACGGGAGCGGTATTGGTTGGAAAGCGGCAACGGCCGGGCCACACCATCTCGCACTCCTTATCCGGCTGATGAAAAGCTTCATCCCTGGTTGGGGTACCAGCTGCGTTCGCCTCTGTTGGGGCGAGCCGTGGTGTTTGAGACGGCCGTAACCCTCACCTCCCATCCCTTCCTGGACGATCACCGTCTGTATGGCGAGGTGGTAGCGCCAGGCGCACATCATCTCTCGATGATTTTATCGGCCGTGCGCGCGCACCTGGGCACAGACGCCTGCCAGTTAACCGACATCACCTTTACCCACGCGCTGACTTTATCTACCGCCGGGCGGGTCGTCCAGGTCATTTTAAGCCCGGATGGCCCGGAAAAATACACATTTGCGATACACAGCCGTCCGGCTGCCAAGGCGGGTGAGTGGCAGTTACACGCCTCCGGCCAGGTAACGGTGGGGGCAATTGCTCCGGCTGCGCCCACGCCAGACGGGCAAACCATCCAGACTCGCTGCCCCGAAAAGCTGGCGGGCGAAGTGTTCTACAAAGATTTTGCCGCCGCCGGATATAACCTGGGACCACGTTTTCAATGGCTGCAACAAATCTGGCGGCGCGACGGCGAGGCTATTTGCCAGATACGCCCGCCACAACCGGCTGATCAGGCCGAGATGTTTCAATTGCCCCCTGGCCTGATAGATTCTCTCTTCCAATTCCTCTGTACCACGCTACCCGGTGGGGGCGTGACGCATATTTTGCGCACCGGTGACATTTACATCCCATTGGGGATTGACGGTTTTCGTTTTAACGCCCGTTTCAACGGCCGTGTCCCGGACGCACTGTGGTGCCATGCCCGCCTGCATCCACAGGACAACAGTAATGACCAGACCTTCTCCGGCGACATTACCCTGTTTGCCGCCTCCGGCGCGATGGTGGCCGAAGTCACCGGCCTGCATTTCAAACGCGCGCCGCGTGATATTTTGCTGCGGCCCGTAGAGGCGGAACCGGCTGCGTGGATGTACCAGATGCAATGGTCGGCCAGCCCGGTGGCCACACCGGCATTGCCGCCAGCAGACAACTGGCTCCTTTTCGGCCATGACAATGCTTTCAGCCAAAAACTGGTGGATACCTTGACGGCTCAGGGACAACGCTGCCTGGTGGTTACGCCCGGAGACAGCTTGCAGACGAGGGACGACGGGCAGTGGCATTTAAACCCGGCGCAGCCTGACGATTTCGCCCAATTATTGGCGGTGATAGAGGCGGAAAAGCTGGATCATGTAGTTTATTTATGGGGCCTGGAAACCACACCGGCAGATTCACTGGCACAGATGGAAGCGGTGCAAAATCTGGCCGGGCAGGGGGCGCTTCACCTGGTGCAGGCGTTGGCCCGCCTGGAAAGCGAACACACGCCCCGGCTGTGGCTTGTGACTCAGGGCGCGCAGCCGGTAACGGCCGAAGACAATTCAATGGCTCTGGCGCAAGCGCCGCTATGGGGTCTGGGCCGGGTGGTGGCGCTGGAACACCCGGAAATCTGGGGGGGATTGGTAGACCTGGAAAGTGGGCAGCCGGACACGGCCGTTATCCTATCCCACATCCTGGCTGCCGATGGCGAAGACCAGGCTGCTTTTCGCCAGGGACAACGCTACGTGGCCCGCCTGGTGCGGGCGCAGCGAAGCCAACATGATGTGCTGGACATCACCATCCGCGATGATGGCGCTTATTTGATTACCGGTGGTTTGGGCGGATTGGGCTTAACTCTGGCTCGCTGGCTGGCGGAACAGGGGGCGCGCCATCTGGTGTTGGTAGGGCGGCGTGGCGTTACAGCCGAAGCCCAGGCAGCCATTACCGCGATAGAGCAGATGGGCACGGCCGTGACCGTATTGGCCGCTGACATTACCCAGGCTGAGCAGGTGACGGCCGTGCTCAGCCATATCCAGGCTAATATGCCCCCTTTGCGCGGTATCATCCACGCCGCCGGAGTGCTGCATGACGGCATCTTGCTGCACCAGGAATGGGGACATTTTACCCAGGTAATGGCCCCCAAAGTGGCCGGGGCCTGGCATTTGCACACCCAGACCAGCAAACAACCGCTGGACTTCTTCATTTTCTTTTCCTCCATCTCCTCCCTGATGGGGTCGGCCGGGCAAGGGAATTATGCGGCGGCCAATGCCTTCATGGACGCCCTGTCCCATGCCCGCCGACTCCAGGGATTGCCAGCCTTGAGCATCAATTGGGGACCTTGGGCCGGTGTGGGCATGGCCACGGCGTTGAGCGACGCGCAAAAGCAGCATTGGTTGGGGCAAGGCATCGGCGTTATTCCCCCGACCCAGGGTATTGCTTTGTTGCACCGTGCCCTCGAACAGGGGGCGTCGCAGGTGGGCATTTTCCCCATCAACTGGGACGCCTTCGCTCAACAAACGTCGCTGCGCCATAACTGGCCCTTTTTCGCCGAATTTACCCGGTCGGCGCGCCAGAATACAGACGATGCACCACCCCAGGCAGCCCAATTCTGGCGAGAATTGGAGCAGACTCCGCCTGTCAAACAGAAAGAGTTGCTGTTGGGGCATGTGCAGCAGCAGGCGGTGCAGGTGTTGGGCATTGGTTCGGCGCGTCGCTTAGACCCGCACCGGCGATTGTTTGAGATGGGGATGGATTCACTCATGGCGGTAGAGTTACAAAAGCGCTTGCAGGCTGGTCTCAATGCCCGCCTGTCGAAAACGGTAGTTTTTGATTATCCAACGGTGCAATCGCTCACTAACTATCTGGCGCGGCAGGTATTACGCCTGGAAGTGACGGACACGGCCGTGACCAGTGAAGTTGATCTAACCGATGAACTACAGGCAGAAATAGCCGGGCTTTCCGAAGAAGAAGCCGAGGCATTGTTGTTGGCGGAATTGGGCGGTTGACCGCATGGGCGGTTGACCGCAAAGAGGTCAGGATGACAGATATAGAAAGAACGACCGAGGCTGTTTTTCAAGCCATAGATGAACTGAATGACATCTTGCCGCCAGAGAGGCGGCTCCAGAAATCACCAGACACCGTTTTATACGGCAGTGGTGGGCGGCTGGATTCGTTGGAATTGGTAAATCTGATTGTGGCCGCCGAACAAAACATCGAAGACGAATTTGGCGTCCCTATCACGCTGGCCGATGAACGGGCGATGTCGCAGCGCAACAGCCCGTTCCGCACGGTGGCCACGTTGGTCGCTTATATCACCGCACTCCTGAAAGAAGCAGCGCCGGTCACCCTGCAAGCGTAGGGCGATTTGCTAAATCGTCCTCAAACGAAGGTGGTAGGATGGAAAAACAACCGACAATAGTGATTACCGGCGCCAGCCGGGGCATTGGTAAATATCTGGCGCAGCATTACCTGGGGCAAGGCTTCCAGGTGGTGGGATGCAGCCGCCGCCCGGTCGAGTGGCAGGTGGAGAATTATCGCCATTATTGTCTGGATGTTGCTGATGAAACCAGCGTCAAAACGATGTTTACGGAGATTCGCCAGAACTATAAACGGCTGGATGTGCTGATTAACAATGCCGGGATTGCCGCCATGAACCATACCCTGCTGACGCCACTGCAAACGGCGCAAAACATTCTAAACACTAACTTTATGGGTACCTTTTTATTTTGCCGGGAAGCGGCCCGGTTGATGCAGCGGGCGGGCTACGGCCGTATCGTCAACTTTGTCACCATCGCCACCCCCCTCAAACTGGAAGGGGAAGCCGTTTACGCCGCTTCCAAAGCAGCCGTCTTGAACCTGACCCAAATTCTGGCCAGAGAACTGGCGGCGGCGGGCATCACCGTCAACGCCGTTGGCCCCGGCCCGGTCAAAACCGATCTCATCCGTGCTGTGCCTGAAGACAAGCTCAATGATCTGCTCAACCGCCAGGCTATCCATCGCTTCTGCGAATTTGAGGATATTGCCAATGTGATTGACTTTTTTATCCGACCGCAAAGCAGCTTTGTCACCGGTCAGGTGCTTTTCCTGGGAGGGGTCTGATGTTTATTGATTTTCTGCGGCACGCTTTCCGGCAAAACCAGGAGCAAGAAGCCGTCATCTGGCAAGACAGGGCATACACCTACGGCTGGCTGTTGGCGCAGATAGCTGCCTGGCAAGAAACCATCAAAAGCCGGGGCGTCCCGCCCGGTGCGGTGGTGGTCCTGGAAGGGAATTATTCACCACAGGCCATTGCCCTGTTCCTGGCACTGGTAGAGCATGGCTGCATTGTGGTCCCCCTGGCCAGCCTGGCCGAAGCGGCCAAACCCCGACTGTTGGAGGTCGCCCAGGCAGAGATGCGTTTTGTGCTGGATGCAGCCGATGAGGCGCAGATGGAACGGTTGCCGGGCACGGCCGTGCATCCTCTCTATGCCCACCTGCGCCAGACCCGGCATCCGGGCCTGGTCCTCTTCTCCTCCGGCTCCACCGGCGACCACAAAGCCATCGTCCATGACCTGCTGCCCATGCTGCAAAAATACCAGACGCCGGGCAAACGCTTCCGCACCATCGCCTTTATGCTCTATGACCACATTGGTGGCCTGAACACCATGCTCTACACCCTGGCCAACACCGGCTGCATGGTCGCGCCACCAGACCGCAGCCCGGACTGTATCTTGCAGGCGATAGAAAAGTATCGGGTAAACTTGCTACCCACATCGCCCACCTTCATCAACCTGCTGCTGCTAAGCGAGGCATACAAAAAGTATGACCTTTCTTCCCTGCGCCTCATCACCTACGGCACCGAGCCGATGCCCGAAAGCACCCTGCAACGCATCCACGCTCTCTTGCCCACCATTGAATTGCGCCAGACTTATGGCCTTTCCGAAGTGGGCATTTTGCGCTCCCAGTCACGCAGCTCTGACTCTTTGTGGGTGAAGGTAGGCGGCGAACAGTTTCAAACGCGGATAGTGGATGGCATTCTACACATCAAAGCCCGGTCGGCCATGTTGGGCTACCTCAATGCCCCGGCCCCCTTCACCGACGATGGCTGGCTGATCACCGGGGATCGGGTGGAAGTAGACGGCGATTATGTACGCCTGCTGGGGCGTGATTCCGAAATTATCAATGTCGGTGGTGAAAAAGTTTACCCCATTGAAGTGGAAAGCGTCATTCAAGAGATCGAGAATGTGCAGGAGGTGACGGTGTATGGCGAAAGGAATCCCATTACCGGGCATGTCGTTTGCGCCAGGGTGCGCCTGCACGCCAACGGCGATCTGGATTACCGGCAATTTGTCAGCACGGTGAAACGGTATTGCCGCGAGCGCCTGCAAAGCTACAAAGTTCCCGTAAAAATCATTATCTCTGACGAAGCACAACACAGCGCCCGGCTTAAGAAAATGAGAAAAGGTTTGTCATGAGCGAAAGTTATCTACCAGATGAACAATTATCGCCCACCAAGCGCGCCCTGCTGGAACTGAAATCTTTACGCGCCCGGTTGAACACCCTGGAACGTGCCCGCACCGAACCCATTGCCATCGTCGGCGCGGGCTGCCGTTTTCCAGGTGGGGCCAATGACCCGGACACATTCTGGCAAAACTTGAAAAATGGCGTCCATGCCATTACCGACATCCCGCCGGATCGTTGGGATGTGGATGCTTATTATGACCCCGACCCACACGCGCCGGGGAAAATGTATACCCGGCGTGGCGGTTTCTTGCCCGACGTTGACCAGTTTGACGCCCCGTTTTTTGGGATTACCCCACGCGAAGCCAAGGGCTTAGACCCGCAGCAACGGCTCCTGCTGGAGGTGAGTTGGGAGGCGTTGGAGCGATCTGGCATCAAACCGGATGGCCTGGAAGGCAGCCAGACAGGCGTCTATTTTGGGGTAATGTTGTATGACTATGGTCAGCGTTATTTACACCAGCAAGATGGCACGGCCGTTGACGCTTATTACGCCAGTGGCACCGATACCAGCTTTGCTGCCGGTCGCGTCTCCTACATCCTGGGGCTGCAAGGCCCCAGCCTGACGCTGAACACTGTTTGCTCCTCCTCGCTGGTGGCCGTGCATCTAGCCTGCCAGAGCCTGCGTGCCGGGGAAACCGACCTGGCGTTGGCCGGCGGTGTGAACGTCATCACTTCGCCGGAAATGCACATTTCCCTCTCGCGCATGGGGGCGCTGTCGCCGGATGGCGTCAGTAAAACATTTGATGCCGCCGCCAATGGGTACGTCCGCAGTGAAGGCTGCGGCATTGTGGTGCTGAAGCGGCTGTCCGATGCGCTGGCCGATGGCGACCCCATCCTGGCGTTGATTCGGGGCACGGCCGTGAACCACGACGGTCCCAGCGGCGGCTTAACCGTGCCCAACGGCCCGGCGCAGCAGGCGTTGATTCGCCGGGCTTTGCAAAACGCCGGCGTCGCCTCACACCAGATCAGCTACGTGGAAGCGCACGGCACCGGTACGCCCCTGGGCGACCCCATTGAAGTCAAAGCGTTGGACGCTGTATTGAACGAGGGGCGCTCACCCAACAAACCCTTGCTGATCGGTTCGGTGAAAACCAATATCGGCCATTTAGAATCTGCCGCCGGGGTTGCCGGGCTGATGAAAGTGGCGCTGGCGCTGCATCACCAGGCCATTCCACCTCATTTACACTTGCAGCACGTGAACCAGGCCATTGGTTTGGAAGAAATGCCGGTGACCATCCCTACGGCGCTCACGCCCTGGCCGGTGGGTGAGAAGCCGCGCCTGGCCGGAGTCAGTTCCTTTGGTCTGAGCGGCATCAACGCTCATGTCATCCTGGAAGAAGCGCCACAGCCGGTGGTCACGGAAACGCAGGCGACACGGCCGTATCACCTGCTCACCCTCTCCGCCAAAAGCGAAGCCGCCCTGCAAGCCCAGGCCACCCAATTTGCCCAATACCTGGCAGCCCATCCTGACGTACCGCTGGCCGATGTTTGCCACACCCTGCACCAGGCGCGGGCGCACTTTAACCACCGCCTGAGTCTGGCGGCGGCCTCCCCGGCCGAAGCGGCCGCCAAACTGCGTGAGCTAAACGAGGGGAAAGTGGGTGAGGGAGTTTTTCGTGGGCAGGCCGATGGGGAACGGGGGGCAATCGCCTTTTTATTTCCGGGGCAAGGCGGCCAATATGTGGGCATGGCGCAGGAACTGTATGAAACCCACACTGGTTTTCGGCAGACGGTGGATGAGTGCACGGAACTGGTACGGCCGTATCTGGCACGGCCGTTGCTCTCTGTCATCTATCCGCAGCCGGGCGAACCGTCTCCATTGGATGAGATGGTGTATGCCCAACCGGCCATGTTCACCATCGAATACGCTCTGGCGAAACTGTGGCAATCCTGGGGTGTGCAGCCAGACCTGTTACTGGGGCACAGCCTGGGTGAATATGCCGCTGCCTGCCTGGCCGGGGTATTGAGCTTGGCCGATGGGCTGAAACTGGTAGCCGAACGCGGCCGCCTGATGCAGTACGAGACGGAGCCGGGCTGGATGGTGGTCGTTTTTGCCGATGAAGAGCAGGTGCAGGAAGCGCTGGCCCCCTACAGCCAAGAAGTAGGCATTGCCGCCGTCAATGGGCCGCGCAACGTGACCATTTCCGGCCGGGCTACGGCCGTGCACGCCGTGATGACTACTTTGGCCGCACAGGGCATCCAGACGCGGCGGTTGAATATTCCCCACGCCTCCCATTCCCCGTTGATGGAACCGATATTGGGGGCGTATGCACAAATTGTGGCCGGAACGTCGCTGGCACGGCCGTCCCTGCCCGTGGTCAGCAACGGCAACGGGCAGATCGCCGGGGCGGAAATGGCGCAACCGGACTATTGGGTGGCGCATATGCGCCAGCCGGTGCGTTTTGCCGATGGCATTCACTGTTTGCAGCAGCAGGGGGCTACGATTTATATTGAAATGGGGCCAAAACCCACCTTGTTGGGCATGGGCCAACGTATAGCAGGCGAGGGCGCCTGGCTGCCCAGCCTGCATCCCAAACGAGGCGATTGGCAGCAAATGTTGGAGAGCGTGGGCGCTCTCATCACCCTGGGTGTGGAAGTAGACCGGGCCAGCCTGGATCAGGGGTACGGTAGGCGGCGCATGGTGCTGCCCACCTATCCGTTCCAGCGGCAGCGGTACTGGCTGCCGGTAAAACCAGGGGTACGCGCGACCCACAAGGCGCAGCCAGAACCACCGGAACCGGACTGGTTATACGAATTGCGGTGGCAAGAACAGCCACCGGCAGACGAGCCAACCGAACCGATGGGACACGACCGTTGGTTGATTTTTGCCGATCAGGGTGGCGTGGGCCAGGCTTTGGCCGGGCGTCTGGCGGCGGCGGGTGACACGGCGACGCTGGTTTGGGCGGGCGAGACATGGGCGTGTACGGCCGTTGACCAATACCACCTCGACCCCACCCGGCCGGACCACTATGCCCGGTTGTTGCAGGAATGTGACGAGGTAAGAGACTGGCAAGGCATCATCCATCTCTGGAGTCTGGATACAGAAACAGCGCTAACCCTTGACCAGCTACACCAGGCCCAGGTGCGTGGTTGCGGCAGTGTACTGCACCTGGTTCAGGCCATGGCGCAGTGTCAGGGGGACGGCCGTGGCCGGCTCTGGTTGGTTACACGCGGCGTGCAATCCACCGGCAAAGAAGCAGCGCGTATCCAGATGGAACAATCACCGCTGTGGGGATTCGGGCGGGTCATCGCTTTGGAGCAGCCCGATCTGTGGGGTGGCCTGATAGATTTGCCACCCCTCTCCGACACAACCAACGACCTGGCCGAACAGATAGGCCAACTGCTGGCTCAAATACGCTGCCCAGATGCCGAAAACCAGGTTGCTTTCCGGGAAAATTCCCGTTTTGTGCCCCGGCTGGCGCGCAGTGCCCCCGACCACAATCACAAACCTGTAACCATCCAGGCGGACGGTACTTACCTGGTCACCGGTGGCCTGGGCAATCTGGGTCTGGCGGTGGCGCGCTGGTTAGCCGGACAGGGGGCCGGACGCCTCATTTTAACCAGCCGCACCGGCGTGTCTGCGGCCGATGATGCCAGAACGCAGCAGATGGAAACCATCCAGACGCTAGAGGCGCAGGGCGTCCAGGTGCAAGTCGCCAGGGCTGATGTGGCCGATTGGTCACAAATGGCGGCGTTGTTTGCCGAACTGGAAAACGGGCCGCCGCTGCGAGGCATCATTCATGCCGCCGGTGTGGTGACGGCACACACTATAACCGAAATGCCGACCGCCGCCCTTTACGCCGCGCTCCAGGCGAAAGTGACCGGAACCTGGGTGCTGCATCAATTGTGCCAGACAACAAATGCCCCGCTGGACTTTTTTGTCTTGTTTTCCTCCGGGGCATCGGTGTGGGGGTCACAGGGCATGGCCCATTACGCGGCGGCCAACCACTTCCTGGATGCGATGGCCCATTACCGGCGCGCTTTGGGATTACCGGCGCTGAGCGTCAACTGGGGCTGGTGGGATGGTCACGGCATGGTCTCGGCCGACCTGGCCCAATTTTTCGCCCAGATTGGCCTGGCGGGCATGGCCGCCCCGGCGGCGCTGGACACGCTGCGTTATTTGTTGGAAACAGACGCCGTACAACAAACAGTAGCGGCTATCGAGTGGTCACGTTTTAAGCCGATCTATGAGATCCGGGGTAAACAACCCCTCTTGGAACAGATTGCCATTGCCTTACCGGCCCAAAATGGAACGGTGGACAAGGCTGCAAATGGCCTGGTTGCGCAAATCAAAGCGGCTGCTTCTGGGGACCAATGGGAATTGCTGTTGGGTCATGTACGCCAGCAGGTAACGGCCGTTATCGGGGCTGATTCATCCGAATCATTAGACACCGAGCAAGGATTCTTTGCCATGGGTATGGACTCGATCATGACGGTGGAGCTGCGCAACCGGCTGGAAGCCAGCCTGACCTGTTCCTTACCACCCACGGTGGCGTTTGAATACCCCACCATCCATGACCTGGCGGCCTTTTTAGCCAGGGATATCTTGCGAATCAGCGCTAACGGGAATGGCAAGGTGGATCGTTTACCCCCCGCAGAGATGGAAGCCACAACCGGAGCGAATGAACACGCCAGCAGCAGTTGGGATGGGTTGTCTGAAGAGGAACTGTTATCTCTGGTGGACAGCGAGCTTTTGACGATTAGCGAACTGGTATGAGGAGAATGTCATGGGCGAAACAACCAGCCGGGTTGACTATCAATCGCGGTTAAAAGAGGCGCTGTCGGCGCTGCAAAAGCTGCGCGCCCGATTGGAGACCGTGGAACAGGCGCGCACAGAGCCAATTGCCGTTATTGGCATGGGTTGTCGCTTTCCCGGCGGCGTAGATACGCCAGACGCTTTCTGGCGTTTGCTGCGAGAGGGTGTGGACGCGATTCAGGAGATTCCCGCTACCCGGTGGGACGTGGATGCCTATTATGACCCGGACCCGGAAGCGCCGGGTAAGATGATCACCCGTTGGGGTGGCTTTTTGGAGAACGTGGACCAGTTTGACCCCCTCTTTTTTGGCATTGCGCCGGTAGAGGCGCGCAGCATGGACCCGCAACAACGGCTCCTGTTGGAAGTGACCTGGGAGGCGTTGGAACGGGCGGGACAGGCGCCGTCACAACTGGCGGGCAGCCGCACCGGGGTGTTTGTCGGGGCTACGTTTAACGATTATTTGCAGCTTTTGAACGGAGAAGATGCAGCCGCCAGCGCCAACCCATACCGGCTGATGGGCAACACAATGAACGCCATTGCCGGCCGTCTGGCCTATATTTTTGGTTTTCAGGGGCCATGTATGGCGCTGGACACAGCCTGCTCTTCTTCGCTGGTGGCGGTGCATCTGGCCGCCCAAAGTTTGCGCCTGGGGGAGAGCGACCTGGCGGTGGCCGGCGGTGTGAACCTGATTTTATCGCCCGACTGGTTGATTACGGCCAGCAAGAATAAGATGTTGTCCCCCGACGGCCGTTGCCAGGCATTTGACGGCCGGGCCAACGGGTTTGTGCGCAGTGAAGGCTGTGGCGTGGTCGTTCTCAAGCGTCTCTCTGATGCCCTAGGGGCGCAAGACCCCATTCTGGCCGTCATTCGTGGTTCGGCCGTCAACCAGGATGGGGCCAGCAGCGGCTTTACCGTGCCCAACCGCCAGGCGCAAGAGCGCGTCATCCGTGACGCCCTCCAGGCCGCCCGCGTGACGCCACAGGATGTAGATTACATCGAGGCGCACGGTACCGGCACCTCGCTGGGCGACCCCATTGAAGTGCGGGCGCTGGATGCGGTGTTCGGCCAGGGGCGGTTGGCGGATGCGCCGTTTCTGCTCGGTTCGGTCAAAACCAACATCGGCCATACGGAAGCTGTCGCCGGCGTCGCCGGTTTGATCAAGGTTATCCTTTCCTTACAACGCCAGGCCATTCCGCCCCATTTGCACCTGACGCAACCCAATCCGTACATCCCCTGGTCGGAGATTCCGGTCAAAATCCCCACCAAACTGACCCCCTGGTCTGGCGGTGAGAAACCGCGTCTGGCGGGTATCAGCTCGTTTGGGGCCAGTGGCGTGAACGCGCACCTGGTGGTTGGCGAAGCGCCTTTGCCAGAACCGGTAGCAGCAGAAAACGGCCGGGCCGCCCACCTGCTCACCCTGTCGGCCAAAAACGAAGCGGCGCTGCCCGAACTGGCGCAACGGTACCAGGCGTTTCTAGCAACGCAGCCGGAAGTTTCCCTGGCCGATGTTTGTTACACGGCCGTGAACGGCCGTACCCATTTCCCCCATCGCCTGGCCGTTGTCGCCCACTCTGCGGCCGACCTGCAAGAGAAACTAGGTGGTTTCACCTCTGGTCAGGAGGTGGATGGTCTGGTAAGTGGGCAGGTAAAAGGCAAAGAAAGAGGCAAAATCGCCTTTCTGTTCACGGGGCAGGGCAGCCAATACGTGGGCATGGGGCAAGAGCTATACCAGAGCCAACCCCTCTTCCGCCAGACCATGCAAGCGTGCGACGAACGGCTACGGCCGTATCTGGCACGGCCGTTGCTCTCCGTCCTCTACCCATCTGATGGTGACAGTTCTCCTCTGGACGAAACTGCCTACACCCAACCGGCGCTCTTCGCCCTGGAATACGCCCTGGCCAAGTTGTGGCAATCCTGGGGTATCCAGCCGGACGTGCTGCTGGGACACAGCATCGGAGAATACGTGGCTGCCTGCCTGGCCGGCGTTTTCAGCCTGGAAGATGGGCTGAAACTGGTGGCCGCACGCGGACGGCTGATGCAAACCTTGACCACCCCTGGCCGTATGGCTGTCGCCTTTGCTGCGGAAGAAACAGTACAGGCAGCCATCGCCCCTTATGCTGAGGCGGTGGGTATCGCCGCCGTGAACGGGCCGGAGAGCATCACCTATGCCGGACAGGCCGAAGCAGTCACGGCCGTGACTGCCGCACTCCAGCGGCAAGGCATTGAAACCCGCGACCTGAACGTCTCCCATGCCTTCCACTCCCCGCTGATGACGCCCATCTTACAACCATTTGCCGAGATAGTGGCCTCTGTGCCGCTCCACCCACCCCGGTTGGAGATTATCAGCAACGTGACCGGCCAGCCAGTGGGGGCAGAGATGAGCAGCGCCGATTATTGGGTGGAGCATATCCGGCAGCCGGTGCGGTTTGCGCCGGGCATGGCGGCATTGCGGCAGCAGGGGGCGGGGGTCTTCATTGAGATTGGCCCCAAGCCGACGTTGTTGGGTATGGGGCGGCAGAGCGTGACGGAAGCAGAGGCGGTATGGCTGCCCAGTCTGCGGCCAGGGCGAGGGGAGTGGGAACAGCTATTGAGCAGCCTGGGGGCACTGTACACGTTGGGCGTGGATGTGAACTGGGCGGGAGTGGAGCAGGGCTACGGCCGTCGCCGGGTCGCACTGCCCACCTACCCTTTCCAGCGCCAACGCTATTGGGTGAAAAAGACAACCGGCGTGCGCTCGCCCGTTTCGCAAAATGGGGTGACCTCGCCGCTGTTGGGGCAACGGTTGCGCCTGCCCAACAGCCGGGAGAGCCGTTTTGAGACGCAACTGGCCGTGCAGTCACCGCCCCATCTGGATGATCATCGTGTGTTTGGCACGGCCGTTGTGCCCGGCGCGTTTTACGTTTCGATGGTGTTAACGGCCGTCAAGGAAACGGCAGGTACGGCATCTTGCTGGCTGGAAGATATATTCTTTCCCCAGGCACTGCCGCTGGCGGAGCCAGATGCCTCCCTCGTCCAACTCATCCTCACGCCAGAAGCAGGCGACCCCACCACCTTCCAGATTGTGAGTGCGCCTGATAACGGGCCGGAAGCCAATCCCTGGCAATTGCACGCCACCGGAAAAGTTCACACTGTGCCGTCCAATACACCTGAGATTGTAGATTTGGCGGCGATTAAGCGGCGCTGCCCACAACGCCTGTCCGGGGAGAATTTTTATGCCGACTTTTGGCAAGCCGGGTATCACCTGGGCAGTGCCTTTCGCTGGCTGGAAGAGATATGGCAGGGCGAAGGGGAGAGTTTGTGTCGTTTACGGCTGCCCACGCTGCCTGATGATGCGCGTGAGTACCAGCTTTATCCGGGGTTGATTGATTCCTCCTGGCAATCGTTGTTAAGCTGCCCCGGCATCGATCTGGCCGACATGACGACAGAGGGTTTCATTTATATCCCCTTCCACATCGGCCGTTTTCATTTTTACGGCCGTCCCGCCACTAGCAATTACTGGTGCCATACCATACTACGCGAAACGGCGGCCCAAAATGGGGTAGGGCCGGTAGGCGACATTTGTTTATTGGATGACGACGGTCGGGTGATAGCGGCGGTGACGGGCCTCCAGTTGACGCGGGCCGAGCCAAAAACCTTTGCCCGCTCACCATCAGGCGTGGATGAGTGGTTATACAAAATTGAGTGGCAGGCGCAGGAACGGGCGCAACCAGAGGCCGGAGCAACGGCCAATGGCCGCCTGTCCGACGGCCGTTGGCTTATTTTTGCCGATCAGGGTGGCGTGGGTGCGGCGTTGGCCGGTCGCCTGGCTGCCGTCGGCCACAAGGCAATGATGGTCTGGCCGGGTGAATGGTATGCGCAAACGGCCGTTAACCAATACCAGCTCAACCCATCCCAACCTGACCAGTTCCACCGCCTGCTGCAAGAAAGCCAGGCGGGCGGCCACTTGCAAGGTGTCATCCACCTTTGGGGTGCAGATACGCACCAGGAGCTGTCTGGGGCACGGCTGCGCCAGCTTCAGGAAAGAGATTGCGGCAGCGTCTTGCACCTGGTACAGGCGATGGGTGAGCAACCGGCGGGCAAAACCCCGCTGTGGTTGGTAACGCGCCATACCCAGGCGGTTGGCGCTGAAACGGTGGTCGCTGCCGACACGTCAGCAATCCAGGTGGGCCAGGCCACCTTATGGGGGTTGGGACGGGTGATCGCTTTGGAGCAGCCAGAATTGTGGGGTGGGCTGATAGATTTGCCGTCGTTAGTGGATGCTGTGGAAGCGGCGACCTTTCTCTGGCGGGAAATAAACCAACCGGACGGTGAAAATCAGATCGCTTTCCGGGATGGGCGCCGCTTTGTGCCACGGTTGAAACGTCACCAGGCAGTCGCCAGTGAACAAATCACTATACGGTCGGACGGCCGTTACCTTATAGCTGGCGGCCTGGGCAGCCTGGGGCTGCAAGTGGCCCACTGGCTGGCCGCGCAGGGGGCACGCCACCTGCTGCTGGTTGGCCGCCAGGGAATAACGACAGAAAAACAGCAGGCGGCCATCCAGCAATTGCAGCACAGCGGGGTGCAGGTGCAGGTATTTGCCGCCGATGTGTCCCAGGCGGACGAAGTGACCCGATTGCTGAACCCGGTGCAAGGGGACAGTCTGCCTTTGCGCGGCATCGTTTATGCCGCCGGGGTGCTGGATGATGGGTTACTCGTGCAGCAAAGCTGGCCGCGCTTTGAACGGGTGTTGGCGGCCAAAGTGACGGGGGCTTGGAATTTACACTGCCAGACCCAGGACCAACCTTTAGACTTTTTCCTCTGTTTTTCCTCGGCAACGGCCGTGTTGGGCTGGGCCGGGCAGGGCAACTATGCCGCCGCCAACGCCTTCCTGGATGCACTGGTCCATTACCGGCGGCAGCTTGGCCTGCCGGGATTGAGCGTGAATTGGGGGCCGTGGGCCGAAGCGGGCATGGCGACGCGGGTGGGTAAAACCGGTCAGGACCGCTGGTCGGCGGCCGGGATTGGCTTCATTCCAGCGGATAAAGGCTTGCATGCCCTCGCCCTGTTGCTGGCCTCCTCGCCCGATACGCCCCAGGCGACGGTACTGCCCGTTCACTGGGGGCAGTACGGGCAGCAGTTCCCGGAAGGGTGTGAACCGGCGTTGGTGCGGCGATTGGTGGGGGCAGGCGAACGACCGTCGGCCCCACCGCCACAATTGCTGACCGAGCTGCGCGCCGCCCCTGCCCGCCATCGCCACAAATTGTTGGTAGACCATCTGCGCGGCCAGGCCGCCCAGGTGTTAGGGTTGGAACTGCCCGAACACATCGGCTTACAACAGGGCTTTTTTGAACTGGGCATGGATTCGTTGATGGCCATGGAACTGCGTAACCGTTTGCAAAGCAGCCTCAGTTCATCGCTGCCTGCTACCCTCTTTTTTAAGTATCCAACCGTAGAAAAAATGGGAAATTATCTGATGCAGGAAGTGCTTGCTGCCGCCTTTCCGGCGGACACGGAGCCACACTTTAACACAGCGGATGACCAGGGCGAGGTCACAGATGGGTTAGACGACCTCTCTGAGATGGAAATCGCCGGTCTACTCGCGCAAGAATTAGCTGCCGTCAGGGCAGAGGTGGTCATGTCATGAGTGGAAGCGCCAGTAAAACAGATGACAAGCAGTTGATGAAAGAAGCACTGCTGGAACTGAGAAAGATGAAATCCAGGTTGAACGACCTGGAAAACAAACGCAGCGAACCCATTGCCGTGGTGGGCATGGCCTGCCGTTTTCCCAACAACGCCAGCACGCCGGAGGCATTCTGGCACATGTTGGCCAATGGCACGGATGCTGTCTCGGAAATTCCCGCAGACAGGTGGGACGTGGAAGCGTATTACGCCGCCACGCCCAACACGCCGGGCAAAATTTACTCGCGTTACGGCAGCTTCTTGCCGCAAATTGACCATTTTGACGCTCCTTTTTTTGGCATCAGCCCCCGTGAAGCGGCCATGATGGACCCCCAACAACGACTGTTGCTGGAAGTGAGTTGGGAGGCGCTGGAAAACGCCGGTTTATCTCCTGGCGGCTGGCAAGAACAGAAAACGGGCATTTTTGTGGGCATGATGACCCAGGATTACACCGAATATACCCTGACCGGCGCCCCGGATTTAATTGACATCCACTCCGGTACGGGCAGCGTCAATAGCTTTGCCGCCGGCCGTCTGGCCTTTAACCTCGATCTGCATGGGCCAGTCATTACCGTGGATACGGCCTGTTCTTCTTCGCTGGTGGCGGTGCATCTGGCCTGCCAGAGTTTACGCAACCAGGATTGTGATCTGGCGCTGGTGGGCAGCGCCAACCTGATGCTCTCGCCGGTTTTCACCATCTATATGTGCCGCCTGCAAACGCTGGCCCCCGACGGCCGTTGCAAAACGTTTGACGCTTCTGCCGACGGCTACGGCCGTGGCGAAGGGTGCGGCGTGGTGGTTCTGAAGCGTCTATCTGACGCCCAGGCCAACAACGACCACATTCTGGCCGTCATTCGTGGCTCAGCTATCAACCATGACGGCCGTGCCAGCGGTCTGACCGTGCCCAACGGCCTGGCCCAGGAAGATGTGGTCAGCCGGGCGCTGGTCAATGCCAGAGTCAAACCCGAACAGGTCAGCTACATTGAGGCGCACGGCACCGGCACTTCGTTGGGTGACCCCATCGAGATAGAAGCCCTGGCGACGGTCTACGGCCAGAACCGCCCGGTGAATGATCCCCTGCTGGTCGCCTCCCTCAAGACCAACATCGGCCATCTGGAGGGCACGGCGGGAATAGCCGCCCTCATCAAGACCGTGTTGGCCTTACAACACCGCCAGATTCCCCCTCATCTGCATTTCAAACAGCCCAGTCCTTACATTCCGTGGGGAGAAATTCCTATCACCATACCTACCACGTTGACCCCCTGGCAGCCCGCCGGTGAAACGCGCATCGCCGGGATTAGCTCCTTCGGCTTGAGCGGTACAAACGCCCATGTCCTTGTAGAAGAAGCGCCACCAACGGCCGTCACCCCCTCTTTGCCTGACCGCCCCATACACCTGCTCACGCTGTCAGCCAAAAGCGAAGCGGCGCTGCAAGCACAGACCACCCGATATGAAAAATTCCTGACGGAGTACCCGAAGATCTCTTTAGGCGATGTGTGTTACACCGCCAACAATACGCGAGCCCATTTTGAGCATCGTTTGAGTGTGGTGGCCGGGACAGTGGCCGAAACCGCCGCCAGACTGGACGCCGCCAGCCAGGGCAAACCGGTGGAAGGCGTTTCGCGTGGGCCGGGGGAAAATGAACGCGGGGCGATTGCCTTTCTATTCACGGGGCAGGGCAGCCAATACGTGGGCATGGGGCAAGAGCTATACCAGAGCCAACCCCTCTTCCGCCAGACCATGCAAGCGTGCGACGAACGGCTACGGCCGTATCTGGCACGGCCGTTGCTCTCCGTCCTCTACCCATCTGATGGTGACAGTTCTCCTCTGGACGAAACTGCCTACACCCAACCGGCGCTCTTCGCCCTGGAATACGCCCTGGCCAAGTTGTGGCAATCCTGGGGTATCCAGCCGGACGTGCTGCTGGGACACAGCATCGGAGAATACGTGGCTGCCTGCCTGGCCGGCGTTTTCAGCCTGGAAGATGGGCTGAAACTGGTGGCCGCACGCGGACGGCTGATGCAAACCTTGACCACCCCTGGCCGTATGGCTGTCGCCTTTGCTGCGGAAGAAACAGTACAGGCAGCCATCGCCCCTTATGCTGAGGCGGTGGGTATCGCCGCCGTGAACGGGCCGGAGAGCATCACCTATGCCGGACAGGCCGAAGCAGTCACGGCCGTGACTGCCGCACTCCAGCGGCAAGGCATTGAAACCCGCGACCTGAACGTCTCCCATGCCTTCCACTCCCCGCTGATGACGCCCATCTTACAACCATTTGCCGAGATAGTGGCCTCTGTGCCGCTCCACCCACCCCGGTTGGAGATTATCAGCAACGTGACCGGCCAGCCAGTGGGGGCAGAGATGAGCAGCGCCGATTATTGGGTGGAGCATATCCGGCAGCCGGTGCGGTTTGCGCCGGGCATGGCGGCATTGCGGCAGCAGGGGGCGGGGGTCTTCATTGAGATTGGCCCCAAGCCGACGTTGTTGGGTATGGGGCGGCAGAGCGTGACGGAAGCAGAGGCGGTATGGCTGCCCAGTCTGCGGCCAGGGCGAGGGGAGTGGGAACAGCTATTGAGCAGCCTGGGGGCACTGTACACGTTGGGCGTGGATGTGAACTGGGCGGGAGTGGAGCAGGGCTACGGCCGTCGCCGGGTCGCACTGCCCACCTACCCTTTCCAGCGCCAGCGTTATTGGTTGGACACAGGCAAATTCCTCTATCCACCCAAACCGACTGCATTCCCGCCAGTAAAAAGCCTGGCACAGTCGGCGGCCAACCCATCGGCGGCGTGGTTGTATGAACCAACCTGGCAGCCCCAACCGGCGCAGAGCCAGACTACACCACCGGCGCCACCAGGACAATGGCTGATCCTGGCCGACAAACAGGGAGTTGCTCGCCGTTTAGCCACCTTGCTGGCAGAGCAGGGGCATGTGTGTACTCTGGTATTACCCGGCGAGCGTTATGCTCAAACCGAGGCGCAGACGTTTACGGCCGTGCCTGCCGACGCCGGACATTTCCAGCAACTCTTACAAGAGGTGAGTACCGTTGACATGCCGTTGCACGGCGTTATCCATTTATGGAGCCTGGATGATGTGATTGGCGGTGAATCGCTCACCTGCGCCAGCCTGACCGAGACGATGCAGCAGGGGTGTGGCACGTTGCTGCCGTTGGTGCAGACGGCCGTGACCCTGCCCACGCCACCCCGTTTCTGGCTGGTCACGCGCGGCGCGCAGCCGGTGATGAAGGACCTTGTCTCTATCGCCCAGGCTCCCCTATGGGGCATGGGGCGGGTGGTGGCGCTGGAACACCCCGAAGCCTGGGGTGGCATGATTGACCTCGACCCCAATCCACCTGGCGATGAAGCCACGCAAATCGTGGCCGAGATTCTGGCTGCCGGCGACGAAGACCATATCGCCTTCCGGGATGATGAACGGTACGTTTGCCGGGTGATGCGTGCGCAACGGCCGTCCCGACGCGCGCTTTCTTTTGTGTCCGATGGCTCTTATTTAATCACCGGTGGTCTGGGCTATTTGGGTTTGAGCCTGGCCCATTGGCTGGTGGGGCACGGGGTACGCTGCCTGATCCTCACCAGCCGCCGGCCGCTGCCGGAACGCCAGCAGTGGGACGATTTGCCGCCCGAAAGCAGAGAGGCGGAACAGGTGAAAGCTATTCGCGCTCTGGAAGAAATGGGGGCGGCGGTGGCCGTTTACCCGGCCGATGTCAGCGACCGGCAGCAAATGGCCGACGTCCTGGAAAAAATCCAGAAGGTGCAGCCACCGTTGCGCGGCGTCTTTCACGCTGCCGGTATTGGTACCCACGCCGCCATCAAGGAGATGGATAGGGAAACCCTACAGGCGGTTTTCAACGCTAAGGTGTTTGGCGGCTGGATTTTGCACCAGTTAACCAGGGAGATGAACCTGGAACTGTTTGTCAATTTCTCCACTGCCGGGGCGGTATGGGGTGCAGCCGGGCACAGCCATTATGACGCCGCCAATCATTTTCTGGATGCGCTGGCGCATTATCGGCATACAGTAGGTTTACCGGCTTTGAGCGTCAACTGGGGGCCAATAAGCGGCGGCGGCATGGTATCTGCGGCGTATGAGCAGATGTTTACCCGCATGGGTTTGCAGGGCTTACAGCCCGAGGAAGGCTGGCAGGCATTGGTCCATTTATTAAGCAGCGATACCGTGCAGGCCGTCGTCGCCAGGGTAGATTGGGACCGGTTTAAGAAATTGTATGAAATGCGGCGCAAACGGCCGTTGTTAACCCACCTGCACCCCATCTCGGAATCGTTCCCTGACAATGGACAGCTGATGTCTGTCAATGGAAACGGGGCCAGTCAGATATATAACGGCCGCAAACCACTCCATCCGCTGCTCGGACGGCCGTTGCGCCTGCCGCTCGCCAGCGAAAGCCGCTTTGAGACGCAGTTTAACCCACAGTCGCCCTCCTATCTGAATGATCATCGCATCTTTGGCACGTTGGTGGTGGCCGGGGCTTCACACCTGGCCATGGCGGCCACGGCCGTGCAAACCGCCTTAAAAGTAGAAGCCTGTGCCGTGGCCGACGTGGTCTTTCCCCAGGCATTTTTGCTGCCAGACGAGCAGGCGCGCACCGTGCAGGTGATCGTCAGCCACCCGGAAATGAATCATGCCGCTGCTGCTCCTCCTTCCTTCCAGATCATCAGTTCCCCGGCCGAATTGGATGAAGAAAACGCCGCCTGGATAGTCCATGCCAGCGGCCAGGTGCAAACAGCGCCTGCGACGGCGATATTGCCCATCACCATAGCTGTTGCCCAGGCGCGCTGCCCCCAAACCATATCCGGTGTGGCGTTCTACGAACTGCTGCACCAGACCGGTTATCTGATGGGGCCATCCTTCCGTTGGGTGGAAGCTATCTGGTTTGGCGAAAATGAGGCGCTCGGCCGTTTGCGTTTGCCACATGGCCCGGCCGAGGTAGAGGGGTATGCCCTTCATCCGGGGTTGATTGATTCCAGTTGGCTGTTGCAGGCCAGTTGCCAGCGCACCAATCTGGCAGCCCTGGTAAGCAGTGAGCGGGTGTACGTACCTTTCCGTGTTGGCAACTTCTGCCTGCATCAGCGTCCAAGCGGCGCGCCGCTGTGGGCTTACGCCCGGCTACGTGATCAGGAAGCGGTTGGTGAACAAGGCCTGGTAGGGGACATCTGGATTTTTGAAGAGCCGGGCAACCTGGTAGCCACCATTACCGCTGTGGAAAGCCGGTTGGTGGGCCGTTCGGCGCTATTGAGCAGCCTGGGACAAAAAGCAGACGCCGGGTCAGATGCGCAACGGGGATATTTCCGGCGCGAGTTGGAAACGGCCGTGCCTACGGAACGCCAATCCCTCTTAACCGCCCACCTGCGCACCCAACTGGCCGGGGTGCTGCGGCTGCCCACACCGGAGCAGATTGGATTGCGCCAGCGATTATTTGACCTGGGTCTGGATTCGCTAATGGCCATTGAGTGCCGCGACGGTCTGGAGATGAGCCTGGGCTGCTCTTTGCCTGCCACCCTGTTGTTTGATTATCCCACTCTGGCGACCCTAAGTGACCACCTGTTCCATGAGGTACTGGATTTCCCAGCGGCTACGGCCGTGTCTGAACCGTTGCCCATCACGCTGGACCAGGATGACCTGGACGCCACCGAATTTGATCTGTTTTCGGTCAGCGAGCTGCGGGCATTATTGGATGAAAAGTTAGCGGGCATTGAATATGCCATAGGGGATTAAAGATGATGAATGAGGCTGTAGAATCTGCCACCGATCTGGCCCGATTGAAACGCGCCTTGCAGGCGCTAGATAAGATGCAGACCCGGCTGGACGCCCTGGAACGCGCCCGCGCGGAACCGATTGCCATCATTGGGATGGGCTGCCGTTTCCCCGGCGGGGCGAATAACCCGGCGGCGTTCTGGGAATTGTTGCAAAATGGCGTGGATGCTGTGCGTGAAGTGCCGTCAGATCGCTGGGACGTCAGCGCCTATTACGACGCCGACCCTGATGTGCCCGGCAAGACGTATGTGTGTCACGGCGCGTTTCTGGACGAAGCCGACACCTTTGATCCCCACTTTTTTGGCATTTCCCCCCGTGAAGCCGCCCACATGGACCCGCAGCAGCGGCTGTTGCTGGAAGTGAGTTGGCAAGCCTTGGAAAACGCCGGTGTGCGTCCAGACACGCTGGTCAACAGCCAGACGGGCGTTTACATCGGCCTGATGAACAACGATTACATGCGCTTTGAAGTGGGCGCAATTGACGCCACGAACTTTGATTATTACGGTGACACGGGCGATGTGGGGCTGCTGGCGGGGCGTTTGTCTTACGTGTTGGGTTTGCAAGGGCCGAGTATTGTGGTGACAACGGCCTGCTCCTCTTCACTGGTGGCTACACACCTGGCCTGCCAGGCGTTGCGCGCCGGGGAGTGTGAACTGGCGCTGGCGGGGGGCGTTAACCTGATCTTTTCGCCGATCTCCAACGTGGTTTTTGCCAAATTGAAGGCGATGGCTTACGACGGCCGTTGTAAAACATTTGACGCCGCCGCCGATGGTTATGGCCGGGGGGAAGGGTGCGGCGTGGTGGTGTTGAAACGCCTCTCTGACGCCCTGGCACAGGGCGACCCCATCCTGGCGTTGATTCGGGGCACGGCCGTGAACCACAACGGCCCCAGCGGCAGCCTGACCATCCCCAACGGCGTGGCCCAGGCCAACCTCATCCGTACCGCCCTCAGCCTGGGTAACATTCCGCCAACGGCCGTCAGCTACGTGGAAACACACGGCACCGGCACCCGCCTGGGTGACCCCATCGAAGTGCGCGCCCTGGGCCGTGTTTACGGCCCAAACCGCCCCGCCGATCACCCCCTACTCATCGGTTCCGTTAAGACCAACATCGGCCATCTGGAAGCCTCGGCGGGCGTCGCCGGGCTGATCAAAACCATCCTGGCTTTGCAGCACCAACAAATCCCGCCCAACCTTCACTTTCGGGAGCCAAATCCGCAAATTCCCTGGAACGAACTGCCGTTGCAGGTGCCCACTCAACTGATCCCCTGGTCGGCCAACGGTGCGCCACGCCGCGCCGGGGTAAGCGCCTTTGGCATGAGCGGCATCAATGCCCACCTGATTGTGGAAGAAGCGCCAGAGGCAACGGCCGTTCCCGATGAACCGGGTCGCACGCTGCATTTGCTCACCCTGTCTGCTAAAACGCAGACGGCGCTGGAAAAAGCTACCAAAGAACTGGCAGACTACCTGAAATCCCACCCGGCCGAAAAGCTGGCCGATGTGGCTTATACCCTGCAATTGAAACGCAGTGCCTTTAACCACCGCCGCGTCCTGGTTTGCCGCCACGCCGCCGAAGCCGTCGCCGCCCTGGAAACGGCCGATCCCCGCCTCATTCTGGAGCATACCCTGACCCAGGAAATGGAACGCCCTGTTACCTTTATGTTTCCTGGTGTAGGCGACCAGTATGTACAGGCGACGGCGCAGTTATACCAGGACGAACCTGTCTTTCGCCATTATTTTGACCTGTGCAGCGAACTGCTCCAGCCATATCTCGGCCAAGACCTGCGCCAGATTTTGTATCCACAAGATACGCCGCGTGCCATGAGCCTGGAAACCGGGCCAGATTTGAAACAAATGCTCAACCGGGCACAGGCCAATGGTGCGCATACCAACGGCCACCAGGCGAACGGCACGAGCCAGCAGATTAAACAAACGGCCGTGGCCCAACCCCTCGTTTTTGCCCTGGAATATGCCCTGGCGCAATTGTGGCTGTCCTGGGGCGTGCAGCCCCAGGCGCTCGTCGGTTACAGCCTGGGTGAATATGTGGCTGCCTGTCTGGCCGGTGTTTTCTCCCTGGAAGACGGCCTGCGTCTGGTGGCACAGCGGGCACAACTGATTGAAACCCTGCCGGGTGGGGCGATGCTGGCCGTGGCGCTATCGGAAGAGGAGATACGGCCATATGTGGACGATTCCCTGAGCCTATCCGCCATAAATGGCCCCATGATGTGCGTGGTGGCCGGCCCAACAGAAGATGTAAACGGGCTGGCGCAGCGATTGGCAACGGCGGGTGTGGCCTGCCGCCCGGTGCAGAGTTCTCATGCCTTCCATTCGCGGATGATGGCCCCCATCGCCGGCCGGTTCAAAGAGTTGTTACAAACCATCGCCTTAAAACCGCCGCAAATTCCGGTTGTTTCCAACGTGACCGGCGCGTGGCTCACCGCCGAACAGGCTACCAGCCCCGATTACTGGGTGAACCATTTGCAGCAGCCCGTCCGTTTTGCCGATGGTGTGCAAACCCTCTGGCAAAAACCGGGCAATGTGTTGCTGGAAGTGGGCATTGGGCAGACGCTTGGCAGCCTGGCAATGCAGCATCCGGCGCGGCGTGACGCGACTGACCCGGTGGTACTCTCGTCGCTGCCTACGGCGCATGACCGGCAGTCAGAACTGGAAATTTTACTGCGTTCATTGGGCCAGATGTGGCTGGCCGGTGTACCCATCAATTGGGCCGGTTTTTATGCCGGGCAATCGCGCCGGCAACGGCCGTTGCCCAATTATCCCTTTGAACGCCGCCGTTATTGGGCGGAAGGGGTTGGCGCCAAACCGCCCCAAACAAGCGGCACAGCTATCACGCCCGTTTCCGCATCCCCGGAAACGGCTCCTGCCAAAAAGCCGGACATAACTGACTGGTTTTATGTGCCTTCCTGGCAGCGAATACCGCTGCCGCGTACCGGTCATTTGCCTGAACAACCACCCTGTTGGCTGCTCTTTGTGGATGAAGCCGGTGTAGGTACGATTCTGGCGCAGCGATTGGAGGAGGTGGGGCAGACGGCCGTGCTGGTATTGCCCGGAGAATCATTTACCCAAATAGAGGAGGGCGTGTACGCCATTCATCCCGGTGCGCCTGAAGATTATGCTGCCTTGCTCCACCACCTGCGCCAGGTCAACCAGTCGCCGCAGCGGATCGTGCATTTGTGGAACGTCACGGCCGTGACTCACACTCCGTCCCTGGAAACGGCGGAAACCGCACAGCAGGTCAGCTTTTTCAGCCTGCTCTTTCTGGCCCAGGCGTTGGGCAACCAGCCGTTAGAACAACCGGTGCGGCTGCACGTCATCTCCAATAACATGCAAGATGTACTGGGCGGAGAGCCACTTCAACCGGAAAAGGCCACCTTACTTGGCCCGGTCAAGACGATAGGCCACGAATATGAACAGATCCACTGCACCAGCGTGGACATTGCCTGGCCTGCGCCTCTGGAAACCATCACCGGGCAGTTATGGGCAGAGATTAATGCGGAGGTGGCGGACACGGCCGTAGCCTATCGTGGCCCCTCCCGCTGGGTACACACCTTTACCCCGCTCCGCATTGAGAAAAACGAAAGCGACATCCCTGCCCTGCGGCCGCAAGGCGTCTATCTCATTACCGGCGGGTTTGGCGGTCTGGGTGCGGCGCTGACCGAACACCTGGCGCAGACCGGGTCGCCTCGACTTGCCCTCATCGGTCGCGCGCCGCTGCCGCCGCCGGATGATTGGCCGACACTGCTGGCCGACCCCACCACCGATGAAGGTACATGCAACCGTATCCAGCAAGTAATGGCGCTGGAAGCGCTGGGGGCGCAGGTGCTGCCCATTGCTGCTGACGTGGCTGACCGGGCGCAGATGGAGCAAGCCTTAACGCTCATCCACCGGCGATTTGGCCCGGTCAATGGTTTGTTCCACGTGGCCGGCCTGCCCGGTGAGGGACTGATGCAACTGAAACAACCGGGAGATGCCGCGCGGGTCTTACGGCCAAAGGTGCAGGGAACGCTGGTGCTGGATGCCGTCCTGCGCGATGAACCGCTTGATTTTATGGTTTTGTATTCCTCCATTGTGGTGGCGAAGAGTGGGTTGGGGGAAGTGGATTACTGCGCCGCCAACACCTTTTTAGATGCGTTTGCCCATTACATGCGGACGGCGCGGGGTATCACGGCCGTGTCCATCAACTGGGGCATGTGGCAGTGGGATGCCTGGCAATCTTCCCTGGCACACACCATGCCCGATGTCTATGCCCGGATGGCCGAGGCGCGGCAGCAATATGGTTTTACTTTTACCGAAGGCATCGAGGCGTTGTGGCGCATTCTGGCGGCAGACCTGCCGCAGGCATTGGTCACGTCGCTAGACCTGGATAAGGCAGGCCAATTATGGCATGCGCTGACCTATTCCGGGATGCAGCAGCTGCAACAAGCCAGTGATCAACCCCGCCACCCCCGGCCCACGTTACGCACTCCTTACGTTGCCCCGCGTGATGGCCTGGAAGCGCAGATAGCCGACATCTGGGCGCAATGCCTGGGCGTGGAGAAAGTGGGCGTTCACGATCATTTCCAGGAATTGGGCGGCAATTCACTCCTGGGCATTGCCATCATTTCCCGGCTGAAAGAGGCGCTGGATGTGCAGTTAACGGCCGCCACCCTGTATGAAGGGCCGACGGTGCGGGCGCTGTATGAAGTAATCCAGGCCAATGGTAACAACGGCGCTTCCCTGGCGGCAGATGAAGCGCGTGGTAAACGACGCAAAATGATGGGCAAAAGACGGCAGCGCGCCTGATGAGCTTAGAAAGAGGAAAAGTTACATGTTTCAGAAAAACACAACCCTGATAACGGAAACAGAGGCAGCGGATGAAGCGGGTGCCGAGATCGCTATTGTCGGCATGGCGGGGCGTTTCCCCGGCGCGGACGATGTAGGCAAATTCTGGCAAAATCTGCGTGATGGGGTAGACGCGATCACCGATTTCTCAGATGAAGAGCTGTTGGCGGCGGGGGTAGATCCCCAGACTTTACAAGACCCCAATTACGTCAAAGCAGGCGCCGTTCTGAGCGACATTGAAGGTTTTGACGCCGCCTTTTTTGGGCTGACGCCGCGCGAGGCGCAGGTTTTGGATCCGCAGCATCGCCTCTTTTTGGAAGCGGCCTGGAATGCCATCGAGAGTGCCGGTTATGACACGGCCACCTACAGGGGAGCGATTGGCCTCTTTGCCGGGGCAGCTATGAGCGATTATGTACTCAACAACCTCTTTCCCAACCAGGAGCTACAAGAGACGTTGGGGCGCGGTTTTACCGTGTTGAGCAATGATAAAGACGCCCTGGCTACCCGCGCCGCCTATTTGTTAGACCTGACTGGCCCGTGCTGTTCGGTGCAGACCTATTGCTCTACGTCGTTAGTGGCGGTGGGGTTGGCCTGTGACAGCCTGGTAAACGGTGAAAGCGATATGGCGTTGGCCGGGGGCGTGGCGCTCAATGTGCCGCAGCGGGTGGGTTATCTTTATCAGGATGGTGGCATTACCTCGCCCGACGGCCGTTGCCGCGCATTTGATGCAAAGGCACAAGGCTCCCCTCTGGGCAGCGGCGTAGCGGTGGTCGTACTCAAGCGGCTGCAAGACGCCCTGGACGATGGCGATACTATTTATGCCGTCATCAAGGGTTGGGCGGTCAACAATGACGGCGCAATGCGTACCGGTTTTACCGCGCCGGGGGTGCGTGGCCAGGCCAAAGTGGTGTTAGAGGCGCTGTCTCACGCCGAGGTGGAAGCGGAAAGCATCAATTACATTGAGGCGCATGGCACCGGCACGGCCCTGGGCGACGCGGTGGAGTTCGCCGCCCTGCTCAAGAGCTTTGGCGAACATACGGATAAAAAAGGTTTTTGCGCCGTTGGTTCGGTGAAGACCAACGTGGGTCATCTGGATCGAGCGGCCGGGGCCACCGGCCTGATTAAAACAGCCCTGGCGCTGAAACACCAGCTCATCCCCCCCACACTTCATTACCATGAACCCAACCCGGAGATTGATTTTAGCCGCACCCCGTTCTACGTAAACACGGCGTTACGGCCGTGGCTGCGGAATGGGCAGCCGCGCCGCGCCGGGGTCAGTTCTTTTGGTATGGGCGGCACCAACGCCCATGTCATCCTGGAAGAAGCGCCGCAAGTGCCCGTGGATGCCCCGGCCCGGCCCTATCAGTTGATGCTGCTTTCCGCACGCAGCCAGGCAGCGCTGGCCACGGCCGTGACCAACCTGCGCGCTTACCTGTTGGAAAACCCGGATGTGAACCTGGCCGATGTGGCCTACACCTTGCAAGTGGGGCGCAAGCCGTTTGAATACCGGCGCGCTTTTGTCTGCCAGGGGCGGGAAGATGCCCTACGCATAGTGGAGTCTGGCGACCCGGCCCGGTCGTGGGAGCGGGCGCAGGTAGCACAGGAACGGCCGTTTGCCTTTATGTTCCCCGGTGTGGGCGACCATTACCCCCACATGGCGCAGGAGCTATATGAGGTTGAACCGGTTTTCCGGCAGGTGGTGGATGATTGCTGCCAACAGCTACAGCCCATCCTGGGGCTAGACCTGCGCGAACTGCTTTTCCCGGCCATCACCGTCCCTGCGGCTGATGGGGAACTCAACCTGCGGCAAATGTTGGGGCGGCAAAAAAGCAGCGATGATCGGCTCAACCGCACCGAATTTGCTCAACCGGGCGTGTTTGTCATTGAATATGCTCTGGCGCAGCTACTGCGCAGTTGGGGCGTTGAGCCGGGTGCGCTTATCGGCTACAGCCTGGGCGAATATGTGGCCGCGTGTGTGGCCGGGGTGTTGCCTTTAGAAGCGGCGCTGCGGCTGGTGGCCCGCCGGGCACAGCTCATCCAACAACTGCCGGGTGGCAGTATGCTGGCGGTACCCTTGTCGGAAGCGGCGGTACGGCCGTATGTGCAAGACCCCGTTTGCCTGGCCATTGTCAACGGCCCTCAGAACTGTGTATTGGCCGGCCCCCCGGAGGCGATCCACGCGGTTGAACAACAACTGACCGCCCAGGACATCGCCTGCCGCCGTTTGGAAACGAGCCATGCCTTCCACTCCACCATGATGACCCCCATCGTGGCCGAGTTTACCGCGCTCGTTCGTTCCGTGCCGCTCAGCCCACCACAACTCCCCTATGTATCGAACGTCACCGGTGATTGGATCACCGCCGCACAGGCCACCGACCCCGCGTATTGGGCGCAGCATTTGTGCCAGACGGTGCGTTTTGGTGATGGCCTGGCCCGCCTGTTGGCCGAGCCCCACCAACTCCTGCTGGAAGTGGGGCCGGGGCAATCCCTCTCCTCCTTTGCCAAACAGCACCCCGCCTGCACCAGGGAGCAGGTGGTTCAGATTTTGCCGACGCTGCCCTATGTCTACAATCGCCGCTCGGATGTGGCTTTTCTGTTGAGTACGCTGGCCAAAGTGTGGCTGCACGGGCATCCGCTAGACTGGGACGCTTTCTATGGCGATGAGCGTCGGCAGCGCCTCCCCCTGCCTACCTATCCCTTTGAACGGCAGCGGTATTGGATTGATCCGCCAGCGACCGCTACGGCTGCCGCCAAACCGGTGGTGGCTACCGGGAAGAAGGCTAACAGCGCCGATTGGTTCTATGAGCCGGTCTGGCAGGCTGGGCCATTATCAATACCACACCGGACGATCAACGGCCGTTGCCTCATTTTTGAGGATGTATCCGGTTGGGGCACGGCCGTGGGTACACACTTAAGCCAGGGTGGTGTTGAACTGATTCGGGTGCAGGCAGGCCAGGCATTTAGCCAGGCAGATGCGAACCTGTTCACCTTGCGCCCAGATGCGCCTGCCGATTACCAGGCATTGGTGGCCGCCCTGCAAACGAGCGGCGAACTACCAGCACACATCATCCATGCCTGGGGCATAGATACGGCCGATGCCGCACTACCAGCCAGAGAAATGTTCCAGGCTGAACAGCAAAAGGGTTTCTACAGCCTGCTTTATCTGGCGCAGGCGCTCAGCCGCCAGGCGATGTCTACAACGTTCCAGGTGATGGTTCTCACCGGCAACATGCAGGCCGTAGATGGTAATCCCCTCTGCCCGGAAAAGGCCACCGTTTTAGGGTTGTGCCGGGTCATCTCTCAGGAATACCAGAACATACGCTGCCGGTCGGTGGATGTGTCGCCGACGGCCGTGGGCGACGCCATACCCGCCGCGACCATCGCCCAACTCCTGGCAGAGCTGTCCAACCCGGCCACAGAAGTAGCCATTGCCTACCGGCAAGATACCCGCTACGTGCAGCAATTTGTACCCAAACGGCCGCAGCCTGTGGTCGAGCGCATACGCCAACAGGGTGTGTACCTGATCACCGGCGGTTTGGGCGGCATTGGCCTGACGCTGGCCGATTATCTGGCCCGCCATTACCAGGCCACCCTGATTTTGCTCGGCCGCTCCGGTTTACCGGCCCCGGAAACGTGGGACGCCTGGCTGGCCGAACATGGCGCAGACGACAGCACCAGCCGCCGCATCCAACAGGTGCGCGCCTTACAGGCAAACGGGGCGGAGGTGTTGGTGCTGGCAGCTGACGTGGCCGACGAGGAGCAGATGCGGGTGGTAGTGGATGAGATTGAGGCGCGGTACGGCCGTTTGCATGGGGTCATTCACGCCGCCGGTTACGTGGCGCGCGCCGCTTTCCCGCCCATCCAAGAAACCGACCCGGCCATCTGCGAAGCCCACTTCCAATCTAAAGTGTATGGCCTCTACGTGCTGGACAAGGTGCTACAAGGTAAGGAACTCGATTTTTGCTGTCTGTTTTCCTCCCTTTCTTCTGTGTTGGGTGGGCTAGGTGTGGCTGCGTATGCAGCGGCCAATAACTTTATGGATGCTTACACCGCGCAGCGCCACCAGACCGGCGCGGCCCATTGGGTGACAGTGAACTGGGACACCTGGCTGTTCAATGAGATGGAGATGGCCTCCCTGGTGGGGGCGACGGTGGCCGAATTTGCCATGTCGCCCGCCGAGGGCACAGAGGCGTTTGCCCTGGCATTAGCCAGCGGCGCGATGCGGCTGGTTCATTCGACCGGTGACTTGCACGGCCGTATCCGCCAGTGGGTGATGCTGGAAACATTGACGGCCGTGTCCCGCCCGGCGCAAAATGCCGCCCGCCCTGCCTTAACTTCCGGTTACGTAGCGGCGGGGAAGGGGATGGAGAAACAGATTGCCCAGGTGTGGGAAGCG
>JAHDWK010000045.1 GCA_023382655.1 Anaerolineae bacterium | reverse complement strand
TCTACTTTCTCTAACTATTCAAAAGATATTAAAATTTCTTTTGTTACAGAGTACTATTGCTTCGTAACGTAAATAATCATAAGTTTTCAAGGCTTGTAAAGTTCAGGAAACTTCTGTTACGAAGCACTATGATACCAGTCTGGAGGTTTCTATAACTCCTTTTTTCTTCCTCCCATACCCATTCAATTCCTTTTTCACTATTTGCTAACTCATTTATGAATTTTTCTAATTCTTTTTGGGCTGCACGTTCAGCTGAAACCTTCCATTCGAATAGTTTTTCTTTAGGATACTTCAGTTCATCAGCGTCAATTAATTTTGCGCAAAATTGACATAGCCAAATCGCATTTTTTGGTGATTTTCGTTCTTTAGAAGTGAGGTTCGGATCGTAGCGTGGTCCACCTGGTGAGGCTGCCGTAATGTGAGCACAAACTCCAAGAATAACTGATTTTGTTTCTTCGATCTGAGGGCCAGTAGTTGATCGATTGCATTTTGGATTTGAACAATGATAAGCAACCCTTTGAGCAACTACCCGCTTAACATTTGGAGAAAAATTATCACGCATTCGTCCTAAGCTCCTACAGGGTTTGGGAAAAGACTATTAAGAAAACAGGTCGCCCAGCGATCCGGGATTGATGCGGCATAATCTAACAAAACCCTTCCTGCTCTGGCTAGTGTCCCCCCGCGCCAGTGTCGCGCGGATGGGGTACGGCCGTGTCCTCCCGACTGCTACCATACCGGATAATGCGTTCAACTTTATTGTGATATTGTGGGATAAGCTGGACGGACATGGGAGGATTACATTATGGTAGACCTCTGTCCTTCGCCATTTTCAATAATTCATCACCTGTCCATCCGCGTTGACAGTAGTCACAAAAAAAGCCATACCCCAAGACGTCAACTTCACTTGATAAAGGTGAAACACGAGATGAGTTGACACCTCGTCTATCGCTGAGAATAAGATCAAATTGCATCTCGCGTCCACATTGTGGGCACTTCGTTGGATATTGAAAGTTGCCAACTCTTTGTTTGTCGTCCTCGAATATGAAGATTTCAATTATTGATGCTGACGGATCGGGCATAGTGTATTGTGGTGAGCGCCATTCACTACTTTCGAAACACCAACCTGGCAAACCCTGAACTATTAGATTATCTTCTTCATCTTCAACGACTACACCAAGCGATGCGATAACATCAGTGATCTTCGAGCCAATACCAATAAGCTTTGCTATCTTGCCCGTATAGCCTGAATATAGACCAATCTGTTTGATTTTGCCTTCGTTGTTTACCCACAAATTCACCGACCCAAACTGATAGCGTTTTCCCTGGGACCAATCTGTTATCGTAAATGGCTTCACCTGTAGAAGGATATTTTCAATACTATCGCCTATGAATACTCCAGCGGCAGATTTGCCTGGCACAATCGGTGCATCTAAGTTAAACACATTACTCATATTACCCTTTAAGCTTTCATCATTGCTTAGGCTGCCCTGTCTGCTCTGGCCGGTGTCCCACCGTACCAGCACCGCTTGGGGATGGCGTGAAATGGGTAGGCGAGAGGAAGAGGGAGGGTCGCACGGCCGTGTCCTCCCGACTGCCCTCATAACGAATAATACGTTCCACCTTGCTGTGATATTGTTGGATTAGCTGGACGGACATGGGGAGATTATTCAGATAAAGCTAATGCCTGTTTTACGTCGTCCAGGGAAAGGCGCACGGCCGTGTCCTTCTTCACCCGCTGCATATGCAAATAATCCAGGTAATCGGCCAATTTTTCTTCATCAGAAAGCATCTCTTTCAGATAAAGATATTCCTCAATAGGGATAACGGCGAACTTCGCTTCATCATTTTCCTTAATCAACTGAACCTGATCAAACATCTCCATTACCTCCAACTTGCTGTGATATTGTTGGATTAGCTGGACGGACATGAGGGGATTATAGCGGAGAGATGGGGGATGGGGTACGGGAGATTAAGAGATGGGGAGATTGAATCTGATTGACAGACAAAACTTATTTAACCGCAAAGGACGCAGAGAGCGCCAAGTTTTTCTTTTATCTTTGCGTCCTTCGCGTCCTTTGCGGTTAATAGTTACGGTTTTTAGAGGCCGAGGCTCTCCAGCCACTCCACCAAACCCTCACGAGTCCAATGGTTCTCATCCACCAATTGCATCATCTCCTCGGCGATAGGTTGGCGGCGGCCGGTGGGACCGTGTACGATGCGCTGGTTCAGGTCATACCCCACCTTCTGGCTTAGCCGCCACAGGGCCATGCTGTATGAGAAGTCGGGACGTTCAATGGCCTGCGGCCCAAACGCGCCGGCATAAGCGGCGGCCACCGCGCAGGTGTTGTAAACCACCCGCTGTTCATAATGATAATAGCCGGTGACGCGCTTCTCCATGAACGCATGGCGGCAGAGCGGATGATAGGTGCGGCCAATGCGTAAGTAGTTGGACAGGGTGGCCGTGTCCACCGGTCTGACGGACCTGGGCATGTCAATGATGACCGGGGTGGGAATGCGGGGAGTAACAATGATCTCTTGGGGGGGGGCGACAATGGGCAAATGACTGTTGAGGGGAGGGGCAAAAAGGCGGGCGGCAATGCTGACTAATTTTGTACGTGTTGACATATGAATGCTCCGGTGGGAAATAATCTCCTTCAAGCTCTGCAAATCTAATAAATTTCCAAACCACACCCCGGACGCCCCATCTTTACACAGCGGCAACTTTAACTGGTTTCAGCCAAAATCACTAGCCGTACTTTAGTCTATGCTGTGCCTAGTCTGGGGGCAAACCGGTGTATGCTGTTAATGGTTGGTGGTTGGGACCTTGATGCGGCCGGCTCCATGACCATCAGTGGGGTTGGAATGCATGACTAACTTTAACACGGCGGTCTCGCAAAGCAACTATCCTCAGAAAAAATTCAGCCTCGCTTCACCGCACTTTATTTCATATTTCACGCCCCTATCAACAAAATGGCATATTGCGCTGCCATACCGTTCCCCACCTGGCTAGAAATGTGGCCCCAGGCCTTCGGGTAGATAATTAGCTGCGCCCCTCATTCGGCACAGGGGTTAGCGCCGTATAAACTCCTGGCGTACAATGCGGAGGGTAGCGGAGCCTGGAAGATTGGCTAAAGCATCTTTTATCCCGCCCTATCTTCATTTACAGACAGGCGGGGGTTATGGAGTACAACATGTCCCGAATACTTTTTATGGCAATAGTGATGGGTGTATTTGTTGGTCTGGTGACGGCCGTGTCCGGCGCACCCAATACCGTCGGCCAACCCTTTATCCTAAAAGAAAAACTGTTCGCCTCTGATCCCCACGATTATGCCGAATTTGCCGCTTCGTTGGCGCTCAGCCGCGATGGGCGGGTGATGGTGGTGGGCGCGCCGCGCCAGACGGTGGGCGGCAACGATGATCAGGGGCAGGTGTATGTGTTCCGGCGTCAGGCCGACGATACCTGGACAGAAACACAGATTTTGACGGCGCCCGATGGGGAAGTGGAAGATCATTTTGGCACGGCCGTAGCCATCGCCGATGGCCCCGATTACACCATCGTCGTTGGCGCACCCGACTACGACCAGGGTAGTGATTCCGCCATAGGGGCAGCTTATGTTTTCCCCTACACAGGAACCGGTTGGAATACCGGCGTTAACCTCCCCATTTCTGACCCCAATGAATGGTCTTTTAACCATCGCGGTCAAGCCGTAGCCATTTCTCCCGACGGCAGCACAATCTTCGTCGGCGCACCAGGTTTGAGCGTTGGTGCAAATACACCAGGAGCCGTCTACGTGCTGACCCGCAGCGGCCCAAATTATTCACAATCCCAAACCTTAGTCGGGCCAACAGGTGGTCAGGCGAGCATGGGGCGGCAATTATTGGTCAACAACGATAACAACTTGCTCTTTGCCGCCGGCAGTTATGCTCCCTCTGGCCCCGTCATTACACATGGCGCAGTTCACATCTACACCAAACCGGCAGCCACCTGGACATATGACGAGCAGTTAGTCGCTTCCGACGGGCCGGAGTTTGATGATTTTGGCAACAGCATGGACATCTCAGACGATGAAAGCTACCTGCTGATTGGCGCGCCCCAACTGGGGGATGGCGCAGCTTACATTTTCCGGCCGGCCGGCAACACCTGGACGGAAACGACCATTTTGCCCAGGCCCGCTGAGTTCATATTCAGTCATTTTGGGGCGTCGGTCTCCATAGATGGGGCGGGCGAAACGGCCGTAATTGGCGCCTGGCTCAACGGCAGCGGCGGCATTCACTATTACGAACGCAGCGGCGACGCCTGGAATCGCCAGCAAACCTTAGTCCCGCCAGAAAATCGAGACGATAACTTAGGCTATTCGGTTGCCATGAGCAAAAATGCCGACCTTGTGTTGGGCGGCGCTCGTTATTCGCACATTGACGAGGAATTTCACCCGGTGGGCGCGGTTTTCACCTTTATCCCTGGGCATCAGATATTTTTGCCGGTTGTGGTCAAATAAACCACTCTACCGCAGCCGGTAAACGCGCGCCTCATACGGGCGCAGGTTAAGCAGGCGCATGTCGTCAGCCGGGTTGACAACATAATTGCTCATGAGCAGTTCCTGATAGGCAAAGGTGATGTGCGGGGGCAGGGTGAACACGGCCGTGTCCGCCGAAAAATTCAACATCACCAACAGGTGGTCATCGTCCAATGTGCGGGTGAAAGCGTAAATCTGCTCATGGGCATCCAGAATCAGTTCATACACACCATAGACAATCACCGGATATTGTTGGCGCAGCCGGATGAGTTGCTGGTAGTAGTAAAAAATGGAGTTCGGGTCAGCCAACGCCTGCCGGACGTTGATCTCCGGGTAGTTTGGGTTCATCTTGATCCAGGGATCGCCGTCGGTAAAACCCCCATTTAACCCCTCATCCCACTGCATAGGCGTGCGCGCATTGTCGCGGCTCTTGGCGTGAATGAGGGATATGACCGTCTCTGGATCAGCCTCCTTTTCCCCGGTCAACTCCCGATACAAATTGAGTGTCTCGATGTCCCGATAATCCTCTATCGTGTCAAAAGCTACATTCGTCATGCCAATCTCTTCCCCCTGATAGATAAAGGGTGTACCTTGCAACAGGTGCGTAAAGGTTGCCAGCAACTTGGCCGACTCTATTCGGTAACGGCCGTCGTTGCCAAAACGCGAGACGGCGCGGGGTTGGTCATGGTTGCTCAAGTAAATGCTGTTCCAACCCTGGTTTTCCAAATCCTTTTGCCACCGGCTCATGATCTGCTTTAGCTCCAGCAGGCTCCAGGCTTTGACACTGCGCCGGGAAGCACCATCCCCCCGGTCGGCGTCTACATCCATATGCTCAAACTGGAACAGCATGTTCAACGCCCCGGTTTCTTCATGGGTGATGACGATGCCGTCCTGGGTAGTGACCAGCGGCGTCTCGCCCACGGTAAGAATGTCGTAGTGGGACAGGACGTTTTCTTTCATCTCGCGCAAGAATTCCATCAGGCGGGGGCCGTTGATGAAGTGAGCGCCGCCAAACTGGTAACGGTCCGGGCCGGCGGCGGGCGCATCGGGCAAACCGGGTACTTTAGAAATCATGTTAATGACATCCATGCGAAAGCCGTCCACTCCCTTTTTGAGCCACCAATGCATCATGTCATAAACGGCCGTGCGCACCTGCGGATTTTCCCAATTGAGGTCGGGCTGTTTGCGCGAAAACAGATGCAGGTAATACTCGCCGGTCAGGTCATCATACTGCCAGGCAGAACCGCTGAAGAAAGAGGCCCAGTTGTTGGGTTCACGGCCGTTCTTCCCCGGCCGCCAGATATACCAATCCCGGTACGGGTTATCTTTCGATTGGCGCGACGCCTGAAACCAGGGGTGTTCATCTGATGTGTGGTTGACTACTAAATCCATCACCAGCTTGATACCCCGTTCGTGCATCCCGGTCAACATCTCCTCCCAATCGGCCAGCGTGCCAAACTCCGCCATGATCGCCTGATAATCGCTGATGTCATAGCCATTATCATCGTTAGGCGACTGGTAAACCGGCGAAAGCCAGACAACATTGACGCCCAACTCCTGCAAGTAATCAAGTTTCTGGATAATCCCCCGCAAATCGCCAATACCGTCGCCATTGCTGTCATAAAAACTGCGCGGGTATATCTGATACACCACACTTTCTTTCCACCATGCTTTTTTCATCCTGATGTCTCCTCAGGTTGTAGGGTGATTTTGAAAATCGCCCTACAGTTACTCCTCCGTGTCCGCCTTCTCCATCTTCTCCGCAAACGGAGCGAGCATCAACCCTTCCATGATAGGTGGTTCGGCGACAACCGCGGGTTCTACGGCCGTAGCCGCTTTGGCGCCCAGTGCCGTAATCGCCTTATCAGCGCTCCAAAAAACATGCCCCGGCCCCAATGCTGCCAAAAAACCGGCCCGTTCCAGCAACAATTCCACGCGCTCATCCATCGAAGTGAGTAGAATATCGCCACCGCCCTGCCGCTGCCGGTGCAGTAATTCCCGCAGCACCTCCACCCCGGTAGCGTCAATCAGCGGCACACCCCGGATGGACAAGATCAAGGTAGCCGCCGGTTCATCATGGTTTTCCACAAATTCCAGCAACCGGCGCGCCGCCGCAAAAAACAGCGGGCCGGTCAGGTAATAGACAGCAATATCATGGCCGGGGTGGATAAACTGCTGCCCCAATTCGGTCAGGCGCTCCACCTCCACCGGCTTGCGCGAAATGCGCAGTTCGCTCATCTGCGCCATAAAAATCAGGGTGCTGATGCCAAAGCCGATGAGAATAGCCTGGGTCAGGTCTAATACCACCGTAGCCGCCAATGTGATGGCAAAGGCGATGATGGCATGTTTCAGGCGATGGCTGAAGTAAAAGTGGATGGTGTGCCATTCATTCATGCGCCAGGCTGTCACCAGCAGCACACCGCCCAAAGCCGCCAGCGGCACCTGCCCGATAATATCGGCCAGCAGCAGCGCCGCCAGTAACAGCAAAACGCCGTGGAAGATCGGCACCAATCGGGTAACGCCACCGCTTTTGATGTTCACGCTGGTGCGGGCAATGGCAGCAGTCGCCGGCACACCGCCAAAAAGGGGAATGATCATGTTGCCGACCCCCTGGGCAATCAATTCCAGGTTATTGTTCAGACGGATGCCGGTCATGTTCCCGGCAACCGCGCCACACAGCAGACTCTCAATCGCGCCCAGCGCGGCAATGGACATGGCCGGTATCACCAGATTGCTGATATCAGCCCAGGGAAGTTGGCCGAGGCTGAGCCTGTTTTCCAGCAAAATAGTGCGCGGAATAGCGCCGATGACGGGGACTTGCCAGTGGGCTATCACTACTACGAATGTTGCCAGGATAATGCCGACCAGTGAGCCGGGGATGCGCTGCCCCCATTTGAAGCGGGGCCAGATGAGCATGGTGATGATGACAAGAACGGCCAGGGTGATGGCTTCCGGGTTGGGGCTAATGCCATGTTCGGCGTAATAGCGCATCTTTTCGATCACATTTTCGGCGGCGGGGGTGCTGACGCCGAGCAGGTTATCAATCTGGCCCAGGGCGATGATGATGGCAATACCGCTGGTGAAGCCGGTGATGACCGGGCCTGGAATGAGCGCGACAACACGCCCCAGGCGAAAGATGCCCAGGAGCAGGAGCATGAAACCGGCCAGCAGCCCGGCAAACCACATACCCTCTAAACCGTAACGGCTGGCGAGGACGATTAACACGGCCGACATGGCCCCGGTGGGGCCGGAAATCTGGTAGGGCGCGCCGCCCAGTAGACCGATGAGGAGGCCGGCGAGTACGGCCGTGACCATACCCGCCGCCGCATCCGCGCCCGACGCCACGCCAAAGGCCAACGCCAGCGGCAGCGCCACTGCCGCCACCGTGATCCCCACCAGTACATCTTTTTGTAACGTCGTTTTGTTATAACCGGCAAACTCACGCCGCCACATACGCGGCCACTCTTGAAGCATCATCTCATCAACCTCTTTTTTAGTTAGATTGTGGTGGGTTTATAACGCTGTCGGCGATACAAATTTGCATTTGTCATGGAGGCAGCTGCCCGTTTTGGCGCTCATTTTATGCCAAATGTCGCCATGTTGGTATTTTCCAACAAGATGGAAAAGTGGCAAGGGATTGATGTATGTATTTCTATATCTGGCACTACTTGGGGATATGGTGAATAAAACCGAGTATGATACACTTTGTCCAGAATAAACTGAGGTGATTGCGTCATTGAAGTAGCCAACCAATTACCTGATTACCCAATTACACAATGACTTCTTAACCCATGAACCACACCTCTCTCACCGAATTGATGACGCAGGCAAACGAGTCCCGGCGGGCTTATGATACGGCCGGGGCAATTCAGACGTACACGGCCGTACTCGAAGAAACCGACGCCAAAACGGACGATCTGGCTATTGTGGAAATGCGCTTGCTAGCGTTGCGCCAGCGGGGGTTGTTGCAACGCCGGCTGGGCAAACAAGAAGCGGCCATGAGCAGCTACCAGCAGCTCCTCCACGAGGCGCACACCAGCCAACAGAAAGTGTTGGGCACGGAGCTGGTGGCCCAGCAACACAGCAGTATGGGTCAGCACGACAAGGCGATGGGATTGCACCGGGAGGCGCTGCAACTGGCGGAAACATTGAATTACACCTACGGCCGTGCCCTCACCCTGCAAGGATTGGCCGCTACCCATTTTTACCGGGGCCGCTATGAGGAGGCGCTCTCTCACATTGAAAAATCATTGTCCCTCTTCCGTCAATTGGATGATGCGGAAGAAAGAATGCGCACCTGGAACTGGATGGGTATGATCCGCCAGCGACAGGGGCAGCTTGATAAAAGCATTGTCGCTTTCCAGGCAGCGTTGGCCGATGGGCGGCAGGTGGGGGAGATGGAAACGGCCGTTATCCTGACCAACCTCGGTGAAAGTTACCAGCTTCTCTATGACATGCAGAAGGCGCTTATCTACCACCGTGAAGCCCTCACCCTGGCCGAAAAAATAGACCTGCCTTCCATGGAAGTGGACATGAAGCGAAACATGGGCGTGGAGCTTTCTTATCTGGGGCAGATGGAAGAAGGTATTGAAAATTTACGTCAATCACTGCGCCTGAGTGAAGTGGTAGGCCAACCATTTTTAACTTACCAGGTCATTTACTCCCTGGCGTTGGCCGAACATGCCAGAGGCAATCACGCCAAAGCGTCTGAGTATGGACAACGTCTGTATGACCTGGCCGAACAGAGCAGTGCCCGCGACTTCCGCGCTCAGGCCATGCACATATTGGGGCTGTGTGCCCAAGCCGAGGGAGATAAAGTGCGCGCGGAGCAGTTATGGCAGCAAGCCCTTTTCCTGGCGCACGAAACAGGCCAGCAAACATTGTTGTGGCAGCTTCACACCGCCCTGGCCGAAATCTCACCCAATCCGGCGCTGGCGGGCACCCATTATCGCATTGCCGCCGAGGTGCTGGAACAAATCGTCTACCCCATCGAAGATGAAACCCTGCGCCGGACCTTCCTGGCTGCACCGCCGGTTAAAGCCGTGTTTGCGCATCTAACCCAAACCTGACAGGTTTTCTGAAACCTGTCAGGTCTTTGCACTGATGAATCATAAAATCTATCTACCAGGTGTAAAACAAGTCATTGTGGTGGCCAGCGGCAAGGGGGGCGTGGGCAAAACGACGGTGACGGTTAATCTGGCGCTGGCGATGCAGCGCAGCGGGGCCAACGTGGGCATTTTTGACGCCGACATTTACGGCCCTAACGTGCCTCTGATGTTGGGCGTCCACCGCCGCAAAGCCAGCCAGGGGTACATGGCGGTGGCGCGCCGTAAGGAAGCTGCACCTTACATTCAGCCGTTAACCCGTTTTGGGCTGAAGGTAATGTCCATTGGGCTGCTGGTGGGCGAAGATGAAGTGATTGATCCGGCGCGCAGCCCAGACGCGGTGGGCCAGTTGGTGGTGCAAACGTTGAAGGATGTGGTCTGGGGGGAACTGGATTACCTGTTCATTGATTTGCCGCCTTCGGCCGGGCAGCCGCAGGCGTCATTGGTAGCGCATGTGCCCATTGATGGCGTAGTGATTGTGACCACGCCGCAGGATTTGAGCCTATTGGATGCCGGCCGTTCGCTGCGCCTCTTTCAGCAGGGGGGCATCCCGATTTTGGGGATTGTGGAGAATATGAGTTATTTTGTCTGCCCGGACTGCGGCGAGCGGCATGAGATTTTTCAACGGTCAGACAAATGGCGACCACCCAATCTGGAAGAGACGCCCATTCTGGGGCGCATCCCGTTGACGCCGGTCATCTCGAAGGGGATTAACAAGGCTGACCCACTCATGCACGACCATCCGGATGATCCGGTGGCGGCAGCGTTTTGGGAGGTCACGGCCGTGATTCAATCTCAATTGGCGGCTAAGCCATCTCGCTAAGACGTTTGAGCAGGTCACGGCCGTCCACCACATCCGCCGCCTGCACACTCCCCCCTTCCGGCCCATAACTAAAAACAACCGGCCCCTTTTCCCCCACCACCGTTTCCAGGTGTACCGGCCGATTCCAGATGGTATACAGATTGGTCAACGTTGCTTCCAGATACGGCCGATCCAGGTCAATGCCCTCGTAATGATGGCGCAAATACAACTCGCCCCGATTTTCAAAATTCGCGTCCATCACATCCACAATCGGCTGCCCAAAATTGGTTAGTTGGAACAACAGCTTTTGTTTCACTGCCTGAAAGTCGCGGCTGGAAATTTCATACTCATTGATATGCTCGTTGTATTCAAAAACAAACAACTGATGTTTGCGGGCAAACTCTTCGGTGAGAAAGGCATCAATAAAACCAACATCATTGTAAATGCGCCGCACCGCAAACACTTTCTCCATGCCCCGACCCAGCTCTCTGTCCCACTGGCTGCGGGCCACCCGGTCGGTGCAATTGTCATACTCCGGCCCAAACGCACCCCGGTTCCAGCGGTCTTCAATATCCAGAAACAACTCATATCCCAACCGGTACGGGTTCAAACGGCCGGGATGCGCCGCCACCGTGCCCGAATGGTGTTCGGCATAATCAATCAGTTCGTTCGACTGCAACAGATGGTTAGTCATCAGGCGCGTGTGCCAGAAGACGGCCCACCCTTCGTTCATAATTTTGGTCTGGCGCTGCGGCGCGAAGTAATAGGCTTCTTCGCGCACAATGCCCAACACGTCCCGCTGCCAGTTTTCCAACGGTGCATACTCCTGCAAAAAGAGCAGCACATCCCGTTCCGGTTCGGCGGGGAAGTTTTTCATTTGCTCGTGCACGGCCGTTAACCGCCGCTGCTGCTCGGCCAAAAATTCCGGCGGATTGATGTAGCTGTCCATGTAATCTTTGGCCTTCATCTTTTTGACGGTCTGCGGCGTTTCGTCTTCTTCGCTCATGGCCGGACGGCGCTGGACGCCAGGGGCGTGAATGTCAATCAAGTTGTCCAGTGAGAGGCAGGCATCCAGAAAGTTTTCCACTGTTTCTTGACCAAATCGATCCATATAGTTGCGAATGCGGGCGGCGTGGTTGGCGACTTCGTCCAGCATTTTGCGGTTGGTATGAGCAAACCACAGGTTATTGGCGAAAAAGTCGGCATGGCCGCACACATGGGCCATCACCAGCTTTTGATCCACCATCAGGTTGCTTTGCAGTAAATAGGCGTAAATGGGTTCAGTGTTGATCACCATCTCGTAGATGCGATGCAGGCCATAAGCATAGCTTTTAGAGAGGCGCTCATACTCCATGCCAAAACGCCAGTGTGGGTAGCGGATGGGGAAACCGTCGTAGGCAGCCAGCAGGTTGACGGTTTTGTAATCCACCATTTCGTAGCGCACTTCGGGAAAGGTCAGCCCGTAATCGAAGGCGATCTTTTCAATCTCTTTTTGTAATTCAGCCAGTTCACCTGTGATCAACATGGTTGGCAAGTCCTTAAGCAGATTGGTTCAATCTCGGAGAATGAAACAATCTCTATAACCCCTTTCCCAAAAACCCTTTAATCGCGTCAAAAATGGCATCACGGTCGCCGATTTTGACGCCCACCAGTTTTTCATCCTCAATTTGGGCGATGGTTTCCATGAACATACGGCCGTAGCCCCCCGGTACCTGCCCATAGCCAAACAAATTCATCACCGGCAGCAGCCGCTCTTCCAGCAGTTCCGCGCACAACTTGTCGTCCTGTCCACCAAAATTCTCGCCATCCGAAAAATGGAAGGCATACATATTCCACTCCGCCGGATCATACTCCTCGGCAATCAGACGGCTGCACAGGTGGTACGCGGAAGAAATCTTCGTCCCCCCACTTTCCCGCAAATGGTAAAACGTATGCTGGTCTACTTCTTTAGCGGCGGCGTCATGTACAATGTAGCGCACCGTCAGGCTCTTGTAATTGTGGCGCAGCCAGGTATCAATCCAAAACGCCGTCAGCCGCACCAACTCCTTCTTTTGCCGGGTCATGCTGCCAGACACATCCATCATGTAAAAGATGACGGCGCTGTTTTGCGGCTGCGGGTAGACATTCCAGGAGCGGTAACGCACGTCATCCCGAATGGGGATCACTACTGGCCGCTCTGGATTGTACAATCCGGCCGACATCTGCCGCTTCAACGCCGCGCGATAAGTGCGCCGGAACGAACGCAAACTTTCCGGCCCCACCCGGCGAATGCCGGTGTAGCGCACCTTGCCGCCTTCCACGTTTTTTTTGCCTTTAGGTTCAATGCGTGGCAACGCCAGTTCTTCACCCAAAATTTCGGCCAGTTCCTCCAGGCTCATCTCTACTTCCAGGATGTGCGCGCCCGGCTGGTCGCCGGCGCCCTGGCTGCCGTCCTGATCACCTGGCCCCAGCGGCGTGCCCACGTCACCATCCCCCTGCCCCACGCCGCCCGCTTCTTTGCCGCCAAACCGAATCCGGGGCAGGTCAATTTGGGGGACGGGGATGCTCACCAGATCTTTACCCTGGCGGCCGATCAATTCACCATTGGACACATATTTGCGCAAATTCTGGCGCACATGCCCCTGCACAATCTGGCGAAAACGTTTCGCGTCCTGGTCAATGCGGTGAGCGGTGGAGTAACTCATAGCTTGCCCTCTTGTAAGTAAAAAGTGAGCCGTTAGTGGTGAGCAGTAAGCAGTTGACTGCTAACTGCTCACTGCTTACTAACTCCTCTGCTGCGTATCACCGCGCGCAAAGATGCTGGCAACGTAGTTCAGCACATCGGTGGCGCAGATTTCGCAGTAGCCCATATTTTTGATCATGCGGCTCTTGACAACTTCAATCTTCTCCTGAGTCTCCTGGTCAATGACGTTGGAAACCAGGCTGGTGAGTTTGATGGAATCTTTCTGGTCTTCAAAGAGTTTGAGTTCCAGAGCGCGACGCAGCCGTTCGTTAGAATCCCAGGTGAACTGTTTGCCGTCAATAGCCAGCGCGCCGATGTAATTCATGATCTCGCGGCGGAAATCATCTTTGCGGCTTTCGGGGATTTCGATCTTTTCTTCGATGGCGCGCATCAGCCGTTCGTCGGGGGGTTCGTCTTGTCCGGTGTAGGGATTGCGCACTTTTTGTTTTTGGGTGTACGCTTTGACGTTGTCAATGTAGTTAGCGGACAGCCGTTTGATGGCTTCTTCGTCGGCGGTGATAGCCCGCTGCACTTCATTTTTGACAATCTCGTCATATTCGGCGCGGACAACAGACAGTAAGTCACGAAAATGTTTGCGCTGATCTTTGCTGGTGATGAGAGAGTGATGGCGCAGGCCACCCTCCAACTCGCGCATGATCATGAAGGGGTTCAGGCAGCTACGGCTGGTGTCACCGACGAGAGCGTTGGAAATTTTGTCCTGAATGTAGCGCGGGGAAATGCCAAACATGCCCTCGTGGGCCGATTCTTCTTGCAGTTCGATGACGGTATCTTCGGTAAAGCCGGGCAGGGAACGGCCGTCATACAGCCGCAGCTTCTGCACCAACGAAATACCGGCCCGTTTTGGCTCTTCCAGCCGCGTCAGGATGGCCCAAAAGGCCGCCAGTTGCAGCGTGTGAGGCGCAATGTGTTTGCCAATCACCTTCTCCTGGCTGAAGTCCCGCTGGTAAATTTTCACTTCATCCTGAAAACGGATGTTGTAGGGAATATCAATTTTGATGGTGCGGTCACGCAGCGCTTCCATGTATTCGTTATTCAGCAAACGCCGGTACTCCGCCTCGTTGGTGTGGCCTAAAATCACCTCGTCAATATCAGTGTGGGCAAACTTTTTGGGTTTGATTTTGTGCTCCTGAGAGGCGGTGAGCAGGTCATAGAGAAAGGCTACATCTAGTTTGAGGATTTCAATGAACTCCACCAATCCCCGGTTAGCAATGTTCAGTTCGCCGTCGAAGTTGAAGGCGCGGGGGTCGGAATCGGAGCCGTATTCGGCAATTTTGCGGTAGTTGATGTCGCCGGTTAATTCAGTGGAGTCCTGGTTCTTTTCGTCTTTTGGCTGGAAGGTGCCAATGCCTACGCGGTCTTTTTCGGAGAGCAGGATACGCTTGACCTTGACCTGATCGATCACGGCCGTCCAATCCCCATCTGCTTTTTCCAACAAATCATTGAAAATAAAACGGCAGGCAGGACATAAATCGCCCTCAATGATCACGCGCTCCATCCCGGTACGGCCGTCGTTTAGCTCCTCCATCACCGCCTCCCGAAATTGCGGCGGTACCAGGTGCAACGGTTCCTCGTGCATAGGGCAGTCCATAAGTTCCCCCTCCGTAGGTTCCCAGCGAAAACTGTAGAGACGGCCGTCATCCAACCGGGTGTAATTCTCAATCCCCTTCTTCAGCAAGCGTACAATGGTACTCTTGGCTGTACCCACTGGCCCGTGTAGCAACACCACCCGCCGCTCCGTGCCATACCGATGCGCCGCTGAGCGAAATATCTGCACCAAGTCCATCAACTGCTTATCAATCCCAAAAACTGCATCCTTCCCATTTTCAAACGGATCGTCAAAAAAATAATAGTGCAACAATTTTTCCCGGTTGCGGCTGTACTCCTCAGACCCATAGGAAATGATCATGTCATACAGTCGCTGATAGGCAGATCGGGCCACCTGCGGGTCAGTCCGGACAATCTCTAAATACTCCACAAAAGAACCTTCCCAATGCAGATTGCGAAAATTCGTCAGGTCTTGCATACTCGCAATCCTGGCCATAATGTCATTTTTTTTCATTTCATGCACCTCCGCATAAACACAAAGAGGGTCAACCCAGATCAGACAGACCTGGCGACCCTCTTCCTTCCACATTCAACTAAACTGTATATGTTCAAAGTAGCCCACAGTTTTAATCACTGCAAACCACCACTGATGAAGCACACGGCAAACCGCGTTCCACAAACTTCGGCTCCATCTCTCTCCTGACAGTTTCGGCGTTGTGGAGCAATGGCTACCATTGCTTCACAACTGTCGGGAAGTAAGGCCGCAATATGGCAATTTGTAGATAAGATTGAAAAAATGGGGGATTTCTTACAAAATCGAAGGTGTTATTTTTGACCCAATTCGAGGGAACTTGTTTGTAGAGCTGTTCAGTCGCCGATAGGGATGGCTGACCCGGTGGCGGCATCCGAAGACCAAGTTTCGGTCAACTCAGCCTTGACCACGAAAGAAAGGCCCTGATAGATTTCCTGGCAGTCCCGACATTGGTGCAAATGATTGACCAACACGGCCGTGTGAGACAAAGGCTCACCCTTCACCTCAGCTTCGACAAAAGCAGGTAAATAACTTTGAAACTGCTTGCAATCAATCTCGTGTTCTTGTGTTTCAAAAATTGTTTCAATCCAGCGGGTAAAAGTCTTCTGTTCCAAGTTTTCCTTCCCAGACACCAGTTTTACATAGATAGGATGTAAAAAATTCCTGGATTCTTACCACATTGTCTCAAATAAGCCCAATATATCACCGGCGCTGTAATGATGCGCCAACAAGCTGGCTTTTATTTTTTTGCGGGCGTCATGCATCATTTTATACAGCGTGTTTGGGGTTGTCTCTAAAATTTCGGCCATCTCTGGCAACGACCGCCCCTGAAAGTGAACACCCAATAACGCCAAACGCTGTCTTTCATTCAGGTCTGTTTCCAGGATTTTCAGCAAGAAACGGAGTAATTCCTCTCGTTCTGCTTTGACTTCGGGATCAACGGCCGTACCAGAGGCAAGTAAAGAAGCGAAGACGGCCGTTTCCTGACCAGCCACATCCTCCCAAGAAAAGTCACGATACTGCCGCCGCCGTAAATCGGCCGCAGCTTCGTTTATCACAAAACGATACGCCCAGGTGGTGAATTGGGCATCCCCACGAAACTTGTCCAGATTCTCCTGAATCGCCAGCAGCGCATTCTGGGCATAATCTTCGGCCATCTCAAACAGGGTGTCCGTCGAATGAGACAGCAAATCAGAACGGCCGTCTCGCAAATAGACAAACGCCGTCCGCACCAGGTACTCACGCAAATCCAGCAGAGCCTCGTGTTGGCTGTCTCCCGTCCCCTGGAGCGCATCTAACCACGCCTCGTTGCTTCGTTTCACCATGCACCGAGTATGGCACAAGTAAGTTAAAATGACATTAAGGAAGCGTTCAAAGGGGATGGAATTTAGCAAATAGAGATTGGGCAATCTCTATCTCTAATCACCAATCAACCGTTCTGCCCACCAGTTTTTTAACTTTCGCATACCGGCGGTATCCAATTTATGACCGGTATCATATTCGCGATATTCTAAAAAAGCGCCCATTGCCTGTACTGCGGCGGCGCTACTTTGCGAAACAGGCAATGGTACCCGCTCATCCTGTGTACCTGCTGCCATAAATACCGGCACATCACGCAACGCTGCCCGGTCAATCGCTTTCTCAACTTGCAGGGGCACAAACCCCACCAGGCTGGCAATGCCCTTAATCCAACCTGGGGCATGCAAGGCTGTGGCAAACGCCACGGCCGCACCCTGGCTAAAACCCATCAAGTAAACCTGATTCAAGTCCACCTGATATAAAGAGGGTAAGGCATGAATGAATGTGGTCACGGCCGTAACTGCTTCATTAAACTGTGCCCATATCGGCCATTCATTCTCCACACGCGGCAGCCAGGTAAAACTTTTCCCCGTCTGATGGTCGTCCGCCGCTGGCACAATCGCTCTAGGCGCAACCATAACACAAGGAGACGGCACAGTCTGGGCAAAAACCCACATCACATCCTCATTACCCAAATGACCATGCAACATCACAACCACCGGATGTGGCCCCGGTGTTTCCGGCTGCCAAACGCGATGCACCAGCCCGGCTGCTGCCAAAACAGAATCATTGTCTATCAGTTGGGGAGATTTATTCATATGGCGTCAAACTCACAAAAAAAATGAGGTGGTAGACTAACGGGCGCTAGTCCAACCACCTCTGGGGGGGGAGCCAAGTAGAGTATATCACCCTTCTATATAAGCGTCAACAAATTCCTCAAGAATTCAATGATTGTCTTTTCGCGCGGTTCCACTCACTCCATCTCCACGGCCAGCGCCACGGCTTCGCCACCACCCAGGCAGAGCGAGGCAATTCCCCGCCGCAAATCGCGCTGCCGCAGGGCATAAAGTAATGTCACCAACACCCGTGAACCGCTAGAACCAATGGGATGCCCCAACGCCACGGCGCCGCCGTTCACATTCACTTTTTGCCAATCCCAGGGCAATCCCTGCCGGGTCATATCCACGCCATTTGCCAAAATTTGGGCAGCAAACGCTTCGTTAAGTTCAATCAGATCTACCTCATCCAGCGACCAGCCAATTTTGGTCAGCAGGCGAGGAATAGCCTGGGCCGGGGCGGCAAAAATCCACTGCGGATGAACGGCGGCATGAGTATAACCCACAATGCGGGCTAACGGCCGTACCCCCTGTCGTTCCGCTTCGACGCGGCTGGCTACGACAACAGCCGACGCGCCATCATTGAGACCGGGAGCGTTGCCCGCTGTCACCTGCCCATCTGGGGCAAAGGCAGGTGGCAAGGCGGCTAACTGTGGCAGGCTGGTATCCAGTTCATAGCTGCCATTGCTAAAGCGGGCACGGATAGGCTCATCTTTGTCAATGGAGATGCTCCCTTTGCGGCTCTTGATTTCCACAGGGATGATTTCGTCTCGGAAACGGCCGTGAACGGTGGCCGCCGCCGCTTTTTCGTGGCTATGCACGGCAAATTCGTCCATCTCTTCACGGGTCACTTCAAACTGGCGGGCAATAAAGTCGGCAGCGTTACCCATGGCCCAATCCTGAAAGGCACACCAAAGGCCATCCTGTAACAGGGCGTCTTTCAGTTCGGCATGGCCATAGCGTAACCCCTGCCGCGCTTTGGGCAACAAATAGGGCGCGTTGGACATGCTTTCCATGCCACCGGCCACAAACAGTTCCGCTTCGCCGGCCACAATGGCGTTAGCCGCTAACATGACCGCTTTCAGGCCGGAACCACACGCTTTGTTGACGGCCGTAGCCCCCACCGAATCGGGCAACCCACCACCTAATGCTGCTTTGCGCGCCGCCGCTTGCCCGGTACCAGCCGGCACCACCTGCCCCATGAACACTTCGTAGACACTAGCAGGATCAATGCCGGAGCGAGAAACGACCGCTTCTACCGCCATCGCTCCTAACTCCGGCGCGGTAAAACTCGATAAACCCCCGTTAAATTTGCCGGTTGGGGTACGCCCCCCCGCCAAAATAACCACATCTTGTTTGTTTTTTGGCTGACTCATGCTGTTATGCTCCTTTGGAGATCAGAGATAGGGGATTGATTCAATCTGTGCTCTCCAATCTCTAGAATGGGGAATTTTTTCACAATACTGATGGGGATATTGTACACAATGTAGTAACAGGAAAGAAACAGGTTGGAACACAGCCGTTACTGGTCACTATAGGCGATGAAGGGGACGGCAACCCAACCAACCAATCCGCCGGCTGTTTGTACCTGCTGCCAGGCCAGATTTTCGCCAGTGGCGGTTTCCGGCAATACCGTCAGAATTGTACCATCCAGCAACCATTCTAATTGCTCAGAGGTGGTGTTAGGTTCGGCGCGCAGCCAGACGCCCACGCCACTGTTGACGGTAACTGTACGCGGCGTGACAGCTGGGGTATCGGTGGGAGACTCTGTCGCTGGTACAGCCGTTGACGCTGTAGTAGGAGTGCTGGTCGGCGCTGTAGTTACCGTCGGCTCTATCGCCGGCAAGGTTGCGACCGCTTGGGTGGGGGCAGTGGTGGAAGTGGGTGGTACGGCCGTCGTGGGTTCCAATGTAGGCGTGGCGGTGGGAACGGGAATTAACGGTCGGGGAGTAAAACCATATACGCCCAACAAAATCAGGGCTACAATGAATGAAAAGACTGAGCGAATTAAGTCCACTTGCCTGTCATGATGGGCATGTAGCCGGGCCACATTGTATGACGCACGGGTTTCAGCCGACCGGTTAGAAAACGCCCGGACCAAAAAGTAGATGCCAGCACATGCAGCCACAGCAGCTAAAATGGGAATAATCAGGTTCAGTACGGCCGTCATGTCATCTCCTCCAAATCAGTTGCACCTATACTTTATGCAAGACCCCGTACTTTGGCAAGTCCAATCCAGAATTATCGCTAGCAAAGTGACATGATGACATCTGACAAGGTGAAAAACGGGCTACAGATTACCGATTTCCTCCCATCGTCCCCTTCGCCTCCTCCCACAACACATCCAGTTCCGCCAGGCTCATCTCTGGCATATGCAAGCCCCGCTGCCGGGCCAATTGTTCTGTCAGTTGGAAGCGCTGGCTAAATTTACTGTTGGCTTCGCGCAGGCAGCTTTCCGCGTCCACATTAAGCCAACGCGCCAGATTAACGATCACAAATAACAAGTCTCCCAATTCTTCTGCCAGCTCTTCGGGAGTGGCAGCGACCTTTAATTCAGCCAGTTCCTCCTCTAGCTTGGCATAGACGCCCGTTATGTCTGGCCAATCAAAGCCGACCCGTGCCGCTTTGTGCTGAATTTTTTGGGAGCGAGCCAGAGCGGGCAATGAAACTGGCACCCCATCCAGCGCCGAAGCTGGTTTCTCACCCTTTTCTTGCTTTTTTAGCATCTCCCAATTGCGCACTACATGATCGCTGTCGGTCACTTCCCAGTCGCCCCACACATGAGGATGTCGCCGTTTGAGCTTCGTCTCGATACCGGCGATGACCTCGGTGAGGGCAAAATCCTCCACTTCGGCCGCCATCTGCACTTGCATCAGCACATGGTAAAGTAAATCACCCAATTCTTCTTGCAAACCGTTGCTATCGTCGGCGTCGAGCGCATCCAGCACTTCACACATTTCCTCCAAAAAATCAGCCCTCATGCTTTGCGGCGTCTGTTCTTGATCCCAGGGGCAACCTTCCGGGCTGCGCAGGTGAGCCACCGTCTCGGCCAGCGACATCAGGCTGGACGCGACAGGCAAAGCAGGCACATAAAGCGAGGACAGATGGTCAATGTGGAGGCTGTGGTCAATTGCATAGAGGGGAAGCAATTCAACCTGTTCCTCGGCCGTACCGGCGGCATGAATCAGAGAGACGGGATGTTGATGGGGGTAAACGGCCGTCAACGCCATCTTTAACTCGCTGGCCAACATCCGGCTGTAAACCTGACCCAGCAAAACAGGCACATCGGGGTTGAGGGGAGGGTAGTGAAAGCGGGCCATATCAATGGCGTCGAAAATTTGCAGCCCGTCCAGCGCGTCTACTTTTACGGCCGTCAACGATGGTTCCACAAAACTCAAACCAGGCACAACCCGTACCGCTATCTGCTGCTCCGCCGCCGCAATCAACCGGGTGACAGTGGATTCACCGACAAAGGGATGGCCGGGCACGGCGTAGAGAATGTCCCGATCACGGCCGTTTTCCAGCAGCGTTTCCACAATTTGCTCATATACCGCCTCAAAGGAAACGGCCGTGTCATACACATCATCAAAACTGACCAGTTTCACCTCGGTGGGTAAATCGGCCACTGCCGGGTGACGCGCCGTGCGCAGATAGACCGTCTCCGCCGCCGATAATAATTGCCACGCTTCCAGAGTCAGGGTACGGCCGTGGCCCGGTCCCAATCCCACAATTGTTATGCTCATATCTCACCTTCAAAACTTCGCGTCTCTTCGCACCCTTCGCGGATCCAAAACAAAAAGGCGAGTTTATCACTCGCCTGTTTTTATCTGAATAACACCAACCAAACGGTCAGAAACCGTCGCTGTTTAACGCTTGGTATAGGTCGGCGCTTTGCGGGCGCGTTTCAAACCAGGCTTCTTGCGTTCCTTCACCCGCGCATCCCGCGTCAGATGTCCTTCGCTGCGTAAGGGACTGCGCAAATTCTCGTCATACTTCACCAACGCTCGCGCCAACCCCAGGCGCACCGCACTCGTCTGCCCGGTGATACCGCCGCCTTCAATATGGACGCTAACATCTGCCTTACCGGTCAATTTGGCATCCGTCAACGGCCCGGCCAAAATCTGATAATCGCCAAAGCGCGGGAAATACTCTTTCACATCTTTCCCGTTCACGGTAAAAGCGCCGGTAGCGTCACCATCCACAAAAATTCGCACCCGTGCTGACGCACTCTTCCGCCGACCAATGCCTTCATAATAACGTCTTGTGTCTGTCATCTCACTCACTCTCCTACCTATAATTCCAACGGTACAGGCTGTTGCGCCTGGTGTGGATGCTCCGTGCCCTGGTAAACCTTCAATTTCTTGATCATTTGCCGTCCTAATTTATTCTTGGGCAGCATCCCTTTCACCGCCAGCTCCACCGGGCGCGTGGGGTAGCGTTTCATTTGCTCCCGCAATGTTAGCTCTGTCAAACCACCAGGATACCCGGAATGACGATAATACATCTTGTCGTCCAATTTATTGCCGGTAACGTGGATTTTATCCGCATTCAAAATGATGACGTAATCACCACAATCAACCGACGGTGAAAAACCGGGTTTGTGTTTACCACGCAAAACGGCCGCCACTTTGGCCGCCAATCGGCCCAGGGTTTGCCCATCTGCGTCTACAACATACCATGTCCGCTCGACATCAGCCGGTTTGGTAATCGTTGTTTTCATTCTATCTCTCCCAAAAATACTTCGCAGGTTAGATAATTGGAAATTGGAAATTGAACCATCTTCAATCTCTAATGCCCAATTCAAATTTTAAATTATCATAGGTCACAGATACCAGGAACAACCCCTGTGGCGGGGCGGTGGGGCCAGCCATAGCCCGATCCTGACTCTGAAACGCAGTCACAAAATGATCTACTGTCCAGGACCCTTCTCCAACTAATTTCAAAGAGCCAACAATGCTCCGTACCATTCGGTATAAAAAAGCATTTGCCTCAATAAAAAAGAGCAGGTTTTCCCCTTGTTGTTGCCACCGGGCGGCAAACACATGCCGCACACAGTTTTCCCCTTTGGGTGGCTGCCCGAAGGTGGCAAAATTGTGCTCACCGTGTAGGGTAGCAGCAGCCATATTCATCTGGTCTATGCGTAACGGCCGTGTCACCTGCCAGCTATACAATCTGGCCATCGGGCGTCTCGTGGGTGTATTCAATACCACATATTGATACGCCCGCCGCCGGGCATCAAACCGGGGATGAAAAGGAGATTGCCCCTCATTCCGAGATAGGGTCTCTTTCAGTTGTAAAATAGCTATGTCGTCTGGCAAATGCGCATTCAGTGCATTTTGCAAAGCCTCCGGGCCATGCCGCCATTCGATTGTAAAGCCGACGACCTGACCCAGCGCATGAACGCCCGCATCAGTTCGGCCGGCGCCGGTCACCACTACCGGCTGCTGTGTAACTTGGTAAAGCGCCTCTTCAAGTTTACTCTGAATGGATGGTTGCTCAGCTTTTTGCCGTTGGAAACCATGATAAGCTGTGCCATCATACTCAAGCAGAGCAGCATACTGGGGCAAGATTAATCCTCAACCAGCAGCAGCATGGCCATATCCGCATTGTCACCGGCGCGTTTACCAATTTTAACCAGGCGGGTATAACCACCAGAGCGATCCATAAAACGGGGGGCTACATCGTCGAAGAGTTTCTTCACAACATCCACTTCTTCTACGTTGCCATCGTCATCTTTCACCAGGCGATAACGAGCAATCCGGGCGGCCGCCAGACGACGCGCATGGACTTCCTGTTGCGGATTTTCCTTACCACTGGTAATACCCCGTTTGGCCAGGGTGATCATTTTTTCGGCCGTTGGCCGCAACATGCGGGCTTTTGCTTCTGTCGTTAACACCTGTTCGTAGCAAATGAGATCGGACACCATATTTTTGCGTAAGGCGTTCCGATGCGCCGTGCTGCGATTCAGTCTACGACCATGTACTCTATGTCGCATTATCGTTACCTCGTTCTATCTCTGTGTTCGTAGCCACCACTTCAGCCGGGAACCCGGCTGAAGCCGTCACTACGAACCAGGAATTCTCAGGCTTTATCGCCATCTTCCTCTGGCAAAAAGCCTTTCACCCGTAACTGGGCTTTTAGCTCATCCAGGGATTTTTCACCAAAGTTACGGATAGCCAGCATCGTTTCTTCGCCACGATCCAGCATATCCAACATCTCGCCCACTTTGGTGATACCGGTACGTTTCAAAGAGTTAAAGACCCGCACACTCAAATCAAGCTGCTCAATTGGTGTGTCGTAAAGCTCATTGGGAATGGAGCCTTCTTCCTCTTCTTCTACCTCTTCCGGCATGAATGTTTCTTCGCTAACACCGGCAATCGGCCGCAAGACCTGCATCATGATCTGAGCAGATTGCGCCAAGGCATCTTCCGGTTTGATGGTGCCATCCGTCCAGATCTGCATCACAATGCGGTCATAATCTGCCACCTGGCCCACCCGCGTCTTTTCCACTTCATACCCCACCCGGCGGATGGGGCTGTAAATGGCGTCCACAGGCAGTTCACCAATCGGCAGACGACCCCGTTCTTCGGCCGGGGAATAACCACGACCTGTCTCGGCCGTCATCTCTATTTCCAGAAATGCCTCATCCGAGTCAACGGTAAACAGGTACAAATCGGGATTGACGACTTCCACTTCCGGCGGCGTTTGCAGGTCAGCCGCCGTGACTGTACCGGCGCCATGCACTTCCAGGCGCAGCCGGGCGGTATCCGTCCCGTGCAATTTCAGACGCAGTTGTTTCACATTAAGGATCAACTGCATCATATCTTCACGCACATGCGCAATGGCGGAAAACTCATGCGGTACATCGGTGACTCTGATGGAAGTAATTGCAGCGCCTGGCAACGATGCCAACAAAACGCGGCGTAGTGAGTTCCCCAACGTAGTACCGTAGCCTCTTTCCAATGGGCCAATGACAAACCGGCCATATTCATGAGACATGGCAGTGCTTTCAATTTTGGGCAAAATAAGGTTGTTAATAGCCAACGTAAAAACCTCCCTAAAAACGAGTAAGAACAGTGAATCAGATTAGCGTCGGGAGTAATATTCCACGACAAGCTGTTCGTTAATGGAAACATCCATATCTTCCCGTGCCGGGAAGTTCTTCACTGTAGCTGACAGGTTTTTAACGTCTAATGCCAGCCAGGCAGGTACCCGGCGATCATCAAGGTCCTGCCGTAATTCTTTGAAGTAGGTGCGGCTACTGCTCTGAGGGCGGATGGTAATCACATCGCCGGGTTTTACCAGAGCGGAGGGCACATCAATTTTACGGCCGTTCAGCATAAAATGACCATGGCTCACCAGTTGGCGTGCCTGGGCCCGCGAATCGGCTAACCCTAAACGATAAACAACGTTATCCATGCGGGTTTCCAACAGCACCAACAAATTGGTACCGGTGAGGCCCACCTGGCGGGTCGCTTTGCGGAAATAGCGGCTGAATTGCCGTTCAAAGACGCCATAGATGCGGCGCGCTTTTTGTTTTTCGCGCAACTGCATCAGATAGTCTGAGGCGCGGCCACGCCGAAATTGGGTGTCACGGCCGTGCTGTCCCGGTGGGTAGGAACGGCGCTCAAACGAACATTTGGGGGTTAAGCACCGTGACCCTTTCAAAAATAACTTTTCACCTTCGCGGCGACAAAGTTTACAAACTGGATCAGTATGTCTTGCCAACTTAGTACCTCCATATTAATCAGAGAGGTTTACAGGCTTGGCAACCCGTCTTCCCTCTCAATGTAGAGTAGGACAATTTTGAAAATTGTCCTACGAAACTAAACGCGGCGCTTTTTCTTAGGGCGGCAGCCATTATGTGGCACCGGCGTAATATCCCGAATACTGCGCACCCTGATACCGGACGATTGCAATGAGCGAATGGCTTGTTCCCGACCGGGGCCAGGGCCGTTCACGATCACATCCATTTCCTGCATCCCATTATCATGGGCTTCTCTGGCCGCATTTTGTGCCGCTAACCGGGCCGCATACGGGGTGCTTTTGCGCGAACCTTTAAAGCCGGCGTGACCGGCGCTCGACCAGGAAACGGTATTCCCGTTCATGTCTGTAATAGTCACAATGGTATTATTGAAGGTGGCATAAACATGCGCCTTGCCTTCAGGCACCATCTTCTTCGCTTTTTTGCGTGTTTGTGCTTGTCTTCTACGTCCCATACTTTCTCCCTGAGTAGTAAGAACCGGTCAAGGGCTTCTATGGCCCTTGACTTTATTGATTACTTGCCCTTGCGACGACCACGTCCGGCAACCGTCTTCTTCGGTCCTTTGCGTGTGCGCGCATTGGTGCGTGTGCGTTGACCACGCACCGGCAAATGCCGGCGATGGCGTAAACCGCGATAGCAGCCAATTTCGGACAGCCGTTTGATGTTCAAATTAATTTCACGCCGTAAATCCCCTTCCACCACACAGTCGCTGTCAATGATCTGGCGCAGTTGAGACACTTCTGCCTCAGACAAATCTTTGACACGGGTATCCGGGTTAATGCCGGCTTGCTGCAAAATTTGATGGCTGGTTGGTTTTCCAATGCCATAAATGTACGTTAAACTAATTTCTACCCGTTTATCTCGCGGAATATCAATACCAGCTATACGAGCCATAATTTTTTACCCCTGGCGCTGTTTGTGATTAGGATCCACACAAATGACACGCACAACACCCTTGCGTTTAATGATTTTGCATTTTGGACAACGACGTTTTACCGACGATGTAACTTTCATGATACTTGCTCCTACCAACAGGTGATTATCAGGGGAACGGCCGTGACCGCCCTTACCAATCACAAGTTTTCACTTATTCAGGCAACATTGATGGGTTGCTTACAGCAATCGCCTATTTTGCCACCATTTGTCGTTTTCGTCCAGAAAATGGCCGGAAATCCTCTTCCATTAACCACTTATGAACTTGCTTGAGCGATCTTCTGCAAAAGCTCGGCCTGTACTGCTTCAATTGGCCGGTCGCCATTAATCTCTACCAACAGCCCACGCGCTGCATAATAGGCCAACAGAGGGGCGGTGGCTTCTTCATATACAGCCATCCGGCGGCGAATGGTCTCTTCATTGTCATCCGCGCGCCCCTCAATCTCGGCCCGTTTTTGCAGCCGTTCCACCAGCACTTCCACATCCACGTGAATGTGCGGCACAATGTTTATTTTGGTATTAAACTCCTCTGCCAGCAGATGATCCAGCGCGTCGGCCTGGGCCACAGTACGCGGGAAACCATCCAGGATAACACCATTGGCACAATCCGGCTGCGCCAGACGATCCTTGACCATTGCTACGGTCACTTCATCCGGCACCAGGGCGCCTTTTTCCATATACGAGTTAGCCAGCTTGCCTAACTCTGTCTGATGCTTGAGGTTCGCCCGGAACAAATCGCCGGTAGCCACCTGGGGCAATCCTAGCTTTTCTTGCAGCAATTTTGCCTGGGTACCCTTGCCGGCCCCGGGAGCGCCCATCAAGACAATAAAAGTAACCATCTACAGGAAACCCTCATATTGCCGCATGAGCAACTGCGATTCGAGCTGGCGCATGGTATCAATGACCACACCTACCACGATGATCAGACCAGAGCCGCTAATAACCAATGCCGCGTTTTGCAAACCAGGGATGCCAATCACATAACCGACGAACTGCATCAAACCAGGCAAGATAGCAATAACACCCAAAAATACAGCACCGGCAAAGGTGATACGCCGGACTACGGACATCACATACACTTCCGTGCGTTTGCCGGGCCGGATACCGGGTATAAAACCGCCCTGCCGTTGCAATGTTTGCGGTATATTTTGTTGGCGTACCATCACATCGGTGTAAAAGAAGGTGAAGCCTACCACTAACAAGAAGAAAGTGAGCCAGTAGAGGTAGAAACCGATACTACCTGGATCCTGGTTGGCAAAGCCAGCAATAGTTTGCGCGGCGTTGGCGATAAATTCATTGCTGCTGTCCACAAACAGACCGGCAATAAGAGGGGGGAAGATGACGATAGAGTTGGCAAAGATGATCGGGATCATACCAGCCGTATTTACTTTGAGCGGCACATAGCTACTTTGCCCCTGGTATACTTTACGGCCACGCACACGACGGCCGTACTGCACCGGTATCCGCCTTTGTCCTTCTTGCACCACCACAATGACAAACAACGTCGCTAATGTAATCAACACAAAGGCAACAACCATAAACACCGTTTGCGCCGTTGTATTATCTGGGGCAAAAAGCTGCGCCAATCCCGGCAAAATACCGGCCACAATGCCGCTGAAAATAATCAGCGAAATCCCTTGACCAATACCGTCTTCTGTAATCAGATCACCTAGCCAAATGGCAAACATAGTGCCGCCCAACATGGCAAACAAAGTGGTCAAGGTGGGCAATATCTGACCTGCTTCAAAACCGAAGTTGGGCATAATAAATTCCAAACCACCAGCGCCTAAGCTGAAACCTACCAGACGAATCTGCCCAATAGCATTGAAAAGCGCCAGCGGCACAGTTAGATAGTAGGTATAACGGCTTATCTTATTCCGACCCGTTTCTCCTTCGCTAGAAAGTTCTTGAAGCTGAGGGATGATGGGCGTTAGCAATTGAATAATGATGGAGGCGGTAATATAGGGATATACCCCCATCGCCATCACCGAGAAGTTTCTGACCGCTCCGCCAGACAGCAGGTCTAAAAAGCCAATCACCGCATTCGGGCTGGCTTGTTGCGTAAACGCCGTCCAGGCTTCCAGATCAACACCAGGCACGGGAATATTGGCCGCCAATCGGTAAATAATTAACAAACCGATAGTGAACAAAATCCGCCGGCGTAGATCGGGTAAGGCAAAGGCGGCGCGCATTGATTCAATCATAGTTGCTCCTCACTTCCTTCGTGATTATCCAAGAACTTCACAAGGCTCATGCTGCATAAGGCAGCACCTCGATGGCCCCACCGGCCGCTTCGATTTTGCTTTTGGCTGATTCTGAGAAGCGATGCGCTTTCACGGTCAATTTGGCAGTTAGCTCCCCATCACCCAGGATGACAACTGGGTCTGTGGGCTTTTTGATCAAGCCAACTGCCGCCATGACCTCTGGCGTCACTTCAATATCGCCAAAATCTATCTCGTTCAAGCTGCCTAAATTCACCGGTTTGTAATAGATTTTGCGAATGTTGGTAAAACCACGCTTAAAGGGCAAACGGCGGGCCAATGGCAACTGACCACCTTCAAAGTATTTGCCTTTGCCACCGCCACTACGGGCATTCTGGCCTTTGGTACCCCGACCGGCAGTTTTACCCTGCCCGGCAGAAATACCACGACCCACTCGCTTGCGCTTTTTCTTCGATCCTGAATCGGGGCGCAGATCGTGTAATTGCATCTTATTCCACCTCTTCCACTGTCACCAGATGGCTGACTTTGTTGATCATGCCGCGAATCACGGCCGTGTCTTCATGCTCCACCGTCTGGTTCAATTTAGTCAATCCCAGGGCACGAACCGTCCCCTTTTGATCCTCTTTATAACCAATGCCACTTTTGGCATACGTCACGAGTAATTTCTTAGCCATCAGTTCCGACTCCAAAATGGCGCAATTTCATTTTTGCTCTTGCCCCGGTCTGCGGCCACCTGGTCTATATGCTTCAGGTTACGTAGGGCATCCATCGTCGCCAGCATCACATTTAAGGAATTATCGCTGCCCAACGACTTGGACAAAATGTCTTTGTATCCGGCTGCTTCGATCACCGCACGCACACCGCCACCGGCAATAACACCGGTACCCGGTGAAGCCGGCTTCAAAAACACCCGTGCTGCGCCATGCCGCCCCACAATCTCATGAGGAATGGTGCTTCCCACAATCGAGACCGATTCCAGGGATTTGCGCGCGGCTTCCAGCCCTTTGCGAATAGCATCCGGCACCGAACGCGCTTTGCCTATACCTACGGCCACACGCCCTTTGTTGTCACCGACGACAACGGTCACACGGAAAGCAAATCGGCGGCCACCTTGCACCACTTTCGCCACGCGGGCAATATCAATAATGCGCTCATCATATTCTTGTTCAAACGATTGTCTTCTCTGGCCCATTGTTGTCTCCTTTAGAATTCCAGGCCACCTTCACGGGCGCCATCGGCTAAGGCACGGATACGGCCGTGATACAAATAACCACCGCGATCAAAGACCACCTGTTTCACCCCGGCCGCCTGGGCGCGTTCGGCTACTACCTTACCAACCAGCGTAGCCTGCTCCCTCTTCGTTTTCCCTTCCAACTCTGTCCGCAAATTCTTATCCACCGTCGAAGCCGACACAATCGTGTGCCCAGAATGATCATCAATCACCTGCACATAAATATGTTCCAGGCTGCGGAACACATTCAAACGGGGACGTTCGGCCGTACCCGACAACTTTGCCCGAATCCGACGATGACGACGCATGCGTGCTTCACGAGATTTAATAGCCATCGTTAACCACCCTCTTATACCTTACCCGCCTTACCAGCTTTACGACGGATTGTTTCATCACTGTATCGAATGCCTTTGCCCTTATAAGGTTCCGGCGGACGCTGTTTGCGGATTACAGCCGCAATCTGACCTAATGCTTGTTTATCAATCCCCTTGATAATCACGCGCTTGCCACGGTCTTCCACTTCAAAAGAGACATCCTGGGGCGGTTCATAGGTGATAGGGTGCGAATAACCCAGGTTTAGAACCAGGTTCTTGCCACTCATTTCGGCCCGATAGCCCACACCTTCAATCATCAACGTTTTAGTGAAGCCATCACTCACGCCCACCACCATATTGTTCAACAAAGCGCGAGTCAGACCATGAAGAGCACGATGCTCACGATTTTCAGACGGCCGTTTCACGGACAAAACACCATCTTCTTGCTCGATGAGCATATCCGGGTGAAGCGCCTGCGAAAGCTGCCCTTTTGGCCCTTTCACCAGCACCGTCGTCCCTTTGGTTTCCACGCTCACCCCTTTGGGTAGTGAAATTGGTTGCTTGCCTATACGAGACATCACATACCTCCCCTTACCAAACCTTGCAAAGAACTTCGCCACCTAAACCCAGTTGGCGCGCTTTTTGCCCGGTCATAATGCCCTGCGAAGTGGTCATAACGGCAATACCCATCCCACTCAATACCCAAGGGATTTCCTTTTTGCCCACATAAAGGCGCCGGCCAGGACGGCTCACTCGTTCCAGACCGGTAATCACTGGTCGCCGTTCACGCCGACCACCCACATACTTCAGTTTAACAAGAATAATGGCCTGCGGTTTTTCCGGTAATACCTGAAAATCCTCAATATAACCTTCTTCCTTCAAAACCTGCGCCATCGCTTCTTTCACTTTGGAATGCGGCACCGAAACCGTCTGGTGTTGGCGCATCATTGCGTTCCGCATCCGGGTCAACATATCCGCAATCGGATCACTCATAGACATAATGCACCTCCTACCAGCTTGATTTCACCACGCCTGGGACATTCCCCTTCAGCGCCTGTTCACGGAAACAAATACGGCACAACCCAAATCGGCGAATATATCCCCGTGGGCGGCCACACAAATAACAACGATTCCGTACCCGTATCCGATATTTACGCCGTGTTTCCCGCACGACAATGGATTTCTTTGCCATCTTTCACTCCTGCCCGCAGTATAAGGTGTATACGTCCCTTACTTACAGGCACTACAATTGCCTTACATTTCCCGTTGGAAGGGCATGCCCAATGCTGCTAATAATTGGCGACCTTCTTCGTCGGTCTTAGCGGTGGTCACAATACTTATTTCCATACCCCGCAGTTTATCAATTTTGTCGTAGTTGATTTCCGGGAAAATCAACTGCTCGCGTAACCCCAGAGTGTAATTACCACGGCCGTCAAACGCATCCGGCGACACCCCCTGAAAATCACGCACACGGGGCAGCGCCAGGTGAATCAGCCGCGTCAAAAACATCCACATCCGATCGCCACGCAATGTGACCTTCACGCCAATAGCGCGGCCCTCACGCAGCTTAAAACCGGCAATCGAATTCTTCGCTTTAGTCACCACCGGTTTCTGCCCGGTAATAAGCGTAATGTCATTAGTGGCAAATTCAATCGCTTTGGCATTATCCAATGCCTCGCCCAGACCCACATTCACCACCACTTTGCTAATACGCGGTACCTGCATCACGCTCTTGTAAGAAAACTCATCCATCAGCGCCGGTACCACATCATTCTGATACTGCTCTTTTAATGGTGCTAACACTTGAACCTCCGAGTTGAGTAGCAGGACAGCATACAGCCCCATTCACCGCGTGCTGTAGTCCGGCTTCCTGGCTCTCCTCTACTTGAAACCTGCTTAGTCAATATCTTTGCCGCTTTTCTTAGAAACGCGGATACGGCGACCTTCTTCGTCTCGCCGAATTTCCACGCGAGTCGGCTCACCCGTATGCGGGCAAACGAGCATCACATTTGAAGCATCCACAGGAGCCTCAAATTCAATAATGCCGCCTTGCGCTTGCGTGCGACCACCGGTTGGCCGGGGTTTCTGGTGTTTCTTCACCAGATTGACGCCCGCCACAACCACCCGGTTTTTGCCCGGAATCACGCGCTGCACCGCGCCACGGACACCTTTATCATTGCCCGCAATGACTTCTACTTCATCACCAACTTTAATACGCATGGCTAAAGCACCTCCGGCGCTAGCGACAGGATACGGCTAAACCCGGCCTGCCGTAATTCACGGGCCACAGGGCCGAAGATACGGGTTCCCACCGGGTTTTTACTGGTGGGATCAATAATCACGGCCGCATTGTCATCAAAGCGAATATAGGTGCCATCATCCCGCTTATACTCTTTTGCGGTACGCACAATGACAGCTTTGACAACCGTCCCTTTTTTCACATTTGAATTTGGCGTCGCTTTTTTCACGGTGGCAGTGACAATATCACCCACACTACCATAGCGGCGTATGGAACCACCCATCACCTGAATCACCAGCAGCTCGCGGGCGCCAGAATTATCGGCCACTTTGAGTCGGCTTTCTTTTTGAATCATGATCCACCTGCCTTATTCTGCGCGTTCCAAAATGGAGACCACAGCCCACCGCTTTTCGCGGCTGATCGGCTGGGATTCAATAATTTCCACACGATCACCAATACGGCATTCGTTCTTTTCATCATGCGCCTTGAATTTTTTGTCCAGACGCAGCACCTTTCCATACATCGGGTGCCGTTTGACGGTTGTCACTTTGACGATGACGGTTTTATCCATTTTGTCGCTGGTCACGACACCCTGTAGACGTTTGCGTTGTTCTCTCATCTTTCACCTACCCCGCTACTTTGTAGCTGGTAACAAGCCGGGGCTGGCCTTTGGCCTCAGCTTCTTTCTTGTTACGCGGCCGTTTTTTGTTCAGGTCTACCACAGCAGAGGCCACATTTTTGTTGGCAGCGGTAAATTCTACCTGCCATGCGCTGGTCTCATAATCAAAATGGGCCGCGGCCTGCCACTCCTGTCCACTCAGACGGTTTGCAATCTCTGGTTCGGCTGCCGCGGCCTGTACTGCCAGGCTACGCATATGCAGCACAGTTTCCAGTTGGGCTATTTCCCGACGCGCCACTTTCAAGCGGGAGTAATCTTCAAGTTGCCCCGAAGCACGACGAAAGCGCAGGTTAAACACCTCTTCGCGGGTATCTTCCAACATTTTCTCTAATTTTTCTTCGCTCATGCTGCGAAGTTCAACGATATTTGCCATTACAACCGATCCTCCCGTGATACGATTTGGGTCTTAATAGGTAGTTTGTAACTGGCAAGCAATAGAGCTTCGCGGGCTTGTGCCTCTGGTACGCCGGCAATTTCAAACAGGATACGGCCTGGTTTGACAACCGCCACATAGTGGTCTACCGAACCTTTACCTTTACCCATGCGTGTTTCGGCCGGCTTGGCAGTGACGGGTTTGTCCGGGAAGATACGAATCCAGTATTTACCGCGCCGACGATTGTGGCGCACGACCACACGGCGAATGGCTTCAATCTGGCGGCTGGTAATCCAGCCTGGTTCCAGCGCCTGTAGGCCAAGCTCGCCGTTTTGCAATTCCGTGCCGCCTTTTGCCATACCTGTGGTTCGACCGCGAAATTGCTTGCGATACTTGGTACGTTTTGGCATTAACATAGCTTCTTCTCCATGGCGCGTAGCCGCTCAGCAGCTACACACCAGTTTGCTCTTTATTCGGAGATGTATACATCCATTGATTCGGCGATCTGAGTTTTACGGGGCAAAATTTCGCCCTTATATACCCAGACCTTGACGCCGATCATGCCATAGGTGGTGAGGGCTTCGGTGAAGCCATAGTCCAAATCGGCACGCAGGGTATTTCGCGGGACACGGCCGTCCCACAACTTCTCTTTACGCGCCATTTCCGAACCACCCAAACGGCCGCTCACTTCAATGCGCACACCTTCAGCCCCTTGCCGCATGGCTTGTTGGGCTGCTTTTTTCATCGCCCGGCTGTGGGCAATACGTCGTTCCAACTGCCCGGCGATATTTTCGGCAATAAGCTGGGCGTTTGTGTCCGGTTGGGTAATCTCTTCCACTTCGACACGCACCGTTTTGCCGGTTAAGTCCTTCAGCGCGCCCCGTAAATCTTTGACGGCCGTACCCTTGCGACCAATCACAATACCAGGCCGGGCCGTATGAATCGTCACCTGCACCTGCTTCGGCGCCCGTTCAATCTCAATTAACGAGATTCCTGCCTTCGGCATTTCCTTCTTAATGAATTCCCGAATTTTGAAATCCTCATGCAGCCGATTCGAATACTGTTTCCCTTCGGCAAACCAGCGTGTATTCCAATCACGAATTGTCCCTAATCTAAACCCAATTGGATGTACTTTGCGTCCCAATTTATGCCTCCATCTAAACCCGAAAGCGCCGCCCACGGCGCCAACCAGGTTACTTTAGCCTTTCATTTATGCCCCGTAATCAACCACCTCACGTTCGGCCAAAATAACCGTTACATGAGAGGAACGATGCACCTGTGGCCGAAAACGACCACGCCCGGCAAAACGACCACCATAACGTCCCTTACGACGGCGCGGCCCTTCGTCGGCAAAAATACGGCTGACGATCAACTCATCTGCATCCAGGCCGTAATTCTGCTCTGCATTCGCTACTGCCGATTGGATCAATTGATACACAGGCTTGGCGGCGCGTTGGGGCATAAACTGTAACATGCTCAATGCTTCCTGAGCATCTTTGCCCCGTACAGCATCAACCACCAGGCGTACTTTGCGCGGCGAGATTTGTAAATAGCTCAACTTTGCCGTAATTTCAAATGCTTCTGCCATGATTACCGCCGCCCCTTCTTCTCAGCTTTGCTCACATGCCCACGATACGTCCGTGTAGGGGCGAACTCGCCCAACTTGTGACCAACCATGTTTTCCGTCACATAGATGGGGATATGGCGACGGCCGTCATACACAGCAATCGTATGCCCTACCATCTGCGGAAAAATCGTGCTGGCCCGTGACCATGTCCGAATCACCTGCCGCTGCTTCGTATCATTCAACTTTTCCACTTTACGCAGCAACTTTGGGCTAATAAAAGGCCCTTTCTTTAATGAACGTCCCATATTAGTTCACCTCCTACCGACGCTTCTTTGAGCGACGGCGGAAAATATACTTATCCGTCGCCTTGTTATGGCGTGTGCGCCGCCCCTGAGCTGGTTGACCCCATGGCGTCTTGGGGCCGGCCATGCCAATGGGCGAACGACCTTCACCACCACCATGTGGATGATCCCGCGGCGACATCGCCGAACCGCGCACCGTGGGCCGAATACCCCGATGGCGGTTGCGGCCCGCCTTACCTAATTTCACATTACCATGTTCCACATTCCCCACCTGCCCAATCGTCGCCAGGCAATCCTTCGGCACATACCGCTCTTCACCCGAAGGTAAGCGTACCAACGCATATTGGGGATGATCTTTGGAAAGCAACTGCGCCGACGTACCCGCCGAACGCACCAACTGCGCCCCCCGGCCTACTTGCAGTTCAATATTATGAACCATCGTGCCCAAAGGAATATCACGCAAAGGCAACGCATTCCCCGGTCGAATTTCGGCCGTCGGGCCACTCATTACTTTGTCGCCCACCCGCACCCCTAACGGCGCCAGCATATACCGCTTTTCACCATCGGCATACACCAACAAAGCAATGCGAGCAGAACGATTGGGATCATATTCAATCGTCGCCACCTGAGCGGGAACGCCAAACTTATCGCGCCGCTTAAAATCAATGTCGCGGAAACGACGCTTATGACCGCCGCCACGATGACGAATGGTTATTTTCCCGCGGAAATTACGACCACCCCGCTTGCGCAGACCTCGCGTCAACGAAGCCTCCGGCACTGTGCGCGTAATCTCCTCAAAAGTCTGGCCGCTCATGTCACGGCGGCCAGGAGAAGTTGGTTTAAACAGTTTAATTGGCATACTTTCCTCCAAGGATGGACGCTAGACTGTTGTGGTCATCATGGGAACATCACCCCATTCGCCCCAGTCCTCATCCCTGCTCAATTTATACACCTTCAAACAGGTCAATCGAGTCGCCGGGAATAAGCGTCACAATCGCTTTCTTCCAACCTGGTTTGCGCACAGCCACCCGTCGCAAACGGCGCGAACGTTTGGCCGGCATATTCATCACCCGCACCTTGTCCACCGTCACCTTCGGCCAGGCCAACTCTATCGCCTGCTTGATCATGTGCTTGTTAGCGCGCGAATCTACCACAAAGGTATATTGATTATAAAAATCGGCGCGGCGGTTGCTCTTTTCCGTCACCACCGGCCGGCGAATAATTTCACGCCAATGTAATTGCATGATTTATTCCTCCTCACCTGTTGTTTCTTGATCCAGGACATCTTCATCTTCAAAATCCAGATCATCATCCAGGCTCAGAAAGCTGGTAACAACATCCAACGCCGCCAGAGGCATTACAATTTTGTTGTAACCCAGCAAATCCCGAATATTCAGGTAGCTGGCCGGTAATGCTTTTACATCTGGCAAATTACGTGCCGATTTTTCCACATTTTCATCCTTGCCTGCTAATAGCAGTAAGGCGCTGTTCTCAGCCGCCAGTCGCCGCATCAAAGCCACCATTTCTTTGGTCTTCGGCCCTTCCATACTAACTTCGTTGACGACAACAATTTCGCCGTTGCTGGCTTTGGCGCTAAGCGCCGACCGCAGAGCTGCCCGGCGCATCTTGCGTGGCATATTTTTTACATATTTACGCGGCTGCGGCCCATGTGCCACCCCACCGCCCACAAAAATAGGTGCGCGGCGGCTGCCATGGCGGGCATTACCTGTGCCCTTTTGCCGGTAAATTTTGGCAGTGGAGCGGTTGACTTCAGAACGCCCTTTGACCTTATGCGTACCTAAACGAGCATTCGCCAGTTGGCGCACCAATGCCTGGTGCATCAAACCACGATTGATCTCTGCTTCAAAAATGCTGGCCGGCAGTTCCACACTGCTCACTTCCTCGCCAGCCATGTTATACACGGGAACTTTCATCACAACGCCTCCGCTAACCCTTCGCCGCCTGGCGAATAATAACCAGGCCACCCTTTACACCGGGGATGGCGCCTTTGACAGCAATCAAATTTCTCTCAGGATCTACCCGCATCACTTCCAGGTTTTGCGCGGTAAACCGTTCATTGCCACTGCGGCCGGCCATCTTTTTACCCTTAAAAACATGCCCGGTGCCCGAAGTTCCGCCAATGGAACCAGGCGCGCGCCAACGGTCAGATTGACCATGCGTGGTAGAACCGCCGCCAAAATTCCAGCGCTTCACCACACCGGTATACCCACGTCCTTTGGTTTTGCCGGTTACGTCCACATGCTCACCAACCGTAAACTGCTCAACGGTTAGCTGCTGCCCCACTTCATACCCTTCGGCTTCTTTGGTACGAAATTCTTTTAAATGTTTAAGCGCCGGAATGTCACTGCTTCGTTTGCGACGAGGATGCGTTTTGTCCGTTTTCAGCAGACCTAGATGGCCCCGCTCACCTTGAGACAGACGTTTTTCTTTGGTGTCGCCGAATCCAATTTGTACGGCCGTATACCCGTCCGTCTCTCCCGTCTTAACTTGTGTCACATAGCACGGCCCCGCTTGAATGATAGTAACCGGCGTCACCAGACCACTTTCATCAAACACCTGAGACATGCCAATTTTAATTCCCAGTAAACCTTTCATTTATACCTCCAGGACTGTCAGCCACCGGGTTTTCGCTGCATCATCCTGACAATTCACTCCATTCAATAAAGTGAATTACTCAGACATCAAATAGAAATCTCAATATCCACACCCGCCGGTAAATTCAGTCGCATCAGTGTATCAATCGTCTTCGAATCAGGATTGATAACATCAATCAACCGCTTGTGGGTGCGAATCTCAAAATGCTCATGAGAATCTTTATCAATAAACGTGCTGCGCCGCACCGTAAACCGCTCAATCTTTGTTGGTAAAGGCACGGGGCCTACCACGCGAGCGCCAGTACGTTCGGCCGTGCCCACAATACGCTTGGCCGATTGATCCAGAACACGATGATCGTAAGCCTTCAATCGAATACGAATTCTTTGTTTTGACATACGCTGCCTCAAAATGAGGGGCGCTGGTTTCTCCCAGCGCCCCCACATGTGTTAATCCAGAATCTTAGTAATGACGCCAGCACCGACCGTCAGGCCACCCTCACGA
>JAHDWK010000044.1 GCA_023382655.1 Anaerolineae bacterium | reverse complement strand
TACCCGACCCACAACAATACCCTGGTGTTTACCTCAACATTGTTGGCGGATAATTGTAAGCCAGTCCCCTCCCCATTGAAGATGCAGCCAAAGGGGATGCTTATCATAAACCAGTGACCAGGTGCGGCGGGAGGATGGGCAATCAACTGGCGTAGGATCAAGTTGGCGCGCTCGACAAAAGTAGTTTGCACCTTGCCCGTGAAGGCTAAAGCCTGCAAACCAGCCCAGATAGCAGCCCGCGTACCGAGGCGGACGAGATGGACGGCGTGGATGGCGAGGATGAGCTGGCTCTGGGCAGCCACGGCCGTCCAGAGCCAGAGACGCTGAGCGTCCTGTTTCACTTTCAAACCAAAATAGCAAGTGCCGGAAGGCGTCTGATAAAGACGTCCTCCGGCACCCACCCTTTCTCCTGCTTACGCCAAAAGTGATTGTGCTTCTTAAATCAGCTCAAGCAGGTCAGTTTTATTGTGCCTCATTTCCTGCGGCATTACCGCATCATCTGCCCATAAAGGCGCCTGAGCCAAACATCACATCATCGCATGATGCCAATCCCAAAAACTGCACAGTTAGCTGGTCCTGCCCAGACAAATCATAGCTCACAAGGCGGATGGTAGCGAAGCCAGAAACCTGATAGAGCGTCTCTGTGCCACTTCCTGCTGTCGCGTCCCAAATTGGCACCACGATGTCCAGGGTCATCAAGTCATTCAAGGCATGTTGCACCTTGAGGGGATTAGACACCGCTGTTTTCCCCTCAATCCAGTCATCGATAGAAACGAGGTGATCATTGGGATCGTTGGGGTTGATATAAGTATGGCTGTCTCCAGGTGGCGTCAGGCTGGTCACCAGGGCTGGCAGGCCATTGTCACCCGTCCAGGTGAGCCAGCCAAAATTTCCCGGCTGCGTGCCATTGAGGATATCCGGCAGGATGTCCCCAGGCTGCACGCCGTTTAGCAGATCTGTATGCAAAGCAATGGGATACAGATTACAACCGGCAGCGATCGGATAAACATCCACTGTTACAGTTGCCATATCCGACCCACCCTGGCCATCACTCACGACGTAGGTGAAGGTATCCACGCCATCAAAGCCAGCCTCAGGGGTGTAGGTAATCGTATTGTCCGGGTTGATCACCACGGTACCGTGTACAGCCTGTGTCACGCTGTCTACGAAGAGGGTGTTGTTATCCACATCGCTATCATTGGCCAGCACGGGGATGCTGACGGCGACCCCTTCATCGGTCACGGCTCCATCATCAACGGCCGTTGGTGCATCATTAACGGCTGTGATCGTTACATACACAGTGGCGGTGCTGCTACCACCAAAGCCATCATCGGCTGTGTAAGTGAAAGTATCCGTGCCATTGAAATCATTGTCTGGCGTGTAGGTGATGGTATCATCGCCGTTGATCACGGCCGTGCCGTTGGCCGGCTGCGTGACCTCGCTCACAGTTAAGGGATCGTTGTTAGGATCGGTGTCGTTGGCCAACACATTAATGATCACGGGTGTATCTTCATCGGTCACGGCCGTATCGTCATGAGCAGTCGGCGGCTGCAAGACCCCACCCGTATCCACAATTAAGAGGGCTGTGTCCGTATCGCTGGCAGCACTGGTGCTGCTGGTGGCTGCTCCCGTCAGGGTGTAGGTGCCGTCGGCGCTGGCCACCACAGTCACGAAGATAGCGGCCATCATGTGAGGCGGAATGTAAACGGCATTCGTTTCGGCCTCCAGACTCAACCCCGGCGCTGCCACCGACAAATCATAGGTGGTGGCAATGTTGCCGGTGTTGGTGATGAGCAGCATGAAGTTGGCTGTTAGCGTATCGGTAATCGTGCGACTGGATGGCAGCCAGGTCACATCTACCGCCTCATAACTGGTGAAGGTGACTTCCGCGCCGGCCTGGTTCTGGATGCGGTCATCATTTTGCGAAGTGGCGACAACGGCAAAGGAGTGCGTGGTGGCCAGAACAAAGGGGAAGGCTGCTGTTGTTAAGGTGACATCAGCCGATTGGCCCGCAGACAAAGATACCGGATTGGTACTAAATTGGCCGGAGAGGGCAACGATGCCCGTCGCCGTCAGCCAGTAGTTGTCCGCAACGCTGCCGGTGTTGGTGATGGTTACCTGCCATACGCCATTGTCCGCAGGATCAAGTGTCAGGGCTGCGGGCGATACAGCCACCTGCACACCACGAGGTAGTACCTGTACCGTAGCTGTGGCCACGGCCGTGACGGCAAGATTGCCTTGTGAGTGCGTCATGACGCTAATATCATAATCACCGGCTGCGGCAGCTAAACCTGGCGTCACCAACAGTTGCAGGTCAGCCTGGTTGAAGACATGCGGCGTCAGGCCGATGCTGTTGACCTCAGCGCCGTTGGCCACAAAGCGGTGGGACCACCCCGGCGGCAAGCTGGTCGTCAGGTCGTAGGTATCAGCTATGCTGCCGACATTGCGCAGCGTGACGGTGAAGTCAGCCAGCGTGCCAGGGCCAGCCACGGCCGTCTCCGGCGCCAAAACCACCGCCACGCCCCAGTCACCCACGCTGTTGAGAACGGCGTCAGCACGATCACTGGCCGTGTTTGTGCCGGCGCTAACCGTAAAGGGATGTGGGCCGCTACTCGCTGCCTGCGCCAGGATAGAGAGTGTGGTGCTGCTGTTGGCAGCCACAGTAACCGTGGCGGGAAGGGTCACATACGCCAGGCCGTCGGTGGCTAAATCATAGATTCGGGTGATGCTTTCCTGGTTGGTCAGCGTCAGGGTATAGGTAACGGCCGTGCCTGATTCCGCCGTTTGCTGCGGCGGGTCAATCGCTATTGTCAGCCCATTGATGATCAGCAGCGAGGCGCTGGCCTGGTCATTGTGACCGCTGCTATTGCTGACATTGACAATAAACGGATTCTCTGCGGCAACGGCCGTGGTGGGCACAGTCACGGTCAGCGAGACAGTCGCCATAGACCCCGCTGCCAGGGAAACAGCCGCCGGGTAAGCCAGCCATTCCGCCGGCAACCCCGCCAGCGACAAAGTATAGGAATCGTCGGCCGCAGTCGGGTTAGAAAGCACGACATCATAGACAGCCGTGCCGCCCGCCCCCACCGTTTGCGTGGCGGGGGAGACTGCCACAATGTGGGGCACGCTGACATACAACGGTGGCAGTTGTAACTGGTTGCTGCCGCTGGGCAGTGTGTAGTGCACCACGGTGCCCAGCGCCACCATGAGTGCCGCCCCTGGCTGTAGGTCGCTTAACTCGCTGGCAAAGGTGCGGGTAACTACAGGACTGGCTTCCGTCTGCGCATACTGCCAGCCGTACATAGGGTCGGCATTCACGCCCGGTGGCACGGAAAACGTGCCTGACAGCACGGTGACGCCGGTAATACCAACGGTATGCGTCAACATTACCTGATAGCCAGGCAGCACATCAGTCGGCGCTGTTTGGGTACGGTAGGTGTTATGGGCCTGCCAGCTGTTGGCTTCATTAAAGGGAACGGTAAGGTCATCTTCGATATTGGTGATGTGGTAGTTAAGCTGGTTCCATACGGAGCGAGCCGGCCCCCAAACCCCGTCAAAACCATAGATGCGAATGCCACCTTGGGCCGGAACGACAACCTCGGCGTAACCGTCCAGATCTACATCCGCAGCAATGGGGACGTCTGACCCGGTGGCGGAGAAGACCAGGGGGTCGTTAAAGAGTATGGCGCCGGTGCTGCCATCATAAATGGTGAAGCCTTGGTCCGCGCCATTCCACAATAGTTCATAAGCGCCATCCCCGTCCAGGTCGGCGGCGGAAACATTGAGGGGTGACGTATCCAGGGCCGCGGCCGACCATTTCCGCGTCCCGTCCGCTTCAAAGGCATACAAGGTACCGCCGTTGAACAGCGACGAGGTGACCAATTCCCTATCGCCGTCTCCATCCAAATCGGCGATGGTTGCGCCACCGGTACGGCCTGGGTCTAAAGGAGCCGACCACTGCACGGAACCGTCTTCGCTGTTGAGGGCGTAGAGTAATGTTTCCGTGGCAATGGCGACTTCGGCGGTGCCGTCGCCGTCCAGGTCAGCCACGGCAGGCGCGCCGTAACCGTGGGGATGATTGGCAAACACGGCCGTCCATACCAACTGCGGAATGCCCAGGTTATAATCGTACAGGTACAGGGTATCGTTCCAGTCGTGGAACAAAATGTCTAGCAAGCCGTCCCCGGTGAGGTCCGCCAGCACAGGCATGGTCAGGCCATCCACATCATTAAATGTCCAGGCGATGCGCCCATCTGGCTCAAACACAACCAATGTTTCATCCATATTAATGACGATTTCCGGCTCTGCATCCAGGTCAAGGTTGCCGATGGCCGGGGTGCCAAAAAAGACATGCGGTTTTACCGTATCGGTGAACCAATAGGTGGAGCCATCACTGTGGAAAGCGTACATTCCCTCAACAGTGGACATGATGATTTCAGCTCCGGGTTGGCCGTCCAGCTCGGCAATCGCTGGCGCCCCGACATCCTCGAAACCGTTGAAGATGTTGAAGGGCACGCTCCAGATAATGGGGTCGCCGCCGCCGGCATCCTGGCCATCGCCGCGCATCAGGAACAATTCGCCATTGTTGTCGATGTTGCTGGCGGCTACCACCACTTCGACGGCGCCATCACCGGTGACATCACCGACAACGGGCGGCACATGCACACCACCCCAAATGGAGGCGCCACCGCTGCGATCGCTTTCCCACCATTCGGCCAAAGGCTGATAGGGGATAGCGGGTTGGTTACTGGCAAAAGCATCCACGCGGAAGGCAAAATTATTGTTAATACGGACCACATGTGGGCCATCTTCCAGGCCATCAAAGTGGAATGCCAGCGGTTGTTGCGCGAAAGGATAGCTGAGGCTAACCGTTTCCTGGAACTGGCCATCCACATAAACATCTGCGGCTGCGTTTTCGTTGTTGAAACTGAATCCATAATAGGTGAAGCTTTCTCCGGTAAAGGCATACCAGACATTGGCGTCCGGTGAACCGGCCGTATAGTTGACAAAGTCACCATTGATGGCATTGGGATTTGCGGCCATGGTTAAGGAAGCGCTAAGGTGTACACGGCCGTTGTTGTTAACCAGGCTGGCATTGACGATCTCATCCGGCATCGTCTGACCATCCCAAATGTCAATATAGTCCAGGTAAACGCGGCTCTGCGGACTGGGCGGGTCCGGCAGCCCCAGCACAGTGACGGAGAGAGTGTGGGTGCCGGTGATGAGGTCACCGACGATAAAGCTGGTGACATCCGCCACGGCGCTGTAAAGACCAATCGTGCCCCGGCTGAGGCCATCTATAAAGATTTCTGCCTGGCCACCATACTGATTGGTAAGGAAGCCGACTTGGGCCCAACGGCCGTCGAAGGTCAGGCTCACCGTATCTCCCGCCGTTGTGGAGAGAGCGTTATAGCCACCGCTGGCCACCCACTGGCCTAATTCTTCGCTCCAGGATTGCGGCCGTTGGCTAAAGGGCGCGCCGTTATACAACAACGCCGCATCGTCTTCTTCATAGCGGATGACACCAGTGTCAATGGGGATTTCAACAAACGGTGGCACGCCGGGCGTGGTAAAGGCGTCAACCGCTAACTCGCCGCGATACCTTTCCAGATGCAGCAGGTGTAGACCTGGGCCTAAGTCGTGGAAAGAAAAAGTGCGGCTGACGGCACTACTGTTATATAGATTAATAGTCGTTAAGGGCTGACCATCGAGATATACCTGGGTAGTTCTGGCCCCCTGGGGGCTGGCGATGGTGTGCACGGTGACGGAATCACCACTGAAGGGAAACCAGACATTGGCTGCACCGGTAATACTATCTTGCAGGTATTGACCACCGCTCGCCTGCGGATCACTCAGCAGTGAAAAACGGTAACTACGATAAACGCGGCTATCCAACTCTTCAAACGTGTCGTCCGGCAGCGGCGTGCCATCCCAGACATCGAAGTAATCGATGTGTACCCGATCAGTGGTAGCAAAAGGATTGGCCTGACCCAACACCGTAATCGTCACGGTATGTGTCGTATTGGCCAGGTCCTTGAGAATCACGGGCAGCACGGTTGGGCTGCGCCGGTACGTGTCAATTACCCCCTGGCTGATGCCATCGAGAAAGAGTTCGGCGTAACCGCCTCGTGTTTCTGCGTAAAAGCCAATAACCACGGCCGTGCCCGTAAAGGTGAATTCGGCCGTATCACCAGCATTGTCAGAATAGGCATGATAACGATCGCTAACAACGTCATTAAAGCCACTGCTCCAGGTAGTAGCCGTTTGCGGCAAGGGGAAGCCATTGTACAAAATCCCCGGGTCGTTCTCCTCAAAGCGGTGGAAGCTGCCAATGGCAGGCGGTGGTGTAGCCGGTTCTGTGGCCGGTGTGGTGAAGGTGTCCAGCGTGGCAACGCCGCGGTAAGCACGCACGGTGAGAACATGAGGGCCAGCAGCCAAACCGGCAAAGGTGAAGGTGCGCGTATGGACACTAAAGTCAGCAATATCGTAATAGCCCAGGAAATCATCGTCCATATAGAGGGCCATCTTTTCTGAACTGGCGTGGGTTATTGCCTGCAGGGTAATGGAATCGCTGATACCGTCAGTCGTGAAGGGGAACCATGCAGTTTGGCCGCTGCGATAGTAGCTGCCGCCGCTGGCATTAGCGTCATTCTGGCTAACCCAACCGTCGCTGAGCCAGACACGGCTGTCATCTTGTTCAAACTGTCCAGCGGGCATATCACTGCCATCCCAGGTGTCGAAATAATCGAGGTGCACCTGGTCATTGCCGCTGAACGGATTTTGCAATCCGGTGACGGTAACGGTGAGGACATGATTGGTATCGGCCAGGCCTGACAAGGTGACACGCTTTACATCCGGGTTGCGGCTGTAGAGGTCCACCAGCCCCTGGCTGACGCCATCTAAAAAGAGTTCGCTGTAACCGCTCTGGTTATTGCTGGCAAAACCCACCCCGACCCAGGCGCCGTTGAAGCTGAAGCTGGCGACATCGCCGGTTGTCTGCGAGCTGTGGAAATCGCCACTGCTGGCGTGATCGGCCGTGGCATTGGTCACGGCCGTCCAACCGCCGCTGTAGGTGACAGCAGCATCGCTGTCTTCCGTGCGGCTGATAGCCCAGGTTGTCAGGAGGAGGGTCTCTGGCTGGCGCCGCAGGGGCTGCTCCCCAGCTACCAATTGGGCACCGTTCGCCCTATCGAGCGGTAGCGGCTCAACGATCACTGATTCCTGATCGCTGATGACGTCTCGTTCCGGCCAGGGGCGCAGCATAGGTGCCGCTAACGGCACGGTCGGTGCCGCCAGCACCTCGGTGGTAATGACCGTCGTCACGGTGAAGCCGCCAGGGCTGACGACTTCCGGGTAAACGGCATGGCTGGCTGCCAATGCCTGGCCTACGCCCAGGTAGCCCAGGCCATACCCCTCAGGGATGAGCACACCGTTTACATCCACCAGTTCAACCGTCACTGTGTAAAAGCCCGCTTCCCAGCCGGAGGTATCAACTGATGTCAGTTCATAGGTTTGTGGCGGACCAATGAGCAGGGTCAGTGGTACATCGCTTGTGTAGCTGATGCCACCGCTGGGGGCGAGGATGGAGGTACGGGCACTGGCTGCCCGCGCCGTATTGGCGACGTTAGTCACGTCAACACTGAGGCTGGTGGAACTGGTGCCCGTTTCCACAAAAGCGGGTGTGGCCCTGACGGCCGTGACCTGCACAAACTTATCAACAACATTGAGCCGGGCGACGGCCGTTTTTGTGATGGCCAGGGTTACGTCTGGTCCGGTGGGGACGATATCAGCATTAATTTCATAACTGCCCAGGGCAACCGGGGCGGTGCTGACAGGCAGGTAAGTGCTCTCGCCCGGCAGTAGTGTGGCATTAAAGTTCTGGATACCGGTGGGGGTGGTGGCGCTGATGGTGTAGGTGGTGGTCAGGGCGCCCTGGTTGGTGACGGTCAATGTAAAGGTGGCCGTGTCACCCAGCAGCACAGCATCCAGATAAGGTGTAAAGCGCACGTCCGGCTGATGCTCGCTTAATTCGCACACTTCATGCGTCAGGTTAGCCACGGCCGTGCTGATGGCTGTGATATCCGCTTCCAGATCAGGGGGGCTGCTGTGGGTTGCCATATTGGCCGCAATGATTTGCAAGGTGGTATCGGCCGTCAACAATGGAGAGACCGGAGCGGCGTAAGTGACCACACCTTGCAAAGCCGTCACAACCTGATCACGGGCTGCCAGAGAGCAGTTGCCAGCCTCGCAGCCGATTTCCAGGTCGCTCAGCGCCAGCGCCAGGTTTTCCAGCGCCGCCGACAGCCCCGGTTCGCCCAGCGTACAACTGCTACTGGCCTGGTTGGCGGCGGCAAAGATCGGCCAGGTGTTGGGGCTGACAATTTGAACCAGGGCATATGCCGCCGGACGGTAAGCGCCGGCGGCACTGTGGCTGCTAAGCACGTATCGTTCGCCCAGGAGGGCGCCGCTGGTATCTACCAGCAATGACTGCTGGCCGGCCTGACCGCTGTCGAGGTTGGGCGAGAGGAAAGCAGCGGGCGTAACGGTTAAGGTATGTGAAGGTACATACGTCTGGCTGCCGTAAATATCGGCAGTGGCGGTATTTGTGATGGTGAAAGCCCCACTGCTGTTACCAACATTGGTTAATTGTAGATCCACGGCCGTTGTGCTGTCCGGCAGCGCATAAATGGTTGTTGGCTGCAATTTCAGATAGGGGAATGCGACGGCGGGCATGGTCCAGACAAGCGTTTGATTGGCGCTTAAACCAGAGCCATCTGTGGCGCTGACCGTGACATCCAGCGTATGATTGACCCCAGGAGGCAGGATGGCGCTAACGGTGGGAGAGATATAGAAGCCAACCCGGCCCACACCGCCGGCGGGAAGCGTGAGGCTGGTATTGGACTGCCCGGCGGCCCCGCTTAAGACAAGCCAGCCAGCCGGCAAGCCAGAGACGGTGGTGTCAAAGGGATGGGAAACGGTGGATGTGTTGCTGATATAAATGGTATAAGCGGCGCCAGGTACTTCAGCACGGCCGTTGTCCAGATGCGCATTGTGCCCGGGGACAAACGCCTCCGCATCTAACACCAAACCCATAGGCACGGTGATCAGCGGCTCTTCCGTCACGGTCATATCCAGGCCGCTGGTTGCCGTGGTCGTGACGGTATGGAAAGCCGAGGCAAAGAGGTCTGGATAGGTCGCAGATTGGATAGTGACCAGGATGAGGTAATCATCCGGCGTCGCTCCCGGCGGTGGCGCCGCGGTGATCAGGCCCGTGTCGGCTACAACCACGTCCCAACCAGGCGGCGCTTCCGCCGTCAGGGTGTAAGTGTCACTGAAGTTGGCTGCAACGAGCGGTGTCAGGGTAACGGGGGTGTAAGGATCGGTCACATCTGTGGCCGACAGGTGCAGGGTAAAGAAGTGGGCCTCACCGCCAAACTCCAGTTGATCGGCGGTAGCAGTGGTTTCGCTGAGGGTGATGGGACCGGTGTAACCGGCAACGGCAACACCGTTGCTAACGTCCAGCGGCTGCCCGTCGGCGAGAAAGGTGCCCTGGGCGGGGCCGGTCAGCAGACGGCCGTCTTGCAACTGGCCGCTGAAGGCTGGTGTAAAGTTAGGGGCCGCCGTGGCGCCGCTGCCGCTGATAGTAGTGGCGCCGGTGACCACCAGCGTAAAAGCGCCGCTGTAGCCATCGCTACCGTTGACGGTGATATCGGCATCCGCCAGGGTAAGGGTGTAGGGCTGGCCGGCGGTGAGCACGGCTGTGTAGCCCATCCAGTTGGCCCCTGCCCCCAGGCCGGGCAGGGCCGCCGCATAGAACGTATGACGGCCATGGCCGCTGGCGGACCCGGCTACTGTGGCGCCTTGCAGAACGGCCGTTTCTGCCAGGGTGGCAGACTCAATCTGTAGCGCCCCCTGCGCCACCACGGCTGCATTTTGATAGAGGGTTGCTGACGCCGCACTCAGATCGGCAAAAGTGAAGGAGTGAGAGGGGGCTGAATCAGCCCATGCCAGGTCTGTTTGTTGGCTGATCTGCGTGAGGGCACTGGTCAGCGAAGCAGTGAGCGTAGCGGCCGGGTGCGTCTGTGGGAAGACGTGCTGCGCCGTACCAGAATTTACCGAATTATCTGGTGGTGACGGCCGCATGAGCAGGTTGGGTAAGGGAGGGTCTATGAGGGTGACCAGCTCTAAGAATAAGGCTGCCGACGCCAGAGCATAACCCACCCCCGTAAAAAGACCGGCACAAAAGCCAGGGCCGGCTCCCAGTGCAATACTGGTAAGACACATCGTTCCCGCAAGTAAAATAATGGTTGATCCGGCCACAAACGTGGCCAGGGCTACTGTATCTTTCAGACAAAAGCTGATCTGGCTGGCTGAGAGGCACGAATCGGCCAGCGATAGATAAGCGAGCACAAACGTTTGCCAATAAAGAATAAATATAAAAGTGGCGCCAACGAGAAACTCGATCGACTGTGCTTCCAACCAGACGGCGTGAGACTGGAAGAAGGCCATAATGCCATATTCGGAAGCACGACGGCCGTTTTCATACACATACTCCACATAGCCCGTTTCCGTATCTATCTCTGCCCAACCAATCTGGTCTCTGCCATTCAGGAATACCATCTCTCGGGGGACTTGTATGGCCAATGTGTCATTGGCCATTAACGCCTGTGTGATACGTGCTTTTGCCTGATCTGAGATGTTCAGCGAATTTACCAGGTAAAGTGTTTCTTGTGTCACCAGCACAATCTCGGTATTGGTGGCGCGGGCTTCTTCTATCACCAAAAAAGCAGACCTGACAGTAGAGTCACTGTCAGGGGTAAACTTTTGCAAGAGATTGGTTTCTATTGCTTTATTACCCACACTCTGCAACATTTGGGTCAACCAGGCTGCCTGCGTATTCTGCTGTGGATAGGGGATGATGCGCTCGCGCACGTTCAAGAGCTCAAATGAGGTTTCTATGCTGTCTGAAAACACCGATTGCGACAATAATAACAGCTTGGGTGTGACCACATAAGAGTGGGTTAATAAGGCGTCGCTGTAGAAATCATGTAAGCCTTGTTCCGAGACGCTGTACATCTCTTGCATGGAATTGAGCATATGTATTTGTGAACGCTGCAGGGCCAAAAAGGATTCAGTGACAACGTCCACGGTATTCACCGGGTCATCACCCTCTAAGGCGGGCAATTGGGCATAAACTTCGAGTGCTCCGGGCATGACATCCATAAATTGGCCCCACTGCTGCTGCATCGGGCGCGGGTCTGTCTGGTCATAAGAGAGCACGTGGATTTGCGCCGCGTCGCTTGGTCCAAAAAGAGGGACGGCCGTGTCCGGCCTTGTTTGGGACAGGTCAAAGACGCCACCGCTCTGGCGGGCAGGGGCGCCAATCAGATCCTTGATTTCCCGTTCATAATTTTCCGTATTTCCGGCGGGGTCTGTAGACTCAATGAGCAGCCAGGCGCCGGTGGTGAAGATACTGCTCAGGCTCCCCACAAAGTTGCTGAATACATCCTGGTAAGGGGCACCTTCAACCACCTGCTCATAATCACCCACAATGAAGTAGGGCACGTAGGTATGTTCAATAATGGTAAAGACGGCGCCGCCGCCGCTGGTGTTGACCAGATGGTTGAGCGTCACCGGGCGGCCGACCAATTCAACCGTATTGAAGGTAGCCGTCAGAGGATAGGTGATTTCTGCATCACCGGTGACGGCACTAAGCAGCGAGAAGCGTTCTACTTTCAGCCGCAGCGTGACTTTGTGGCGCTGCGCATCGGGCACTTCGGCGAGAACGTCCACGGCCGTGGCAAAGACATCGCCGGGATTCGCGGTGGCAAACGCTGGGTCCAGGCTCAGCCACTGCCCACCGATGTAGGCCTCCACCCACCAATGATCCTGGGTTTCAGCCAGGAGGGTTGGGTCGTTAACCGGATCAGAAACGACGGCATCCGATGGAACGTGGCCGACGACCCCAACTGGTTCTGGGAACATAGAGAGAATTAGTTCTTGGGCCAGAGGCAGGCTCAAAGGGCCATGGGCATAGCGGGCGGGCACGCCGTTGGCGCGTAGCATGGCGATGAGGAGGCTGGCCTGGTCAAGCGAATTACCGGCGGCGCTCCACAGGGTACCGCGCGTACCGCGCAGGGAACCGGGATAGGATTCGTAACCCAGCGAGCGAACGTAAGCAAAGAGGGCAACAGGATCACTGCCCAATTGGGCCGCCTGTTGCAGCATCTCTGCATCATATATGTCGGCATCTGGCGTCCAACGTAGATAGTCGGCAAAGCTATCTGGGGCCAGGAGGGCCGGGGCAGCAACGGCCGTGACCGGGCGTCCTTGCAGCGAGCCATAGGCTGTCGCCCCCATGTCCAGCGCGGTGAAGTCCGCTACACTCGCGGGCACGGTCAGCCACAACGTGGCCGTGATGCTGCTCATAGGTGGCACATCACCCAGGTTAAAGAGAAGCTCAGATGCATCCTGATCGGGTTGGGGCGACCCCTTTAAGAGGGCCACCTCACCGGTGAGGGTATCAGCCAGAACAACGTTGCGAACAGTGTTGGCATCGGCGCTGAAATCAAAGTCATTCAAGATAGCCACCGTTTCCGTGATGGTGGCTGACAGCGGAAATTGCGGGAACAGGGTAGGAGGCCGGTTGTTGCTCACCGTAAAGGTTATGATGAGGGTATTAGCAGCAGTGCTGCCGGGGACATAAGCGGATTGGATGCGGGTCAGCGAGAGGGGCTCAGCGAATGCGGCCGGTTCCGTGACAGGCGCATTGAGGGCCACCTGTCTAGCGTTTGTATCCATGAGGATGGTAGGCTCTGCTCCCTCAATGCCGGTGCCTAAAAGGGGGCCAACCATCTCTTGCGGCAACATATCTTCAATCGCGTCAGGAGCAGTCGTCCCCTGGGCCACGGCCGTTTGGCTGGTCACATGTGGTGAACTGCGCAAAACCTGGGCTGGCAACAGGACCGCGGACAGCGTTTGCATTAACAGGGCCGCGGTAACAATGATCGAAACAAAGTGATATATTCTGCTTTCTGTTTTCATGGCTCGTTTCCTCTTAAGTCTGATTCATCATGCAAACCATACCCGACAGCCGGTATCAACTTGTCCTGCTATTTAGCCAAATTGTCCTGATTTAGTGGGTAAGACCGGGGAGAGGTGCTGCTGCGGGTCACGGCCGTCGGCATTTGCGGCTCAGACATTCATTGATTTGTACTAGCCAGTTTTAGTCAGCCATTTGTCCTGGGTCACCTGGTTACGGCCGTGGTGGAAGGCGGCCCATTAGCCGGTACGCGAGTAGCCGTTGAACCTCACGTCGCTTGCGGCCGTTGTGTGTGTTGCGAAGCGGGGAACCCGAATTTATGCCTAAACCACTGCTTTGCCGGCCAGGCGCCACAAGATGCGGCGCGGCGCGAATGGATGTGCTGGCCGGAAGCGTTTGTATTTCCATCCCCAATACTATCTCTAATGAAGCGCGGCGTTGCGTTGTGGGAGCCGTTGGGGGTAGCACTGCATACGGTGAATTTGGGCAAATTGCGGGGCAGGATGCGGGTGGGTGTTTAGGGATGCGAGCCAATTGGCCTGATGGTAATCAAACTCGCTCGCTTATCAGGGGCGGTGGAGGTGGTGGCGACGGATCAATTACCACACCCTAATTTCCATCAAGGTTACAGTTTGGCAACAATGGCCGCGATCCGCCGCTGACGGGTCTCTTCGGCTTTGGCCGACTCCACCTGTCGGACATGCTCCTTGCGCGTCGAATAATTCAGGGCATCAAAGGCTTCCCTTGCTCCTGGCTTCTCCGCTAATGCGGCCGCGAGATCATCAGGAACCGCCACAAGACGCGGCTCCAGGTCAAGCTCTAACGTGACCTCAACAATATCGCCGGCCCGGACACCCGCCGCTTCCCGCCGTTCCGCACTTAATGGAATCATGTACACATCACCATAGGCCGCCACCGTCGAGCGATAGGTAAAGCCATTCAGCGTAACCTTAACCGGTGGTTTTTTTCCTTTGCCCAGTTCACCGATAGATTCAGGTGGAACGCGCAGCCCGGTGGCGTTCACTTTGTCATCCAGAACGACGGGTGTAGTGAAGGTGGTTTTCATAGTTCGTCTCCTATTCTTTTCATTGGTTCCCAGGGATAAACGTAATTTCCCAGGGGTGTCCATCCAGGTAAAAGCCAAGTTTACTTTTCGCTTTGTTGGTAATGGAGCATAACAACTCCGGAGTCGAAGGTGCGGGTTCCCATCAACCGCAAGTTTATTTTTCCCCTCATTGCTGGGAAGAAGTGTGTGCCACTTCCCAAAGTAACCGGATTCACCACGAGATAGAATACATCAACCAGGCCGAGTTCCATCAACGTCGCCGCCAGCGCAGGGCCACCAACGCTCAGGTCATTACCAGGCTGAGCTTTTAGCTTTTTAACTTCTTCAGTGAGGTTGCCTCTGACCAGACGGCTGTTCCATTCGACTTTTTCCAAAGATTGCGAGAATACGATCTTGGGTTTGTCTCTCCAAATCCGGGCGAATTCGGCTTCATAGGCAGGAGCGGATGGGTTGAGATCGGCGGTAGGCCAGTAGTCTGCCATGAGTTCGTAGATCCGCCGCCCGTAGAGAAACGCGCCCATTTCCCGCGCCTGCTCGTTGAAAAAAGTGTGAATTTCCTCATCAATGATGACCCAGTTAAGGTTCTTGTTTGGCCCCTCCACAAAACCATCGAGGGAGACGGACATTGAGTAGATTACTTTTCGCATTTCTGGTTACCCTTCTAACTCAGTCTGGATGATCCAGGGTGAAGCGTGGATACAGAGGATTTCTAGCCGCTCAGTGCCAATATTCTTAAATTTGTGGGGTGTCTCGGCACTTACCACCAGAATATCGCCAGGATTCGCTTCCGTTTCGATGTCACCTACAGTCATCATTGCCTTGCCCTTACGGATAATCCAGGTTTCCGAATAGGGATGTTTGTGCAAACCTGGCCCTGCACCAGGGACGTTGTTGACCAGGAAGAATGAGATATCTGATCCGTATGCTTCTCCCTCGAATTGGATTGTACCACCGGGACCAGGTTGTATCTCGCCGAAACGAATTACACGGTACATGGTTATTTCTCCTTTTTCAATTTGAGATAATCATTGCGCTGGTCTTTATCCAGATGCTCGATGGCGTAACGTAGGGTGGTGCGGGGCATTGTGGCCGCGTATTCATCCAAAAAACGCAACAATCGTAAGCGCTCCGTGTCACCGGCCGCCCGCAACATCCACCCCGTGGCCTTGTGGATTAAATCCTGAGCATCGTTGAGCAGAATTTTGGCTATTTTAAAGGTGTCATCCAGATCGCCCTGGCGAATAAAAAAAGCTGTGCTGACTATCGCTGTGCGCCGTTCCCACATATTTTCCGACCGTGCCAACTTATACAGAATATCGCGTGGCTGTTCAAACAAGTATCCACCCACAACGTAAATGGCACTGCGATCCACCAAATCCCAGTTATTGATCCGGTCGTGCCGCCGCATGTACAGGTCAAACAACCCCTTTCGGCGTTCTGGAGGAGTTTTTTTATGACGCGCCTGCCAATCCATCATGCTGACAGCACCCACGCGCACTTCGTGAATGGGGCTTTCAAGCAATTTTTCGATTTCAGCCAGCGGCATGTCCATAAACTCCTTCGCCAGCGCGAAGATGTTTCCCATGCGCACCCCCATAAATTCATCCCCTTCCCCATACTCGCCTTTACCCGTTTTGAAGTAACGAAGAGATTTCTGCGCCTCTTCGGCCGAACGGAAGGTCTCCAACTTTTCAATAAATTGTTCCGCGCGCAAATAGGGTGACATATCGGACATCCTCGTTTACTTGATGATACGAAAGCGCAAATGGGCGACACCTGTCCCCTCAACCACCTTTGTGTTTTCCAGGCTGATGGGCCGAGACCCCAGATTGTCAAACAAGCGGATGCCCTCGCCGAGCAGGAGGGGGGCAAGATCTATGTGGATTTTGTCAACCAGTCCGGCCAGCAGGCATTGTTGGACGATTTTTCTCCCACTCACGGCCACATGTTTTTCTCCAGCCGCTTCTTTGGCCAGGGCAATGGCCCTGGCAACACCGTCGGTGATAAAGGTGAACGGCGATCCTTCTTTGAGCCATTCGTGGGGTGGCGTATGGGTGACGATGAAACAAGGGACATTCATGGGCGAACTGCCGCCCCACGCTGCGGAAACATCAAAATCTCGGCGGCCCGTGACGATAGCCCCAATTCCAGCCCACTCTTCTCGAAGCAGGTTGGCACTGGCACGGGAAACCTTGAATGCTCTGTCGGCAGTCGCGGCCGTAAACTCTGTATCCCCACTCATGTACCAGTTAAGCAGGGGCCATACCTCATCATTCGGCCCGGCAATAAAACCGTCCAACGACATAGTAAATTGGGTAATGACTTGGCCCATGTTTTACTCCTTGACCACGCGGAATTGCAAATGGGTCACACCGGTGTCCTCGATCACCCGGATCGTTTCCAGTTTAGCCGGTTCACTCGCCAGGTTGTCGAACAAACGAATGCCCTCGCCGAGAAGGAGGGGGATCAGGTCTATGTGGATTTCGTCCAACAGGCCCGCTTTCAGGCACTGTTGCATAATGTTGGCGCCGACGACATCAATATGTTTATCTGTCCCGGCGGTATTTTTGGCCTGGCCCACAGCATTGGCAATGCCATCGGTAACAAACGTGAACGGCGATCCCTCATAAACCCATTCTGGGGGCACGTGATGCGTAACGACAAAATGGTTACCCCCACCTGGTGGATTGCCACCCCAGGCATGGGCCACATCAAAGGTGTGCCGCCCCGTCACGGACGCACCTATTTTGGTCCAGTTCTCGTCAAAAAGGGCAGCACAAACACGGGAAACCTTAAACACCATATTCGTGCCAGGTAACGGGTATTCGGTATCGCCGCTGGCGTACCAGTCAAAGAGTGGGCCAACTTCGTCGTTGGGCAGGGCGACAAATCCATCCAGCGATACGCTGGCACTATAAATCACTTTGCTCATGTTCATGCTCCTTCGAGAATAATCCACGGATTTCACAGATAAAAAATCTGTGCCCATCTTTGGCGTCTGTAGATTTTCATTCGTGGTGGCGTGCCACACTCATGAAGTCTCCTGTAAGAATAAGACGCGGCGACAAGACGAAGGGGGGCGGGTTGATAAATCGCCGTTTCTCCGCGTCGCCCCGTCGGTTTTTAACACCTTTGATGAGGTCACTTTTGTTCTGCGTTCATTCATCTAATCCCGTAGGAGATATTGACCTCGGTGGCGGTGATAGTACGGGCGAGATCAGAGTCGTGTAACGGGTTTGGTGTCATCTTCTGCTCTTTTCACATTAGTTGTTGCGGTTTTACGGCACCACTCAATTCGCTCCTACGAACCAACGGTTTCTGCCCGATCCATCAAATGTACCCATTCCCGAATAGCTTCTTCCAGGACGGGTTGTTTTGCTTTGACATCTGCCATATCCGCAAAATACATCATGCGCCGGTCCACATAGTCCCCTTCTAACAGGCCGCTGTCGTTACTCAGAATCGCGCCATTGTGAAAGACAAAATGCACATGCCTGGTTGCCCAGAGGTTGAACGTCACCATGTACCCTTTGTAACTAAAGGATGGGGCTTTCCATTTGATTTCCTCGGTAATTCCCGGATGTGCATTTTTGATGATCTCCCTGACCAACTGGACTTCCGCCTTAAACGGATGATCAAGCTGATCCATAAACGCATTGACTTTCCCCGTTTGATTGACTGTTTTTTTCGCCATGCTAAGTTCTCCTAACGGTCATTGGTGGCGGGAGGGATGTTCTGGTTGAGGTGGAACAGGTTGGTGGGGTCATACTTGGCTTTGATCTTTGCGAGCCGATCCCAGGTGGCGCCAGGATAGGCTGCCCGGACACGTGTCTCCCCTTCGTCGCCGAGGAAACTAGCATAAGCGCCGGTGTCCTTTTGCTGGATTGCGGCCGCGAATCGGCTCACCCACGCCTCATGCACATCCTTCTCCTCAGGATGGGCATAAAGCGCGGCCACATTCGTCATGATGCGTGAGTGACGATGAGCAAAGGCGGTGGCGTCCACCGGTACACGGGCCATTGCGCCACCCAGTACCCGGAGTTGGGTCACGGCCATCATCGCCGTCGAGGCCTGAATATGATCGAGGATCGTTTTGGCCACAGATGGGTCAACCCTGTCCAGAAACATGGTGCGGGCCAGACCCATCGGGTGATACTCTTCCTCGTCGGGGGGATAGATTTCCGGGTAGGGCATGGGGCGAATCATGTCCGCCAGGGGTTGTGCCAATGCCCGGAATGGGGCCACGGCCCGCTCTCCGGCTTCGGTGTCACCAACACAAACTAACATCACCAGGATGATCAGCTTGCCGTGAACTTCAGCAGGCAAAAATGGCATCGGCGGTGCGGTCATGATGTTAGCAATGCTGGAAAGTTCTTCCGGCGCGGCTGCGGCCTCAGCTATAAATCCAGCAATGACATCTGGTGTGGCCGGTAGGATCAACATGCCGCCCACAACGGTGCTGACCTCATGCAGGCGGAACTGGAAACGAGTCACGACGCCAAAGTTGCCGCCACCGCCGCGAATCGCCCAAAAGAGGTCGGGGTGTGTGTCCGTGTCTACATGACGAATCTGGCCATCGGCAGTAACGATTTCGGCGGCGAGAAGATCGTCAATGGTGAGGCCATATTTGCGGACGAGGTAGCCCACGCCACCGCCCAGGGTTAACCCACCAATGCCCACCGAACCAGTGTCGCCAAAACCTGTGGCCAGGCCGTAGATCGCGGCCGCTTGCGTATACTCCCCTGCTGTCAAACCAGTTTCGGCCCAGGCCGTGCGCTGTTCCTGGTCAATCTCCAAGCCCCGCATCTCGGAAAGGTCAAGCATGATCCCACCTTCACAGACGCTATGCCCGGCGGGACTGTGTCCACCACTGCGGACGGCGAGTTCCAGCTCGGTTTCATGGGCTAAAGAGATGACAGCGGCGATATCGGACGCGGTCGCGGCCCGGACGATGATCGCTGGTCGACGGTCAATCCCACCGTAGAAGACGGTACGCGCCTGGCCATATTGACTATCATTCGCAGTGATTACCTTCCCTTTCAGGCTGGCGCGGATATGTTCGATTTGTTTGCTGTTGAATTGTGACATAACGATTTTCCTCTGAAATAATTCACGCTGAACGCCCAAAAAACAACAAGAGTGGCAGCGTTAATCGGCGGCAATCTGCGGATCAATATTTATCACCTTTGACGATGCACCCCATGACACAAGCTGGATGCAATCAGCTGAGACTGAACCCAGCTAAACAGGCTCATCATGCCAGCAAAGAGGCGGCTAATTTGTCAAAGGATTGATTCCACCCCAGTTGCGCCGCTTCCCGGTGTTCGCTCGCCGGGATACCTTCGTGGTGCATGGTCATTCTAGTTTTGCCATCCAACGCTTCCAACGTCACGGTTACGACCAACTCTGGAGGGAAATCGTCACCCATGCCATAGTAGGTGGGTGAAACGACATTGCCGAACTCATCTGCAAAGCTGTCGGTGAAGACGATACGTTCTATTGGGGTGATTTCCCGGTATTGTCCTGTACTCCAAAAATCCTGCCCCTCAGGCGACCGCATACAAAAAAAAATGGTAGATTCCACCAACCCGGAAATCTACTTTGCAGGCAGGGGCAGTGAAATGTTCGGGGCCTCACCAGCGCATGAGCAGATCGGGATCGCTCCAAGCTTTCCAAACAAGTTCGCGAGGGGCGTCAAAAACGCGAGTAATGGTTATATCAGGTGCGATTTTGGCGTTAGTCATGGCAGTTTTCCTTTTAGTTACGTAGATAGGTACCGGTGAGGGAGTGGGGCGCGTCTAGCAGTTGATGGGGCGTACCTTCAAACATGACGCGGCCGCCTTTGTGTCCCCCTTCCGGCCCCATATCAATGATCCAATCAGCGTTTTTGATAATGCTCAGGTTATGTTCAATGACGATGACGGTGTTGCCGGTATCTACCAGCCGATTGATGACTGCCAACAAATGGCTGATGTCAGACATGTGTAAACCAGTGGTGGGTTCATCCATGACGTAGATACTGCCTTTTTTGTGTAGTTCACTCGCCAGTTTGATCCGCTGACATTCACCACCCGACAAGGTACTCAATGGTTGACCCAGTGTCAGATAATCCAGCCCCACATCAGACATAGCTTGCAGTTTGCGGACGACTTCTTTGAGATCAAAAAAGTCCAGAGCCTGGCGCACCGTCATCGCCAGCACATCGGTGATGGATTTGCCGTTGAGGGTGTAGGCCAGCACTTCATCCCTGAACCGTTTGCCACCACACGCCTCGCAGGGTGTTTTGACGCCACTCATAAACGCCAGATCGGTGTAAATGACCCCCGCTCCCTGGCAATTTTCGCAGGCTCCCGCGGAATTGAAGCTAAACAACGAGGCATTCACCTTGTTTGTTTTGGCGAAGGCTTTCCGCACATCGTCCAGGATGCCGGTGTAGGTAGCCGGGTTGGAACGGGTAGAGACGCCCACAGCAGATTGATCGATCACAATCGTTTCCGCATATTGACGCAGAAAGGTCTGGTGGATAAGCGAACTTTTGCCCGAACCGGCTACCCCTGTCACCACCGTAAGCACCCCTTTGGGTATGTCCACACTGATGTTTTGCAAGTTGTTCACTTTGGCCTGGGTGATGGGCAATTTGCCCGTTGGTGTGCGATAACAGGCTTTGAGCGGGAGCGACTGCTGAAGATGTTTGCCGGTCAAGGCTTCTGTTTGCAGCAAACCAGTAAAACTGCCTTCATAAACAATCGTCCCGCCACCACTGCCCGCATGTGGCCCTACATCTACGACATGATCCGCCACTTTGATCACATCCGGGTCGTGTTCGACCACGATCACCGTGTTGCCTTTGTCGCGCAATTTCTGGAGCAGATCGTTCATCCGGTGAACATCGCGGGGGTGGAGTCCTACACTTGGCTCATCAAAGATGTACATCACATCCACCAGACTACCGCTGAGGTGTTTAACGATTTTGACCCGTTGGGATTCGCCGCCGGAGAGGGTATCGGTGGGGCGATTCAGGCTGAGGTATTCGAGACCAATATCTACCAGATGTTGAAGGCGTTCAGTGAGGGTAGCTACGGTCGCAGCCGCGATCGGGTTTTTTATCCCCTGAATAACCCCGATCAGTTCATCTACTTCCATCGCGCTCATTTCCGCGATGTTGTAGCCATTGATTCGGCAGCTCAGTGCCGCCTGGCTCAGGCGAGCGCCGGCGCAGAGGGTACAGGGCCCCAGAGTGAGAAAAGGTTCCACAGCTTTTTGCGTGCGCTCCGACATCGTTTTCAGGTCGCGGGTGATATATTTGCGGCTAAACTTGTCGAGAACACCTTCAAAGGTCAGGTTGAAGGGTCTGCCGGCCACTTCGGTCTTCACTTTGTACGGCTTGCTGTGGAGCAGGAGTTCCATTTCTTCATCGGTGTACTCCGCCAACTTTTTATCATTGTCGAACAGACCCGACTGGGTGCAGATGGTCCAATCCCAACTCCCGACACCATACTCTGGGTAACGGATTGCACCGTCGTTGAGGGATTTGGACGGGTCGAGAAACCGTTCCATATCCACCCCGATCTTGCGCCCCACACCGTTGCATTCCGGGCACATGCCTTGTGGGTCGTTGAAGGAAAAAAGATTGTAGTTACCGATGTTGGGTTCCCCAATACGGGAGAACAGCATCCGCAGGACGGTGTAAATATCGGTGATTGTGCCTAGCGTAGAATGGGAACCGCCACCCATATGCTTTTGATCTACCACCACCGCCATGCTCAAATTCTCGATGCCATCCGCTTCCGGTTGAGAAAAGCGGGGCAGAAAGTTGCGCACGAACATGCTGAAGTTTTCATTGAGCAGACGTTGGGCTTCCGTGGCGATGGTGTCAAAGACAATGGACGATTTGCCGGAGCCCGAGACGCCGGTGAAGATAGTGATTTTGCGTTTGGGAATCCGCAAGGACACATTTTTGAGGTTGTTTTCGCGGGCGCCGCGAATTTCTATGTATTCTTGAAAAGACATGATTTCCTCTGGGGATTGGGTTTAGGTAAAAGCTTTATGAATGTCTTTTCCTTTATTGATCGTAACGATGGTAGGTGAGTACCGCCACCCCTGATTTGGATATTTTTGAATTGACCAGTGTCAGCCGTTTGAGAGCAGTCCCATCAGTGAAAAGCCGCTTGCCAGGGGCCGCGATAACGGGGTGGATCATCAGACTTAATTCATCCAAGATGTCGCCTCGAGCAGGGAACGCACCAATGTGGGGCTGCCGCTAACGCCAATGTTTTTGCCGAGTTGCTGTTTTAACCGGGTGATTTCTGCGGCGAGGTTGTTCTTGATCAGTGAAATATTGGCAAATCTTCCCCAATTCACCCTATTCAACGTGGTGGAAACTACAACCTTGGGGGTGTTGTTGATATGGCTGGCATAAGGCTCGTCGGTAGACGTGGGCCAGTAGGGCGTCCACTCTTCTCTTCGTAGGTGACACGCCCCAACAGGATAGTGTCTTCGGCGGCGATGTATGCCCCCATGATGGTCATCATGTCTTCATCGAAAACGTCGAACTGCCACTTGTCGGGTGATTCAGTGACGCCGTCAAGTGAGATAAACAAACCTGAAACTACTTTGCGCATGTGAATTCTCCGTATCTACTCACCAGAGTAGAGTTTTTCCGAAAAGGGTGTATATGGAGGTGTTTGTGTAACAGATGTCTGGTTCTATTGGGTCATTGTGCTTTCTCCTTCTGCTGAACTTCTTGTAAATATTCGTCCAGCCGTTCAAAACGCTGCTGCCATTGTTGCCGGTATTGCTCAACCCAGATGGAAACATCACCCAACTGGTCAAGCCGGACTTGGCAGTGGCGTTCACGGCCGTGCTGATGGATTTCAACCAGCCCACATTCGACGAGAATCTTGATGTGCCTGGAAATGGCTGGCCGGCTGATATCAAAATACTCGGCGACTTCGTTAACGGTGAGTTTTTGCTTGACCAACAAATCCAATATCGCTCTTCGGCGGGGGTCGGCGATAGCTTGGAATACGTCTCTTCTCATGTTCTATATGTAACTGAATGGTTACAAGTATAACACAAGTCTTTTTATAAAACAAGTGTTCTAGTAATTTTGCGGCAATTCTAAATTTGGCGGGCGGCGGCAGATCAATCTACACACTTCGACAAGCTCAGTGCAGGGTCAACATATAGCAGAGTTGGCCACCACCGACTTGCATTCGGCCTGCGAAAGTGGGCTTTGCCTTTTGTAGGCGCGATTTTAATCGTCGGCTCTCGGTAAATTAGGAATTGCTGTTAATTTTGAGTGCGCGGATTTTTTGTTGATGCGAAAAAGGAAACATCACATCCTGGGCAGCCGGGAAGTCACGGCCGTTCCTGATGGGCAGCGGGTACGAGGGCCGGGCTGCTGGTGGTGCATCAATCACCACCGACGGCTAAAGAGTTTCATTTCCTGATATTGGAAGACGAGGACGGCATGATAAACATGATCGTCAGCCCACATGTGTACGGCCGTTACCGGGCCACCATCTGTACCGAGCGGTTTTTGCTTATCCGGGAACAGGTACAACCGCAGAGTGGGGTGACAAATGTGCTGGCAACAGAGGTAAGTGGGTTGGGGTGACGGCCGTTACCAGGTCAGGACAGGTTTCGTTCTTTGGGGATTTGCGGCCCAGCGATAGGGCGCTTTTCTACTCTTCCCCGGTCATGCTGCCGTGAGGTTGCCCATAATCGGCTATTAGGAGATCAATCTCTTTTCTAGCCTCTGCGGCAGACATATCGCTCAAGACTGCCTTCACGGTAATACCCATGATTTGCACCGCCAGCATTTTATCCTGCTGGAAGATCTTTACAATAGCACATTAGCGTACTGACCCCCTTCGGCGTTGCTCAGGGCAAGTTTGCCCAACCTTAAAGTGGCCGCATATGCCCTGTTTAAGCCCGCACCCAGCTTTAGCTTTACTGCCTCCGGATCAGCCCGTACAGCATCAAGCACCGCCTGTGGGGGCTGCGCCTGGCTAACGAGTTCCTCTCGCTTCGTCTGCATCATCTGGATGTGCGCCCTCACACCCGCTACCAACCGATCTAGCTAATGCCCATCGCTACGCCGCTGGTGCGGGGTAGGGGAGGGCGGTTTTCCTGGTCCGCCCAATCCACACTCAGCCGCTGATGCAGGATGGCTGGAATCGGGATTTTTCTATCCAGAACCTCGCGGGAATTCGCATAGTTCCACAACACAACCTGACTTAAGTCCACGCCAGTTTTCACGGCGCCGTCCATCCAGAGGGCATCGTCGTTGTCAGCCACACCTAGAATCCCGGCGATTCCTTTTTCTTTGGGTGAGTCCGGCAGCGGCCAGGCCTGCACCTCTTCGAGCGTCGTATGGCGATCTATGCGGCCCATTGCTTCGGCCACTTGCCCTGTCTCCCCTGCCTGAACAAACAACTGTCCTTCATCTTTTAGCCAACATGTTGAGTATGCGATTACCCTAACCAGACACGTAAGCTGCCATATCCACTATCACTTTGTGTATATCCTAAATATTGGCGCACTGCACTCGGAAAAGTCGTTGCGAAACGCCTTGAAGAACTGTTGCTCTACAAGATGGAAGGAACCGGTAGACAACTGGTTGCCGTAAATCCCAGCGGCACGAGTCAGACGTGTAGTGCCTGGGGTGAGATGGTGCGTAAGAATCTCACTGTACATGTTCCTCATTGTGATTGTGGTTTAGCGCTCGACCGGGACGTAAACGCAGCCCGGACGGGGTCTTTGGGGCATAACCTGAGCGTTGGCCTCGATGCTCCGAGAAGCTCTCCACTTTAGCGGGGAGAGTCGTCACGCCTTTTTCTTTAGTCACTCCCCGCTAATGGCACTCTAATGTGTATAGGCTACAATCATAAAATAGTGTGCTTCAACGTGCCTTTTTGCTTTTTGTATGTTATTTCACCTGACTGACATCCCGCTTAGGTTTTGAAATTTGGCAAACACAATACCCATTTCATGGGTTATCAATGTTTGTTTATTATGACTCGGAAAAGAGAAAGTGCCCGTTTTAGTGGTATTGACCCGGTATTTATTTGGACTGAAATAGAAAAGGATTTTGAAGAAAAATTAAGATTATGGCAAAAAATTTGAAGATGATTCCCCTGGGTGGCCTAGGGGAAGTAGGAAAAAACATGACGTTACTGGCCTACGGCCGTAACCAAATAATCATAGATTGCGGGGTGATGTTCCCCGAAAGTGATATGTACGGGATTGACTTGGTGTTGCCTGCCTTCGATTATGTGCTGGCTAACCAGGATGTTCTGCATGGCATTGTGCTGACTCATGGTCATATGGACCATATTGGCGGCTTACCATATTTGCTCAAACAAACGCGGAAGGTAATACCCATCTACGGCACGGCGCTAACGCTGGGCATGGTGGGACGCCAACTAGAAGAAGCGCAGGTGCGGGAGCGGGCCTCATTACAGGTGATTGACGACACGCAAACGTTGCAACTGGGGCCCTTCCGCATCAGCCCCTTCGCAGTGGCACATTCGATTCCGGCGGCCGTTGGCCTGGTAATTGATACACCTGTGGGTACGCTAGTGCATACCGGCGACTATAAACTGGATGAAACCCCCACCGGGGGCCGTACCACCGACTTAAACCGGCTGCGCCAACTGACGCCGAATGGAGTATTGGCCTTGTTGGGTGACAGCACCAATGCTGACCGCCCGGGCCGCACACCCACCGAGCAACTGGTTGCAGATACATTGGATCGTCTATTTGCCGAAGCGGTCGGCCGACGCATCATCATCGCCACCTTCGCCTCCCTGCTGGCCCGGTTGCAAGAGATTCTAAGCTTAGCCCAAAAATACGGCCGTAAAGTCGCCCTCACCGGCCGTAGCCTGCAACAAAATGTAGAACTGGCCCGCGATTTAGGCTATCTCCAGGTGCCAAAAGAGCTACTGGTGGATATTGACAGCCACGTGCCAGATGGGGAGTTGGTGATTTTGGCAACGGGTTCGCAAGGCGAGCCGCGTTCGGCATTGAACCGGATGGCGCAGGGTGAACACAAACAGATTCAGGTACACGAAGGTGATACCATCATCGTTTCTGGCGGCACGATTCCCGGTAATGAAGGAGATGTAGGTCGGATGCTAAACCATCTGTTTGCTCGCGGAGCCACTGTTATCTACAGTCCCATGGCCATCGTTCACGTTTCCGGGCATGGGAATCGGGAAGATATGCGGATCATGCTGGAAACGGTACGGCCGCGCTTCCTCATTCCGGTACATGGGGAAATGCGACATCTGCACTTACATGCGCGGCTGGCTCAGGAAACGGGGCTAGATGCGGCCGATGTCTTCATCCTGCAAAATGGAGTGCCCTGGGTGACAAATGGCAAAGAAGCGTGGCTGGAAGAGCCAATACCGGCGCGCGATGTGTATGTAGATGGCTCCCTGATTGGCGAGATTGGCGAGCGGGTGATGCACGACCGCGAGCGGCTGGCGCAAGATGGCTTTGTGGTGGTGTATGTTCCAGTAGACAAACGACAAAAACTGGTGGGCGAACCGCGTATTGTCAGCCGTGGTTTCTTGCCGATGGATACGTCCCATGAGTTGATGACGGCGGCAACGGCCGAACTGAAGCGAGAATTGAAGCGGAACGGCCGTAACCATAAAGAAACAGCGCGTGAAACATTACAGAACTTCTTTTACAACAAGACCCAGTCACGGCCGGTCATCTTGCCAGATATAGTGCGCATCTCCTAACGAATTTTGTTGACAGACCTCCCATAGTTAGTTCTGACGAAAAAGCCCACTCTGTAGAGAGCGGGCTTTTTTACATTTCTGTACTCAACTCTTATTTTACGGGCAGGAAACGTTGGGATTCCAATCCTCAAACATACCGGCCGGGTTATTTCGCCACACCCAGGCGTGCAAGACGTAGACACCCAAAGCCTCGTTCAAGTGTAAGTGATGATCTAAAACCATCGGCGGTTCGGTGTTCCCGGCTGCGTTCCATTCGGCTGCCGGAACGATGTACTCCACTGCCCCCAGTTTCAGATGACCGCCGGGGCCAGTGGCGTAAACCATCGCTTCGGGGTGCAGCGGGTCTAGCGACAGGTCAAGCATTGCTACGTTAATGTAGTGGTAGCCCATCGCCCCCACACCGGGGTTTTCAAAACAATAATCCAGGCCAGGTACCAGGTCATACCCGGCAGCCTGAGCGGCTTCAGTTCGGCGGAACTGCGCTGCAACTGCACGCACCTGGGCAAGCTCGCCACCGCCCCCTGCACTGGCTATGGCAGCTAAAGAGGCGACAAGAAGGGCTAAAATTAAGCCGATCAATATCATCTTTTTGTGTTTCATTTCAATCTCCTTTTAAGGCATTGACCAAAACATTTCTATTCACATCTTGCTGTTTACATATGGAAGTAAGGGTCGAGCACCCGAACTTCCGTGATGCGGTCTACAGGCAGGCCGTTGCGTCTGGCTGTGCTGCGTATGGCTTCCGGCGAAGGAGCATCATAGATGCAGTAGGTTTTCTGCTTATCATGGGTGACGTAGGAATGGATCCAGGTAACACCATCTTCGGCGTTGTTGCCAATCACTGTCAGGCAAACCTGAGCGCCATCGGCGTTGGCCGACAGCGCCAGACCATCAGGGAAAGTGCGTTCAACAAGATAACGACGCATAGCTTTATCTCCTTTTGCTAGTTTGCCGGTATATCCGGCAATTAAACTGTTATTTGAAGATAGCTTAGGCCATACCCCAGGAAGGCACATCGGGGAGTCCCCCTATTTTGGGGGAGTGCACTACCTATTTTGGCTGGAAATGAGGTGGTGGGAAATACTCAGGTGCCTGCTCAGCTCCCAACAGGTTGAGTTGCAAAGCCAGGGCAACAGCCTCAGATCGAGAGTGCACACCGAGTTTGGCCAGAACGGCCGTAACATGATGTTCTGCCGTGCGCGGTGAGATGGACAAGCGGGCAGCGATATAGGCATTACTCAAGCCATCAACCAACAGTGCCAGCACATCCATCTGGCGCGTGGTAAGGCTATAAGGATGTTCACGTGTAGCCGGCCGTGGGCCGCGGCGAATGCCGCGCACACCTTCCGTATGCAGTTTCTGGCGCAGCGCGTTGGCTGCGGGTGCCGCCTCTAGCTGCTCCAAAAGGACCAAAGCAGCCAACTGTGCCGCCGTATCACCGTCAGCCAGGGCACACGCCTGCTCATAGACACAGCCCAGGCGTTCCCATTCGGCGGCGGCCATCTGCCAGCTCCCCTCAATATGACGGGCAAAGGGAACGGCCGTCCACGGTGGCAATGGCAACCATTCGCCAGCTCGCCAGCGCCAGAATGCCAGCTCGCCAGTGAACCACGGGTGACGCTTGTTTACCGCCAAATCGTAAGCGGCACGGGCTTCCGTTAAGGTACGTCCTTGATCACCAAGTAGCCAGGCTGCTTCGGCACGAGCGGCCCGCACCGGTGCAATCCGTTGCAAGGTTTGTGTCTGCTCTGCTAACGACAACGCGTCATCCAAAGCGCTCCAGACGCCGGGATCTCCCCGCCGTGCCCGCAAACGACCCAGGGCCAGCAGAGCCATAATTTGGCTGATAGCTGATACGCCGGGATATTGCAGAACCGTGGCGGCCATATCGGCCGCTTCATGCCACCGGCCCAGGTGTAGATGTGCCAGTGCCTGCCAGGCCAGCATATATAACCGGGATACGTCTAGATCGTACTCGACAGTATACGCAACACCTTCGGCCAGGTAACGATCAGCTTCGTGGTAATGATAGACCTCGCCCGAACCTGAACCTAAATTGGTGAATGCGTTCGCAATTTGCATGGGCAGGTCGTTGTCCCGCGCGATGCTCAGGCTGTGTTCCAGATAGTCACAGCCCCGCTGGAAATCCGTCACGATCCAGGCCGAACCAATCGTGTTGTAAGCGTTTGCGATCGTCTCTACATCGTCAAAGCGTTTTGCCAGGGTAATCGCTTTTTCTCCCCAGGTAATAGCCTCTGCTTGATTCCGATGCAGCATGTGCAAAGCGGCCTGCATCCGATAGGCTTTTGCTAGTTGACGGCTGGGTGGCAGCGATTCAAGCAGTTCAATGGCGGCCCGGCTAACCTGTTCAGCTGCGGCCGTTTGCCCAACGCCAAAGTACATGATAATGAGCAAAACCAGGTTTTCACCCTCCTTCAAGGCATTGCCCAACGTGCGCCAGAGTTCCACCGCCTGGCGACGGGCGGAAATGCCATCAGGCCGTAACTCAACGATATTACACTCTGTGGCATAGGCTTCCAGCAATAAAGCGTGCTCGGCAGGCGGCAAGTTGTCGGCGAAGCGCAGGGCGCGGGCATACTGGGCGGCAGCCTCTCGATGGGCATTGACGGCCGATGCCTGTCGGGCTGCAAGGGGTGCATATTCCAGTACCGCTTCTCGGTCACCCGCCGCTTCGGCATGAAAGGCCAGCCGTGCCCAATCATGCGGCTCTGCCGACGACGCCCTCAAGGCTGCCAGCACCAACCGGTGCAAAACGAGTTTCCGCGGCGGCGAGAGCGTGTCTAATATCGTTTGCCGCGCCAATTCATGCCGAAAGGCCAGCCCATCTGCCTGTGTTTGCAGCATCCCAACAGCCAAACACTCTTCTGTGGCCGCCGATTCTGCGCCTGTGATTTCCAAAAGTAGCCATGGCTCTACGCGCACACCGATGACAGCCGCAGCTTCCAATAGGGCCCGCCCTGACAAAGAGAGACGGGCCACACGTGCCAGGACGGCATCAAGCACCGTGACGGGGATGCCAGCGGTCTTGCTGGCCAGTACCTCTGTAATGAAAAAGGGGTTGCCGTTGGTCTGGCGATGAAGGGCAACCGGGTTAACCTCTTGCCCTGTCGCCATCTGGCGCACGGCATTTTCTGAGAGTGCCGGCACTGGAATACGGCGCACGGCATTGGTGGTAGCCAGATCGCCCAGGATGATTTGTAAGGGGTGGCGTGGGCTAACCTCATCATCGCGGTATGTGAGAATTAATAGCGAAGTAGTTTGCCAAATACGCCGTCCCAAGAATTTGAGCAGGTCAAGGGTAGCTTCGTCGGCCCAGTGAACGTCTTCAAACACAACAATGGTAGGAGAATCGCTTTGGGCTAACCAGGTCAAGAGGGTTCTGGCAATTATTAGCCAGTCAGCACCTTTGTTGAGCAAGGGGAGTAGCTCTAGCTGAGTCTGCTGAGCAATGTCGTACACAGCCGCCAAGGGACGTGGCGTAAATTGGGCATCACAGGTGCCCCAAAGTACAGGCCGGGTGGCCCGATATTCAGCCATGAACTGCTCGACGAGTGATGTTTTGCCGATGCCAGCTTCACCGCTGACCAGAATAACACGGCCGTTACCGGTTCTGACCTCATCCAAGGCAGCGCGTAAAGCGTCTAACTGTAATTCACGTTCAAGCAGTTCCATACCATCCTACTGGGTCCTGTAACTGATTCTAAAATATATGACAGGTGGAATTTCAATTTGCATCTTTCCTCTCTTGGGATTTGAAACACGATTTGCATTGGCGGTGGCATTGGTGACCTTTATATTCCATCGTTGGATTAGAAAAAGCGGCCTGTCATTTCATTCCAGACCGCTTTTACCTTCAGAACCTTTACTTTGTACTTCACTTTGTATTTGTGGTGCTATTTTGCACTGACCCTAAAATTATATTTCTGATTGCCCAAAAAGTGCTTTTTTAGGTCAGGGCAATGCAAAGTTAGCATCAAAGCAATGCAAAGACGCGCTCAGTGCAAAGTCGGCGCAAACATCAATGTCTGCAAACTGCTAATTCAGATTCTCAAAAATTCCGGCTGCGCCCATGCCGCCACCAATACACATCGTCACCATGCCAAACTGCGTCTGGCGGCGTTTCATTTCGTGGATGATTTGCACCGTCAGTTTGGCTCCGGTGGCCCCCAACGGGTGGCCTAAAGCAATTGCGCCGCCGTTGACGTTGGTTTTCTCTTCATCAAAACCCAGCTCGCGGATGACGGCTACGGCCTGGGAAGCAAACGCTTCGTTCAGCTCGATCAGGTCAATGTCAGCCAGGGCCATGCCGGTGCGTTTGAGGAGGCGGGGCACGGCCGTAATCGGCCCCACACCCATAATCTCTGGACGCACACCACCCACGTTGAAGCCCACAAAACGCACCAACGGCTTCAGCCCCAACGACTCGGCCTTTTGCCGTTCCATCACAATCACCGCCGCCGCGCCATCGCTCAACGGTGAGGCGTTCCCGGCGGTGACGGTGCCGCCCTGCATAAAGACTGGTTTGAGTTTGGCCAGCCCATTCAGGGTGGTGTCCGGGCGCACATGTTCGTCTTTGTCCAGGATAATGGTGCGCCGCTGCGGGCCATCCACGCCGGGTGTTACCTCTTCCATCTCCACCGGCAGGATTTCATCTTTGAAAGTGTCCCGCACATAAGCGGCGGCGGCGCGTTGGTGGCTACGCAAGGCATACTCATCCTGTGCCTGGCGGCTGACCTCAAATTCGTCGGCGACGCGCTCGGCCGTCAGCCCCATGCCCATGTACACTTCCGGCTGGTGTTCCACCATGTACGGGTTTGGGTTGACGCGGAAGCCGGTCATGGGCACCAGGCTCATTGTCTCCGCGCCACCGGCAATAATCACATCCGCGCCGTTGGCGATGATGCGCTCGGCTGCCAGGGCGATGGTTTGCAAGCCGCTGGAGCAAAAGCGATTCACCGTCATGCCGGGCACGTCGGATGGCAGCCCGGCGCGCAGGGCAATGGTGCGGCCAAAGTTCAACCCTTGCGCTCCTTCGGGCATGGCGCAGCCGATAATCACATCGTCTACTTCGTAGGGGTCCAGCCCCTCGGCCTGGCGCAGCGCTTCACGGATGACGGCTGCGGCCATTTCATCAGAACGCCAGTGACGGGTGGTACCACGTTTTGCCTTGCCAACGGCCGTCCTGCTGGCGGCGACAATTACTGCTTCTCGTGTCATCTTATTTTCTCCGTAAAGTAGGGCGATTTTGCAAAATCGCCCTACAGATTAGTTTCGCAACGGCTTGCTCGTCTGTAACATGTGCATAATGCGCTCGCGGGTTTTTTCTTCATGCAGTAGTTCGATGAACATTTGCCGTTCCAGGTCGAGAATGTACCAGGGGTCTACCCAGGCCGGTTCGCTCAGGTCGCCGCCGCACAATACGTAGGCCAGCTTGCGGCTGATGAGGGCGTCGTGGGCGCTGGCGTATTTACCCCACTCGAAGCTGCGGATGCCCAGATAGAGCGCATAGAGGGTGTCCCGGCCGGCGGCATAGATTTTCTCTACTTCCGGCGGCCGCGCCCCAGCGGCAACAAGTTGCCATGCCTTTTGTTTGGCTCTGGCTAACCGGTGGTCGCTGTTCATCACGATGGTGTCCTGGTCGGTGAGGAAACCGAGTTCGCGCGCTTCCCAGGCGCTGGCACCCACTTTGGCGGTAGCGATATTCTGAAAAATTTCCTGCATGGCGGGCAGCACGTCGGCGTTGGCGCTTTTCATCACCGGGTTGATTTTGCGGCGCACGATCTCTTTGCAACCGCCGCCGGCCGGGATGAGACCCACGCCCACTTCTACCAGGCCGATGTAGGATTCGTGGTCAGCAACGGCCGTCCAGCCCGCCATCACCATCTCCGCGCCACCACCCAGCGCCATCTGGTGTGGCGCTGTGACCACAGGCTTGGGCGCGTGGCGTAAATTAAAGGTAAGTTCCTGCAAATCTTTGATAGATTTGTCCAGTACGTCCCACATGCCCTGCCCGGCGGCAATGCCGATCATGGCGATGTTCGCACCCACACAGAAGTTGTCACCGTTGTTGCCGATGACCATCGCATCAAAATCAGTATTCAGGCGATCCAGCGCGGTGTTACCCATCGCCACAATGTCCGCATCAATGGCGTTCATCTTGGCGTTAAATTCGTAGAGCAAGACGCCATCGCCCATGTCATGAAGGCGGGCGCTGCCATTGTGTGCTAATGTTTTATTGTGTTTGAGTAGATTGGCGACGGTGATATGCTTTTCGTCTTTCGGCAGATCAACATATGTGCCGGTGTGGAAGTCGTAGTAACGGCCCGAAGCCGCTTCGGGTTCGCCGTCTTTGTAAAAGCTCTCGTGCCCATTATCCAACATCTCCTGCACCCAGTCGGCCAGTTCGTAACCGGCGGCCTGCATTTTCACGGCCGTGTCCCCCACCCCCAGCATATCCCACATCTCAAACGGCCCCGCTTCGTGGGCAAAACCCCACTTGTTGGCGTTGTCCACGTCCACAATGTTGTAGGCAATTTCCGGGGTGACGTAGGCGGCATAAGCCAGGGCGTAATAGGTGGTAGCACGGATAAATTGGGCAGCGCGGTCATCCATTTCCAGCAGCTTGCGCAGCCGTTCGCCCAAATCTTCAATCTTGCGCACTGCGCCGATGGAGTCAAAACGCACACTGGGTGGGTTGAAGTATTCCAGCGTCTCCGGGTTCAGCGTATGGAATTCGCGCTGCCCGCCAGCCATCACCGTTTTGTAAAAGCCCTGCCCGGTCTTGTTGCCCAGCCATTTGCGTTCGGCCATTTGGGCGTTGAGGGCGTTGGTTTTGGGCGATTTGAGGACTTCGCGGTAATTGTCATGGGGGATGGCGGGGTAGAGGTTGTTGTTGACGTGCATCATCACGTCCAGCCCTACCAGGTCGGTCAGGCGGAAGGTGGCCGTTTTGGGATGGCCGACCACCGGGCCGGTGATGGCGTCTACTTCGGCGATGGTGTAGCCATTTTCCAGGGCATATTCGCTGACGTAGGAGCCAACGATGGCGATGAAACGGTTAGCGATGAAGTTGGGCGTGTCTTTGCAGACCACGACCCCTTTGCCCAACACCTCGCTGCCAAATTGCCCCATAAAGTCCAGCACGGCGCGGCTGGTGTCGGCAGTGGGGATGATTTCCAGCAGTTTCAAATAGCGGGGTGGGTTGAAGAAGTGGGTGCCGAGGAAGTGGGCGCGGAATTCGTCGCTACGGCCGTCGGCAATCTGGCTGATCGGTATGCCCGACGTATTGCTGCTGACGATGCTGCCCGGTTTGCGTACCGCTTCAATGCGTTCCATGAGTGCCTGCTTGGGCGCTAACTGCTCAATGATCACCTCCACGATCCAGTCACAATCGGCAAGCTGGTTAAAATCATCTTCCAGATTGCCCAGGGTGATCAGGTCAGCGCGGTCGGCGCGGGCCAGGTTGGCCGGTTTGGCCTTGGCCATCCGGTCATACAACGATTGCACGATGCGGTTGCGGGTTTTGGGGTTGTTCCTTTCCGCCTCGCTCAAATCGGGCGGCACGATGTCTAGCAAGACCACCGGGATACCGATGTTTGCCAGGTGAGCGGCAATACCGCCGCCCATCGTGCCCGCCCCAATCACAGCTACTTTCCGAATATCATATGACATGTGCTTCTCCTTCAAAGTGGCGCGATTTGGCAAATCGCGTTACGAATTTATGTTTCAAACCAGGCGCGGCCCATCACCCGGACTTCATTGACAAAAAAAGCCTTTACATCGTCCCAGATTACCGGTGGATTGGTCTGAATTTCAGTTTGTGCGTCTGCGTTTTCAAAGTCCACCATAGCTGCCAGGGCCATAGTCTTGAAGTCACGAATGGTTGGATATTTGTCTTTGCCCTGTTCCAGAATTTGGGCGAGCGGGATTTGCCGGGCAATAAAGTAGAGGTCATAAAAATCTTTACGACTACCCCGACCGGCAATCGCATCCATTTTCATCAAGCCAATGTCCAGCAAATTCGCTAACTGAATGCCTTCTAAAGTCCAGGTAGGCGCCAAAAGGGGGTAGCCATAGCTCATAAATGCCACAAAATTTCCTTGAATATCAATTTGCATGTGCCCTAATCCACCCGAATCAACCTCCAGTGAAAAATGCTCACTCAAGCCGTCAGCTATTTCATGGCGGCTGTGCTCAGATAGATCATCATCGGCAGAAAAAAAGTCCAGATCAACAGAATAGCGATGTCCTAATTGCAAGGCCAAAGCTGTGCCGCCCGCCAGATAAAATCGGCGGGCAAAGGGATACTGTCCAACAGTTCGCAAAATCTTTTGAAGCATGGGAGGTACAGTTTCCCAATGTGGATTGGTTAATACGGCCATGCATTGTTTCGTTTGGGCAAGTCTTTTAAGTCAAAATAGGCTGCCCAAAGTGCGACACGGCGGCGCGGCAGAATTCGCCAGCCTGCCTTTATCGTCCAGTCGCGTAATTGCTCACGGCCGTACACCTGAAACAACCAGCGCAGTTCATCACAAGTCCCGTGCATCAGGGTACGTTCGATGACCGTGAAGGCGTCCTGGGCCGGGTCGAGGTCATCCAGGTTGTATTCCTGGAAGTACGGCCGTAACGAAACCGGAATACCTTTGGCGGTCATTTCCATCATTTCTCTACTCCCCATAATGGGTACGCGCTCGTTTAATGTAGATGATGCGTTCCTCTTCATCAGTGCTGTAAACAATTCTATCCTGGTAAGTCAGACGATAGGAATAATTTCCAGTCAGATCGCCCAACAACTTTTTGCCCTCATATGGATTTTCGGCAATCACTTCTGTCAGGATCGTTTGCAGCCGTTGGCGCAATCTGGGCGTTAGCTTTTCGATGTCTTTTTGCGATTGTCTGGTAATACGGATTTCGTAACGGCCGTTCATGCCTCACCAAAAACCTCATCCAATGAATAGGTATCGCCCTCCCTGATTTCTTTGTCAGCTTGTTTGATACTTTCATATAGACCAGGCTGTGACAGCAGCTCAAGTGTCTCGATCAGGCTTTCATACTCTGCTTCAGAAAGCAGCACAGCACCTCCATCTTCAGCAGCAATACGGTAAAGCTTGTGTTCTCTGATTGTTGAACGCAATAGCTCTTGCAGTGAAGATTGGGCGCGAATGGCCGTTATTGTTTCCATACCATCCTCCAGACAATCACAGATTCTGGGCTAGTATACCTTATACCTGATAGTATTGGAGATTGAGAGATTGGGAGATTACGAGATTTAATATCCCAATCTCCAAATCTCTCATCCCCTTACTTCAACTCGCGGCGGGAGTAGCCGAGGATGGAACGGGCGACGATGAGCAGGTTGATCTGGCGGGTTCCTTCGTAGATGTCGTTGATCTTGGCATCGCGCATCCACTTCTCGGCCAACGTTTCGCGGCTATAGCCGAGCGGGCCAAGCAGTTCCACCGCTTTTTGGGTGATGCGGGTCACGGCCGTACCAGCATGAGCCTTGGCCATGGACGCTTCCAAGCGGTTGCCCCGGCCGTACATGATCGCTTCGGTGGATTTGAGGGTCAGCAGCCAGGCTGTTTTCCAGAGAGCTTCCATTTCCAGCAGGTCGCGTTCGACGGCCGTTAACTGGTGGCGCGGCTTCGTATAATCTACCACAATCCCTTCCGCCGCCAATGTTTCTTTGGTGAACTCCAACGCGGCGCGGGCAATGCCTACGGCACTGGCCGCCACCGCCGGGCGGCTGGCGTCAAACGTCTTCATCGCCCCCTGGAACCCTTTGCTGGTGTCCGCCTCTTTCACTTCCGCGCTACCCAGCAGGTTGTCATACGGGATGCGGGCATCCTGGAAGGAGAGGACGACGGTATCACTGGCGCGAATGCCCAACTTGTCCAGGCCCGGACTGACGCTAACGCCCGGTGTATTGGCTTCCACCACAAAGGATTTGATCCCCTTGCGGCCAGCTGCGGGGTCAACCGTCGCCCAAACCACACAAAAGCCATCGGACTCCGCCAGCGCCAGCGCGCCACTGGTGATAAAGATTTTTTCGCCGTTGATGATCCATTCGTTGGTTTCGGGGTCGAGCACGGCCGTGGTGCGCATGGAACTGTTATCGGAGCCGGCGTCCGGCTCGGTAATGGCCATGGCGCCCCAGGCCGGCTTGTCCCCTTCCGCAAAGCGGGACATGAAGCGGATTTTTTGTTCGGTGGTGCCCACCGCTTCCACAGCCGCGCCGCCCAACCCACCGGTGGGAATGCACAAATACTGCCCGGCGTCGCCGTAGCTCAACATTTCAATGTTCAGAATGAGGCCGAGAAAAGTGGTATTGGGGCCTTCTCGTTTGGGGGCAGAGCCGTTGGCTTTCAATCGATCAATCTGCGCCTTGTTCTGCTGCTTCACAATCGGCCACATCATCTCGATGAACTCTTTCGGCCGTTCATGTTCGTGTTCATCATAATGGCGCGAGTAAGGGCGCATCACCTGTTTGGCCACCATTTCCGTCATGGCAGTTTGATTTTTGATTTTTTCGGGAATTTCAAAGCTAATCATGGCATACCTCATAAAGATATTGAGATATTAGGATATTGGGATATTGGGCAATATCTCAATATCCCAATATCCCAATTACACAATTACCAACCCATCCCACTGCACAAACCCACGCGCATTGCGCAGCCACAGTTCCACCGGGTATTCGCGGATGTAGCCGTAGCCGCCCAGGATTTGCAGCGCCTGGTCGGCCACCCGCACGACCATATCGTCCACAAAATGTTTCATCACGGCCGTTTCCTTCGTAGCGTCCTTGCTCTGATCCAGCAGCCAGGCTGCTTCCCACACCATCATGCGTGCCCCGTCAATATCAATCGCCATCTCTGCCAGCATGAAGGCGATAGATTGACGATGGGCGATGGGTTCACCAAACTGGATGCGCTGCTTGGCATAGTCGCGGGCATATTCATACCCGGCGCGGGCCACGCCTACCGCCGCCGCTGCCAACGCTACCCGGCTGTGGTTCAAAAGGAGGTCAATGTCACAGCCAGCGTCGCCGCCCAACCGGTTCTCGACCGGGACCTGCACATTGTCTAGCGTCAGGGTGAAAGTGGGCAGCGCCTTGAGGCCCATCAGTTTTTCGCGCTCACCCACCGTCAGGCCGGCGGCATCGGCGGGCACAAAAAAGGCCTGGGTACGGCCGTCTTCATCGGCATAGATGAGAAACGTTTCCGCGGTATCGGCCAGCGGTACCAGGCTCTTTTTGCCGTTGAGGGTGTAATGGTCGTTGGCGAGTACGGCCGTTGTCTTCAAATTCCGGGCGTTATAGTGCAAACCCGGCTCCTGCATGGCGGCCGTGACGTGGGGCATGGTCTCCTCGCAAAAGAGTGGCAGATGCGCCTCTTTTTGCGCCTCCGTGCCACACAGCAGCAGGGGAATGGCGACATTGTTGGGTGATAAAATGTGGGAAGCAATCGCCAGATCGCCAAAGGCCAACTCCTCCACCGCCAGCACATTAGTCATTACCGAATACTCACCAAAGCCACCATAGGCTTCGGGAATGCCGGTGGGCAGCAGCCCCAAATCCCAGCCGGCCTGCGCCGCTTCTGGCGGGATATGTCCTTCCTCGTCGGCGTCACGGCTCACCTTGCGCATTCGCTCATTCGCCAACCGGCCAATGGCGTCGGTCAGCATTTTCTGTTCCTGATCCAATTCAAAATTTAACATGGCTCTACTCCTGAAATGGGTAATTGGATAATTACTCAATTACTCAATTACCTAATTACCTCTTACAATCCTATCCACCATCCGCGCCACCCGCGCCATAGCCTTCACATCATGCACACGCACAATGTCCGCGCCCCGGTCAATGCCGATGGCGATGGTGGCGGCGGTGCCTTCCATGCGCTCGTCTGGTGGCAGATCGAGCGAGTAGCCGATAAAAGATTTGCGACTCGTGCCCAATAAAATGGGGAACCCGAGCGCCTTTAACTGGTCTAGCTGGTTAAGTAACTGCAAGTTTTGGTCTACCGTCTTGCCAAAACCAATGCCAGGGTCAATGATGATTTGGGATTCACGCACCCCGGACGCCAGCGCCAGATGGATACTTTCTTGCAATTCGCGTTTGATGTCGCCGATCAAGTCGCCGTATTCCATGCCCACGTAACGGCCGCCCAATTTGTCTTGCTGTTCTACATTTTTGGGTTTGCTGCGGTTGTGCATGAGGACGATGGGGCAGCCGACGGCGGCGACCACTTCGGCCAGACGGCCGTCCATCCGTAACCCCCACACGTCATTCACCCAGTTAGCCCCGGCCTGCAATGCTGCTTCGGCTACAGCGGCGCGGTAGGTGTCTATGGAGATGGGCAGGTCAACGGTCTGGCACACGGCCGTGATCACCGGAATCACCCGCGCTAACTCTTCTGCGGCCGTAATGGGCTGGCTACCCGGCCGGGTACTTTCGCCGCCGATGTCCAGAATATCGGCCCTATCGGCTGCGAACTGTTGAGCCTGGCGCACGGCCGTGGCCACCCAATCATCACCCACGGCCAACCCATCCCCCGAAAAACTGTCCGGCGTGGCATTGATAATGCCCATAACGTAGGTTCGCTGGCCCCAGGCGAAAAGAGAGTGAGCAGTAAGCGGTGAGCAGTCAGCAGTCAGTGGATTACTGCTAACTGCTAACTGCTCACTGCCCACTGTCCACTGCTCACTGCTAACTGATAACTGGTCACTACTCACTTCCCACCTCCTGATTCCGCAGGCCATTCCACAAAATATCTGTCACCTGTGTGCCCAGTAGTTCGGGTGACGAATGATTGACCGTGATGCCCAGTTCAAACAGGGCGGCAAAACCCATGATGGTGGCGCTCATGGTGCGGGCGGCGATGGTCGGGTCTACGTCGCGCAATGTGCCCTGGGCAATCAAGTCGCGGATGTTTTGCTCCGTCTGGGCGATGATGTGGTGCATCGCTTCTTCCACGTAGTAGCGGCGCACATCTTCATTCCAGCGTGATTCATAGAGGAAGACCATGAAGAGGCGACGTTCCTGACCTCGGCGAAAGCGATTGGCCATGAACTGCGCCAGGTGACCTTCATATCCTTCCGGCTGGATAGTGGATATGTCGGCCATAATCTCATCGGCATAGGCGCGAGCCACGCCAATGAGCAAGTCGCGTTTGTTGGCAAAGTAGTTATAGAGCGTGCCTTCGGAGACATCGGCCATTTCGGCAATCTCCTTAGTGGTGGCGTTTTGGTACCCTTTCTGGCTAAAGACATGGGCGGCGGCATCCAGGATTTGTGCCTGGCGAGCAGCAATGCGGCGGTCACGGCGGGTTTGTGGGAGGGTGTCTATCATCTTCAAATCAAGTGAACAGTAAGCAGTAAACAGTGAGCAGTTATTGAGTTTTGGCTCATTTGTTGAGCGGTGACTCAATTTTTTGCAAAAAAAAGAGAATGTTCAGACCATCACGGCCGTATCCACCCACAGTGGTTCGGTCAAACGACGAATGCCAACAGGGGAAACGGCCGTAGCCAATTCCTGAATTGTCAGATCAAGCTCTGGATGAACCACATCCGGAGCAATATCAGCCAATGGGATTAAAACAAAAGCGCGGTCAGGCAAATGGGGATGGGGAATCGTGAGCGTGCCCATTTGCAGGACGAGATCGTCAAATAGCAAAATATCAATATCAATCAGACGCGGCCCCCACGGGATATTGGGCACACGCCCCATTTCCATTTCTAAATTTTTGATAAATGTGAGGAATTCAACAGGGGAATAATCAGTTGCGCCGGCAAGACAGGCGTTATAAAAAGCGGGTTGATCGGTGACACCCCAGGGGGCGGTTTCGTAGATGGGGGATACGGCCGTGATCCACACAATCTCCTGCAAACCGGCTATTGCCCGTTCCAGATGGTGCCGTCGCTGACCTAAATTGGTGCCTAAGCCCAAATATACCTGGTGTCTCATTTTTAAGTAATTGGGTACTTGAGTAATTGGGTAATTACTCAGCCACCTTCTCTTGTCAAAAGTGCCCTAAATAACGCACCGCAGCATCAGGCACAATTTATAACACGGCGCGTCATGGCTGTCAACAAAATGGGGTCTCACCAGGAGACCCCACTTTGCTGACCCGTAACCGATAACCATTTACGGATTACCGATTACGGCTAACAGATTACGACTAACAGATTACGACTAACAGTTTACGGCGTACAAATGCGCACACTCCAGGCATTGAGCGTCCCGGCATCGGCCGAG
>JAHDWK010000043.1 GCA_023382655.1 Anaerolineae bacterium | reverse complement strand
TGCGCCAGATCCTGGGCCGGCCAGGGGAAGTATGGGGGGCAGAATCCGGGGTTGACCGGCTGGTTGTGCTGCGTACACAGTGAGTACCGCGGCGGAGGGCCAGCACGTTAATGTAGGGGGTCGGGCTACCACCAACTACAAACACAAACTATGGTAGAATGTGTCTCATTCATGGGAGTTCTCCTTTAAGGTCATCGGTGTTTTGTGGCAGAATCAGCGTACCATCGGGCGAACTCCCATAAACGCGACCTCACTGTTACAAGGTCGCACTCTATAACTATTTGCCGTAGTATGATTATGGTCATGAGTGCAGAACTGACGGTGACTGAATTATTAGGGATTTGCTTTGTCGGGTATGAAAAGCAGGCGCTCTTGTCAGCTTTGGCAGAAAGGATCAGCCGTGACCAAAAGACGATTGTGCTTTCGGGTAACATACATGGCTTTAACCTGGCCTATGAACAACCCTGGCTGCGTGACTTTTACAATCAGGCCGACTTCATTCGCCTTGATGGTGCTGGTCTTCGCCTGGGGGCCTACCTGCTTGGCCACAAGCTCCCAGCGCGGGCCACACTAGCGGACTTTATCTGGGATTTGGCAGCCCAGGCCGAACCACGTGGTTATCGCTTTTTCTTTGTGGGCGCAGCCCCTGGTATTGCCGAGGCGGCCGCTGATCGGCTGCGGAAACGTCACCCGGCGCTGCAAATTGTAGGCACACAACACGGCTTTTTCTCAAAAACTGCCGATCATCCCGAAAACGAAGCGGTTTTGCAACAAATTGCCGCCAGCCAACCTGATATCCTCTTTGTGGGCATGGGCATGCCCCTGCAAGAACACTGGATCTGTGAGAATTACGGCCGTCTCACTGCCACCGTGATACTCAGCGCCGGCGCTCTCTTTGATTATACTGCCGGCCATCTTCAACGCCCTCTCCCTATATTCACCAGGACCGGTTTCGAGTGGTTGGGGCGACTTCTCTTCGAACCCAAACGCCTGTGGCAGCGTTATTTAATCGGCAACCCTCTCTTCATCTGGCGAATTGTAAAGCAACGGTTTGGATATGGGCCATCATGTTTGATTTAACTGGGAAGTCGTTAGGTAAATATAAAGTTATTGCCTTTCTGGACAGAGGGGCCATGGGCGAAGTGTATAAAGGGTATCATACCACCCTCAACCGCAACGTCGCCATCAAAGTCCTGTCTCCATACCTGGCAACAGCAACCGACTTTGTAGAGCGTTTTGAGCGTGAGGCGTCTATTGTCGCCCGGTTACGCCACCCTCACATCATGCAGGTTTATGACTTTGATGAGTTAAATGGTCTTTATTACATGATAATGGAATTCATCGGCGGCCCAACGCTCAAAGCAGAGATTAACAAACGAAACGATAACAGACGGCCGTTCACATTCCAGGAAGTTGGTCATATTACCGACGCCCTGGCCGCTGCCCTTGACTATGCCCATGCACGCGGTGTTGTCCACCGCGACATCAAGCCGGCCAACGTCATGTTTGACGCTGAAGGGCAGATTATTCTGACTGACTTCGGTATTGTCCACATCGTTGGCGATGCCCGCCCACAGGAAGCCGGCATGATGATCGGCACACCTGCCTATGCCTCCCCTGAACAAAACAGCGGGCTTCCGGTAAGCGGCGCCAGCGACGTCTATTCGCTGGGCGTCTTGCTGTATGAACTGGTGACTGGCCAATTGCCTTTTAGGGGCGCCGACATCCTGAATATCGTCAGACAGCATATCGAGTCACCCGTACCGCATCCCCGGCAATTCAGAAAAGATATGCCCGCCGAACTTGAACAAGCCCTTCTTCACGCGCTTCAGAAAGACCCGGCGCAGCGGCCGCAGAAAGCCAGTCACCTGGCCCATGACATTCGTCTGGCTATCGGCGCACCTACCGAACGGATCTTCTCCTCTTTTAAGCTCGCCTCCTTGACCCCATCCCACTCAACTGAATGGACTGATAGCGTCAACCTTGCCGGGTCTAATGCCGATGTAACCGTGATCGCCTCTCCTCTAAGCGCTCAAGGCGAACTCATCGGCAGTTCCGGCCCGTATCGCGGCCTCTTTGCCTTTCGCGAAGAGGACGCCAAATTTTTCTTTGGCCGCGAGGATTTCACCGAACATCTACTCGAATTGGTTAAACAGCAGCCGTTGGTCGCCGTGGTGGGTTCATCGGGAAGCGGTAAGTCGTCAGTCGTATACGCCGGCCTGGTGGCCGCCTTACGCCATGAAAAGAATTGGGTAATTGAGAATTTCCGTCCTAACAGTGATCCATTTCAGGCGGTGGCCGGCGCATTGGTCCCCCTTTTAGAGAAAGATTTAGCGCCGCTAGAACGGCCGGCTGCCGTAAGCCGTTTATCAAGAGCGTTACAAGAGGGTCAACGGCGACTGTATGAACTGATTGATCAGGCGATTGCCGCCCAACCGGGCGGAACGCGCCTTCTTCTGATTGCCGACCAGTTTGAAGAACTGTTTACTTTGTGTACTAACGCCGAGATACGCGGTCAATTCATGAACGAACTGGTCGAAGCTATAGACATTCAAAAATTCCGGGACGCACAGACTTTTTCACTCGTTCTTACCTTACGCGCCGATTTCCTTGGACAGGCTTTAACCCATCGCCCATTTGCCACCGTCTTGCAGGACGCCGATGTTAAGCTGGGGCCTATGTCTCGCCAGGACCTTGTCCGGGCCATTGCTAACCCGGCCAAACGGCTGGGCGTTACCTTTGAACCTGGTTTAGTTGTGCGTATTGTCAATGATGTGGGGCAAGAGCCTGGTAATTTACCCTTGCTGGAGTTTGCCCTGGCCAGTTTGTGGGGCCAGCGTGACGGCAATCAAATGACCCACCAGGCTTACGAGCAGATCGGCGGCGTGGCCGGCGCGCTGGCTCGTCACGCCAACGAGGTGTACGCTCACCTCACGCCACAGGAGCAAGAAATAGCCCGGCGCGCCTTTGCCCAGATGGTGCAGCCGGGCGATGGCACAGAAGATACCCGCCGCGTGGCCACGCGTAATGAACTTACCGAGGATGAATGGCAGTTGGTCCAGAAACTGGCTGGCGAGCGCCTCGTCGTCACTGGCGTCAACGACGCCAGCCAGGAAACAGTTGAGGTTGTTCACGAAGCGCTTATTCGCAGTTGGGACCTGCTGCGCCAATGGATGGCCGCCGACCGTGATTACCGGGCCTGGCAAGAGCGGCTGCGGGCAGCCATGAACCAATGGCAAGCCAGCGGGCAGGACGAAGGCGCTTTGCTGCGCGGCGCGCCGCTGCAGCAGGCGCTCGAATGGGCTGGCAGCGGCACCCTGGTATTGTCAACGGCCGAACAATCCTTCATCAATCTCAGCCACGAAGCAGTCGAGCGCGTGGAGCAAGAGAAGGAAGCGCAGCGGCAGCGAGAATTGGAGCAGGCGCGTGCTTTAAGCGAATCACGGCGGCGGCAAGTTCAGGTTGTGCGCATTGCCTCGATTGGCCTGGCCTTTTTACTTTTAATAGCCCTGTTCGCCGCGACCTTTGCTTTCTGGCAGCGAGGCGTGGCCCAGACCAACGCCACTGAGGCGGAGATACAGGCCACGGCCGCTTTTGTGGCTCAGGTAACGGCCGTAGCCAACGAACAAATCGCCGCCACCCGCGCTGTGGAAGCCGGGAACGCCCAGGCTACGGCCGAAGCGGAGCGCCTGGAAGCTGAAAACCAGCGGGGTCAGGCGGAAACGGCCCGCAGCCAGGCGGAAGTGGCCCGCGCCGAAGCCGAGCGGGAACGTGCCGAAGCGATCCGCCAGGGGCAAATTGCTCTGGCCCAATCACTTGTCTCCCTTTCCCTGGCCAGAGTCGAGCAGAATAATGACCGGCAGTTGGCAACGTTGCTGGCCATTGAAGCCGCCCGCTTAAATGAAGAAGCCCAGGGAAACTTAGCCTGGTATGTGGATAGCGCGCTGCGGCCGGCTGTCAGCCAATCCTTCTTCAACGCCACCCTTACCGACCATACTGGCGAAGTGCGCACCGTCGCCTTTGCGCCAGACGGCCGTTGGCTGGCTTCGGGAGCCGCGGACAGTACAGTGCGCTTGTGGCCTTTGGACGACCCGGCCGCTGAACCTATCGTTTTGACCGGACACAACGCTCCGGTTCTGGCGGTTGCCTTCAGCCCAGACGGCCAGATAGTGGCTTCGGGCGGTGAAGATGGCACGATTCGTCTCTGGGAGATGGCCAATCTGTTCCAACCGCCGCGCCTGCTAGTTGGCCAAGATGGGGTCGTCTTATCCCTGGCCATCGCCGCTGATGGCCGGTTGGCGGCGTCCGGCCAGGATGGTACGGTGCGTTTGTGGGAATTGGCAAACCCGACTGCGGCACCCACAACCCTGTTGGCGGAAGAACAGCCAATCTTGGGATTAACCTTTAGTCCCGACGGTCAGACGTTAGCCCTGGCTGGCGATAATCGGACAGTCAGACTGCTCGACCTGACGGCCAACAGTTTGCAAACCATCGGCCAGCATGATTCCAGTGTCATTGCCGTTGCTTTTTCAGCTGATCAAACCCGGTTGGCTTCCACCAGCGTAGATAATACAGTGCGCGTTTGGAATCTGGCCGTGCCAGCCGACAGCCCCCTGGTATTCGAAGGACACACTTCCCGCGTGCGGGGCGTCGTTTTCCTGCCTGACGGCCGGCGGCTGGTTTCGGCCGGCGATGATAATACGCTGCGCGTTTGGGATATGGACAATCCCGGCACGCCTGGCCGGGTTTTGCCCGGCCACGAGCTGCGGGTACGTGCGCTGGCGTTGTCGCCCGATGGTTTAACCATCGCCTCAGCCAGCGATGACCAGACGATTCGCTTATGGCACGCAGAAGCGCCGCCTGGCGCGGATCGCGCCCTGACCGGCCACGACGCCAGCGTCCTGGCCGTCGCCTTCGCGCCTGACGGGATGACCATGTTTACTTCCGGCGCGGATAACAACGTTCGTTTATGGGGCACAGCCGATTTTGCGCCGCAGGCGGTGTTATCCGGGCATACAGGCCGGCTGCGCGCGCTGGCCCTGGCCCCAATGGGACGGCTGCTCGCTTCTGGCGGCGACGACAGTACGATCCGGCTCTGGAACCTGGACGATCTGGAGGCCGAACCTGTTGTTCTGGTAGACCACACCGGATCGGTGCGCGCGCTGCGGTTTGTGGATGAAGGGCGGCGCTTATATTCGGCTGGCGATGACGGCGTCATCCGATTGTGGGATGTGATGAATCCCGAAACTGCGCCAACTATCTTTGCCACGGCAAGTGAGGCGCTTTACTCTCTGGCGCTGGAAGCGGGCGGCGGGCGACTTGTGGCCGGCGGCGAGGGGCAAATCTTTATTTGGGACGTCAACGGCCCCGCCACCCCGATTGTTTTAGAAGGCCATGCAGCGCGCGTTAATGATCTCGCTTTCTCGCCAGACGGCCGTCTTCTGGCCTCAGCCAGCGAGGATTGGACCATTCGCCTTTGGGATTGGACAAACCTAGAGTCAGAGTCTGCTTTGCTCGCCGGGCACCAGGCTGGCGTGCGCGGCCTGGCTTTTGCCCCAGACGGTTCGCAGCTTGTTTCGACCGGCCAGGATCAAAATGTGCTGGTGTGGGATCCCCATAATCCGGCGGCGCCGCCAGCGTTATTAAGTGGTCACACAGCGGCCGTGATTCGCGTGGCTTTTGCCCCAGACCAGTCATTGTTTGCTACCGTTAGCGACGACCAGACGATCAGGCTGTGGCGGCCGCTGGCCACATTGGCGGCAACCGGCTGCCAGCTTGTACGACGCAACTTGACTCTGGTGGAGTGGAACACTTTTCTGGGCGGTGCAATGTACCGACCCACCTGTCCTGCTTTACCGACAGACTCGTAGGGGCGACCCTTGTGGTCGCCCCGGACGAGTACAAGACCCGCTCCTACGCCGTCGCCAGATAACAGGCCAGCGTCTCAGCCGCGCACTTCGGCCAGGAAAACTGCTGCGCGCGCGCCAGCCCCTTTTGGCGCAGCGTTTCGCGCCGGTCTGTATCACGCAAAAGCGTATCCACAGCCGCGGCAATCTCCTCTACCGAGGTCGGATCAACACACAGAGCCGCGTCCCCAGCCACTTCGCCCAACGAAGACGTAGCCGCCGTGACTGCCGGTAGGCCACAGGCCATGGCTTCGACCAGGGGGAAACCAAAACCTTCGTACAGTGAGGGAAAGACCAGCATATCGGCCAGGTTGTAAAGCATTGGCAGCTCCTCGTCAGAAACAGAACCGGTAAAATGAACAACATCATCCAGGTTCAACGCTTCTATAGTCTTACCCATCTCTTGACCCATCCAGCCCCGCGCGCCAGCCAAAACCAGGCGCAGGTCAGGGTGCGTCGGCCGCAGCCGGTGAAAGGCTTGCAGCAGCCTGACCAGATTCTTGCGCGGCTGGATTTTGCCGGCGTAAAGGAGGTACCGATTCGGCAGGCAATAGGCGCGCGCCAGACGCGCGCGCTGAGCAGGGTTAATTGTCAGTGGCCGGAAATGGTCGTGATCAATTCCCGGATAGATGACGTGGACTTTAGCCGGGTCAACGCCCAAATAACGAACCATGTCGCTTTTGGTATTGGCCGACGTGGTGATGACGGCGCTGGCGCGGCGGGCTGCCAGCCGGTTGGCCAGACGACGGTAACGATGCCGCCCCTTTTCATAAACCCGCTGCGGCAGGGCAAACTCAGTCAAATCAAAAATGGTCGTTATGGTCGGTTGCGGGCTGAACAGCAGGGGCATGGTGTTGGGAATATGGAGAACGTCCAGGCCATGACGAGCCACTAACAGCGGCAGCCTAAAAGCGGCAAAAAGATGATTTTGCAGACGCGCCTGAGGGTGAACGGGGAGAGGGTAGAGCCGGAAGTTGGCAGCCTGGATGGGCAGCGGCAGATGGTTATTGGCGTATAAAAGGTACTCATTGTTCTGGTCTATTTCTTGTAAGCCGGCCAGCAAACCGTATAGTTGGCGGCCTACGCCAGTGTGGGGACCTGGGGCGATGAGGGTGTAAATGCCAATGCGAGTCATTATAGCCTCTGTTCGGCCTGTTCCAACTTCCAGGCTGAGATGGCCAGGGCGCAAAACAGGGACAGCATAAGCATGGGACGCAGGTTGTAGTACAGGGGTAGAAAGAGGTTGGCGACAGCGCTGGCCATCAGGACGAGACCCACGCCTAAACCCAGGTGACGGAACCGGCCAGGCAAAAGCGCCAGGCAAATTGACAGGTTCGCCAGCCAAAACAGCGTCCAACTGAGTAAGCCCAGCAAGCCCATTTTCATAGCCAGGTAGAAATAACCGTTGTGGCTGGCCCGGCTCACGTGGCTGATAAAATCGTGCAGCCAATAGATGGAAGCTACGACCCGGTAACGGCTGCCAAAGCCCATACCTAAACCGGCCGACTCGTAAATGGCGTTTAGCGCGTTTTCCGTGTCAAAGATGCGGAAGTAATTGGAGGGATCGTTCTGGGTGTCGGTGACGGAAACTATTCGTTGGCTGACTAAGTCAAGCTGACCGCTCAGTAAAATCAGGGCGGCCAGGGCCAGGATGCCTGATCCGGCCAGGGCCAGGTAGCGCCATTTCTCGCTGCGGTTGATCAAGAATAATAAGAGGGCCAGGCTCACGGCCGTGCCGATCCAAAAACTACGCCGGAACGAAAAAACGAATGAATAGATCATCGGGGCCACAGCCAGACCAAAGAGCGCCAACGATGAGAGTCGCCAGCGATTTTGTCCCAGAAGCCAGACGACCAAAAAGCCAATACCCGCCAACAAAAGAATGGTGTCCGCATAGTCGTAATAGACCATTGTTGTGCCGTAATACCAGCGGCCGATACCAAGGTAATGGCGAATGATCCCCTGGATGCCCCGCGCGAAGGCCAGCAGAATAATGAACCGCCAGAGAAAGTAGACTTTTCCCCGCGTTGTCATAACGTCAACGGCCGTGACCAGTAAGACCAGTGCGTAAACAAACGGCCGTAATTCCCGCATAATATGGTACAGTTCGTACCCTTGGGGCAGGCGATAGAAGCCCAATATCGCGGCATAGAAAGTAAAGGCCAGGCTCAAGAGAACCGGCAGCCATAAGCGCCGTGGCAGCCAGGCGAGCGGCTCTCGTCGCAGCCATTTGCGCCCCGCCCATAATGCCAGGATGGCGACAAAGATCAGGTCGAACAGGCTGGCAATGACGCCGGGTAAAATGCGCCGGTTGTAGATCGTGGTCAGTTGATCGGCTGACCGCACGCCCCACTCCGTCTGGCTGTACTCGCTGCCAAAAGTAACCAGGATCAAAATCAGAAAAACACTGCTCTCCGGCCGGCGCCAGAAAATAAACAGACCGGCCGGGATCAAGACGACTGCCGCCAGCAGCGCCAGCCCCGCCCCGTAGCCAATCCATTGCCCCAGTAAAACTCCGCCGACGGCCGTCAGCAAGGCGGCGCCGTACCAGATTAAATCATCGCGGTTGAATGGAACTGCCGTCTGTTTCATGTCGCCACCCGTTGTCTGATGCGCGTCATTGTCTGACCTAACAGCGCCCGGTTGCCAGCGCCCCAGCAAATGAGATAGCAGACAATACCACTCAGGCTGTGGTAGATCAATTGAAGCGGCGGCGACCATTGCGCCAGGGCGGGCACAGCCACCACACTCTGGCGCGTGGCCAGGATGACGGCGGCCATGGCCAGACTGGCCAGACCTACTTTACCGCAGAAGATAAAGAAACCAGGCTCGATCAACCTGCCCAGACGACGGCGCAAAATCATTGCCAAAACAGCAAAGTTGCATAAGCTCATGATTGAATAAGAAACGGCCGGGGCCAGGAAACCAATCACATTACTTAACAGCAAAGCCAGCGCCAGGTTCAGACCCATGCCCAGGCTGCCTACGATGGCCGGCGTCTTCGTATCCTGGAGAGCATAGTAAACGTAGGCCAAAACGTTACCCAGCGATAGGGCTAATATAGCTCCCGAATAGCCGCCGAGGGCCAGGGTTGTCAGACGGGCATCAGCCGCCGAAAAGGCGCCGCGCTGAAATATGACGCTCACAATCGTTTCGCCCAAAAAAAGCAGCAAAACGGCCACCGGGGTCATAAAGGTGATGACCAGCCGGAGTCCGGTGTCAATCGTCAGTGGCAGCTGCTGGCGCTGTCCACTGCTCACCAACCGCGACATGGTAGGAAAGACAACCAGCGAAGCGCCTTTTGAACCAGTAAAAACAGCCACTTGAGCCAGCATATAAGCGTAGCCCAGGATAGAGATCGCGCCCGCCGAAAATTGCGAAGCGACCACTCTATCCACGATCGGATTGGCCTTGTAGATCATGGCGCCCAACAGCCAGGGTAGCATTAACCGGCCGATTTGACGCAGCCCCGGATGGTTGAAGGCAAATTGAAGCGGCGGGCGATATTTGACCCACAGGCAAGGCAATAGGAACAATACCTGGATGGCGCTGCCCGCTAACACGCCAATGGCCACCCCATATATACCGGCCGTTGCTGCCAATGTCCAGGCCAGGGCCAGGCCAGTAAGATTGCCTAACAAGGGGGCCAGCGAGGCGATGACAAAGGCTTGCTGGGCGTAAAATAAACCGCCCAGTAAACCACCCCAGGCCATCAGGATCATTGCCGGCAGAAGGATACGTTGTAAATTTGCCGCCAGGATTAGCGTGGCCTCGTCTTGCGCCAGCCCCGGAGCGATCAGGCTAATGAGTGACTCTGACATCAGACTGCCAACCAGGGCGACCCCACAGAGGATGGCCAGAATAATGACTATAAAGCTGTTGGCTACCCGCCATGCCTCCGACCGGTTGGCTTTTGTTTCGTATTCGATAAATACAGGGATGAAGGTGATGTTCATCGCTGTTAGAAATACGGTGTTAACGACAGTGGGAATCGTTATCGCCGCCAGGTAAGCGTCTGTGGCCACCCCGGCCCCAAATATAGCTGCCAGGAAAATCTGAAACAGCACACTGGCAGCCATTGTGGCTAACGACAGCACAGTCACGACGACCGAGGCGCGAATAATTCGGGAGGGCACGGTTAACGGCTCCGTAAAAGGGCGAGGCGGGCAAGAACGCGCTCGTCAGCCGGATCAAGGGCTATGACACGCTCGTAGGCGGCAATCGCCTGGTCCGACAGGCCAGCGTTCTCGTAAATTTCGCCCAGGTAAAAGTAGGGCCATTTCAGATATTTTTCGTCCGGCCATTGGGCAATCGCCGCCAAAATCTCCGTTTCGGCGGCCACCACATCGGCGGCGCTCCAATATAGGGCGTAACCGAGGCGCAATTGCGCCCAGTGGTCGGTGGGGTTGATAGCGAGTGCTGCCCGATAGTGAGGCACGGCCGTGGCCGGATCGCCATTTTGCCACAAGAGTAATTCGCCTAATTGATAATGGGTGGCGGCTTGGGCAGCCGTATCGCCAAACTGGTTGGTAGCTAACGCCTGTTCATACGCCTGGCTCGCCGCCGTCCAATTCTCTTGGGCCTGGTAAACGGACCCTAAACGGTACCAGGTATCGCCCAGCTCTGGCGCAACGGCCGTCGCCCATTGGTACAAATAGCTCGCCGCCGCCCAGTCGCCTCCTTGTTGCTTTTGCCACCCCCATTGCAGCAAATCATAGGCATCCAGGCCAGCCGGAGCCTTTGTGCCCTGCGCCCGCTGCACCAAAGCCAGCGTTCGCCAGGTGGATGCGCCTTCAGGGTGGTAGCGAAGCGCAGTCCGAAGCTGCGTTTCCGTTCTGGCAAGAATCGTCGAATCTATCTCTGAGGTGAACAGCGACGGTAACTGATTTAGGACGACAAAAGCATAGTTCCTTTGCAGCGCTCCCCAACCACGCGGCAAAGGGGAAAACAGGAGCATTGCCAGGAAAACTATCCCCACAGGGCGTGTCATTGATCGCAGCATCAGTTTTATTCACTATACCACTGGCGGAAAATGGTCATCATGACAAAGGCCATGAAGGCCACAACAGCGGCCAGAACACCGTTGAGTAATTTGCGCGGGGCGACTGGCTCTGCGGCAATGATGGCCGGGCTGGCCAGCCGCAGGCCGCGGCGGGCATCTTGCGATGTAATTTCCTGTCCGATCACCTGCCGCGCCAGAGCCGTGTAACTCTCTGTGGCCAACTCTACTTCCTGGCGCAGCCGTTTCTCCTCGTTGGTCAGGGTCTCAAGCTCGTGCTGCAAGGCCAGGATTGGTGGTTCAAGCATACCCGCCTGGTTGCCAATGTTGCTGGCAGCCGCCAGCAAAGTTGCCTGTAACGTGTCCAGGGTGGTAATAAGTTGCTGGCGATCGGCCGTGGCCAGAAAGGCGCTATCAATTTGCACCTCGACAGGCAAGTCCGGTTGGTCATCCCCGAAAGTGCGCTGATATAAAAGAAGGATGGCCACATGATCGGCCAGCAGCACTGGGCCTTCTTGCGCCACCAGTTGCGTGCGCAGGGCAGCAATATCGCCCTGCAAAAGTTCGACGTTCTGTTGTTTGGTCAGGAGTAAGCTCAGAGAATTTTCCAGGGCCAGCAATTCGGCCGTGACCAGACGCACCCGGTTGGCCGCCTGGAAATCACCCATCGCTTGTTCGGCGACGTCGAGGTGGCGGCGGGCTGCGTCGCGCTGGGCCGTAAAAAATTGAACCCACTCGCTCCCCTGGTCACCTAGCAGTTCGTTAACCTGGACTACGAGCAAATCTGCCCACCGGTTGGCTATGAGCGTAGCCGTGGCCGGATCACGATGGCGAACCGTCAGACGCAGCAGGCTGGGATCAGCAAGCGCGGCCACGGCGATCATTTCCCGCAAATCACGCACTGTTTTCGGCTCTGTTACCTCTGGTGCGATTTGTGCCAGCAGGGTTTGCAAGATATAGTCGCTAGTGGCTAATTGGGGATAGGCGGGCAGAGGGCGACCTTCGTCTACTGTCTCAAAGCGGGGGTCGAACTGGACAAGTTGGTGCGGTGTGGCGACCAGAACGAGGGCGCTGGCTTCGTAAGTGGGCGGGATCAGGAAACTCAAAAGAGCTGCCAGTACACCAGCCAGTATTGTGCCGCCGACGATAAGCCGCCAGCGCCGCAGGAGCGCATCCATATAGGGGTGGAAGTCAAATGTGTCGTCCATGCAACAACTCCGCCAATTTATGACGGGACTATTTTAACTCTAGTTTATCCATTTAGATAATTCCAAGAAAATTTACGGAGATAAGCAAGCAGGCAAGCCCGGTATCAACGTTTACTTTCAGTGACATGATTGCCGATCCTACCTACTCCGGCAGCGCTGCATCCACTATCAAACTCACGGCCGTATCCTGACCCTGAGACCACAAGCCGCCCATGAAATTCTGCAGGCGCAGCGGGCCTTTCAGCAGTAGGACGGCTGCCTCTCGCCCCACCTGATCGGCCCCCGAATACATAAATAAAAGAAAGGTCAAGGCCGCACCCAGCGCGACAAACATCCGGCGTTGGACAGATTCAAGCTGCTGCTGCACGAGCCCGACCGGCTCTAGCCCACGTGTGTCTTCATAAGAAGCAGACAAACCAGTCCCAAGTGAGGATGATGGATTGGCGTGGAGATCATGATGAGTAACTTTCCCTCTGAAAAAGAGATGGCGAGTTATGCAGCCAGAATATATGCCAACCGACCGGTAAACTCAATCATTTGTGACCGTTTGCGGTAAGTTGAATAATGGGCGAGACGTCTGGTGGGCCGATCAAGCCTGTGACCTGCGGCTGCATACTCAATGACAGATCAGGGTCCGGCTGTCAACCAGCATGGAAACGTAGATTTGCAAATTGTACAGAGCGCCTTCGCGGTATTGTCGGGCAGTGTGCTTTTAGTTTACTGCCGTCCCACTCTTGGGATGATGTTTCCTTTCAAGTCTGAGGTGGTGCAGCCCATTTGGTCATTATTTCACCGGCCGTTCACCCATTTGTTAATGACTTTATAGAGGCCACGTATCCCCTGGCATCCAGCGTATCAATTCTGCCAGCTACCATACGCCCAGTTTTGGAAATAAACGAACCCACCGTTACTGCCATCTCCCTTCCTGCCCCTTTAGCCGACACTGCTGCCCCACCCACATCGGGCTAATTTCAAACCTCCCCGGAGCATCGTTCCCCCACGTCACGGCCGTCGCCTCAACGCTACTTCAACGATACGGCCGTAGAGTACCTGGCAGCCACCATCACCCTGGTGTTAATCAGATAACGGCGATTGCTGAATCGCCAAAGGAAATATAAACGATGAAACGGTTATCTTCTCCTCTCACGCAGATGAAAGACCACTACCAGGTTGTGGTCATTGGTTCTGGTTATGGCGGGGGCATTGCCGCCTCCCGCCTGGCCCGCGCCGGGCAGCAGGTTTGTGTCCTGGAACGGGGCAAAGAAATCCACCCTGGGGATTACCCCGACACCACAGCCGAATGTCTGGCCGAAACCCAGGTGAACACGCAGGACAGCCACCTGGGTTCACGGTCCGGTCTTTATCATTACCATGTCAACGAGGATATGTCGGTGTTGACCGGCTGCGGGTTGGGCGGCACCTCGCTCATTAACGCCAACGTGGCCATCCGGCCGGACGGCCGTGTCTTTGCCGACCCCCGCTGGCCGCAAGCCTTACGTGATGACGTGACGACCCTGTTAGAAGCGGGCTTCCAGCGCGCCGAAGAGATGCTGCGGCCCACCCCTTACCCGGAACATTTCCCCGCCCTGCCTAAATTGCAGGCTTTAGGAAAATCGGCGGCGGCGTTGGGCGGTGATTTTTACCGGCTGAAACTCAACGTGAATTTTGAGGAAGGTGTCAACCCGGTGGGTATTCCCCAGCCCGCCTGTACGCTGTGCGGCGACTGCATGGCCGGATGTAACACCGGCGCCAAGAATACCACCCTGATGAACTACCTGCCCGATGCCCACCAGTACGGCGCGGAGATTTATACGCAGGTGGATGTGCGCACCATTGAACGGCGAAACGGCCGTTGGGTGGTTCATTACCTCCCTCTGGAAAGTGACGGCGAAGTTTTCCATGCGCCTCCCGCTTTTGTCAGTGCGGACATCGTCGTCGTAGCCGCAGGCACAATGGGGACCAATGAAATTTTGCTGCGCTCCAAAGCGGCCGGATTGTCCCTGTCTGACCAGTTAGGCTGCCATTTTTCCGGTAATGGTGACGTGGGCGGCGCAGCGTATAATGCGGATGTGGTGGTGAACGCCGTTGGCCGGGGGCCAAACGCCGATAAACGGCCGCCAGTAGGCCCAACCATCACCGGGGCGATTGATTTACGCGACACACCCAACCTGGACGACGGCCTGATTATTGAAGAGGGGGCTATCTTCAGCCCGGTAGCCAAAGAATTGCCCGGCCTGTTGGCCGGTGCGGCCAAGGTGAACGGGCAAGATACCGATGGCGGCCGGCGCGATGAGTCTGCCGAAAAGCTGCGCCAGTTGGAGAGTCTGGTACGCGGGCCGTATGAGGGCGCGGTCAATCACACACAGATTTTCCTGGTGATGGCGCATGATGACAGCCACGGCCGTCTCACCCTGGCAGCGGATCGCCTGCGTATCACCTGGCCGAATGGGGGCCGCCAGCCATTTATGGCCGGGGTCAACCAGCGCCTGAAGCAGGCCACGCAGGCCATTGGCGGCACATATCTGGCTAACCCGCTCTGGTCACAGAAATGGGGCATGGGCGGGATGATTACGGCGCACCCATTGGGCGGCTGTGTGATGGCCGAGGATGCGCAGCGAGGGGTGGTAAACCACAAAGGGCAGGTGTTTGCCGGGAACAGCGGCACGGCCGTACACGATGGGCTGTATGTGTGTGATGCCGCCGTTGTGCCCCGCTCTCTGGGGGCGAACCCGCTGCTGACCATTTCCGCCCTGGCCGAACGCACCATGATGATGCTGGCGCAGGATCGCGGTTGGCATATTGATTACAGCTTCCATCCGGTAGCCCCCTTTACTGCCCCCCAGCCTGAGGTATTGGGTGTGCAATTTACCGAAACGATGAAGGGGTACTTCTCCACGGCCGTCCGCTCAGATTTTCAGGCTGGCTGGGAACGTGGCCAAGCTGATGGCTCCTCGTTCCAGTTCATCGTCACCATCCGCATTGAGGATATGGAGCGGTTTATGGAGTCGCCAGAATACACCAGCGGCGTCACCGGCATCGTGACCGCACCGGCCCTGTCACCGCAGCCGTTGGTCATCACAGAAGGCTGTTTCAACCTGGCGGTGGCTGACCCCCACGACCCGGCCCGCCTGCGGCGGATGATCTATCGCCTGAAGCTCTCCGCGGTTGACGGACACACGTATTATTTTGATGGCTTCAAGCTCATCCGGGATGACGCCGGGCTGGATTTGTGGCCGGATACAACAACGTTGTACATCACCGTTTTTGAGGGCACAGACGAAAGCGGCGCGGTGGTGGGCAAAGGGATTTTGCGCATCACGGCCGATGATTTTGCCCGGCAAATCAGTACGCTGACGATCTTAAACGCCCGCAGCAAACGGCAGCGCCTGGAAGCGACCGCCCACTTCGGCCGTTACTTTGGCGGGGTGTTGTTTGATATTTACGGCGGCATCTTTGCCCGCGCCACCGGTTTTGATCCGGAGGCGCCGCCGCGCCAGAAACGGCCGTTGCGCACCGCCGCCCCCGACGTTCACTTTTTCCACACCGCCGATGGTCTGCGCCTGCGCCTGACCCGTTACCAGGGTGGCCCGAAAGGGCCGGTGATGCTGGTACATGGGTTGGGCGTCTCCAGCCTGGCCTTCGCCATTGACACCATTGATACCAACCTGACCGAGTATCTGTACGCCCAGGGTTATGATGTCTGGCTGCTCGATTACCGTTCCAGCATTGAACTGCCTTACGCCGATACCCAATACACGGCCGATGATATTGCCAACTATGACTGGCCGGCGGCCGTGCAAACGGTGCGCGCCCTGACCGGCGCCGAGGCCGTTGATGTCATTGTCCATTGTTACGGGGCCATTACCTTTATGATGGCGATGTTGGCCGGGTTGGACGGGGTGCGTTCGGCCGTTTGCTCTCAGGTGGGGGCGCACCTCAACGTCATATCGGCCAACAAAATTCGCTCCGGGCTGTACCTGGACAAATTCCTGGAAACAATTCAGGTGGATAACCTGACGATGTATACCGACCGGCACGATAACTGGCTGGACCAACTGTACAACCGTGCCCTGCGGCTCTATCCGGTGACAGAACGGGAAGAACAGTGCAATAATCCCGTCTGTTACCGAATTAGCTTCCTTTACGCGCCACTGTATGAACACGACCAGTTGAACAACGCTACCCATGCCGCCCTGCACGAGCTTTTTGGCATCGCTTCCATCAGCAACTTCCGCCACCTGGGTGAGTTGACACGGGCGGGACGGCTGGTTGCGGCGGATGGGCAAGATAGCTACATGCCGCACGTGGCGCGGCTGGCGATACCCATCACCTTCATTCACGGTGCGGAAAACCAGACCTGGACGCCCGACAGCACGGCGCGTACCTGCACCTGGCTGGCGGCGCATAATGACCCCAGTTTATACCGGCGGCATATCATCGAAAAGTATGGGCACATTGATTGTATCTTCGGCCGTAACGCGGCGCAGGATGTCTACCCATTGATGCTGGCCCACCTGGAAAAAGTGGGAGCGTCGTAATTGTTTACCGTTAAGGGCGATCACTTGCCCATGGGTGACTTCAAAAACAGCTTGCACCCAACCCAGAAAGCTTTTGCGAAACTGCTCTGGGTCTAGGCGGGCAAACACGAAATATATCGTGAGAGGGAATCCCCTTGCTTAAATCGAGAAATTGCGCTAACCAGGTTTGTTTCTGCTGGCCGAAGTTTTCGACATCTGTCCAGCTTTCGGCGCCAGCAATGACAGCACATAATGTGATGGTCAGGATATTGATGAGCGGATGGTCGTTGAGGTGACTGGTGCGGGGGTCTTCTAGTTCGCTGAAGTGTGCCTCATGTGGATTGGTCCACTAATAATTTCAATGCCAATTTACAACAAAATTCCCCAACTATTACACCCTAGAACCAGTGCAAAACAGCACCACAATTAGTGCAGTGCAAAGTCAGCACGTACAATTGAAAAACAGCCTGGTCAAGAAGCCAGGCTGTTTTTTATCAAAGCCCTCTCGCCAGGTGGTAGTATAGTTCGTTCCAGCGCAGTTCCTTTTGAAAGTCGCTCAGGGTGGTAGTTTCGTCAATCAACAGCATTTCCAAACCAGCCATGGCGGCAAAATCTTCCAGATGTTCCACCGTGAGCGCCTGGCTAAAGCCGGTATGGTGTGCCCCACCCGCATATGCCCAGGCGGCCACGGCCACCTTGAGATTGGGGTTGGGAACCCAGACAGCGCGGGCCACCGGCAATTTGGGCAGCGGCGCATCCGGCGGCACAACTTCTACCGTGTTCACTACCAGGCGGAAACGATTGCCCATGTCAATCAGGGTGGCATTCAAGCCGGGGCCAGGTGGGGTATTAAACACCAGGCGCACCGGGTCTTCCTTGCCGCCAATGCCCAGAGGGTGAATTTCCAGCGAAGGTTTGCCCTCGGCAATCGAAGGGCAAATTTCTAGCATATGCGCCCCCAGTACCTTCATGTTTCCCGGTTCAAAATGGTAGGTGTAATCTTCCATAAAGGAGGTACCGCCTGGCAAGCCCATCGCCATCACCTTCATGGCCCGCAGCAGCGCGGCCGTTTTCCAATCCCCTTCCGCGCCAAAACCATAACTATCGGCCATCAGCCGTTGCACGGCCAGGCCAGGTAGTTGGGTCAGGCCATGTAAATCTTCAAAGGTGGTGGTAAATGCCTGGAAGCCACCTTCTTCTAAAAACCGGCGCAACCCTTGTTCAATGCGGGCCGCTTCGCGCAGAGATTGGCGCTGTGCCCCGTCCCACTGCAAAGAGGGCATGACGGTGTATGCCGTTTCATACCGGTCGAGCAGGTGGTCAATTTCGGCATTGGTGACGGCGTTCATCACCTGCACCAGGTCGCCCACGCCGTAACCATTGACACTGTAGCCAAACTGCGTCTGGGCGGCGACTTTATCCCCCTCGGTGACGGCCACCTGGCGCATATTGTCGCCAAAACGGGCGATTTTGGCCGTTTGCCAGTCAGCCCAGGCGGCCGCCGCCCGCGCCCAGACGTTGATGCGGGCCAGCGCTTCTTCATCCTGCCAGTGGCCGACGACCATTTTGGGGGACCGTCTCATGCGCGCATTGATAAACCCAAACTCGCGTCCACCGTGCGCCGTCTGGTTGAGGTTCATAAAATCCATATCAATGGTGTCCCAGGGGATGTCCCGGTTGAATTGGGTGTGGAAATCGAGCAGCGGTTTGCGCAGCACTTTCAGCCCGGCGATCCACATTTTGGCCGGGGAAAAGGTATGCATCCAGGCGATTAAGCCAATACATGAACGGGCGCTGTTGGCTTCCAGACAGAGGTTATAAATGGCTTCGGGGGTGGTCAGCACCGGCTTAAAAACCAGGCGGACGGGCAGTTTGCTGGAGGCGTTCATGCCTTCCACCATCACTTGTGCGTTGGCCGCCACCTGCTCTAATGCTTCCGGCCCATACAAATGTTGGCTGCCGGTGATGAACCAGACTTCCTGCTCTTGATACATTTCCATTTCACACACTCCTTCGAAAATGTAGGGCGATTTTGCAAAATCGCCCTACAAATTTTCGTTTTCCGTTAACGATAACATTTTAGCACCAGCAGGCAGTAAGTCAACGCTGTTTTGGGCTGGTTTTGTCTACTTTTTGAGCCGCAATACACGCAAATGTGGCTGTCAACCGGCGCATTTACCAATAATTGACGCTGGATTCTATCTATGTTACACTAATTTTTGTTATCGTTAACAGTGACGATGGCATGGAGAGAAGCGTGAGGGACAACAGCCGTAAACGAGTGACAATTAAAGAGGTGGCGGGAGCAGCCGGGGTGTCCACGCAGACGATTTCGCGGGTAGTCAACGGCCGTGCCGATGTCGCCCCCCATACCCGCGAGCATGTGCAGCAAGTCATTGAGTCGTTGGGATACCAGCCGAGCAAAATTGCCCGCAGTCTCATCCAGGGGCAGAGCCATTCGCTAGGCATTGTTACGTTTGGCATAGGCTATTATGGCCCGTCACAGGTGCTACAGGGGATTCAGGAAGCGGCCGTAGCGCAGGGCTATTCGCTCATGCTGACGATTTTGCCAGACGCGGAGATTTATAACGCCAAACAGCTCATGCGGGAGATGCTGGCCTATCATGTGGATGGTATTTTGTGGGCCGCGCCGGAAATTGGGCAGAATCGGGATGGGATTCAGCAAGAGTTGCCCAACCTTTCTGTACCCATCGCCTTTTTGAGCGCTCAACCACGGCCGCACCAGATGACGGCCGTGATTGATAACCGGCTGGGCGGGCGGCTGGCAACCCGCCACCTGATTGAGCAGGGGCGGCAGCACATTGGCCTGATTACCGGGCCGATGAGTTGGTGGGAGGCAAGGCAGCGCGAGTTAGGTTGGCGGGAAGGGTTGGCGGCGCACGGCCGTGAGGTAGACGAAAGTTTTATCGCGTTTGGTGATTGGAGTGCGGGCAGCGGCGAACGCTGTTTACGCATGTTGCTGGAGTGGCGTCCAGAGATAGACGCCGTGTTTGTGAGCAATGATCAGATGGCGCTAGGGGCGTTGAAGGCGGCGCGCCAGTTGGGGCGGCGCGTGCCGGAAGATTTAGCGGTGGTTGGCTTCGACGATATTCCCGAAGCCGCTTATTTCTATCCCGCGCTGACCACCATTCGCCAGGATACGGCCGAATTAGGACGTGTCGGGGCGCGGCAGTTGATCACCATGATCGAGAACCCGGAAACAAATGGCGCTGAACCGCTCCGACTGCCGCCAGAGTTGGTGGTGCGTGAAAGTACAAATTGGGTAATTGGGTAACTGAAGCAACCAATTACCTAGTTACCCAATTACAAGTTACGGAGGAGTGAAGACAATGGCGACATATGCAATTGGTGTGGATTATGGCACGGAGTCAGGGCGGGCGGTGCTGGTGAATGTGGGGACGGGGGAGGAGGTGGCCACGGCCGTGCACCCCTATGCGGATGGCGTGATTGACGAACATTTGCCAGGTAGCAGTCGTCCATTGCCCCACGATTTTGCCCTGCAAAACCCGCAAGATTACATTGAAGTCCTCAAAGTAACCGTGCCGCAAGTTCTCCGTGAAAGTGGCGTCAGCGCGGATGATGTGATTGGCATTGGCACCGATTTTACGGCCTGCACCATGCTGCCGGTGCAGGCGGACGGCACACCGCTCTGTTTCCTGCCGGAGTGGCGGAATAATCCCTATGCCTGGGTGAAACTGTGGAAACACCACGCCGCCCAACCGCAGGCCAACCAGTTGAACGAAACGGCGCGGCAGATGGGCGAGGAGTGGCTGAAATGGTACGGCGGCAAAATCTCCTCCGAATGGCTCATCCCCAAAATTTGGGAGACGGCTGAAAAAGCGCCAGAGGTGTATGCGGCCGCCGACAAGTTTGTGGAAGCGGCCGACTGGATTGTGTGGCAGCTTACCGGCGAGGAAAAACGCAACGCCTGTACGGCCGGGTACAAGGCCATCTGGCATAAACAAAAGGGGTATCCGCGCAACGAATTTTTTGCCGCGCTGCATCCCGCGCTGGCGGATGTGGTGGAGACAAAATTGTCGCGGGAGATTTACCCGTTGGGGCAGAAGGCCGGCGGGCTGACGGCGGAGATGGCGCGACTGATCGGGTTGAATCCGGGCACGGCCGTGCCCATAGGCAATGTAGACGCGCATGTTTCGGCTCCGGCTTCGGCCGTGACCCAACCGGGGCAAATGGTGATGATCATGGGCACCAGCACCTGCCACATCCTGATTGGCGACCAGGAGCGGGTGGTGGAAGGCATATGCGGCGTTGTAGAAGATGGCGTCGTGCCCGGGCTGTTTGGGTACGAAGCGGGGCAGTCCTGCGTGGGCGACCATTTCGCCTGGTTTGTAGATAACGGCGTGCCCCTGGCGTATTACGAAGAGGCCCAGGCACGCGGCCTGACCGTTCACCAACTACTGGAAGAAAAAGCAACCGCCCAAAAACCGGGCGCGCATGGTCTGGTGGCGCTGGACTGGTGGAACGGCAACCGTTCCATTCTGGTGGATGTAGATTTGACGGGCATGATCGTGGGTATGACGCTGGCGACGAAGCCGGAAGATATTTACCGCGCCCTGATTGAGGCCACTGCTTACGGTACACGCATCATCATCGAGTCGTTTGAGAAGAGCGGCGTGCCGGTGACTGAACTGGTAGCGGCGGGTGGACTGCCCGGCCGTAACAAGCTGCTGATGCAAATTTATGCGGATGTGACCGGGCGGACGATCCAGGTGACGGGCACGGCGCAGGCGGGTGCATTTGGCTCGGCGATGTTTGCGGCCGTCGCCGCCGGCGCGGCCGCCGGTGGTTACGATTCGATTGTGGACGCGGCGGCGAACATGGCCCGGCTAGAAGATGTGGTTTACACACCCATCCCGGAACATCAGGCAGTCTATGACAAACTGTTCGCCGAATACCAGCTTTTACACGACTATTTTGGCCGGGGCGCGAATAACGTGATGAAGCGGTTGAAGGTATTGAAGGCGGAGGCCCAGACCTGACAGGTTTTGAAAACCTGTCAGGTCTCCGATAAATCATGCTAGAAGAACTCAAAAAACAGCTTTTTGCTTTGCATCTGGAACTGCCGAAGAATGACCTGGTGAAGTGGACGGGGGGGAATGTGAGTGCCCGGGACCCGGAAACGGGGTTGGTGGTGATTAAACCAAGTGGGGTGCGGTATGAAGATTTACGGCCGCAAGATCATGTGGTGGTGACGCTGAATGGAGAAATCGTAGAGGGGGAGTTGAAACCGTCGTCAGATACCGCCAGCCATTGTTACATTTACCGCCACCGGCCCGACGTGAATGGCATTGTGCATACCCATTCCCCCTATGCAACGGCCTTTGCGGCCGTGGGCAAACCCATTCCTTGCTGCCTGACGGCCGTTGCCGATGAGTTTGGCGGCCCCATTCCCGTGGCCGGTTTTGCCCTGATTGGCAGCGAGGCGATTGGGCAGCAGGTGGTGGCGCATATCGGCCATTCCCCGGCCGTGCTGCTACAACAACATGGGGTGTTTACGGTAGGCAAGGATGCCACGACGGCCGTGAAAGCGGCCGTGATGGTGGAAGATATTGCCCGCACTGTCTGGCTGGCAATGCAAATTGGCCCGGTGCAGGAGATTGATGCGGCTGATGTTGCCAGTTTGCATGAGCGATATACCAATGTATATGGGCAGTCGTAAGGCGATTTGTCAAATCGCCTTACAAGGAGGAGGTGCAACGTGGCTTACAAGGTATTCCTCGTGGAAGACGAGATTGTGGCCAGGGAGGGGATACGGGACAAGGTGAATTGGGGAGCGGCCGGTTTTGAATTTGTGGGGGAAGCGCCGGATGGGGAGGTGGCGCTGCCGCTCATTGAAAACCTGCAACCAGACCTGCTGATTACGGACATCAAAATGCCATTTATGGATGGTTTGCAGTTGAGCAAAATTGTGCGGGAGCGGATGCCCTGGGTGAAGATTGTGATTCTGAGCGGGCACGATGAGTTCAACTATGCCCAGTCAGCCGTCAAGTTAGGGATTTCGGAGTATTTGCTGAAGCCGATCACGGCCGTGGAAATCCACCACGTCCTGCAACGCATTGCTACCCAACTAGACCAGGAGCAAGCGGAGCGCGCAAAGCTCAAACAGTTGCAAAACCAGCTTCAAGATAACGTCACCTTGCAGCGGGAACGGCTGTTGTTCCAACTGGTGGTGGGCGGCGTTACGTCCACCGAGGCGATTGAACAGTGCCAGCAGTTGGGGCTGAATATCATCGCCCCGTATTATCTGGTGGCGCTGCTGAAGTTGAAGGGAGACACGGCCGTGCCCCCTCTGGAATATGGCGATTATCAACAAGTTCATGCCCTGGTTGCCAGCCTCACTTACACCCATCCGGGCACATTCCTGACCCAAAAGAGTGCGGAGGAACTGCTGCTGATTTTGACGGGTGATAACCCGGAGCAGCTCCGGCAGGATGGTGCATTTCTGGCGCAACTGATCGCCCAGGATGTGGCCGAAGTGCTGCCCTGCACGGTCGTCGCCGGGATTGGCTCACCGCAGCAGCGGTTGACGGAGATTTCACAATCGTTTGCCGAGGCGCTGGCCCAGGTTAGTCAGGGCAATGGTGGCAAGGACTGGGGCAACGGCGAACCCGAAGCGGCTTCGGGCCGTGCGCCCATTGAAAAGCTGAAGTTGGATCAGACGGCCGTGGAGCATTTCCTGAAGTGCGGCCTGGTCAGTGAGATTGACACCTTTTTCACCACCCACCTCCTGCCGCTCAGCCAGACGGCCACCCAGTCTGACCTGGTAAAACATTATTTATTTGTTGAGGTGATGGTCACGGCCGGGCAATTTATCAACGACTTGGGTGGGGAGGCGGCACAGGTCATCCCGGAAATTCAAGACATAGAATTGCTGCTGGCCGGTCTGCACACTGTGGCGCAAATGCGGGCGGCACTCGGCCGTATCTTTGCCCAGGCCATCGCCTTTAGAACCGGCCAGGCCGCCCATGAACGTACCCGTATTGTGCATCAGGTGAAAGCGTTTTTGGACGCCCACTACGCCAACCCGGATTTACTGCTGAACGAAGTCGCTGCCCGCGTGAATTTGAGCGCCAGCCATTTCAGCGTCATTTTTAGCCAGGAAATGGGCGAATCGTTCAAAGATTATCTCACCCGCATCCGCATGGAGCGGGCCAAAGAGCTGCTGCGTACCACCAACTTGAAATGTGCGGAAATCGCCTATCAAAGCGGGTACAACGATCCCCACTACTTTAGCCACGTTTTCCACAAACACATTGGTCTCCCCCCACAGCAGTTTCGGCAGCAATCGTATTAGATAAGACCCTCAGGGTTTCTGAAAACCCTTAGGGTCTTTTGGAAACAGCTATGAACGCCCAACTGATCGCCAGTGAACCGCTTCCTGCCCCCCGGTACATGGGCAAATTTGTGACTTTGTTTGCCAGTGCGCGGCTGTCGCTGCGAGCCAAAATTCTGCTGGCCTTTTTCACCATCATCCTGCTGCTCACGGCCGTGAACATCATGCTCATCTGGGAAGTGCTGCGTTTTAACCGCCAGTATGATGCCCTGATGACCAATATCACTGCCGCCAACAACCTCAACGGCACTATCAAACCGGCCATTGACACCGAAATGTGGAACATTGTCTCCGGCAAGACGGAGTTTGCGGAAGCGAACCAATATCAGATTATTGCGGAGATTAACTCCCAATTGGATTTTCTGGCGGCCAACGCTCGCTCCGACCGCTCCCGCATCAAGCTGGAAGTCATTCGCCGCACGATGGGCACATTGACCCACTATGTGGACGTGATGGGGGAGCAGATTGAACAGGGCAGCCGGGTGGCGGAAAATGAGGCGGTGTTGGACAACATTCGGGGGGTCACGGCCGTTGTCGAAGACAGCGTCCAGGATTACATGCTCTTTGAGGTCAACGAAGCGGAAAAGCAGTACAAAGCTAACCAGACCCGCTTCACCCGCCTCTCCATCCTCTACATGATTTTGCTGCCTGGCGTCATCGGCTTCTCTGTCCTGGCGGCCTGGATCATCTCTGCCAGCATCTACCTGCCCATCAAAAAACTGCACGACGTGACCACCACCATCACCGGCGCCGACTTGCAGGCGCTTGTCACCACCAACAATGTGGACGAAATCACCGAATTGGGGATTAGCTTCAACATCATGATCGGCAAAATCCGCGAACTGCTCCAGGCCAAGATTGAAGAGCGTGACAACCTGAAAAAAGCGGAGCTAAAGGCGCTGCAAGCGCAGATCAACCCCCATTTTCTTTACAACACCCTGGACACCATTGTCTGGATGGCCGAAGCCAACAAGAGCGCTCAGGTTATTGAGATCGTCTGCGCCTTGTCCAGCTTCTTCCGCATCGCCTTGAGCAAAGGGCAGGAGTGGATTCCGCTGGAACAGGAGCTTGCGCATGTACGCAGTTACCTCACCATTCAAAAAATGCGCTATCGGGACATTCTGGATTACCGGATTGAAGTGGATGAAGAGCTGCTCCACAACACCATCTTGAAGCTGACCTTACAGCCGTTGGTGGAAAACGCGCTCTATCACGGCATTAAAACCAAACGCAACGGCGGTCTGATTGTGGTGCGTGTCCGGCGTACCGATGATAACATGGTCTTGTTGCAAGTGGACGATGACGGTGTCGGCTTCACGCCCTACAAACTGGCGCAGATTCAGGCGACGCTGGCCGAGGAGGGCGGGGAAATCTCCATGAAGGAGAGCGGTTTTAGTGGTTTTGGTCTGGAAAATGTGAACAAGCGCATTAAGTTGTATTACGGCCGTCAATACGGCCTTTCTATCCAGAGCCAATATCGCGGGGGAACGCAGGTGACGGTGACGATCCCCCGCGAATGTGACCCGGTGGCGCTGGATGATGGGGAGGTACGGCCGTGACCCCACCTCTCCCCACCCCACTGACCAAACTCAGCCCCCTCGCCATCCTCCTGCTGTTCACCCTCTCACTCATCGCCTGCACGGCCAATTCGCCATTGCCAGAAGTCACGAGTACGCCGGAAATGGGGGACGGCCATATCACCTACGAAGAAATGGTCGTCGGCTACTCCCAAATTGGCGCCGAGAGTAACTGGCGCACCGGCAATACCGCCTCCATCAAGGAAACGGCCGCTACCCTGGGCGTGGAGTTAATCTTTGATGATGGTCAACAGCGGCAGGAAAACCAGATTAAGGCCATTCGCACCTTCATCGCTCAGCAAGTAGATGTCATTGGCGTCTCCCCCGTCGTCGAAGATGGCTGGGAATCTGTCTTTCAGGAGGCGAAAGACGCCGGTATCCCCATCATCCTGGTTGACCGCCGCGCCAACGTACCGGAAGACCTCTACACTGCTTATCTGGGGTCTGATTTTCTGGAGGAAGGCAAAAACGCAGCGCGGGTAATGGTGGATTTATTGGGTGGTGAAGGCAAAATTGTGGAACTGGTGGGCACTGTTGGTTCCGCACCCGCCATTGACCGCGCCGTCGGCTTCCGCGAGATCATCCAGGATTACCCGGATATGCACATCATCGCCTCAGCATCAGGCGATTTTACCAGGGCCAAAGGGGAGGAGGTGATGGGCGACCTGCTGCAACTATACGGCGACGAGATTGAGGCCGTATATGCCCACAACGATGACATGGCGATTGGGGCGATTCAAGCGATAGAGGCATATGGCCTACGGCCGGGGCAAGAGATCAAGATCGTCTCCATTGACGCCATCCGCGACGCTTTTCAGGCGATGATTGATGGCAAATTGAACGCCACCATTGAATGTAATCCGCTGCTGGGGCCGCAATTTTTTGATCTGGCCCTCAAAGTGGTCAACGGCGAGCCGGTGCCCAAGTGGATACCGTCCGAAGAAGGCATCTTCTTCCCTGAAAACGCAACCGAAATTTTGCCCAGCCGCCGGTATTAGGGTTTCGGCTAAAGTCCCTCCTCCTAAAAATTTTCAACCTTCATCTAAAAAAATTACACTCGCCAGATGGCGCGCCATCTGGCGGGTTTTTTATGCGCCAAAACTCAAATTTTTCTGCAAGAATCCCCTGAAAAAATGGATTGAGTTGCGCGTAGATTAAGCCCTATGATTTTGTTCATTAACCGTTTCATTGGTTCTCTGGGATTTCGTGGGGGTTGTTCGTAAAACTTAAAGGTTACGTTTTACCACCCCCGGATTTCCCAAAGATCCGCCTTATTTAGACCTGAAAAAGGAAAGGAGAACGAATAACATGAAAAAGCTCAGTTTACTTATTATTTTTCTGCTGCTGTCAGTGGTGATAGTGGGCTGTTCCTCAACTGGAGGGGAAGAAGCGGCTGATGAAGCAACCGCCAAGACAATGGAAGAACTGGTCGTGGGCTATGCCCAGATTGGCGCTGAAAGTGAATGGCGTACAGCCAATACAGCCTCTATTCAGGAAACGGCCGAAGAGTTAGGTGTTGACTTGCGTTTCTCTGACGCCCAACAGAAACAAGAAAACCAGATCGCCGCCATTCGCTCCTACATCGCTGAAGACGTGGATGTGATTGGCTTCTCGCCCGTTGTGGAAACCGGTTGGGAAACTGTTTTGCAGGAAGCCAAAGACGCCGGTATCCCCGTCATCATGGTAGACCGCCGCGCCGATGTACCTCGTGACCTGTATGCCACCTACCTGGGGTCTGACTTTGTTGAAGAAGGCCGCAAAGCGGGTAACGAAATGAACAATTTATTGCCAGAAGGCGGCAAAATCGTGGAACTGGTGGGTACCGTCGGTTCCGCCCCCGCCAATGATCGTTACTCTGGCTTCCGGGAAACGCTCAACGACAACGTCGAAATTATTGATTCCCAGTCCGGTGACTTCACGCGCGCCAAAGGCAAAGAGGTCATGGAAGCGTTCTTGAAGAACTACGGCGACGAAATTGTTGGGCTTTATGCGCACAACGATGACATGGCGATTGGGGCCATCCAGGCGATTGAAGAATACGGCCTGCAACCGGGCGTAGACATCAAAATCGTCTCCATTGACGCGGTACGGGGCGCTTTTGAGGCAATGATTGCCGGTAAGCTGAATGTGACGGTGGAATGCAACCCACTGCTCGGCCCGCAGTTCTATGAACTGGCGCTGCGCGCGGTGAATGGTGAACAACTGCCTGATTGGGTGCCTTCCGAAGAAAGCGTCTATTATCCCGATAACGCGGCCGAACTGCTGCCGGAACGGAAGTATTAAACAATTGATGAGATTGGTTCAATCTTAAAGATTGAACCAATCTCCACTATTTGGTAAATCTCATGCCCGCAGAACCAAACATTCCCCTCCTGACGATGCAAGGTATCTCCAAATCTTTTCCCGGTGTGCAGGCACTGGAAAATGTGGATTTCGCCTTGAAAGCGGGCGAAATTCATGCGTTGGTGGGTGAAAATGGGGCCGGGAAATCTACGCTGATCAAGATTATTACCGGGGTGGAACGGCCGGATCACGGCCGTGTCACCCTCCTGGGCCAACCTGTTCTAGTCAAATCGCCGCAACATGCCCAGGCGTTGGGCATCAGTACCGTTTACCAGGAGATCAATTTGTGTGACAACCTGTCGGTGGCCGAGAATATCTTGATCGGCCGTGAACCACGCAAGTTTGGCCGCATTGACCGGCGGGGGATGCAAAACCGGGCGCGTGAAATTCTGGCCCGCCTGGACGTAGATATTGATGTCACCAGAGATTTAGGCGAATACTCCATCGCCATTAAACAGATGGCAGCCATCGCCCGCGCTCTGGAAATCTCTTCTGCTAAGATCCTCATCCTGGACGAACCCACCTCCAGCCTGGACACCCATGAGACGGATAATCTCTTTCAAGTCCTGCGCAAATTGAAAGAGGACGGGCTGGGCATTATTTTCATTACCCATTTCATCAATCAAATTTATGAAGTGACCGACCGGGTCACGATCTTGCGCAATGGCAAACTGGTGGGCACGTATGAGACGCCAGCCCTCCCCCGCCTGGAACTCATTGCCCTGATGCTCGGCCGCATGGTGGGCGACTTTAATGATATGGCCCAGATCAAATTGATGAGCGGCCAACATCAGCAAAAAGAACCGATATTACAGGTGAAGGGGTACGGCCGTAAAGGTTCCATACAACCCTTCGATTTAGAGCTGCACGCCGGAGAAGTATTGGGTTTTGCCGGGCTGTTGGGTTCCGGGCGCACAGAAACGGCACACCTGCTCTTTGGCGTGGATAAACCGGACAGTGGCTCCCTCACGTTTGCGGGGCATGAGGTGCATAAATTCTCTCCGGCCGAATCTATCGCCAGAGGCATCGCCTTTTGCCCCGAAGACCGCAAAGCCGATGGCATCGTCGAGGATTTAACCATCCGTGAAAATATCGCCCTGGCCCTGCAATCCAATCGCGGCTGGTTCAAGCGCCTCAGCCGGCAGCAGCAGCAAGAATTGGCCGACAAATTCATCAAAATGCTCAACATCACCACCCCCTCAGCCGAGCAGTCCGTCAAAAACCTCAGCGGCGGCAACCAACAGAAGGTCATTCTGGCACGCTGGCTGGCGACCAATCCACAAGTACTCATCCTGGATGAACCCACACGCGGCATTGACATTGGCGCCAAGGCGGAAATCCAAAAACTGGTGCTGGAACTGGCCGAAGAAGGCAAAGCGTGTATCTTTATCTCCTCCGAACTAGAAGAAGTGCTGCGTACCAGCCACCGCATCGCCGTTTTGCGTGACCAGCAAAAAGTAACCGAGTTTTCCGGCGAAGTTGACGAACACACCATTATGCGCGCCATGGCAGGGAGTGGCGCCGGGAGCGGGACAACATGAACCATTCACGATTTTCCTGGCACCGGCTACGCGACAGCCAATTATTCTGGCCCTTGTTAGCCCTGGCCTTGATTATGATCTTCAATGTGTTCTTCACGCCGGGCTTTTACAACATTGAGATCAAAGATGGCCGTCTCTCCGGCTTTCTCATTGATATTCTCAATCGCGGCTCGATTTTGATGCTATTGGCCATTGGCATGACGATGGTCATTGCCACGGGTGGGGTAGACTTGTCGGTGGGCGCGGTGGTAGCCATCTCCGCCGCGACGGCGACCGTGCTCATCAACCCGGCGCTGGCGCGGCAATTGATTAGCTCCGAGGAACTGATCAAGGATGTCACCTACACCCCTTTGTGGTTATGTATTCTGGCGGCGCTGCTGGTATCCACTGCCTGTGGTTTTTGGAACGGTCTGCTCATTTCCAGGGGTAGAATCCAGCCAATGGTGGCTACGCTGGTGTTGATGGTGGCCGGCCGGGGCATCGCTCAATTGATTACCAACGGCCAGATTATCACCGTGTATTACAGTCGCTACTTTTTCATTGGCAACGGCTATGTGCTGGGGCTGCCCTTTCCGCTTTTTATTGTGGTTTTTGTCTTTTTGCTCACCTGGCTGCTGGCACGGCGCACAGCATTTGGCTTGTTTGTGGAGTCGGTGGGCATTAACGGCCGTTCCAGCTATCTCAGCGGTATCAGCGAAAAAAATATCAAGTTGATTGTATACACCATTTGCGGTTTTTGTGCGGGTGTGGCCGGCCTGATTTACAGCGCCAACGTCAAAAGCGCCGACGCCAACAACGCCGGTCTGAACCTGGAACTAGACGCCATTCTGGCGGTAGTCATTGGCGGCACGTTGATGACGGGTGGCCGATTTTCACTCTTAGCCAGCATCATTGGTGCGCTGGTCATTCAAAGCACCACGACCACCATGTACGCCCTGGGCGTCCCGGCCATGGCTGCCTCGGCCATCAAAGCGTTGGTGGTGCTGATCGTCATCCTGCTCTATTCTGACCAGACGAAGCTGGTGCTGGGCCGGGTATTCGAGCGAAAAGGGGTGCAGCCATGATGGAGCGACTGAAGATTGATCGGAAATTTATGCCCTTGCTGGCGACGATTGGCGTGTTTGTGGCCCTGTATCTGTATGGCTATCTTCAGTACAAGGGGATGCGCCAGCCCCAGACTTTCTTGAATCTGTTTGTGAATAATGCCTTCCTGCTCATCACCTCCATTGGCATGACGTTTGTGATCCTGTCCAAAGGTATTGATTTGTCGGTAGGGGCAGTGATTGCGCTGACTTCGGTGGCTTCGGCCGCGCTGCTGGAACAGGTGGGGCTAAGTCCGTATGTCGTTATCCCGCTGATGCTACTCATGGGCACGTTGCTGGGAGCAACGATGGGCACGATCATCCACGTGTTCAAGGTGCAGCCGTTTATTGTGACGCTGGCGGGCATGTTTTTTGCCAGGGGGATGTGTTTTTTCATCAGTCTGGACGCTATTCCCATCCGGCACCCTCTGTACCGGGCGATGGCACTCTATCGGCTGCCCATTCCCGGTGTAGAACGGGCTTTTATCAGCCTGGGAGCGCTCATTGCCCTGGTCGTTTTGGTGGTGGGGATGTATGTGGCCCATTTTACGCGCTACGGCCGTTCCATCTACGCGATTGGCGGCAGCGAACAATCGGCCCTGCTGATGGGTCTGCCGGTGGGTCGTCTCAAAATTTCCGTCTATGCCCTGAACGGCTTTTGTTCGGCGCTGGCGGGCATTGTTTTCAGCATTTCGCTGCTTTCCGGGCATGGGCTGTATGCCACCAATGTGGAGCTAGACGCCATCGCCTCGGTGGTGATTGGCGGTACGCTGTTGACCGGAGGGCAGGGTTATGTCTTTGGCACCTTGTTTGGCGTGTTGGTCACAGGTTTAATCCAGATGCTCATTCAGTTTAACGGCAATCTCAGTTCATGGTGGACGCGCATTGCAGTGGGGGCGCTAACGCTAATTTTCATTGGCGTGCAAAGCCTGTTCACCAGGGAGCGGCGACGCCAGATAATGACCAAACCGCCCGGCAAGGAACAGAAAAGTCAGACCATGACGCCTGTGGAAGAATCATTGACGGCGGGGCCTGTTTAAGTGTGTTTCAGGCTGGCTTTTTACCCGTTGCGCATCGCCAGCAGTACCCGGTCATATTCGGTAATGGCCTGGGTAACTTTGGCGGCGATGTATTGATCACGGCTACGGGCCATGGTTTCAATTTCGCGGAACAGCGGCTCCAGTGAGACCATGCCCATGGTGGCACAGCTTCCTTTGAGGGCATGGGCCATCTGGCGGGCAGTTTCCAGGTCATCGGCAGCAACGGCCGTTTGCAACTGCGCCAGTAGTTGATCACTTTCATTCTGAAAAATATGTGTCAACTCGATCAACCGGCTGCTGTCTCCGCCGGTTATCTGGTTCAAAACAGCCCGATCTACGGGCCAGGTTTGGGCCACGCTGCGTACCTGGGCAGCTGGATAACGGCAAAGGGCGGTGATCAGCATCTCCGCTTGCAATGGTTTGCTCAAAAAATCGTTCAAGCCATCGGCCATAAAATCCTGGCGACTCTCGTGCAATACGTCGGCGGTGACGGCAATGATCCAGGGCTGCTCCGCGGACGGCAGGGTGGCGCGAATGGTTTGGGTAGCGATACGGCCGTCCATCTCTGGCATGTGCAAATCCATCAAAATCACGTCATATGCATTTTTCTGGAGAGCGGCTAATACTTCCAGACCGTTGGCAGCTACATCGGGCCGATACCCTAAATGCTCTAACATCCAGACCATCACTTTCTGATTAGTGATATTATCTTCGGCTACTAAGATACGCAGAGGGAGTTGCCGGGCCATATCCGGGTCAAACGGCCGTACCCGTTCCAACGTGGGCGCACTGGGTAATGGCTGCTCGGTCACCGGGCTGGGAATGCACACATGAAAGGTGGAGCCTTTGCCCGATTCGCTCTCTGCCCAAATGCGCCCGCTCATCAATTCCACCAACCGCTGGGAGATGGTCAGCCCCAGCCCCGCGCCGCTATAACGGCGGCTGCGCCCGGCATGTCCCCGATGAAAGGGTTGGAATAGCCATTCGGTGTAATCAGGCGGTAGGCCAATGCCGGTATCTTGCACCGAGAGGTGGATTTCATACGTGGCGGGGTCCAGGTAACGGCCATCAACCTGCACCAGAATTGAGCCAGCGTGGGTAAATTTGATGGCATTGCTTACCAGATTGACCAATACCTGCCGCAGCCGGTCGCCATCACCAATAAACACTTGGGGCATATCCGCGGCAAAGGCAGCCGTTAACTGGAGTTTCTTTTCGTCAGCGTTTGTTTTGAGTAAATTGAGGACTTCGGTGACGCCGGTGCGTAGGTGATACGGCCGTAGCTCCAACGACAATTGGCGCGCCTCAATGCGTGACAGGTCTAAAATATCATTCAAAATGGTGAGCAAGGTATGGCTGCTGCGCCGGGCAATTTCCACAAAGGTCTGTTGATCGGGCGTCAATTCGGTATCGAGCAGCAGGCTGGTCAAACCTACTATCGCATTGAGCGGCGTGCGAATTTCATGGCTGGTGTTTGCCAGAAATTGTGTTTTAGCCTGGTTGGCCGCTTCGGCTGCTTCTTTTGCCGTTAAAATTGCCTGTTCGGCTTCTTTACGGATGGTAATATCACGGGCGATGGCAATGAATTGGCGTTCCCCTTGCACCATCATCTGGCTAATGGTGAAATCTAGCGGGAAAAGGCTGCCATCCTGCCGCTGCCCGGCGATTTCGTTGCGAATACTGACGATGTCGGCACGGCCGTCCTGTTTATCCGTTTGCAGCGCCAGGGCATCTTGCTCAATCCGGTAACGATGGGGATCAGGCAGCAGCAGCTCCAGATGCGCCCCGATCACTTCGGCGGCGCGATAGCCAAACATTTGCTCGGCAGCACGATTAAACCATTCGATACGGCCGTGTTCGTCAAACGTAACAATGGCGTCGGCCACATTATCCAGCACCGCCTGCAAACGGTCTTGCTCGGCCGCCCGCTGCCCATACGTCTGGCTGATCTGCGCCAGCAGCGCCTGCCAGGTATCTTCATCAGGCAATTGACCATTCGCCAGGTTGAACTGCGCAAGTTGTGCCTCTAGCAATGGATTTAGCATATGGCAATCTCAGGTTACTGCTCACTCGCTGCCAAACAACCCGTAATCTACCTACCGATTACTAGGCCATTTTTCCTATTGTAGTGCCCCCATCCCGGTGGGGCACTCCCCTATCGGTACTGTGCCCACACCTATTTTAGCGTTATACTTCTTTTCTGGAAAATCCCTATGCAGCAAGTCTGGATCAGCAAAGCCGGGCCTCCGGAAACCCTCAAACTACAAACCAGTCCTGACCCCATTCCCCGCAGTGGTGAAGTGCGCATCCGGGTGCAGGCATGTGGCGTCTCCTTTGCCGATCTGCTAGGACGCATGGGGCTAGACCGTGCCGCACCTGCGCCACCATTTGTGCCCGGTCTGGAGGTGGCGGGGGTAATTGATCTGGTGGCTCAAGGTGTGCCCACCTTGAAGGAAGGTGATGCTGTTTTAGCTCTCACCCACTACGGTGGTTACAGCGATACCGTTTGTGTCCCCTACCGTCAGGTGTACAAACGGCTAGATTGGATGCGCGTGGAAGACGCGGCGGCGCTACCCGTCAATTATTTGTTGGCCTATCTGGCGCTGGTGGTTATGGGGTCAGTGCAGGTGGGGGATCGGGTCCTCATCCACAATGTGGGTGGCGGATTGGGATTGGCGGCGTTGGATGTCAGCCGCATTTTGGGGGCGGAAACGTATGGCACGGCTTCACCAGAGAAACATGCATTTTTGCAGGAACGAGGGTTAAATCATCCCATTGATTACCGCAATTTTGATTATGAACGGGTGGTCATGGATTTAACCGGGGGGCGCGGCGTCCAGCTCGTTTTGGACTCATTAGGCGGGGTGCATTGGCCAAAGAATTACCGGCTGCTCATGCCCACGGGCAGACTGGTGCATGTGGGACTCTCTAGCATGGCGCCCCGGAACACACGCTCCTGGGTGCGGTATTGGCGGGGGGCGATTATGCTGCCATTTTATACACCATTCCGGCTGATGCGCGATAACAAAGCCATCATTGGGGTGGATTTGCAGCATTTGTGGGCACATGCCAACATGCAACGGCCATACCTGCAACAAATTATCACCTGGTATGATGACGCCCTCTTCCGCCCCCAGATTGACGCCACCTTCCCCTTTGCCGACGCCCCCCTGGCCCACCATTATTTGCACAACCGGAAAAATAAGGGGAAGGTTTTGTTGATCCCGTGAAAAGACCTGACAGGTCTCCGAAAACCTGTCAGGCCTATGAACCACTACGGCTCAATTACCGTCTCCGAAACCAATACCAGTTCGTTCTCTTCCAGCGCATAGACCCACTCTACATGCTCCGAGGGGCAGCACATGGGATCATCCGCCCCAGCTTGCACCATATCTACCACAATGGTGTTACGGGTTATATCCAGCGAATTGACGATGACCCGGTCGCCCAAAGGGGTAACGGCCGTATTCACCAACTGCCCACTTTCATCCTGGGTAAAAAGCGCCAGATAATAAAAGGTACCGGTGCCGCCCGTATGGACGTTGATAACAGTCGCCGCCACAAACTGCTCGTTTATGACGCCGGTAACGGCATCACCCGTCCACGTTACCACCAATTCCGAGGCCGACCCTTCGGCAATAGGTTCGCGGTATTCACCATTAACCAGCGTCACCGAACCGGCGGCCGACTCTTCCACCAGATAAGTGGCATTGGCCAGGAAGTTTTGCAGTTCCGGATCCACAAAACCGGCCTCTTGTAACATGGCGACTAATGCCCCGGTTGCGTCACGCATTTCCATTTGATGGCCGTCAATGCGGTAGGTAACGGCCGTGCTCAACGCCGCCAGATATTGTGCTTCCTGCTCCATCACCCCTTCGGGCGCTTCGCAAAACATCATAGTAGAAGCAGCCAGATCAATGGTGATATTCTCGCCCTCTACCTGGTAAGAAGTGGTGTAATTGTTGCACCCGGCAAAACCAGACAATGTACCATCTTCGCCAAATTGAGCCGTAATTTCCGTACCCAGAATCAGGCTGACAACGGCCTGGTTGCCGTTGTTGTAGGAGATAACGTCCCAATTGCTGCCCGCCAGCCCTGGCGCTGCCTCCGCCACAAACGTAACCGCCCGCGCGCCTTCGGCCGTAAACAGTTCCAATGTGTCACCCATCAGTTGATAGGTAGCGGCCGATTGCAATGCCGCCAGATAAGCAGTTTCTTGCTGCATCACATCTTCCTGGCAGGCCATCATGGTGGAAACCAATGGGCTAATGGTGATGTTGCGGCCATCGGTGGTGTAGGTGCCGCTGAAACTGTTACAACCGCCGTTGCCCGAGACGGTACCATCGGCGGCAAACACGGCCGTCAGCCGCATCTCACTAATTACACTGACGGTGGCCTGCCCACCGCTGTTGTAGGAAGTCACCAGCCAGGTATTGTCAGACAGGCTGGTGGGCGGTTGAGCCACGTAATCGGCCAGCAACGCACCATCGGCGGCGCGCAGTTCCAGCCGGTCACCGCTGATGCTGTAGGTGGTAGCCTGAGGCAATGCTGCCAGATAGGCCGCTTCTTGCTCGGCGCGGGGTTGGTCACAGGCGCGGCGGGTGGTAGCAATTTGCTCGCTGATGGTGATGTTGTTGCCATCGGTGGTGTAACTGGTGGTGTAATTATTGCAGCCGGTGGAGCCGGACAGGGTGCCATCGGCGGCAAACACGGCCGTGATCTGCGCCTCTGCCAATGCCGAGACCACTGCGTCACGGCCGTTGTTATAGCTGATGCCCAACCACGTCATGTCCGTCAGGGTGGCCGGTTGTTTGGCAGTAAAAGTTAACACAACATTTCCATCCTTATCGGCCAATGTCAGTTGACCGCCATCCTGTTCAAACTGGCTCACCAGTCCCAACGCAGCCAGGAAACTGCCTTCCTGGTTCGTTAACTCTTCTGGCATACAGAACATTTCGGTAGAGCCGGCCACGCCCAGGCTCAGATTGCTGCCATCTATCTGGTATGAGCCGAAGTAGCGATTGCAACCGGCGTTGCCGCCGTAGCCGCCGTCTTGAAATTCAATGGTGACTTCGCTGCCCGGCAGCACATCCACCGTTTCTCCGGCTGTGTTTTGCAGGCTGACCAGTGACCAGAGTGTGCCCGAAAGTGGATCATCGCTCACAGCGGTGTCCGGCTCCTCAACCACTTCCTCCACTGTTTCTACCGCCGTGCCGGTATCTGCCGGGGTGGTAGCTTCGGGAACGGCCGTAGTTGTTGTTTCGCTGCTTGGTGTTTCCGTACTGGTGCAAGCAACCAGCACCAATAACCCTAGAGATAATAAAAATATTTTGACAAGTTTCATCCTACGTATTCTCCTTATAGTAAAAAATCGGTAATCAGTTGGGCGATTTGCGCCAATCTCATCACCACCAGTGGTCATAATGCAGGTTGCCGCGACTTTGTTCCTGTTCTCACGAATAGTTCATAATCGGCTAACAGCGAGAATAATAGAGTTTGACGATTTTATCGAGGGCGTAAATGGCCTGTGACGGCCGTAGCCCCATCTCCGGCGTCCCCATCCTGGTTAACGTGCGTTTGAGAATCTGGTTTGCCAGCGGCATGGGATCGCCAATACTCTTCTGTCGCTCCAGAAAATCCACAATCAACTGCACATCTTCACTGCTCAACCGGTCTACCGGCCATTGTTCGGCCAGGCTGTCTGTTTCACCGGGTGCGGGTAGCGACGGCCGTGACTGTGCCATCCGGCTGCTTTTGTCCAGCGTTACCAGCGTCACTTCGGCCTGTTCCCGCACCACCAGCGTGCCCGCCGCCAGATCACCCAACCGGCGCGCCTGTCCATCCACAAACATGGTGATGACGCCCAGGCCATAGGCAAACGGCAAAAAATCCACCAGCCGCACCAGATTACGAATGATGGATTCACTGAGGGTGAGCGGCGTGCCATCGCGCCGGATGACGCGCAACTTCACCGCCCGCTTGCCGGGACTGCTGCCGTTCCAGCGCATCTCAAAGAAGATGTAATAGCTGCCCAACAAGGCAAACGCCAGCAAAATATAAATGGCGAGAAAAACATTACCGATTTGTTCATCCAGGATTCGGAAAAAAATCTGCATCCCGAACAAAACCAGCAGTTCCAGGATAATAATGATCAACGAATCTAACAGGGCGGCCATAAAGCGGGAGCCAATGCCCACCACTTCATAACCAAACATCACGTTTTCCGGTGTGTCAATGTTGAGAAATTCGTCCGGTGAATTCATGGGTTAATTGTACCGCCTGTATAGCGTATTGCGAATGGCGTCATGTCTACGCCATTCGCAATACGCTATATAATTGCGCCATGAATGCCGACCAATTCTACCAATCCCGCCGCGCTGATTGGCAGCGGTTGTCTACCTTGTTAGACCGCAGCCAGGCCAATATCGGCCAGTTGTCCCCAGACGAAGTGAAGCAGATGGGGCAGTTGTACCGGGCGGTTACGTCTGATCTGGCAGTGGCGCAGCGCGAATTCCCGCGCCATCAGGTCACGACTTATTTGAACCAATTGGTGGCGCGGGGTCATGCCATCATTTACCGCAGCGAGCCGCTGGCGCTGCACAAAATCACGCGCTTTGCGCAGGTGACGTTCCCGCGTATGTTCCGGGACACATGGCCGTTTCAACTCACGGCCGTACTCCTCCTGCTCGTTCCCGCTTTACTGGCCGGACTGTGGCTGAACTGGCGCATAGAGGCGGCGGATTGGCTGCTGCCTACGGCCGTGCAATCCCTGTTACCGATGATTGAGGAGCAAGAGTTGTGGGTGGATATTCCGGTGGCGGAACGGCCGTATACCTCCACCTTCATTATGACCAACAACATCCGCGTTGCCGTCCTCGCTTTTGCCGGAGGGCTGACCGCCGGGCTGCTCACCATCTACGTCTTGCTCTTCAACGGGCTGCTGCTGGGGGCCATTACCGGCGTCACCGCCCATTATGACGTGGGTTTTGAACTGTGGACGTTTGTCATCGGGCACGGCGTCATTGAATTGACCACCATTTACATCGCTGGGGCGTCCGGGTTGATGATGGGGTGGGCCATCATTCACCCCGGCCTGCACCGCCGCCGTGACGCGCTGACGCAAGCGGCGCGGCGGGCCGTCGTCTTGATTGGCGGCTGCATCCCCTTGCTGGTCATCGCCGGGATCATTGAAGGCTTCATCTCCCCCAACGAAAACATCCCCGTGGCCGTCAAATGGGCGGTGGGCATCGGCACCGGCATTGTGTTATATGCCTATCTGCTGCTGGCGGGTCGAAATGAGTAATACCATTTGTGGGGTTCGTAGTAACGGCTTTAGCCGGTTGCCCGCTGAAGCGGTTACTACAAACATAATAATGGTCGTGTGTCTTGTTTAAGAATTCCCCCCATGTGCGGGCGGCGCTGCAAGCGCTGTTTGTCACCTTTCTCTGGTCAACCTCCTGGGTACTGATTAAGTTTGGCCTGGAAGAGATTCCGCCGCTGACCTTTGCCGGGCTGCGGTACATGCTGGCTTTTCTGGTGCTGCTGCCCTTTTTATGGCGGCAGCCGGTGGGGTCAGCGGTCGAGAACGGAAAACGGCCGTCTCCCCTTCCCCCTACCATCACCGCCCTCACCAAAACGGATTGGCTGCGCCTGATCCTGTTGGGTATCGTCTTTTACGCCATCACCCAGGGGGCGCAGTTTGTAGCCCTGGCCTATGCTCCGGCAGTGAGCGTGACCTTGATCTGGAGTTTCACGGCCGTGGCCGTGGCCGTCCTCGGTATCGTCACCTTAGGCGAACAGCCGAATGGGGCGCAGTGGGCGGGTATGCTGCTGGCGCTGGCGGGGGCGGTGGTTTATTTTTACCCCTTTGGCCTGGCCGAAGCCCAATTCATTGGCCTGCTGGCGGCGCTGGTGGGCATGTTGTCCAATTCGGTAGCGGCGGTGTTGGGGCGGTATGTGAACCGGGACGGGGGGTTACGGCCGTTGACCGTCACCGTCATCAGCATGGGCGTGGGCGCGTTGATTCTGCTGGCGGCGGGCATTATTAGCCAGGGCGTTCCGGTGCTACGCTGGCAAAGTTGGGCCATCATTGTGTGGCTGGCAGTGGTGAACACGGCCGTGGCCTTCACCCTGTGGAACCACACCCTGCGCACCCTCTCCGCCATGGAATCCACCGTCATCAACAACACCATGACCGTGCAGATTGCAATTTTGGCAGTGCTATTTTTGGGGGAAACGCTGGACGGCCGTGAACTGTTGGGTTTAGCCGCTGTCGTCGCCGGCACATTGATCGTGCAGATACGCCGCTCCAAATAGGTAGAGACCTGACAGGTTTTTTGAAACCTGTCAGGTCTGAACGCGCACTTACAGCATTGTTTTGGCTTTGAGTTCCAGGTAGCGGTTGATGACGGCAATGGATAGCTGGTTGGCGGGCACGTCCAGCGTCAGGACGCCGCGATTGCGCAGGGTGTCCAGCGCCACTTTGCGTTCATCCAGCAGTTGGGCAGCGGCGGCGCGTTGGTAAACGGTTTGAGAATCCACCGGGCGCTGCCGGGCGGCCTGCACTACATCGGGATCGCTAATCGTCACCACCAGCGGCAGGCTGCGCCGCGCCAGCACCGACACATGCGAGACCAGCGCATCCATACTCACTCCGCCGCTCAAATCGGTGAAGATGACGATGAGGGCGCGTTTGCGCTGTTTGGTGGCCAGGTAGCTGAGGGCGCGGCGATAATCAGACTCCACCGGCTCCGCTTCGACGGCGTAGAGCAGTTCCAACATGCGGTAAAACTGGCCACGCCCTTGCCGGGGGGCCAGATATTGGCGCACATCCTGGGCAAAACTCATCATGCCCACTTTGTCCCCCTTGCCGCTGGCAACGTAACCAAGCAGCAAAACGGCGTTGATGACGTAGTCCAGCTTGGCCATGTTGGCCACGGGACTTTGCATCATGCGGCCTACGTCCAGCAGGGCGACCACGTTTTGGCTGCGTTCGGTCTGGTATTCAACGGTGACAGGGCGGTGGCGGCGGGCGGTGGCTTTCCAATCAATGCGACGGTATTCGTCGTCGGGCAGATATTCACGCAGGCGTTCGAATTCGGTGCCTTCGCCAAACTGGCGGGTGCTGCGCAGGCCGAGTTCTTGCAGCCGGTTGCGCTGCAGCAGCAGATCATAACGGCGCACGTCCAGCAGGTTGGGGTAGACCTTGACGGCTTCGTCCAGGTCGGCGCGGCCCTGGCGCATGATGAGATCCAGAGGGCCAGACCAGCGCAGGTTGAGTTTGCCAAAGGTGTAATCGCCGCGCCGCAGGGGGTGGACGTGGTAGATGGTTTGCCATTGCTGGCGGGGGGGGACACGGCCGTACACCACCCGCACATCCACCCCAAATTCATCCGGCGGCTCGTCCCGCGCGGCAATGGCGATGGGGCGCGGGCTGCGGTTGCGCACGGTCAGGGTAATGGGGTTGTCTGCACCCAGGCTGAGTTTGTCATCATGGTCGCGGCGCACCTCGAAGCGCTGTGCCAAGGGCTGCGCCAGCCGCCAATCCAGCGCCAGCAGCAGCAGCAGCACGATGATGTAGGCCAGCCCGACCCATTGCAGCAGGGGCGCCCAGGTTCCCGCCGCGATGATGGGCGCAGCCAACAGGAGCATGAGGATTCCGCGATTGGTGATGTGCATGATAGGGATGTAGGACGATTTTGAAAATCGTCCCACTCAGCGGGGCACTTCCACCTGGCGCAGCAGGCGGCGCACGACGGCGTCGGGGTTTAGCCCTTCAATTTCCGCTTCGGGTTTGAGCAGGATGCGGTGGCGGTAGACGGGTAACGTCACGTATTTCACATCGTCGGGGGTGACGTAATCGCGCCCCTGGATGGCGGCGTAGGTTTTGGACGCCAGCAGGACGTGGGTGGCGGCGCGGGTGCTGGCCCCCAGCGTCAGGTCGGGCGATTGGCGGGAGGCGGCGGCGACCTGGGCGATGTACGCCAGGATGCCATCTTCAACGACAACCTGGTTAATGGCCTGGCGCGCGGCGACGATGTCGGCGGCGGGCAGGCTCACTTGCAGCCCGGCGGCGGCCAGATCGTGGGCGTCGAAGCCGTGATGGTAGCGGCGCAGCACTTCAATGTCGTTGTCCAACGTGCCGTAGGGGGTGAGCACTTTGAAGAGGAAACGATCCAGTTGGGCTTCGGGCAGGGGGTAGGTGCCTTCGTATTCGATGGGGTTTTGGGTGGCGATGACCATGAAGGGCGGCGGCAGCAGGTGGCGTTCACCTTCCAGGTTGATTTGCCGCTCTTCCATGGCTTCCAACAGGGCGGATTGGGTTTTGGCGGGGGCGCGGTTGATCTCGTCGGCGAGCAAGATTTGGGTGAAGATGGGGCCTTTTTTGAGGAAGAATTGGCCGCTGGTGATGTCGAAGACGCTGGTGCCCAGGATGTCTGAGGGCATGAGGTCGGGGGTGAACTGGATGCGGGTGAATTGGGCCTGCACCAGATGGGCCAGCGTTTTAGCCATGAGGGTTTTGGCCGTGCCGGGCACGCCTTCGAGCAACACGTGGCCGCCGGTGAGCAGGGCGATGGTGAGCAGTTCAAAGGGTTCTTCGAGGCCAACCAGGACTTTATCCGCTTCCTTGCGCAGTCGTTGGGCGATGGGTTGGAGGGCTGTTGGGTTCATAGCTTCAATATCTTATAAATGATGAGTATGCCGGCCACAAAGACAAGAAACGATAGAAATTCAAGCAGTATCTCATTGCTTGTGCCGATAGCTGCTTGGGAGAATGTTTCTGCTTCAAATTTGAGCAGCACGTACAAGAACATGCCGGTTATAAACCCCACCATGCCGATAACCAGGGCTGTTAGTCGCCCCATGGTATTGGTCAGCCGGGCTACCAGGCCCAGTCTGATCAGGATTTTGTTCGCCAGGTGATAGAACAAGACGATTGTTCCAATGGGTATCAGAATATCCTTTATGGTGAGGACAAGCATGGACTCTGATTCAATGATGAGGGTTTCAAGCCAGGCAGAAACGCCTAAAGCCAGACCTAGAGCAAACCCTTTACAGAAGTTGGCAATGAGCGCGATGGTGAACGTTTGAAGTTTATTGCTGGCTGGTTTATCGGCAACGTCTAATTCCATTTTTTATTACCTCCATGTATTGTTCCCCTACGGCCGTCACGTTTCTGCCGGTAGGAATGTTGTGCCCACTATACCGCATTTTGCCGGGTTCAAACAGTCACGTGGGCAGACCACAATGGTATACGGCCGTTACCTTTTTGTGGGGTGGTGGACAACGGCCGTGCCGCTATGTTCTGCGCTACGGCCATATGCTACAATGGACGCCATCCACTCAGAAAAGAGGTGAATCATGTTGACGACAGTACAGGCAATTGTAGAAGATAATCAGATTAAATTA
>JAHDWK010000042.1 GCA_023382655.1 Anaerolineae bacterium | reverse complement strand
GTTTGTTTTGGGCTTAAGCATCAACCATGCCCTTTAAGGTAGCAACTTGAGTTAAATTAAATGGATGAGACGGATTTTCACGGATGAATAAACAAAATCCGTGAGTATCCGTCTCATCCGCGTTATCCGTGTATCTATTCTTTACAGCGACGGCCGTGTCCGTTCCACCCACAGCCGGATCAAATCCACATGAAAGTGGTAGAGTGGGCTTTTGGCGTCGTTGCGGGCCAGGATGTCCCGGTTTTCCAGGCTGGTCAGCGCCGCTTTCCAGCGGTCGGCAGAGTTCAGGCCACGTTCGGTGAGGAAAGCGCGACAATCTTTAGCCGTCACGCCCTCGGCGCAGACCAACAGTTCGGCCATACCCTGTAATACTTGCTGTTCTTCGGCCGTGGATTCATCCCAGATGTAGCGGAAATGGGCCTCCCCCCGGCCAATGATACGGTCAATCACCTGGTCTACGTCTACGGCCGTCAGGTAAGACGCCTTCATCTCGTTGTGATACACCATCATCTCGTGCAGCAGCAGTTGGGCAAAATAGGGATGCCCGGCGGTCACACTGACGATGCGCTCTACCGCCAGCGGATCATACTCCGTGCTGTACTGTTTGATCGGTTCCAAAATCAGGCGGCGCATCTCCAACGGCCGTAAAAAGGTGATGGGGCGATAAGCGGCAATGTTGAACAGCGCCGACCAATACTCTGCGCCCAACTCTTCCAACTTGTGCGTCCCGGCAAAGATAAAGTCCACATGCGCATCATGCTGCATTAGGTTACGCAAAAAGTGGAAGATTTCGGGTTGTAGACGGCCGTCTTCCACCCGCCGTTGCAACTCTTCAAACTCGTCAAACATCAGCAGCAAATTCTTGCCGTTCAGGTGAGGGGAGAGATTGCGCAGAAATCGGGAGCGGAAGAAAAATTCTGGGTTTTCCAAAAATTCGGCGCGCGGCGGCAGTTCCACGGCAATACCCTGGTCTTCCAGTGTAAACACAATGTCGTCGGCGATAGCGTACAAAAATTCCGCCTCGCCCCGCGCCGGTTTACCCTGCATATCAATCAACACCGCGTAATGGGTTTCGGCCAAGAGGTGCGGCAGGCGGTACAGCACCGACGTTTTGCCGGTGCGCCGCTGCCCATGCAAGATGACCACATTGTTCTGATGCGCCCCCACCAACATCTCCTGCACGAAACCAAACACATCATCCCGCCCCACAAATACGTCGTCCGTTTTCAGCGGTGTACCGGTGACATAGGGGATGGGGAAAACGCGAGTAAACGGCCGTTCCGATTCCACAAACTCCAGCTTATCGCCAAATGTGATGTGGCGCTGGTCATTCACCGCATCGTCATACACCACTTCCCAGGCCACCCGCACCCGCGGCGCGCCTTCGCGGGGCATGAGCAGCAGGTTGAGTGCCCGCTCTTCGCCCGGCGGCAAAATTTCAATGAACCCCTCGCTCTTCACGCCGAGCAAATCGTAATCATCGCCGGGCAGCAGCCGGACGCGCACTTGTTGGGCCACGTTTAATCCCTGGTTGCGCACGGACACGGGCAGCGGCAGTTCCGGCAAGAAGGCGGTGTGGTTTAATTTAAGGCTGGAGAGGATGTCGGCGCGCCCTTTCAGGCGTTTCACGGCCGTCAACACCGTCTCCTCCCAATGTTTCAGCGACACCTGCAAGGCACTGGTCTGTGGCAGCGGCGTCGGCCAACATTCCGGGTCGGCAAACTCCTTCTCCACAAATGTCTGCGCCTCGTGAATGGCCGCCAATGCATTTTCCAAAAAAATCAGCTTCGTGGGCAAATCATCGGTGCGTTCCACCTTCTTCAATTCCAGCACAACCCGGCCAATGCGCTGCTGGCTTTTGACCACCAGCGGCGGCAGCGAGGAGGTGTGCTGCTCCGGGGGTGGCTCAATTTTGAGAATCTGCTCTAACGACCGGGCACTCATCACCTGATGCAATGTCTGGTACGCCCCGGCAAAATCGAGCGCCCAGCGCCACTGCCGGTTGGTCGTCAACGTCTGGCTGAGATCGGCAATCGTCACTGCGTACTCTTCTTCCTTTTTGCTGGTACCCAGGGTGTGATAAGCGGCGGCAAAACGGGACACATCCGGCAGCCGCCTCCAGGTGCAGGCTGACACCTGCGCCAGCACATCATACGCCTGCTCATCTTTTGTAAACAGGGTATACACAGCAGGCAAAATGTCGTTGGGGTCATTTTTGAGATGGCGCTGCGCCCAAATCGCTTTGTCCACCGGCCGTTTGCGAATCATGGACAGAATGGGCACATAGAGGATGGCTTGCAAACCACCCACAATCGCCCCCACCAGCAAGGCGGAAAGCAACATCACCCAGGGGAAAAACAAGACCGCGCCTAGCACAAACGCGGGATCGCTAAAACCCATTTCAATCGCTTCCATGAAGCTGGCAATGTCGGCAATGGTTTGGGGATCCAGGGCATGGGCACGTTCACGCAGCACCCAAAATGGCGAGAGACCCAGGTTGAAGTAAAGGAGGCGCAAGGCCACCGCGTGGAGAGCCAGGGAAATAGCGACCCCGGCTACCACCACGCCCCAGAATCGCGCCCGGAACCAGTTGGGCGGATTTTTGATCAGGCCAATGACCACCGCGCCAAAAGCGATGAAGGCAATGCCCAACAGTGGCGAGAGCAGCCCGGCTACGCCGCCCAATGAGCCAGAAGCGATGATACCGCTGTGGCTTTCTTGCAGGGCGTCCATCAATTCCGGCCAGTCAGAATAGGCCAGGTATGACCAGCCAGACAGGGTCACGGCCGTTAACGCCGCCACCACCAGCCCCACCAGAATACCCGTCCACACGGCCGTTTCGTCCCCGGCAAAGTATTGTTTGGGGTGTGCGCCATTTTGGACGAGAGCAAAGAGGGACGGCCGTGCCGGACGTGGCTCTTTGCGCCGCCGCCAGCCCACCCATGCTCCCTGCGCTCCCCAGAAGCAGGCCGCACCCACCAGCACAATCTCTCCCTGAAACGCCGCATTTTCAAAAGAAATCACATAATTACGCAGCACATGGGGTGGCGGCATAAAAGAATCCACTAGCACATCCATTGAAGCACCGACCGTGCCAAAGGCGACCAGGGTGTTGACCGGCAGGATGATGGTGAAATAACACAAACCGGCGGCCGCCAGACCGGCCACCATGCCTGCCTTCGCCCCTTCGCGCCAACCGCGCGACGGCCGTGCGGCCACAAAGCCAATGAGCAAAAATGTCGGTACCGCCAACGCTGCCGACGCCATCAGCAAAATACCGTGTGTCAGGTCATCAACCGGGCGCGCCCACCCCTCCAACCACAACGGCGCCAACAGCCCCGCAATCGGGTATACGGCCGCCAGGCTGAGGACAATGCCGCCTACAATGCCCACAACAATCGCCCGTCGAATCACAGATCGCGCTCCCCATTAGCCACCGGATGCAATCCGGCGACTGCAATGTGAAGTCTGCTGAAGCAGGCTGTTGGTTTATCATCAGCACGCTTGAGCGCACTTTCTATCTCAGCCTGGGAATTCCATTCCCAGGTTCTAGCGAGCATCCTCATACTCATTCATCACTTGTTGGTACGTTTCATATGACTTACGGTCAAAACAGACCAAAAAAACAATTTCTAACGATTGATCTTGCTCTAAATAAACGATAACTTCCTGGATAGCGATTTGGGCCGCCGGTTTCAATGGATACCCATAAGCGCCGGTGCTAATCGCCGGAAATGCGATGGTTTTGACATCATGCTGTCGTGCCAACCGCAGCGACTCTCGATAACAAGACGCTAACAAATCAGGTTCGCCCTTGTCACCGCCTTGCCACACTGGCCCAACTGCATGAATGACATATCGCGCTGGTAAACGGAATCCTGGTGTAATTTTAGCTTGCCCCGTCTCGCACCGACCCAATTGGCGACAAGCCTGCAATAGTTCCGGCCCAGCAGCACGGTGAATAACGCCATCTACCCCACCCCCTCCAGACAATGCACGGTTTGCTGCATTCACAATAGCATCCACATTTAGAGCCGCTATATCAGCTTGAATAATGTTGATTCTGTTAAACATGTCTTTATTGCCCATTACCAATCCGGGCGGCGCGTTGCAGAGCGGCGGCAAATTGGCCGGCCGTGGCATAGCGATTTTCGGGGTCTTTGGCCAGAGCTTGCATGAGGACGAGTTCCAGGTCGGGCGGAATATCGGGTGCTTTAACGGTGAGCGGGGGCGGCGTGGCTTGCATGTGTTGCAGCAAGAGGGCGACGGGGGTATCGGCCGTAAACGGCAGTTCACCCGTTAACATTTCAAACAGCACAATGCCCAAGGCATAAATATCGCTGGCGGCTTGGGCCGGACGGCCGTGTGCCTGTTCCGGCGACATATAATCCGGTGTGCCAATGGTGGCCCCGGTGCCGGTCAATTGCGCCCCTTCCAACATGCGCGCCACGCCAAAGTCGGTGAGTACGGCCGTGTACTCCGCATTGCCCGTCAACTGCGCCAACCGCTCCTCCTGCCGCAGCATGATGTTGGCCGGTTTCACGTCCCGATGCACAATGCCGTGTGCATGGGCATAATCGAGAGCGGCGGCAATATCGCGCACCACCTTTACCGCGTCTGCCAGCGGCAGGCGGTGGTTTACCTCGCGCAGTTGGTGCAGCCAATCCTTCAGCGATTCCCCCTGGATGTACTCCATCACCATGTAGGAGATGTCATCCTGCACGCCAAAATCCACCATCTGCACAATGTTTTGGTGGCGTAGTTGAGCCACACCTGCCGCCTCGCGCTGGAAACGTTCGATGAAGGATTCTTCACCGCCCAGCGAACGGGACATCACCTTGATGGCGACATAGCGATCCAGGGAAGGCTGGTACCCTTTGTAGACGACGGCCATACCGCCACGCCCCAACGTGGAAAGGACCCGGTAGCTGCCCAGCGTGGCCCCGGTCAGGTCGGTGGTACTGGTGGTGGTGTGCGCATTGGGCGACGGCCGTCGCCCCGCCCCCTGCGCCATTTCCGCCCGCTGTACAAATTCGGAAAAGGAACGGCTGAACGGCCTCACCCGTCCTTCATCCGTCAGTTCAATCAGCGCCTTTTCTTGCAGGGTGCGCCGGGTGTCGGTATCGGCCGTGTGCAGGTGGCGCAGGCTGGCCTGCTCCACTTCATCCAACTGCCGCCACAGGTAGCGGTAATGGTCTTCCGCCTCCGCCAGGAAACGGCGCAGCACCAGCGTCTCCACTTCTGCGTCGGGAATGGGTTCGGCGCGAGCGGCATACAGATGCGCGCCAACCACCTGTAAGAAAAAGGGGTGGCGGCCGGCGTGATCCAGAGAAAACTCTATTTCCTTCTCCGTAAAGGGGCGATGTTCCCCTTTGCCAGACAGCCCGCGCAGCAGTTCCACTGCCTCCTCATGCGGCAGCAAATTCAACCGCTCTTCGGAAAAGATGTTGAAAAAGGGAGAGGAGAGGGTGTCGGCATACTGGTAGGTCAGGTCATATAAACCCTGCTTGGAAGTGGTGATGTAGGTGACGCCCAATTCCCCGGCCAGACTGCGCAATTCACCATAAAAGCTGGCGTCAAAGGCGGCATTGGTCGCCAGGCTTTCAAACTCATCCAGCATCAACACCACGCGCAGCCCGGCGCGTTCCACGCGGCGCAGCAGGCGGCGCACCTGCATAAAACGGGCATCCGCCTGCAAGGAGAGGCTTTCGGCCCGCTCCCGCAGTTCGGCCTGGCTTTCGGGCAGGGCTAAGGCCATTTGATCCAACAGTTCCGGCCAGAATTCGTCATAACCGATGTTGGACATCCCCTCTAAATCCATGTAGATGAAGACAAATTGGGCGGGGTCGAAGCCGTGCTGGCGCAGGGTGTCGGGGCAGGAAATAACCGTGAGCAGGGAACTTTTGCCGATTTTGCGTTCGCCGACGAGGGAGCGGCTCTGGCGGGTGGCGATGGCGCTGTAGAGGTTTTCGACGGATTGGGCACGGCCGTAAAAATAAGCCGGATCCCCGATACGCTGCCGGTTGAAAAAGGGGTTGTCGTGATGATGGTGGCTATGACTCATAACAGGCGAAATTATAACACGTTACAACGCGCTCACCGGATTAAGACGGTGGGCAAATATACCCAATAGTACCACTGTCCTCCGGCAGGCCGGTTGACAGGTGGCCGATCCATCCGCTATAAGCAAACGGCGAAGCAGAATGTTGTGGGGCGATTTTCCAAAATCGCCCTACAGATTGACAGGAGTAGTATATGTCCCCTCGGAATACGTTTAGATTGATTGTTCGTTTCGGTATTATCTTACTTGTTTTGATTTTGATCGGTGTGTTGGTCGCTCGTACCCCACGCGCCAGCCGCGCCGTCGGCCAGCCCACTACCCCTTATCCCATTCTTTTTGTCACCCAACTGCCCATTGCCGGCGATTTCACCACCATTGGCTCGACCTTTGGCAATCACAAGGCGACGATGCAGTCGGTGGGGCGCGGCGGCGATTTGTGGATTCGTTACCCGGACGGTACGCTCAAGAATTTGACGGAGGCGGCCGGGTACGGCGTCACCGGTTTTCAGGATGACAATGCCATTGCCGTGCGCGATCCATCCGTGCATTGGGACGGAAACAAGGCGATTTTCAGCATGGTGATTGGCGCGCCGGAGATTCAGTATCAGTGGGAAACCTATTACTGGCAGTTGTATGAAATCACCGAGTTAGGGTTGAATGAGACGCCGGTCATCACCAAAGTGCCCAACCAGCCGGAGAATTTCAATAACATCAGCCCGATTTACGGTACGGATGACCGCATCATCTTTACTTCTGACCGGCCGCGCAATGGGCAGATGCACCTGTACCCGCAGCTAGATGAGTATGAATCCGCGCCCACAAATACGGGGTTGTGGAGCCTGAATCCGGCGACGGGTGATTTACGGCTGCTGAACCATGCGCCGTCCGGGGATTTTTCGCCGACGATAGATAGTCACGGCCGTGTCCTCTTCACCCAATGGGATCACCTGCAACAAGACCAGCAGGCAGACGCCGACCGTTACGACCCGACTAATCCGCCCTATGGCTCGTTCAATTACAGTGATGAATCGGCCAATGCCACCATCCTGAACAGCCGCGCCGAAGTTTTTCCCGAACCACGCGAGGCCGTGCCGGGCACGAACATCGTCGGCCACACCATCAACCACTTCTTCCCCTGGACGATCAACCAGGACGGCACCGATGGCGAAATCTTGCTGCACCTGGGGCGGCACGAACTCCACGATTACATCCCCAATGCCATCAACGATGATCCGAACGTGGTGGAGTATTACGGCCAATATCCCCGCACCAATCCGAATGAGATATTGAACATGTTCCAGATTAAAGAGGATGTGCTGAATCCGGGCACGTTTTGGGGGGTGGATGCGCCGGAGTTTTATACCCATGCGGCCGGGAACATCATCCGGCTGGCGACAGCAGGGTTAAACGCTGACCAGGTGGTGGTGGAATATGCGACCGATGTGGATCATGGCGACGGCCGTTACCGCGAACCCCTGCCCCTTTCTGACGGCGCCTTATTAGCCATCCACACCGATGACAGCGGCGACGAAACGGGCAGCGGCGTCAATTCCAGCTATGAGTTTCGCCTGAAACTACTCACGCCGACCCTCGCCGCGCCGACCGGCGGCGGCCAATGGACGGCCAGTACGCCCTTGACCAACGGCATCAGCAAAGAAATCAGCTTTTGGGACCCGGACAACATGGTTACATTCAACGGCGTCCTCTGGGAACTGAACCCGGTGGAGGTACGGCCGCGCCCCCGCCCCACACCGCCCACCTTTACCCTGCCCGCGCCGGAACAGCAGATGTTTGATCAGGCGGGCGTTTCGCTGGCGGAATTGCAGGCGTTCATGGAAGCGCGTGACCTGGCGCTGGTGGTCAGCCGGGATGTAACCACACGCGATGACCTGGACCGGCAGCAGCCGTTTAACCTGCGCGTGCCGGGCGGTGTACAAACCATTGGTGCATCGGGGCAGATTTATGATGTGAGCTACCTGCAATTTTTCCAGGGGTTACAGATTCGGGGGTATACGTGGGGCGGTAGTACGCCGCGCGACGGCCGTCGCCTGCTGGCGCAACCCGGCGGCAGTGGTTATAACCCACCCAGTACCGGCCCCACCGGCAGCGTCACGTTGGGGGCAGACGGTTCGATGGCCGCCTTTGTGCCCGCCGGGCGCGCCCTCACCTGGCAGCTAACCGATCCTGATGGGGAGGGTGTGGTACGTGAGCGTTATTGGCTCACCTTCGCCCCCGGCGAAGTGCGGGTTTGCACTTCTTGTCATGGCCTCAGCGATTTAGACCAGGCCGGGCACACCGCGCCCACCAATCCGCCCCAGGCGCTCTTAGACCTGCTGGAATGGTGGCAAACGATGCAATCATTGATGCCCCAGGCTTATTTACCCGCAGTCATGCGCTAATCAAATAATGTTGCTGGTGACTGATTGCTTGTACAAGCAATCAGTCACCAGCAACTACTTCAATAGGCATAGCCCAGGAATTTCAATTTCCGGTCATTGTGGGGTTCGTCTAACAGTTCAGCGCGGCCAGTCAATTGGGCGACGGCCTCTGGTGGGGCGCAGGCAAACCATTCCGCTTCAATGCCCTGTTCGGAATCAGTGTAAACGAACATGACACAGACCAGACCGATAACACAGTCGCCGGGACAGTCAGGCAGGCCGGCGCCGTTGAGATGCAGGCAGTCAGGGATGTACGTTTTGTCGCGTAAGAACTGCTCGTACTCGGCTCGACTGACGCGCACGACCACCTGCGGTTGATGGGTTTGGCGTCTACTCATCACAACCTCCATTTGCCTCCTGATGACTCAGTGTAATAAATGGCGGTTTTGTTGGGAATTGTGCAACGGCCGTATTTGCCCATGACAAACATCACCTCCTCCTCACACCTTTTTTCACTTGTGGCCTTATGGTGCGTGTGGTCTAATTGGTGCAGGATAGGACACGGCCGTGTCAGGAGGCACAAAATGGCTGAGGAAAACAGTACCGCCAAAACCGGTATTCAAAAGAAAGACAAACGACGCATTAAACATGCCCACCGCCAGGAGCGTAAAGAAGAACGCCGCGAACACCACCATGAAAAGATGAAAGCCGGCAAACCTGCCCGCAAACCAAAATCTCGCCCCAAGCAGGGGAAACGGGATCGGTAATCCGTAATCGATAATCAGACTTCGGTTTACGGATTACGATTTACGTCTTACGGTTTACGGGCAATTGGCTGACAATCCGGCCATATCGGGCTAGACTAAAACCTGATATGAAAGTAGCCGTTATTTCTGATATTCATGGCAATCTGCCAGCGCTGGAAACGGCCGTTGCCGACCTGGACAAATGGCAGCCCGATGTGGTGGTGGTTAATGGGGATATTGTCAACCGGGGACCTTGTTCACTTGCTTGTTGGCAACTTATTCAGGCACGGGTGCGGCAAAATGGCTGGTATGTCATCAAGGGCAACCATGAAGCCTATGTGCTGGAGTGCGCCCATCCGCTGGATGACCCACACGGCCCCTCCCTCCAAATTCGCCAATACGCCCAATGGACATATGACCAGTTAAACGGCCACATTGCCGCCATTGCGGCGCTGCCGGACCAATACAGCGTGACGGCGCCAGACGGCCGTGAACTGCGCGCCGTTCATGCCTCCATGAATGACAACCGCGTGGGCATCTACCCGGAAACACCTGACGCCGAAATTGAAAAACTGATTGCCCCACCCCCGGCCGTTTTCATCACCGCACATACCCACCGCCCCCTCATGCGCCAGATTGGCCCAACGCTGGTGGTGAACATTGGCGCGGTCGGCGCGCCTTTTGACGAGGATAAACGGTTGAGTTACGGCCGTTTTACCTGGAGCTCCCGGCACGGTTGGCAATCAGAGATCGTCCGGCTGGCTTATGACTGGCAGCAAACGATACGAGACTATGTCACCTCCGGCTTTTTGGCACACGGCGGGCCACTGACACAAATCATGCTGGTGGAACATCGCAAGTCACGCGGTCTTATCTACCGCTGGGCCAACCGGTATCACGAAGCCGTACTCAAAGGAGAACTGACGCTGGAGGAAAGTGTACGCCAGGTGCTAGAGGATGAGGATTTACGGCCGTACCTCGGCCCCCCCGGCTGGGACATCTAAGGCTGTTTTGGTCATTCAACCAGTATCGGTTAAAATCTTGCCGCCAATGAATGCTCCCATCGTGTCCTGGCTGGTAAACACCAAGTCTCTCCAACACAGATAGCATTACAAACTTTAGTCAAGTAAAAGAGGAAGAAAATGAAAAAAAGATATGGTCACACCTTGCAAAAACCAGTATGGCTTCTGCTGGTTTTCTTTTTATTAGTCGGAGCCATTGTGGTGAGTACGGCCGTGGCCCAAGGCACCCCCCCACCCACCCCCACATTCCCCATAGAACATCCCGATTTCCCCGGCGTGTACATCATCAACCGCGAAGAAATTGGCAATGCCGTGTACGAAACCATCACCATCCCCATTGCCCAGGACACCTTCATCGCCTCCGGAATGCCCAATACCAACTACGGCGGTTCCACCACGTTGGGCCTGGGCTTCAACAGCAACAGCGGCCAAAATGCCATGCGTATGTTTATGCAGTTCAACCTGGCGGCCATCCCGGCCAACGCCAATGTCAGCGACGCCACCTTCAGCATGTTCCAGTTACAGGCCAACAACACCAGCGACAATCTCTGTTTCCGGGCCGACTTCCCCACCGCCAGTTGGAGTGAAAATGTCCTCACCTGGGCCAATGCTGCCGGGCTGGCGGGTCAGGAAATTGGCGTCGGCTGCCTGGACATTAGCAACGGCTGGAAAACTCTCAACGCCACCCAGGTCATCAACTTCTGGCGCACGAACACCAACTGGGGCGCCGTCTTCACTGGGGATGAACGAGCAAACGTAAATTTCAGCCGCATCTTCTACTCCAAAGAACAGCTTGTGAATCTGGGCTGTAATGGCCCTTATGGCTGTTTCCCTTATCTAACTGTTACCTATAACCAACAGTGTGACAATCAAGCGCCAACCGCTTCGGTGAGCGCCCTGCCCATCTGGAGCCAGCAATACTTCACCGTTAGTTGGAGTGGATTTGATACGGCCCCGGCCGGCTGTACCCCCAGCGGCATTGCCAACTACTCCGTACAATACCGCATCAACGGCGGTGGTTGGACTGATTGGCAAAACTTCGTTACCCAAACTTCGGCCTCATTTGGCGAAGCTGGCAATGCGCAGTTCGTCGAATTCCGGGTACGTGCCAGAGATAATGCCGGCAACGTTACCGATTGGAGCATCATTGGCCCCAGCGCCAGCACCACAATTGATGCCGTAGCTCCCACCGCAACTATGAACCCGTTACCAGAATTTAGCCAGGCTTTTGGCACAATCAGTTGGGGCGGCTCGGATCCACTGCCTGGGTCAGGTATTCGTAGCTACGATGTGCAATATCGGTCCAATGGCGGCCCCTGGATAAACCTGGTAACAAACGCACCCGCTTCCCAGACATCATACAATTACACTGGCGCGCCCGCTGGTTTTTATGAATTGCGCGTGCGGGCGGTTGATAATGTGAGTAACATCCAGCCCTGGAGCGGCCCTCAAGCATCCACTACCATCGTTGGGCATCCGGTAGCCGACATGAATTCTATATCACCCAACATTGTTACCGACCCCAGCGCAACGTCTGTCAACATTAGCTGGACGGTCTTCCCATTTGGTTACACTATCACCAATATCCAGATTTGGGTAAGGCAGGGGACGGGCAACTGGACTTTGTGGAACACGTTCGGCGGTTCGGAAAGAAATGCAACATTCAACTTTGACCCTGGTGACACAGTATACCAGTTTGAAGCTGTGGCCTTGTCCAATACACCATCTGAAAATGAGCCACGCAACAGCCAGCCCGAAGCCAGCTTTATTGTGGACCAGGAAGAGCCGTTTGTTGTGCCGGTAGCCTATATGCCACTCATTGCTAAAGAGGGCAATTAGGCGATTGGCGCAATGGCTGGCCTGTGTTAGACTTGGCACACGATGAAAATGATTCACGCTTTAACCCAAATGCAGGTACATCATGATCATTATCATTTCGGTGAATGGAATGATACTTTGGGTTAAAGCCGCGCTGATTTAACAGCATATAAATGGGAGAAACTAGCCCTCCCCGGCAAGCCCGGGGAGGGTTTTTTATTGTAATTGAGTAATTGAGTAATTGGGTAATGACCTGATTACTTAATTACCTCATTACCTCCCTTTGGAGGTACTTTATGGCCCGAACGGATATTCGCCTGGCGCTGCCGAGTAAGGGGGCACTGTATGAAGGAAGTTTTGATTTTCTGGCGGCGTGTGGTCTGAAGGTGTACCGGCCCAATCCACGCCAATATGCCGCCACCATTCCGGCCCTGCCGGGACTGACGGTGATGTTTCAGCGACCCGGCGACATTGTCACCGGGGTGCGCGAAGGCAGTGTAGATTTTGGCATTACTGGCTATGATGTGCTGGCGGAAAAGGGGCATGGCAACGGCCGTAAAATTATTACGCTGCATGATGCTCTGGGCTACGGGCCATGTACGCTAAATCTGGCTGCGCCGGAGGAAAAAGAGGTGCAGACGATGGCCGATGTGGCGGCCTGGGCAGTCGAATTGGCCGGTCATGGCCGTACCCTGCGCATTGCCACCAAATTTCCCCATGTGACGGGGGCTTTTTTGGATGAACAGGGGGTACGGCCGTATAAACTCGTCAACGTCGAAGGGACGTTGGAAATCGCCCCGGCCATCGGTTTTGCCGACCTGATCGCCGACCTGGTATCGTCGGGGGTAACGCTGCGAGATAATCATTTACGGCCGTTGGCCGACGGTCAGATTCTCACTTCCCAGGCCGTTCTCATTGCCAACAAAAAAGCATTGCAAGAGCGCCCGGAAGTCCTCGCCATCGCCCGGCACATGCTGGAATACATTGAAGCCCACCTGCGCGCCGCCGGTTCATACCTGGTGACGGCCAACATACGGGGCGCATCGCCGGAAGCGATTGCCGCCCGGATGCGCGACAAGGCGCATATCGCCGGGCTGCAAGGCCCCACCATCAGCCGCGTCATCACCCATGACGGCGCGGATTGGTTTGCCATCAACATCGTCGTGCCAAAAGCCGCCCTCTTCCCGGCCATCGCCGAACTACGCGCCATCGGCGGCAGCGGTGTTATCGTCGCCCCCTGCACCTACATTTTTGAGGAAGAGCCGGTGCGGTATAAGGCGATGTTAGATGCGTTGGCGCGTGTTTAGGTGTTCTGGTACTTGTGTGTTTTCGTGTTTGAGTACCTGAACACAAAATCACAAAGACACAAAAACGCACTTTACGAGGGTCAGGTGATTAAGACATTTTCTGTGGAAAAAGCACAACAAACGATTTTGCGGCGGGAGATGGCGTTGGAACCAGAGGTACCGCCCGCTTTGCAGGCGCGGCTGGATGGCTTGTTTGGTGAGGGGAGTACGCCGGACACGGCCGTGTCCACCATTCTCCGTTCGATTCGCCAGCAGGGGGATACGGCCGTGCGCCACTGGACGGCGAAGATTGACCGGGTGGAGTTAGCGCGGTTTGCAGTGGATAAGAAGGAATTGGCAACGGCCGTGTCCCGCATCCCCGCTGATTTAGCCGACGCGCTCCGTTTTGCCGCTGACCGTATTCGCCAGTTCCACAGTTACCAGCCCTTGCCCAACTGGACAACGACCGAAATGGGTGGTCTGTTGGGGCAGCGCGTCACGCCCATTCAGCGCGTGGGCGTGTATGTGCCCGGCGGCACGGCCCCCCTGCCTTCCAGCCTGCTGATGGGCGTGATTCCGGCGCAGGTGGCGGGTGTGCCGGACATGGTGGCGGCCACACCGCCGGGGCGGGACGGCCGTGTACCCGATGTCATTTTGGCCGCCGCACACATTGCCGGCATTGACACCATTTACACCATCGGTGGCGCGCAAGCCATTGGCGCGCTGGCCTTTGGCACTGAGTCCATTCCCCGCGTGGACAAAATTGTGGGGCCGGGCAACCTGTTTGTGACCCTGGCCAAAAAGCAGGTCTACGGCATTGTGGGCATTGATGGGCTATATGGGCCAACGGAAACGGTGGTGGTCGCCGACGAAACGGCCCACCCGGCCTGGGTGGCCGCCGATATGCTGGCGCAAGCCGAACATGACGTGTTGGCGACGGCGATATTGTTGACGCCATCACGGGAATTGGGTACGGCCGTGCAGCATGAAATCGCCCGCCAATTGGAAGACCTGAGCCGGAGCGACATCATCGCCGTCTCGTTGGCAAACCAGAGCGGCATCATCATCACGGCCAATATGGACGAAGCGTGCGCCCTGGCTTCTGCGTTTGCGGCCGAGCATACCTGCATTGCCAGCACCAACCCGCGAGCCTGGGTAGACAAAATCCCCAATGCGGGCGGCCTGTTCATCGGCGAGCGCAGTTTTGAGGTATTGGGCGATTATGTAGCCGGCCCCAGCCACACCATGCCCACCGGCGGCACCGCCCGCTTTGCTTCGCCGCTGAATGTCAGCGATTTTGTGAAAATTAGCAGTATCATCGAACTGGATGACGCCACATCTACCCAACTCAGCCCCATCGCGGCCCGCATTGCCCAGGCAGAGCAGTTGGATGGTCATGCAAGAGCGGCAGGGATGAGATTGGGAGATTGGGAGATTGAGAGATTGGGAGACTTGTCCTGAGCTTGTCGAAGGATTGGGAGATTGAATGATGGAGATAGTGATTCGTGAGGCGACGCTAGCGGATGAGGCGGGGTTGGTATTGTTGTATGCGGAGATTGATACGCTGCATTCTGAAGCGCTGCCGGATTTGTTTCGCAGCCACGAGGAGATTGCACGGCCGTCTACCTTTCTGGCTGACCGGCTGACCGATGACACCATGCGCGTTTTTGTGGCCGAGGTAAATGGGCGGCTGGTGGGCATGATTTTGCTGAAGATCAGGAGCGAGGAGCATCCGATCAAATACAGCCAACACTATCTGCACATCTCTACGCTCATTGTCGCCGCCGATTTTCAGGGGCAGGGAGTGGCGCAACGGTTGATGGACACGGCCGTAGCCTTTGCCAGAGAACGCAGTCTATCCCAACTCCGGCTGAACGTCTACAACTTCAACCAACGCGCCATTGCCTTCTACGAAAAAGAAGGCTTCACCACCCTCAGCCGCCACATGTGGAAAAAATTGTAAACCGCAAAGGGCGCAGAGAACGCAAAGAAGGTAAAGATGAAGAAAGAGGATGAACTGCCAAACGGCTTTATTCGACCTGACATCATTGCCATGAAACCGTACACGCCGATTGTGCCTTTTGAGGTGTTGTCGGCACGGTTGGGGCGGACGCCAGACGAAATCGTCAAACTGGACGCCAACGAGAACCCCTATGGCCCGTCGCCACAGGTGTTAGCGGCGCTGGCTGCCGGTAAATTTTTCCACATTTACCCTGACCCGGAAGCCAATGAACTGCGGGAAGCGTTAAGCTATTACGTGGGTGTGCCCAAAGAGCGGCTCATGGCGGGGGCGGGGGCGGATGAGTTGATTGATGTGGTGCTGCGCGCCGTTCTCTCGCCCGGTGACGTGGTGATTGATTGCCCGCCCTCGTTTGGCATGTATCCATTTTCAACAGATGTGAATGCAGGGGAATATGTGTCGGTGCCTCGCAACGATGATTTTTCGTTGGATGTGGCCGGCATTGAAACGGCCGTGACCCAACACCGCGCCAAACTCCTCATCCTCTGCTCGCCCAATAACCCCGACGGCAGCGTCATTGATGACGAGGCGCTGCGCCGCCTGCTGGCGCTGCCCGTGCTGGTGCTGCTGGACGAAGCCTACGCCGACTTTGCCGAGGTGGATGCCTCCGCAGCGGAGGGCTACCACAGCCACATCCACTGGACGCTGGAATACGACAATCTGGTCGTGCTGCGCACATTCAGCAAGCTGGCAGGATTGGCCGGGCTGCGGGTGGGTTATGGCGCGTTCCCCAAATGGCTGCTGCCCCATTTGTGGAAAATCAAACAGCCGTATAATGTGAACGTGGCTGCCAGCATCGCGGCACTGGCCGCCCTGAGCGACCCGGCCTGGATGCAGGAAAAGGTGCGTCTGCTGGTAGCCGAACGCAACCGGATGAGCACCGCCTTGCAAGAGATTGGCTACCTGGAACCATATCCGAGTATGGCGAATTTTATTTTGTGTAAGGTGAACGGCCGTTCTGCTCACCAGCTTAAACTCGATCTGGAGCAAGAAGGCATCCTCGTTCGCTACTTTAATAAACCGGGGCTGGACAACTGTATCCGCATCAGCGCCGGCCGCCAACGAGATACTGACCGATTGCTAAAAGCATTATCCGCGCTGTGAAAGGAGTAATATTTTGAATTTCAAATCTGTTTCTTTTGAATCTGAATGTCCAACAATTCATTACGCTTTTCAAATAAAAAGATCAACCCGAAGTACTTTTCAGTCCGTTTTAATTGCTTCATTCTCAGGCAAATACCGGCATGGTTCCGCCGGAAATCCAGATGCTTCTTATATGTGGGGGTTGCTCAAAACTGCCATTGAGCTTTGGAATCCTAAAGCCGTTATCATTGATCTTCATGATCTTGAGTATAGTTGGGGTGATAGGATGGAGGAAGTTTTTAGCGCACCGGAAGATGAATATTTGGCGATAGTAGTTGGCCCCAAAAATAGAAAAGCTCTCTCCACCTTAATACTTGGATTAGATACAAAAAAGGACGTCACCGAGAACAAGCTTTTCTATGATTCTCTAGATGATGCCCTGAACTATTTAGAACAATATCTTGGCTAAACTGGGACAACAATGACAAGAACTGCCAAAGTTAAACGCGAAACATCGGAAACGAAAATTGAAATTGAGATTAATTTAGACGGTTCGGGACAACATGAAATCAGCACGGCTATCGGGTTTTTGGACCATATGCTCACGGCCGTAGCCGTTCATGGCCTCTTTGATCTCACCGTCAAAGCGACCGGCGACCTGCACATTGACAGCCACCACACCATCGAGGACACGGCCATTGTGCTGGGCAAGGCGTTTGACCAGGCATTGGGCGACCGCAAAGGGATCAACCGGGTGGGCCATGCCTATGTGCCCATGGATGAGGCGTTAGGTTTTGTGGCCCTGGACATCAGCGGACGGCCGTACACGATCTTCCACGCCACCTGGGCCACCCCTACCATCGGCCAATTCCCCACCGACCTCGTGGAGCATTTCTTCGAGACCTTTGCCGTCCATAGCCGGATCACGCTGCACGCCAGGGTAGACGGCCGTAACGACCACCACAAAGCCGAAGCCCTCTTCAAAGCATTGGCGCGGGCATTAAGGACGGCCGTAGACCTTGACCCCCGCCGTACAAACATCGCTTCAACCAAAGGTACTCTGTCCTAAACGCCGGCAACATGGTGTTATTGGTACATGAGGTTGTTTGAAAATCCGTCATGGAGGGTATTGATCATGAGCGGCAAAAGGTTTTCCACTATATGGGCGAAAGCGATTCTGTTTATGGGCATTGTTCTCCCGGCAACGGTGTTGGGTGGAGCGATTGGCCATCATATTGCTCAATATAGGATGTCCCACGGGATTTCTCCAGCCTGGCAAAGATACGAACTACATGTTGGCGACCTGACTTACAAACAATTGGTTTCAACAGAATATATTATGCCTGGTATTCAAGAACCAGCAGCGGATGAACTCAAAGTATTCGCTATCACCACAGAAAATATTCTGTATCTGGTAACGCAGGATGAGGCGCGTGAAATATTGCCACTACCTGACGACCAGCAATTTCACAGTATGGCAATTAATGAACAAGGAGACTTGATGATTTGGTCCTCACAAGGGGAGACCCGTTTTGTCAAAACTCACCAATTGGAGCCTGGGAACGAACCCTTACCCCAGCCCTACCATACACGCGACTGTACCTCCAGCGATTATTTCCAGGAGTATTTTCGCCTTGATGACCAATCAATTCTCGATACGGTGGGAATAATCCTTTCTACCGATATAGGCCAATCCATCAGGTGCTACGTTCTGCTTGAAAATAATCAAATCCAGTATTGGAAATACGACTACACCTGGCCGGGCGCGATGAGTTCTGAGCTTAATTGGATAGTGGTTGGGATGATTGCAGGTGCGATTTTGGGTATTTACGCTTTTATGATAGTGAAGAATAGCTATTATGTTGTCTCTTAAATCAAATATCTGGACAAGTAAGATAATGCTGAACACTACAATAACCATGATAGATTACGGCGCGAGCAACATTCGCTCGGCGCAGAAAGCATTTGAGCATATTGGCGCGGAAATTGTATTAACGGAAGACCCAGATGTGGTGCGCAAAGCGGACAAGCTGGTGCTGCCCGGTGTGGGGGCGTTTGGCTCCGGCATGGCCGGGCTGCGCCAGCGTCATCTGCCCGCCGCCATCCACGAAGCCGTGCAGCGCGGCGTCCCCTTCCTGGGCATCTGTGTGGGGATGCAGCTCATGTTCGACGAATCCGACGAAATGGGCATCCACCAGGGCCTCCACCTTATACACGGCCGTGTCACCCGCTTCCCCCTTCATAATTCATCCTTCCTAATTCCTAATTTGAAAGTCCCCCACATGGGCTGGAACCAGCTAGAACCGGCCTGGGAACACCCCCTGCTGGCGGGCGTAAAACGTGGGGATTACGCCTATTTTGTGCATTCCTATTATTGTGATCCGGCGGCGGCAACGGCCGTGCTTGCCTGGACTGATTATGGCTTCCCCTTCGCCTCAGTTGTCGCCCAAGATAATATCTACGGTCTACAATTTCACCCGGAGAAAAGCCAGAGCGTAGGTTTGCGCATATTACGAAACTTCGTGCAAACCTGACAGGTCTTCCTAGACCTGCCGGGTTTTTTACACCACTTGCCAAACCGGGTATACTTATGACACTAATGAGTGCAGCCACCCCATCGGCTTTGTATTGGCTACCTGATCCACAACCACATGCCCATGACCGAACAAGCGGCAGCGCCTACCAATAAACCCTCAATTAATCCAGAATTGCCACCGGAAAAGCCCGGCGCCCCCGCCCTCATTGCCAACCGGTATCAGGTGGTTAATCGGCTGGTGGGTGGCATGGGCATTGTCTATCTGTGCAATGACCGCATCACGCACGATCTGGTCGCCCTGAAAACCTTTAAGCCTGAGTACATCTCCTCCCGCCCTGCCCGCGATATGTTCCTGCGCGAAGGAACCATGTGGGTGGAGATGGGCAAACACCCCAACATTGTCCAGGCATATCGGGTAGAGCGGATTGGCGACGGCCGTGAAGTCTACCTCGTCCTCGAATGGGTGCAGCAGCCTGAAGGCAAACGCACCCCCTCCCTGCGCTCCTGGCTGCGCAAAGGCAAACCCCTCCCTCTGGAACAAGCCATTCTGTTCGCTCTCCACATCGCCCGCGGCATGAAATATGCCACCAAAAAACTACCCGGCCTCGTCCACCGCGATCTCAAACCAGAAAACATCCTCATCGGCGTCAACGGGCAGGCGCGTGTCACCGACTTCGGTCTGGCCAGTACCCTCACCAGCCTCGGTAAAGCGGGCGCCGCCGCCACTCTGGATGATTTACCTGAACTGTTCAACCGCACCCAACTCACTCAGGGCGCAGCCGGCACACCTCTCTATATGGCCCCGGAACAATGGCTCCAGCTAAAACTGGACGCCCGCGCCGATATCTACGCCCTGGGCTGTATCTTCTATGAAATGGTCACCGGTCGTTTTGCCGCCGAGGGCAAAGAGCGCGAAGAACTCAAAGAAATCCACCTCAAAGGTCACATCAAACCGGTAGACAGTTCACTCCCCCGCGACATTTCTCTCTTCCTGCGTAAATGCCTGGCCGTCAAACCCCTCGAACGTTACCCCAGTTGGAAAGAAGTAGAAAGCGCCCTTTTGGGCATGTACACCATTCTCTTTGGCAAACCGGCGCCCGAAGAACGAATTGACCAGGAAGACAGCCGCGAAGAACGGCTACGCGCCGCCAACTCCTACAACACCATGGGCCTTTCTTACCTGGACATCGGCAAGTTAGATGTGGCGGTCATGTACTTTGAACAAGTCGTCAATATCGCCCGCCGCGAGGGGTCACGTGAAGTTGAAGGCACTGGCCTGGGTAACCTGGGGCGCGTTTACACGGCCCTCGGTTATATAGACCGGGCCATTGAATTTCACGAAGAACACCTGACCATCGCTCACCAACTGCGGGATCGGACACAAGAAGGGCTGGCTCTGGGCAATCTGGGCCGCGCTTACCGCCAGTCCCGTGAACCGGAAAAATCCATTCGCTACCACGAACGTGAACTGCACATCGCCCATGAACTGGCCGACCGCTTCAAAGAAGCCGCCGCCTTGCACAGTCTGGGTGAATCTTACCGGCAGGTAGGCAACGCCGAAAAAGCCGTCGCCTATTACAGACAATCGTTGGCTATCGCCCGCGATATTGGCGACCGTGCCCGTGTGGAACGCATTCTCAACAGCATGGGCAAGTTTTATCTCAGCCGGGGCGAGTCCAAAGAAGCCGTTACCCTCTTCAAACAAACTCTGGAAATTGCCCGGCAAATAGGCGACCGGGTGGGTGAAGGAGAAGCCTGGGGCAACCTGGGCACCCTGTACGAAGAAATGGGTAATCCTGATCGCGCCCTGGAGTTTTATCAACACGCCCTCACCATCTCTCAGGAAAGCAAAGACCTTAACACCCTTTTCCGCAATCTGATGCGGCTGGGCAACCTGTATTTGAAACAGAATAACGTGCCGGAAGCAGGGGAATATCTGCTGCTGGCATTGGAGACCGCTCTGGAAATGGGCGACCAGAATCGGGAAATGGAAGCCCGCTACAAACTGGGTATTGTCCTGAAAGAGCGCGGCGAGTATTTTGAGGCGGCGCGTTTGCAGCGGCAGGCGCTGCGTCTGGCTCAGGAAATGGGTAATCAACAACAGGAAGAAGCCTCGCTTATTGAGTTAAGCCGGGCGTATGAAGCCTGGGGGGATTGGGGTCGGGCCATTGAATACCTGGCATTGACCCTTTATATGCTAGAGAAGCGGAATGACGGCCGTGAACTGGCCCGACACTATGCCCAACTCGCCTCACTGTACCGTAAATCGGCCCAATGGAAAGCGGCGTTGGAACTGTATGAAAAAGCACTGGAACTGGCCCGCCTTAACCACGACTTGCCGCAGGAAGTGGAAATGCTCAATCAGATTGCTTCAGTCCTCCATGAAACAAATGATTCTAAACTGGCGCTGGCACGGCTGAAGGAAGCGCTGGACCTGGCTAAAGCACAAAACTACGAGGTAGGAGAAGCAGCTACCTTGAGTAATCTGGGGCTGATTCACCAGGATATGGGCAATAAACGATCAGCTACTGGCCATCTGGAAAAAGCGGTAGCCACCGCCAAGAAAACGAAACGCAGTAACAGTGTGGCCGCTGCCAGTTACAAGCTGGCCAAGGTCTTGATAGAGCAGGAACGGTGGGACAAGGCTGAACCACATGCCCGTCTGGCGCACCAACTATACAGCAAAATGGGCAAAACTCAGATGGTTGAGACAGTGGCGTTGATGTTGGCCGACATTGAGAAAAACAAAGGCCGCTCAGTGGGTTTCTTTGGCAGTACCACCGATTTCCTGCGCTCGGCAGGTGGGTCTTCCTCGTAGGCGCAGCTTAACTGTGCCGCCGGGCCAGTTCCTGGCATACATCCTCCCAGGTAAGATCACAGGCAGCCAGCAATACCAGCAAGTGGTAAGTCAGGTCGGCCGTTTCCTCCACAATGCGTTGTTTCCCCTGCCCCTTCACGGCCAGAATCACCTCTACCGCTTCTTCGCCCACTTTTTTCACAATCTCGTCCTCGCCGGCCGTAAACAGACTATTTGTATATGAATTCGCTTTTTGGTTGACCTTTCGGTCTTGGATAATAGCAAACAAGCCACTAACAAAATCAGTCATACAATCTCCCAATCCTTCGACAAGCTCAGGACAAGTCTTCGACAAGCTCAGGACAACTCTCTCAATGGTCAATCTCCACGCGCCGATAAAAACAACTCACTGCCCCCGTATGGCAGGCCGGCCCGGCCGGGTCTACCAGGATGAGCAGCGTGTCCGCGTCGCAATCTACGCGAATCTCGCGGACGCGCTGGCTGTTGCCAGACGTAGCGCCCTTGTGCCATAGTTCACCCCGGCTGCGGCTCCAGAAATGGGTTTCCCCCGTTTCCAGGGTCAGGCGTAATGCTTCGGCATTCATCCAGGCAACCATCAGCACTTGTTGGGTGGCCGCGTGTTGGACAACGGCCGTGACCAACCCCTTCTCATCAAATTTCAACGCCATGTTGTAAACCTTTATACGAGAGCAAATGGAATATCTTTGATAACAGTCTGTTTCAGGATGCCTTGATACAGATCATTAACAGCATCATCGTCCATTTGTTTGTAGGAAAGTGCCGCGTGACGCTCCCCTTGCCAAATCAGAATCTTTTGGGTTCTGAGCTGAAAAGCTATCGCTTCAATGTCATTCCAAAAGAAATGGCTTTGTTTTCCACGTGAACTGTAAATGATACCCGACTCATCCATGCTCATACTTCTCGGCCAGCCCAGTCTGCGTTTCCTGGGGGCAATACGAGTGGTTATATTTTGGCTATTCATGTTTTCAGCTTTTATTTGTTTCTTCCAGCGAAGGTATGCAAGCGTATCGTCAGGTAATGATTCCTCAGGAACCCACTCCAAAAATAAAGCTATAAACTCAACCTGAGTGCGAAGCGGCAAATTGCGAAATAGAATTTTATAATGATTATTGATTACAGCTTGCCACCGGTTCCAGGTAACATTTTTGACCGCATTGCGTCGCACTTCCTTGCGGTTCCCATACCATGTTTTCAGCGTTATTACTTCATTGTTGATCTCAAGAAATGAAAGTTGATTTTTGGCGAGATTGAAGTAGCTGAGGCTGACCCAGACAAAAAATAATAGGGGAAACACCACACTTGGCAGTTGCCAAGAAAAAAATTTTTCGGCAAAAATTGCCAGGATGATGCCAAATATCAGAGAAAATACACACCCCAAGGGTATTATCAGAATAGTAGCAAATATAAACGCATTTATTAAACTCGATCTCACACTACGATATCGATACAGAGAAGAATTTGTATTCATCTTAATTACCTGATAGCAATTCCCTGGTTTGCAAGATATTCTTTTACTTCAGCAATAGTCAATTGCTTGTAATGGAACAGCGAAGCGGCCAACGCCGCATCCGCGCCGCCGACGGTGAGCGCCTGGGCAAAGTGGGCCACCGTACCGGCCCCACCGGAGGCAATAACGGGAATGTTCACGGCCGTCGCCACCGCCCGCGTTAATTCCAAATCATACCCCTCCTGTGTACCATCGGCATCCATACTGGTTAGCAAAATTTCGCCCGCACCACGCCGTTCCGCCGCCACCGCCCACTCCACCACATCCAGCCCGGTGGCGGTACGCCCGCCGCTCACATATACCTCCCAATGGGGAATTAGGAATTGTGAATTAGGAATTATGAAGGAGGAATCTTCTGACCGATTACCGATAACCGATGACCAATCACCAACCCGGCGGGCGTCTATGGCGACGACGATGGCCTGACTACCAAACGCTTCCGCACCCTGGCTGATCAACTCTGGTTGGCGCACGGCGGCGGAGTTGATGCTGATTTTGTCCGCCCCGGCGCGCAGGATGCCGCGCATGTCATCCACCGTGCGGATGCCGCCGCCGATGGTGAAAGGGATGAAGACCTGTTCGGCTACCGCCCGCGCCAGGTCAACAACCGTCTGGCGGGCCTCGTGGGTGGCAGTAATGTCCAGAAACACCAGTTCATCCGCGCCCGCCTGGTCATAAATTTTGGCCTGCTCTACGGGATCACCGGCGTCACGCAGTTCCACAAAATTGATGCCTTTGACCACACGGCCGTCTTTCACATCTAAACAGGGGATAATTCGTTTTGCCAGCATATTCCTATTTCACTTCCAATTCCACAAACCATACGTCGTTTTGTTATCCAGGGCAAACCCGGCGTTACCCAAGATAAGGCCGATTTCGCCATGATGGTAACTTTCGTGGGCCACCAGGTAGCCGAAAAAGGAGGCAGCCTGGCCGCCAAATCCTTTCACTTTGCCACCGGCAGCCAGACTGCGGGTGAGCAGGGCCGCGATGGCATCGGCGGAGGTTTGCAAGGCGGTGAGCAGCACGGCCGTGTCCACCATCCCCTCTTTGTCCACCTTTGCCACTCCTGCCATCAAATCGGGCGCGGCTGGTTCCAGCCAGGCCAGCCGGTTGTGGTGCAGATGAGCCAGAATCGCGCCCACGCTGCGCCCCTTGCCGTTCAATTTGGCCGTTAATGCTTCGGTTGGGATGGCCTTGATATAGTCAGTTTGCAAACGGCCGTGTGTTTGCCAGGCCATCACAATGGGATCATCCATAATCTTTTCTCCTAATACAAACCTTTTTCGCAAATAATGGTGAGCAGGCAAACTTCTGATTCAATCACGGCCGTGTCCCCCCACTGCTGCCGATCTCGCTCAATTGCCGCCAGGCCGGCGGCATAATCAGCGTCGGCCATCGCTATAAATTGCGAGGTGCGATGCCGCGCCGAGGCATACGCCTGGAAATCGGCCAACGAAGTGGGCGCAGCGAGGTGGCGGTGGCTGAAAGTGACACGGCCGTAACCCGCCTGTTCTAACATCACCACCAACCGGTCCACCGGCAAAAAATCTTGCTCATCCAGCGCCCACGCCGCCGGAAAGTAACGGTAAATGGCCCAACCGGGCATTGACCAGGGATCAATGTTGGTCAGCACAAAACGGCCGTCGGGTTTCAATAGGCGGACTGTTTCCGCAAAAAAGCGCAGCTTGTTTTGCACATGCGGATACGAAAACTGATTGGTAATGTAATGAAAGCTGCCGCCAGCAAAAGGTGCAGCTATGTTATCTGCCTGTACCCAACACACCCCCTGACCGCGCCGCTGCGCCTGTCGCAGCATCCCGGCAAACAAATCCATCCCAACCATGACCGCGCCAGGGAAATGAGGCCGGTTGGCTGCTAATTGTTTGCCCGTGCCACAGCCCATATCCAGAACAAGCAAGGGGTGATAGGATGGCCGTGCCGCCAAAAACTGCGCCAGGTTCTCATCCACCGCATGGTCGCGTATGGGTTCGTCGTACAGGTGGGCGATGGTATCGTAATTCACCCGTTGTTGGCTCAGGTCTGTTTTCATAGATAAAAAAAACCCGCTAAGGGCGCACAGAGACGCGAAGGTCTTAACCTCTCTGCGCCTCCACGCCTCTGCGTTAAGTTTATTTTTCGAGGAGTTCAATCAGGTCAGAAAGTCGGTTGATTTCGTAGGTGATAGGTAAGCCATTGGCTGTTTTGCCGTTCATGTTTAGCCAGCAAGTATCAATACCAAAACTGATCCCACCCTGCATATCAGAGGTTAACCCGTCGCCGATGATCAGAACGCGCTCTTTTGGCGGCTGGCCCATCCGGGCAAACGCCACCTCAAAAATGGCCGGGTCTGGTTTACCCACACCCACTTCATCAGACACGATCACGGCTTCAAAATACGGCCGTAAACCTGACTGCTCCAACCGGGGACGCTGTACATCCGCCAGCCCATTGGTGATGAGCGCCAGTCGGTAACGGCCGTGTAGCTGCCGAATGAGCGCCACCGCCTCTGGAAACAATTGCGACTGCGCCGCCAATTGCACCAGATAACTGTGGGCAAATCCTTCCAGGTCAACGGCCGTGCCCAATTCATCAAATAGCTGTCGGAAACGGCCGACGCGCAGTTCCGCCAGCGTCACGTCACGCCGCTCAAACCGCTGCCAAAAGGTGTGGTTGATTTGCCGGTACCGCTCGCCGTAGTGGGCGTTATAAGGCAAATGGTAAACAGCAAACGTTTGGGCGACAGCCGCCATCTCGGCCGCATCATAATCAAATAACGTGCCGTCAGCGTCAAACATGAGCCATGTGTATGGCAACGAGTTGGGGTTCATTGGCCGCCTGCTTGTGCCAGAGCGAGGGCTTCCTGTAAATTGACACGGCCGTCATAAATCGCCCGCCCCAAAATCACCCCCACCACGCCCTTATCCGCCAGTTCAAAACATCGCTGCACATCATCCAGCGCCGCCACGCCACCAGAGGCGATGACCCCTAACCCGCTGGCGTCAGCCAGTTCGGCGGTGGCGACGGCATTGACGCCGGTCAGTACACCGTCGCGGTTGATGTCAGTATAGACGGCTGTTTGCACCCCCAAGGCCCGCATCTTTTTGCCTAATTCGATGGGAGTCACGGCCGTGTCCTGCAACCAACCGCGCGTTTGCACGCGGCCGTCGCGGGCATCAATCCCCACCACAATTCGGTTGGCTCCAAAATGAGCTACCGCCTGCCCCAGTAGCGCCGGTTTTTCAATGGCCGTCGTGCCCAAAATAACCCGCGCCGCGCCGGCTTCGATAACCCGTTCGATGTCATCTAATGTGCGCACCCCACCGCCAAACTGGACGTGTACAGGCAGCGCCGTCAGGCGCGGCAGCATCTCCCAATTAGCCGCGCCCGCCTCGTCAAACGCCCCATCCAGATTGACCACATGCAGCCATTTGGCCCCGGCGGCCAGCCACTTTTCGGCCATCGCCACCGGGTCATCGCTAAACACTGTTTGCTGGTTCGGGTCGCCATATTGCAGCCGCACCACACGGCCGTTACGCAAATCAATCGCCGGGTAAATGATAAACATGATGTCTTTCTCCTACAGCCTCAGATTATAACGGGATATTGAGATATTGAGATATTGTCACCCCAATGAACATTGAAAGATATAATCCGGCGCATGTGGAATCGTTTGCGTCATCTGGGCATGTGGCTTTTACCAGCGTTGGCATTGGGGCTTTTCAGCGGCCGTATTGCCAGCGAAGCCTGGGCCACTGTCGCCGGTTCCTCTCTTGTTATCGCCGTTGCCTTCACCGGGCTGATGACTTTGATCGCGCTGCTGATGACACAACCACACCCCCTCGCGGAAACGTGGCCGCTGCTGCTGATGTGGGGTTACGTCCTGTATCCGCACCCGGATCCGCTGGTGTGGACGGCCATCGCCCTGCTTACGGCCGTTTGTTTTGCCCAGATGATTCCCCTACCCACTCTGCCGGAACGGTGGCTGGTGCGTGGCGGGTTGGTGTGTACGGCCGTCCTCTTTGGCGCACTCTACTTTTTCACCCTGGCGCCCGGTTTGCTGCCTGCCGACAACGGCGAATTTCAGCTGATTGCCGCGCAGTTGGGCGTGGCCCATCCACCCGGTTTTTCCCTCTACACCTTGCTGGCGCACTTGACGACGCGGCTGCCCATCGGGGATACCGCCGCTTACCGGGTTAATTTACTCTCCCTGTTCACCAGTACGGCCGTGCTGCTGCTCGTTTACCAGACGGTGTGGGATATGACGAAGCGGGTGTGGGCGGCGGCGACGGCCGTACTCGCTCTGGGCACAGCTACCACCTTTTGGGCGCAGGCCACCACCGCCAACATTCGCAGCCTGACGGCGCTTTTTGCGGCGCTGGCGCTGTGGGTGCTGGTGCGGTTTTATAAGGAAGTAGAGAAAGAGAAGAGATTGGAGATTGAAGAACCTGTCCTGAGTTTACCGAAGGATTGGCGATTGAAAGATCGCTGGTTGGTAGTGGCGGCGCTGGCGGTGAGTTTGGGGGTTGGGCATCATTTGTCGCTGGCTTTTATGGGGGTAGTGTTTTTGCTGTTTGTGATGGTGGTAGACCCTTCTATTGTGAAGATGCCAAAGCGGTGGCTGCGGCCGTTGCTCGCCGCCCTGCTTGGTTTATTGCCCCTGCTTTATCTGCCCCTGCGGGCGGGTACGGCTGTGCAGGGCGCCAGCGCCGATTTAGCTACATGGCAAGGGTTTGTGGAGCATGTCTTAGGCTTAGGCTTTCAGGGCGACTTCTTTTATTTCACCGATCCATTGACATTAGGGCTGCGCCTGGGAGTGATGGGCAACGTGCTCACCTTCCAGTTTTCCGGCTGGCTGCTGGCGGGCATGGTCGTCGGGCTGGCGCTGCTGCTCTGGCGCGAATGGAAATTGGGGCTGCTGTTTGGCCTCTCCTTTGGTGTATTTACCTTCATCACCGCCATGTACCGCGCCCCCCAAACGGTGGAGTACATGCTGCCTGCCTATGTACCCATGGTGTTGTGCCTTGGGTATGCGGTAGGAGAGATTAAGAGATTGAGAGTTTATGAGATTAAAGAGACCCCAATCTCTCAATCTCGCGGCGTCCCCGCCGCCAATCTCTTAATCTCCATTCTTTTCACCGCCGCCATCTTTCAGGGCTGGTCACATTGGCCCAGCTACCGGCAAATGCACGGGGTGGAAGATGCTCGTGATTACGCGCAAAATCTGTTGGCCGATGCCCCACTGGATGCGCTGATACTGGCAAACTGGCATTGGGTGACGCCGCTCTGGTATTTGCAGGAGGTGGAAGGGCAGCGCCCGGACGTGACCGTGCGATATGTTGCCCCCGGCGCGGACCCGTATGGCGAAACATGGGTACAGGAAATTGCGACGGCCTGGAGCAACGGCCGTGACGTCATTGCCACCTGGTATGACCCCACCACCTACGCCAGCCTGCCCCCATCCGAACCGCTGCACGAAGCATTCTGGTTCCGCCAACAACCCCGCACTACCCTGCCAACCAACTTTACACCACTCAATACGACCCTCGGTGACGACATCCAGCTACTTGGCTATCATATGAATCATGCCTTCACCGAAATCTGGCAAGAAACCATTATTACGCTCGCCTGGCAATCAATCTCCCAATCTCGCGGTGTCCCCACCGCCAATCTCCCAATCTCCATAAACGCGCATCTCATCAGCGCCGACGGCCGTTCCTACGCCCAATCCGATCTCACCGTTTCACCGCAACCAGACGGCATCACCCTGACCCAATTCCGCCTGACGCCCCGCCCCGGCGCACAACCCGGTGACTATGTTATTCGTGTGGGCAGCGGGGAGGCGAGTACGGCCGTCACTACACTCACCGTCCGCCCCATGAGCCAGCCACCCGTCACCCAACACCGGGTCTACCGAGGCACACCCACCGCCCGCCTGCTCGGCTACGATTGGGATCACACCCTGCCCGACCAGCCACGCCTCTACCTGCACTGGCAGACGCCTGAGGGTTATGTGACAGAAGTCAGGGATAATGGGGATGCAACGTTACCCTCCCTCACGGGACCGTGGGGAGTAAGCAGTGGGCAGTGGGCAGTGAGCAGTGAGCAGAGGCAGCACTATGTTCCGTTGGGGCAGGGAATTGTGTGGACAGGCGATCCAATCGCCCAATCTCGCGGTGTCCCCACCGCCAATCTCCCAATCTCTAAATCTCATTCCTCCCCCCTCCCCCAACATTTCACCGCCATCCGCCCCCTCTGGCGCGACTACGTAGTTTCCACCCGGCTGGTCGGTTATGAGGCCGATGGGTTTCGTTGGGCCTGGTGTGATCTGGTGGATTATGTACCAGCGATGGGGGCTATTCCTACGCTGAAATGGATTGCCGGGTCAAGCGTTACCTCACCCCATCTTGTTGACTATACGCAGGATTCGCCCACCTATGAAACTTACTGCCAGAGCGTAAAACCCGTGCCCGGCGCGCCTGTGTTAGTCGTGAGCGACACGGCCGTACCCGGTCAAAGCGTCGGTGGTATGGTGACGTTGTATGATGCTTTCACACAACGGCCGTTGCCCATCCTGGACGAACGCATCACCGCCCAATTCCCCTGGATACCGTTGGGGCAAACAACCATTGCCCCGTAAACAAAAAAGGCCGGTGATTGATTCACCGGCCTTTTTCATTTACGCTCGTTTTTCCAGCGTGACCATGACGCCGTTTTTGGGGCGGAGGGTAGACGAGAGCATCGGTTCTACCTCGTGACCGGGTACGGCCGTGATGTTGAACCGCTGCGCCACCATCGCCAGCGCCAGTTGCCCTTCCATCATGGCAAAGTCCCGGCCAATGCACAACCGCTGCCCTGCCCCAAAGGGAATCCAGGCATAGCGGTGGCGGTTGGCCGACCGTTCCGGCGTAAAGCGTTCCGGGTCAAATTGCTCCGGGTTTTCCCAATGTTCGGGATGGCGATGGTACATGTAGGTCAACGAAACTACCTGGGTACCCGCCGGGATGTGGTAGCCATCAATCTCATCATCGGCCACGGCCGTGCGTGGCAGCCAGTAGGAGGGCGGCTGCAAACGCATCGCCTCTTGCAGCACCATGCGCGTATACGGCAGTTGCGGCAAATCGGCCAATGTGGGCTGACGGCCGTTCAGCGCACTGTCCACCTCCGCCTGCATTTTGCCCATCATCTCCGGGTGTTGCATCAGGTGATGGAACGCCCAGGAAAGCGCCAGGGATGTCGTTTCATAACCGGCCAAAAACAGGGTGGCGACTTCGTCGCGTAGCTGCTGGTCGGTCATGCCTTCGCCGGTTTCTTCGTCTACCACATCCAATAGCATCGCCAACAGGTGGTCGTCGGCCAACTTCCCGGTGCGGCACTGGGCGATGATGCCATACACGATCTCGTCAAAGCGGGCCAACGCCTGCTGGTACTTTTTGCGGCCAGGCACAGGCAGCCAGCGCGGCAGCGGCTCGACCAGGATGGCCCTCATCAGGAAATCCAGGGCATAGGTCATGGCTTCAGCCGTATCATCCATCTCTTTAGCCGTTAACCCGGTACCAAACAGGGTGCGCACAATGACCTTCATGGTCAGACGGTTAAATCCGGGCGTCAGATCAAAGGGTGTGGCCCCATCGGCCGCCGCTTCCCAGCTATCTAACGCTTCAGCAATCGCTTCCACCATCAGCGTTTGCAGGGCGGCCAGGCGCTGCCGGTGGAATTGCGGCTGCATCATGCGCCGCTGCCGCAGCCAGAAATCACCTTCGCTGACGACCAGACCATTGCCCAACATGCCCCGCACAGCGTCCCACATGGGGCCGCCTTTGCGGTAGTTGGCAGCATTGTCGCGCAGCACATATTGGGCATGGTGCGGCTGGTTCAAAACAACCACGTTGATCAGGCCCAGGTTCAGCCGGTAAATGTCGCCATGTGTTTCGCGGGCATGGCCGACGTAACCGAAGGGATCGCGCAATAATTGCGGCAATGAGCCAATCAGGGGCAGGCCGCTCGTCTTGGGCATCCGGCGCACGGCCGTCGTTAATGACGCAGAGGGTGTCATACTTTCAAGCATCGTTATTACCTCCATAGCAGGGTGGTCAGTGGGATATTTTGTTTTGCCGACCACTTCAATTGAGAATCAGGTTGTGAATCGCAGGGACACAGGACATTGCACTTCTTGCGAATGGTGGACGTGTCACCGAGTGGACATTTAACTGGATTTTTTCGCAGCGCAATACGCCTGTTTTCACATACGGTCTGTCAAATAGACAACAAAGTAGCAAGGGAAACGCGGGAACTGAAACAACATTTGCAAGATCATTGACTTATTCTGCGGCTCAGATACATTTCTCAGCGGATGTCAAGGAAAAGGGAGGGGAGACCATTTTCTTGAGGAGGCAGTATGTTCAACATTTCTCGTCGGAAAGCAGCAGGTTTCATCATATTGGCCGCTACCCTGGTCAGCGTTTGGTATCTGGTTCAAGGCCCCAGCCTGACCCGCACCTCCAACGCCGAAACTGAAGCCGCCATCCAATTGTCCATCCCGGGCGCTCCCAACACGGTAGATGTCTTCCGTGATCCCAGTGACACCGCGATGAGTAAAGTGCAGCAAGGTAGCACTGTTGCGGCCGTCTCCTTCGAAGGTGACCTCCGCGACCTCCCCCAAATTGGCCCCCCGGAGAAAACCCTGGGCGTTGAGTTTGAGATGATGGAAATGGAGAAGCCAAACCCCAACTTTATCGATCCCGTGCGTCAAGATCTCCGCGCGCCTGAGGCTATGCCCAGCCCCAACCAGAACTTTGCCGGATTGGATTTGAATAATTGGGGCGCCGGTTGGCCGCCGGATACAAACGGGGATGTGGGGCCAAACCATTACATCCAGACCGTCAACACCTCCATTGGCATCTACTCCAAAACCGGGACACAGTTGGCCGCCTTTACCTTTGACACCCTATTCAACGGTACCGGCACCCCCTGCGACGCCGATAATAATGGCGACCCGGTAGTGCTCTACGACAACGTGAGCGGCCGCTGGATCATCACCGACTTTGCCTGGACAAACATCCAAAATGGGCCTTATTACGAGTGCATCGCCGTTTCCAAAACCGCCGACCCTGTCTCCGGTGGCTGGTGGTTCTACGGGCTGCGGGCCGATGACGCTACTCATCCCTGGCTGAACGATTATCCCAAACTGGGCGTCTGGCATGATGGCATCTATATGACTGCCAATATGTTCGACTGCCTCACCAGCACTTGCTCCAGCGCCAGTTACAAAGGTGTGCGTATGTGGGCGCTCAACCGGGATGAACTGATCAATGGTCTGCCTCTCAATTATCAGTATGCCGACCTCGGTTCAGCCTATTTCAGCCTGATGCCTTCCAATGCCAAGGTAGCGCAAGCCCCGGCAAGCACACCCAACTACCTCATGTCGCTGCAAACCACCAGCACCATGTATACCTGGAAGTTGGCCATCAACTGGACCAATCCGGCCAATTCCACACTTACCGGCCCGGTGAGTACCAGCATCGCCTCCTTTTCGAATGCCGGTTCTGTGCCACAAGCCGGTACCTCAGTGACGCTAGATTCACTCGCGGGGCGGCTGATGGCGCAGTTGATGTATAGCAATGCGAGTGGCAATGGCGCTCTGTGGGTGACTCATTCTGTCTCGTCTGGTGGGGTGGCAGGTATCCGCTGGTATGAGTTCCGCAATCTGAGTGGCACGCCCTCAGTGTTCCAGCAAGGCACTTTCCAGCCCGATTCTACACATCGCTGGATGGGCAGCGTGGGTGTAGACAGCCAGGGCAATATGGCCGTGGGTTACAGTGCCTCCAGTTCCAGCATCAATCCACAAATTCGTTATGCCGGACGGTTAGCGAGCGACACGCTCAATACCCTGGGGCAGGGCGAAGCCACGCTAATTGCCGGTACAGGTTCACAAACCAGCTATAACCGCTGGGGCGACTACTCCGGCATGACGGTAGACGTGGATGGTTGTACGTTCTGGTATACCACCGAGTATTACATCTCCACAGGCACCAACTGGCAAACGCGGATTGGCTCTTTTGCCTTCCCCGGTTGCAGCGACGGCCCGACGCCCACGCCTGGCCCTACCGCCACACCAACCAACACACCGACGCCCACAAATACACCTACTCCCTCTGCTACACCACCATCTGGCAGCGGCACTATCTACGTCAGTTCTTCCACCGATGGCTCAGTAGGTGGCGTTAGCTTCGCCGATGAGGATATTCTGGCCTATAACGCCGGTAACTGGTCAAAGTTCCTGGACTTATCCACTATTGGGGTAACGGCCGACCTCAATGCCTTTGATATTCAGGGTGATGGCAGCATTTTGATGAGCTTTGACACGGCCGTGACCATTGGCAGTCTCGGCACCGTAGATGACTCTGACATTGTGCGCTACACACCGTCCACCAACACATTCTCCTGGTACTTTGATGGTTCGGATGTGGGCCTGACGACGAATGCTGAGGATATTGACGCGATTGGCTTTGCGCCAGACGGCCGTTTGCTCATCAGCACCACCGGCAACCCCAGTGTCACCGGTGTTTCCGGCGCTGACGAAGATTTATTGGCGTTTACGGCTACCTCTACAGGCAGCACCACGGCCGGTACCTGGGCGCTCTACTTCGACGGTTCCGATGTAGGCTTGACCACCACGAACGAAGATACCACCGGAGCATGGATAAACAGCGCCAACAACGCTATCTACCTAACCACGCTGGGAACCTATAGTGTATCCGGTGTCAGCGGTGATGGCGCCGACATCTTCATTTGCGCCCCCGGTTCACTGGGATCAACCACTACCTGTACCTACAGCATGTATTGGGACGGGTCGGCCAATGGTTTTGCCGGCGAGGTGGCTGACGCCATTGACATTGTACCGTAAGCATAAAACAACTTAATTTGGTGGTGGGCTGCGCGCCCACCACCCCCTCCCTTTTCCTTGACTTCGCCCAACTGAAAAAATAGTGACAAACAGCGTCCACAGAACGGCCGTTGCTGCTTTTCCCTAAACAACAACCTCGTTTGGGTATTACCACAATAGATTGTCAACTGAGAAGGGGAAAATGGGCCCACCAGGATTCGAACCTGGAACCCAGCGGTTATGAGCCGCTTGCTCTGCCATTGAGCTATAGGCCCCAGAGGGAATCAGGAATTATGAAGGATGAATTATGAAGGGGATTGCTTTTTCATAATTCCTAATTCCTAATTCATAATTTTAGAGCGGCGTACCAGACTCGAACTGGTGATAATAGCTTGGAAGGCTATTGTGTTACCACTACACCAACGCCGCCTGTCGGTAATCGGTTGTCGGAAGTTACTCATCACCGATTACCGGCCAGTCGGGGCAGCCGGATTTGAACCGACGACCTCTCGCTCCCAAAGCGAGCGCTCTACCAAGCTGAGCTATGCCCCGGTAAATTGTTGAAGTACCGGCGCGTAGTATACTTAGGTGAGGAAGCAGCGTCAAATGTGGCAAGTGGCATGTGGCAAGTCATTACCTGCTACTTGCCTAACCTGCAACCAGCTACAGGCAAACAATGACCAATACCTATCAACAGTATTTCAGTAATGAACATGAGATGGCACGGCAGGCGGCACGGCGCTTTGTGCAGAAGGAAATTGCGCCGTTTGTGGATGCCTGGGAAGAGGCGGGCAGTTTTCCACGAGAGTTGTACCAAAAGGCGGCTGCCGCCGGGATATTGGGTGTGGGCTACCCGGAGGAATGGGGGGGTGTACCTGGCGACCTGTTCATGCAGATTGTGGTGTGGGAAGAACTGGCGCGCGGCGGCTCCGGCGGCGTAGCCGCCGGCTTAGGCTCGCTCAACATCGCCCTGCCGCCGATTATGCTGCTGGGCACCGACGAACAGAAGGAAAGGTTTGTCCGTCCAGTCTTGACTGGCGAACAGGTGGCGGCGCTGGCGATTACGGAGCCGGGGGGTGGGTCAGATGTAGCTAATTTGCAGACAACGGCCGTGCGTGACAACAATCACTACCTCGTCAACGGTAGCAAAACATTTATCACCAGTGGCTGCCGGGCGGATGTGCTGACAACGGCCGTGCGCACCGGCGGCCCTGGCGCAACCGGCATCAGCCTGCTGGTGATTCCCGGCGACACGCCGGGCTTGTCTCGTTCCCAACCCCTGAAAAAGATGGGCTGGTGGGCGTCTGACACGGCCCAGCTGTTTTTCGACGACTGCCGCGTGCCTGCCGCCAACCTGATTGGCCCAGAAAATATGGGCTTTTACGCCATCATGGCCAACTTCCAGCGGGAACGGCTGCAACTGGCGGTGCTGGCGAACATGACGGCGCAGTTGGCGCTGGCAGAGAGCCTGCGCTATGTGCAGGAGCGGGAGGCATTTGCCCGGCCGTTGGCCGGATTCCAGGTCATTCGCCACAAACTGGTAGACATGGCGACACAGGTAGAGGTGAGCCGGGAATTTACCTACCGCGTCGCCGCTAAAATGGACAGCGGCGCTGACCAGGTAACAGAAGTTTCGATGGCCAAAAACTTCGCCTGTCAGGTGAGCGATTTTGTCACTTATGAGGCGGTGCAAATTTTTGGCGGCTACGGCTACATGCGCGAATACCTGGTGGAACGCCTTTACCGCGACAACCGCATCCTCTCCATTGGCGGTGGCACGACGGAGATTATGAAAGAGATCATTGCCAAACGGTTATTATGACCAAAAGGCATAATAACCATTCCCGGCTATAATTCCCCCCCATGTTTGACAAAATTTTAGGTATGGAAGAACAAGCCCATACGGCTGAGGATGACGAGTGGGATGCGTTTGTGGCCGCCCATCCGCAGGGCAGCCTGCTGCAAACCACCGGTTGGGCGCGGCTGAAGAACCGTTTTGGCTGGCGCTCGCATCGTGTGTGGCTGAAACGCGACGGCTGTATCGCCGCCGGGGCGCAATTGTTGTACAAGTCGGCGGCGTTGGGACTGATGAAAATGGCGTACATCCCCCATGGGCCACTGGTGGATTGGACGGATGCGGAGCAAACGGCCGTGCTGTTCAACCAGATTGACCATTCGGTGTATGAACGACGGGCGGCTATTGTCAAGATGGAGCCACTGGTGTGGCAGGAGGATATGTCCCCCACCGCCTGGCAGGCCATCTGCCAGCAGCACGAACTGAGGCCAGAAACAGACACCATTCAGCCGCCACAAACGGTGATCGTGGACTTACGGCCGTCGCTGGATGATATTCTGGCGGCGATGAAACAAAAGACCCGCTACAACATTCGGCTGGCGGCTAAAAAGGGCGTTACCACTCGCCTGGGCAGTCGCCGCGATTTGCCCGCTTTTGTCCAACTGATGCAGCTTACCGGCCAACGGGACGGTTTTGGCATCCACACGCCGCTGTATTACCAGGCAGCGTATGAGATTTTTGCGGAGACGGGACAGGCGGCATTGTGGTTGGCAGAGCTTGAGGAACAAGCGGGGATGGCGAAGCCGTTGGCCGCCATCATGGTCTTTACGCTGGGCACAAGCGCCTATTACCTCTACGGTGCGTCCGGCAATGAAGAACGAGAACGGATGCCCAACTATGCCGTGCAGTGGGCGGCCATTGAGTGGGCCAAAAACCAGGGCTGCCAGACTTATGACCTGTGGGGCATTCCCGACGCCCCTGAAGCGGAACTGGAAGCCAATTTCACCAACCGACACGATGGGCTGTGGGGCGTTTATCGCTTCAAACGGGGCTTTGGCGGCCAGATCAAACGCACCGTCGGCGCGACAGATCGAGTGTACAACAACCTGGCGTATAAACTGTATCAATGGAGGCGAAGCCGGTGATACGTGATACGTGATGCGTGACTCGTGATTGGTCACGCATCACGCATCACGCATCACAATATCCGTATGACCACCTTCCAACCCACAACCTCGCCGGAAGAATGGCAACAAATCCTATGCAATCTGCCCCACGCCCATGCGCTGCAAAGCTGGACGTGGGCGGCGTTTAAGTCACGCTGGGGATGGCAGATGCGGCCGTTGGTGATGGTTGAGCCAGACGGCCAACGGCCGTTGGCCGCCGCCATGATCCTCAAGCGCCCCCTACCCCGCCTGCCCTATTCCATCCTGTATGTGCCCAAAGGGCCGGCCTTTGATTACGCTAACGAGGCGCTGCGAAACCTGGTGCTGGCCGAGTTGGAGCAGGTGGCCCGGCAAGAAAGAGCGGTTTTTCTCAAAATTGACCCGGATGTGATCAAAGGTTGGGGCACGGAGGAAGAACAGCCCGCGCCGGTGGGGATACAGTTTATCCAGGATTTACAGGCACGGGGCTGGTGTTTTGCGGATGAGCAAATTCAGTTTCGCAACACCGTTGAGCTTGACCTGACATTGTCCGAAGATGAGCTGTTGGCGGCGATGAAGTCGAAGACACGCTACAACATCGGGCTGGCAGCACGCAAGGGGATCACCGTGCGGGCGGGGACGCCGGATGATTTTCCGGCGTTGGCGGCCATGTATCAGGAAACGGGAGAGCGGGATGGTTTTGGTCTACGGCCGTTGCCCTACTATCTGGACATCTGGCACAGTTTTTATCAGGCGGGTCTAGGGCAACCATTGATTGCCGAGTATGAAGGGGAACCGGTAGCGGCCGTTTACCTGGTGAAATCGGGGCGCAAGGTGATTTACATGTATGGCGCTTCCACCGAAAAAGAGCGTAATCGGATGCCCAACTATTTGCTACAATGGGAGGCCATCCGCTGGGCAAAAGCACAAGGTTGTGAACGGTATGATTTTTGGGGCGCGCCGGACGAATTCAGCGAAAGTGATCGGCTGTGGGGCGTATGGCGCTTCAAGGCCGGCTTCAACGGCCAGGTGGTACGGCACATTGGCGCGTGGGATTATGTGGTACGGCCGTTTTGGTATTGGGTATATGGTACGGCCGTGCCGAAATATCTGGATTTATTGAGAAAAAGAAGCGAGGTTGGAGAATAAAGATATGAACATCCACAGATTACACCGATTATAAAATCTGTGAAATCTGTGTAATCTGTGGATTATTTTAAGGAGAGTGGACGTATGGCACGAACAATTGTCATCTTAGATGGCGACCAAACAGGGCAAGAATTATTAGAAGAGGCGCTGCGCGTTTTGGACTCGCATGTGACCCGGTTCGACGTGGAATTTATTCGTTATAATCTCAGCCTGGAAAACCGACGGGCCACCAATAACCAGGTGGTTTACGACGCCGGGAAAGCGATCCGGGAACACCGGGTGGCTCTTAAAGCGGCCACCATTACCCCGGAGACAAAGGGAGATGTGGGTAGCCCCAACCGCATTTTGCGCGAGGAGATGGACGCGGAAGTGATTTTGCGCACCGGCCGACGTATTCCCGGCGTGCGCTCCACTGCCGGTGTTTATGCCCCCATCAGTGTGGTGCGTATGGCACGGGATGACGCCTACGGCGCGAAGGAATGGCGCGAAGGGGAAGACGGGTCACCGGATGAGATGGCTTATCGTACCGAAAAGATTAGCCGCCGCGTTTGCCGGGCCGTGGCCGAATACGCCTTCCAACATGCCCGCGATACGGGTTCCAAAGTATTTGGCGGCCCCAAGTTTACCGTTAGCCCTGTATACGAAGGCATGTTTAAGGAGGAAATGGATGCCTGTGCCCAGAAATACACGGATGTGCGCTATGAGCCACAGCTGATTGATGCTACTTTTGCCCTGCTACTAGCAACCACCGGGGAACCGTTGGTCATTCCGACGCTGAACCGGGATGGCGATTTGCTTTCGGACATGGTGTTGCAAATGTTTGGCTCGATTGCCGGGTCAGAGTCTATGGTCATTTCCATCGGCGAAGATGGGCAGATTGACTGCCTGATGGCCGAAGCACCTCATGGTACGGCACCCCGCTTACAGGGGCAGAACCGGGCTAATCCCATGGCCATGATCCTGGCGGGAGCGGGGATGTTGTCTCACATGAAGGAGAAGGAAGCCAAACGGGCCAGCCGCGCCATTTATGAAGCCACGCTAGAAACGGTGTATGATGGCATTCGCACGGCCGACATCGGCGGCACCGCCAACACTGATGAGTTCACCAACGAAGTCATCCGGCGGGTGAAGTCGAAGTTGGAGGTTTGGTCGGCGCTTTCTTAGAAAAAGTAAGCAGTGGACAGTGAGCAGTAAGCAGTCATCTGCTGCTCACTGCCTACTGCTCACTGCTGACTGCTTACTGCTCACTCAAACAAGGAGGGATTATGTTAGAACTGATCAGCCGCCAGCCAGAAACAGTGCAGCACCAGACCCCGCTGCTGTTTGTGCATGGGGCGTGGCACGGGGCGTGGTGTTGGGATGAATTTTTCCTGCCTTACTTTGCGGAAAAGGGATGGGCGGTTCATGCGCTGAGCCTGCGCGGGCATGGGAACAGCCCGGGCCGTGAAAAAATCCGCTGGCATTCGGTGGCCGGTTATGTGGCCGATGTGGCAGAGGTGGCCCAAAGTTTACCGGCCAGGCCGGTGGTGATTGGACATTCGATGGGCGGGCTGGTGGTGCAAAAGTACCTGGAAACGTATCATGCGCCGGCCGGGGTGCTGTTGGCGGCCGTACCGCCGCGTGGGGTCATTGGCACGACGTTACGACTGGGCCGTAACCACCCCGGCGTATTGCTCAAGACAAACCTGACGTTGAGCTTGCAGCCGGTGATCGGCACGCAGGCGTTGGCGCGGGAGATGTTTTTTAGCGAGGAGATGCCGGAAGAGGAGGTGGCGCGGTACTATAGCCTTCTCCAAAACGAATCCTTCCGCGCTTTTAACGATATGCTCTGGCTGAATCTGCCTAAACCAAAAAAGGTAAAAGCGCCCCTGCTGGTACTGGGCGGCACCAGGGACACTATTTTTACGGTGGATGAGGTAAAAAGCACGGCCGTTGCCTACCACACCGAAGCCGTCTTTTTCGACATGGCCCATGACATGATGCTGGAAGCGGGCTGGCAGGCCGTAGCCGATCACATCATCAGTTGGTTACGGTCGCAGGGGATTTCGTAATCCGTTATCCGTAAACCGACCTCGGATAACGGACTACGGATTACGGATTACGGGTCACAGGGACGCCGGCCGAATGGTAACCAGCGTAATTTCCGGGGGGCAGAGGAAGCGGACACGGGGGGCGCTGAGACCTTCCAGGCCAACGCCGCGCGAGACATAGAGGTGGGTACGGCCGTAGTGATACAATCCCATCACAAATCGCCGCCCCAATTGGGAACTGGTGAGCAGGGGACCAATAAGCGGGAGGCGCACCTGCCCGCCGTGTGTATGGCCGCAGAGGTACAGGTCAATCCCGTGCTGCACGGCCTGGGGCATCAGTTCCGGTGAATGGTAGAGCAAAAGCTGGGGGGAATTGGCCGGGGCCTGGGCCATCAGTTGCCCTAAGCGGGCCTCGTCGGTGGGGATGTGGTGGGTACAGTCCAGGCCAATGAGGGTGAGGGTACGGCCGTGGCCCACATCCGCCAACACACATTCCTGCCGCAACAACTGCACCGGCAGGTCATCAAAAATGGGAACCACCGTTTCCCGCAAATCTACCGTCGGGCTGCCCAGCGTGGCATAAACACCGTGGGGCGCTTTCAGGCGGCGCAACAACTGCCACACCTGCTGATGTGTTTTCGGGTCGCGGTTGTAAGAGAGATTGACAAAGTCTCCGGTGATGACAATCAGGTCAGGTTTGGCCTTTTGCGCCAGTTCCACCACCTGCTCTTCCCGCGCCGTCAACCGTTCGATGTGCAGGTCAGAAATGTGCAGCAGGCGCAGGGGCGGGCTGCCCGGTTTCAGGCGGTCGGTAAACATGATGAACTCGGTCATCCGCAGGCGAAACGGTTCAATTTCCGTACCCCAAATGAGCGCCGCCAGACCAAGCAATTGCGCCACCAGGAAAAGGCTAATCCCCCATTCCAGGCCCACCATACGAACGATGAGAGCGGCCACGGCCGTGGCCGCCAGCCGCGGCAGCGCCAACACCACAAACTGCGCCTGCCAGGGGCCGTAGGAAATCCCCCGCCGGGGCAATGAGCGCAGCAATAGCATATCGGCCGCCATCAGTAAACCAGACAACAAGGTCACGATGCGCACTGAAGTCTTGTCACCGGAAATCACCCCCCACAACAATCCCGCCAGCACAGTAAGAACCAGCCACACCAACAGCAGCGCCCCATCAGGCCAGGCTGCCGGTCGGTGAAAAAACAGCATGATCTTGTGCAAACGCCCCTCGGCCAGTATATCTATTTCCGGGTCAGCAATAGGTAGGGGTTCTTCCAACCGTTCATCAAAAACCGTTGTCTCTTGCACCATATACTCCTGTTTACACCTCGTTGGAACAACAGGATCATGCGTCACCATTCTTACCATCGGGCTTAAATTTGCCCAAGTGGATACAGCGCGATCTGGCAAATCGCGTTACAGATTTTCATTACTCGTGGTGGGCTGCTGCCTGTGATCTATTTTACTTATGAGGCCCTTTGGTTTAGGGTTTATCCCCGCCAGCAATACTGACAATGGTAAAATCTGGTTGCTCGGAAACGGCGACTACTACTTCTTGCTCTTCTCTAGAATACTCAATCACTTCAAACAAAACGCCACGCTCTTCCGCGATATAAGAATCAGTTTGCATCCAACCTGTTTCTTCCAGGAAAGACGTATACATAGCCATTACTTCGTGGGGAGGCATAGATGTGGTAAACGAAATGAGAAAGTCATTCTCTGTTAAATTCTCGGCATCTTCGGGCAGGGGGATATCAAGAAAAAACGAAGGGACGATGACATTTTCGGGAACTGTTATCTCCACAGGAACATTAATATCATAAAGTTCCTGAGCCATGCCCATCTCCATTTCCTGGCCGGTTTCTACCACTTCAAGCTCCATTAAGAATTTAACTGGGATTACCATATTATCAACAGGCAACAGCCATATAGAAACCTGTGCCAGGCCAACTTCTGAGAGTGAGTTTCCTAGCGCAACACCTCCCCTACCTGGAACGTTTTCTAGGTTTACATCATAGTAACTGTACAGTTGTGCCATTTGCCCATCCAGTTCCGAAACGGAACTGACACATTCAGCATCTTCCAGTGCATCCATCAGTTCCGGTTTCAAGAACTGTACATCCGTGAAGCGATTCAGATAGGTGTTTGCCATTTGTCCTGTAAACACGATCCAATTCTCGTCAGGAAGTTCCCGGAAATACACATTGTCTTCCACCAAAATCATTTGAAAATTTACCTGTTCTGGCGTGGTTAATTGCATGGTTGCCTCAAACGCTTCTATCTGTCCATTATTGAAAGAGGCCATCGAATCCATTTGCATCACCGTCAGTTCAAGCGTTCCTATCGTTCCCTTAACTTCCATGCTGTTCTTGTAGGAATCAAGGGAATTTAGCGAGACTATCGCTTCTCTAAGCAATGTATTATCACAAGCTGGCGGCGTTGGGCTGGGTGTTGCCGTTGGGGTAGGGGTGTTTGCAGGAACCGGGGTGGTGGTTTGTGTGGGTTCAGGAGTGGGAGTATGGGTAGCGGTTGGAATTGAGGTGTTGGTTGGTGTTGGTTCGGTTATAGACGAGGGGGATGCCTGGGCTACTTGAACATCTTCGTCGGATATTTCGGCATTAGAAGAACAGGCTACGAACAGGAAGATGAGGGTAATGATACTGAGAATTATGGTGATATGTTTCATGTGGGTGTAATTGCTCCATTGCTTTTATTTGTTAGTGTGACGAAGTCTTCGCTATCCCCTTAAGACTACAACGGATGGAGAAATAAGCGGAGGAATCTCCGAAGAGGAATCCGTGTATTTCTTTATCCGCTGTAGTCATGGCGAAAAAGTAAAGACATTACCTTATTTTTGAAAAGGCTTGATACATAGCCAGCCATTCGGCTAGGCTCAGGGTTTCGGCGCGCCGACGGCCGTCCACCTCCGCCGCGTCCAGCCATTTTATTACATCCTCTTTGTCCAGCCCTAACTGGCGCAGGTTGTTTTGCAGTTGTTTGCGTTTCTGGCTGAAACCGGCGCGGACGATGCGGAAAAACGATTCTTCCTGAGCCAGGGGCAACGGCCGTGCCCCCAGCAATTCCACGCGCACCGCCGCCGAATCCACATCCGGGCGCGGCCAAAATGCGCCCGCTTTGATGGTGGCAATGGTCTGCACACGGCCGTAAAACTGCACACTGACGGCCAGCAGAGACATATGGGGGGGTACGGCCGCAAGCCGTTCCGCCACCTCTTTTTGCACCGTCAACACCATCAGTTCCGGTTTGCGCGCCGCTGCCAGTAAATGGCGCAAAATGGCCCCGGTGATGTAATAGGGCACATTGGCGACAACTTTGTACGGCCGTGTAAACAATACACCCGGTTCTTGCGCCAATATATCTCCACGAATGATTTCTACATTCGCCAATCCAGTCAATTCGTTGTGCAAAATAGGCAAGAAGCGATCATCCAGTTCCACCGCCACCACCCGCCGCGCCCGCTGCGCCAGCAGCCGCGTCAGCGCCCCCAGACCCGGCCCAATTTCCAGCACCTCGTCCGCCGCCCCCACCACCGCCGCATCCACAATGCGCGCCAGCACATTGTCATCAAACAAGAAATTTTGGCCCAGACTCTTTTTCGGTTCCAGTTGGTATTGGTCGAGGAGTTGTTTGGGGTGCATGAAAGGCTACGGCAACGCCTCCGGCAGCAGGAAGTTAATATCTTCCAGCGGTGGAATAGGGGTCAGATAATACACGTCTACCGTGCCCGACCAGGGGATGTAGGCGTCTTCGGCATAACCCAGGTCAATCCAACGGCCGTGAACGCCCCCCCCCGTATCACCGGCATAACCCACGCCATAACCAGGCACATAAACCCAACTACGCCAGGGCACAATGGCCCGGTCTACCGCTACTACGCCTTGCTGCGCCGGTAAACCGCTGGCCGTAATCCCGTAATCCGGTGCATCTAACGGCTTGCCCGAACTGCCCGCATGATAGGAAGTCACACGCATGGTGACCACCCGCCAGTATTGCAACCCACCATCGGGGGTGTTGAGAACGCGGGTGACAATTTTGGTGCCGTACCCCACCACCTCCGTCACCGGCTCCCGCGCCACCCATTCCCCGTCTACTGTTTCGCTAACGGCCGTACCGTTTTCATACCGCACCCGAATGCGCTGCCGTAAAATACCGGGGACGCCAGGGCTGACAATTTGCCGGGTGTCAATTTCCAGACGGCCGTCAGCCTGATAAATGGTCTGGTAATCAATCGGTTGGTCTGCCAGGCGAAAATCCTCGGTAACGCGCACGACCTGAATGGTGGCGTCCGGCGACAAGGCTGTTTCTGGGCCGGGCAGCACATAATCATGGCCGATGAGCGTTATGCCGTTATCGGCCAACACCTCTTGAGCATTGACATGGGCAGTACGGGTGGTGATGGTACGGCCGTCCACCAGAATGGTCACATTAAACGCCCGCCGTACGGTAATAGTCAGGCCGTCGCTGAGCAGGGTATGCGGCGGCGGTTCGGTACTATCCAGTGGTTGTAGGGTGATCCCGGCAGCGGCTACGGCCGTGCCTACGGTGGTAGCACCTGTGCGCACAGTCTGGCGCTGACGGCCGTCGTGGATGGTGATGGTCGCAAATTTGCCGATTTCCACGGTGTGGGGTAACGGCCGTGTGGCCAAAGCATCTACCGTCACCCGTACCCCATCGGCAAAAATAGGCACATCGGTGGGCAACGTCAGGTCAATTTCCGCCAGAAAAGCGGCTAAATTCGGCTGTTGGCTAAAGTAGGTCTGTACTCCGGTGGCGGTACGCACGGTAACGGCGCGGGCGCGTTGGATGGTGATAGTGGTGGCAGGCGGCGCTTCCAAAGGTGGAGATACCACATCTTCTGGCCGCAGCGTCACCCGCGCCGCCGCCAACACCTCGGCCACCGTCCGGTAACGGCCGGAAAGCCGGGCAACCTGCTGGTCTCCATCCATCACCACATACACCTCTTGGGCCAGCAAATAACCGGCCGCTGCCAGGCTGCTCATGCCCAACAGCAGAAAGAGAATTACCAGCAAGGTGGATAGGTGGTTACGAGTATGCATAAAAAAAGAGATTGGAGATTGGAGAGCAGAGGTCACAGGCGCTACGTAATCTCCAATCTCTAATCGCCAATCTCTCGACATATCCATGGAACCGATGACCACCAGGTTATCCTGGGCGCCCGAAAGAATCGCCTTAGTGCTGCTTCTTTCCAGACCTGACACGGTTCGGCGGCTTTCGCCGCCAGGGACCCAGTGCTCACCGGTCTCATGAATACATCTGTTAATGAAGCGAACGGGATCGTAACAAAATCCCCCCCCCCGGTCAAATCCAGGTGAGAAAAAGAAGAGGGTATCTGTGACCAGATACCCTCTTACTTTACCGGGTCAAGAACCGGCGCGGCGCCGATTCTCAATTGGGACTAAAGGGGTTACGGCTTCATGATAACCGGCAGGTAGATGTAGATCGTGGTGTCGGTGACAACGGCCGTTGTCGTCAGCACAACCGAATCCGTGGCTGCCGCGCTACTCTGCGACGTTACCGTCACCGTGACTGTGTCCGTGTCGCCGTTAGCCGCCGTCGCCGGGATGTCTACGTGAACCATCACGGAACCACCTGCGTTGGCTGCCAGGGTAATGCTGGCAACGGCTGGGGCAGTATCCCACTCATTTCCACTGACTATCACGTCAAAGGTATCCTGGACATTGCCGGTATTGGTAATCCAGAGCATATACATCACTGTTGTGCCCACCTCACCGGAAAGGTCAGCATCCTCAGCGGTCACTTCGACGCCATAGGCTGGGACAATCACGGCCGTGGTCGTCAGGTCAACCGAATCAGTTGCACTGGCATCCGATTGCGAGGTGGCCGTGAACGTGGTCACATCCATGTCGCCATCTTC
>JAHDWK010000041.1 GCA_023382655.1 Anaerolineae bacterium | reverse complement strand
TGTTTGTTTTGGGCTTAAGCATCAACCATGCCCTTTAAGGTAGCAACTTGAGTTAGTTATTAAACACAACTGCATTCTGTTTTCATACCATTCTCACTAATTTGTCAACAGTCTTTGTCGCTGTCCAAAAGATTTGGTGAATGGTGCCTGCCACAAGACGAACTCCACGCCACTAGCGGCTAATTCGCCGCATGTGCCGCGCATGGCTACCAGTTTGCAGGCATTGCCGTACTTGCTCACACACCAACCCCAAGCCACAACCTCTGGTCATTGCCCCTTCACGTAGGTGTCAAAAAAGGCGACGGAACGGGACATGGCGGTGTAGAAGTTGATGGCCAGGTTGTGGTTGTCCCCTTCATACACATACAACTCGGAATAGAGGCCGACCGCATCCATCTGCACCCAAGATACCAAAACTTACTTCGACCCGTTTTAACCGGTTACGGATATAATCCTTCAAGCACCAATGTCGTTCGTCGCGCCAGGCGATCAGCCATGTTGAGGGCTAACAAAAAAACCGTACCCCGGCCAATCGGCGTCAATCCATTGATCACCGCTCCCGACAAGACAAAGTGATCCTCCCACCGCTGCACACGAGGGTTAAAAAGAGGCACGACAATTCCGGTGACCGGATCAATTGTGGTCAGGTCGGACCCCTTGCGCCGGTTGCACGGCAAACAGGCCAGGGCTAAATTTTCGGCGATACTTTGCCCACCATGTTTACGGGCCACAATGTGGTCTATTTCGTGATTGTATGTGGATGTATCTTGATGAATACGGCAATACTCACACCGCCCTGCGGCTCTTTCCTGGACGAATTGACGTAATTCGGCAGGGATCAAATCACTCATTTCGTCCAGCCTGGCCTGTCTGTTGTAGTTGGTTATGGGCTTTGGCTTTGAGCATGGTCATCACATAATCCACCTGCTCATACGCATCCAGTTCACTCTGTTCCGCATCAGTCAACACCGTTTCTCGGTTTTTGTCCAGCAACTCGCGCAGCCGAAGTTGGGCAGTGGGTGACGCTTTGAATTTGATAATCTCTTGAGGGGAAGGGGCTGTCATCAGGAAATTGAGAAACTCATTGTATACCGGATATGCCACAGCCGGCTGAGAAACCGATGCTTCCGGGCGATCTGCGGGCACGGCCTGGGCAATTTGCCTGAGCAACTGAGGTAGACGTTCCTCAATGGGCGCCAGCCGTGCTGCCACATCATGAGGAAGATTGATAGTCATTTCGGTCATCTTCTAGTTTCCTTCTTGCCTATCGCTTAAATGTTCTCCTTATTTTAGCACAATTGAGGGAACCGGATTCTAATTGCCACGGCCGTAGCTCTATAATCCCCGGTCAGTGCCCCTTCACATAGGTATCAAAAAAGGCGACAGAGCGAGACATGGCGGTGTAGAAGTTGATGGCCAGGTTGTGGTTGTCCCCTTCATACACGTACAACTCGGAATTCAAACCGGCGGCTTCCATCTGCGCCTGCAATAGTTCGGAGGCGGCAACAGGCACGGAGCTATCGGCCGTGCCATGATGCAGTTGCAGCGGCCCGGCCAGGTCGGCCAGGTAGCTGTTGGCCGAGATAGAGGCCCAAAAAGCCGGGTTTTCCTCCGGCGAGCCATAGGTTTCGTACATCTCGAACCGCCAACGGCCGCGGCCGCCGGGTGCGCCCGGCGTGGTGGAAGTTGGCGGCGGCCCGGCGGCGCTGCTGCTGGTGGGGATATTGCCGCGCACAAAGAGGTCGGGATAAGGGCCAACGACGCCAGCCCAAATGACGCCGGCCTTGATCTGCGGCGAGACGGCCATTGCCCGCAGCGTAATATGCCCGCCCATGGAGTGCCCCCACATGCCAATACGGTTGGGGTCGGCGGCGGGTAGGGTGGTCACGGCCGTCAGGCCATTCAACACATCTATGGTATACCCCGGATTGCTGTAGCTGCCGCCCGCCTGCCCTTCGGAGTTGCCGTGCCCCCGGTAATCGGAGCGAAAGACGATGTACCCGGCGCGGGCAAAACCATCCACATACTCCACGTATCGTTCCGTGGTGCGGTACTCGTCTGGCGGGATGTAGCCGTGATTGAAGAGGATAACCGGCCAGCCGGTGGGCGGTGGCTGGCCCCAGGGAACGGTCAACAAGGCATAAATTTTGTTCCCTTCGGAGAGGTAGGAGACAACATAGCGGTCATAGTTGACCCCATCAGCCAGCGTTTCTTCAAAGGTGAGTTCGCTGCCGGGGTAGCTCTGTTGGCGCATGACCTCAATCATCAGCGGGTGCGTGGGCGTGGCGGTGGGTTCGGGTGTGGCGGTGCTAACGTGTTCCGGTGTGGGGGTGGTGAGAAGTGAGGGGGAGGCGGTGGAGGTGTATGTCGGGGGCAGGGTAGGCAGAGGCGTGAACGTCGGTAATGATGGGGAGAGGGTGGGGGTTGGTGGCGAGAGCGTGGTCTGGCCGACGGCCGCTGACATGAGGGTGGGCACGGCCGTGATCGCCACATCCGACCGGCAGGCTGCCAGCAGCCACACCAGCCACCCCACCAGACAGATGATGCGTTTCGTTTTCATCTTTGTTACCTCGTTTAAGATGCCATCAACCCGGCGGCGCGGCGGCCGATTTCGACGGCGTAGTTCGTGCCGCGATCCCAGGGATAGACCTGGCTCATGCTGGCAAAGTAGAGGCCGGGGATAGGGGTGCGAATATCGGGGATGGCCTGTGAATGGTTGAGCAGGGGCACGGGCTGGGCGTACTTTTCGCGGAAGAGCCAGCTCTGGCGAATCCATTCGGGGCGAAATTCGGGGTTGATTTTGCTCAGGGCGGCCACAAAGGTGGTTTGCAGTTCCTCTTTGCTCAGGGTCATGTAGGGGTGGTCGGGCGTGACGTAATCGCCGCAGTAGAGGATGTGGTCGCCACCGTAATGCTGCGCCGGGATGTAGTTGGTATGTTCCACCAGTGCCAGGAAGGGGTATTGGCCGTCGCTTTTATCAGGGGTATTGGCGGGGATATTCAGCCAGTAGGTGAGGCGGTCGGGCATAAACGGCCGTGTCAAGGCCAACGTCAGCACCACCGCCCCCATGCTCTTGAGCGCCAACAACTGCCCCAGGTAGTCGGTCGGTAAATCCGGGGCCAGTTTACTCAACAAACCGGGGGATGTGGTCGCCAGGCAGGCGTCAAAATGGTGCGTCTCGCCGGCGATGTGCAGAGTCAGGCCACCGTCCGCCGGTTCAATGCGCTGCACCGGGCTGTTGAGTTGCAGGCAGCCACCTTTTTGTTGGACTACGGCCGTCAGCCGATCCACAAACGCCTGAAATCCCCCTACAAAATAGCCCAGCCGGGGGCTGCGCACGTGTACCCGCGCCCACATCCAGGCCATGTTCACGTCCTGGTAATACGGCCCAAACTTGCCAATGAGCAAGGGCCGCCACACCCTCTCGTAGATTTTGTCGCCATACCAGCGGCGTAGCCAACTATCGGCTGTCTGCTTTTCCAGTTCTTTCCACGGCTTGGTAAAGCGCAAATAGGCACTCACCAACCCAAACCGGAACGTGTCCAGCAAATTGAAGCCGGAAAAGGTAAACCAGCGCAGGGGAGAGTCAAAGGGTTCGATACGGCCGTTGACAATCACCGATGTCGTGGGCCGGGGAAAAAACAACTGGTCGCTGAACCCAATCTCCTCCACCAATCCAATAATCGCCTTATCCGACTTAAACAGGTGATGGTAAAACTTCTCCAGCGGCCATTCCCATGCCTCGTCGCGGAAGCCACCCGCCAGCCCACCGGGCCGGTCGCTGGCCTCAAACAGGGTCACATCATGCCCTGCGTTCAATAAGTCATATGCTGCCGAAAGACCGGCAATGCCGGCGCCGATGATTGCTATTTTCATAAGGAGATTGGCGGTGGGGACACCGCGAGATTGGGAGATTGGGAGATTGCCACGAATCTCCCAATCTCCCAATCTCTTAATTCACAGTTGCCTCTTTTTCCTGCACTTCCACCGCCTTGCCAAACGTTGACCAGCGCATCCCGGCGCGGATCATGTAATACGCACCGAGCAGGGTGATGGGCAGCCACAGGGCAGCGTGCAGCACCAAGGTGTAGGCGGTGGCGATTTCTTTGGGCACGCCATACAGTTGCAGCACAGCAATACCCGGCGCGTCAAACGTGCCCACATAACCGGGTGCGGCGGGAAAGGTGGTCATCAGATTGACCACGCCATTCATCAACATCAGGGCAAAAAAGCTCACCTGGAAATCAAACGCCTGCATCACAAACCAATATTTGACCGTTTCCAACAGCCAGATGATGATCGAGGTGAAGAAGATCATCAGCACGCTGCGGAAACTGCGCAGCGATTCCAGGCCATCCAAAAACCGCTGCAAAAATGTGAGCAGCGGATGGTGAATACGATGTGGAAAAATCCGGTAACTGATCATTTCCGCCATTTTGTAAAACCGGTCGGGAAAAGCCGCTAACACAAAAAACACCAACAGCGCCAGAAAAAAAGCGACGCTGGCCAGGTTCACCAACGTGCGGATGAAGTCGCTGCCACTGGGTAAGGGTGTAAAAGGCAGGGCGACAAATACAAAGATGAGCATGACCAACCCATCAAACACGCGCTCCACCACCACCGTCGCCAGGCTGGCGCTCATGGGGATGGCTTCCCGTTCGCGCAGCACAAAGGAGCGCAGCACCTCACCGGCGCGGGCGGGGTAGACGTTGTTGCCCATGTAGCCAATGACCACAACGGGGAAGAGGCGGATGAGGGGGACGTGTTTCAACGGCCGTAACATATAATCCCATCGCCACGTCCGCGCCCACACCGCCAAAAAGTAGACCACTATGCCCGGCGCCAACCACCCCAATCGCGCCGAGTGCATATATCCCCAAACATCACCCAATTTCAGGCCGCGCAGCGCCAGCCACATAAAAAAGGCACTCACCAGCAGCCCCAGCCACAATTTCCAGTTTCTCAACAAGCCATACCCCAACAACAAAAGTTGTTGAGATATTGGGATATTTGGGTATTACTCATTTAATATCCCAATATCTCAATATCCCATTATCCAAAAGATATACACCCTTCACCAGGGCAAAGCGCAATTGTACCCCTTCGTTTGACAATTGGCAGTTGCCCTTTGACAATTGGGACGTATGGATGATCTGGCAACGGCCGTAACCCACAAAGCACACGCACTCGGCTTCAACCTGGTCGGGTTTGTGCCTGCCCAACCGGGGCGGCGGCTGGATGCTTATTTGCATTGGCTGAATGCGGGGATGCACGGCCGTATGGCGTACCTGGCCCGCCCTGACCGCATCGCCCGCCGCCAGGACCTCAACGTCATCCTGCCCGGTGTGCAAACCATCATTTGCGTGGGGCTGGATTATGCCACGCCGCCGCTGCCGCCCGCCATCGCCCATGACCCGTCGCGCGGCCGCATCTCCAACTACGCCTGGGGCGTGGATTACCACGAGGTGATGACGCCCCGCCTGCAAGAGCTGGCAGATTGGTTGGCGGGGCAGGTGCCGGACACGGCCACTTCGATGGGCGACCAAGAGTCGCCGCTCAGTACCGGCGTACACAGCCGCGTCTACGTAGATACTGGGGCCATTCTGGAACGCGACCACGCCGAAACCGCCGGCCTCGGCTTCACCGGCAAAAATACGATGTTGATTCATCCGCGGCGGGGATCGTTCTTTTTTTTGGGGGAGATATTGACGACGATGGAGATTAGGAGATTAGGAGATTGGGAGATTGGTGAATCTCTTAGTCTCCCAATCTCCCAATCTCCAATCTCTTGTGGTTCGTGCCACCGCTGCCTGGATGCCTGCCCTACCAACGCCTTCCCGCAACCTTATGTGCTGGACGCCCGGCGCTGCATCTCGTATCTGACCATTGAGTTGAAAGAGTGGATACCGGTGGAGTTACGGCCGCTGCTGGGCAACTGGATTTATGGCTGTGATATTTGCCAGGAAGTGTGTCCGTTTAACCGCTTTGCCAAGCCTACCGGGGAAACCGCTTTTTTTGCCGCCGATTGGAACTCGGCCGCCCCGCCATTACTTGATTTGTTATCCCTCACCGAAGAAGGTTTCCAGGAACGCTTTGCCCACAGCCCGATACGGCGCATCAAACGAGCACGGTTTTTGCGGAATGTGTGTGTGGCCGTGGGGAATTGGGGGAATGTTACGGCCGTGCCCGCCCTCATCTCGCTCCTTTCCGACCTACACCCCCTGGTGCGCGGCCACGCCGCCTGGGCGTTGCACCAGATAGGCGGCCCCGCCGCTCAAACCGCACTGCACGCCGCCCTGGAAACGGAAACGGATACGGCCGTGCGCTGTGAACTGGCCGGCCTATAACTCTTGCTGCTCAAACACGGCCGTACTCACCACAAACAGCACCACAATCAGCACAACCGTCATTACCAGGGAACCACCGTTGGCAACGGGCACGGCCGTTTCCAACCCCAACTGGCTCGCCCAGGCCACCAGGCCGCCAGGCATGAGCGGGCCAATGCGCGGCAGGCTGCCCGCCAGCAGCAAAATCACCGCACCGACAAAGGCGATGCCCGCACCTGCCACCGTGCTGTCGGCAATGGTGCTGCCCAGCAGCGTCACCGCCGCCAGCGCCATCAGCCACAGCCAGAGCAGCAGATTACCCATCAAGAACGGGCCAAACGCCAGCCCGCCAAACAACACGTCGGTGTAATAGTACGCCCCCACCGCCGCCAGCAGCAGTGCCAGCAAAAAGACCGCCCCCTGCGCCACCAGTTTGCTCAACAAAAACGACCAGCGGGTGAGCGGTTTGCTGAGGACCATCACGGCCGTGCCCTTTTCCTTTTCGCCCGCCACCGCCCCCATGCCCAAGACAATCACCAGGATGAAGCCAAACTGGGTGATATTTTCGATGTATTGGGCGACCGCATCAACGGTCGTCGGTTCAGGAATGAGGGCGGCAAACTGCTCGGCCCCTTCAATGCTCGTCAGCAGTTGCGGCGTAAATTTTGCCAGCAGGGGCGACGTCAGGCCAAAAACCAGGAAGATGGCGGCTACGACCAACACCCGCCGGGTACGCCACTGCTGCCCCATCTCTTTGGCCACGGCCGTGCCTAACAAGCTCAGGTCGGTACGGGGTGAATTCAACTGGCGCGCCGGCTGCGGTTCACGCGGCCAGATGCGCCATAACCAGAGCAGCCCCACCCCCGCCAGCAGCACAAAAATCCCCTCTATCAACCATACACTGGCCACATATTGCGGCAACAGCACCGCCAATGTATCAAAAAACGCATGGAACAAGACAGCGGCCAGCACATACAACGGATTGCGCCGCTTAAAGGCCAGCCAGACCAACACGGAGGCCACCACGTGCAGACTCATCGCCGCGCCCCGCTCCACCAACGGGGCCAATCCGATCAGCGGCGAAGCCTGGAACGTTTCTAATTGTTTAGTCATGGCCGTGAACTGTTCCGCCGTTAATCCCAACGTATTCAGATCAACGCCTTCCAGCGCCAGCAGCGACGTCAACCCGGCGGCGGTCAGTACCGCGCCAAACAGCATCGCCTCAATGCCACCATGCCCCAGCCCGACCATCACGCCATCGCTAAACTGCTCCGCCCGATGGTAGCGGAACAAAATCCAGAAGGCGACCACCCGCGCCACCGTCTCGCTCAGCGCCGCCGACAGTCCCAGGACAACGGCCGTGCGCCACAAATCGGGCGCTTCCGGGCCAATGGGGCCAATCAGCCCCACATCGGCCAGCCACTCATTCAACGGCAGGTGGTATACCTGCGAAACCACAAACGCAGCCATACCCACACAAAACAAAAACCAGGCCACCACGTACCGCCGCCGCAGCCACGCCGCCAGCGCCACCGGTAGGGCGATCATGCCGATGATAGAGAGGGAATAGATAAATAGAGTCATAGCTAAATGGGTTGCCACAAAATCACTCGCTTAGCGCCAGGAATATCTCCTCCAACGACGGCCGTACCCATTCATACCGCTCCAAGACCGCCTCCTGCTGCACCAGCAGCGGCAGCAAAGCGTGTTTGGCGGTGTCTACGTCATTCACGCGCAGGCGCAGACGGCCGTTTTCCGGTATCACATCTATCACCCAGGGCTGTTCGGCCAACAAAGCCACCAGTTCCGCCGACCGGGCCGCATCACTCAAGTCCAGTTCCACCACATCGGCCGCATACTGGTTGAGCAGTTCATCCCGCGCTGTTACCAGTAGCAGTTCGCCCTGGCGAATAATGGCTATCGTGTCACAAATCCGCTCCACATCACCCAAAATATGGCTGGAAAAGAAGACCGTCACCCGGCCGCGTAAACTTTCAATGAGGGTCAGCAGTTCATACCGCCCGGCGGGGTCAAGGGCGCTGGTAGGTTCATCCAGCAGCAGCACCGGCGGGTTGTGCAGCAATGCCTGGGCCACGCCCAATCGCTGCACCATGCCACCGGAATACCCACGAATCGGCCGTTTGGCCGCATCCGTCAATCCGGCCAGCGCCAGCACCTCATCGGCGCGCCGCTGCCGGGTGGCCTTGTCCATCTGGAACAGTTTACCCACGTAATCCAGGTAATCACGGGCGCTCATCCAGGGGTAAAAAGCGGGGTCTTGGGGCAGGTAGCCGAACATGGCACGGGCGGCGCTGTCCGCCTGGGTGGTTTCCACTCCGGCAATCCAGGCACGCCCGGTAGACGGCCGTGCCAGCCCCGCCAGCAGCCGCATCGTCGTCGTCTTGCCCGCCCCATTGCGCCCTAAAAAGCCGAAAATCGAACCGGCGGGCACGTCCAGATTTAGCGGCTTGAGCGCCTCCACTTCCCCATACCGGCGGCTCAAATTTTCACAGCGAATGGCAATCTCGTTCATGAGTCAAAAATGTGGCTGTTTTCGGATTTCTCGTGATGCGTGATGCGTGAGCAGAAGAGAGTCACGCATCACGTCTCACGCATCACGTTCGGCTCATTCATCGCGCCCCACGACAAAGTAGATAATAGGGCCAATGAAATTGATGAAGAGGATGATTAGGACCCACAGCCACTTGGGGCCTTTGGTCTTTTCACGCCGGATCAAGTCTACCAACGCGGCAATCACCAGCGCCAATTGAATGAGCAAAATGGGAATCAGCAGGGGGATATACGGCCGTAACTGCTCCAACTGTTCCATAAAAACCTCCTGTCATTTGATCCGTGAAGAACGCGAACAGCGCGAAAATCACTGCTTACTGCTTACTGCTAACCGCTCACTGCTAACCTGCGACCAGCAACGGAATGGTGTTCGCCGGCATAAAACCGGGCGCGGGCATGTGGGGCTGGTCAACGGCCGTGCCGGACATGCTCCACGGCCCCGTGTGTTTAATTTGCACGTTGACGAGATCGCCTTTGCGGTCACGGCCGTCGCTGAAAAAGACCAGCTTATTTTGCGGGGTACGGCCGCGCCAACGCCCCTTGTGCAAATCTTCCACCAGCACCTCCACCGTCTCGCCCAGGTAACGATGATTGATGTCTTGAGATACCTGCTTGTGCAGTTCTTCCAGCAGGTGAAAACGGCGGCGCTTTTCCTCGTCCGGCACATTATCATCCAGGCGGCGGGCGCTGACGGTGCCGGGGCGTGGACTGTAACGCGCCAGATGCACCTTATCCAGCTTCAACTCCGCCAGAATGTCATAGGTGTCCATGAACTGTGCATCCGTTTCGCCGGGGAAACCGACGATAATGTCACAATGCACGGCCGCGTCGGGAATAATGTCTCGAATCTTGTACACCAGATCGCGGTACTGTTCGCGGCTGTATTCCCGCTTCATATCTGCCAGCACCTCATTATTGCCCGCCTGAATGGGCACTTCAATTTGGGGCATCACCTTGGGCAAATCGCGCACCGCATACAAAATTTTGTCCGTCATGTAATTGGGATGGCTGGTCAGAAAACGAATGCGCTGCAAGCCGTCCACATCGTTAATCACCGTCAGCAGGTCGGCCAGATCAGGGCCATCGGGCACATCGTAGCCATAGCGATCTACAATCTGGCCCAACAGTACCACCTCTTTCACCCCCTGCGCCACCAACGAGCGTACCTCGGCGGCAATTTCACCCACCGGGCGGCTGCGCTCCTTGCCCCGCTTCTGGGGGATGATGCAAAAAGTGCAGGCATGGGAACAGCCATAGACAATGGAAACAGGCGCAGAGACAAGCTGCCCCCGCTGTTCTGCTGGCAAGATGACGGCGCCGTCCATCAAGGCATGGCGGCGGTTGGTCATCTCTAAATCCAGCGCCAAGCCTTCGTCTTGTTTCAAATGGTTGACCAGTGGCAGCCCATCGGTAGCCGGTTCCATGAACACATCCACAAAGGGGAACTGACTCTCTAACTGTTCATTGCCGCGCACGCCAACCACACAGCCCATGACGGCAATCGTTTTGTCCGGGTGTTTTTCTTTGAGCGGGCGTAAATTGTGCAGCTTGCCATACGCTTTGTCTTCCGACTGTTGGCGCACGGTGCAGGTTTCCAGCACGATCACGTCGGCGTCTTCAGCGCGTGGCGTGGCCGCATAACCGAGCTTTTCCAGTTCGGTGGCTACCCGCCGGGCATCGGCATAATTCATCTGGCAGCCGGTAATCCAAAAGTGATATTTTTTCGTCATCTGTCTCTATCAGACCAGACCCTAAGGGTTTTTGAAACCCTTAGGGTCTACTTATTGCCCACAATCCACAGTTCTTGTAAATGAAAAGCGATTCTATCCCCGGCAAAATGGGGCGTCAAATAATCTGAGACGGGGGCGGGCGCTTGTTTAAGGAGAGCTTGCAGACGCAGGCGGTCGGGCGGCGGCAGATGAAGCGCCCAGTCGTGAAAAGTGTGGGCCACGGCCGTGACCCGCACAAACACCACCGCAAACCCACATTCCCGCAAACCATCCTCCCATTCACACTGGCTCCACGCTGGCTGCCACCCGCTCATCTGCAAAAAAGCATTGACATAGCCACCCGCCTGCCGCTGCCACTCCGCCTTCTTGCCGCGCAGGCGGCTGCCAGGCACAACCACATCCCGCACGGAAAGCAGGCCGCCCGGCCTCAATTCAGCAACGGCCGTATGTAACCAACCAGACAGATCAGCCATTGTCTGCGAGGGGTAGAACTGGGTGAGGCAATCAACAGGGTGATTCATGTATTGGGGTAATTGAGATATTAGGATATTGATCGTCGGTGAGTATCCCAATGTCTCAATATCCCAATATCCCCATATCATTCTTTTGCTGGATTCACCCAGGCCAGCGACGAGCAGTTGCCATTGTCATGCACAATAAGGGTCTGGTAGCCGTAATCAGGGGCGATCAGGTTGATGATGCCATTGTTCATAATTTGGGCCAGCCAACGGCCGTCCGCCGACCAGTCAAAGGTATAAGCGGGAACAGAAGTATATGAACCGGCCATAAAGGTTTCCGTTTCGTTGGCGGTGATGTCGTGCAGAAAATAGACAAATACATTTTGGGGAGCAAAAAAACTGTCGGCCGGGGCGCCGGTGGTAATCAGGTAACGGCCGTCTGGTGAAAACCCAAAATATTGGGGAGTGATATGTTTGAATTGCAGACGATTATCAATCACACCATCCTGCCAGTTCACCAGAAAAATATAATCTTCGGTGCGAGAGGTGGCCACGACCACTATCCATTCTGGCCGGGTGGGGTGCGCTAAAACAGTGCTGATCGCCAGACGAAACGGCCGTGATTCTTCGGGCAGCGCCAGGAGCATCTCTTCTGTGCCCACGATGCGCCGGGGCACATCATCACGGGTGGAGGCCAGCATCACTTGTTGGTCGGTTTCGCCACCCACACTATTTACCATCTGCACATAACCATAGGTTTGCTCATCTACCCAAAACGGCAAATCACCACCGGGGGCCGGCAACGTCACCTGGCCTTCCACCTGCCCGCTGCTATCGGCGCGGAACAGAGGACTGTTTTCCGTCTGGGGAGCAGTATCAAACAGGATGACACGGCCGTCTCCAGACAATATCAAGCCATTTTCTAAAAAGACCAGGTTAGACACAAGGGTCTGTGTGCCATCTGGTGACCATACCGGGCTGCCATACAAGACCGCATTTTCGCAACCCCCGTCATGGCAGGTGGTCAAATCAACCAGGATGGATAACAACGCTTCAGATTCAGGCGAAGCGCCATACACCAGCAAATGGCGGCCTGTGGCATCCACCTGTCCCCAGGAAAGCGCCAGTGGATACTCATCGCCGATAATGGGCGTACCCACACCATCCTGCCAGATAAGCGGTTCATACATTTCATTTTCTAAGGCAATGGTTTGTAAAATAACCGCCTCATCACCAGGCAGTGCGCTGCCAAATAACAGGCCGTCTAAGGAATATTCTGCCTGCCAGGTTTCATTTGCCAGTTGGTAACGATACAAGGTCGTTGTCATCATGTCAGACAAATCGGTGCTGCACGTAAGCAATAAATCTTGTTCAGGCAGAGGGGTAGGTAATGGCCCCTGGTTGGCTATTAATTGGGTATGAGCAAACAACCACCAATCCCGTAGCAACCACTCTTGCACCATATTGCCTTCTTCTTGTTGCGCCCCCACCAGACCAGCCAACCATTGCGGTAACGTTTGTGGTTTATTAAAACTGGTCAAAACTGCTATGGGCATTGGCGCTGCCGGCTGCTGCATAAAAAAGTCCACAAAAGCGTATAACTGCCAGCCGTCAGGGGCCAACAGCGGTTGGAATGAAGATTCGCGCCAGAAGCGGAAGAGGGTGTCCTGGTTTGCGCCGCTGTTGATGATCTGGGCATGGGTGGCGGGGGTGACGGGCCACGGCCGTAACCCCATCTGGCTCAATTGATACTCCAAAAACACCTGATACACGGGGGCATGGGCACAACACGCCCACTCGGCCAGATCTGTGATTAACACAGCGGCTACGGCCGCGCCATAACCCTGCAACAGTGCCTGATAGCCGGCTTCATCCAGGGGCAACCCCACCAGGGTAGGCGCCGGCAAATCCAGCCGCAGATTACTATCGTACAACTTCGCCGGGTCGGTCAGCGCCAGCAGAGAGGCCGGATTGGAATCAAGCCGGACGGTCAGTTGCAGACCGTTGGGGCAGACGAGAGGGATACTTTGGCGGCAAGTGTCGGTAATGACGGCGGCCAGGTCATCAGCTAAACGTTCGGCCACGGCCGTATCGCGCGCCGGGAAAATAAGCGTCAGACGCGGCCGTTCTATGGTTTGCCAGCCCCCCCAAAACGTATCATCCGGTGGCGCGAGCAGCCAGCGGGTGCGGCCACGACGGTAAACGGCCGTATGTTCCAACATCACCGACTCCTGCCCATAACCCAGGGTATGTTCCTGTAAAAAGTGCAGTTCCGCCGCATTCATATCCGGCGCTACTTCAATTTGAACGTAGCGATCATCAGACAGCGAGAGGTCGGCATAAGCTTCATTGGCCGTGGTCAATGGTAAACTCAAAAAGGAACGATCATAGAACAACCCCTTCTCCAATAATTGTTCAAAGGTATTTGTCCAGGCCGGTTCCCTGGCCGAGAGCAACGGCGCCAATAATTCTAAATCCTGTTGGGCAGCCGCGCGATTTACCAGATTATGTGAGGATAAAACATCGGCTTCAATGGCCGTGGTAAGTGTTTCAATGCGGCGGTTGAACTGCCAATAGATGACCACAGCGGCCGCGAATAACAACACAACTACTAATAGTAATGCCTGCCACGGCCGTTTGGGGGAGGTGGTAGGGCGCTGTGGTTCTGTTTCCGCCGTGTCCCACCCACTATCATCTTCTGTCTGCCAGTCAAAATTATCGGTCATAAGAGTTGCTCAAAAACCTGGCAGGTCTCCGAAGACTTGCCAGGTTTGTTTACTGCACCCAGGTGGCAAAATTGCAGGTAGCAAAATCATAAAACAATAGTTGATCAAAACCAGCCTCAGGGGCGGTGATATGAATAAAATCATCGTCTATACGTAGCAACCAACGGCCGTCCGCCGACCAATCAAAGCCCGGCAAGGCGATATTCTGCGCCGACCGGTACCGCATGTGCTGCTCAGTTTCCAGGTTGAAAATATCAAGCTGCCAGTCAAAGTCATGGTTATTGTAGCTCTGCATATTCAGCCAACGGCCGTCTGGCGAAAAAGTGAGCGGGTGGTACGGGCCAAACTGTTCAGTGCCTTCAAACAGCACGTTCGCTTCACCCCCACTCAGGTCATAATGCAGCAGCATCGTACCGGAAACGGCGGCGTCTGCGTTCTGTTCTGTATAAGCCACAGCCACAAAGACGCCATTTGTTCCTGGATGAGCCGTGATAGCATGAATCGTCCAGTCGGCGGTCGGGTGGACCGCTAAAACAGCGGACTCCAGCGGGGCAATGGAATACCGCCGTGGCCCTTGCGCTTCGGTTAAGGGGGTAATCACCAGCGCCTCGGTGGTGACAAAACCGTAGAAAACATTGCTCAGCCAGAAGGGGGCACGGCCGTGCCGCACCTGCACCACTGCTCCGCTGGTGGCGTCTCGCAGCCACAGTTCTTCCGCTTCATTCGTCTCCACCAGCCAGCTACCGCTTGGCGACCAGACCGGGGGCTGGCTCCAACCGGCCACATCACACCCCTCTTCCTGGCAGTTATCCAGATCTAACAGGTTAAATTCGGCGCTGTTTTCATCAAACTTGAAGACGTAAAACAGCACATCCTCTCCCACCGGTTCCACCCGGAATACGGTGGACTGGGCTGGATAGATGGCGACGGTTTGTTCACGGCCGTCTACCCAACTAAAAACACGCACCAGCCGCTCTCGCCCCATCTGCTCTTGCAGCAGCACCCCGGTTTCACCCGGCAAACCCGCCAGGAATTGCAGACGGCGATCCGCCAATTCCATTGTCCAACTATCATTCTGCCACGAGTAGCGGTAAAGCTGAGAGGGGGTATTTGTTTCAGCATTGCCACACAGCAACAGCAAATCCTGCGCCGGTGGGGGCAGCGAGACGGCCGTGTCGCCGACGGTCATTGGTGACAAATGCGTCTGCACCTCTTTCAGCCAGGCGCGCTGAAAATCCTGGTTCAGAAAGCCAAACCCGGCCAGACTACCAATCCAATTCTGGTAATTATCCATGACCGCTAAACGTTGTTGGATAACATATGGGTTTAACATTGGCTCCTGATTGAGGAGAACCGCCACCATACTATAAATCTGCGGTTGCGCCGTACCACTGATCGGGCGCACCGGCGGCTCATGCCAGAAACGGCCCAGCCCGGCCATACCCACCATCGGTTCATGTATCATGGCCTGATAGTGGCTATCTTGCAACGGCCAGGGACGCAGATCTAGCTGCGCCAGTTGGTAATCTATCAGGGCTTGATGAAAAAGACCCTGTTCACAACAACGCAAGCTCGTGTGATCGACCAACACAGCCGTGATGAAGTGGGCGGCATAGGCCCGTAGCAGCGCCCGCTCACCGGCGGCGTCTATGGGGCGGCCTACCAGGGTGGGTGCAGGCAGATTAAGGATGGGTTGGCGGGTCAGCATGGCCACCGGGTCGGCCACTTGCAGCAAGCTGGCAGGGTCACTGTCCAGGCGAATGGTGTAGTTGCTGGCTGCCGGGCAAGGTAGCGCCAGTTCGCGGCAAGCGCGCGCCAGTTCTGCTTCCAGGCCCGATAACAGTTTTTCCGCCTGCTCTTTGTCTCGCTCCGGGTAGATGATGCTGAGGCTGGCCCCGTTGGCCACCTGCCACTCCCCCCAAAACTCGCTATCGGGGGCCGCCACCAGCCAGCGGTCAGAACCACGCCGCAGCAAAGTGGTCATTTCCAGGGTGATGGTTTGGCTACGGCCGTGGGCATAGGACACAATAAACGGTTGGCGTGTTACCACTTCGGCTTCGGTGAGGTCAGGCGCAGGAATCACAGTTTTAATTTCCGGCACGCGCCCGTCCTCTGGCGTTAGCAGCTCCATAGACCACCGCCCCAACAACAGATTTTCATCTAGCAGTTTTAATTGAGTCTGCCACCAGACCGGCGATGAGCCGGAGACAACCGTTTTGATCAAATCCACATCCTGTCTTTGCGCGGCCTGGGCATATAACGTATAGGCGGCGCGTACATCCTGGGTCACCAGGTGAGTGGCGGTTTCCAGGCGCTGCTGCATATGCCCGGCCAGCCAGGCGCCGCCGCCCGCCAAAACCAGCAGAAGCAGCAGCAGCCAGCGCCAGGGAATGGAGCGGCGTGGTTTCGGTGGTGGCGGGGTCAATTCCGGCCAATCACTCTCTTCATCGGTCACCCATTCAAAATCGGTTGACATCTGCTACTCCTGCCAATAGGCTTGACTGCAATTGCCAAAATCGTGAAAGATATACCGCTCATACCCGGTATCCGGCGCACCCAACGCCAAAATACCATCCCCCACCCGTACATACCACCGGCCATCTTGTGACCAGGAAAGGATGCTCCCACTGGGCGACAGCGACGGCATCATTCGGGGAGCGCCTGTTTGCAGATTTTGCAGCGTTAGCAACACCCCATCAAATCCGTCACGACTACCTTCAAAGATTGACAGCCAACGGCCGTCTGGCGACAAGTCATACCAGGAATTTCTGGGAAGTTGGTGTAACAGGGTGAACGTTTCTGCCTGTGTCTGGTCCGGGTTCAGGGTGATGGAAAAAAGGTAGGTGAGGCTGCCGGCATCGGCCTGAACATACAACTGGCCGGGCTGGTCTGGCGCAACTCTTGGTGTAATTATAGACAGCGACTCTGGACGTTGTGCTTGAGGGATGGTGGCTAAAAGATCCTCAGCAGAAAATAGGGGGCGGGGTGTGTCTTCACCCACAACGGCCGTCACCCACGCTTGCCACCCCATTTCACCCGTCTGCAAATAACCATAAGTCTCGTTATTGAGCCAAAACGGCCGTTCGCCCACTCCAACCACCTTTTTATTCTCGCCGGTGGCATCCCCTAACCAGACAAGGGGGGAATCAGGTAAACCATTCTGGTCTAAATCTTCCGGCAGCTTAATGAGCGTTTGACGGCCGTCTGGTGACCAAACCATCAGCCCGGCTACCTGTTCCGGCTGGCACACTCCCTGGCGGCAGGCAGTCACATCCAGCAGGCGGAATTCTGCCAACCTCTCACCATCATGCCATTGACCGAGTAAGATGTAACGGCCGTGTGGATCGCCGTTCACCTGATAATAATTGTCCATTCCATCATCCAGCGTAAAAGAGGCCAGTGGCTCCCCGTTTTCCAGCAGCAGATAGTTTATCTCGTTGCCTTGAGCAGAGGGTATCTCTACCATAAAAGTCAAAACTGGATTAGAAGGTACCGACTGGGCAAAAGCCCAATACGGTGTGGTTTCTTCCCTAAATAACTCACGCCAATCTCCCGTGTGCAGATCATATTCATACAGGCCGAGACGGCCGTTAAACGACCTCACATTACAAATCATCTGAATCGTATCCGGTGGAGTAAAAGAGGGCTGTGGGAACTGGGAAAATGTGGCCTGTTGGATAATATGGCGGGAATAGGCTTGATCTAATGAATTATGACCAAACGGAGTAGTGGCAAACTCGTTTACCCATTGCGTTATACTGCGTGACGGATCCAGGCTACGTTGCATATCCACCACTGCCACATCCGGGACCGCCACAGATTCCAAAAATTCAACAAAAGCATACATACGCATCTGGTCAAGCGCCTCAGAAGAGGGGCGATCTATCAACAATCGCATCACACCACCCGCCAGTGGCTGCAAAGCAAGCTGGTCATAAACAGCCGGATTGAGCGGCCAGCGGCGCAGGCCAAGCTGGTGCAACTGCCGGTCTAACAGACTTTGGTACAAGAGTTGCCAGGAGCAGCATTGATAATTTACCTGTTGGGTGATCACGGCCGTTGCCACCGCTGCCCCATAGACCCGAAACAATGCCTGGTACCCAGCCTCATCCACCGGCAGCCCCAACAGTGATGGCGTGGGCAAACTTAGAATATACAGCAAAGAGCCAGTATCTACACCGGATAACAGGCTGGCTGGCTCTTTGCTGAAGCGCACCTGCACCAACGCCCGCTGCAAACAACGGCGTGTGGCTAACTCCCGGCAAACCGCCTGCACCAGCTCGTCCAGGTCTTGCGCCAGTTGTTGCACGACAGCTTCGTCCCGTTCCGGGTACAGCACGGAAATGTACTCACCACTATGAAAAACCATACGTCCCCAAAATTCATCATCCGGTGGGGCGTAGAGCCAGCGTTCCTCGCCTTGCCGGTACACGGCCGTTTGCCGCAGCGTCACGGTTTCGGTCATGCCCTGAGGATTGAGCAGTTGGTAGCTTTGTTCGCTTTGCACTTCGGCGGTAAAGAGGTCGGGGGAGAGAGTAACAGTGAGAGGATCGCTGGCTGTAAGGGGCACGGCCGTGCCGCCCATCAACGGGGGATTGCCAAACCAACCTTCCGCCACCAACGTTTTCTGCGTCTCCACCCAATTAACATCCCGCCCCGATAACAACGACTTGAGCAAATCTACATCTTGCTGCCCGGCCACCCGCTGCAAAAAAAGATGGGCCGCGCGTACCTCGCTTTCCACGTCGGCCGTCACCGCGCTCACCTGCCGGTTGATTTGCCAGCGCACCCCACCCGCCAGAAGTACGGCTATGAGCAAAAAAACGCCAATTGGTTTCCAGGGGTAGTAGCGAGACGGCCGTGTCTCTGGCACAGCGATCTCTTCCTCCCAGCCAGCCTCTTCTTCGGTTTTCCACTCAAACTCGTTGGACATGCCCCCAAGTGTAAGCCATTTTCGGCAAATGTTTTCTACGACTTCCTGACGATTTAGAAAGTGTTTAGGTGTTTGGGTGGGGAGCGAAGTCCAATGTCCGAAGTCCGACTTCGGACATCGGGCTTCGGATTACGGCTCACGGCTCACGGATTACCGCTCGCCCCCTCCAGCCCATGCGCTTCCAACAACGTCGCGTCATGCAGAAGCACGGCCGTTGCCCCATCCGCCACAATCTGACCTTCGTCCATAATCACCGTGCGCGGGAACAATTCCTGTACCAGCAGCATGTCGTGGGTAGAAACCAGCATCGTCAGCGGCAGGTCACGCAGCAGGTTGATCAACTGCCGCCGCCCCCGCGGGTCTAATCCCGCCGATGGTTCGTCTAATACCAGGATTTCGGGATTCATCGCCAGCACGGTGGCAATAGCCACGCGCTTTTTTTGCCCAATGCTCAAGTGATGGGAGAGCCGGTCGCCGTGTTCGGCCATGCCCACAGCCGTGAGCGCCCATGCCACCCGCTCCCGCACCTCGGCCTCTGGGTAGCCCATGTGCAGCGGCCCAAAGGCCACATCCTCAAACACCGTCGGCGAAAAAAGCTGGTCGTCCGGGTTTTGAAACACCATGCCCACCTTCGCGCGGATGACCGGGAAATTGGCCTTCACCACCGGCAGCCCGGCCACTTCAATCTCTCCTTCACCATGCAACAAGCCGTTCAAATGCAGCATCAATGTGCTTTTGCCGGCGCCATTTGGCCCCACCAACGCCACCTTTTCCCCGGCGGCAATGTGCAGGGAAACCCCCTGCAACGCCTGCTGCCCATCGGGATAAGCAAACCGCAAGTTATTCACCTGCAAGGTGGAACGGCCGTTGACCGAAACGACAGGGGTGGTTGTGTCTGGATGAGTAACGGGCATGTTTCGTAATCCGTGAACCGTAATCCGTGACCCGTAAACCGTAAACCGATTACGGATTACTGATTACGGATAACGACATACGGGCAATCAATTGAATCAAAACGACAAACAACACGGCCGTGCCCCCCGCCAGCCAATCAAACCGAGTCATGGCGTGGGGGGTCATGGTCAGGATACGGCCGTGATACCCCCGCGCCAGCATGGCATTGTATACCCGGTCGCTGCGTTCCAGGCTGCGACTAAAAAGCTGACCGACCATATGCCCGGTCACTTTAGCCCGCCAAAACAATGAGCCGCCATGTACGCCTGCCCCCGGCAGCCGGGCGCTGCGCGCCTGCCGCGCCCGCATCAGGCGCTGTGCTTCTTCGGCCAACACAAACAGATAGCGATACATGAAACTGATGATACTGACCAGTATCGCCGGAACGCGCAGATGGGTGAGGGCGTGCATCAGGTCGGGGAAAGGGGTCACGGCCGTGAGCAAAATTGCCATCTGCACTGCCAGCCAGCCGCGAATTAAGATGCTCACAAAGCGCACCAACCCGGCGTCGGTAATGGTGAGGGTGAGAGGACCAATCTGCCAGGTGAAGACGGCCGTGCCCGGCACATTGAACAGCACTGTCAATGCCGCCAACAAAAACGGAATGATCACCAGCGACCGCTTGAACACCAGGCCATATGGCAGCCGCGCCAGCCAGGTAAACGCCAGCACAACCAGCCAGGAGAGGGCAAAGCCCAACCACGCCCCATCAGGCAGCAGCACCGTCGCCAGAATGAAAATCACCACCGTTACTACTTTCAGGCGGGGGTCCAGCCAATGAATCAGGCTTTCCTGCCGGATGTAGCGATCAAAGGTATTTGTATACATGGGCTATGTACTGCTTTGGGACCGTTGGGAACGATTGAGTAAACGGCCGACGAGTAAGACAAGCGCCGCCACCATCAATACACCCACAATGCCAGCCACGATAGTCGAAAGGCCGGTTTCGCCTAAACCGGGAATCGTGTAATCGGGCAAAAGATTGTAAGGTGCTGCCAGCGCCGTCTCCAAAAAGCCTTGTTGCCCCGCTACCCATTCCAGCCCATCCGGGCTGGGCGAAGCGTAGGGTGAGAGTAAAACAACCAACAACGCGATGCCCAATCCGGCCAATACCCACCGTCCACCGGTTGAAGCCGCACGTTCGTCCAGCAGTCCTGGTCGGGAACGCACGATGAAGGCCAGCGCTGCCACCGTCACCAACGCCTCACCGATGCCGATGAGCATGTGCACCCCCACCATCACCGGGACGACAATGTCCAGATTGGCTGTGCCGCTAAAGGCTAGCAGCAGCGCCGTCACCAACGCCGCCGCCACAATGGATAGCCAGGCGCCTACTCCGACCATGGCCAGCTTGATGGATTTGCCCCGGTTGGCGGCCAACCGATACACGCCGTATCCCACAAAACCGGGCACGACTCCCATCACCAATATATTCGCGCCCATCACAATGAGGCCGCCATCTTGAAAGAGGAGCGCTTGCAGGGCGATGACGGCCGTCATCACCAACAGCCCCAACCATGGCCCCAACGCAATAAAGGCCAGCGCCGCGCCAATCAGATGGCCGGATGTGCCGCCTGCCACCGGGAAATTAAGCATCTGCGCCGCAAAAATAAAGGCGGCCATCACGCCCGCCAGCGGAATCAGCCGCTCGTCATAATCGGCCTGCGCCTTACGTACCGCCACCGCCAGCATGACAACAGTTGCCAGCCAACAGAGCAATGAAATAATCAGACTCAAAAAGCCATCAGGAATGTGCAGCAGGATACCCGCCGCCAGTGAGGAACTTGCTAACATTGTCTACCTCCTTTGTTTCGTAATCCGTAATCCGTGAATCGTAATCGGTAATCCGTAAACCGATTATGGCTCACGCGCCGTCCGACATTGTTCACACACACCGGAAATTGCCAGGTGGGTCAATTCCGCTTGGAAGCCGTGCTCGGTCATAATTTGGGTGGCTACTGTGTCCAGGGCACGGCCGTCCCACTCCTGCGCCTGTCCACACATCCGGCAAACCAGGTGATGGTGGGGACTCTCTTCAGCCAGTTCATAGACAACCTGTCCGCCAATTTCTGTACGGGTGACCAACTGTAAGGCGCACAAAAAATCCAGGGCGCGGTAAACGGTGGCGCGATTGAGGAAGGGTGATTGATTTTGCACGGCCGTGACCACTTCATTGGCCGTCATATGGCCGCCCTGCGCACACAGCGCATCCAGCACCATCTGGCGTTGGGGCGTCATGCGGTAACCCATTTGCCGAATTTGCCCGGCGAAATCGCGCGCCTCGTGGGACATCAAAGCTCCTTGTTGCGACAAATCGCAAATACGATTTATCGTAATTATACTTGAAAATTGCCCGTTGACGATGAATTGGGGAAGTGTTATAGTCACGGCCGTTATGGAAATATATGCTGTAAACTTTTACTTTTACTTTTTTAGCAGCCGCCGCGCTTGTAATGCCGGGGGTCGTTTGGCGCTAGAAAAGTAACAGCAAAACGACACCATCTGCAATGCAAGACGCGGCCCAAAAAGCCGCGTCTTTTTATTTTAAGACCTGACAGGTTTTCTGAAACCTGTCAGGTCTGACAAGAAGGGGTAATGAACATGAACAACAAGAATGGATACGCACAATCAGAACGATGGCCGGCGGCTGCGGCCTGCCGGGGGGTGCGCGGCGCTATCACCGTCGCCCACAATGACGCCGGGGAAATTCTCAGCGCCACCCGCGAACTGCTGCAAGCCATCTTGCAGGCTAACCAGATGCACCCGGACGACATCGCCAGCGTCTATTTCACCACCACGGTTGACCTGAATGCCACTTACCCGGCGTTGGCCGCCCGTCAATTGGGCTGGTATGATGTCGCCCTCTTGTGCGGCCACGAGATGGAAGTACCCGGCAGTCTCAATCTCTGTATTCGTGTGTTAATCCATTGGAACACCACAAAATCTGCCCGCGACATTGTTCATGTTTATCTGCGTGACGCCGTTTCCCTGCGGCCGGATCGCAAAGATACCCCTCCTGTTTCCCCGGTGCGACCTCGCCAAATTGATGCGATGGAAGCAATGATCCGCATATTACAAACCGCTGTTTAACTATTCTCAAAAAAAGGAACCTGATGATGATTGTGATTATGCAACCAGCCGCCTCCATGCAAGAAAAGTCCGGTATTGTGGCCTGGGCTGAAGATCATGGATACAAAGTGCATCTCTCTTCTGGCAGTGAGCGCACATTGATTGGTATTATTGGCGATGACCGGCAAATTAACCGGGAGCAGTTGGAACGTATGGCCGGTGTAGAAAAGGTAATGCCCGTTCTCAAGCCATTCAAGATTGCCAGCCGCGAATTTAAGCCGGATAACACCCAATTTCCCCTTGGTGATCATGTGGTGGGTAGCGATGAAATTATTATTATGGCCGGGCCGTGTTCCGTGGAAAGCCGCAGTCAGATTATCGAGACAGCCCAGGCGTGCAAGGAAGCCGGGGCGCATATTTTGCGTGGCGGCGCATTCAAGCCGCGCAGTTCGCCGTACTCTTTTCAGGGGCTAGGCGAAGAGGGGTTGCAATATCTGGCCGAGGCGCGGGAAATCACCGGTATGCCCATCATTACCGAAGTGATGGAACCGGCGCTGGTGCCGTTGGTGTGCCAATATGCGGACATTTTGCAGATTGGGGCGCGCAATATGCAAAATTATGCGCTGCTGCACGCGGTGGGCGAGTCACAACATCCGGTGTTGCTGAAGCGGGGCATGAGCAGCCTGATTGAGGAGTGGCTGATGTGTGCCGAGTACATTTTGAGTCACGGCAATACGCGGGTGATGTTGTGTGAGCGGGGGATTCGCACCTTTGAACGATATACGCGCAACACGTTTGACATTAACGCGATTCCGGTGATCAAGGAGTTGTCTCATTTGCCGGTGATTGCTGACCCCAGTCATGGCACAGGGAAGTGGGAGTATGTGGAAAGTGTGACGAAGGCGAGTATTGCTGCCGGTGCGGACGGGGTGATTATTGAGGTGCATCCGCGCCCGGAAGAGGCTTCGTCAGACGGCCGTCAATCCCTCAAGCCCGAACGTTTTGCCAATCTGGTGCGGGATATGAAGGCAATTGCCACGGCCGTTGGCCGTGATGTGCGCTAAAAAGAGCGCGTACCGATTGGTACGCGCTCTTTTTATTTTCTACGAGGGCGCGGCCGTTTGTTTAACGGCCGTTTGGTCAACGGCCGTATATTGGCATAAAAACTATACGCCACATAATAAACCACGTAGAACATGGACGCGCCGACGAGCCATTGGCTCAGGGTGGGATATTGCCAGATCAGCAGCCCCATCACCCCTACCCACAACACCGTCAGCGTGATAGTGATGCCCCGCCCCACGGTCATACGCGAGGGATACAGATATTTGATGGGCACAAACACCATGATGCCACAGGCCAGCAGCACCGCCAGATTAAAAACAGGCGAGGTACCCAGCAGCACAAAGTAGATGACGACGATATTCCAGTACGAGGGGAACCCTTTGAAAAAGTGATCTTCTGTTTTGGCGTCTTCTTGGGCAAACTGGTAACTGGATGACAATAGGATGATGGCCGGCGTCACCACCAGCCAGGCCTCCGGCACCAGATTAGCCTGAAAGATAAAGATAGCTGGCACCAATACGTAAGTCATAAAATCCACGATATTGTCCAGCAACGCCCCATCAAAACCAGGCAGCACCTCTTTCACCCGCACCAGACGGGATAACGCGCCATCAAAGCCATCAATGATGGTGGTGATGAGCATGAGGGTCATGGCCATTTGCCACTGCCCTTCAAAAATTGCCAGGATGGCCAGAAAACCCATCACCACCCCGCTGGCCGTCAGGAGGTGAATTCCCCAGGCAGCCACCTTTCGCCGCAACCGAAATTCACTGTCATCTACTGCTACCATTGTTTTTACGGCCGTCAGAGTTTTCACTCCAACGAAACTACTCTCCTCTTTTGATATTTGGCAAAACCGGCTGGTCACTCAACACCAGCCGGTTCATGAAAAGTATTGTAACAGCCACATTCCCCCAAGTCACTGAGACATTCGGTAATTCGGTAGTCCGTAATCGGCCTACGGACATCGGATTACGGGTCACGGATCACGAATTACGGCCGCCAGGGATAACGGCCAAAGTCTGGCTGGCGTTTTTCCAGGAAGGAATTTTTGCCTTCTGTCCCTTCTTCCGTCATATAAAACAGCATGGTGGAATCGCCGGCCAGCACTTGCAGCCCGGTCTGCCCATCCATATCTGCATTCATGGCTGCCTTGAGGAAACGAATGGCAATGGGGCTCTTGCGCAAAATCTCCTGCGCCCATTCCACCCCTTCGCGCTCCAGGTCAGCCACCGTGGGCAGCACTTTATTCACCAGCCCCATTTCCAACGCCTCTTGCGCTGAATATTGGCGGCAAAGATACCAGATTTCGCGCGCTTTTTTCTGGCCGACAATGCGCGCCAGCGTGGCCGATCCATACCCGGCATCAAAGCTGCCCACGATGGGGCCGGTTTGCCCAAAGACAGCATTTTCGCTGGCCAGGCTCAGGTCGCAGACCACATGCAGCACGTGACCGCCGCCAATGGCGTAGCCATTGACCAGGGCGATGACTACTTTGGGCATGGTGCGAATAATGCGCTGTAATTCCAGCACGTTCAGGCGCGGCACGCCATCATCGCCCACATAGCCGGCATGGCCGCGCACGCTCTGGTCGCCGCCGGAGCAGAAGGCGTGGACGCCATCTTTGGGTGAGGGGCCATTGCCGGTGAGCAAAATGACGCCCACTTCCTGATCCATCCACACGTGGCGGAAGGCGTCTATCATCTGGTCAATGGTTTGTGGCCGGAAGGCATTGCGCCGTTCGGGCCGGTTGAAGGCGATGCGGGCCATGCCGTCTGCCTTTTCATAGGTAATGTCGCTGTACTCTTTTACAGTTTGCCAGTTAGTCATTGGTAACTCCTTTTGTGATTTTGACGCAAAGGCGCAAAGAGGCAAAGAGGTTAAAGAAAGGGAAAAGGAAGATTGTACTTCCCTTCGCGAGTCTTCGCGGCCTTCGCGGATTTTATAAGGATTGGATGACCATGTTGTTAAGTTGTCGTCGCCGTTGGTCATCGGTCTGGCTGTGGCTGCGCACTTCGATGACGCGCGCACGGCCGTCCTGCAAGCTGTCGGTCAGTAATTGGCGGAAATGGGCACGGCCGTCGGCCCGCACAAACTCCAGCCCAAACATACGCACCACCGGTTCAAAATCCAGGCCGTGCGGCGTCAGGAACAGTTTGGTGAAGGGCGGCTCGATGTTGGCGATGGGCAGCCGGTTGAAGATGCCGCCACCATTGTTATTCAAGAGGACGATGGTAAATGGGAGCCGGTGGTCATTTGTCATTTGTCCTTTGTCAATGGTCATAGGCAACAGGCCATTCAAGTCGTGGTAAAAGGTGATGTCGCCCAGGACGGCGACGAGCGGTTGGGGACGCATGGCCTGGATGCCCAGGGCGGTGGAGATGTTGCCATCAATACCGCTGGCGCCCCGGCTGGCGTAGGCGAAGAGCGGTTTGGTTTGGGCACGGCCGTACTGGTCTAAATGGCGTATCGGTGAACTATTACCCATAAACAGGGTAGCCTCCGGCGGCAGCAAATCCACCACATCGGCCACTACCGCCCCATCAAAGTAGGGATCGTACAGGTGTGTCACCAATGCCTGCCAGGTACGGCTTTCGGTGTCGGTCACGGCCGTTACCCATTCCTCGTTGTCGCGTTCTGGCAGTCGGGTGATGAGTTGTTGGCAGACGGCCGTTTCGTTCGCCTGGATGAAGTGCGTCGTCCGGTGGCTGTCATCCGCCCATACCCCATTCTCGCGGATGTGCAGCCGGTAGGCGGGCGTGATTTTGTCCAGATAGGCATTGAGCCATTTGGAGGTGGGCACCGCCCCAAAGCGGAGGATAAGCTGGGGTTCGGGCCAGGGGGAAGGTGTTTGCAGATAAGTTTCGTAGGCGCTGAGTACGGCCGTGTCCGCCACCCATGCACCAAACCGCGCCCCAGAAATCGGGTCGGCCAACAGGGGATAACCCAACCGCCGCGCCAGTGCCGCCACCGCCGCCGGAAATGCCCCACCCGGACAGCGTGGCCCACACACAATCAGCCCGCGTGGATTTTCCTGCATGATCTCGGCCAGAAAATCGAGGTGGTTATCTGGTAAGGTGAGAATGCCACGAGTAATCGGTAATGTGTAATGCGTGAAGCGTGAGGCGTGATCTGTAATTCGTAAGCCCTTCTGCTCACTGCTCACTGCTAACTGCTCACTTGCCCTCGGTTCCAACGGGGCACGAAACGGGAAATTCACCTGCACTGGCCCTTTGGGCAGGCCGTTGGCGGTGGCCCAGGCGCGGAGCGCCAGAGTGTGCAGGTGGCGCAGTACCACATCGGGCGCGTCTGGTTGAGGGACGGGGGCGTCTACGCTCCACAACACCTGGTCACCGTAGATTTTCACCTGGTCAATGGTCTGGTTGGCCCCACTATGGCGCAGTTCATGGGGGCGGTCGGCGGTGAGCGCCAGCAGGGGAATCTGGCTCATGCGGGCTTCGACGATGGCCGGCAGGAAGTTGGCCACGGCCGTGCCTGATGTGCACACCAGCGCCACCGGCTGATCAGACGCCAGCGCCATGCCCAACGCATAAAAGCCGGCGCTGCGCTCATCCAGATGCACAAACAGTTCTATTCCCGGATGAGCGTCAAAGGCCAATGCCAGTGGGGTGGAGCGTGAACCAGGGGCAATGACCACGGCCGTTAGCCCTGCCTGCGCCAACCCTTCTACAAAAATCTGCGCCCAGATGATGTTGGGATTTTCCATGCCGCCTATTTTCCTTCAACAATGCCAATTATGCCCACCCCTTAATGATTTTGATCAAAGATTGGTGGTCGGGGGCCTGGCAATGGGCACATTTCCCATTACGCATCATATGTTGCCTTCTCTGACGTTAGCCATTAGAATGAGCTTGCATATTATGTTTAGCTTCTATGGGGGTTATGATGAGAAGAGGTCTATCACTTACATTTTTCTTTGGTCTGGTCATTGGCGGTATGGCGGCGCTGATCATCTGGTATTACCAGAAAAGCACATCAGCCGAAGACGGGGCACTGACGCTTTTAGACAGGCTGGCCGAAGTGGACCGCCGTTGGCGGCAGACACGGGAACCAGCAGCAACCGGCGCTACTCCCACTCCCTTACGCATTCAAATTCACACGCCACCAACGGATGAGACGCCCGCTTTTTTGCAGCGCCCGGTCACGGCCGTGACCGATGATCTTACCCTTATCAAAGGAATTGGCCCTGTCTTTGCTGACCGGTTGCTGGCGCAAGGCCTAGACACCGTAGCTAAGGTTAAGGCGCTTTCTGTGCAGCAATTGGCCGACATCTTGCAAATTGCGCCTGCCCGTGCCGAAACCATTCTGGCGGCAGCCCAGGCTGTTTAGAAGCCGGGTTTGAAACTTTCACTCGTTGGCGAAAGGTGTTCCCATGAACTCTACAATTCTCATTGTGCTGCTGTTGGTGGTGGGGGGAATGTTTGGGGCGTTGCTGGTATTTCTGGTAGATTGGCGCTATTGGGAGCGGCGCGTGCAAAAGCTGAGGGGTGAACGAAACAAAGCCCAGGCTGCCAATCAGGTGACGCTGTCTCGGTTACAGCGCGCTGAAAAGGGTCAGTTGATAGCCCAAAGGGATGTGGAAAACTTGCGGCAAGATGTGGCTGAACGGGATGAGCGGCTGGCACAACTGCACAACGAAAATCAGCAAGTTTGCCAGCAGGTGGCCGTGATGGAAGTGGAACTGACACATTTGCGGGCTGATCTGGCTGAGGCGCAGGGTTGGGAGGAAAGAGCCGACGCTTTAAAAACAGAGAATGAGGCGCTGGTGGGGCAGCTAAACCGGGCCGAAATACAGATGAGCGAATTACAGGTGCAGGTAGATACGGCGGCGCGCCAGTTAACGGACGCGCAGATCTTGGGCAAAAAGCTGGTGGAGATGCAGGCCAGACTGAAAGAGGCAGAGAAACAGACGGCGACGCTGCAAGAAAAGATGACGGCCGTGCAGCATACATTTGATTACACTGGCAAGAACCAGCTTCAACTCATTCGGGGCATTGGCCCGGCGTATGCCCGCCGCCTGAACGAAGCTGGTGTCCTCACGCTGGAAGACCTGGCAAAATGTGCTCCTGAACAGATCACGGAAATCGTCCAGCCCAAAAAGTGGCAGCATGTGGAACCCGAAGAGTGGATTCGTGAAGCCAAAGCACTCACCATGAAAATAAGCCCACCCTAAAAACCCCTCAAGCCCCATAGGGTTCTTGGTCAACCGGCCCGGTCTGAAACAAATGGTTCACAAAACAAGTGGCAAATTTATATAATTTTTATATGATAGTGGCGGATTGCCTGATTCCTGAATTTCCTTGCAGGGTGGATGATATTCAAACCGGGGTCCAACAGTAACCACCATAGACAAGATGCGAACGTTAACCTGTGAGTGCTCTTATACAATTGCAAACGAATCGTCATTGAACATAGCATTCTTGCACCAAAGGAGTAGCCGAGCATGGGCAAAGTAGGACAACCATTAACGATCTTGATGGCAGATGATGATGCTGATGACCGCCTATTGACGCAAGAAGCTCTGGAAGAAGCGCGTCTGGTGAATTTTCTGCACTTTGTGGAAGATGGCGAACAGTTAATGGATTATCTGTTTCGCCGTGATAAGTATGCGCATTTACAAGACGATCCCATGCCAGGGTTGATATTGTTGGACTTAAACATGCCGAAAAAAGACGGCCGTGAAGCCCTGGAAGAGATCAAACGAACCCCACACCTACGCCGGATTCCCATTGTGGTTTTGACGACATCTAAAGGGGAGGAAGACATTTACCGCAGTTATGATCTGGGCGCCAGTTCTTACATTACCAAGCCGGTTACGTTTGCGGCGCTGGTGAAGGTCATTCAAGCGATTGGTAAGTATTGGTTTGAACTGGTAGAACTGCCGCCTAATGATCCTGATCCCGCTTTTTGAGCAGTTTGTGTTTTCAGGCAAGTATGTGATGGCTGAACGGCCGTGTACAGGTAAGTAATGTTTAGTGCCTGCGATCTGTTTCTTCAGGAATGATTAAGTACCAAAATGGACCCGATACACATATTACTGGTAGATGATGACGAAGATGACTATCTTATCACTCAAGATTTATTGGCGGATATTGGCGATAATCGTTATGCTTTGGATTGGGTAGCTACCTATGAAGCTGCCTTAGATAGAATCGCCCAAAACGTGCATGACATCTATCTGGTAGATTTTCGGTTGGGCAAATTTAGTGGGCTGGAACTGCTGCGCTGGGCGGTGGCAAATGGCTGTAAAGCGCCGGTCATTTTGCTCACCGGACAGGGTGATCACCAGGTAGACCTGGAAGCCATGGAAGCAGGCGCGGCCGATTACCTGGTGAAAGGGCAGATTAACCCCCAGATTCTGGAGCGATCCATTCGTTATGCTGTTGAACGCTACCGCGCCCAGGCTGAGAGATTGAAATTGGAAGCCGAGCTGCGGCAGGCGCAGAAAATGGAAGCGATTGGACACATGGCTGGCGGTATTGCCCATGATTTTAATAATGTACTGACCGCTATTCTCAGTTATGCCAGTCTGGCGCGACGGCACGTGCCGCCTAACCACCCGGTTTACAGCAAACTGGTAGGCATTGAGGAATCCAGCCAGCGCGCGGCTAATCTGACCCACCAATTGCTAGCGTTTGCGCGGCGACAGGTGGTAGCGCCGCGTGTATTGAATTTGAACGAAGTGGTGCTCAATCTGGATAAATTGCTGCGCCGTCTGATCAACGCCGATATTGAGTTAGTGACGCTGCCGGGGCAAAATCTAAGTCTTGTTAAAGTAGACCCTGGACAGGTGGAACAGGTCATGGTGAATCTGGTGGTGAATGCCCGTGATGCCATGCCTGATGGCGGCAAATTGACCATTCGCACCGAGAATAAGGTGCTAACGCCGCAATATGCGCACCAGCATGTGGATGTGATGCCGGGGGAATATGTTTGCCTGAGTGTGACTGATACCGGCATGGGTATGACGGACGAGGTGAAAGCGCGCATCTTTGATCCCTTCTTTACGACGAAGGAGCCGGGAAAAGGTACGGGATTGGGGTTGGCGACGTGTTATGGGATCGTGAAGCAAAACGGTGGTCATATTCAGGTTGAGAGCCGGCCGGGCCGGGGAACCACTTTCCACATTTTCCTGCCCTCTGTGGCTGTGTCGGAGGCAGACCGTGTGGTCAGTGAGCCGATGACGTTGTTACCCCAGGGGGAAGAGTCTATCCTATTAGTGGAAGATGAACCGGTGGTGCGCCAGATTGTGACCGAACTGCTGGAACAACAGGGGTATACGGTTTGTACGGCCGTCAACGGTGAAGATGCCCTCCGTCTACTGGAAAGCAATGAAATCCCCCGTCAAGTAGACTTGCTGCTGACAGATATTGTGATGCCTCGCCTGACGGGGACCGCATTGGCCGACAAGGTGCGTGGCCGTTACCCGGAATTAAAGATCATCTTTATGTCTGGTTATGCCGATGAGTCACTGGCCAAACAAGGAACGCTGGAAGCAGGTACCGCTTTTATTCAGAAACCATTTACGCTGGAAGTGTTGGCCCGCAAAATTCGGCAAGTGCTGGATACCTGAGCAGATCAATCGCGCCAAATGAGAACGGCCGTCACCAGTCTGGCCCACGTCTGCAAAACCCAATGGACCCCCATCCACCACCAGGTCCGGCGGAACCCGGCAGCCGTTTGGGGCGGCGTTCCACCCATCAAACCCCAGTTATCAGAAGCTGCCAGCCGGCATAAATGCCGGTTTAGCCACAACCCATTCCCCTGACCCAGATGCAGCCAACGGCCGTGCCGCTGCCGCATGATCACCTGCCCCACCACGTTCGCCGCAGGCGTTGGCGGGTCAAATACCATTGGCTTGTCGCCTCGCGTGATCAACAAGGGTGGTTCTTCATCTGGGACATAGCCCCAGAAGCGATGGGTGAGCAGGCCACTCTCTGTCCTAAAGGTAATAATGTCGCCGGGCAACAACGGCCGTGTCAAAGCCGCGATCATCACCTGATCCCCTCGACGGATGAGGGGGGACATGCTGTTGCTGGTGACGGTAAGGGTTGCCTGACGGCCGTCTTGCAAACTTTTTTGCAGCAGCGCGGTCAACTCTTGGGGGTCCGGTTGGTTCATCACGATGGCTGATTATGCCGCAACTCTTTGGTGAAGTCAGGAATCATCCTATAAACAACGAGCATCATCTGATATTTGTCACCTTGTCACCTTATTGCCAATGGGGTTACAATGTTCACACCTGCCCTGGAGGAAATTGTTATGAACGTTCGCTGTAATTATTGTGGTCACTCGTTTAGTTTAGGCCGGGAGTTTATGGCTATGGCTGTGCCCCAAGCCCTGGAAAAGAGACAAAAATCGGTGGTGGTGGAATGTGCCAACTGTCGCAAACAGGTGAAAGTGCCGGTGCGCCAGATGCAGCGCTTTGTGCCCCGACCCGCGCCAGACGCCCCTGAAGAATCACTAGAGGAATCAGAGGCATCATAGATATAAATTGGTCGCCACCCAGGTCAACACCGTTTGGTAAACAGAATGACCGATGTCCGCGCATCAGGATGTTCGGGTTGTGGTATATTTTCTCATGTATAAACCCTTGACAGTCCTTCCTCCTCCCCCCTAAAATGACAGCAAGTGGCTTTTCCTCTGCCACCTACTTGCGGGAACAGGAACAGAAGCAGACCCATGAATAATAAAGATAACTATCGCGTTTTGGGGGTCAAAAAGACGGTAAATGACAAAAAAATCAAACGCGCGTGTCAAAATTTAGCCTGCAACTTGTATCCAAACAAATACCCCGGCAATCAACAAACAGAAGCAAGATCTAAGACTGTGGCTGTGTTTACGGCCGTGTCGGGATTGGCCCTTTTACAGTAATACTCCTTTTTGGCGGCTTCCCCCTACGCAATCAAAGAGGAGTTCACATTTCATGATCCGCAACCTGCATAAATCCTTTTACCTTTTCGTTTTCCTTTTATTTTTCCTGGCCTTAGCTTGCCAGGCCACCACCAACCCGGCCAGCATCATACCCGTCAGCACGGTAGATACCCAGGTCATTGTCGCCGAGGCGGTGGCTACCGTGCGCTCTGAAATGCCGGTGGTGGAGCCGGTAGGGTTGGGCAACACGGCCGTGAACAGCCAGATCAGTACAGAACTGGAACAACGTCTCATTCAAATTTACCAACAGGTCAATCCCTCGGTTGTTCATATCTTCGTCTATACCCAAAACGATTTTCTTGGCTCTGGCACCGGCTTTGTCTTTGACGCCGATGGGCACGTTATCACCAATAATCATGTAATTGAAGGCGGCGATGAATATGAGGTGGTGTTCCCTGATGGGCAGCGCCGTTTTGGGAATGTCGTGGGCACAGACGTAGATAGCGATCTGGCGGTGTTGCAGGTGGATGAATTGCCTGCTACCTCATCACCGGTCACGCTGGCTGACTCCAACACCTTGCAAGTGGGGCAGTTTGTAGTGGCTATTGGCAATCCTTTCGGCGAAGCCAGTTCCATGTCGGTGGGCATCATCAGCGCCTTAGGCCGCACCTTAGAATCGCAGCGGTCGGTAGCCGGCGGTTTTTTCTCAATTCCCCAAATTATTCAAACTGACGCCGCGATCAATCCGGGCAATTCCGGTGGCCCCTTGTTGAATCTGGATGGTAGTGTCATTGGCGTCAACAGCGCCATTTTGTCGCGCACAGGGGCTAATTCCGGTGTGGGTTATGCCATTCCGGTGAATGCCGTGCGTAATATCGTCCCGGCGCTCATCACCACGGGGCAGTACCGCTACCCATATATGGGTATCAGTATGCGTTCTGAGCCCTTTACCCTGCGTGAACTAGAAGCACTGGCCTTACCGTCTCAGGGTGTATGGGTGACAGGCGTAGGCCAGGGTACACCGGCCGAAAACGCCGGATTGATTGGGCATAACCTGGATGCATCCTTTGCGCCGGACGGGGATTACATTATTGCCATCAACGGGGTGTCGGTGAACAGTTCAGATGATTTGTTGAGCTACCTGGTTTTTGAAACGCAGGTGGGCGAGACGGTGGAGTTGACGGTGATCCGTCAGGGAGAAGAAATAAAAGTACCCTTGATCTTAGGCGAACGGCCGTGATGCGTGACCCGTAAACCGACGGATTATGCTCTTTTATCGAGTCATTGTAGCTCTCATCCCAGCCAGACCTTAACGGTATTGTAGGAGGTACCATGATAACCCAAGAGGAGTTGCAAGAGTTATTGGCCTATCAATCCAAAAATGGCGTTGTCATTAGCCTTTATCTGGATTCAGATACGGCGCATGAAAACACGGAAACGATCAAACATCAAGTCAAAGGCATGATGCGTGCTGCCGAAGTTGACCATGAAAAAGCGGCGGCAGCCATTGAGCAATACCTGGATTTGGGCTACGACTGGTCAATGCCGGGTGTAGCTGTGTTCAGTGGTCATGATGGCGAATTTTTCCGGGCTTATCCTACGGCCGTTGCCTTTCGCAACCGGGTGCGGGTAGGGCATAAACCGTATGTCAAACCGCTGGCGCACCTGATAGATTTCTACGCCCATTATGGCGTCATCCTGGCAGACCGGGTAGGTGGACGCTTTTTTGAGTACCATTTGGGTGAATTGCAGGCAGTAGATGGCACCATGGGGGAAGAAGTCCACAAACTCAAGCAAGGTTTAGGCTCCTCTGCCGTTGGTATGCGTGGGGGTGTTGGCGGTGGTCGCCATGAAGAAGAAGTGGCCCACCGTAATTTGCGGGAAACGGCCGTGGCCGCCGCCCATTTCTTCCAGGGCAAACCTATTCGCCGTCTTTTCCTGGCGGGCACCTCGGAGACGGTCGCCGAGTTCCGCGAACTACTGCCCAAACAGTTGCAAAGCTGCATAGCTGGCGTCTTCCCTATGGATATGAATGCTGGTGAACACGAGGTGCGCAAGCTCTCATTGCGATTGTTACAGGAGGCGAATGCTGAGCGGGAAGAGAAATTGGTGGATACCTGGGCCTCTACAGTAGCCCGAGGGGGCACGGCCGTTGCCGGTTTGGATGATACTTTACAAGCCGTCAGTGAACGGCGTGTGCAAACCCTGATCCTCAGCGATGGCTACCGTTTTCCCGGTTATGTGGATGAAACCTCCGGTTTCCTGGTGGCCAATCTGACTAAAAGCCCCATGAGCGCCGAAGAGTTGACGGCCGTTTCCGATGTCGTAGACGCGGCCTGTGCTGTTACCCTGGACAGTGGTGGTCATGTGGAGGTGATTCGGGACAACCCCAAGCTGGAAGGGCACGGCCGTATCGGCGCCTTGCTGCGTTATTAATCATAACCAGATAGACCTGACAGGTTTCAAAAAACCTGTCAGGTTTTGTTCCTAACTGAGCGTGCTTTACCGCGCATAAGCTGGTATTATACCAGGGGCCGACTTCTTACTCTTACCCAAAGGAGGTTGCATGAAAACATCCCAAAATTGAATGAAAACTTATTGTGAAGTCCTGTCAAATGACTTCTTAAGTTCTGTTTCTGGGAAAGTATAAATAGCCAGACACGCTTTCCCATGCACGCAAACCAGGAAAACTACTTGGAGGAAAATCACATGAAATTCGCCTGGAAAATATGGTTCATCTTAGTCATTTTGGTATTCGGCGCATTTTTTGCGCTGAGCGCCAGAATAAATGCGGAAGCCTCTAATACTTTAGAGGCCGACCCTGTTTTTACTGTTAGTGCCCCGGTTGAGCCTATATTAAGCACGGCCGTGCGCGACTTACCACCCGCCTCACCAGAGCCGATGCTCAATCGTGAGGTCTATATGACCTGGCTGGGTGAAGGAATCGGGGTGGAAGGCCCCTCGATTGGGCTTGACCCTCTCGTTTCCCGCAGTGTCAATGACGGTTTCACCCCCACCCCTCTTGTGACTTTTGAAGGGGTGCCTTCTTTATCAGGGGTCACGCCCCCAGATACAAATGGCGATGTTGGGCCAGATCACTACGTGCAAATGACCAACTTCTCTTTCCGTATTTGGGACAAAGGCGATCCCGATAATTCAATACCCCCGACGCCGTTAATCCCTCCTACCCTTACCGGTGCTTTGTTTGCGCCTTTGGGTGGGCAGTGTACCAGCAACTTTGGCGATCCTATCGTACTCTACGATGACATGGCCGACCGCTGGCTCCTGAGCCAGTTTGGATTAAGCGGCCCGCTGGGTATGTGTATTGCCATTTCGCAGACCCCAGACCCCACCGGCGCTTACTTCTTGTACTTCTTCCCCACACCCGATTTCCCGGACTATCCCAAGCTAGGCGCCTGGCCGGATGCCTACTATATGGGTACCAATTCCGGGTTCCCCAATGCGTATTATTCTTTTGCTTTCGACCGGGTATCCATGCTCGCCGGCCTGCCCGCAACCGTGCAGTCTTTTGGTGGCTTGCCCAACTTAATGATGCCCGCCGATGCCGATGGCCCAACCGCTCCCCCCGCTGGCGCTCCGGGTATCTTCTATACCTTCTTCCACCCCAGTGCGACTGGCCATCCCCCTGGCCCGGAACGACTGGCCATCTATGAATTTGATGTGGACTGGGTTACGCCGGCGAATTCCACCTATACCCTGGTAGAAGAATTACCCATTGCCGCATTCAACTACACAATCTGTGGTTTCTTTGCCGGTGGCTGTATTGCCCAACCCGGCACCGGCCAACTGCTCGACGACATTGCCTGGTGGCCGATGTTCCGCTTCCAATATCGCAATTTCGACGATTATGCCGCCATGGTGGGCAACTTCACCGTAGATGCTGACGGTAACGATCATGCGGGCATCCGCTGGTTTGAAGTTCGCAAAACAGGTAGCACCTATACTCTTGAGCAAGAAGGCACACACTTCCCCACCACAGACTCCCGTTGGATGGGCAGTATCGCCATGGACGGCAGCGGTAATATCGCTCTGGGCTACAGTGTCTCTTCATCCTCCGTCATCCCGTCCATTCGTTACGCGACCCGCTTGCTCAGCGACCCACCCGGTACATTGAGCGCCGAAGCCGAGATGTATACCGGTGGGGGCGTTCAGACTGGTATCCATCGCTGGGGTGATTACTCCAATATGGCGGTTGATCCGGTAGATAATTGTACTTTCTGGTACACCACCGAATACCATGACACCAACGACTCTGGCTTCAACTGGAATACCCGCGTTGGCGTTTTCCGCATACCGGAATGTAGCGGCAGTCTTGGCCCCAATTTCTCAATGTCTCTTGACCCAACTGCCCTGGAGATTTGTTCCCCGGCCGCCGCTTCAGTAGATGTGAACTTTAGCTGGTTGGACGGTTACAGTGCCCCAGTCACTCTGAGCGCCCTGGGTGTCCCGTCAGGTTATTCTGCCGGTTTCAGTGTAAACCCCGTGGTTTCACCGACCGTTACCAGTGAACTCAGCCTCACCAATGTCGGCGCGGTGACGCCAGGAGCATATGCTATCAATATCGTAGGCGTTGGCACCCCCACGCCTACACACACGGCAACTTTGCAGTTGAACCTGTTTGATGCCGTGCCCGGTGCGCCCACCCTGACATCACCTGCTGACGGCGCGATAAATGTCTCACTGGCGCCTACTTTTGCCTGGACTGCTGCTGCTCAGGGATTTGTGTATGACCTTGATGTAGCCACGGATAGTGGATTCACCAACATCGTCTACAGTGTGACTGATGTTGACGATACCCAGCACACCATGACCACGGCGTTGGATCCGCTTAGCACCTACTACTGGCGGGTGCGCGCCAATAACGCTTGTGGCAGTGGTAGCTACTCCACTACCTTTAGCTTCACGACGGAGGACATCCCCCCCATCCTGGTGGTAGATGATGATAATGATGGGCCGGATGTAGTGGCTTATTACACCGACGCCCTGGATGCTATCGGCGCCCAATACGACGTGTGGGATACCAATGGTAGCGATAACGAACCGACGGCAACAGACCTGGCGCCGTATGATGCGGTTATCTGGTTTACCGGCGTCTTGTTTGGCGGCACAGCTGGGCCGGGGCCGGCCGGTGAAGCAGCCCTGGGCAGTTGGCTGGATAATGGCAATTGTATGCTCATTAGCAGCCAGGATTATCTGTATGACCGCGGCCAGACTGCCTTTATGAGCAATTATCTGGGTATGGCGTCTGGCACCAGTGATGTGGGACAGACAACCGTCACAGGCGCTGGTACTGTCTTCACTGGTCTGGGGCCCTATTCGTTGGTTTATCCGTTCACCAACTACAGCGACATAATTTCGCCAAATGGCACGGCCGAACTGGCGTTTAGCGGCAATCAAGGTGATGCGGCCATCAATAAGGACAGCGGCGTTTACCGGACCACATTCTGGGGCTTCCCCTTTGAGGCTATTCCCACAGCCGGCGACCGGCAAACAGCCATGCAAACGGTGTTGAACTGGTGTGGTGCGCTTGGCGCGACGGGAACGCTGGCCGGTACGGTAACGGATGCGGATTCCAGTTTGGGCATTGAGGGGGCGACGATCACGGCCGTAGGCCCTGGCACCTTCTCCACCCAAACCAATGCTAACGGTGACTATAGCATAACCTTACCCATCGGTACCTACGATGTCACCGCCTCTGCCGATAACTACGTGCCTGTTACCGTCAACAGTATTGACATTATGACGGGTACAACCACCACCCAGGACTTTGTTTTGCAAGGTTCTTCGCTCACCTACAGCCCGCCGGAAATTGAAGAGTTCATGGAAATTGGCGATGTGGTCAGCAATACAGTCACCGTGACCAATACCGGGCCACTGCCCATAGACTGGGAGGTCACAATTAGTAACTACGGTGGCCCACTCTGGATTCAACAGGTTGCGCCGGCCTACGTCCCCCCGGCGGTGACGAGCAATACAGCCAACAATCTGCAACAGTTTGCCACTGAGAAGGCAAACAATATCCAGGTTCCGCCAACGGCAACGGCCGATGCTCCTGATCTGGCTGTTCTGCTAGACCAACAACCCAATCAGGTCAATGGCCTGTTCAGTGATTCGGATTGCGGTCTGTGTGGTACTGGTGCGCAATCAATCGCTGAAAACTTCTCGTTAGCATCCACGGAAACTATCGGCCAGATCATCTTCTGGACAGGTTACTTCCCTGGCGATGTGGCGATTGATCCTGACCTGATCACCGTTATTTTCCACGAAGATGCCGGTGGGTTCCCCGGCGCGGTTGTGTCCACCGAGGCCAATGTACCGTATGAACGTGTTCAGACGGGCGTTATTCTCTTTGGTGTTCACGAATGGATGCACACACTGACACTGGCGGCCCCGGTTACCTTAGGGCCGGGCAATTACTGGGTAGAGATATTCAATGCCACAGTCGGCTCCAGCGAGAATTTCTTCTGGGAAACGGGAAATCCCGATACCATTGGCAACGGCCTCACCGGTTCTGCGTGGTCTACCAGTGTGCCTGGTAGTGCCTGGAATTTTGATGGGGCCACCGAGTTGGCGGTGCAGCTTGTGACGGGCAGCGGTGGAACACAGTGGGCCTATGCCGTGCCGGATAGCGGGACCATTCCGGCTAACAGCGTAGCCACCTTCGAAGTTGTCTTTGATGCCTCGTCTCTCTACCAGACTGGTGACTACACGGCCGACCTCAACTTCTCCGGCACCTTTGTGAATGTTGTACCGACCATGCCACTCACCATGCACCTGAGCTGCTCCACCTGTGGTTTCCTGGAAGGCGAGATTACGGATTCTGTGACCGGGGATCCAGTAGACGCCAGCATCCATATCACCAGCACCTCTGGCTTTGATGTGACCTTGAGCGGTAGTAGCTATGCCGTAGCCGTGCAGCCAGGAACTTATCACCTGACGGTATCGGCCGATGGTTACTTCGACGAATCCGCTACCGTGACCGTTGCGGCTGGTCAGACTGTTGTCACCGACTTTGCCCTGGTCTTCATCAATGCCATCTTGGAATACAGTCCTGCGTCATACGAACGCACGCTGGCGCTGGGCCAGGTGCTGACCGATCTGATGATCATCTCTAATACCGGTACGCTGGCCTTCGATTACGAACTATCAGACATCGAGACAGGCTCGCCGGTATTGGTGACCATTCCGGCCAGCGATGGCAACTTCCCGCGTGGCGCGGCGGCGCTCTCCATGGGACCAGTGCCCCACAACGGAAACAACGCGGGACAGCCTGCGTCGGCAACACTGGAAACCTTGTTGGGGGCAAACGCCTATTCAGTAGAGCATGCCAACCTCTTCTATACCATCTTCGACATTGATGTGCCGGCCGTCTTGCCGAACATAGGCCCAATGCCCGCAACCGGCGGCTTCATCGGCGCTGGCGAGTATGTGAACGGGTCGGTGTATATGGTTGATACTGTCAACGCGATGTGGGAAGTGGATCCTGCTACCGGCGCGATCCTGAACACCTATACGGCAACCCCGCCTGGGGGCGGTCAAACGTACTCTGGTTTGGCTCTTGATCCTACCAGTGGCGTAGTGTATGCTGCGACTACTTCTTGCGGCGCCTCTTCCCTCTACACTATTGACCCCCCCACTGGCGTGGCGACGCTGGTTGGCGCCGTTACTAACGGTGGCTGCCTGATCGGTATCGCTGTAGATGGTAATGGCGACCTTTGGGGTTATGACATCATTGCCGATGTCTTGCTCTCGATTGACAAGAATACAGGCGCCGGTACCATCGTAGGTTCCATTGGTTTTGACGCTAACTTCGGGCAGGGCATGGGTTGGGATCCAAACACGGACACCCTGTACATGGCGGCGTTTAACAATGGCGTATTCCTGGCTGAGTTACGCAGTGTTGACCGCACGACCGGCAATACTGCGCTGATAGGTGTGTTGGGTTCCACCACGCCAGGCGGCCTGACTCAACTGCCCTGGCTTGGCTTTGAGATTGGCGGCGGCGGCGACGCCATCTGGCTGGACGAAGACCCGATTACCGGAACGGTAGCGGCAGGTAGTATGGAGATGGTTGACATCATCTTTGACGCCTCTGTTGTTACCCAGACCGGCACCTACACGGCCGAAATCCGCTTCGACGGTACGTTTGATAATGATGTGCCGCCAGCACAGGTGGTAATGCATGTAGTGGCTGATGCGTCTTTCGGTGTTACCGTAGGCGCTGATCCAGACGCTCAATCTGGTGATGCCGGCACTACGGTGGCTTACACTGTGTGGGTTACAAACACAGGCAGCGTAGCCGATACCTATAACCTGACGCTGAGCGGTAATGACTGGGATACCACGCTTTCCGTCAACAGCATCACTATAGAGACAGGTGAAGCTGATTCTGTGACGGTGTGGGTAGATATCCCGGCTGGCGCTTTGGGTAATGAGATGGATGTGGTCACAGTACAAGCCACTTCTGTTAATGACCCCACGGCGACAGGCTCGGTTGACCTGACGACCAGTGTCACGGCCGTGTATGCCATGGAAATGTCTGGTGATATGGCCAACAGTGGCGCGCCTGGCAGCACGGTGATGTATGCTCTCACCATTACCAACACCGGTAATGTGACGGACACATACGACCTGACGCTTGGTACGCACAGCTGGCCTGCGCAATTCCCCGGTGGCAACAGCGTAACTGTGGCGGCTGGTGATTCAACCACGGTGATGCTGCATGTTGACATTCCGGCCAGTGCTACCGATGGACAAACTGATTCGGTGATGGTGACGGCGACGTCCACTAACGATAGTAGCGTTACCAGTAGCGCCACTATGACCACAACGGCCGTTGTCACCGCCTACACCATCTACCTGCCCATCATCCTTAAACCATAGTGGGGGTTTCCCAGGTCAATGATTCTTCATTGACCTGACCCCAACAAGCAAAAGCCGGGAATGGACTTGTCCATTCCCGGCTTTTTATATTCAAGTAGTGTCAGGCATACCAACAAAAAATCCGCGCTCCCCAGCTACCCCAAAACATTGGCAATCGGCAAAATCGGGATTATACTCTGTTGAGACTTCTCACCTTCCACTAATGTTTCCGGGCCATTGGCTGTGATCTTGTGTTTTGGGACGCTATTTTGGCGTCTTTTTGCCCTTAAGTAAAAGGAGAAAATCATGAGGAAACAATCGCTTATCTCTGTAGTCTTGCTTGTGAGTATGTTACTGAGTCTCACCTTTTTCTCACTGGCTTTTGCCAGTGCCCCACCGGAGGCGGCGCAAACCGACCAGCCAGAACAAGAAGAGTTCCCTGCTGAGTCTGGGGAAACCGCAGAAATATCCGCCCTGTCATTAGGCGGTGATGTCTCCGGTCATGTACCGGCAATCAACCTTGTATCCCCTTTAGGCATGGCCTTTACCTACGAGACCGAGCCTAATGACAGTGCAGCCACGGCCAACGCCCTGTCAGGTACGCAGGTGATGTATGGTACTATCAGTCCGGCCGCTGACGTTGATTATTTCTCCTTCACGGCCGTTGCTGGCGACCGCGTTTTTGCCGCCACAATGACTCAATTCTCCAACGGCGGTTCCACCGATACAGTTGTGGATATTATTGCTTCCGACGGCACGACCGTGTTGGAATCTGACGATGACAATGGCACTTTCAGCGCTTCATCGTCGGCGATTGGTGGGACGATTATTCCGACCGATGGTACCTATTATGTCAGAGTGGATGGTTTCAGCACGAGTTTACTCATTACTCCCTACCACCTACATGTGCGGGTACAGAGTGGGACGCCCACGACCGAAGTTGAGCCAAACAATGATCTGGCGTCGGCTACCCCTCTCTCACCATCAGGCTGGATGAGTGGTACTGTCACGGCGACGACGGATCCGGACATCTTCTCGTTCAGCCTGAACGCCGGCGATTCGGTATACATTGGCCTGGATATGGACCCGGATCGTAACCCGGCCAATACCAACTGGAACGGCCGTGTGGGTTTGGGTGTCTTGAACGGATTCTTCCTGTTGGCAAATGATGGCAGCACCGTTAAGCCCCACGCTGAAGCCTTCTTCATGACGGTGCAGGAGACCGGCACCTATTATGTTTACATTGACAGCACCGTCGCCACCGGTTTAGGCCCCAATGCACGTTACCATCTGAACGTCAGCGTTTACCCCCAGGAAGTGCAGCAAAACTGCACCACATTTACCAGCACCGATGTGCCGCACCCCATCGGCCCTGGCGCTGGTACAACCATTTCAACCATTGTGGTACCACCGACAGTGACCTCGTCTATCTCCGATGTTAACGCCTCTATCGTTCTGACCCACACCGCAATGCTAGACCTGGATGTAACGCTGTTGGGTCCCACATCAGTTAGTACACCACTGTTCACAGACATTGGCTCCACTACTCAGCCAGCGATGGATATCGGTCTCGATGACCAGGCCGCTTTGCCCATTGGACCTTTCACTGTAGTCACAGACATTATCTATCAGCCGGAGCAGCCCGGCCGGCTGGCAGCTTTCAATGGTACAGTGGCTGCGGGTACGTGGACGTTGCAGGTCGCTGATGATCTGACCAACACGAGTGGCGGCGTCTTACAAGGCTGGAGCCTGGAGATCTGTGGCGATCCCCCACCGGATTATGGTATTCAACTGAACAAGACCGTAGGGGTAGAGCCAGCCGTGTGTGCTACCACAGATACCATCACCGTGCCGCCTGGTGGATTCGATGTCTACTATTGCTACACGGTGCAAAACATTGGCCTCAACACCCTGACTACGCACGATCTGGTGGATAGTGAACTGGGCATCCTCCTCAGCGGCGTGAATCAATCTCTGCCCCCAGGCGACACTTTCTCCTTCATCCAACAGGCGACGATTTCCGCCACTGTTACCAACAACGCCACCTGGACGGCCAGCGATGGTACAGGCAGCCCTTCAGCCAACGACACGGCCACCGTCATCGTGCCCCAATATTGCCCGGCTGGTTACCGTGATGTAACTGTAGACTACACATTCTTTGAGGGTACTTTCCCACCGCCCGGCTGGACTGTTACCAATACTACAACATCCTGTGGCCCTTCAGGAGTGCCCGAATGGACCAACACCAACCCCGGTAATCTTCTTAACCTGACCGGCGGTTTGGGCCTCTTTGCTGTGGCCGACAGCGACGCTTGCGGAGCAGGCAGTACGCTGAACACGATCATGACCACCGGCTTGTTGGATTTCTCCGGTCTGGTCAGCCCCACCGTTTCTTTCTACACCGACTATAATGACATCGCTACCGGTGGGGATATGGCCATTCTGGATGCCAGTTCCGATGGTGGTGTTACCTGGTATAACCTGTTTACCTGGGATAGTGACAATCGTGGCCCACTGTTGGTGACCGAGGCGTTACCCGGAGCAGGCGAGAATGATGTCCAGGTTCGCTGGCATTATTCCCAGGGTACATTTGACTGGTGGTGGCAGGTAGACAGTGCGTTCCTCACCGCCTGTGAACCGGTGGCCATTGGGCCGGCTATCACCCTGGAAAAGACGGTGGGTACAGATGCTGCGGTCTGCGCTACGACAGACAGCATTACGGTTCCTGGCGGGACAGAAGTCACCTACTGCTTTACGGCAGAAAATACGGGCGATGTTACGTTAAATCTGCATGATCTGGCAGACAGCGAACTAGGCCCCATTTTCACCGCGCTTCCCTATTCGCTGGCCCCAGGTGCGTCAGCGTTTATAACCGCAACGACAACGCTCGTGACGACGACGGTCAATACGGCAACCTGGGTGGCTTACAATGTAGGGCCATCGGATGTAGTCACAGCCACCGACACGGCCACAGTGACCATCGGTACGGTTGATCCGCCCAACATCTTCGTGGATCCGCTTGCTGTCAGCAGCAGCCAAAACCCGGATACACAAACACAGCATACGGTGACGATCAGTAATACCGGCGGCAGTGACCTGGTGTGGCAGATACTGGAAGAACCGGTGCTGCGGTCAGCAGCACGGCCGTTGCAGCCCACCACGCTCCCCGTTTATACGGCCGATGTCGCCGCGGAAATGGTCGGTCTGGAAACGGGAACGCCTTTAGCCTCGCTGCGGCCCAGCCCCGAAGCGCGCGCCCAGGCCAAACTGGCGCTGTTCACCACCGGGCTGTTATTAGTGCCTGACTCCAGCAATGACCGTGTCATGGCCCTGGATCCGCTTACCGGGGACGTGATAGATGCGGATTTCATCCCGTCCAATGCTGTCGTCGGCACCGGGATTGAAGCCATCCTGAGCGCCAGCGGTGACAGCATACTGCTTTCAGATCAGATCAATGACGTGGTGCATGAGTTTGATCTGGATGGTAACTATCTGGGCGTTTTTGCCCCAGTCGGCGGCCCCAACCCGGCCATCATGGACAACATTCGCGGCATTAGCCTGGACGCCAACGGCAACTTGTTGGTGTCGGTAGCCTCTGGCGCCAATGCGGACGCTATTGTCATGTTTGACACGGCGGGCAATTACACCGGTAACTTCGTGGCCATTGGCGCCGGTGGGCTAAACTCACCCTTTGATGTCTACGGCCGTACATCTGACTGGTTGGTGCCGGGTATTGATAGCGACGCCGTTCACCGTTATGACCTCACGGGTGCTTACATTGCCAACCTAACACCTGTGAACAGCTTCCCTGAGCAGGTGGGCGAAGCAATAAACGGCAATGTCCTGGTTGCCAACTTCAGTCCCGCGGCCGAGGAGGGTGTCATCGAGTACACCTCAGCCGGCGTGTTCGTTGGCCGTTATGACCCGGCCACGCTGACAGGGTATCGCGGGGTTTATGAACTGCCCAATGGCAATCTTCTGACCACAACCGGCACCGGCGTTCATGAGATTGACCGTAGTGGGAATCTGGTACAAACCAAAATCGCCGGTCTCAGTGGGCGCTTTATTGAGTATGTAGTTATTCAGGCCGATTGTTCAGCTCCGGCCGATATTCCCTGGGCGGCGGTAGCACCGGCCAATGGCACAACGGCCGCCGGCGCGGCCACAGATGTGACGGTAACGCTGGACTCCACCGGACTGGCAGCGGGCGATTACAGTGGCAACCTCTGCTTCCTGAGCAATGACCCCGATCCCGGCCCAGGCAATGAGACGGAACTGGTGATTGTGCCGGTAAACCTGACCGTATTGCAGACACAGTTTGCCACCATTGAGCTAACCAAAACGGTAGGCACAGCGCCGGCCGTCTGTGCCACCACGTCTGAGATTACGGTGGACAGTGGCGAAACGGTCTACTATTGCTACGAAGTGAGCAATACCGGTGACGTGCCACTGCCGCTGCATGATCTGGTGGATGATCAGTTAGGGTCGTTGTTCACCGGTTTTGCCTACAACTTGCTGCCTGGCGAGAGCGTGGACACAGTGGCTGCCGGTTTGACCATTAGCCAGACCATCTACCTGACGACAACAAACACGGCCGTGTGGACGGCTTATGATGGCGCCAGTTTTACCGCTACTGACACGGCCGTAGCTACCGTCAACGTCAACTTGCCACAGATTGATGTATCCCCGACCAGCCTGAGCAGTACGCAGGTGGCTAACACGGTGAGTACCGAGACGTTGACGATCAGCAACCTCGGTGATGGTGACCTGGACTGGACGATAGACGAAGAAGCGCCAA
>JAHDWK010000040.1 GCA_023382655.1 Anaerolineae bacterium | reverse complement strand
AATCGGTAATCGGTAATCGGTAATCGGTAATCGGTAATCGGTAATCGGTAATCGGAAAGATTATCGGGCATTGGTGGGGATCGAGCAAAAAAAAGCCCGATGAAACGGAGAGTCTCATCGGGCTTCGGATTACGGATTACGAATTACGGTTCACGCATTACGGATTGACCGACGGCCGTGCCTCCAACGTCAGGCTTATATCCATCAACTCCCCATCGCGGATAACCTGAATCGTGACCGTCTGGCCCACACTGGCCTGGGTCACAATGTAACCCAGTAAGTCATCAAACTGATTTACCGGCTGGTCGTCAATTTTTACAATTACATCCCCGCCGATGAATACATCAAAACCATCAATTTGGGTAGTGCCACTGCTACCGCGCAGACCGGCTTTGGCCGCCGGGCCATCTTGCAGCACTTCCTGCACCAGCACACCCCGCTGTGATACCTCCAGTCCCATGGCTTCAGCCACATCACGGGTCATCTGGCTGCCGGAAATACCCATCCAGGCGGTTTCCACCGAACCATTTTCAATCAACTGCGGCACAACCCGCTTCAGGATATTCACGGGGACGGCATAACCCACACCGCCAAAACTGGGCGTCAGAGCAAAGCTAGAGGGGTCGGTTTGAATGGCCGTGTTGACGCCAATTACCTGACCATCCAGATTCAGCAGGGGGCCGCCTGAATTACCCGGATTGATCACGGCATCGGTCTGGATGATATTGGGAATGTTGAATTGCGCGCCGCCAGGAGCGACTGCGCCGGGTAGGGTACGCCCCAAACCAGACACAATGCCGGTAGACATCGAACCATCCAGCCCAAAAGGATTGCCGATTGTCGCCACCAACTGCCCCACTTCCAGCATATCAGAATCGCCAATTACCAGAGGCACAAGCTGGTCAGCAGGTACATCCACTTTAATGACTGCCAGATCAGAGCCGGGGTCAGCACCCACAATAGTGGCTTCCGCTTCTGTGCCATCGGCAAAGATAACGGTAATATCGGTCGCGCCTTCTATCACGTGGTTGTTGGTGATAATGTGCCCTTCTTTGTCATAGACGAAACCGGATCCTTGCCCGGTAGAGGGGAATTGGGGAATGTCTTCGGGGTCAAAATCCTCGGGCAGATTCTCAAAAAAATCTTCAAACCCTTCCGGTATCTCTTCATGTTCGGGAATATCGGGTATTTGGCCTTCTGGCAGTTGGAACATGCTGCTAGTGGCGTTGCCAACCACCTGAATGTTGACCACGCCAGGGTTGGCCTGTTTGTAAATATTGACGTAGGTTTGTTCGGTGACAATGTCACCAGACACGGCTGTGTCCGGCACACTCTGCGCCACGGGAACCGAGATGTCCACAGCGGGCACAATACCTGTCTCCACATTACTGGTGGTTTCACCCTCACCACTCAACACCGGCACGGTCGCTTCCTGCGGCAGGTTGCCACACCCCGTCGCCAGCAGCAGAAGCAAAATAAGAACAATAGGGAAGGTTTTGACTTTATTCAAAATCGTTTCTCCTTTCAGTTTTTGAACTTGGCAACCGCCAATCTCTAATTTCTATACCCATTTTACAAAACTGTCCCGATTTTCCCCCGTATTTGTAAAAAATGTATGAAAGCCATGTAATCTCATGGTGAGAGTTCGGGATAACGGCCGTCACTGCGCACAGTCTAAAACTAAGGTCATCATGATCCAAAACAAAAAATCGCGTAAGATTCACTCTATGATCAAGCAATACGGTTATGCGCAAGGGGCACGTATCGCCTGGTTTATGATCGCACCGGCCCTATTCCTTTTCTGGCTGCTTTTTCTGTGGTTGGCATGGACTGTGCCCGCTCCGGACACGCGGCTGATTTTGTTGTTTATAACATTGCTTATGTGGCCGCTGCTGCTGTGGGGTGTTCTTTTCATCGTGTTATCCACGATGCGGGTGCAATTGCAGGACACGGCCGTCGCCCTCCACTTCCTTCATCATACTTATACTATTCCTTATGATGACATCACGGCCGTCAGCCAGAATCGTCTCTTTATCATTATCCACACCACACACGGCCGTCGCTACATCGAACGTTCCATCCAACAAAGCGTCTATTTGGTAGCCGAACTCAAACGGCGCGCCCCGGCGCTGCGCCACGCTGCCGCCCAATACGTCACTGCCCCCCTGCCCCGTCACCTGAGGGGTAAACCCTCTTCTTTTTTATCAGTGATGGGTCTCGTTGTTTTATCCCTCTTTTTTGGCCTGGGTATGGTTGCGGCCATGCACCAAAGCGCCAATTTCCTGGAAAAGATCATGGCGCTGCTCGTCGCCATATTTGCCGTCTTGTTGGGCTTGTTGCTGCTTTACCTGGCGCTGTTTAATTTTCCCTGGCGCATTACCTTTGGCCACGAGCAAATCATCGTGCGCCACGTCCTGCGGCAGCAACAGTTCACCACCAGCAGCCTGCAAAATACCAGAGTAGCACGGCAGATGGTGACGTATAAAGGGGTGACACGGCCGTCTTACACCATGATACTCACCTTTACCCACGGCCGTACCCTCTCCATCCAGCAAGACCAGATACAACAATCACTGCTCGAATTTCTACCGGTGCTGGAACACCATTACCAGATCAAACCCGCCCACCACCGCGAACCACAAACGGTACCCTTTCACCGTTTTGGGACTGGCTCGCAGAATGAGTTCCAGTGGTATTTTGAACGAGCCAGCAGCGTACAGCCGGGTACCGTTGCCGAAATTTGTAATTGGTTACGGGAGTGCCGCTATGTCTCTGACCACGAGCAATTTAATACCCGCGACCATTGGCTGCATCCGGTAGAGTTTGAAACCAGCCGCCAGGGTGATTGTGAAGACCACGCCCTCTGGGCCTGGCGCAAACTGGTGGAGCTAGGCATACCGGCCGAATTTGTCGTCGGCCAGGCCAAATGGACCGGCGACCACCCCACTGAAGCCCATGCCTGGGTCACATTTACCCAGAACGGCCGTACCCATCTGCTAGAAGCAACCGGCAAATCTAACCTCCTTTACCCCCTGGAAGCAACCGCCAGCCGTTACCATCCCTGGTACAGCATTGACCAGAACTTCCAGACCTACCAGCACAACCGCTACGTCAACGCCGGCCACAAACTGTCGCCCAACACCTTACTGCGCCACATCAGGACAGACCGGATATAAAAGAAAAGGGCGACAGATTCGCCCTTTTTTACATCCTAAAAGACAGCCTTATCGGCAACCAATGATTGCCTGAAAAATGCTTATCTGGTTCACTGTCACGGCTACGGCGTGGGCAATCCCAGTGCTGTACACACGTCAATTACCATGTAGCTCTCAACTTTACCGCCCGATACCGCATATTGCGTTGATTTGCCACCGTAGGTAACTGTAAAACGGCCACCTGAACCTGAAACCGTACATCCTTTACTTTCCAGATGCGCTTTGAAATCTCCAGCTTTCATTTTCATTAATCCTTTGTTTCGCCCAGGGTTTTGCCCATCTGAAACCTGACAAGACCCTGGGTCAATAACCGATTAAACACTCTTAAACCAGCTTCCGCCGGTAAAGCACCAACGCCGCTGCTGCTGTTATCACAACCAACAAAAGCATGGGCAAAACGAAGAAGCCAGCCACATCCTCAAAGGTTGTGCTTATCTGGACCAGGTTTACGGCCGTGGGACTAAAGAACTGGAAGCGATAATCTTCCACCTCACCCCATTCGGCCACCCCGCCTACCAGGTTGTTCAACGCGGCTTGCCCATTGGCTGCGGTGGGGCAGCCATTGCCATCTACGGTCATGTTGCTGAAGCGGGCATCATGGGGCGGGAACAGCCGGAACCGGGCAAACAATTCGGTAGGATAGGTGTTGCTGTAATCCGCCGACGTGGGGCTGGTAAAAGTAAGTTGCTGGTTTGCCAGATTGTTTACCGGCTGTAACAAAACCAGTTCGCTGACACCGCCAATGGTTGGAATTGTGTCAAAAGTTCCGTTCCGATTCCAATCTACCCAGGCCACCAGACAGCCGGTGCCGACCACATCTACATCCACATAACCTGTACCGGCGCCCCAATGGTAAGCGCCACCGCCACCGCTGCTCTGCAATACGCCATCTTCATCATCAACGGTATCGGAATCATCCCCATCAGCCGCCAGCGAATCCTGGCCGTTGGGGTCTACATCAGGCGCTACGGTTTCCCCCAGATACAACGTTGTTGTCACCGCATGGCGAGGGCCATCGGCGTTCATTGTTGTCCGGTAACTGTCCGGCAAATCACCGAGGTCAATGCTGGAAAGGAAACCAAAGTCCACATCATTGGCGTCAGGCCCAATCGTCACGCTGCGGAATGTGATTGGCCCACTGGTCAAGGTGGGGTCCAACCCAATCAGATTGGGCGCGTTGCGATTGACGGAAACCGAATACGTTCCGGCAGGCAAGCTGGTAAAGGAGTAGTCGCCTGTGCCATTGGTAGAAGTGGAGCCAATGTAACGGTTATCACCGGTCGTACTACAGTTATTATCCGTACCACAGTACCACAGGTACATGGTAACAGATGGATAACCATAAGTCTCAGTGGGGTCTTGAGTGGCATTATCATTGGGGTCAAAGAAGACCGTGCCGCTGATATTGAAGGCTCCTGTGAACCGGTAACCAAAGTCTACATTGAGATCACAGCCCGTACATGCGTTACCACCAATGGAGGTAACAACACCACCAGACACTTCGATGTTTGCACCTTCGCCGTTGATAGTGCCATCCGCGTCATAAGTTTGAGTGAGGTTGGCGGGTATCTGGGTGGCTTCCACGCCCACAAAGTAGGTGTTGTCATCCAGGTCGGCAAAGCTGTAGTAGCCATTGATGTCCGTGGTGGTGGTTAACACGGCCGTACTGCTGTTACAGGGCGAACCGGTACAGAGGTAAATGGTCACACCGGCAATGCCCGACTCGTTGGTGTCCCGAATACCGTCGTTATCGTCATCTACCCACAACGTATCACCAATGACGCCCAACGGCCGATAGCCAAAGTCACGGCTGCGGTCCGTCTGACCCAACGCCAGGGTTAGTCTGGACGAAGAGTCACAGGTTGGCCCACTGCAAACTGTTGTCAGGTCAGGGTCACCTGTCTGACTGTAACCAGTCGGCAGTGTGGTGGTGTCTACGGCTACCACATAGAAAGTGGTCGAGTAGACAGTGCGGGGCAGCAACCCGGTGAAGGCGTAGTAGCCATCGGTATCGGTGGTGGTAGTGGCTACGGCCGTGCCACTGTTACATGGTTCGCTCACACACAGATACACCGTTACGCCAGGGATACCTGGTTCGCCAGAATCCTGATTGCCATCGCCGTTGTTATCTCGCCAGATAAAGTCACCCACAGCGCTAGAAGCGTAACCAAAGTCAGCATCGGTATAATTTTCCCCGGCTGTCAGCGCCACCTGGTGCGAATTCTGCCCGGCATTGTAAGTCGCGCCACTGTTCGTCAGCGTTTCACCGGCCAATTCCTGACCGGCGCCAAAGTTGGAAGCCGCCACTTGAACAATGTAGTTACCGGCAGCCAGTCCGGTGAAACCGTAAAGGCCGCTGGCGTCTGTTGTGTCTGTAGCCACAAACGCATCTTCGGGATCAAGAATGCCATTCCCATTCTGATCTTGATAGAGATTGACCACCACACCGTTAGCCGGTGCTTCTCCCGCTTCCTGGACGCCGTTGGCATTGGTGTCATGCCAGACGGTGTCGCCAATGGAGCCAAATCCTTGTGGCTGATAGCCAAAATCTACAGTGAAGATGCTGGCGGTGGTGAGTTCAACAGGGTGACGGCCGTCACACACCACACACGTCCCGGCTTCCCCTGGATCACCGGTCTGCATATACCCGGCGGGAAGCGTTGCCTCATTGACAACCACCAGATAATCATTGCCATTTCCGGGCAGATTATCAAACTGGTAAAGGCCATTGGCAGCGGTTACATCAGTAGCCAGGAGTGGTTCACCGACATCCAAAACGCCGTTGCTATTACTATCACGGTACAGGTAAACGGTAACGCCGCTAATGCCTTCTTCGCCCGCATCCTGGTCGCCGTCACCATTCCAATCAGCATAAATGGTGTCGCCAATGCTTAAACCACCAGAATAGCCAAAGTTTCGAGGACCCTCTACCTCGTGAGCAACTAGAGTAAAGCCATTGGACTGGTTATCACAACTACCACCGCAATTGGCTCCCGATGCATCCGGGTCGCCCGACTGGCTCATGCCGTTGGGCATCAGAACACCCACGCGATAATTGCCAGGTGCACGCTCGAAGCTGTAGAAACCGTTGGCGTCAGTGGTGGTGGTGGCTATAGCGCCCACCGCATCACAGGGGTTGGTTGTGTCTGCGCACAAGTAAACGGTGACGCCACTGATCGGCTGTTCGCCGCTATCCCAAACGCCATCTTGGTCTACATCGTGCCACACATACCCAACAATAGCTCCGTTGGTCGTGGTATTGCGGTAGCCAAAGCTGACATTGGTAATATTTTCACCCACACCACCATTCACAATGTTGTTAAAGGTGTTCATGTTGGCTGTGGACGAATTCCACTGATCATCACAAGCGCCACAGGTGATGCCGGCGCCATTCCCGGCAGGCGTCGCTTCTGCACTGTTGGTGGTGAAGTTAGCAGCCAGAGTGGTGTCATCCACGATGACATTGTAATACCCGTCTCGCAGACCGGAGAAAAGATAATTACCATTGTCATCGGTGTGGGCAGTCGTTACCAATCGCCATTCACCGCCGTTGTTCGCATGGGTACAAGGTTGATTGGCGGCGCCTGGTGTGGTGATGTTCAAGCCCGTAAATGTGCTGACACAGGCGTATAGCTGCACCAGGACATTGGGCAAGAAGGTATCACCGGCGTTATGACCGGTGGGAGCATTCCAGCCAGAGTTGTTGGTATCAGCCCAAACTGTTCCGGCAATCGAACCGGAGACCAGAATGGGCACCTGGGCATTGTCTGTGCCGTTGTTGGCGTTACGGCCGTTCATAAACTCTGGATTAGTGACGGTAGCGGTATTGAGGGTGCCAGGGGCAGCCACGGCCGTCAGTGCCCGGAACTGCAACGAGATGCGGCGTGTGCCACCGGCATACAGCGGCCCCAGGTTGTCCCAGGTCAGCGTACCCGCCGGCGTGGTGCTGGATGGCATGGGGTCAGCCGAGATAAACTGTAACTGCGCCGGGTTATAGGTATCCACCAGCGGCAGGTATGAGATGGTCGTATCCGCCCCACCACAAAGTTGATCGGTAGTAACCACATATCCGGCTGCATCCAGGCCAATATCGCCTGAGTTGCCCGCACCACCACCGCGATTGCCTTCCAATTGCATTTCGGTGACATCAGCGGCAAAATGACTCCAGTTCCAGGGAGCACGTAACCCGGTAATATCCTGAGTAACAATGTAGTTTGAGCCAGCGGCGCCGGTAAAATAAGCAAGGCCGGTATATGAGTAAGTAGCTAATGCGGCCCCAGCGCCTACACCGCCAGGTGTGTCCCACACCCGAACGACAAACTGGTCAGTGTCTTTCAGGTTGTTAATCTCACGAGCATAGGCCACAAACCGAACTGACGTGATGTTGCCTACTTGTCCCGCCCTATTGAACCCACTCAACCCTAGCAGGTCTGTATTGTCATTCATGACTGTGGCAGCATATGCGCCATCAGGGTCAAACAGGGCATTGGCCGTATTTACCCACTGCGCATTGGCAGCGTTGCCACCGGGGGGGTTGAATGTGCTGTTTGGGTGGTCAATGGTTGCCCAGATGGTATAGGTGCAGAAACCCTGAGCCGTGCCATCACCCGGTAAGGTGTTGGTCAGGTCAATGTCAAACGTGACGGTTTCGCCGACATAAGCAGGGTTGAGCGAGGTCAAGGTTTTCACCACGCGCAGGCTGGGGCCAAAACCGAAGTCGGCCGCGTCAAAGTTTACCGGGGTGGTGGTACTGCTGGTGGGATCCAGCGCCACGGCGTAAGAACGGGTGGTGGTATTGGCATAACCGGAAGGCAGGTCGTTATCCAGATGATCCACAACAACGATGTAACGGCCGTCTGGCAAATTCGCAAATGTATATCCACCCGCGCCATCGGTGGTTGTCGTTGCCACTTGCGGGTCAGTATCGTCCAGCACACCATCCCCATCCGCATCGTAGTACAACGTCACACCGATATTGGCAATCCCCGCTTCCGCTCCGCCATCTTGAATACCATCAGCGTCCTCATCCCGCCAGACAAAATCGCCAATGTTGTTGTTACCCGGCACGACATTGGTGGTACACGCTTCGGCAAAAGGTGTACCGCCACCCAGACTGGCCTGGGCGCAATTCTCAATAAACGGGGTACCCGTGTAGGCTAACGGCACGGTCGCCTGGAACGTGGCAAAGTTCCCGGCGGAACCAGCGGGTAAAGTATCATTCAACCACCACTGAACCATCACCAGATTATTTGGCCCATTGCTGGTCACAGTACCAGGATCAGCCAGGGTCCAGGTCACGCCGCTATCTGTTGAATAGCGAATCGTCACGCCGGTATTGGGGGTAAAGGTGAGAGTAGCCGCCGCCGAACCTCCGACGTACTGCATCCCCTGAGGCACAGTATCTTCAATAACCAGGGGCATCGAACCACCTGTGCTGAATCCCAGCCCAAAACCAGCCGTACCCACATTGGCAAAGGGGATGTTGTAAGTAGTAGTGCTGCCCAAGGGAATACTGGTGGGGGCACTGGTTTTATTCAATGTCACCTGCGGCGCAGAACTGGCAACCGGCGGAATACCGGTGCCGTAGTCACCATTAAATTTCTCGTTGTCGTAACCAGAGGCCACTTCCTGGTAAGGGGAAAGCCCGGTGGAACAAGGGCCATCGAGGGCCATGAAAGTATAGAAAACTTCACCACGCACACCATTGTTATCGTCCGGCAAATTGGTGAAGTAAAGTGGCCCACCGTAAGGAGCGGACAGTGCCGGGTCTTGATCATCAAAAGAAATGATAAGTGGGAGTTGTCCGGCGCTGCGGGAAACAGTCAGCACACCAGTGGTGCGAATGAGCCGGAAACAGGAGGGGTCATAATCAGGATCACCAATCGGCTGCACCCAGGCATTGTAATCCGGCACAAAATCGCCGTCGTTGTCAAAGCCGTGCCGCACCACACCTAATTCATAGAGAATACCGTTGGAAGTAATGACATCACCCGGAGCAACAACAGAGGTGTTGGTATTGAACCATTGGCCGTCCGGGTTCGGCCGTATCTTATTCGCCATGGCCGAAATTTCGTTGCGCATGGTCATGCGTTTGGTGGCCGAATTGTTGGTGTCTGACCCGGTTTCACCGTTAGCTGTACCCCAAATAACAAAGTTTAACCACAAGTCATCTTGCGGCACATTGGTCTGCCCCCAAACGGCCGTGCCACTGTTATTGGGGTTGGCCCGGCGCGGATAGGTAAAGTGCCAGTATTGCAGACGGCACTCGCCGGCGGGAATGGCGCCGATGAAACGGGAAGCGTCCCCCATGCCCAACTGCCCACCCACATGCGTAAACGCATAATTCCCGGTGTTAGCCAGGTGGGGATGCTCAGCAATGAAAGCTGCCTGAGTGCTATCCCGTGCGGGGTAAACGCCCGGCGTTATTCCATTGCCAATATATCCCTGAGCGTTGGTCAGGGGGGTGTCGCCCACATTGCAGAAACGCCCCGCTACCGTAGCCACCGAGGGGGCATAAGTAGAAGGAGATTCGACGTTGGAATCTACCACCAGATTGTAGGCGGTGATGATCTCAATGGTGAGGTCAGCAGCCGCCTCGGTGGGGCGGGCCTGCACCAACAGGTAAAACAGGCCACTTGCTAACAATACAGCCAAAAATAATACATGGGCCAACGGCCGTGAACGTTGCCATGACGTTACAGGGGTTTGCATAACAATAATCCTCCACTATTCAGTTTTGCCACTACTTATGATCAATTTAAGAGGCTTGGCCTGATTGCCTGCTTCCCAAATCCAGGCGAGTATAACATAAAGGTTTCATAAAGATGGTTGCGTTTTGGTTAAAGCCCCCGTATCGGCATAGGAGTTTAGTCATGAAGAACAATGGCAAAAAAAAAGACCCCGGTTTGCACCGGGGTCTTCTACTAATGAATTAAGACCTGACAGGGTCGCCAGACCGGCCAAGGTCAACCCGCTCAGGTCTGGCGGCGACGGGCCAGGGCAATGCCCAACCCGGTGAGCGCCAGCGCCACCACAACAAAGAGCGCCAGGAGGATGGGAGTGGACTTAACAATAGCCTGGATGTTTTGCAGGGTCACGGCCGTGGGCACATTATTGAAGCCAAAATCGTAGGTGTGATTATTGTCCCCCGCGCGGCCCGTACTGATTTGCACTTCTGGCCGCTCGCCATTAGACAGATTCAATATATTTGTTACGTGACCATCAGAATCATGCCAGGGATTGCCCGTGTTGGCCGGTGAGAGGTGGGTAAGGGTGCGGGTAATAAGCGGGGCGGTGTCGTCAATACGGATAACGTAATCGGTATTGAACTGGAGGTCACCGGTCACGTTGGCTGCATTGAAGATGTATTGGCCGCTGGCGTCGGTAACGGCCGTGCCCGCCAGCGATCCGTCCATCCGATAGAGATTGAGTTGGATGCCGTCTAGCGGTTGCTCGCCTGGCTCTTGAATGCCATCCCCATCTACATCATGCCAGACGCGGTTACCAATTTCCAGAGGCGCGGGAGAACAGATGAGGATCAGGTCGCCCAGGCCATTGGCCTTGCCAAAGGTGGAAACGCCTGTAGATTGGTAAATTTCGTACCCGTCAAAAGACGTATCGCTGGCTGTGGTGGTGCTGGAACCGCGCACATTGTTAAAGAAAAGGGCACCGCCGGAGACAGGATCACCCAGAGGATCCATGGTGGTGGCCACCACTTCACCCAGGCCAAACCAGTGGGCCAGGCCACCAACCGGTGTTTCCTCGTGCGAACGGGGCGGGCTGGCGTCATCCTGGTAAAATTCGCCGCCGCCAGGCCCCTGGCCATTGCCGACGCCGTTGTCAGTGGTAAACCAGGCGGCCGTTAACGGCCCGACAGTGCCGTTCGATTCCAGCATGTAAAGGCCATTGTTGTTGTATAACCGCAAAATGTCACCACCAATGACACCTTCGCGTAAAGGTGTTGTACCGACCAGTTCATAATTCAAATTACCCAATTGGTGCCCCAGCCGGTCCATAAACGTGAGGATGAACGACCCGTCAATATCGAACTCGATGCCGGACAGGACAGGCTGCGGCCAGACGGTGCGCCCTGGCTCCGCAGAGTTGTTGCAGATGGCGGGCATGGCCGTAGCCCAGGGGTGCCAGGCGCTCACAGCGCCGCCACAGCCCGCAACGTAAGAAGCATCACCCTTGGGATAATCCAGGCCAAAGGTAGCCACCTGCTGGAAGGAAGAGGAACCGGCAGGTAGACGGAAGACATAAGCCTCCAGGTCGGCGGCAGCCTGGGAGTATTCGGCCGTACACACCAGCCCCAGGTACAAGTCACCGTCCCGTATCTTCAGGGCAAATGGTTGTGTCTCATTAAATACCTGAGCGGCGGTCGGCGTAATTTCAATGCCACTAATGACCGGGTCGCCTCCGCCCGTGTTGGTAAAGGAAAAGTCCATCATGCCATCGGTGACGTTCACGCTGCGGATTTCAGAATAGGGCGTATTGGCCACGATAGTGACAGCCTGAGTTGTACTCTCAATGGTCACGTCAAAGGTGCGCCCGGTTGTTTCATAGGCATATAGCGTCACGTCGTAAGCGCCATCGGGCAGCGGGACGATGTAGCTGAAGGAGGTGGGGTGGGAACGGTTGGTATTGTAGGGAGCGGCGGGACCGGGCACGGCCACGGCCGTGCCCCCCACATAGTACCCATCGCCATTCCAGGCCGGATCCACCAAAGTGCTAAAATTGGGGCCGCCGGCGTTGAGGTAGAGGGTACTGTAGCTGCTGCACTGGCCCGTGGGAACCGGGTAAGTTTGCAAGTTGCCAGGCCCGGCAATGTCCAATGAATGGAGCGTCTTGCCAAACAGGTTCAGAAACCAGAGGGTTTCGTAATCTTCGCTAATGGCCAGATCGCCCAGACCCACTTTGCCCACGGCGTAAAAAGCGGTGGGGTCATTGCTCTGCGCAGTGGGGTCAGCCGTCAGGCCACGAGCCGTGTCGCTGATGATTTCGCCCACGTCCAGGTTAAAGGGCGCGGCCGTTACGTCTACAAACAACGCGCCATTTGTTGTCGTAGTAAATGGGTCAGAGGCGTAAATAGCGCCCAAATTGTCCAGGCCGGTGTGCCGCTTGAGGAAAGCGGCCGTGTACAAATCCTCGTTGATCCGGTCATAGGCCAGGCCCCATACACTGCCCAGGTGATCCCGTTCGGCAATGTGCGTGGGCATGGTACTCTGGCCGCGCAGAGTGTAAGGCCAGCGCACCAGCACGTCATTGGGGCCGCCGGGGAAGTTAACCGCGCTGCCGTTGACAAAACAACTGGTGGCCAGGTCAGCGCCATCATTGCAATACTGATCGGGGTTATGCACGCCCATATTCACATCCGCGGCCGGGCTGGTGACAAAGGTAACAGTGGTAACCGAATCGGGGCCGGCCGGGCCGGGGCGGAGATAGGAGGGGATGTTGGTGAATTCCAGGCGCACAGCCGTGGCATCAGACACGCTTAAGGTGTAACTACCATTGGCGTCTGTGGTATCCGTCGCTACGGCGGTCCCATCTGCCAGAAAAGCGGTGACGGTAATGCCCGGTACACCCGGCTCATACGTATCCAGCACCCCGTCATTGTTATAATCCCGGTAAACCGTGCCGCTAATTTCATCCGGTACCGGGCCGGTCTGCACGTCATATTCCACCTGAACAAAATCTATATCAAAAAAGGAGCCAGACGTAATAAATTGATATTCAAAGCGGATGCGAGAATCGGCCGGATTGCCGTCAATGAGGCTGGCAATGTTATAACTGGCAGAGCCAGAGGTATTGGACGGGCAAAAACCCGGGTTGCCGCCGGTAAAGGTGTCTATCGTCGTCCAGGAGATCCCGCCGTTACCGGAAATTTGTATATTCACGATGTCTCCTGGACCACTAATTCCAGCACACGTCCAGTTAAATGTCCAGGTAACATCAGGGCCTACTGCTCCGGTCAAGTTAAACTGTCTCTCTATGCCGCGTAGGGCACCAACCCCTGAAAATCGCAGTCTGTTGGGAGGTGGAGGAGGTGGAGGAGGTGGAACAGGTGGAGGAACGATTCGGATGCCCCCACCGGTAGGTGAGCTGTCATCGTTGGTTTCAATCCAGTTTGTGGTCCAGTTTTGGCTACCATCCTGACGATCGTACTCATAACTGCTAAAATCGTCGCGCACGGTTTCAATGACGGCGTAGACATTTAGGTTGGTACGGCCGATCACCACCAGAACCAGCGCCAACAAGAGAATGAACAGAAGGACCTGTTTCCAGGCCTTGAGAAAAAAGGAAAGTTTTGTAGGCATCATACCTCCACTCGAAAAAATGAATCAGACAAATTTACATGATTTGTGAATAAGACAGGTCGGACAAAGGTTTGTTGTGGGCTGTTGGTCAGAATTAAACCGGTGGTATGTGTACAGCTACCCCGGCCTGGATATGGTTTACAGCACTTTCCCAGGTCATTTACGCAATAAGCATAGCTTTAACTTTTGTGCGTTGTGCCGGTTCCAGGTTAAAGATGACAGGGAGTATAACATAAAAGAAACGTGAAGCAGGGTTATATTTTGGTTGAGCCAGCGGGCTGCATCCCCCGGCAGGCGGGGCAAACCGGATGTACCATTGTCAGACATAATTATTGATTTTACTCTCTGCGCATGGTCACAACCCACCGGCAAATGGCCCCCTCTCGTGTACGCTGGCTGGACACGGCCAAAGCGATTGGCATTATCCTGGTCTTTTATGGGCATCTGTTGGAAGTGCTGTATTTGCAGGGGCACACGGCCGTATTTCCCCAATTCCAGTTCATTTATGCCTTTCACATGCCGTTGTTTTTTGTGCTGGCCGGTTTTGTGGCTTCGCGCCGCCAAGAATCGTTTGCCGGTTATGTCTCCTATCGTCTGAAAGCGCGCCTGATCCCGTTTTTATTCTTCAATCTACTGGGCTTGTTTTGCCTGATGCTGGTTCATATTGGGCATGGTGGCTTGCAGCCAACACTGTATATGAACGGGTTGGTGGCATTAGCAGGGGGGAGGCCCTCCTTTAATTTTCTCACCTGGTTTCTGGTTTGCCTGTTTACCGTGGAGTTATTTCACTTTGGCGGACGCCGCTATTGGCAGACTATGCGGTTGCAAGTGGCCGCTGCCGTCTTGTTTTTATTGATTGGCTGGGGAATAACCCGGTTTATATCGTTCCAGGGAACCATCCTGCTGCCCAAAAATTTCTGGTATCTGCACGAAGCCACCGTTGCCTATGGGTTTTATTTGTTGGGCGTGGCCGGGCGGCAAACTGCGTGGATAGCCGGTCACGGCCGTCGCTCCTTGCTCTTTTTCGCCTTTTTGTTGTGTGCGCTGGTGGCTGTGTTGACTTACGGCCGTAATACCGGCCCCTTCATCACCCCTGCCCCGGTGGTCTTGATGGCCGTTTCCAGCCATGGACATTGGTTCTGGTTTCCGGTCACGGCCGTTGCCGGCGCCCTCTTGATCATCTTCTTGTGCCAACTGATTCCCGACTCACGGCCACTACAGTACATCGGCCAAAACAGCCTGATGCTGATGGGCCTAAACGGTCTTTTTTTTGAATTTTTCAACCAGCCCATTATAGCGGCCCCATTTTGGGCCACTAACCTCTGGACGGTAACCGCCCAGGCCCTCCTCATCACCGGCTTCAGCATCGCCGCCTGCCTGCCCATCGTTTACTTCAGCAATAAATACATCCCCCAACTGGTGGGCAAACCCCAACAACGTGGCCCCTGGCTGCCCAACCTGGCCCACCGGCCATTGGAACCCGAAAAGTAGGGCATAGGTACAGTTTTGGCGGGTGGGGTCAACGGCCGATTGACGCGCACCCAGGTCTAGAGTAGCCAAAAGGATCAGAGTTGCCGGAACTGCTGTACGATGAAATATATGGATTGTGGTGGGCACGGCCGTAGACAACTACGAAACACAAACATGCTCAAACTACCATTTCTTCGCCCAACTTGGGCTTTCCACTTCTTCAGGCTCTTGATGATTAAAGTCAGCAATTTCTTTTGTGACTAATTTTGCCCCCTCTGTCAGATAGCCAACATGCAGTTTCCCGCTACCGGTGAATGCAAGCCTACCTTGATGATCCCATTGCGCACATTCAGCATTGTCAAGGTTCACAGTCGCCCCAGTTTTCCGGTCGCTTAACGCATACATTTCATAATACCTAAAGCCATTAAGATACCGTTTCATCGAGAGATCGAGAGACCGGTCAGGGTGTTGAATGATTCTTATCTCAGGTTGATGAGTAACAAATCCCTGACGTGATTTTGTGTACTCAATTTGCCAATCTTGAACAACCCTCCATCCATCTCTTGTCAAACGCCTTGAATAGATAGGCTCATCCTCACCACTTGCTTCTGGGTTTGCTACAATGTTCATCCATCGGGGCGGTAAATGTTTGGGGCGAGATCGCATGATTTCAGGGCGATGATTTACCATGACTGTCTTGTTATCCCTCAAGTGACCACCGCCATGCCAGCAATCTCCTTTAGGCCATAATGCCAGCGCGGTAAGCCAGGGAGGTTTACTGATAGCTGTCCAGGCATAGGTGTACTCGGTATCCGTGACCGATTTTCTATTGAATTTGCTGGCAAAGTAAATAAGCAAGTTGCCATCAGGGGAAAGATCACATCGTTTCTCGTAAATTCGCCCCCTAAACCATTGCCCGTACTCTAAAGCGTCAGTTTTTGTATTCCATTTAATGAGCCGTGTCCACCTACTCGGCCCACGCCTGAAAATTACGGCCGTTGGCGACTGCCGGGCCATTAACAAGAACAAACGGCAAGGGGGACGGTTTTTTTGAGACTTTATTTCCATTGCAAAACGATGAGCGTTTCGATTATCACCCCTCACCCCTTCACATTGTCACCATGTCACCTTGTCACGCCGGCGGCGCCGCCGGAGGGGTAATGGTGGGCAGTGTTTTTTTCAAGGGGGACGGCCGTTTGCGGATACGCGCCTGGGTATGCAGCGCCACCCCTAACACCTCGCTCATGCGGGTGACGAACACAAAGTTCAAATCCTGGCGCAGCTTTTTAGGGATATTTTCCAGGTCGGACTCATTTTTCTGGGGCAGGATGAACGTCTTGATACCGGCGCGGCGGGCCGCCAGCGCCTTCTCGCGCACGCCGCCTACCGGCAGCACCCGGCCACGCAGCGTAATCTCCCCGGTCATGCTCACGTCGCGGTAGATCGGGCGTTCGGTGAAGGCAGAAATGATAGCCGTCGCCAGCGCCACACCCGCCGAGGGGCCATCTTTGGGTACCGCGCCTTCGGGCACATGCAGATGAATATCGGTCTCTTCAAACCGTTTGGGGTCTACGCCCAACGCTTCGGCCATACTGCGCGCATACGTCAGAGCGGCCTGGGCGCTTTCCTGCATCACCTCACCCAACTGCCCGGTGAGCTGCATCCCACCCTTGCCCGGCATGAGGTTGACTTCGATAAACATGATGTCGCCGCCAACGGCCGTCCATGCCGCTCCCGTCGCCACCCCCACCTGATCTTCCTCCTGCAACGCCTCTTCGGAGAAGCGCGGCGGGCCAAGCAATTCCTCTACCCGGCGGGCCGTGATGCGCCGGGTGAATTTGCGTTCTTCGGCCACATCGCGGGCGATCTTGCGGCACACATTGGCAATTTCCCGCTCCAGATTGCGCACCCCTGCCTCCAACGTGTAGCGGCGGATAATGGTCTTCAGCGCCTCTTCTTCAAAGCGGATACCAAATTTGTCTAATCCATGCGCGGCTAACTGGCGGCGCGCCAGAAATTGGCGGCAAATTTCCATCTTCTCTTCTTCCAGATAGCCGGGAAACTCAATCACCTCCATGCGGTCTTGCAAGGCATGGGGGATGGCATCCAGATAGTTGGCCGTCGTCACAAACATCACCGGGGAAAGGTCAAAATCCAGGTCGAGATAATGGTCAGAAAAGGAGAAATTCTGCTCCGGGTCTAATACTTCCAGCAGCGCCGACGAGGGGTCGCCGCGGAAATCGTTGCCCAGCTTGTCAATTTCATCCAGCATAAACAGTGGATTTTTGGTGCCCGCGCGGCGCATGGCCTGAATGATACGCCCTGGCAGTGCGCCAATGTAGGTGCGGCGATGGCCGCGAATTTCCGCTTCGTCACGCACACCGCCCAGGCTAATGCGCACAAATTCACGGCCCAAAGCAGTGGCAATGGAACGGCCGATACTCGTTTTCCCCGTACCGGGCGGCCCCACAAAACACAAAATGGGGCTGCGCATCGTCTCCGGCGCAATTTTCTTGACGGCAATGTATTCCAGGATGCGGTCTTTCACCCGTTCCAGGCCGTAATGGTCGCCATCCAACACGCGGGCGGCGTGGGGCACATCCAGATTGTCGGCGGTGGCTTCTTCCCAGGGCAGCGCCAAAATCCAGTCAATGTAGGTGCGAATGATGCCCACTTCCGGCGACATAGGCGGCATGGCGTTGAGGCGGGCGATTTCTTTGTCTACTTTGGCTCGGACTTCAGGGGGCAGCGGCTTTTTCTCCGCCAGTTCCCGCACCTCGCCGATCTCCTGAGCGAAGATGTCCGCTTCGCCCAATTCGCCCTGGATAACGCGCATTTGTTCGCGCAGAAAGTGTTCTCGCTGCGATTTATCCACCTCTTGCTGTACTTTGGAATGAATCTGGCTTTCCAGTTCCAGCACATCCAATTCTTTGGCTACGACAATGCTCACTTTTTGCAGCCGTTCGTTGGCGTCCAGCGTTTCCAGGATGTCCTGGCGCACATCTACGGGCACGCTGAGGGTGGAAGCGATGAAGTCGGCCAGCCAGCCTGGTTCGTCAATGTTGATGGCGAAGGTATAGGCGTCTTCGGGCATACTGCGGTTGAGCGACACCATCTTTTCAAAGAGGGTAATGACGGCGCGCATCAGGGCTTCGGTGTTGCGATCCCATTCCATCGGTTCATGCACGGGGCGAGCACGGACGCGGATGTACGGTTCCCATTTGGTGAACTCCACAATTTCCACGCGCCGCCGCCCCTGGGCCAGCACACTGGTGCTGTTATCGGGCATTCGCAGCGCCTTACCGATGGTGATTTCCGTGCCGATGGCATACATGTCGTTGAGGGTGGGGTCTAGTACATCGCTGTTGCGTTGGGTAGCCACAATGAGGTTTTCGTCATTGGCGACGGCGGCGCGCACCGCTTCCAGCGACCGCTCCCGGCCGATAAACAGGGGCATCACCATTTGCGGGAATAACACAATGTCCCGCAGAGGGAGGAAGGCATATTCAATAAACCCTTCTTCGTCTTCCTCTAGCTCTTTGTCGGGAAAGAGTTCACCGCCGAGGCCGGGCATGGCGTCCAGAAAGTTGGGGTATTGGTCAAAGTCAAAGTCGAAATCGTCGTCAGTATCCATCTAAAATTGTCAATTGGCAATTGATAATTCTCAATTGGCTTGCTCCTCATTTGGTATGAGTTGGGATTGTAGACTTTCCCAACGATTAAGCAAATCGCCGACGATGTAGATGGAGCCGGTGACGCAGATGAGATCACCGGGGGCAGCCAGGGTCCAGGCCAGGGTCACGGCCGTGTCCATATCCACCGCCGGGTATGCTTTTATGCCTGATTCCTCGGCTAATGCGGCCAATTCTTCCGGGGTGGCGGAGCGCGGGTGGTTGACGGTGGTGGTGATGATGCCGCTGGCGGCGGGCAGCAGCGCCGCCAATTCCTGGCGGAAATCTTTATCGCGGGCGCTGCCAAAGATGAACCAGAGACGGCCGTACCGATAGTGCTGCGTCAGGGCATGGCTCAGCTTTTGCGCCGAGTCGGGATTGTGGGCGCAGTCGGCCAACAAGGTAGGCGTATCGGGCGACTGGTGCAGGATTTGCAAACGACCGGGCCAGACGACACCTGCCAGCCCGGCGCGGCAGGCATCCAGGGTAAGGCGGGGAAAGGACGGCCGTACCACCTGCAAGGCCGCCAGCGCCGCCGTCGCATTTTCCAACTGAAAATCGCCAAACAGCGCCAGGGGGAAGGTGGTTCCGTCGGGCACAAAGGCGGGGTCAGGGGAGTGGGTGATGGTCAGCATTTGTTGGCTGGTGTTGGAGTGGGGGTCATGGCCTGCGCCGAGCCTGTCGAAGGGGGCGTGATACTGCCAGTTTTGCCCTATCACGCTCAAAGGCGCTTCCCGCTCCACCGCCAGTTGGCGCAGCACCGCCAGCGCCTCCGGGTTTTGGGCAGCGCTGATGACGGGCACACCTGGTTTGATGATGCCGCCCTTTTCATAGGCGATTTCCGCCAGGGTGTCGCCCAGATATTTGGTGTGATCCAGACTGAGGCTGGTGATGACGGAGACAAGTGGGGTGACGATGTTGGTAGCGTCCAGCCGCCCGCCCATGCCCACTTCCAGCACGGCCACATCTATCCGTTCCTGGGCAAAGTGGAGAAAGGCAACGGCCGTGAGGATTTCAAACCAGGTGGTGCCGGGCGTGGCGGCCACGGCCGGTTTCAATTGCTCGATGTGGTGGACAAAGGCGGGGGGGGAAATACGGCCGTCGGTCTCCTCTGCTGTCAAAATACGAATGCGCTCGCGGAACTCTTGCAGATGGGGCGAGGTGTACAACCCCACCCGGTAGCCTGCCGCTCGCAGACTGAAGGCGCACATGGCGGCCACGCTACCCTTGCCCTTTGTGCCCGCAATGTGGATGGCCGGGTAGTTGTTTTGGGGATCACCTAACCGGGCCAACAGTTGCCGGGGGCGAAAGATGTCAATCTTGGCCGTCGTATACCGGTCTTCCGCTGGCTGCTCAAAGTTGAAAAAGCTGTAGAGATAATCCAAAGCGCGTTCAAACGCTTCATTGGGCTGTGTTTGTTCCATAAACGGCGGATTGTAGCCGATTCAATGGGCAATAGTTAATGGTCAATTGTCATGTTTCAATTGACGATTGGGCGTTGACCGTTGACAATTGATCATTCACAAAGAGGAGAATATTTTATGGACGTGGTATATACCATTCATCAGGGATTTTCTAATACGGCCTTGCTCTATTTTTTGATTTTAGGGGTGTGGGGCTTTATCCGGGCGGTGCGGTGGCAGAGTGTGAGCAGCAGTTATGCGGGGGCGTTGGTGGTGGCGCAGGTGTTGTTGATTGTGAATATTATCATCGGCGGGGTGTTGTGGCTGAACGGCCGTGACGCCAACATGGCCCGCTTTGATGTGCACGTGCTGTATGGGGCGTTTGTGCTGGTCTTTCTGCCTTTTGTTTACGTGGCGCTGCTGCGCGGCGACGACAGCAACCGCGCCCAATGGGTGTGGGGGTTTGTCAATCTGTTTATGTTTTTCCTGATGCCGCGCTTTTTTATCACCGGCATTTAGCGCGCAACCTTCAGGAGACAATGAGCCAGTGCAGAGGGGAAAAGGGGTGATTGTAAGGGGAGGGGGTACGGCCGTGAACGTGATTTTCCCTATGCATAGCGAAACTTTGGCCCCCAATCATTGACCCCCTCGGCCAGCAGCGCAAACAAATGCCAGATGCCGCTGTAGGGGTCGCCGGGGCCAAACGCCTGGTGGGCAATGCGCAAGATTTGGTCTGCCGGGGTTCGCTTGAAGGTAGAGAACCCGGGCATCATCATGGTCTGCCCATCCTGTTCCCAGGTGTAGCCCAGGTCTTTGGTAAAGCTGGACTCTTTCGCGGAAACCATTTGGAACTTCCAGCCGCGTGAGGCGGCAAATTTTTGTTGGGTTTCGGGCGCATCAGGGGAGACAACAACAAACGCGGCGCGGTCGAGGATATGTGGCAGCACACCATTAAAACCGTCGGCCCATAACGTGCAATAAGCACAGGACGCGCCCATATTGTGAATAACGATCAGGTCGTCTTTGCCCCCAAACAGATCACGCAGGTGGACGGGTTGGTTGTGTTCGCCAAGGAATTCGTAATTGACTATTTCTTCCGGAGGCATCTGGCGGCGGAGTTCGTGCAGTTCTTTTTGTTTCTCGAACACCTCTTCTTCGAGTTGGCCGATTTGAGCGGTAAGATCAGAAGTAGTCATGGTTTTCTCCTGGAGCCTTTGTCACGCGCCTCTATAAATGGGGTAACAAAAATGTCGGGTGTTGTCTGCCGGGCGAGCGGTTAAGATACCTGACAATATGGGCGAAAACGGCCGTTTTGTCAATCATTCACCAGGATCACGCTGGCGACGAATCAGCCATTGACGGAAGCAGCGGATGCGGCTACTGTTAGCCGCCATGCGCACTATTCATCATCCTTTTTACGATCTCGTGCCGTGGCAGCGCACCCTGGGCATTATGTTTATTGCGCAGTTGGTGACGGCCGTCGGCTTTTCCATCTTTTTCCCCTTTCTCCCCCTGTACGTGGCCGAACTGGGCAGCAGCACCTCACTCAGCGTGGAGTTTCTGGCAGGCGCGGTCTTTTCGGCGCAGGCGTTTACCATGGCTATCGCTTCACCCATTTGGGGGGCGGTGGCTGACCGGTACGGCCGTAAACTGATGGTCGAGCGGGCTATGTTTGGCGGCGCGGCCGTTTTGCTGCTGATGGGCTTTGCTCAGAGCGCCGAACAACTGGTACTGCTGCGCGCCATCCAGGGCTTGATCACCGGCACTGTTGCCGCCGCCAATGCCCTGGTGGCCGCCGCTGCCCCCCGCGAGCGCACCGGCTTCGCCATGGGACTGCTGCAAATGGGGCTGGTCAGCGGCGTGGCCATTGGCCCTTTACTCGGCGGGCTGGTGGCCGACGCCTTTGGCTACCGGTACGCCTTTGTCATCACCTCCGTTCTCTTGCTGGCGTCCGGGTTTCTGGTCTGGTGGGGCGTGACCGAAGAGTTTACGCCGCCGGCCAAAACAGAAACAAAACGTATCCGCTTCTGGCAGGAATGGCGCGAGGTGTGGCAAATGCCCGGCATTTCCCTCACCTACAGCCTGCGGTTCCTCTCCAACCTGGGGCAAACCTTGCTGCTGCCGTTTGCGCCCCTGTTTATCGCTTCGCTGCTGGCCGACCAATCAAGGGTTAACACCATCACTGGCTTAACCATTGGCGTCACGGCAGGAGCAGGCACACTCACGGCCGTATTCCTGGGGCGGCTGGGCGACAAAGTAGGCCATCGCAAAATCCTGATTGGCTCGGCGCTGCTGGCGGGTCTGTTTTATCTGCCGCAAAGCCAGGTGACAACCGCCGGGCAGCTTTTGCTCTTGCAGGCGCTGACCGGGGCGGCTGCCGGCGGCGTGGTGCCGTCCATCAGCGCCTTACTGGCGCACCAATCCCGTGCTGATCAGGCGGGCAGTGTGTATGGTTTGGAAAATTCCATCATCTCCGCCGCCCGCGCCCTGGCGCCCATTTTAGGGTCGCTGGTGGTAGTCTGGTTTGGGTTGCGGGCCGCTTTTGTGGCCGCAGGCATTGTGTATCTGGTGGTGGCGCTGATCACGGCCGTGCGCCTGCCCCGCATAACCCCCACGCCGCTGGAATCGCTCGAATCCCATGTCTGAACGCAAACTCACGTTGCGTCCCATTGCCAGCGAAGACCTGCCGGTTCTACTGACCTGGCAATATGAGCCACCCTATGACATTTATAGTTTGGGCGACGGCCGTACTGACGCGCCCGCATTGGCCGAAGCCGCCGACTATTTTTTGGACCCGGTCTACTGCTTTTACAGTGTAGTGGAGGCGGATAGTGGGGAGTTGACGGCCGTTGTCAGCTTTGGCCTGGACGGGCAGGTGAGCGGCGGCGACTACAGCCAGGAGGCGCTGGACATTGGCATGGCCGTGCGCCCCGACCTGACCGGGCACGGTCTGGGCAGCCAATTTGCCGGGGCGGCCATCACCTTTGCCTGGCACACCTTCCATCCACCCCGCTTGCGCGTGACCATCGCCGACTTCAACGAACGTGCCCGGCGCGTGTGGGAAAAACACGGGTTTCGGCCGGGGCAATCGTTTGTCAGCAGCGCCAACAATCTGGCCTTCACCATCTTCACCAGCGAACCATAAAACCCACCTCTTACACAACCCTTACACCCCTTTTATGGCTGCCTTGCACACGGCCGTTATCCTCCTGAAAAGTACAAAAGGAGTCATCTATGTTTTCGTCACTTTTTCAACGTTCCGGCCAGACGGCCGTGCGCCCACGCATCGCCAATGTCACCATCCCCGAATTGCAGCAGCGGCTGGAAAGCGATGCCGCACCCATCCTGGTGGATGTGCGCAGCCCCATGGAGTACCAATATGAAGGGCATATTGCCGGGGCGCGGCTGCTGCCGCTGCAAGTGTTACAACGCCGCCTGTCCGAACTGCCCACCGACCAACCCATCGTGTGTGTCTGCCGTTCCGGGAATCGCAGCCAGGTCGCCTGTGAAATTTTAGCCGCCGCCGGCTTTGACAATGTCGCCAACCTGGGCGGCGGCATGATTGCCTGGCAAATGGCCGGGCTGCCGGTTAATCGTTAAACGAATGGGCAATTGGATTCACAGCCAGATACAAAGACCTGACAGGTTTTGGAAACCCGTCAGGTCTGCGATCCCGGCGCTGGCCTGGGGCCGTGTGTACCGGCGTGAATGGCTGGCCGGCGACCTGATGGCCGGGCTGATTGTGGCCATCATGCTGGTGCCACAGGGTATGGCCTATGCGCTGTTGGCCGGGCTGCCGCCGCAAGTGGGGTTGTATGCCAGCATTGCGCCCCTGTTGTTGTATGGATTGTTTGGTACCAGTCGCAGTCTGGCGGTGGGGCCGGTGGCGATTGTCTCGCTGCTGGTGGCTTCTGGTGTGGGGCAAGTGGCAGAAATGGGCACGGCCGTTTACTGGCAGGCGGCGCTCACCCTGGCTTTGATGGTCGGCGCGATCCAGATGGGTATGGGGCTGCTGCGCGCCGGATTTTTGGTGAATTTTCTCAGTCACCCGGTGTTGGCCGGTTTCACCAGTGCGGCGGCGTTGGTGATTGGCCTGAGCCAGTTCAAACATGCGCTGGGGCTGTCCACACCGAATCTGGAATTTGTGGACACGGCCGTTTACACCCTCCAGCACCTCGCCGAAACCAACTTCATCACCCTGGCAATTGGCCTGGGCAGCATCGCCATCCTGCTTTACTTCAAATACGCTTTGGGCGGCCAACTGAAACGGCGCAAGCTGCCAGCGGGGCTGGTAACGCCCATCACCAAAAGCGCCCCCTTGTTGGTGGTTTTGCTTGCTACTCTGTTGGTCGTTGCTTTGCGGCTGGATGTGGCTGCGGGCGTCAAAGTGGTAGGATATGTGCCCGCCGGTTTGCCCCCCCTCACCACCCCCACCCTTGATCTCACCCTCTGGCGGGCGCTGCTGCCTACAGCACTGGCGATCAGCTTTGTGGGGTATATGGAAAGCATTTCCGTGGCCAAATCATTAGCCAGCAAACGACGGCAGAAGATCAACTCGGATCAGGAGTTGGTGGGGCTGGGCATAGCCAACCTGGGGGCGGCTTTCACCGGCGGTTACCCGGTAACGGGTGGTTTTAGCCGGTCAGTGGTCAATTTTGAAGCAGGGGCGAACACGGGATTGGCGTCTATGGTCACGGCCGTGCTGATTGCCCTGACGGTGCTGTTTCTGACACCGCTCTTTGCCTATCTGCCCCAGGTGGTGCTGGCAGCCATCATCCTGGTGGCCGTGGCCAGCCTGGTAGACATCAAAACGTTTCGCCACACCTGGCGTTATAACAAGGCCGACGCCGCTTCCATGCTTGTGACCTTTGGCGCAGTGCTGGCGGTGGGCATTGAAATGGGCATTTTACTGGGGGTGGCGGCGGCGCTGCTGCTGTTCATCTGGCGCACCAGCCGGCCACACGTGGCCGTGGTAGGGCGCGTGGGTGACAGTGAACAATACCTGAACGTGCAGCGGCACACCGTGCAAACGTGCCCCCGTGTGGCCGCCGTGCGCATTGATGAAAGCCTGTACTTTGCCAATACGGCTTATCTGGAAGAAACGGTGCTGCGCCAGGTGGCTGACCAGCCAGAACTGGCGCACTTTGTGTTAATTTGCACGGCCGTGAACTTCATAGATGCCAGCGCCCTGGACACGTTGGCATCGCTGCGCCAGGAATTGCACGACGCTGGTGTTACTTTCCACCTGGCCGCCGTTAAAGGGCCGGTGATGGACCGGCTGCGCGCCGTTGGGTTTGCCGACAGCTTCGGCCCGGAAAACATTCACCTATCTACCCACGACGCCATGAAAGCGATTGGCTGCGCCTGAGCCATTCTCCGGTATAATCCCCTCCAACTTACACAGCGAATACACAGCGAAAAGGAAAGCGTATGGCGACGATTCCCCCTTTTGTGGCCAAAAGCACACGCATCGGCCAGAAACAGACAGTAAAGGCCAAAAAGGTGGTCTGGATTCCGGTGGGCAGCGGCGAAGTGACCCAATTTTCCGACCATGAAGTAACCATTGCCGGGCAAATCAGCATTTTAGGTTACAGCGGCAATATGAACATTTATTTGCGGCTGCTGGATGAAGACCCGGCGGCGACCTCCGGCCCATGCGTTTTGCGCTTAAACAAGCACGAAGACCCGCAGGCCGTTTACCGCGTGAATAAAGGCGTCCTGACGGTGCAGGCCACGCTGGGCCAATACAAGCAAGCCATCAGCATTACACCCTGTGATGGCGGTACACAAACGGAGTGCAAACTGACAGGGCGGGTGAATGAAACCGTGCATCTGGAACCAACCCGTTAATATGCGAGATGTAGGCACGGCCGTAAATTGAACCACACCCAAAGCAGGTATGATATACTGTGGGCATCTCACATGTTTGGCATCTGTGGAGAACTTTATGAACGTTTTGAATTATCGCATTTTACTGCGTGAAGAGCCAGAGGGAGGGTACACTGTAACCGTGCCCACCCTACCCGGCTGCGTTACCTATGGCGCTGATCTCAACGAGGCCATTGTGATGGGCAAAGAGGCTATCGAGCTTTACATTGAGAGTTTGTCAGCACATGGGGAACCAATATTTGCACCCGGAGACCAGACGCCGCGCCATTGTGCCTGTTCATCATAAAGATTTGCCGGTTGGCACACTGCTTTCTATCTGCAACAGGCAGGCATTGACCGTGATGAACTGGATGACTTGTTACAAAGCCTCCGGCCAGTCGGCGTTGGGGCGCTGCTGGCGGCACAGTTCTAGCAGGTCATCCATACGGCCGTGACGCTCACAATACAAGATGATTTCCTGCGCCATATCTGACTTGACCCCTTCCGGGAATTCGTCCTTATCAATCCCCAGGTCAAACAATAACAATTCTAATTCGTGTTTGCTGAAGTAGCGCGCGATCAACTGGCGCAGGCGGATGCGGTTTTGCAAAAGAAGCGTGGCATTTTCTTCTTGAAGGACGGCCGTGAAAAAGGCCGCTACCGCCAGTTTACGGGTAGAAATGGTGTGCCGCTGCTCCACCGGCATTTCGGCAAAGGTGCGGTCATGCCCTTCAGGAATGAATATAGTATCCCACCCATAAATCTGGTTGCCGCGTGGCTCCGGAGCAATAACCCCACTCAACTTGCCCCGAAACACATACACCTGCCCATCTCGCGCATGAAAACCCAGATCGGTAACCACAGAGGCCGACCGATCCTCAAAAGATTGCATCATTTTACAAATACCATCCACGCCCACCCCTTCCATAAACAGGCCGGTGACGTTGCCCGGCAAATCCTTCCAGGCACGGATCATCAGGTTGGTTTGCTCCACCAAAAAGGGCAAATGGGGCAGCCAGGGCCGGGCCATCTCCACTTTGCGCCGGATGAGGATGGCCTGGTCTACCAGCACCGGCTCTTCCAGTGCATACCGCGCCCAACGCAGGTCGGCGTGTTTGCCCAGCAAAAACTGGTAATCGTTAAATTTGTTCTGCGAACCCGTGACAAAATAGAGTTGGGTGATGCGTTCTTCCGTCATAGACACTCCTGTTCAACTTAGCGAGTTACGCGGTAAATAATGACGCCATTCTGGTTATAGACAACTTCGCCGGGGACAGGCACGGCCGTGTCGCCCACCATCGCCTCATACTGCCCGGCATAAATATAATCTATATCCCACGCTTCAATCAATGCCTGCCGCCAGGCCAGATTGGTTTCAGGCTGCCAAAACTGTTCGACCTGGGCTACTTTGGTTTCCAGGTCGGTGGTGTAGTCTAGCTGGCCTAAAAACACCTTGCCCGGCAACGCCCGCGGCAGATAGTTGCCCATCGGGTAATAGGCCAGCACCAAGTCGTCTGGTGCTGCTTGCTGCGCCAGCCAGTGCGCGGCTGTTATTTCCGCTGCCGGTAAGTAGGTGGGGAAATCCTGGGCGTCTACAGCCGTCTTCGTCACCAACAGCGACAAAATAATGGTGCTGGGCACAACCAGAAAGAAAAAAACCCGGCGCAGGGTGGCATACGGTGTGGGCGTCCAGTGGGAGAAACGGGTGTAAAACGGCCGTTTCGCCAACCCCGGTAATATCACTTCCTCCAATCCCCAGGCGGCTAAGGTGGCGATGGGAATCATCATGCCCAACGCAAACCGCCCCGAAAATTGAACGATGGGCAGATAGAGCAACAGTAAATTGGCCGCCACCCACAACGGAACCAGCCAGGTAAGTTGCGCCCGAAACCAGGTGCGAATACCCGCCAGCGCCATCAGCCCTAAAAAGCCGATACCGATGAGGGCTGCCAGCGGCGGCGGCGGCGGAATGACATGTTCTTGTTGTGTATAGGCGGCAAAATAAGGGTCCTGGTTGGTCAGGAGGGCATAATAAATCAACAGCAGCGCCAATGGCAGCAAAATAAGCAGGCCATAGCCCCAGACTCGCCAGGGGATGCGCCGCTGCTGCCAGGCCAGCGCCAGCAAATAGCACCCAATCACCAGCCCGGTGACGGGCAGGTGATACACGTAGGTCAGCCCGGAAACTACGCCCACCATGCTCCCGGTAATAGCCCAATAGAAACTGCGCTCACGGCCGTTCGGCGCACTCATCTTCAAAACACAAATAAAGAGCAGAACTTCCAGCCCTACCCCTAGCGCAAAGTGGGGCGTATGAAACAGCGCCATAAAAACCGACCATTCTGGCCCACCCAGGTCGGGCAGGCCACCGGGCACTCGTTCCGCCAACCGCACAATCGCCACCAGCCAGCCAATACCCGACCCGTAGACAATGAGGAACCAGGCAGTGAATTGCAGCCTGGCCCGACCAGGGAACAGGGTACGTACCCAGAACAGGAAGATAAACAGGGTGAAAAGCACGGCCGTGACCCGCAGCAGATGAAACCAAAACAGGCCGCTCCCCCCGAAAACCGCAGCGATTTTGCCCAGCAGCAAATACGGCAGCAGCATCAATTTAGGCTGCCAGGGTTCAGGGGAAAAAGAGAAGTGGTAGAGCCAACGGCCGTCGCCCCCCTGCCGGATTGCTGCCAGATAGGTAGACAGATCATCCGCGTTGACAAACGTGCCCACAAACACCTTGCCTGGCGGCGGCCCCAGCCAGGCCACCAGATAAGGCAAACTCATCAGCACCAGAAACAACAATAGCCAGGGCAGTATGCTTTTTAGTTTTAGTTGTGAAAAGGGTTTCATTGTAACATGGTTTTTTACCGTTGTAACCGCCAGTCCAGGGCGGTGTGGCGTTGGGTGACTTTGTTGTTTTGTACGGCGATGTGGATCGCTTTGCGGGTGCCCACCAGGATGACCACTTTTTTGGCGCGGGTCACGGCCGTGTACAACAAATTGCGCTGTAACATCAAATAATGCTGCGTGTGCATCGGCATGACCACACACGGATACTCCGCCCCCTGGCTTTTATGCACGGAGATAGCATAGGCGTGAACCAGTTCGTCCGCTTCCAAAAAGTCATACACCACCGGCGCGCCATCAATACTCACCGTCAACGTCTGGTTGATGATGTCCATGGCCGTAATGCGACCGATGTCCCCGTTGTAAATGCTCTTGTCATAATTGTTCACCGTCTGCATCACCTTGTCGCCGACGCGGAACAGGCGACCACCCAGTTTGCGCTCTGGTTTATGGCCTGATGGTGGATTGAGCGCTGCTTGCAGCAGCAGGTTCAAATTGTGTACCCCCACCGCGCCGTTATACATGGGCGCTAACACCTGAATGTCATCCAGGGGATCAAACCCAAATTTGAGTGGGGTACGTTTTTGCACCACCTCCACCAGCATCTCCGCCGCTTTGTCCGCTTCTTCCACCACAAAGAGGAAGAAGTCCTGCGCCTCTTTGGGTGTCTCCGGCATCTGCCCTTGGTTGATGTGATGGGCGTTGCGGATGATGAGGGAATTGGCGGCCTGGCGGAAGATGGTTTGCAGACGGACAACGGCCGTGACCCCCGACTCGATCAAATCGGCCAGCACATCCCCCGCGCCCACACTGGGCAACTGGTCAATATCGCCCACCAGCAGCAGGTGGCTGTCCGGGGCAATTGCTTTGAGCAGGTTGTTCGCCAGCACCAAATCCAGCATGGACGCCTCGTCAATCACGATCATATCGGCGTTGATCGGATTCTCTTCGCTACGGCCGTACCCCTCCCCCGGCTTAAACTCCAACAGCCGGTGAATGGTCTTCGCCTCGCGCCCCGTCGCCTCTGCCAGCCGTTTGGCCGCCCGCCCGGTGGGTGAAGCCAGCACATAGCTCAATTTATGCCCATCCAGCAAGTCCAGCAGCGCGCGTAACGTGGTGGTCTTACCCGTGCCGGGGCCACCGGTGAGAATGGTGACTTTGTGGCTCACGGCCGTCTGCACCGCTTCCATTTGCTGTGGTGATAACTGTACGCCGAAGTCCGAAGCCCGAAGTCCGAAATCCGACTTCGGACTTGCCACCTCGGACTTCCGGCTTCGGATTTCCGCCAACCGACTGGTAGGGTGTTCAATCATCCGCTTCACCCGCTGCGTCACCCCAATTTCCGAATAATAAAACGGCGTCAGGTAAACAGCGCGCTCCTCTTTAATTTCGTGAGCCGTATTCCGTGATCCGTAATCCGTTGTCTTCTCACGGTTTACGACATACGAGATCGTCTCTCGCTTAATAAAATCACTCGTCTCCAGCGCATCAATCACGGCCGTAATCTTCCCCGCCTCCACCCCCAAAATCTCCGCCGCCTCCGGTTCTAGCTCCTCCTGCGGCATATACACATGCCCCTCCTCCGCCATCCGGTTCAGCGTATAGGCAATGCCCGCCTCAATGCGCGCCGGGTCATCGGCCGCCAGCCCCAACGCCTGGGCAATCTTATCGGCCGTCTTAAAGCCAATGCCGTGAATGTCCCGCACCATCTGGTACGGCGTATTTTGCACCACCGCCAGCGAGGTATCGCCATACTTCTTGTAAATTTTGGTCGCCAGGGTCGTGGAAACGCCATGTGATTGCAGGAAAATCATCACATCCTTAATGGCCCGCTGTTCGTCCCACGCCTTGGCAATCTGCCCCACCCGCTTCTGGCCGATGCCCAACACCGTCAGCAGCCGCTCCGGTTCATGGTCAATGACGTCTAGCGTTTCCGCGCCAAAGCGGTTGACAATGCGCTCCGCCATCACCCGGCCAATGCCCCGAATCATGCCCGAACCCAGATACCGTTTAATGCCCTCGGTGGTGGCGGGCAGCGATTGTTCACACTGTTCCGCCTGGAATTGACGGCCGTGCTTCGCATGATTCCCCCACTGCCCCGTCAACTTCAGCCACTCTCCCGGCTGCACCTCCGGCAAATTGCCCACCACCGTGATCAGTTCGTCCCGGCCACTGGCATATTTGAAGGGCAGCATTCCCCGGTTGTCCGGCTTCAGGCGAATGACCGAGTAGCCATTTTCGGCGTTGTAATACGTCACCCGCTCCACCGAGCCGCTGATCTGATCCTGGTTGCTCATGGGGATATTGTATGTTTTGGGGAAAAGGCAGACAACCGGAGAGGCGTATTCCGTAATCCGTGGTCCGAAGCCCGTAGATTTTACGAATTACGGCTCACAGGTCACGGATTACGAGCCACAAACTCCACATCCCCCATAAAAAGCGAACCGCTGTCCGTCTGGTCAAACAGCAGGGCAATCTCGGTGATCTGGCTCAGGTCTACTCCGGCAAAATCGCTCAGGGGCAGCCGGATGGTGGTCAGGGGGGCGCGCCCGGTAAACAGTTCATCAAAGATTGAATCTTCCTCTGCCTGTCCTGGGGGGAAGGCCAACGCCGGTTCATCAGGGCGGGTGGCGGCGACGGCCGTTGCCCCCGTCCTATCCGTCAACTGCACACTGAATGCCTGAGATTCACCAGCTTCATTTAAGGGGGAGAGCGGGTCAACTGCCGTGCGCAGGCTGATGGTGGTGTAGTCGCTCAAGTCACCGGCTTCTGCGGGCAGAGCAAAACGCAGCGCCCCGCCCGGCTGCTCCCAGGAAACCACCACCAGCGCCGGATTGCCCGGAATGGTCACATTCACCCGGCGGCACGGTTCGCTGCCCGGTTTTGTCGTCGGCGTGTAAAAACCAGCTTCACAGAAAAAGGTGGTGACGCCCTCGGCCGTGACCGCGCCGCCCGCCAGATTGGTGGTTAACTCGTCGGCGCTGGCCGGGACGAACAGCGTTTGCCGGTTGGCTGCCGGAGCCAATACCGAGACCCGCGCCGGTAAGCCAAACAACGTATTTGGGGCGGGTGATTGCGCATCCAACCCTAGCCGCGCCCAGGCCGCCGTCACCCTCTGCGGATCGTCACTGAAAATGATGGTCAGGAAGTCACTGGCATAATCGGCCAGGAAAGTGCGCTGCGTTTCTTTGCTCAGGCGTGTCTCGCAGTCGAGCCGGTCATCAAGCCGCAAGAAGTCGGCGGCCAGGATAGAATTGAAGTAGTTGTGATTAGCCTGCTCCAGCCAGGCCGAGGTGGCCCATTCCTGCTGTGCCGCGTTTTGTCGTGCGCCTTCATAAAAATAGTGCCCCTCCTGGCCGATCACATCGCCGTCACAGGCGGGCAAAATGATCGCCAGCGGCACATCAGAACCATCAGGCAAGGTAAACGTAGGCGCGGGGGCGATCATCAGCAACCCCTTCACCGGCCCGTAGCCGTAGCGTTCGGCGGCGTCGGGGGCGGTCAGCCCGCCCTCGTGCGCCAGCCAGTCAATGGCCTCGCCGCCGCGCGAGTGGCCGAAAAAGATAAGATTGTTCAGGTCGGCACGGCCGTCCAACTCCACGCCAAACCCATTTTCACCCCCATTGGCCGCCGCCACCAGCGCGTTCATGTGCAATTCAAAGATCTGCTCTAACCGTTCGCCGGGTGCCCCTTCGCCAAAACCAAAGGTGTTCTCCGCGTTGGCGTTGATGGAGAGCGCCACATATCCCTGCGCCGCCAGATGGCTGATCAGGTAATCAAAGCCCTGGTAATTGGGCTGTTCATCTTCGGGCGCACACGGCCAGACATCTACGCCCATATCGTTTACCGGGCAGCCAGGGTGCGTACCGTGAATGATCAGCACCACCGGATATGGCCCGTCCCCGTCCGGCGGCACGGCGATAATCCCGTTCAACTGCACCGGCATGTTGCGGAAGCGGCTATCTTCGGGGAACCGTTCCTGGACGATGGTGACTTCGCCCAGATTGTATGCAACGGCGGGGGGAATTGTGGGTACGGCCGTAGGCACGTCAATAGGCTGTGCAGTCGGCGTGTCGGGCGGGGCGCTGGTTGGCGGTGGTGATGCACAACCGGCCAGGATAATCAACAGCAAACCAACCCAAAAAGACATACGCATAAAATATACCATCATAATTTTTCGGTTCCTGGGGTTCAGTGGGTTAATAATTCGTGATACGTGATGCGTGAAACTTCTCTGGTCACGCATCACGCATTACGTGTCGCGCTACATCCCCAAAATCTGTTTCTTCTTTGCCTCAAACTCTTCGTTTGTGAGAATGCCCTGATCGCGCAAGGCCCCTAGCCGTTCGAGTTGGGTGATATAGTCGGCTGGGGGCGTCGGTGCAGCCGGGGATGGCGCTGTGGCCGTAGCCGCCGGTTCCGCATCGGCCGCTTCAATCGCCGCTACTTCTGCATCGGTCAACTCATCTGTGTCAATTTCCAGATCAGTCAGCGCCTGTTCAAACTGCTCTTCGGTCAAATCTTCAGGTTTCTGACCGGTGTGCTCTTCAATGCGCTGCGCGTCTTGCTGGCTCATTTTGATGGCCGAAGAAGTGCCGGCCACAGCAATGGCCACCATCCCCCCCACCAACATCATGCGTCTGCGTCGCATCCGTATCCGCCGCCGCCGGGCGCGGCGCACCGTGCGCCGCATTGCTCTACCGCCAATAGGGCCTCGTCGTCTCATTTTTTATCTCCTCATTGGGTTTGTAGCAACGGCATCGGTCAGCCCTTACTACAAAATCATTTTACGGCCGTAGCCGCTTTCTTTTTGCCCCGCCGTTCCTTTTCCGGCGGCAGGCCACCCGGTACTTCACCGGGCGTGTAACGGGGCAACCCCATTGCCGGTACCAGCGCCAACAGCGCGATGCCGGCCAGAATCAGAAAGGATTCTTTCAGGGCGCGCAGGCGTGCGCTCTCATTGATGCGTACCGCCTCAGCCACTTGCTCCGGTGTGGCGGTAGTTTCCCCCAGCACCGTCTCTAGCTGATCGTTGGTGATGAAGTTGACGTTATCCAGATTCACCTGCACTTTCAGGGAATCGGGGATGTTGGATTGACCCAGGTTGCTCAAGACAATGGCGCTGAGCAGGCTCACCGCCACCACCCCGGCAAAGGCAGTGCCCAACGCCGTGGAAAGGTTGTTCGCCACGCCGCGCAGCGCCCCCACGTCACCGGCCAACTCCTTCGGCGAAGCAGAAACCATCACGTTGAACAATAGAGTCAGCAAGGAACCTTCGCCCAGCCCTATGACGATCAGGCTAAAAATAACAACAGGTGTTGTCCATTCATTGTTAATAGTTACCGCCAACAGCGCCAGGCCACTGGACACGGTCACAAAGCCAATGACGGCGATCTGACGGGGCGACAGCCGATCAAAGAAACGGACGATGAGGATGGCGGCGGTAGCAATAGCCAGGGTGTAGGGGATGACGGTCACGGCCGTGAACAGCGAATTCTGGTTTTGCACAATCTGAATGTAGAGCGGAATCAGGAAGTTCACGGCCGGCCCCAACGCTCCGATGACCAACAGCGCCGCAATGTTCGCCCGCTCCTCTCGTGATTCCAACACCTCTAATGCCAGCAGGGGCGTTTTCTTCTTCTCCACCCGCCGGTGCGCCCAGGCGAAAAAAGCCTGCACCAGCACCAGCCCCACAATTATCATAAACGGCGCGGGCGACAACCCTAACAGGTCAAAGGGCGCCGCCGGTTTAGCCACCGTGATCCCCCAGGCATTCAAGTTATTGAACCCCAGTGAAATGAGCATGATAGCTAACGCCGCCAGCACTACGCCCACAAAATCAATTTTCACCCCAGATTGGCGAGGAATCGGCTGCAAACGAAAGCTGAGGATAAAAACGATGATAGAGAGAACACTAAGAATGCCAAACGAAAGACGCCAGCTCACCAGGGTCCCTAACAGACCAGCAATGAAAAAAGCCAGCGCCCCGGAGATAGCCGGTGTACCCGCCATGATGCCCAACGCCTGCGCCTGTTGTTTCTCCCGGTAATTGGCCGCGATCAGCACCACCAGCGTGGGCACCAACGCCGCTGCCGCCAACCCAGCCATCGCCTGCGCCAGATTCATGCCGGCGGCGCTGTTACTCAACGCCATCACCGCCATCGCCGCGCCATGCGCCAGTGCCGTCACCTGAAACACCAGGCGGTGGCCAAACACCTTGCCCAGCTTCGCGCCCAACAAGACAAACGCCGCCACAAACAGCGAATAGAAAACGAGCGCCGTACCCACGCTGGTGGCCGGTATTTCCAGTTCTTCCACAATAGGACCAATGGAAACAGGTATGGCGTTGACATTGAACGCCATTTGGATTTGCGCCAGCAGGATTACCACCAACGGCAACCAGGAGGCAGTATGGGCTACGGTGCTGGTGGGAGTGCCGGTTGTTTTTTGTGTCATAAGGTTTTGGATACTGCGTATGGCGTATTAAGAAAAATTACGGCCGTACGCAATATGGATTATCGCCCCCGAATTTTCCAAGAGATGCCATTTGTTTAGAAGCTCACCGGGTAGCCTGGCCCCAAGGGAATGCCCAACAAGAACCACACGACAAAAAGCAAAATCCAAACAATAGCAATAACAAGTGTATAGGGAATCATCAGGGCGATGACTGTGCCGATGCCGGCGTCTTTCTGGTAACGCTGGACGATGGTGAGGACAAAGGGCAGATACACCATCAACGGCGTGATGACATTGGTAGGTGAATCGCCCAGGCGGTAAGCCGCCAGCACCGTTTGCGGGGCCACGCCTAACCGTAGAAAGACGGGGATGAAAATGGGGGCGAAGATGGCCCATTTGGGCACTACATTGGGAATGATGAAGTTAAGCAGCATGATCACCAGAATGAAGCCAATGAGCAAGGGCAGCGCGCCGATATTGGCCTGCTCCAACCCGTCAGCCATCCAGATAGCGACTACCTGCGGCATATTGGTGTAGTTGAAGAAGGCAATGAACTGGCTGATCATAAGCAACATGAAGATGAGACCGGCAAGCCCGGCAAACGTTTTGGTCACGCCCTTGATGACATCGGCGCTGCTGTGGATTGTTTTAGCGCCAACACCGTAACCAATACCGGCAAAAAGGAAGAAGAGGGTGATGATGAAGATCAGGCTGGTCATAAACGGTGTATTGCCAATGATCGCGCCGGTTGCCGGATCACGCAGCGGCCCCCAGGAGGGTACAGTCAGCACTAAAACGAGGACCAACATACCTAAAAAGGCATACAAGGCATAGCGCAAACCACGCGACTCGGCCACCGCCGCGTTTTCATCCGGCGTGGCTTCTGCTGGCTCTTCCGATCCCTGGTAGACGCCCAATCGCGGCTCGATGATTCTGGTTGTAACCACAGCCGCGGCCACACTCAAGACAATGGTGGAGACGGTGCCGAAGTAAAAATTGGCAACAATGGTAATCGGTTCACCGCCGGCCGCGAGAATGGCTTCGTTGGTAATCTCCGTCAACATGGCATCTACCGGGGCGATGAGGATGTTAACCGCGAAGACGGCGCTGACGCCGCCAAACGCGGCGGCCACACCGGCCAATGGATGGCGGCCCAGGCTCTTAAAGGCAATTGCGCCCAGGGGAATGAGGATCAAGTAACCGGCGTCAGTAGCCACGCTGGACAAGACGCCAACTAAGATGAGGATGAAGGTAATTAACTGGGGCGGCGTCACTTTGACTATTTTGCGAATTAATGCGCCCATTAACCCGGCTTCTTCGGCTACGCCCACGCCAACCATCGCCACAAAAATGACAGCGACGACGCTAAAACCGGCGAAGTTAGCGACAAAAGAGGTGAAAATGAAGCGGATGCCTTCCACCGATAAGAGGCTGCGAATGGCGATAGTCTCTTCTTGTATCTCAAATTCCTGGCCGTAGGGGTCGGTGGTATAGGTTAGCGCCGGCTCCACTGAATCCAGAAGATAAATATCAGCAGGTTCCTCCACGACGGGCACGGCGATCTCTTCGGTGACGCTGACGTCCAGCACATAGAGGATGTGGGACAGCACCATCACAAAGATGATCAGGTACAAAAACATCAGCACCGGATGGGGCACTTTGTTGCCCACCCGTTCGATGCCGTCCAGTAACTTTTGGGCAAATGATTTTTTCTCACTTGCCGCTTTTTTGTTGTTGTCTTTGGTCATTTTCCCTCCTGCGAAATAAGTTTGTAGTGAGCGATTTATCGCCTGCGGCATGGCACTAAAGTGCCCACTACAAACGGGGTCACGACCGTAACCCGGCCAACTCTTCCATGTATACAATCGCCGTCTCAATGCCGCGATGGAACATCTCAATGCTGAACCGTTCGTTCGGTGAATGCAGGCCATCGTCATCCAGCCCGTAGCCCATCAACACCACCGGAATGTCCATCAGGTCGGCAATTTCGGCAACGACGGGGATGCTGCCGCCGCCGCGCGTGAAGAGCGGTGTGGCCCCCCAACCCTTCTCGTAAGCGTGGGCCGCTGCCTGCATTTCGGGGATGTCAAAGGGAAAGAGGGCGGCCTTACCGGTAGTAATCAGCCGTACCTCCACCCGCACGGTGGGTGGGGCAATGGACTCAATATAGCTTTTGATCTGGTCGTAGATTTTGTGCGGGTCTTGATTACCTACCAGCCGGGAACTGAGTTTGGCGCCAGCTTTGGCGGGCACAATCGTTTTAGGGCCGGGGCCACTCCAACCGCTCCACAGACCGTTGATGTCCAGCGTGGGGCGGGCAGAGATGCGTTCACGAATGGTGTAGTTGGTGTCGCCCCAGATCGCCGGCACTCCCGTAGATTGTTTGTACTGCTCATCAGACAGGTCGGTTTTGGCGATCATCTCCCGTTCGGCAGCTGTGAGCGGCACCACATCATCATAAAAGCCGGGTACAGCAATGGTGTTATCGGCGTTGTACAATTTGCCCAGAATTTCCACCAGCGCCAGCGCCGGGTTGTGTACTGCGCCGCCCCACAGCCCGCTGTGCAGATCATCGGTAGGGCCAAAAACCTCCACTTCGAGGTAAGTCATGCCGCGTAAGCTGTGCAGAATGGCCGGTTCTGCCATCGTGCGCATGGAGGTGTCGCTGATGACGCACACGTCAGCCATGAGCATATTCAGATGCTCTTTGATAAAGGGTACCAGGTTAGGTGAGGAAACCTCTTCTTCGCCTTCGATGAAGAATTTCACGTTGACGGGGGCATGACCGGCCGTTTGCAAATATGATTCCAGCGCCTTGACGTGGATAAACAACTGCCCCTTATCATCCGTCGCGCCGCGAGCGTAGATTTTATCGTCCTTCTCCACCGGCTCAAAGGGGGGCGTGTGCCAGCCATCGGCCATTTCCGCCGGAACCACATCGTAATGCCCATAAACCAGCACTGTTGGCTTGTCCGGCCCGGCTCCCAGCCATTCGCCATAAGCCACCGGATGCCCGGCCGTCTCCATGACCTGCGCGTATTCCAAACCCAGGCCGCGCATGTGGGCCACCAACCATTCGGCGGCGCGGCGCATATCGGCCGCGTGCGCCGGATCCGTGCTGACGCTGGGGATACGCAGCAGGTCGTGCAGTTCTTGTCTAAATCGTTCGGCGTGGGTGCGGGAATAGTGGCGTGCTGATTCACTTAACAGGGTCATTTTGCCTCCTGCGGATTTATGAATGATGAAGGATGAATTTCATCGCTGGGCGCATTTTGCGCATGGGAACTCCTGGATTAAAGAAGTGGCTGGCGGCTGATGGCTGGTAACGGCCGTCAACTGCAAGGACATTAACTTTCTAAGAAGTTTAGCAACAAGCATAAAGTTGACAACCAAATGCAGGTTAAGATGGTGGGTCACGCAAAACAGGATAGGTTTGCCAATTATAGCGGATGCTCAACATGCGAATGACAAAGTAGAGCAGCACGATGCCCCAGGCCGCCACTGACGTGGGGATGCCCAAAACTTGTTCCAGTATCAAAAACAAGATGCAAACGACAATTAAAGCTGACATCAGGTATTGGCCGGGTTTCAGGATGATGGGGGTATCGCTGACCAACAGATCGCGCAACATGCCACCGCCAATACCATTGACCACGCCTACCAGGACCACACCGGGCAGCGGTACGCCGGCCTCCAGAGAAAGCTGCATCCCGATCACGGCAAAGGCCGGTATGCCAATGGCGTCAATGACACTGATTAGTCGATCCACAAACACCATATGGGTGATGCGCTGGCGAAAAAAGCTGACCACGATGGTGGCCAATATGATCAACGGGATGTAAACCGGATTGGTGAGAACGGGTGGGGTTGCTTGCAAAAAGAGGCCATCGCGGAGCAGGCTGCCACCGGTAGAAGAGACCAGGGCGATGACCAACACGCCGGTAATATCATACCGTTTGTGCATACCGACGACCGCACCGCTGAGCGCCCAGAGGAAGGTAGCCAGGTAGTCAAAGGAGAGAGGGATACGAAATTCGTCAAGTGGTGGCATAGATCTGACAAAATGAAGGGCTGACGTAGTGACACAATGTCAGAACACGCAGTTCGCCAGCCAGGATGGCACAGATCATAACGCTGACATCTTTTTTGTACAAACCCCTTGCTATCGGCCTCGAAGTATGTGCTGGTTGGCACATGAAGGTGTTGAAGATCATAGGGATTGGTGGCATTTGCCACTAGCGAACAAACCCTATGGGAGTGCGAGTATGGTGTTTTAGACCTGCTTATTGACTCCCATCCCCACTCCATCAGAACCACATGCACGGCCGTTCCCCCCACCAACGGCCGCTTCCTGACAAAAGGAGGTAGAAAAATGCGCGTGAGTGATTGTGTTGGCTGTAAGTTGTTTCCTTGTGCTGATGTCAAGCAAGCCTGTTATTCCATTCCAGATGTAGACATAAATCCCCATAACATTCCCATCGCCATGATTGCTGAAGCAGCGCCGGCGAATCCGGCGGATTATTACTATGCCGCCGGAGACCCCTTGTTCCAGCAGACCACCGTCCTGGCGTTTAACGATGCCGGTGTAGCCGTCTCGAATGTCCGGGAAATTCTTGATTTGGGGGTGTATCTGACAACGGCCGTGAAGCGCGGCAAAACCGGGTACGGCATCAAGACAGCCACTATCCAGGAATGTGCCACCATATTAGACCAAGAACTGGCCCTGTTCCCCAATCTGAAAGTGCTGATGCTGATGGGTGATGTGGCCATCAAAGCCCTTAACCACATGGCCCGGCAAAATGGGGAAAAACGAGTAATACCGGCGGGTTCCACCTACAAAATTCGTGACCAGGCCTATTACTATCGCGGCAAACGAGTTTTCCCCTCTTATCTCCAGGCCGGCCCCAGCTTCTTCATGGAGAAAAGCAAACGCAAAACAATTGCCGAAGACATTGCCGCCGCTCTGAACCTGGTGAAATAGTCTTCCATTTTTTGAAGCCTGTTCTATCAGACAGGCTAACAGTAGTAGGTACAAAAGTGAACCATTCATTGGCTCTCAATCGAAAATTTGGTCTGGGTTTATTGCTGATTCTGGGAATTGTATTCGGTGGTCTGGTAGTAGGGTTGTCCCTGGCGCATGAAGACCAATCACCACGTGAACCGTTATCACCAAAAGAGCCGGCGTTACAGAGTGACTATATTCCAATTCAGGGTCGGTTGACAGGGGCTAGTGGGACTCTCCTCAACGGGCAATATGACATCACCTTTCGCCTTTATGACGTGCCATCCGGCCAGGAACCGGTGAACCAGCGCCCTAATCATGGTGTAGATGTTGGTCAATGTGGTGGCGCACGGCATACGTAGCCGCCTCAATACGGTTGGTAAAGCCTAATTTTGCCAGGATGGTGCTGACGTGGTTGCGCGCTGTCTTTTCTGACAGATAAAGCGCTGCCGCGATTTCCGCGTTGGACTTCCCCTCTGCTACCAAAGCCAACACTTCTATTTCCCGCTGAGACAACTCCTTGAAGGCGGCCGCTTCGCGTTCACGCTCATGGGTACGCACATAGGTCAAAACACGCTGTGTCATCACCGGGTCAAGCAAGGCTTCCCCCTGGCGCACAGCATCAAGAGCGTGGATGAGAGCTTCATTGCCCACCTGCTTGAGTACATAGCCGGAAGCGCCGGCCTGAATGGCGCGAAACAACAATTCATCGTCGCCATGAGAGGTTAACATCACGACTTTGGTTTGCGGCCATTGTCTGGTAATGGCTGCGCAGGCCTCAATGCCACTTTCACCGGGTAGGCGAATGTCCATGACAACGGCATCTGGCTGGTGTTGGGCAACGGCCGTCAGCGCGCCCGGCGCATCACCAGCCTCAGCCACTACCTCAATCCAGGGAATATCTTCCAGCAGGGTTTTCAGCCCCAGGCGAACCACTTCGTGGTCATCAACCAGGAGTACGCGTAAGGTCATGTTGGTGTTCCTCCAGCGGTGTGACGAGGGTGACGGCCGTACCCCCGGTCGGTAATGATGTGATGGTCAGTTCGCCGCCTAATAAACGCGCCCGGTCACGCATATTGCGCAGGCCTTACCCATCTGTAGATAGTTGCCCATCCAATCCCCGGCCATCGTCGGTGATGGTTAAACACAGCCGCTCAGAGATGATATTCCCTTTGATCCAGACGTGATGCGCCTGAGCATGGCGAGCGGCGTTAGACAAAGCCTCATTAACAATAGCGGCAATGTGGTGCGTCTGGATTGGACTGAAAACGGCCGTTGCCGGTAAATCCAACGCCAGTTCCACATCTAACAAGGCAGTGAGGCGAGCATCGGCCGTCTGTTGCTGCAATATCTCCGGCAAAGAATGCATGGTCGGTGCATCTCGCAATTCACCCATGTAAACCCGCAAACTGGCAATGGCCCCATCAATTGCCTGGATAGCCCGCTCTAATCTCTGTTCAGCCAGCGCCGGTTCCTGCGCCAGCTTGCGCCGGGCCGAAGCCACAATTAACCCGGCGGAGTAGACCTCTTGTAAAGCGCCGTCATGCAGTTCGCGCCCGATTCGTTCTCGCTCCATTGTCAGGCTTTGCTCAATTTGCATCCCCTCAATTAACCGGTCTACTTCCACATCAAAGACATTCAAGGCGCGAATAATAGCGATGGCAAATACCAGCCCGGCTATCGAACGAAAAACGGGGACGGGAACACCTAACGCGCTTGGCACGGCCGTTTCATTCAGCCAGTTTGCCGGGAAAAATAAACCACCGGGTACAATCAGGCCGCCCAAAACAGCGTAGGTCAGCAAACAAATCCCGGCAACTTGCAGCATACGGTAGATGGAGGGTACGTTGAGGGGTTTGATATAGCGCTGCGCCTGGTAATACAGCCCCACAGCGGCCACAACACCCCCGGTAAACCCCAGCAGATAACGCGCCCAGATAGAAGCCTGCTGATGCCAATCCGCAAAATCCCCGTGCCAGGCCAACCCAGGAATGACAAAGATGAAGGCCCACAGAAGAGTCATCAGCAGAGGCAATATGACCAGGCGTGGCTGCCAGTTTCGCAGCAGTTCTACCCCAAACTGTAACAGGAAGCTGAAGGAGAGGGCCAACAGAATGACATGCAAGGCCTCGAGCAATTGGATGACGGCCGTATCTACATACACTGCCTGTATCGGAATAAAAACCGCACCCCATTCATGTAAACCATGTACCAGGCCAAACGCCGCCAGCCAGCCCAGGCTGCGCGCCAGTTCCAGGCGGCTGTGATGGCGGGACTGCAAGGCAATGGCCAGCCCCATGACAAAAAAAACCTGCCCGTAGACAAAAAACACCAGCGGGCGATTTAACTCAAAAAAGTGATTCAGCGCTTCAACCATCGGCCGTACCAGTACCCTCGGATCGCCTCACAATATACCACGCTTTGCCATAAGTTAGGCTCTGATCGGCCACAAATTGAAAACAAAAGTGACGGTTTTAAGGCAAAACCGTCACTTTCAACTCTTCCCGCGGCCTGGCTAAGGCTAAAACTATTCAGCTGCGAACGCTTCAAAAATAGGTGGAAAGGTGAATAATACACCCAGGCCAATCAACACCAGGGTAATGATAAAGGATTTCCACAAGTCAATTTCCTTATTTTTCCAGAGGGTGTGCAGAAGTACCCAACTGATTAACCAGGCGAGAACAGCTACGCTGGTCTTGCCGGTTAGTGGACCGGCCGGGTTCCACCAATTTAAGGCTTCTTTCAGACCAGCGCTTAACTCAGCACCGGTGGTCATGAGACCGAGAAAGAGTACACCGATACCACTAGCGATAAATGTGGCCGCAGCTACCCCGGTGGCGACATGCGCTTGCGCCTGGTCAACCCGTTTTTCTTCAGAAGTTGTCAATGTTGTCATGATTCAAATCCTCCACTTGTTCACAAAAGTTATTACATGATCGGGGCAGCCTTGGTAATGAGTGCCCCAAACAAGCCCGCGATGGCAGCGGCCGAAAAGGCTAATACATAAATAACCATCGTCATATGTCGCAGGTTGCGTTGTTCGGCCAGTTGCGTACCATATTTCAAGACGATGAAGAACACGGCCGTAGCCAGAATAGGTGCCAGCCAGGCCACATGCTCCTTCCACTCCATGGCAAAGGTATGCCAGCCAGAAAGAGCGCTGTCTGCTAACAGGAAATAGCGCGGGTACGACGTCAGGTCAGTCATCCCTTCCGGCGGCGCCGCCCGATACCAGGGATAAACGAGATAGGTACCGCTGACAACCGTCAGCCAGGCAATGGCAGCCATAACGCCTGTGCCTAGCTTCACCCGCTTCACTCGTTCCCGGATGCCTTCAGCCGTCAGTAGTTCCGGGCGTAAGCTGTACAGACCGGCCAATCCACCGGCAAACGACAACAAAAATACCGCGCCAAAAATCATGCCGTGCGCGGCCGTCCAAAATTCACGAAATGTCAAACTCATGGTGAATCTCCTGAGGTTGTGCCCCTGTGGGGCTAAGTTTGTTAATAGTTGTCCCCATCGTACCAGCATAAACCCGCTACCGGAAGGGTCAACTGACCTAATCTGGTTGGGGCATCTGTCCCTTTGTTGATCCCATGGGGAACCTGAGCGCTGTGAGCGGTGTATAGATCATAATTGGCGGGTGATTCTGAAAATCGCCCGCGAAAGGAGACACAGATGATGAAATCACACCCTATCGGGAACAACGGCCAAAACATATTGGTGGGATTGGTGGTATGGGGGCTGTTTTGGCTGGCGGCTTGTGTACCTACGTCTGAGCCGATGGCTATTGGGCCGACACGTTTGTCGGCAACGGCCGTCGCCACCGCCACCACTATCACCCCACCCACGACCGCCATTACCACCACCGCTTTACTGGCGCAATGGAACACAGCAGCAAACCATTACGATATGCACCCGGTGGACGCAACCACCGGTCAGGCCGTGCCCGGTTACCGTTCCCTGCCGTTGGCGAGTGATGGCCCCTATGCCCTACAAACGGCGCTGACGGCCGACGGCCGTTACCTGGCAGCCGCTATCAACAACGGTGAAACATGCGAAGCCAGCGGTGGTGGCTCTGCCTGCCGCGCCCGCGCCACCGGGCTGCATCTGGTGGATGTGGCGGCATGGCGCAGCCTCACGGTGACTTTGCCCGGTGCGGGTTGGGTCTGGCCTATGGTGTTTAGCCCGGAAGGCGACCGGTTGGCGCTGGCATATCACCAGGGGAAGGAAAGCCAGGTATTGCTGTTCGATGCCGCCAGCGGCGTTCAACTGGGGCAGCAGTTTTTACCCATTCGGCCATCGTTGCTGTCGTTTAGCGCCGATCGCTCACTGGTGTTGGCCGGGGCCGCCATCGGGGAAAACCTGGGGGTGACGCCTCCCGGCCCGTTCACCGTCTTGACTCTGGATGGCGTGACGCTGACTGAACAATGGCTGTTGGCGCTGCCGGAAATCGTGAACGGCAGTTGGTGTACGGCCCAGTGTGACGGCCCCCATGACCAACGGCGCACGGTATCGTGGCAGCCAGGGATGGCTGCGTCACCAGACGGCCGTTTCCTCTATATCGTTCACGCCAATGAAGACAGGCTAACAACCGTAGACCTGGACGGCCGTACCGCTCACACCACGCCCATCCAACCGGCGCAGAGCTGGCTGGAGCGGCTGCTGGCGCTGACGGCGGAAACGGCCGTGGCCAAAACTTTGGGTGACGGCGCCTACAAATCGGTGGCGCTGTCCGCCGATGGGCAACGCCTATACGTCACAGGCGACCGCTGGCACGTGGACGTTGATGCCCAGGGCCAGCCGGTACAGCAAAGAGAGCTTCTGGGTTTGCAGGTGGTGGATGTGGCCGACGGCCGTTTGTTACAAACAAAAGAAATAGCCGCCGACCGCCTGCGCCTGACACCCGATGGCCGCTATTTGCTGCTGGATGGGTGGGATGAAGACAAGCGTTGGTTTGAGGTGTGGGACGCGAACACACTGGAGATGGTGACACGTTTGGAAGAGTTGGAGATCACGGCCGTGCCCCTGTTGAATGGTGGTTATGCCTTGCTCGCCGGGAATACCGACGGCTTCCAGATATACCTGCGCCTGATGGTCGCGCCCTATTTCAAATGTGCGCCGGTGTGGACGGCGGACGGCCCCATTACCTGGATTGCCGGACAATAACGCGCCAGACGGCCGAGGTTTGACAAACCTCGGCGTCCATTATTTTGCCAGGATCAGCAGTTCTTCATACGGCCGTCGTTCCGGCACAGAGTCGGGCGGAGATTCGCGGTGCTGCAAAGCAAAACCGTGTGTGGCAAACAGGTCAATGATGGCGTCTGGCTGCACGGTGAAGGGCGGCCCGCCGGCGCGTGTACCAATGGGAAACGCCAGGGTCACAAATTGGCCGCCGGGTTGCAGCAAGCGCGCCACCAGATCGGCGTATTCGCCGCGCCGGTGCGGTTGGATGGCGCAAAAGCTGGTGTAGTCGAGAACGTATTGGTAACGGCCGTTAAACGTCACCGGCAGCGCAAAAAAGTCACTCTGCACGATCTCCAGCGGGTAGTCCGGGTCAGCCAGGGTTTGCATGGCGGTGATGGCGGCGGTGGCAAAGTCCACGGCCGTGACGGCAAATCCATGCCGGGCAAACAGGCGGGCGTCGTGCCCCCGCCCCGCGCCCAACACCATCATGGCCCCCGGCAGCAGTTGCCCCTGAGCCGCCAGCCGGGCAAAAACCGGCGTCGGCCCACCCAAATCCCAGGGGAACTGGTTGTTTTGGTAACGTGTCTCCCAAAAATGCGGTAAGTTGGCGTCCATCTTAATTGGGCATGGCCCGCACGCCCTGCGTTTCCACCAGGCGCGTGGGGATTTTCACCGTGAACGTGGAACCTTTTTGGGGTTCACTGTGAACGGTAATATCACCGGCCATCATCTCACAATAATGACGGCTGATGGTTAATCCCAGTCCGGTACCCTGATATTTGCGGGAAAGGGAGTTATCCAATTGGGTAAACGGCTGAAACACTTCCTCGGTTTGTTCCGGCGTCATGCCAATGCCGGTGTCCTGCAGTTCAAAACAAATGACATCTGTTTGCGGGTTAAAAAGGGAATGATCATGGGTGACATTCAGTTTGATCTCGCCTCTCTCGGTAAATTTGGCGGCATTACTGAGCAAATTGAGCAAGACCTGACGCAGTTTGGTGGGATCGGTATAGATGTAACCCAGGTCGTTAGCCACAGATAGGTGAAGCCTGTTGTCATTACGAGCAATGAGCGGCTGCGTCATCACGACTAATTCATCCAACAAATGGCGCACATCGAACAATTCTTCATGCAGTTCCATGACGCCTGCTTCGATCTTGGACAGGTCAAGAATATCGTTTACTACTTCGGACAAATGGCGGGCAGAGGTGGAAATCTGGGACAGGCGGGGCAACAATTCATCATACCCTTTGCTGAGCGCCAGCTTATGCACAATTTCGGTATAGAGGGTGATGACGGTGAGCGGGGTGCGCAGTTCGTGGCTGACATTGCTGAGGAAAGCGCTTTTGGCGCGGCTGGCGGCTTCGGCTTCCTGGCGGGCATAGTCGGCGGCTTCTTTGGCCTGGCACATGGCGGCGGCGGCGGCTTGGCTTTCGGTGATGTCTTGCAGCATCAGTACCTGGCCGTTGAGCCGCTGCCGCCGATCATAGATGGGCATGAGACGGCCGTCATAAATAGTGTCACGGCCGTCGGGCAAAGTAGCCGCAAATTCGGTGTGGGTCACTACCGGCTGCGGCTGGCGGCAAAACAAGGGGTGCAAGGGGGGGAATACGGCCGTGACCGGCCAACCCACACCATCTGCCCCGCCGGCGATACACCGCGCCGCCGGATTCATATCCACAATCCGCCCCTGCGTATCCAGCACCACCACCCCATCAGCCATATTCTCCATGACCACATCACGCGCCATCGGCGCCAGATCAAACAGTCGAAAACGAAACAAAGCCCAGGCAATACAGACGCCGCTCAGCACAAAGGCAAACGTGGTGGGGTTAATGGGCACGGGCAGCAGTTGGAAAAAGTAAGCCACACAGGCCACCCAGGGAAAAAGCACCGCCAACATCATAGCCAGCAGTTGCTGGCGGTACGGCCGTGACGAACCGGCCAGCTTTTGCCCCAACAGCAGCAAGCCCACCAATACCAGCAAATTAAAATAAACGATGTGTACCAGGAACCACGGGCCATAGGTGGACTGCCAGACGGCCACCCCCTGGTGACGCCCTACCGTGACCGATTGCCAGATCAGCAGATGCCGTTCATTCGTCCAGGTGAACAAAACAGTCAGGATGGGCACAGCGGCCAGCGCTAGCAACCGAGGCCGGGTGAGCCACTGTTCCTGCCGCGTGACCAACAGCGCCAGCACCAGCCAGATAAGGGGCATGGTCGCTATGCCCACATATTCCAGTTTCGCCAGGGCGATGATGGTATGGACGTTCTGGCTGCCTAATTCCAACGTATAACCCAGGGCGTAGATGGCAACGGCTATTATCAGCAGCAAAAAAACGCCCGCTTCGGGCAGACTACGCCGCTGCCAGCCAACAAAAAACAGCGCCACGACCACCAAGGTGCTAATAAAAAACGGCAGCATATAGGGGTGATATTGCCAGGCGATCATGCTTTTCCTCTTCCACGTCAGGAAGTGCGCCATCTGATTTGGGCAGATTGATTTACAGTTGTTTAATGATCACATGGGTAAAGGCACACTTCCTCAACCACAAAACTATTATCTGCCAAAGATACGCGCAGATGACGGCCGTGTCAACCGGAAAATACAGTGAGTGGTAAGCAGTAGTAAAAGAGCCGGTGGTTGCACCGGCGCTTTTTGTTTGCTTCGTGTTTGATAGCGCCTATTTTCCGGCCGTCCCCAGCCGCTTATCTGGTACTGGTTGCTGCGCCGCACCCAATTTTGGCTAAAAATATGCCCATTGACCTGAAGTTGTTTACAATTACACTACTGAACAACCAGTTTATACATGACAACCTTATGGCAGAACCAACACCCAAACAACTCCATCAATTTATTCTGGACTGCTTTAACGACGACGATTTAGACCTGTTCTGTCTGGAATATTTTGGCGACGCACTACACAGCTTTGGCAGTGGCATGAGCCGTTCTAAAAAAGCCCTGGAATTGGTCACCTTTTGTCAACGGCGCGCAGTGATGGACAGTTTGTTGGCTGCCTTGCAAAAAGAACGGGAAAAGGTATACCGGGAAAGATTTGCCACGCAGCCAGGCAAACGTGTTGCCCTACCGCCGGTTTATACCCCCCAACCCCGCAACCCAAAGCAAATTTTTATCAGCCATTCCTCGGTAGATGCTGACCTGGCACACCAGATTGCCCATGATTTGCAGACCAATGGGTATGATATTTTTATTACGCCAGACAGCATCCACCCCGGCGAAAAATGGGGGCCAGCCATTGACAGAGGCTTAGACGAAAGCGGTATTTTTGTAGCGCTGCTAACCCCACATGCCGTCGCCTCCGCCTGGGTCAACGATGAAACCTATGCCGCCATTGAGATGGCAAATAAAGACGAGATGCGTCTGCTTTTTCTGGACGTACAACCATGCCAGGTACCGCGTTTGTGGAGCCGCCGCCAGTTTCTTTCCTTTCGCGGTGAGGCGTATGACCAAAATCTGGACGGCTTGCTAAACGCTTTGGCAGGCAAAACCGCCAGACCAGCCGCCCGCATTGTTGTGCCGCCAACGGTGACGGAACAACCACGCCAGATACCGAAAGCAGAGGCAAACAGATTTGTACACAACAAAACGGGGCTGGAATTTGTGTGGATTCCGGCAGGGGAATTTTTGTATGGCGATGATAAAAAGCCACGCCAGTTACCGGAATACTGGATCAGCAAAACACCGGTGACACAGGCTGTTTACCAGCGATTTATTGCCGCCAATCCTAAACGGGATGTTCCGTTTAGGGGAGAAGATTGGGCAAAGCCGTATAATTGGGACGCCAAAAAGCGAACATATCCGGCCGACAAAACCGACCATCCGGTGGTGCTGGTGAGCTGGTATGACGCGATAGCGTTTTGTGAGTGGGCGGGGCTGCAACTGCCGACGGAGGAGCAATGGGAAAAGGCGGCGCGGGGGACAGACGGCCGTACCTGCCCCTGGGGCAACAATGAGCCAACGGACAAACTGTGTAATTTCAACAAGAATGTAGGCGGCACAACGCCGGTGGGGCAATATTCACCGCAGAGCGACAGCCCCGACGGCTGTGTGGATATGAGCGGCAATGTGTGGGAATGGTGTTTAAACAAATATGAGAAGCCAGAAGATACAGGCATAGACCAGAGCAACGCCTCGCGTGTCTTGCGCGGCGGTTCGTGGCGCGGCGGTGCAGGCTTCGTGCGCGCGGCGGTTCGCCACCTCAATCTTCCTGTCTACCGCCACTTCAACCTCGGTTTTCGGGTGGTGGTTGTTCGTCCCCCATCTCAATAGTCCTCTGTGCTCTGTTCTTGCGGGCGCAGCGGTAGCGAAGTCCCGCGCTTCGCGCGGAGCGCGATCGCTAAAAATTTTCCAGGCAATCCCCCTTGTTCATACTGCCCTTTGGCGACAAATCTCCTAATCTCCACTCCCCTTCGGATACCCCAACTTCGCCAGGGTGTCGCTGATTTCGCCCAGGATGAGCGGGTCGTCAATGGTGGCCGGCATCCGGTACTCATTGCCGTCGGCGATTTTCTTGATGGTGCCGCGCAGGATTTTGCCGGAGCGGGTTTTGGGCAGCCGGTCTACCACCGCCGCCACCTTAAACGAAGCCACCGGCCCAATCTGCTCCCGCACCCGCTGGATGAGTTCCTGGACAATAATGTCCGGGTCACGCAATACCCCCGCCTTTAACACCACAAAGCCCACCGGGATTTCCCCCTTCAACTCGTCGCTCACGCCCACGACGGCACATTCAGCCACGTCCGGGTGACCGGACAGCACCTCTTCCATGCCGCCCGTAGACAGGCGATGCCCGGCTACATTGATGATGTCGTCGGTGCGGCTCATAATGAACAGGTAGCCATCCTCGTCCTTGAAACCGGCGTCGGCCGTCAGGTAATAGCCAGGATATTCACTCAGGTAGGAGTCCACATACCGCTGGTCGTTGTTCCACAGCGTAGGCAGGCAGCCGGGCGGCATGGGCAGTTTAACCACGATGCTGCCAATATCTCCCGCCGCCACCAGATGCCCGGCATAGTCCAGTACCTGCACGTCATAACCGGGTACGGGTTTGGTGCAAGAGCCAGGTTTGACGGGCAACATGCCCAGGCCGACACAGTTTGCGCCCATCGGCCAGCCCGTTTCCGTTTGCCACCAATGGTCAATGACGGGCACGCCGAGTTGGTTTTGCGCCCAGAGTAGGGTGTCCGGGTCGCACCGTTCCCCGGCCAGAAAGAGGTAGCGGAAGTTGTCCAGGTTGTATTGGCGGATGTAATTGCCGTTTGGGTCTTCTCGTTTGATGGCGCGGAAGGCGGTGGGGGCGGTGAACAAGATTTTAACGTTGTGCTGGCTGATGACACGCCAGAATGCGCCGGGGTCGGGTGTGCCCACCGGTTTGCCTTCGTACAAAATGGTGGTACAGCCATGAAAGAGCGGGCCGTAGACAATGTAGGAATGGCCAACGGCCCAGCCCATGTCAGAGGCGGCCCAAAAGACATCGCCAGGGTCGGCGTCATACACATTTTTCATGCTCCATTTCAGGGCCACCAGATGGCCGCCGTTGTCGCGCACCACCCCTTTGGGGATGCCGGTGGTGCCAGAGGTGTAGAGGATGTAGAGGGGGTCGGTGGCGGCGACGGGCACACAATCAACGGGTTGAGCGGTGGTCATCAGTTCGGCCCAGTCCAGGTCACGGCCGTGCACCATCTCGGCTTTCTCTTGCGGCCGTTGCAAAATGATGCAGTGCGCCGGCTGGTGGTGGGCCAGTTCAATGGCTTTGTCCAGCAGCGGTTTGTAGGGGATGACGCGGGCGACCTCAATGCCGCAGGAGGCGGAGAGGATGAGTTTGGGTTGGGCGTCATCAATGCGGGTGGCCAGTTCGTTGGCCGCAAACCCACCAAAGACGACGGAGTGAATGGCCCCAATCCGGGCACAGGCCAGCATGGCTACGGCCGTTTCCGGCACCATCGGCATGTAAATGATCACCCGGTCGCCCTTTTGTACCCCTTGCGCCGCCAGCGCCCCGGCAAACCGGGCTACCTCGTCCAGCAATTGTTGGTAGGTGTAGGTTTTGACGCTACCGGTGACGGGGCTGTCGTAGATAAGGGCGGGTTGGTGGGCACGGCCGTTGGCTACATGCCAGTCCAGCGCATTGTAACAACTGTTCACCAACCCCCCGGCAAACCAGCGGTAAAAGGGTGGGTTGGAATCGTCCAACACCCTGTCCCACTTCTGATACCAGTGAACGGCTGCGGCCGCTTCGGCCCAAAAACCGTCCCGGTCATTGATGGATTGTTGATACAGTTGCTCGTACATGGTGGTCTCCTGCGAAATTATGAATTATGAAGGATGAATTATGAATTTCGTCCCTCGTGGTGAGTCTGCGCTCATGCAAACTCCTTGAAGAACTGAGATTGGGAGATTGGAGATTGAGAGATTGATGAACGCAGCCAATCTCTCACTTTCTCACAAAGGGTGATAGTGGATGGTATCCTATTCTACTGGGTGAGGAGGGAGAGGCAAAGGGGGATGTGGTATAATTTTCCGCAACTTTCCCAGATGAAAAAGCCATCTGTGTAATCTGTGGACAGTTTTCCGAGGAGACAACACGGGCAGCAGCCCCCCACAGCCTGCGCTGAACGCAGTGAAGTGATGAATGAAAATTCATAATTCATCCTTCATAATTCATATGTAAAGGGACCAAAATTAGTACCAGTTGAAAGTGGAAAATTCTACTAAAGGT
>JAHDWK010000039.1 GCA_023382655.1 Anaerolineae bacterium | reverse complement strand
TTCGTGAAATCATCAATTGATTGTCGCTCATTTGTGAGCTAAAGCGAAAGTCCTAGTATGATGAAATCCCTCAATTTTTTCATAGAACGATTTCGTTAAACAAACAGATTGTTGCCGGAAGCAAATACACATATATTGAAGTTTGGGATATTGAATCTAACTTGCTGAAAGGAAGAGTTGAAGTTGGCAACTCTCCTAACAGCTTGGCCTTATCCAGTGACGGGAAATTCTTAGCCTATGCCTCAGAAAAACCAGACTCAAATAATAAAGAGGTGATCGAGGTTATTTTGGTTGATGTGGAAACAGGGGAGACGATTACTAGGTTCGATGGTTTCTCAAAATCGCTATATGCCTTAGCTTTTGACCCTTCTGATACTATCCTGGCCGCCGGTTCTGTTGATGGCAGTGTTCGTTTCTGGGAATTGGATAATGAGTACCGATTGACACGCCTTAAGTTTAATAACAGAGAGCGTGTCTGGAGTATTGCGTTTTCGCCCACAAGGGATGAGGTACTTATAGGCGCAGACCATTTTACGGCCGTTTTCCCACTGTCAGACATTCTTGGTCGTTAGCGCCGGCCCACATTCTCTTGCCTGTCACTAGCCTGTTTGCCAACGGCCGTTGCCCTGCTTTTCGTCCGGCATCGTTACGTGGCATACCAGCCACCCGTGAAGGTTTGCCGCAGTGGGGAAGCGGATAAACGGATGGGGTACGGCCGTCACCCCCCTCATCTGCTCACCCCATCATAGCAGCGGAACGGCCGTGCCCTCCTACGGCCGTTCTTTTGTGTGTGATAGTGGGGCAGGTACGGCCGTACAGAGCAGAGAATTGTTTTTGGCACGGCCGTAGACCGGGTATACTATTGGCAGTGGAGAGAGGGATGGAGGGTTGACGGCCGTGATGTGGTGAAACAGATAGGTTCCGGTTGGCAAAGGTGGGGCGGCACGGTTCGGAAACCGGCCGCAGCCGCCAGCAGAAGATCGCGCCGGAGCAGGTATTAGTTCATGAACACGAATGGCTCAGTAACGTTATCACCAAATGAAATAAATGATATAAAGCAACTACTTACTGATTTTGTTGAAGGAAAGGTATCGATCCGGCAAATTCAGAAGGGGTTGCATGGCTATCTGTTCCTAAATTTTGACAATGCTCCAGATAGTCGCGAAATTGGACACGGCTCTGATTTGGACTTAAGTAAAGTTATACGAGTGCGAATCGGAACAAGGCATCTTTGCCATATGCTGCAAAGTTATATAGCTGGGCAGATAACAGAATTGGATTTGTCCAATTGGGCAGCTTTTGTTTTCATGTCTGAACTATTTGTTTCAGAAGAAGGTTATGAACCTATACAAGAGTTGGTATGGGACATTATTCAGGAGTTGATGACACCAAAGATTTTCGGGGGCCTGAATGAGAGTGTTGCACAACAATATCTTGAAAGTCTATATGACTCTGATGGAACAGAGTCTCTGCTGTAGGTGGGTCTTCTCAGTATGTTGTGGCCCTGCTGTGGCGTGGTCTTCCCCGGTCGCTGTGGCCGGTGTCACCACCGTGCCACAGTTGTCTGGGCCGGGCGGTAGCGGATGGAGGAAACGAATAAGCGGATGAGGACACGGCCGTGACGCGATTGGTTGGTGGAGGGTGGACGGCCGTAAAGGCAACCGCGAATGGGAGAACGGCCGTACACCCTACGGCCGTTCTTTTTTGAATGATGGTTGTGGAGGGCACGGCCGTGCCATTTCCCGTGACTCCGGCAACTTTTGTCACTGGCCCGGCGTCACTCTCCCTTTTTCCTAATTTGACCGCCCTCTGACGGGGAGATATAATTTTCCGTCGCTTTGAGGATGAGCGGTTGTTTAGATTTGTAGCACACAATTCGTTTCCACCCTCCTTTCCGATAAGATTTGACATGATATAGCAGTGCAGCAGAAGCACCTTATGCTGTTCCACATACAGAAGATAAAAGCGGTGGCGCGATTTTGGCAAATCGCGCCACCTTTATGAAGGAGACTTGAAACATGCCAAAACGTACTTATCAACCCAAAATCCGGCGCCGGATGCGGGTACATGGCTTCCGGGAACGGATGAAGACTGTTGGCGGCCGTAAAGTCCTGAGCGCCCGCCGCGCCAAGGGCCGCGCCAAATTATCAGTGCGCATGAATGAACATGTGAAGAAAATAAATTGGAATGCCACATCGGCCACCGCCTATCGCTCTGTGAAGCGCTGGGGCGGCGGCAAATAACCTGCCCTGGTGCCGGTGACTGATGCTGCCATCAAGCCATCGTTTGCGGCGCCCGGCTGATGTAAAACGGGTGCGGCAGGCAGGAAAAAGCTGGCGCCACCCTTTGGTCATTCTGTTAGTGCAGTCCAATTCGTTGCCTGCCAGCCGCTTTGCCTTTGTGGCCAGCCGGCAGGTAGGCCAGGCTGTCAGTCGCAATCGGGCTAAACGATTGCTGCGGGAAGCGGTACGCACCCATTTGCCGGAAATCCAACCAGGTTGGGACTGTGTGTTAATTGCCCGACCGTCATTGCCCCAGGCTGCTTTTGGGGAGGTGGACACGGCCGTTACCCAATTACTGCACCGGGCAAAGTTGCTGACCTAGATCCATAGGGGTTCGCCAACTTAATAAGCAAATGAAAAAAATCGCCCTGCTGCTCATTCGCTTTTACCAAAGAGGTATTTCCCGTTACACGCCACCAACCTGCCGCTTTCAACCCACCTGTTCCCAATATGGCTATGAGGCCATTGAGAAATATGGCGTTTTGAAAGGCGGGTGGATGGCGATTAAACGCATTTCCCGCTGCCATCCATTCCATCCTGGCGGGTATGACCCCGTTCCCTGATAAGCGGAGGTATTTCATTGTTCGCAACTAAACGGCCGTCGCGGCGGTCTACCCTACTGTTTATTTTTTTGCTTAGCTGGTTCCTGACAGGTTGTGCGGTCCAAGCCAATTCCGAAAACTGGCCCGGTCTGTCAGTTCAGGGATCAATTGTTTATGTAGCCCATGGTCCTGCTGTCATCGCCTATGATGCGGTGGCCCAGACGCAACGATGGATCTTCAGGCCAGAAAATCGGGCATTACAAATGAACGCGACGCCCTCTGTGCAGGACGGCCGTGTCATCTTCGGTGATTACGGCGCTTCCAGCGGCATGTTTTCCCCCACCATCATAGTCACGGCCTATGGGCTGCAAGAAAATGATAGCCCTACTCCCACCACCCTGTGGACAAACAGCACCATCGCCACCGATAAAATCATCGCCGGCCCATTACAGGTTGGGGACACCGTTTATATAGGTACAGCCGACAATCACCTCTCCGCTTTGGACGCCACCACCGGCGTTGAGCAGTGGCGTTTTGCCACCGATGGGCCTGTTTGGGCCACCCCCACCTACTACGAAGGTACCCTCTACCTCACCTCCCTGGATAAACATGTGTACGCCATCAATGCCAACACCGGCGATGAATTGTGGCAAGCCGAACTGGGTGGTGCTATTTCGGCCCAGGCCATCGTAAACCCGGCAGAAAAGCTGGTTTATGTAGGCGCTTATGACAATACACTCCATGCGCTGAATATGGATACTGGCATTGAGGAGTGGCAGGCGGTAGCCACTAATTGGATTTGGAGTGCCCCCGCGCTGGCCGATGATACCCTGTATTTCGCCGACAGCAGCGCCCAGGTATTTGCCGTAGACGCCGCCAGTGGTGAAAAATTATGGCAGGTCTCCATTGACCAGATGAATGAATCCGGGGGCATAGCCAGTCGCATTGAAATAGACGGCGCCATTCAGGCCAGCCCTGTGGTGGCTGATGGGATAGTCTATATTGCTGCTGAAGGCAACGAGAATACCGAGGAAGGACTGCTGGTAGCCTTAGACGCGGAAACGGGCGTGGAAATCTGGCAGCGCACCACCCGCGCCTCTCTATTTACAACACCTGTCATTGTTGATGATATGATTGTAGTGGCGATGAACAGCGAACTAGCCGTATTGGCTGCCTATGACCGCGCGTCTGGCGATCCAAAATGGACGTATGTTCCCATTTTAGATTAACCCAGGCAACCAGACCTGACAGGTTTTGGAAACTGGTCAGGTCTTTAGGAACGGAAACATGTTTTCTTTATTGTGGAATTCAGTAATTATTGACCCTATGTTGAATGCCCTGTTGTGGTTATATGGGGCTTTGGGCAATTTTGTCCTGGCCATTGCCATTTTCACCATCATCACCCGCATCATCATGCTGCCACTCAACCTGCGCCAGCAGCGCAGCATGGCCCGCACCCAGGAAATGCAGCCACAAATCCGGGCCATCCAACAAAAATACAAAGATAATCCGCAGAAGATGCAGGAAGAGTTTGCCAGAATCGGTTATAACCCGGCGGAAAGTTTGACCGGCTGCTTACCACTTATTGCCACCATGCCTGTTCTGTTTGGGTTGTTTGCCGTGCTACGTATTGTGCTGGGCACAACACCCCAATCGCTGTTGGAGATGACCCAACGCGCCTACTCTTTTATTGATCTCACAGCCCTGCTGCCCATTGACAGCCAGTTTTTGTGGATGAATCTGGGACAACCCGATCCTCTTTATGTGTTACCGGTGCTGGTCTTTATAACCACGTTTTTGCAAACAAAAGCTTCCATGCCACCGAAGCCAAAAAATGGGGAAGCGGACAAAAAAGGCAAACAACAACAAGATGATCCCACGGCGGCCATGACCCAATCTATGCAATACACCATGCCCTTGATGTTTGGCTTTTTTGCACTGACGTTTCAGGCTGGGTTGTCTATTTACTTCATCTTGTCCAACTTGATCGGCATCGGACAAGGGTACTACACGCGCAAGGTGATGGAACGAGAAAGGGCAGTGCGTGAAGAAACAAAAAAGGCGGCCGAGTCGGGAGCAGCCAATGGTGATGGGGCGGCTAACGGCCGTGTCACCACCCAAGATACCACCGGGGATGAAACGGTCACACAAACAGTCGCCCCTAAACCACCAACCAAAGGGACCACAACCCCATCTAAACGCAAGAAGAAGAAAAACAAGTAGCAACTGCACAAAACCGAGGGTAAGTTATGAGTCGTGAGATTGAAGTTCGAGGACAAACAGTGGATGAAGCGGTGGAAGCCGGACTGGCAAAACTGGGCTTGAACCGCAGTGATGTGATTGTAGATGTAATTGACGAAGGCAGCCGCGGCATATTGGGGCTGGGAGCGCGCGAAGCCGTTGTTCGTTTGCTGCCCATGACGCCGGCCGTGTCCGAGAAAAAACCAGAACCACCGCCGGTCAAACCCACCCCGGCGCCCCCCCGCGTCATTGCGCCGCCACCACCACCTAAACCGCCGGTACAGGTGGAGACACAAAAAACGGCCGTGCCGCCTCCCACCATTACCTCTGAAGAGTTAGAACAAGAACGGGACACGGCCGTTACCATTCTGCAAACCATCCTCGGCCATATGCAAATTGACGCAGAAATCAACACGGCCGTCACCGAACCAGATGATGTCACCGGTCGCCCCATCAACCTCATCGAGATTACCGGCGCTGACCTGGGTATTCTGATCGGCCCACGCGGTGATACCCTGGCCTCCCTGCAATATATTGCCCGCCTGATTGCCAGCCACCAGTTGAAAGGCAAAGCCGATTTTGTGATTGATGTGGAAGGATACCGCGAGCGGCGCAAACAGGCCTTAGCCCGTCTGGCAGAACGGATGGCCAGCAAAGTGATCAAACAACAACGCCCGGTCAGCCTGGAACCGATGCCGGCCAACGAGCGGCGCGTCATCCACATGACTCTACGCGATCATGTCGCCGTCTATACGCAAAGTACCGGCGAAGGCAGCCAGCGTCGGGTGCGCATACATCCCAAACGATAAAAAAAGCCCTGGCAAATTTGCCAGGGCTTTTTTTATCACAGGCTGACCAGCCGCACATGGGTAATCGCCGGAATCACCGCCAGCGCGTCGAGGACGGCCGTTGGCGGTTTGCTATCCAGGTTAATAAACGATAGCGCCTCTCCACCCGGTTTGTCACGCCCCATCCGCCATTCACCGATATTGACTTCATAAGCCGCCAGGATCGTGCCCACCTGCCCAATCACGCCAGGCACATCCTTATTACGCAGCACCAATACCTCGCCAAAGGGTTTGGCTTCCAGCGTGTACTCGTCCACCTGCACCAGACGCGGTTCGCTGCCGCCAAACAACACCCCTGCCAGCAAACGCTCGCCGCCTTCCCACTGCACCTTACAAGAGATCATGTTGGGATAATCAATAGGCGTAATGCCTTTGGTCTGCGAAGTGGTGATGCCGTTTTCTTCGGCCAAAACCGGTGCATTGATGTAGTTAACGTCTTCGGAAATGGATTTCTGCAAAATGCCTTTCAACAGCCCGGCGGCTACCGGCTTGATGAGGGCATCAACGTCCTCACCACGCACCTCAATTTCCACGCGACGAATGGCGCCCTCAGCCAGATGGCAGTGCAGCAATCCCAGCGTTTCGGCCAGCGCCATGTACGGCCGTAACGCCTCAAACCCTGGCCCGGCCGGAAACGGCATATTGACCGCATTCCGAAAGTCCTTGCCCCGCAGCGCATCCAAAATCTGGTCTACAATCTGCGTCGCCACATCCCGCTGCGCCTCTACCGAACTCGCCCCCAAATGGGGCGTATGCACCACATTCGCCAGGCCAATCAATGGGCTGCCCTCCGGTGGCTCTTTGCGGAACACATCCAGCCCGGCGGCTTTTACCTTGCCACTTTTTAACGCCTCCGCCAGCGCCGCTTCATCAATCAGTTTGCCCCGCGCCGCATTCACCACGATCACCCCATCCTTCATCTGGGCAATGGTCTCGGCGTTGATCATGCTTTCCGTTTCCGGCATCAACGCGGTGTGCAAACTGATGTAATCGGACTGCGCCAGCAGATCATCCAGGTCAACCAGCGTCACGCCATGATCCCGCCCCACTTCTTCGGACACATAGGGATCGTAAGCCAACACCTCCATGCCAAAGGCCTGGGCGCGTTTAGCCACATGCCGACCGATCCGCCCAAAACCCACAATACCCAATGTTTTGCGGTACAACTGCACGCCGGTAAATTTGGCGCGGTTCCATTCACCCGCCGCCAGCGATGCATGGGACTGCGCCGTATGCCGGCTGGCGGCCAGCATCAGCGCCATCGCCTGTTCGGCGGTGGCAATGCTGTTGGCCTGGGGCGTGTTCATAACAATGATGCCGCGCATGGTGGCCGCGCGCACATCAATGTTATCCACACCCATACCGGCCCGCCCCACTACTTTCAGGTTTATGCCCGCAGCCAACACTTCGGTATCCGCTTTGGTTTCGCTGCGCACAATAAGCGCATCATAGTCGGGCAATACTGCCATCAATTCCTCTTTGCTCATGCCGGTTTTCAGGTCATAGGTAGCGTCCTTAGCCTGGTCCAACCGCTCTAAACCAGCCGCGCCCAGTTTGTCAGAAATTAAAATTTTGAACATGCGCTTTCCTTAAATTCGCAGGGCAAACTGGAAGTTTGCCCTACATGAGCAGAGATTAGAGGGTAGAGACGCGCCCAATCTCTAATCTCAAATTCTCCGTGAATATTGAACAAATATCGGGGAGATTATAATTATTGGCCTTTGCCGGTCAAATTATTTGTGCAGGTTGTCACAAGTAAAAAGGGTATATGGTTGGCGGTCTTAACCATGAAGGTCGTGACCAATCAACCGCGTATAAACCTGGACACCGCAGCTACCATAGTTGCTGCACCTGAGCCAGACTGGCCGCAAGCTGTGCGGCGTGTAACGGCCGTGTCGCCGCATCATACATATCCCACCCATCCGAATCAAACACCAGAAACGGCCCCAACAAGCGCCACAAAGCCGGGCTGACAAACACCCGCACTTCGGCATCCGTGAGCGTGGCCGGGTTTGGCCAGTCGGGAATGGGGCTGAATGAATGGTGCAGCAGGATCGTCTTGAGAATGTATGCGGCGGCGCTGTCCGCGCCAAACATGCGCTCAATTCCATCCAGGATAGTGGGCAGTTGGCGATTATCCTGAATGGGGTCAGTGGCCGTGGGCAGCACGGCCGTTTCCACCAACACCACCCACGCATCCACCATCGGCGCGTAGGCTGCCGGCGCCAGAAAACCAACCCCCGGCAAAATACGCGCCGCCATGGCCGCCGAACGAAAGGCATGGGTCAGGTCACGTCTCCCTTTTTGCGCCACCTTTGCCAGGTCATGCAGCAGCGCCACCCACTCCCACACAGTTCGCTCACCATCTGTCCCCTGCCGATAATAGTGGCTGGACAACATCGCCACAAACACGCTGCACACATGCACCAGCGTCTGTCCATTGTCGTAAGAGGCCATCGTCCGCCAGCCGGGGATGTGGGCTTCCATTTCGGCCATGAGGTCGGGGGTAAAGGCGCGGCGCACGGCCGTTTCCGCCTCCACCCATGACTGCCACTCACCCCGCGCATACGCCGTCGTTAGTCCCTGCACAATCTCCGTAAACCGGGGAATCACATCTGCCACTTGTGGGAATGCCTCTGCCATAACCCGAAAGATAGCAGCAAATGACGGCCGTGCCAAAACAAATCTGGCGGGGTGACAGGGTGACACGGTGAAGGGGTGACAACCCACATGAGCAAATAAACCAATTCTACTGATGGGGTTATAATTACCGCTTGATGCAACTCGTTAAACCAACCCTGGTTACCAGGATAGTTTTTTTGCTCCTCGTCTGGGTGCTGGCAGCGTGCAATGAAGGCGGCGTCATGGGTGCGCCAACAGCCGTGCCCCGTACCCCCGCCCTGCCTACCCACACCCCATCCCCCACATCCACTGCCACGCCAACCACCACAACCACGCCATCGCCCACAGCCACCTTCACAGCCACACCGACGCCTACACTAACGCCCACGCCAACAGCCACGGCCGTGCCCCTCACCACTTCCGGCGACCCCCGCGCCGCCATACTCAGCCCACCCGTGCCCCAGACCAATGCCCCCTGTGGCCTGGTAGACACCCTCGACTTCCCCATTGACCCACCCGACGCCGCCAGCGTCAGTCGCGGCGGTGGCGATTTCGGCGTCTTTCGTTCTCGCTATGACAAATTCCATGCCGGGGAGGATTGGGGTGGCCCGGCGGGGCGGCCCAACCTGGGTACACCTGTTTACAGCATTGGGCACGGGCTGGTGACGTATGCCGAACCGGAGGGGTGGAATCGGGACAAGGGAGTGGTCATCGTGCAGCACACCTTTGCCGACGGCCGTTCCTTCTACTCCTTCTACGGTCATCTCGACCCACCAAGTGTGGTGCTGGCGGCCGGTAGTTGCGTGGCCCGGGGCGAACAGGTAGGCAATATCGGCCAACCGCGTAGTTCGCCCCATCTGCATTTTGAAATTCGCACCCACATGCCCTACACGCCCGGCCCTGGCTATTGGCCGGAAGACCCCACTACTGTCGGCTGGCTGCCGCCCTCGGCCACCATCTGGCGAGAGCGGCTGGCAACTGCACCCGGTGTGGCCTGGATACGGCCCGAAGCTGCTTCGGGTTCGCCCGAAGCTGCTTCGGCTTCGCCGTCTGCCAGCCAACTCATCGGGCAAATAGATGCGGAAACACTGGCGGTGCTGGCCGAGGGACAGGTATTGGGGCTGAATGTGGCCAACGGCCGTGTCCGTTGGCGGTATACCCTGGCCGACGAGAGTCGCCTGGAAAGCGCCGCCCTGGACGCAGCGCAACCCATCCTTTACCTGGCAAACCAATTTGGGCAGGTCACGGCCGTCACCCTGCCCGACGCTTCGCTTACCCTCACCCAATTATGGCAGGTAGACGTGGATGTCACCGGTTTGCCCACGCTGCTGCCGCTGCCCGGCGGCGGCGTACTGCTGCTGGCGCGGCAGCAGATGGTCGCCATTTCGCACGAGGGGGCAGAATTGTGGCGGGCAGAATTACCGGCACGGCCGTTTCGCTGGATAATGGCGCCTGACCAACTCATCATCACCACCGCCGCAGACGCCAATGGCCTGTGGACAGTTGACCAACAGGGAGCCACCGGGTGGCCCACGCCCGGCGGCCACCCCGCCCTGGTCAGTGGCGCGGTATGGGTTTACGCTAATGGCGGCGTTTACCGCCTGGATGCACAAACGCGGACGGCCGATTGGCTGCTCCCTCTGCCTACCGGTTTTCTGCCCGATGGCGATATGCTCCTCCGGCCTGATGGCGGCGTACTGCTGGCGCATACTGATTTATTTGACCGTCGCCTGCTGGCGCTGGATGGAGACGGCCGTGTCCAGTGGGAACGTTCCTTGCGCGGCATACCGGCTGGAGAGGTGGCGCTGCTGGCGAGCGACGGCCGTATCTACCTGACCACCCAAACAAGCATCAATGAAGCCAGCGAATTGACCATCTACGCCATTGATTTAGACACCGCCCACCTGACGCGCCTCCTGGTTGGCGGCACACGCGCCCCGTTAACGGCTGATACCTGGACAACGGCAGCCGGCAATTTATTATTGGTCAACATTGGCGGTGGTCACCTGGTTGCCTTCGACCCACTCCTTGCTCTGGAAATACTGCTGCCCTAACTATGCCCCCACGCCATCGGGTAACATGCAGAGGCAAACGGGCAGCCTGTGGCCTGTGAACGCGCCCCCTTTGGCCACCCATTTCCCCATCAAAGTGACCGAAACAACGCTTTCATCTAAAATCAGAGGCGGCTGACAGATGTATCTTTAGCAAAACCAACCATCATCGCACTGTTAGCTCAGAAAGTATCGTGACTAAAAGGGTCAACAAAAGTGGACAAGTCTCCTGAATCAAAAAAAGTCAGTATCTTCATCTCCTACTCCCGCAAGGACAAACCGTTTGTGCAAAAGCTGCACAACCACCTGGTCAACGCCGGGTTGGAAACCTGGGTAGATTGGCAAGGCATTCCACTGACGGCCGATTGGTGGCAGGAGATCAAACAGGGCATTGAAAACGCCGACGCCTTCGCCTTTGTCGTCTCTCCAGATTCGCTCAAATCCAAAGTGTGCAGCGATGAAATTCAAACGGCCGTAGACAACAACAAACGCCTCATCCCCATCTTGCACCGCGACCCCGAAAAAGGCGACCCCATTCACCCCAAAGTATCGGCTCACAACTGGATTTATATGCGCGACGACGCCGAACTGGACGCGCACATGCCCGATATGGTCCAGGTCATTCACACCGACCTGGATTGGGTGAAAGCGCACACCCGCCTGCTGCGCCGTGCCGTAGAATGGGAAGGGAACGGCCGTAACAATAGTCTCCTGCTGCGTGGCGATGATCTGAAACGGGCTGAAGGGTGGCAAAACCGGGCCGGCGGTAAAGAACCCGCCCCCACCGAATTGCAAAGCCGCTACATCGCCGATAGCCGCAAAGACGCCACCCGGCGCACGCGCATCCTGGCCGCTGGTATTACCGTCTCCCTCATCATCGCCCTGCTCGCCCTCTTCTCCTACCTGCAAAGCGTAGAGGCCAACCAACAGCGGAGTCTGGCCGAAGAAGCCAGAGCCACGGCCGTTGTCAATGAACAAGATGCCCTTTTGCAGCGGGAAATTGCCGTCTTCGCCAGAGCCACCGCCGAAGCCGCCGCCCAGGTTGCCGAAGAGCAGCGCGGCGTGGCCGAAGAACAGCGCGATATTGCCGTCTCCGCCGAAGCCGAAGCCGCTAATCAAAAAGAAATAGCCGAAGAGCAGCGCGACATTGCCTTTGCCGCCGAAGCCGAAGCCGCCCGGCAGCGGGATATTGCCACCTTGCTCAAAGAGCAGGCGCAGGCGCTCAAAACAGCCATCACCGGCGAACTGCTGGCCCAACAAAACAAATTTGTCCTCAGCACTCTGGTGGCGCTGCAATCCTACCAACAGCAGCAAACAGATGAAGGGGAGCAACTGCTGCGTAGCCTGTTGGCCCGCCTGCCGGGGACCGAATATACCCTGAACCACGAAGACTGGGTGAACAAAGTGACATTCAGCCCAGATGGCAGCCGCCTGTTAAGCGCCAGTGATGATGGCACGGCCGTGCTGTGGGACGTAGCCGCGGGCGAACAGCTACTCTCTTTACCCCATGACGGCTGGGTTTTTACGGCCGCGCTTTCCCCAGATGGCAGCCTGATTGCCACCGGCGATGCCCAGAATCTGGAAGATGACAGCTACGCCGGTGATGTCACCATTTGGGACACCGCCACCGGGGAAATCGTCCACCAATTCCCCCACCAAGATTGGATCAACGATGTGGAATTTAGTCCCGACGGCCGTTACCTGGCCTATGGCGTCTATGATGGCACTGTGCGTGTGGTCAATGTGCGTACCGGCACACTGGTACTGGGCACCAACCAGACCGCCGCCGTGTGGGATGTCACCTTTAGCCCAGATGGTTCCATCCTGGTCAGCAGCGATGACAACGGCCGTGCCTGGGTCTGGGATATGAATAACCCTCAAGTTGTGGTCACGCTGTCACACGATGGCCCTGTTTACGGCGCCACGTTCAGCCCTAACGGCGAACGTCTGGCTACATTCTCTGATGACGGCACCGCCCGCATTTGGAACCGCTTTAACTGGCTGCGCGTGGCCACCGTTTTTCACGAAAATTGGATCGTAGATGCCACTTTCAGTCCAGACAGCCAGATATTGGCTACCGCCAGCGCCGATGGCGCCGCCCGCCTCTGGCAGCCCCATACTGGCAAACAACTGTTTGAGCTTAAACACCAGGCATTTGTTAATGACATTACCTTCAGCCCCAACGGTAAATGGGTGGTCACAGCCAGCGATGATAACACGGCCATCCTATGGGATGTAACCACCGGCCAGGAGGTAAGCAATATGATCCAGGAAGCGCCCGTCTTTACGGCCGCGTTCAGCCCGGATGGTGACTTGTTAGCCACCGGCGACTTGAACGGGATCATTGCTATGTGGGACGTAACCAAAGATACGGCCGAAATAAGCCGGGCCACCCACCCCAATGTGGTCAATGACCTGACCCTGACAAGTGATGGCACGCAACTCATAACGGTCAGCACCGATGGTTTACGCACATGGGATATGGGCGCGCTCCAGGCTGGTGATCTGGCATCTGCGCAGGCCACCAGATTTATTACCGCCGACCAACCTTTACAAACAGTGGCGCTTTCGCCAGATGACCAGACGGCAGCAGCGGCGGGGCAGAACCGCAGTGTGTGGCTGTGGAATATATTGACAGGCGAGATCGGGCCAACCCTGGCTGCGGATCAGACCGTTAGCGCCCTGGCCTTCAGCCCCGATGGCCGCCTGTTAGCCACCACCGGCGCCGAAGCCAGCCTGAATGGCAATCTGGTCATTACGGTATGGGACACGACCACCGGTGAGGCCATGTTCGACCCTATCCGCCCCTTGTCCCGTGTGTCTGACATCATATTTACCCCTGATGGCGAATACATTGTCACCGCTGAAGATCACGGCCGTGTCCAATTCTACAATGCCACTACCGGTGAACTCGACCAGCAGTTTCATCACAACGAAGCTGTTTATGCGCTGGCCTTCAGCCCCGATGGACGTTTTCTGGCCGCCGGCACAGATAACGCCACCCGTGTCTGGAATGTGAATACCGGGAGACCAGAAGCCGACCTTTTCCATAACCGTCCGGTGCGTTCGCTGGCCTTTACCCCCAACAACAACTTTTTACTCACCGGTAGTGAAGATGGCAATCTCCGCATTTGGGAGTTGGGGACTTGGATTGAATTGGGCCGCATCCATCAGGGCGATGCGGTCAACGCCCTGGTCATTCATCCAAACGGCCGTCTCCTGCTCACCACCAACAGCATTCTGGCTATCTTGTGGGATTTTAGCGCCGTCCACCTGCTGCGCCCCCACCAATTAGCGCCGGAAGCCTGCTCGCGCCTGATGCGTAACCTGACCCGCAGTGAATGGGAACAATACATCGGCGCCGACGAAGAAACGCAAGCCTATCGCGCCATTTGCGCGAACTTGCCTTTTGAAGAGTGATATCCTCATACCCACACCCCCTTTGCCGCCAACAGCCGCCGAATCTGATCCAGATGCGCTTCACCGTGCGCCACATAATTGCGCAATAAATCTTCGACAGTGATTTCGCCGTCAGCCTGGTGGATGCCCACCCGCTGCCACTGCGCCTCAGTCAGGCTGGCGAACACGGTCACCCAACGGCCGTGCAATCCCCGCAGCAGTTGGAATGTCAGCGTAAAATCGGGCGGCGTCGCGTCGGGGAAGAGCGCCCATTTCGTTTCGTCGTAGGGTTTGAGTAACGGCCGTTCCTCCGTCAACATCAGCTTCAACCGGATATAACTGTTCATGTGTGAATCGGCCGTGTGATGCACATTTTGGGCAATCGTCCACTCGCCGGGCACATACGCCGTCGTCAGCGTCTCCGCATCCAACCCCGCCACCAACGCCTCCAATTCCGCCGGAAAGCGGCGAATTCGTTCAATCAGTTGCCTGCGTTCTTCAGATGTGAGCATCATTACCTCTTGTTCTCCACCATAATCCCCGTAATTTGTTCTCTCGTTTGTTTGTAGTAGGCGATTTATCGCCCCTCTTTCAACTTCGCGCCCCTTCGTGTCTTCCACGAAGCCCTTCGCGTTCTTCGCGGATCAATTTCCAAGTTCTCGTGCCAGACCGTCCAGATCAGCACGCACCAGTGGCAAGTGCGGCGTTTCTGGCTGTTGTGCCAATTGCTCTTGTAAAAGTGGCAGTCCTTCGGCAAACTTCCGCATTTTGGTATGAACCTCAGCCGCCTGCTCCTCTCGCCCCAACGATTGCAGGCAGCGCCACAGGTAATAATGCATCCACAGTTCATATTCCAAAATGTGCGGGGCACGTTTGGTCGCCGCCACCAGTGAATCCACCGCCTCTGCCCATTCCCCCAGCCGATACTGGCACAAGCCTAAATGATACCAATGCAGCGCATGATCGGGATTCTGCGTAACAGCCTGGATATAAGCCGTTTTTGCGGCATCAAACTGTGCTTGCGCCAGATAAATCTGCCCTAATGTGTTGGCCGCCGCATCACTCTGCGGATTAGCGGACATCGCCTCTTTCGCGGCGCGTTCAGCGCGGGGAAAATCTCCTTGTGCCAGGAAAATGAGCGCCTTTAACTGGTATGATTCCCAAAAGTCAGGGCGGGTGGCAATTGTTTTTTCCACCAGCGCCAACGCCGCTTCCAGATCACCGCCCTGGTAGCGGCGGGTCGCAAAGCGGTAGGAGATGGGGATACTGACGGCACGATGCAGCACCAGCAGCAGCCCGGTCAGGCCAAAACCGAGAAGGATGGGGGCGATACGGCCGTTGCTCATGCCCACACTCAGCCCTACCAAAGCCGGGATCGCCAATACCAGCGCCACCACCCGCTGTCGCGCCGGTTCTCGCCGCATCCAATAGAGCAAAAACAGCAGCAAACTCAGGCTGATAGCAATCGCCAGCCCCGTATTAAAGTCATCCGGCGCAATCAACCATACCACCATCCCCAGCAGCACAATCCCTACCGGAATCACCACCGGCAGCAGCGTGCTGGCCCGCAGTTCCTTCTGGTTCAGGCTATGCGGCGAAGTGGGTTTAGGTGTGGAATTGTTGGGCTGATCGTTCATGGAAGTTATCGGGAGATTGGGTCATTGGTCACTGGTCATTAGTCGCCCCTTCACCTGCTCACCTCATCACCTGCTCACCTGCTCACCTGTTCAAATAGCGCACGGCCGTGTCCGCCAATATCACCGCCAAATCCACCACCGAGACCACATCCACCCACTCCTCCGCACTGTGCAGGCCGTGGCCGGTGGGGCCAATGAGCATCGTCTCCATACCGGCGGCGGCAAAGATGGCCGCGTCTGTCCAGAAGGGTTGGCCGACAACGGCCGGTTGGCGGCCCAGGCGGGTTTCGGCCGCCTGTTTCACCACCTGCACAATCGCGGCCGATTCGTCTACCGCCAACGGCGGGCGGCTGAAGGTGGGGGTGGCGGTGGCGCGGAAGGTAGGGTCGGCCGCGCTCAATCGGTCAATGATCGCTTGTAATTCGGCCGTAGCCGATTCGATAGTTTCGCCGGGCACGGTGCGGCGCTCCACTTGCAGGCGGCAGTGGGCAGCGTAGACGCTCAACTCTGTGCCGCCGTGCAGGGTAGCCGCGTGTAAGGAAGGCACATCCACCAGAGGGTGAGACGGCCGTGTCCGTAATTCCACCTCCAACTTCGCCAGTTCCGCCAGAAACCGGCCCATGTGCATATTGGCGTCAATACCCTCCCGGTAGCGGCTGCCGTGTGCTGCCCGGCCAAACGTTTCCACGTCGTACCAGATGAAACCGCGATGCGCCAGGCACACAGCCAGGTCGGTCGGTTCGGTGACAATAGCCGCATCCGCATGGAAACCACGCGCCACCAGGTCATCCGCGCCGATGCTGCTGTGTTCTTCGTCGGCTACGGCCGTCACCAGCAAATCGCCTCCCAGTTGCACACCGCTCTCCACCAGCCCCTTCGTCGCCGCCAGCATCGCCGCCAGACTGCCTTTCATGTCCTGGCTACCCCGGCCATAGACACGGCCGTCACGCACCGCCCCCGAAAACGGTTCGGTCATACCCGCCACCCCCACCGTATCCAGATGGGCATTCCAGAGCAGGCTGCGGCTACGGCCGTGACCCGCCAATTGTCCCACCACATTCCACCGTCCAGGTGCTAGCTCCCAGGCCGTCACTTCCAACCCCAGGTCACGCAACGCCCCGGCCACAAAAGCGGCAATCTCCGCCTCCCCCGCCCCATCTGGGGATAAAGAAGGATTGGTCGAGTTAATTTGCACCAACCGGGCTAACGTAGAAACCAGATACTCTTCATCAATGCGAATTGTCATAGTATTACTCTGCGGAGGGGAGGCTTCAGCCGACCCACTTGTCGGCTGAAGCCTCCCCTCCATTAGTAGATTATACCACTGCCATGAGACCTGTCGCCGCAAAAAAAAGAACGCAAGAGGCAAATCCACCTCTTGCGTTCCCTTCCACCGATTACGGTTTACGGATTACGGTTTACGGACAGGGCCCCATTGTGTCACCATGACCCAGGTGTGCCCCCAGAGCCGGTTGCGGTACGCTCATCGTTTGCTCGGCCGGTGTGCCCGGTTTGTGGCAGATGGTGTTATCGCCGCCATTGCCGTTGCCACCACCACCATTACCTGGCGGCGGCGCGGGCGGCGGTGGTGTGTAGATGAGGGTGATGGAAACAATCACAATTGTCCCATCCGCCTGCACACAGGCGACGATAACAACCACCGCGCCGACGGTCAATTCGCCATCCACGATGATGCCTTCGTCCAGTAAGATGGTCTGGCCGTTAGCCAGGATGACCTGGTTGCCGTTGATGGCGGTGATGACGGCCGTTACCGCCACACATCCCTGCTCGTCACCATCATCCAACAGGTCAATTTGTGTGGCCAGCCACGTGCCATCGGTACGAATCCAGGCGACAACGCGCACCAGATCACCGACAACGATGCCTTCTTCGATGATGGTTTCATCATCTGTGACCAGCGGCAGTCCATTGACCACCCAGGGGTCTATGCTGTCCACTGTGCCCACAAAGATGATTTGCAGCACATTGCCATCCAGCCGCACAATCTCCGCGGCCACCCAGGTGCCATCGGGCAGAATGATGCCGGTGACGCGAACTAGATCGCCTATTTCTAGACCCGGTTCAATTTGCGTCCATTCGGCGACGGTAAAGGGCACGCCAGCCACATTCCAGGGATCCATACTGAACAGTTCCCCGGTGATGGTGAAGGTGGCATCATCAGGCGCAATGAGCGCGATCTCCCGCGCCAGCCAGGTGTTATCGGGCAGGATGACGCCTTCGACTTTTACGGTGTCGCCGACCTCAATGCCTGCCTCAATCTCCGTTTCGTCGTCAATCTGAATGGCAATACCGGAAATCGTCCATTCGCTATCTGCCTGCGCCTGCACCACGCCCACAAATTCAAAGGGTAGTTCGTCCGGCACGGCCAGTAGCTCGATGGTGACGGCGACCAATGTGCCATCACCGGGTAGGATGTCGCCGCTGACGCGCACGGTGTCACCAATGGTTATGCCATCGTCTACGGCCGTGTCCGCCGTCACGCTAATGGTTTGCCCGGCTACCACCCAAACGGTCTCACTCATGCTCTCCACCGGACCGGTCAACGTGAATGCATTGCCGTCATCGCCGTGCAGGCGCTGAATCATATCGGCAATAGGATCGCCGCCGGGAACCAGATGCCCGGTCACGCTGACCCAATCGCCAATCTGCGGGTCGCCCAGGATGACAGTATCTTCGTTGACCGTGAAGGCTTGCCCGGCCACGATCCAGGTATCGCCCATTTGTGTCAGAACCCCAACGCCCGTCACCAGGAAACTTGGCGAGGCGGGTGGTTCATCGGCGGTAAATTGGGTGGTTTGCCCGGCCACCAGGGAGACGGTGCGCCCCTGATTATTCACGTCCACTTTGCCTTCGGTGACGGTGTAACTGGCACGGCCGTCTGGCTGCACATTCACCCGGAACTGCGTCCCCCGCGCCAGCCCGGCGCCGGTCGGTGTTTTCACCTCGTAACGGGAACCGCCATCATGGCGAATCTCTACTTCATGGTCACTGGCGCCGGCCCATTGCGTCAGCACTATCGTGCGAAAGCCTTCGCCCGGTAGTAAAGCGTGTATCTCATCCAATGATAATTCTGCGTTGGGGCCAAGATGGGCATGGCTACCATCATAAAAGGTGAGGGCGGCGCTGGAAAGGCTGCCGGTGCGGATGCGCGCTCCGGCAGCGAGGTGCGTATTGGCGGTCACGGCCGTCCACTCACCATCCGCCGTTTTCACTTCCACGATGCCGGACAATTGATGCAGCGCGGCCTGGGCCGGCCCCGCCAGCAGTGAGGTGGAGAGGAGGGGCATAAATAGTTGATTGCCGGTGACGGCCGTGTTCACGGCCACAGGCGCACCCTCTTCCGGCGCGGCGACTACTTCACCGGCTGTTGCTTCAACGGCCGCTGCCGCAACGGCCGCTGCCTCGACGGCGGCCACTTCAGATGGCGTTTCGGGCAAAGCCGCCATTTCGCTTCCGGTTTCGGCCACAACGGGAGCATCTTCAGGATCAGACAACACGGCCGTCTGCGCGGTGGAAGGCTCATTGCCCCGCGAACCAAACCAGGCAAATGAAAGAATGAGGATGAGAACAAAAGAAAGGGCCAGAGCAATTTCCCGATGAGTAAAGAGGCTTTCCCAGAGGCCGGTCAGGCGCTCTTTCCAGAGGGGGTTGGTGGTAATGGGAGCGGGGCCAATGCCCGCTGCCATTACCGCAGCCCGTTGGTCGGCTACGGCCGTGCCAGCCGGGGTGTCAATAGGTGCTTGTTGCAGGTGAACGGCCGTTTGCACCAGAGCCGCTTCTTCGGCGTCCAATCCCTGCAAACAAATAGCTAGCGGCGTCCCCTGTTCCCATAATTCCAGACGTTCCTGTACACGTGCTTCTGCTTCGTTTTCGTTCATCATGTTCTCCTCGTTACGAATTAACCACTTCAGTTGTGAGAATGAGCGATTTCATCGTTTTCAAGCTGCGATGTTGGATAGATTTCACGGCCGCTACCGATTTATCCAACGTTTCTGCCACTTCTTGCAGCGACAGACCGGCCAGAAAACGCAGCGCCAACACCTCGCGCTGGCTTTCGTCCAACTGCTGCAACGCGGCCAACAGCCCTTCCCGTTCCAACTGCTGCTCGACGACGATAGCCGGGTCTACGGCCGTGTGCCCGTTTTTGCTCACCTCTGTTAATGACACCATCTGCTGGCTGCTATGTTTCTGCACATGATTCGCCAGATGGTTGCGGGCAATCTGGTACAGCCAGGCCGTAAAGGGCGCACCAGTGGCCCGGTACGTGTCTAAATGGCTCACCATACGCAAAAAAACCTCACCCGTCAGATCATGCGCCAGTTGGGTGTCATAAATCCGTGAGCGCACATAGCGGTAAATGCGCAGGTGATGCCGGTCATACAACGCGCCAATTGCTTCACGATTTCCCTTTTGTGCCTGGTTTACCAGTTCCAAATCACTCAACTGTTCCATACCAATCCTTTGTTGTTTGAAAGTCACTTTCACTATGGGTAACAGATTGTGCGCCAAAAGGATTCAAATTGGTGGGGGAATTTATAACCATTGCCGCCGCGCCCATAGTTTTGTAGCATCTCTAACATGGGCGTATTGGTAAGATAGTCAAGGTGAGAGAATGGAAGAGATATTCGTGACATCATCAGAAACAAACCCTTCTGTCTGGAACCGTGTGGTCAGAGTCGGCTTGAGCATGTTCTTGGGGATTGGGGCCGGCCTGTTGTTGGCCTGGTTGCTGGCACAATCTGAGGTAAAGGTATACGGCCGTACCATTACCACCTTGAGTCTGCTCCTGGGCCTTATTGCCGGCGTGGGGGTAGCGATTGGCCTCACCCGCTTCGGCAAATTATCCTTCGGGCTGGTGGCCGGGTTGGTGGGGTATGTGCTATTGGGGATGGCCGGATACGCGCTGCTATTTGGCGTGCTCGGGTTAATCATTGGCGGCGCGGTTGGTTGGCAAATTGGCGTGATCGCCGGGGCGGTGGTGGGCACGGCCGTTGGCGTTTATGTTTGCCTCATCAAATATCGCTACCGCCACTTTTGAGATGCCCGCCGGGGCAAATCGTGTTAACCTCTATGCGACGCACTTTCAAAGTGAGTCGCCCATGAGGAATATCTATGACCCCAACCGAACAACAAATCGCCGAAGGCATCCTGTTCACCGACATGTACCAACTGACGATGGCCCATCTCTATTTTCGCCTGGGGGTGTATGAAAAACCGGCGCTGTTTGAACATTTTTTCCGCAGCTACCCCGACTATGGGCAGCACAAGGCCGGATACTGCATCAATGCCGGGCTGGCCTGGCTGCTCGATTGGATGGAACGGGCGCATTTCCGGGAAGAAGACCTGGCTTTTTTGCAGGCGCAAACGGGCCAGACCGGCCGCCGCCTTTTTGCCGATGATTTTCTGGCCTGGCTGCGCACCAACGGCAACTTTGCCGGGATTACGCTGCGCGCCATTCCGGAAGGGCGAGTTGTGCATCCCAATGTGCCGCTGACGGCCGTGCAAGGCCCCCTGGCTATGGCCCAAATCCTGGAAACCGCGCTGCTCAATCAACTCAACTACCCCACCCTCATTGCCACCAGAGCTTCCCGTCTCAGTCAGGCCGGGCGTGGCCGGCTTTTGCTGGAATTTGGCATGAGGCGCGGCCAGGAGCGCGGCGTGAATGCCGGGGCGCGGGCGGCGCTCATTGGCGGAGCCCGCTTCACTTCCAACATGGGCCTGTCTGCCGTCATGGGTATTGCCCCCAAAGGCACCCACGCCCACAGCATGGTGCAGCTCTTCCTGGCCCTGGGCGAAGGGGAACTGGCTGCTTTCCGCGCCTATGCCGACGTCTACCCGGATGATTGCCTGCTGCTGGTGGATACCGTCAACACCCTGGAAAGCGGCCTGCCCAATGCCATTCGCGTTTTTGAGGAACTGCGGCGCAAAGGCCACCAACCGGTGGGCATCCGCCTCGATTCCGGCGACCTGGCCTACCTGTCCGTGCAATCGGCCAGGATGTTAGACGCCGCCGGTTTCCCTGATGCCCAAATTGTGTTATCCAACCAGCTAGACGAACTGACCATCCTGCAAATCCTGGCGCAAATTGAGGACGAAGCGCCCCGCTATGGGCTGGATGCTGACCATATTGTCCGGCGGTTGGTGTATGGCGTGGGCACCAATCTGATCACCTCGGCCGGGGATGCGGCGCTGGACGGTGTTTACAAACTGGTGGCGGTGCAGACAGAGGGCGATAAGTGGACGCCGGCCATTAAAATTTCAGAGAATCCGGTCAAGACGCCTAATCCTGGTTATAAACAGGTGTGGCGGGTATATGACCGGCGCGGGCAGGCCACGGCCGATTTGTTGAGCCTGGAGGATGAGGACCCCCGTCAGACACGGCCGTTGGTGTTGCAGCATCCCCACGAACCGGGTACCTCACGCACACTGGCGGCGGCAGACATTTCCGAGATTGAACCGCTGCTGGAAACGGTATGGCAAGACGGCCGTCCGGCTTACACGCCTCTACCTCTGGAACAAATGCGGGCACGTGCCCAGACTGACCTGGATCGGCTGGATGCCGGGGTTCGCCGTTTGCTCAATCCGCACATCTACCACGTTTCCCTGACGCCCAAATTGTGGGTGCTGAAACAGAATTTGATTGCCCGTTTTAAGGCGGAGATCGGGCGTGAGGCGTGATCCGCGAAGGGTGCGAAGGGCTTCGTGGAAGATACGAAGGGGCGTGAAGGTTCATTTGCCGCGAAAATGGATTAGCGGCTGGTTGGGGCTGGTGGGGCTGCTGTTGGTTGGTTGTACGGCCATAACCACTACCAATTGGCCGCCATTACCCACCCGCGTCGCTACGCTGTCATTAGGCACGGCCGTGCCCCCCGCCACCTTCACCCCTTCACCTGATCACCTGATCACCCTTACACCCCCTCACCTTGTCACCCTGTCACCCCTTCACCCCCTCACCGTCACACGGCCGTCCACCGCCCCCCTGTTTAATCTGGACGATAGCGGCCAGATCATCGGCGCCTCGGCCGAAGGGCGACCCATCACCGTCTACCGTTTCGGCAGCGGGCCGCAGCCGGTCATTTTTGTGGGTGGTATTCATGGCGGGTACGAGTGGAACACCATTTTGCTGGCATATGAGGCCATAGATTATTTCACCACAAACCCGCAGATGGTTCCGCCCGACGTGACACTGCATATCATCCCCTCGGCCAACCCCGATGGGCAGTACCAGGTGACAAACGAGAACGGCCGTTTCGCCCCCACCGATCTCTTCACGGATACCGTCCCCGGCCGGTTTAACGCCAACGGCGTAGATTTGAACCGCAATTGGGATTGTGACTGGTCGGCGACAGCGCAGTGGCGGGAGAATGTGGTGAGTGGCGGGGAACGGCCGTTTTCCGAACCGGAAGCGGTTGCCCTGCGCGACTATTTTCTGGCGGTGCAGCCCGCCGTCGTCGTGTTCTGGCACAGTGCGGCCAATGGGGTGTATGCGGCCGGCTGCCTGGAGACCGACGGCCGTTCGCTGGAACTGGCCGGGGTGTACGGCGCGGCTGCCAGTTATCCCGCCCACGAACGGTTCAACAGCTACCCCATCACCGGCGACGCCAGCGATTGGCTGACCTCACAGGGCATCCCCTCCTTTACCGTCGAACTCAAAACCCACGCGGACACGGAATGGCCGCAAAACCGGGCGGGGATGTTAGCGATCCTGGAAGAGATGAGGTGAAAGGGTGACAAGGTGACAGGGTGATCTCTCAATCTCCCGATTACCGATTACCGTTCACCGATTACCAAACACCTCTACTACCCGTTCCAACCATCCGCTTATTCGCTTTATATCCGCTACCCTCCTTAACCCAAATCGAAATTTACCCCCCTTACTATCCTGGTCGGGAAGAATTGCCAGAGACCAGTAATCCATCCGGTTTATCTGTCTTCATACCCCTCTCCATAGCCAGGTTGTCTGGCGCTGTTCCTCCCAATTGAATGTCGCTGTTTCTAATATGTGGAAGTTGTAAGGCGATTTGCCAAATCGCCCTACATCCTTGAAGGAGACAATCCCATGAAAATGAATATCCATGCCCTGCGCCCGGTTTATAATCTGGCGGCTATTGTTGTTGTTCTTTCGCTGCTGCTGCAACCGGTGGCAGCCGTACCCTTCCTGGCCGAAACGCCACCCAGCCCCTCACAAAACAACCCGCTGGATGACAAAGAGCCGCTCTACCGCACACGGGTGACGCTGCACCAACCGGCCGATGGCCAACGGCTGGATACATTGGTAACGCAAATCCTGGAGTCTGGTGACGATTGGGCGTTGGCAATAGTTAATCAGGCGCAATTGGCTGATCTGGCCCGGCTGCGTTTTGAGCCAGGCGAAACCGATAGTCTGGGACGACTGGGGTTTGGTGCGGAAAGTCTAGTGGAATCTCGCCTGCTACAGGCGATAATTGAGGCCCCGATGGCGGACGTTGATGGTGATGGCCTGTCGGACACCGAAGAAGAGTGGTGGTGTACCGATCCCTTCGATAATAATTCCGACAGTCCGCTGCCGCCCAGCCAGACCAACCCCTCCGATGGCGATGAAGTGGCAGCCATTTTGAGCGGTATCACCGCTTACGGCCCGCCCTTTGCCCTATGGCCGCAATTCACCCCCTACAACCCGGACGGTACATGCCCGGATGGTGACTTTGACGCTGTACCGGACTTTGCCGAGGAGTTCATTATTGGCACCAGCCAGTTGCGCGAGAGTTCGGACAAGGACAAGTTTGATGACGGGCAGGAGCTGTTTGGCGTGACCTTCTGCCCGGCGGGCAGCGGCCCCTGCGGTTACGGCATTTTGCCCCGCGCCGAAGATTCCGCCTGGGTGAGTGCCAACCTGCCCGCCTGGGTGCTGCCACCTGGCAACAGCCCATGGGTGGCTGCCTTTCCTTTTCCAGAGGTGGAAGTAGTGCCGTCGTCTATAAATATGGTAGCTGTCACCACAATCACTACAGATAGGACCATCACAGAAGGAGAAGAACACACCTATGGATCGTCAACGACTAATGGCACAAGCGAGAGTGAAGCCAATAGCAAAACATGGAATGAATGGGAGGAAAGATATGAGACCTCTCCGGTTGGACCAGGAGAGACCATAATTATTCCTCCAGGTTTAGCAAACTGTCCGCTTCCAAATCAGAGAATCCAATTCGGGTGCGAACAAACAACAACCCAGATCAATTTTGGTGACGTGAGAAATCGTGTTCAAGGGGGGATCAATTGGATCTCTGATAAATTTTCACTGGTGAAAGAACAAGCAGTTGACATAAGCAACAACCTTTCGGACTGGATGTATCAGAACGTAAGCAAATGTGAAATTGGTATTATTCCCCTCGGGTTGAATTGTGATGTTATGTTCCGCGACCGTCTAACGAGTGATCCTGAATGGCTACATATTCAATCGCAAATACTTAGTGGATCTTCTACCGATCAAGTCAGAGACTTTGATGGATCTACATTTCGTCGGGGGAACGGCAATTTGGCAGATCACATCCTCACTTACCCAATGGTGTATCCCGCTCCACAACTTCCGACAACCACAATAGGTGGAGGGCAATCACAGGGAGGCAGTCATACCATTACCCATACACAATATGAGGAACAGACTATTTCAGAAGCAACAACAAATCAATTTTCTGAATCATGGTCTAATGCCACTGCTGTTGATACGGCTCACGCAGCAGATTTACGTTTTACCTACAACATTGTCAACAATGGTACTGAGTACGCTCGCGAAGTGACCAGTCTCTTATTCAATATCTACATAGGTAATGATTTGAATCCGGCCTATAGCTACGTAGCTGTAGGTGATACTGGTCAAATTGCCCAAATCGAAAACTTATTCCCAGGAGAATCACTTACTTTTACCTCAAGCCCAATTCCTCTAAACCTGGACGAAATGCAAGCGATTGATGGGGGCGCATCTATTCGGATTGTTATGGAGGATATTGCGTTTGGGCAAGATCAGGTATTTTACCAGGATGCCCTTAACGGCTCAGTGATGGTGTCCATGGAAGATGGTTTTGACGATGGGGATGAGGTAATTGATACCTACCTGATCGCCGTCTGGAATCCGTCGGACACGGTACAGGATGTGTTGAAGCGATATTTCCCAGTGACGGAGGATGCGGACGGCAATTTGCTCTCCATTGCCACGCCGGAGTTTGAGACCAATCCGCCTGTCTTCCACGAACATGCGCTGACAGGCACAAGCTGGTGGAACATTTACATGTCCGAGGGGCTGGAATATGCCGGCGTATTTAGCTCCACTCTGGCCGCGCCTAATACGACGGTGTTGGTGCGTATCCTCTCAGATCGTGACCTGGATGGGTACAATGACCGTAACGAAATCCGCCTGGGCACCGACCCGGATGACCCCACTTCCCACCCTAACCCGGAACTGCTGGCCGGTTATACCACCGAGTGCTTCGGTGACGATTGCACCGTGTTAATGACCTTCCTGAACACTGGTAACTATGATGCCTTCAGCATCAAAACAATGATGTACACTCCCGATGGCTTGACCGAAATTACTGACAGCATAATAGGCGGTAGCGGCCGTGTCCCGGCCGGGGCGCAGGTGGTGTTGGGCAACCGCATTTTGCAGCCTGACCTGACAGGTTGGACGGGTGGAGCGCAACCTTACAGCACCGGCTACTACCTGGGCGATACCGACCGCACCTACACCATTACCGCCCAGACCAGTGGCAACATTGGCAGCGGCAGTCTGAACTTTAACTGGACGGATGGTACCAACAGCGGCACAGTGAGTTTTGGTAGTGGCTACCAGGCCCCCCTGCCGCTGCCCATTGCCGAAGGTGTGGAGATCGGCTTCCAGACCGGGTCGGTGAACGGCGGCGAACAATTTGTGGTGCGGGCGCTGACGCCGCGTGATACCTTCCAATACACCATCAACGATCCCGAAGCGGCCGAACCGGTGATCGTGGTTTCTTACAACGACCCGCAGGGCAACCATCGCTTCATTTTGCCCTCGGCCTCTCTGCTCACCGACCTCAACAGCGACCTCACCTTCCTGTCCGGGCAGATGATCCCGGATCCGGGCGTGGACATCGCCTCCACCAGCCCCACCCAGGCCAACTTCATCCTTAACGCGCCGCATGGTACACCCATTACCGACGGCCACCTGTTTGTGGAATATATTGACCTGGAAGGGAATGTAGACCGGGAAGATGTATTCACCCAGACGTTGCAGACCGGGCCGACGGTGATCCCGGTGGTAGTGGACACCAACGTTTTTACGCCCACCGAATATACCCTGCTGGCCTTCTTCACCGATTCGCAGGGCAACATTATTGACTCCTCGGCCAGACCCCTGGCCTCCTTCGGCCCTGATCCGCTGCCGGAGGCGCACCTGAGCGCGGGCCAATGGCTCTCCGGCACCACGGCCGGGCCAACGCTGCCCGCCTTCCCCAACCCCTGGAGTGTGGGCACGGTGGTTTCCGGCACTCTCTTAACTGCCCAACTGACCCTGGCGAACACCGGCCTGGGCAACCTGCGCTACGCCCTGACCGGACTGAACAATGGGCTGGCAGCCGACAGCACAACCGCCGGTACCCTCTCCCCGGCCAATATACGCGCCTTTACGTTGACGCTGGACACGGCCAACTTCCCCGCCGGCCCCTTCACGCGCACCCTCACCCTGCGCACCAGCGACCCTAACCAGGCCAATGTCGCCATCCCCATCAGTGGAACGATTGTGTCGCCCAACGGCGAGGCTACTGTCCACCCGGTGAGCCCATACCAGCCTTGGAATGAGTATGTTTTTGTCCCAGGCCCCCATAACTTCAACGAAGTTATCACCTTTACGCACACTATTACCTCCCCCTCGAACCAAATACAACCTCTGTACGTTTATGCGGAGCAGGGGGCAACTTTGTTAGGTGTTGGGGAATATGGATTTGATACTTCTGGGCAGACGTTAGCTGGAGCTATGTTTGGAGACGGAAGGAATGGGGATTTGACTGTCACCTCTGGTAATACTGTTGTAGCCAATACGGACAATACATGGTTAATAGAAAATATACATGCAGGTGAATCCATTCTACCTGTGGCGAATACGACAGGATTTAATCAAGGTGATAAGGTATTAATCATACAAATGAATGGTCCTTCAGCAGGGCAGTTTGAGATTCAAACCGTTTCCGATACTGGAGTTAATGTTATTACCCTTACCCAAGAAATTTCAAACAACTATATCGTAATGGGAAGTGCAACACTTTACCGAGATCCTAATTACTCAGGAGTGTCACAAACCTTTACGGGTAGCGATGAGTGTTTGAACAATGATCCAATTGGAGAAAATACAGTATCCTCACTCACCGTGGTACCGGATACAACTATCGTCGTTTATGAATATTGTAACTTTGAGGGTGTTTCTGAAGCGTTCACTAGTGATGATCCGAACTTGAGTGGCAATTCCATTGGAAATGAAACGGTTTCTTCATTGCGCATATTCGGTGGAGTCGCCCAAGTAATAAGGGTGCCCCAATTTCGAAACGTGACTGTACAAAGCGGAGGGACACTGACCGCTAACAATTGGAATGGCAATAGTGGGGGCATAGTGGCATTTCTGGCAAACGGGGATGTCAGCATAAATGGGGCGATCACTACTAATGGGGCAGGATTCAGAGGCGGACCACGTGGGAGTGCTTTTGGAATAAACATTAATGGACAACAAGGGGAGAGCTATTATGGAACTGGCGTCATTGGTGAACCACCTAACTTAGGTGGCGGTGGTGGCGGAAGTTTTATTCCTAATGATTGGGGAGCTGGTGGCGGCGGTGGTGGTTATGGGACCAATGGTATGGAGGGTGGAGGTGAAAATAATAGAGGTGGCAATCCTGGACAAGTGTATGGCACGGCTGATTTGGACCAGATTTACCTGGGTAGTGGTGGCGGTGGTGGTGGTGTTGGTGATGCCGTTAATGGAGGGGGAAATGGTAGCCGCGGGGGCGGCATTATCATTGTCAATATTAAAAATCTGAGTGTTGCAGGAGGGATAACTTCTAATGGTGCAAATGGGATCGCGGGGGGTCTGGATCAAGGCGGTGGTGGTGGTGGTTCGGGAGGGACAATAAAACTGACTTTACGATCTGGTTCTGTTGGTAATAACCTTGTGACGGCGAATGGAGGAACAGGAGGTCCAGGCAATGGATCACGTCCAGGGGGTAATGGGGGATATGGGAGAATCCACATAAGCCACTGTGAACCGATAACTGGTGCGACAAACCCCTTGGCCCAATACGCAGACATCAGTTGTTACATAATCCGTCAGCTCCCAGGTAGTCCGAATATAGAATTGACACTGCCGGAGGATATTATCGATGGGGGCAATGCCCGATATATGATCCAGTTTGGACAGCGTAGCGCCAATACGACCGGAGGTAATCAGCTTTTCTCAGTGCAATTGCCCAAGCGGGTTTATGAAAACGTGACATTGGATGTGCTGTTGGAAAACTTAGGGGTTTCTTCCTCCTCCATCGCGCTGGACATAGGGAATGATGGCACCGCCGATTGGACAGTTAGTGCCACCACCCAACCTATCAGCCATACGTCGCCCAATCTGGCTGTGCCGCTAAACGCCTATCTTGCCAGTCAGACACCAGAACCAGATGGCACCGTGTTGGTTCCCATTCGCGTCAACCTCAATACCACGGGCGACATCTTCCTGTTTAATCTGGCGGCTACCCCGGCAGCCGATGCTGATGTGCAGCCCACGGCCCTAACTATTAGTCCGCTGGGCGGCGCGCCAGCCGACAACATCGCCGAAGGCACGCCCGTGACGTTGACGGCCGTTATCAGCAACACCGGCAGCCACGCTGCTGAAAACTTCGTCGTCGCCTTCTACAACGGCGACCCGGACGAGGGCGGCACGCTCATTGATTCCACCTTTATCCCCACTCTGGCCGCCGGGGCCGCTTCGCCGGTACAGAGCGTGGTGTGGGATACCACCGGACTGCTTGGCCCGCAAACCATTGTCGTTGTGGCTGACGCCTCGGCAGCGCTGGCCGAAAGCAATGAGAGTAACAACAACCAGTCAGCAGCGGCCATCGTGCGCAAAAAACCCGATCTGATGCCGCTCACACTGACCATACCGGAGGTACGGGTGGATGAAGCGGTGACGGTCACGGCCGTCATCACCAACGACGGCGAAGCAGACGTGACCGGTATTCCGGTGACACTTTATGCGGGCACACCGTTGACGGGCACGGCCGTGGCCACGGATACGGTAGATGTGTCGGCGTTTAGCGCGGTGACGGCTTCCTGGTCATGGACGCCATCCCAGGTTGGCCCACAGTTGTTGTCCGTCGCCGCCGACCCTGGCGACCACTTGGTGGAAGCGGACGAAACCAACAATGCCCTGAGCCAAACGGCCGTTGTCGGTTGGGATAGTCTGACGGTAGACGCGGGCGGCACGGTAGACCCGGCTTACAGCGCGGCGTTGGGGTATGGGCGGCTGACAGAGGGTACGGCCGTGACCGGCTGCGGCAACGACCCCGAACAGACCTATCGCCAGGGCAGCAGTACGGAAACGATTGATTACCGATTTGATAACTTACTGCCCGGTCGCCGTTATCACTTAGACCTGACTTTTGCCCTGTGTAGCGGTGAGCGGTGGGTGAACCTGTTTGTAGATGGGCGGCCGATGGCCGATACCACCGCCTTACCCGGGGTTATTGAACCCGTTCAGATCACCACCAATCTGCAAACCGTTTCCCTGCTGTTGGAGCCGGTGGATTACGCCGATGGCACGGTGACGCTCTCCATCCAACGCGCCGATGGTTTTGGCGGCCCCATCGTCAACCTGATTGACCTGCAAGAGATTCGTTATTGCTACCGGGACAGCGGCCCGGCGGAAGAGGCGTGGACGGCCGTGAATGGCTGCGGTTACGATGCTACCTGGCCGTCTGATGGCTTCAACGGCTGGGGTAACAGCCCGGAACAGACGGTGCGCTTTAGTGAAAATGGACAGATTCGCTACCGATTGACGGGTTTGGAGACGGCCGTTAGTTACAATGTGCGGCTTACATTCTATGAAGGGGATGGGGTTGGCCGGCAGCAGCGCATTCTGTTCGACAGCACGGTCGGTGAAACTGTTACGCTGGGGCCAACCGCTTCTTACAGCTTACAGCAGTTACCACTGACAGCCTATACCGATGGTGACGTGCTGCTGGCGGTGGAACGGCTGAATCCGATGGGGGATACGGCCGTGATCAGCGAACTGGTTCTGGAAGAAATCACCCGACGCTATCCGTTTGCGCCAGGTGGTCCGACGTCGACGCCCACCAACACCCCCACACCATCACCTACACCTACGGACACACCGACACCAACCAACACGCCCGTACCGCCTACGCCCACTGACACACCCGTGCCACCAACACCGACCGATACACCAATACCACCAACGCCTACGCCACCACCCAATGACCTGATATTTGCTGACGGGTTTGAGTCCGGTGATATGTCTGCCTGGTCATCGAACGTCAACGATGGCGGCGATCTGAGCGTCAACCCAACCGCAGCTCTGGTTGGCAGCTTCGGTTTACAGGCCAATATTAACGACAATAATTCCATGTACGTTCAGGACGATACGCCGGTTAGTGAGCCGCGTTACCGGGCGCGTTTCTACTTTGACCCCAACTCTATCGCCATGGCCACTGGCAACAATCATTTTATCTTTAGTGGTCGAGGTGCGGGTACTGAGAGCTTCCGTCTTATGTTGTCCTACTCGGCCGGCTCCTACCAGCTTCTGATGCAGATCCGTAACGACGCCGGGAGCTTCATCTCCAGCAGTACGCACATCATTGCCGATACCTTACATTTCATCGAAATTGATTGGCGCGCAGCAACAGCTCCTGGCGCTAATGATGGGTATATGACGCTTTGGGTAGATGATGTGTTGCTCCAAACCCAATCCGGTATTGATAATGATACACGCCGTGTGGATGAAGCGCGCCTGGGGCCATTGAATGGCATTGATACAGGAACGCGAGGAATTTACCTCATTGATGCCTTTGAATCCCGGCGCAGCACCTACATTGGCCCGGCAGCAATTCCTGTATTCCACGCCTCTCCGATCAGTGGCGATGCACCCTTGGAAGTAACATTTGTCAACACAACTCAGCGAGAGGCGCAGATAACCGGCTATTTATGGGAATTTGGCGATGGCACAACCAGCACCGAAGAGAATCCCACACATCGCTATGAAGTCGCCGGACGTTACACCGTATCTTTAACGGTGTTTAACGCCACAGGTCACACTACGGAGACTTTAGAGGATTACATCATCATTCAAGGGCAGGTCTTCTTGCCGTTTGTGCAGCGGTAAATTACATGTTCGAAGCCCGAAGTCTCGTTCGAAATCGGCTAACGGACTTCGGGCTTCGGATTACGGGGGGAGAGCCACGTAGCCACATAGTTGGCTACGGCCGTTTCCGCATCCGGTTGGGCGGCGTCGAACCAGGTGATGGTGGGGTCGTCGCGGCGGAACCAGGCCGCCTGGTGACGGGCAAAACGGTGGGTTTCAAATTTGATGCGTTCCACGGCCGTGTCCAAATCCATCTCCCCGTCCAGATAGGCCCACAACTGCTGGTAGCCCAGGCCGCTCATGGCCGGTAGGGCACGGCCGTAACCCGCTGCCCGCAGCCCCTCCAACTCCGCCAACAGACCGGCGGCCATCATCTCATCCACTCTGGCGTCAATACGGGCAAAATGCGCCGCCCGTTCCCAGTAAAGGCCAATCACTTTGATGGTATACGGTGGCGGCGTCTTGCGTTGCAAAACAGAAATGGGCATACCGCTGACCAGCGTCACTTCCAAAGCGCGAATGACGCGGCGGGTATTGCGCGGGTCAATTTGGCTGGCGGGGTCTAACATGCGCAGCCAACGCGCCAATTCCTCGCCATCCAGCCGGGACAGAACCTCACGCAAAGCTGGCTGCGGCGCAACGGCGGGAATGCCCCACCCTTCAATGACCGCTTTGACGTATTGGCCCGTACCCCCAACCAGAATAGGCAAACGGCCGTGTCCGTGAACCACATCTATCGTCTGATAAGCCAGTTTTTGATACGCCCCCAGCGAGAGCGTTTCATGGGGATCACAAATGTCAATCAGGTGGTGGGGCACGGCCATGCGTTCCGCCACTGTTGGTTTGGCCGTGCCAATGTCCATGCCCTGGTAAAACAAGCGCGAATCGGCGGAGACAATTTCACCAGCAAATTGGGTGGCTAAGGCGAGAGAGAGGGCGGTTTTGCCCACGGCCGTTGCTCCCACCAGCACCAACAGAGGAGGAAGGTAGTTGGGTAATTGGGTAATTGATCACCTCACCTTGTCACCTTGTCACCCCTTCACCCGCTCATCCTCTCACCACCCCAACACGGCGTTGGGAATATGCTCACAGCGCAGCAATTTGCCAGATTTGTCCAGTTCCACCGCCACCAGATCAATGCGCCAGTCGGCATCCAGGTCATGTTCGGCCATATAAGTTTCGGCCAGGGCGATGAGTTTGCGAGATTTGGCGGGGGTTAACCCTTCCTCCGGCGCTCCCATATCGCGGCCACGCCGGGTCTTCACTTCCACAAACAAAACCAGGTCACCGGCCTGGGCAATAAGGTCAATTTCGCCGTGACGGCAGCGCCAGTTGCGGGCGATGAGGCGGTAGCCCTGGCTTTCCAGATGGGTGGCTGCCACTCGTTCACCCCAGGCGCCCAGCTTTTTACGGCCGTCGGGCTGACGGCCGTCACCCGCCGGGCGCTCACTTCCACTGGTCATGTTGATCCCGCCGGTCACGCAGCCAAAATTCTGGGGCAAACCAGTTTGGCAGTGGATGTTCGCCTTCTTCCGGTTTGAAGATGCGGTTCAGGGTGGATTGCACACGTTGCCGGTAGAGATAACGACGGCCGTGTGGCTGTTTGCGCCGTAAATCGGGGCGTTCGGCGTGTAGCCGCTCATACACCTCCTGCGTCAAGGTCACGGTGCGGCGAATATCATAGCGGTCACTGATGGCGCGGGCGGCGGCGCTCATCTGGGCGCGCTGCGCCGGATTCAGAGCCAGTCCCACCATAGCCGCCGCCAGCCCACCGTCTGGCCGGGTAGTCAGCAGTCCGGTGCGGCCCGATTCCACACTATCGCTGATGCCCGGCGACGAAACGGCGACCACCGGCAGCCCGACGGCCATAGCCTCAATCACCGTGAGTGGATGCACTTCCGAAACTGAGGCGGTAACAAAGATGTCGGCGGCGGCCATGTAGTTGGGTACTTCAGGCACCGGCACGGGGCCGGTGAAATGAACACGATCTTGCAATCCCAATTGATTAACCTGCGCGGCCAACATCTCCCGGCTCAGGCCATCTCCTACCAGCAGCAGGTGCAAATCGGGGGCCACGTCGGCGGCAATGGCAAACTGGTCAATCAGACCATCCAGGTTTTTCTCAGGCGCCAGACGACCGACGTAAATGAGGAGAACGGCCGTGTCCGGCAGGCCAAAATCGGCTTTGCGGCGCGGGTTGGGTGGCTGGTGAAATGGTTGCAGTTCCACCCCATTTTCAATGGTAATGGTGGGGGCGCGCACACCAAAATCGAGCATGATCTGGCGCATACTTTCTGACGGGGCAATAACGGTATCGGCATAGTCACAGAAATCAGGCCAGAGTTGGCGCAAGATGGCGTCGGCAGCAGGTTGGGGCAGGCTCAAAATGGCGTGACCGTAGAGGTCGTAGCGGGTATGGTTGGTGTAGATGACGGGGCAACGGCCGTAGCGGTGCGCCATTTCAACCCCCATGATGAGGTGGTGTGAGTGCAAAATATCCATCTGACGCATCCGTTTTTGCGCCTCGCGGGAGAAGCCGGGGGTCAGGTAATATCCCCGGTCGCTCACCTGAAAACCGGGAGAGCGGATGATGTGATCGTCATCGTCAGGATCAGGCGCGCCCAGTGTAAAGATGGTCACTTCATACCCGGCGGCTTCCAGATGCTGCCGGTACAGTTCCACCATGCGCGTCACCCCATTGACGACAGGCTTGTAAATAGCCGTTACCATGCCAATATGCATTACTCGTTTCCTTTGATGAGATTGCTCATTGATAGACCTGTAATGATAACCCGGCACAAAAAAGAGGGGTGCTAGGGGAAGCGCGACGGCCGTAACTGCTAATAATGGACTAATAACCAGCGCCGTAAATGGCTCAGACCCAACGTCAGCGCCCACTGGTCAATGTTATCGGGGTGACCGCCAAACGAGCGTTGTGTGACCGAAGCGCCATGCGGCGAGGCCAGCGTCACCAGAATTTGCACGCCACCTTGCGTCATATGGCTGTAAACGACCAAACCCAGCATATCTTCAGAATGTTCCACCAGCTTTTCCGCAGCCAGACGGCACCATTGCGTCAGATTGTGCTGCGTCACTGCCTCCAGGTGGAGTTTGTCGGCGGCTTCATACCAGGTTTGCCAGGGCATCACCTTGATGACTTTGTCACTGCCTGGCAGCCTGTTTAAGGTATCCGCCATAATCTGATTGGTATAACACTCCATTAACGAGAGTTTGACGCCGTTATGAATGAGGGCGTTCAGAACAACATCTTCCAGCCGGTCAGCTTCGGTGCCATAAATATGATCGCCCAACCGTTCGCGCACCACGGCCGTCATCCGGCGCAGTTCGTTTTGTACCTCTTCGTCTGAATTGGCCTGCACCCACAGGCGTATGTTGGTTTGCCCGGCAAAAGAGTCAAACGTCACCCGGTGTTGGGGGTCTGTGGCCAGGTCGGCTAACTCTTGTTTCAAATTGCTTTCCATCAGCCCCACGCTGCGCAACAAGGCCCAACCATCTTTGGTTTCGCTATGGATTTGTTGGCGTAAATAGGGCAACACCTCAGTCTCTAAAAGATAAGACATTTCCCGCCGGTTGCCGGGCAAACAAATCAGCGTCCCGGCTTCTTCTTCCATCAGAATGCCGCACATGTGGGTGGAAGCATCGCCCAGCACTCTGGCGTCAGCTATGCCAGGGAATTCTGGCAATAATTCACGGTCGGTCACGGCCGTGACCGCCTGGCGCGTAAAATCATCCCGGCCTGTCCCCAATCCCCCCGTGGAAATAACTACATCTGCCCGCCGTAAGGCGGCCCGGAAAGCATCAGCTATCATGTCCGGGTCATCCCCCACCGTCACCTTGCACGTTAAATCTACTTTTACTTCGCGCAGGCTGCGTGATACAAAAGCAGAGTTCGTGTCCAGAATGTCACTCACCAGCAGTTCCGTGCCAATGCTGACAATTTCAACTTTCATTTTCGTTTGCCAATCTACCACGAGAATGAGGCAGCCCTGGCTTCGCCTGTGGTTCATCCTGGCAAGAATTTGCCCGGTTTCCCTGGCTCCACCTGTTATCTGGTTGGATAACTGCTTTCATGAACTGCTCTTCACATGAGAAAGTTACAGGTTTGTTGCCGGCAACTCCCCGGCCAGCGTCCCCTATCCTTTCCTGCTTCTTTCCCATTTGGGAACGCAAAGACTACTAATCCGCTTCGTCCGGTTTGACCTGAGACAACATGAGTTGGTATTGTCGCACCGTCAAGTCAGTGTTGCGTATTTTGAAGGCCAGATCGGCGGCTACATTCTTCATGACTTTGTAACCCAGCTCTGGGTAGGTATCACATAACAGCATCAAACGATCACGGGGCACTTTGAGCAAGGTGGTGTTGTCCTGACTAACACGAGCGGTAGCCGAGCGAATGCCCTCATCCACCAACGCGACTTCGCCAAAAACCTGTCCCTGGCGCAGTTCGGCGATCACGACAGGTTCATACTCATCCTGGTTAGCACCCACCAGCGAAGGGTTCATGAGAATCTCCACACCGCCCCGAGCAATGACATAAAGCTCGGTGGTGTTTTCGTTCTCTTGCAACAAAATATCACCCTGGTTGTAAGTGGCGGAGTCACAAATGGAGGCTACCAACTCCAATTGGGTGGTGGTCAGGTTGTCAAAAATTTCGGTGACGGACAGTATGGCGGCTATACTTTGTTGCATAAAAACCCTCACATCTCATGGTCAAAACTGGGGCGATTCTAACATAAAGGTACGGCCGTCGCAATGCAGGGTAGGGGGTGACAGGTAATACCTGCCACCCCCTACCCTGCTCCTTTTTGCGCTTCGGCCAGGATGTTTTCGGCGCGGGGCAGAGAAGTTTCCAATATCTCCGCCAATTTTCCCGGCGATAACATCACCAATTGTTCTTTGGCGACAACACCGGCCTGGGCCAGACGGGCGGCATAGGTGGGGCCAATACCATTAATATGCTGCAAATCGCCATTCGGGTTGGGGGACACGGCCGTTACGGTAACGGCCGTGTCATCCACCCTGGTTAACGCCGGCGCAGTCGCATACCGGGCAATTGCTTCCGCCTCAACTGCCAGCGCCAACAAATCGTCGAATTCCTGGTAAAAACCCTCAATAATCGCGTCTGGGTCGGGCACTAAACCGGCGTCGGTGGCTACACCTAACTGCACCTTACCGGCATAGCTGATGATACTAATGCCCAACCCCAGGCGGCCCGACTGCGGCACCCAGAACATCAATTCATGGATGCGCCGCCCGCCCATGTACAGAGGCATCGGCGGGCCGGGTACGTTGGTCATTACGGCCGTGAGCTTCTTGCCAAACATCTCCACCAATGTCCCTTGCAGTTCATGGGGCACAACACCCATCGTGCCTAATACGGCCAGTCCCACCGGCCCTTCTTTGGACGTTTTTAGCTCTTCCATCCGCTTATGGACTTCATTGAGCCGATCCAGCGGATCGGCAAGTCCAACCGGCAAGTCCAAAAAGAGCAGACCAAATTTATTACCCAGGGTGCCCATTTCATCCGGCTGGCGCAGGTTAATGGGTACGGCCGCACGGAAAGTCAGGCCGCGAATATCCTCCCCCCGCGCCAACAAATAGCGCCGCAGCCCGCCGGTCATCGCCGCCACCAACACATCATTTACCGTGCCACCGGTGGCATTTTTGATGCGTTTCACATCTTTCATGGATAACAGCCGTGACCAGGCTGCCCGTTTTTGGGTACCCAATTTGCCCTTGAAGGCCGTTTCCGGATCATGGGAACGCAGGAACAGGCGGCCCGCTGCCAGCACATTATCCCCACCCCATTGGGCGATCTCCACCGCTCGTGTGGGCCGGGTGAGGGTGGTACGACCTTCATGCAGCGCCCGTCTGGTCAGGCGGCGCGCCACATGGGCCGTTGCTGACGTTTGTTTGAGCATGGAAGTGAGGCCGCCCCCCAGCAGCCCACGACGGCTGCGGGGATGTCTGACCTTCTCGTCGCTGCCCACTCTGGCATCGGGTGATAAATCCGTCAGCGAGAGCAGCACAAAAACCAGCGCCATGCCATCGGCAATACAATGATGTAACCGCACACAAACGGCCGTACCCCCCTCATAATTTTCAATCGCATGTACCGTCCACAGCGGCCTGGCAAAATCCAGTGGCGTACTCATCAAACGGCTCACCATCTCCTGCAAGGCGGCTTTGTCGCCCGGTTCGGGCAGCCCTACCCGATTCATATGAGCATCCAGGTTAAAGTGGGGATCATATTCCCAATAAGCCGGCGCAAATGGCAATTTGGGCTGCACCACCCGCTTACGAAAACGGTCAAATTGCAGCAAACGCCGCCCCACTACTTCCCGCAAACGGCCGTAATCCAACGGCTCCTTAAAGGTTAATATACCCGACACCATCATCAAATTGGTCGGGTCTTCCATACGCAGCCAGGCTGCATCTACATTAGAAAGTGGTTCGATATTTGCCATACCCATACCCTCCGCTTGGAGATTGATTAGAGATGAAAAATTGCTCACTCGGCAATCGCCGCTTTTATCTTCGAGTATATCTGAAAATGGCGGCAGCGTGAATGGTGGATTACCAGGGAAAAGTTTTATATGCGATTACCCTGCGGCCGTACCCCGATCATTTGTATAAACCAGACAAACGGGGTAAACATGACCCCGATACGCAAATTTTGGAGGACACATGGAACCCTTTGTCTCACTGGTCAGCCCCCCCGAAGAACCGCCTGCGACGGCTTGTTGGTTTATTTTGTCTGGCTTTCAACTGTTGGCTGTGGTAGACGGCCGTCAGGCCGCCTGGCCCCGGCTCGCTTCACCGGCCGACCTGGGCCTCAGGCCACTGCGCCAGCATTATCTGGGTTACATGCCCGGAGACACGCCATTGCATTGTTATGCCGCCGAGGTAGCCGCCGAGACGCCCCCACCGCCGGGCTTGGTCTTTGAGGGGCTAAGGGCTTTGTACGGCCGTATACTCGATGACCAACTCTGGTTAGGCGGGCGGGCGTTGCAAATCCTGGATTGGGACCGCACCAGTCTTTACTGTGGCCGCTGTGGGGTGTTCAATGAGGGGCAGCCGCACGAACGAGCCAAGAAGTGCCCGGCTTGCGGTCTGGTCACGTACCCGCGCATTTCCCCGGCGGTGATTATGCGGGTAACACGCCAGGGGCCAAGCGGGCGCGAGATTTTGCTGGCGCGAGGGGCGCGCCATCCTGCCGGTTTTTACAGTGTGTTGGCCGGTTTTGTGGAGCCGGGGGAGACGTTGGAAACGGCCGTACACCGCGAAATCCGCGAGGAAGTGGGGCTGGAAGTACAAAATGTGACTTACTTTGGCAGCCAGCCCTGGCCCTTCCCCAACTCGCTGATGATTGCCTACACCGCCGAATATGCCAGCGGTGACATTACACCGGAAGTAGGCGAGATTGAGGATGCCCGCTGGTTTACGGCCGATAATCTACCCGGCATTCCCCCGGCCATGAGCATTTCCCGGCGGTTGATTGATGATTTTGTGAATGGGGATTAGTGGTCACCAGACATCCGATTTCTCAAGCAACTTTTGGTTGCCGAAATCGGATGTCTGGTGTGAGCAGATTTACGGCATCACGGCCGTTAACACCACTTTACTTCCCGTATTCCCCAGGATTATCTCAAACAAGCCGTTATCACCATCGGGCAGGGTGGTGGCGTCTACGGTGAAAGCGCCATCGGTGACGCCGACGCCCAGAGCCGTCCAGCTTTGGCCACCGTCCGCTGAGTAACGCACGATGACGGGAGTGTCCACCAACCCCCAATTGAGGGTAATGGCGTCCCCTTCACGCACGGCCGTAGCCGTTTGCGGGCCAAAGGCGGCGGTGTTGTTCAGACTGCGGCTGGCGACGACTTCATCCCCTTGCACAATGCGTAGGGTGGCGGCGGCTCTGGTGGGCAGGGGCAGCACGGCCGTTAGCGCCCGCGCCGACACTTCTTCTTCTTCTGCTTCACGTAACTGCATGGGCTGGCTGACCAATACGTCGCCGTTCTCATCCAGCAGTTCCACCCGGTAATCACTGACGGCGCGGGTCGAGGGATAGCTGGTGAAGGCATAACTGGGCGCCAACGTGACCGACCCGTCGGCGTTAAGACCGGCAGAGACCACCATACTGTCTACGGCCGTGCTGTTCATTGCCGCAAAGCCGTTGGCCCGTTGGTCATTGTAAATGCCGATGTAGGTGTAGTCGGAAATCCAGGCCGGTTCGCAGTAGCTCATAATGTCTACGGCCGTGGCCGGTGACCAGAATGCCCCATTGGGAATATCCAGCCCATACTCGCCAATGGAAGCGCCCACATAGGGATAGCTGGGGTCAACCCCACCTGGCCCGCCACAAGGTGCATGGCGGCGGTTCATGTTGTGCCCGATTTCGTGCCCCGCCAATTTGCCGGTGTCATCATTGTTGCCCAGGTTCAACCCCACCGATTCACGGTAGCCAATCCAACCAATCCCGGCAATGCCGGAGAAGAACCATTGGCTAGGGCCATTGCTGATAGGCACAAGAGCGTAATAAACAACAGGTGTATCTTCAGGGTAACCATCGCCCAATTTGAGTTGATACATGCGGTCCAGCAACCCGGTGCCTTGATTATTCACCCAGTAATTACCGTCCTGAAGATTGCCGGTAAAGTTATAGGGGCTGCGAATAGTAATCTGGATATTGTCAATGGGATAGGCGCGCATGATCCAATCGCTGATGTAGTCTACACTTTGCGCCGGGTAAAAACCGGGAGCGGTAGGGCCGGTGTGGGTGTAATTGATGGGCACAATGATTACTTGCAGGTCAGGCACGTCGTTAAAGTTCATGGCCTGGGTGATGGCGTTGTTACCCTCGTTTCTTTCGTGGACAGTGTTATCCGGGTCTACGGTGGCGGTGAGGCTAACGTTACCGGTAAGCCAGCCGGCGGGTAGCTCAAAGTTGACGGAACTGTTGAAGTTGTCGCGGGTGGCGTCTACGGGAATGGTAGTAGGTGCAGAATTTAGTGTGCCGATAGTGCTACCGCCGCGTACGGCCGTCAACCGCACCACCACATTATTAATTGCCCCACCTACTGGCGCTTCGGCAAAAACACGCACCACTGTATTGCGATTGGCGACCAGGGGCACACTATTATTCACTTTCTGGCTGGCCTGAGTGATCTCTACACTGGTTATGGTCAGATCTGCATCTTTGGTGACAATTGGCAGGTAAATAAACTGATCGCTCCCGGCAAACAAAGTGGCGTTGCGCCCCATATGGCCAATAAAGGCAAGGGTAGTCAGAAGCACGACCGTTAACCCAATAAACATTTTCAATCTAGTGTTCATCTATTTTTCCTTTTTTGTATGTCTGGCCCTGGCGGAACCGGACGACTTGGTAATCGGATTATGGATTACGATTTATGCCCATAAGTGTAACTTGCAACCGGCCACTTGCAACGGGCAATCCGTCTCATTTTACTACTCCCTTTTCGCGCAAAGTTTGTACCACCAATCGCTCCCAGGGCAAGCTGGTGGTGACGGGAATGTAGTGCAGGTGACGATGGGCGCAATAAGCGGCGATTTCGCTTTGCCAGGCGTGCAGCCGCTCCTGGTACAGCGCCAGGGTAGGCGCGTCCAGCGTAATTTCGGCATCCTGGCCGGTTTCAATATCTACCAGTTTCAGGTCGCCGCTGAGGGGTGGCTCCACTTCGTCCGGGCTGAGCAGGTGGATGAGGCCAATCTCGTAGCCCCGTGACTGAATGGCGTTCAGCCCCTCTTTGTAGCCGTTGGCGGAGAGCATATCGCTAAGCAGAAAGAGCAGGCCGGGACGACGGCCGTACAATGCATAATTCCGCAATGACAAATTCACATCTGTCAGACCGCCCGCGGCACAACTTTCCAGAAATTGAAACAACCGCAGTGAGTTGCCCTGTCCGCGAAAAGGCCCCCAGGTGCGGTCACCACCGCTGTTGAGCAAGGTGACGGTGACTGAATCGCCCGTCACCAGGGCGACGTGCCCCAACGCCCCCGCCAGCTTGAGGGCATAGCGCAGTTTGTTCTCGTCATCGTCCGTATCCGGCCAGTTCATGCTGGCGCTGGCGTCTACCAGCAAATGCACGGACAGGTCTTCTTCTTCTTCCAGTAGTTTGATAAACGGCCGTTCCAGCCGGGCATACACGTTCCAATCCAGTCGCCGCAGGTCGTCCCCTTTGCTGTAGTTGCGGTAGTCAGCAAACTCAATAGACGTGCCCCGCTTTTTGCTGCGCCGGTCGCCCTTCATCACGCCCACGCGCACGTGGTCGGCAATGAGGGTTAGTTGTTCCAGTTTGCGCAGGGTGGTTTCGTCAAAGAGAGGCATAGGGGAGTGCAGATGGGGAGATCAGGAGATTGGTCAATCTTCTAATCTCCTGGTCTCAATACCTTTTAAATTCACAACACTTGGTCACCATTTGAAATTCATCTTGAGCAGCTTGTTGCTTGCGTCATTTTTTGCCGCCACAAGCTGTTGAAAATTATACTTTCTTCCACCTTAGCTTGTGGTATAGATTTTGGGGTCATTATAGACAGCGCATAAAGTGATGGTCAAGATAGGCGATTACCCTGGGTGGATTACTCCGGTGTGAGATACAAAGTGATTTCGCTGCGATTGTGGAAAAGCTGGCGCGCACCGGCAATGGTGTACACCGGATTGAGAATTTCACGGGCCTGTTCAATGATGGTCTGCCGCCCGCCAACCAGACCGTCCCCTTCCGGTAATTTGAGCGTCATCAGGGCACGGCCGTGCCGGTGCAAATAAGGTGCATAGGCCGCCATCAACTCCGCCGAGTAACGAGCATCCAACCGCATATCATTCACGATCAGGTCAAAACGGTCTGGCGGCTGTTGCAAGTAGGCCTCAGCGCTCAGACGCAGGTGGCGCATATTTTTGTCCTGGTAGAGGGAGGGGTGCAGGGCGGCGGGGTCTACGGCCGTGACGAACTGCCCCTTTTGCCGCAAAATGCGCGTCCAGCCGCCGGGTGCGGCCCCCAAATCCAGGGCCACGCCACCGGCAGGCAACTCCAGGTGAAACACGGCCAACGCCTCCAGCAGCTTAAACTCCGCCCGGCTGATCTGCCCCGACTGCCGGGCAAAACGGTGCATTCCCCCGGCCCAATCAGACAAATTGTGCGCCGCCAGGGAAATCCCGGCATAAGCGGCTTCGGCCGTAACCACGAGGGAGAGAATCTGCGCTGGTTGACGCACGTCGAGCGGGGCGGGGGTGTGCTGTTGGATGGTGTGGGCTACGGCCGTGTTCACATCGAACGGCTTATATGGCAAATCCGCCAGAATGCGGGTCTGCACCGAAAAGGGCATTTCCGCATCCAACCAGGCCGCCAGGTCGGCGCCCACTGCTTCGGCCAACAGGGACACATCTGCCACCAGCCCGGTGACGGGCAGCGCCAGATGCACCGGGCAGATGTGGTGGGCAAAGATGGGCGGCTGCTGCCGCCACTGTTCGGCCAGGGTGAAGAAGTTCACGGCCGTGACCGCCCACACCCCCTCCGCCAACACTGCCACCCGCTGCGCCGCCGGCTGCACCCGCGCCAACTCCGCCCAGGCCAGGTCAATAAAATGGGGGTTAGCGGTGAGGATTAACGACGGTATTTGCATGGTTATTGGAGATTGGGAGATTGCCCAATCTCTCAATCTGCCAATCTCTCAATTACTTCTCTCACACCTGGCCCGCGCCCATCCGTTCGTTCCAGGTCTTGCAGATGTTCCACACGGCCGTGAAAATGCAGCCGCCATGTTTCCCGCAACGGATGTTCCACATGTTCAAAGTAGGCCACGCCGGTGTTTTTGCTCCACACCTCGCAGCGACGAAAGGGGCCAATGTTAAACATATGATCAAAAGCCAACTCAATGACGCCGCCATGACAGACCACCATCACCGTTTGCGCCCGGTGCTTTTCGATCATCTCCTCTACAAAGTGCCCGATGCGCACGCGAAAGTGCATCAGCGATTCGCTGTCTGGGCGATTAGGGGTGATGGGGGCAAACGGCCGTTCACTGCCCCAATACGGGCCATACTCCGGCAAATCATCATTCGGCCAGGGGGTGTGGTCAAGGCGGTTGTTGCCCACTTCGCGCAGCCGGTCATCGGGCGTAATGGGTAATTGATAAGCGTGGGCAATGGGTGCGGCCGTTTCCAATGCCCGGCGCATCGTACTGGCATACAGCACATCCAACACCGGTAGTTCCCCCGGCAACCACGCCGCCAGGGCCGCCGCCTGCTGTTGGCCCAATGGCGTCAGCCCTTCATCGCTGTTGCCGCCGCTCCAACTCTTTAGATTGACAAAGCTTTCGCCATGCCGCACAAAATACAGATGCATATTATTTTACCTCATATTGCAAAGTTACCGGATTATGCCACAAGGAGGTAGTAATCAGTAATCGGTTATCGGTTATCAGTGTGTAGTCTTTCGATTACCGATTACCGATCACCGATTACAGGATCAACGGCAGATCAAGATGGGATGTGGGAAATGGCGTAAAACATCATCCACCGTACTGCCCAGTACCAGATGTTTGACCGGGCGAAAACCAAAACCACCCATGATGAGGAAGTTGCTTTGGTAAGTCACGGCCGTGTCCAACACAGCTTTAGCAATGGGTTTTTGCCGCAAGATAAAGGTGGCATCGGTGATGCCATAGTCGGCCAGATATTCTCTGGCGCGGCCCAACTCGGCCGGTGTGGTAAGTTCCGTTTCCACCGTCACCACTACCAGTTCTGAAGGCCAACGCAATTTGAGATAAGTAGCTACAAACAGCGCCTCGTCCGCCTTGGGACTGCCATCATACGCCAGCAGCACCCGATCCAGCGCACAGTCCGCGCCGGTAGGGATAGCCAGGATGGGACGCGGGCAGCGTTGGATCAGCTGCATGGTGCGGTTGCCCAGCCGGGTAGACGGCCGTGCCGCTCCTACCCGATTCTCCAGGCCCAACACGACCACGTCAGCCCACACCGCCCGGCTGGTAATGGTTTCCACCACCGCACCCACCTCTACGGCAAACTCACCCACCACCCCCGCGTCGGCGCACATCTGGTGGAAGCGCTCTTCAATGGCCCGCACCCGCTTACTGCTGGCCTTTGCCTGGTCAGGAACCACATGCAGCCCCAACAGCCGGTCTGATTCTCGCTGTGCCAGACGAATCACCTGGGCCAGCATGGGCCAGTTTTCCTCACGGCCGCTCAGCGCCACCAGATAATCGGCAAAGAGGCGATCCATCTGGCGGCCGGTCTGGAACTGCCGCCACTGTCCCGGCTCCGGGCCATCGGCCAGTTCTGGCGGCGTGATTGCCTGCCACAACCGCCCCCCCAACCCGCGCACCCGTTTTTGTTCGGCCGTCGCCAGCGCCGAGGCAGTAATGTCCAGGCCAATCTCCCAGCCTAGCGCTTCCTCTAGCTGCTCCTGCCTTTCCGAAAGCAGCACGTATAAATCTGTTTCGGTGCGCTCCGGGAAGTAACGCAAGATGCCCTGGGCGCGCATCATGCGCATGACCGGCAGGTACACATCGTCATACCAGCGGCCGACGGCTTCAGCATAGGGGATGGGATGGCCCACGGGCGTCTCGCACTGCTCTTTGTGCGCTTCTATTTGGGCCAACAAGACACGGTAATGACCGCAAAAAGTCATATACAGGTCAGCCTGGGGCCGCAGCTCATTGAGGTTGGTCTGTTCCAGGAATTCGGCATACCGCGCCTTGCAAATGATTTCGTCAGGGTCATCATCTGGCAGCAGGGGCACGCGCGTTTTTACTTCCGTCACATAGGCGGTGATGGTTTTTGCGCCTAAATCGCGGGCCACCGAGACACGATGGTTGCCGTCAATGACAAAATAGACCTCGCCCACTTTGTACACGTCAATGGGCGGCATCCCGGTCATATCCATCACGGCCGTGCGCACCCTGGCCCAGCGCTCCACATCACTATCATGCTTGGGTAAAAAGTCGCGGGTGAAATCTTTATATCGCCCCACACTGCCCACAATCGCCGCCAATGGAATCTCCTGCACGCCTTGTTTCACCGCATCGGCCGCTTTCAGATGGCGGCACACATCTTCATACGCCAGCAAATCGGCTGACTGCCCGCGCAGCCGGGCCATCATCTGTTGGAAGGCCGCCTTCTTGCGCGCCCGTTTGAAGTCATTGATGGCTGCCTCGTGTCGCAGCCGGTCGGGGTTTAGCATGGTCGTAATCCGTAACCCGTGATGCGTGATGCGTGATGCATGACTTCTCACGCATCACGCATCACGCGACATTATACCCCTGCCTCGGCTATAATGCAGACCGGAGGATACGCATATGGAAAAGGTCAATCTGGCGCAAAAGTTGCGTTTGTTTCAGGCGCACTGGCAGCCCAAAGTGGTGGGGGAACTCAACGATAGCTACGTGAAACTGGTGAAGGTGCAGGGCGAATTTGTCTGGCATCACCATGAGGCGGAGGATGAGTTGTTTTTGGTGCTGCACGGCCGTCTCTGCATTCAGTTCCGCGACCGGGATGTGTGGCTGGAACCGGGGGAGTTCCTGATTGTGCCGCGTGGCGTGGAACACCGCCCCGTAGCCGCCGAGGAAGTTCACCTGCTGCTGCTGGAACCCAAGACGACGGTGAATACAGGCAATGTGGTGGATGCGAAGACGGCCGTGTTGGAATGGATATAATAATGAACACGAATTCGTGAAATTGGTGTAATTCGTGGCTATTTACACAGGAGAAAACAACCATGAGAAAATTAAAACTTCAAGTACAAATGACGGTAGACGGGTACATTGCCGGGCCAAACGGCGAAATGGACTTTATGGCCTGGGACTGGGACGACGCCTTAAAACAGTATGTTGAGGATATAACCGAACCTGTTGACTGCATTGTCCTGGGTCGAAAACTGGCCGAGGGCTTCATTCCGCACTGGGCCGGTGTGGCGGCCAATCCGGATCACCCGGAAGTGGCCGCCGGTAAAAAATTTACAGATACACCCAAAGTTGTTTTTACCAAAACGCTTGACCAGTCAGCATGGGGCAATACCGTTTTAGCCAAAGGCGACCTGGGGGATGAAATCACCAAACTAAAAAACCAGGACGGTAACGACATCATTGCTTACGGCGGCGCGACTTTTGTCTCGTCTCTCATCAAACATGGGCTGATTGACGAGTACCATCTGTTCATCAACCCGGCGGCAATTGGCAATGGCATGGCCATCTTCAAACAGCTTGATGGCAAACAAAATCTGACATTGGTCAAATCTATTCCCTTTGACTGCGGCATTGTTGTCCTTCATTATGAGCCGCAACACAACTAAACAAATCTTTGGGCGTGACTCCGCCACGGCTGGATGGTTGGGCATATGGAAGGGTTACTACAGCCCATCCGCTTATCTGCTCTCCATCCGCTGCCCACCAAACTACCCGGCCAGCTCACGAAGTGGAACGAGATACTTAATTTGTCAGGATAGGCAGGAAAATGGTTTCAATGCGTGGGTCGAGAAATATGGATCTAATCCCACCCTGAGATGCATTGAGAATCTCCCATTTCAGGGTTTGGTTTTCGTGCAAAGTTGGGGCGATTGGATCATTAGTTGCACTTCTAAACGAACGGATAAAGACCAATGGTTCTACATAATTGAGCGTCAGATAATGGTTCAGCGAAAATCCCGTAAAGTTAGCCCCCATGCCAATTTCCTTTTGGTTTAGTTGAAGCGTATAGACGTTGGTGTACCGATATTCCAGATAAAAAGTCGAAACTCCATCACAAAAGATGTCCATATCGCTTTGCTGAACACATCCATTTCCACCAATCCCATAAAAATACAAATCACCGTAATGTTCAGGGTCGAAGTTGTCCATATTCCAGGTGAACTCCCCATTTGGCATATCGGAGATTTTCATTTGCCAAAAGAACCGGTACTCGGAGAATGGCACCACCGCTTCGATAGTTTTGGTGAAAAGGACAGTTGCAATCGAGGAAGGAGCGCCCAGCGGTAATTCCAGGTGAGCCCATAATTCCGGTTCACTAGAAAGAGGAGTTTTGAGGATATTCTCCTGTGATTGGGTAGGAAAAACAAAAATGGCTAAAATGAATGACAAAAGAAGGGGCAGGACAAAAATTGAGATGACACATTTCGTTCGCATGAGACGTTCTCCTTTTTCTTGATGGTATGGCAACCATCAATTGGTGGAATCTGCCGACAATAACGCCATCATATCCGAAAACAGGCCGTCACTTGGTTGAATTTTAGTTAACTTCAGAGGTGAACAAAAACCAGACAGGTCTCTGTTACTAAATGCGGTGATCTATTCACAGATTAGTTTGATTTCCAAAATTGAACCAATCTCACCAAACTACGCAAAATGCCATAACGGGTTAGAATATGGTCATGCAAGCAATAGACGTGCAATGGGCCGGACAGATAGAATACGACGCCGCCTGGGAATGGCAAAAATCCCTCGTCGCCGCCGCGGGCGCCGCCGCCCGCGCCGCCAACACCGATCTGCCCGACACCCTGCTGCTGCTGGAACACCCGCCCACCTACACCCTGGGGCGGCGCGGCAGCCTCGCCCACCTGCTGCTCAGCCAGACCGAACTAGACGCCGCCGGTTTCACCCTACGCTGGGTAGACCGGGGCGGCGACATCACCTATCACGGTCCCGGCCAACTCGTCGGCTACCCCATTCTTAACCTGAAACGGCTCTTTGCCCGGCGCGGCCTGCTCCGGCCCGACCTGCACCAATACCTGCGCGATGTGGAAGAAGTCATCATCCGGGCCTTAGCCGCCTTTAACATTCGCGGCTGGCGTTACGAAGGGTATACCGGCGTCTGGGTAGACGGCCCCACGGGGCCAGAAAAGATCGCCGCCATCGGCATCAAGGTTAGCGGCAGCGGCATCAGCAGTCACGGTTTTGCCCTGAACGTAAACCCCGACCTGACTCATTTTGAGCACATCATCCCCTGCGGCATCCGTGAACATGGGGTAACGAGCATGAGCCAACTGCTGGCACAACCCTTCACCACCACCGACCTCATCCAGCCCATCACCGCTGCCTTTTGTGACATTTTTGATGTGCAGCCAGAAAGAGAGATATTGAGATATTAGGATATTGGACGCCTCAATATCCCAATAACCATATGACCATGAACCTGATAAAACTAGACACCATCACCACCCCCGCCGAACAAGCCGCCCGCCCGAAACGGCCGGAATGGCTGAAAGTGCGCTTACCTACCGGGGAAAATTATGACCGCCTGAAGGGATTGATGCGCAGCAAAGCACTGCACACGGTCTGCGAAGAAGCCCGCTGCCCCAACATCGGCGAATGTTGGGGGGCAGGCACGGCCACCTTCCTCATCATGGGCGACATCTGCACCCGTAGCTGTGCCTTTTGTGACATTAAAACCGGACGGCCGTTACCCCTGGATTGGGACGAACCACAGCGTGTGGCCGAAGCCGTGCGCGCCATGAATCTGCGCCACGTCGTCATCACCTCCGTCAACCGCGACGAACGACAAGACGGCGGCGCGCCCATCTTCGCCCTCTGCATCCAAAAAATCCGCGAACTGCAACCCGGCTGCTCCATTGAAGTCCTCATCCCCGACTTCAAAGGCAGCCGCGAGGCGCTGCAAATTGTCATGGACGCCCGCCCAGAAATCCTCAACCACAACGTAGAAACCGTGCCCCGCCTCTTCAAAAAAGTGCAGCCGCAAGACAACTACGCCTGGGCCATGTCCACCCTGGCCAACGCCAAAGAGATAGACCCCGCCGTACTGACCAAATCCGGCATCATGTTGGGCTTGGGCGAAGAGTGGGAGGAGGTCACGGCCGTCATGCAAGACCTGGCCGACCGGGGCGTAGACATCCTCACGTTGGGCCAATACTTGCAGCCCAACCGCCACCAACACCTGCCCGTCGCCCGCTTCTACCACCCAGACGAATTTGCCACCCTGCGCCAGATTGGTCTGGAGATGGGCTTCCAATGGGTGGAGTCCGGCCCTCTCGTCCGCAGCAGCTATCGCGCTGACCAGCAGGTGGCTCTGCTTTCACCGCTGCGGCAGGCAACGGCATCGTAGGGGCGCGGCCTCGTGCCCGCCCCTTTTCCACCACCCAAAACAGCCAATCACCAGGCCACCCTACAATTTTTATGCTTTTTTACTTTGGCGCAGTGGAAACACGGCCGTTATAATTTCCCCGCATTTTTAGCACTCCCCTAATCTATGGATGTTTTGTCCTCGCTACAAACATCCGACCGTAAGGAGGTCCTACGTGATGAAAAAAATGAGGCTCATGGTTCTGGTTTTGGCTTTGCTTTTGGCAATCGTGGCCACAACAAGCTATGCCGCCAGCGCCACCAACCAACCATCTGGCGGCAGCCATTTTGTGCGCATTCCCGCCGCCGCTCAGACAGAGTTGGCCCAATTGCGGCTAAACCCGGCCGTAGCTCTGGACTATGGTTCCTTCCTCTGGCTGGAACTCAACGATGCTGACCTGGCCGCTTTGACCGCCAGCGGCATCTCGTTCACGGCCGTGCCCGATGCCGGACAGGTACAAATTGTCGGCCACCGCTTTGACCCGGTGGCTGACGGCGAACCGGCCGTGGCCCCGGCCATGCAAGCCGACGCTCGCCAGCCCGGTTTTCACCTGATCCAGTTCCACGGGCCGGTGCGCGATGAGTGGCTACAGGTGTTAGAAGCCACCGGGCTACCCATGCTGCAATACTACCCGCACAATGCCTACCTCACCTGGGGCAGCGCCACCGCTTTGGCAAATGTGGAAGGTCTGCCTTTTGTGCGCTGGCAAGGCCCTGTTCACCCGGCCTATAAAATTGATCCCGGACTGGCGCAGATGAACGGCCGTATCCACAACGTGGACATCATGTTCTACAACGACGGCGATATTGACGGCACCCTCAGCGCCATTCGCGCCCTGGGTGCTCACATCTTGCAAGCCTTCCCCTCCCAACCAGACAAAGCGTTTTACGACGCCATTGTGCAGATGGACGCGGCTGAATTGACGGCCGTAGCCCAACTGAACACGGTTTTATGGATGGGCCACCTGAGTCCAGAACCCATACTAGACGACGAAATGTCCTCTCAAATTGTGGCCGGCAATCACCCCGGCGGCACACCAGTACCAGGGTATTATGCCCACCTGGCCGCCTTAGGTGTAGATGGCACAGGCGTGACCTGGGCCGTCGTTGACACCGGCGTAGATTACGACCATCCCGACCTCGGCCCCAACATAGTCGGCGGCTACAGTTTCCCCGGCGCCTGCAACCCACCCGGCCAACCAGGTAGCGACTGCTCCGGCGGGGGCCACGGCACCCATGTAGCCGGTATTGTGGGCGGTACCGGCGCTGCTGGTTTCACCGACCCCAGCGGTTTCCTCTACGGCTTAGGCGTGGCTCCCGGCTACGGCATCTTTGCCATGAACTCTCTTTCGGCCGCTGCCTGGCCCCCCGCCGGTGGCTGGCAAGAACACAGCAAACAGGCCGTTTTAGGCGGCGCTATTGGCGGCAACAACTCCTGGACAACCGGCGAAGGCACCAATCATGGCTACCAGGCCTCCGAACGCACCCACGACATCATGGTGCGCGATGGCAACTTTGACACAGCCAGTGTCGCTGAACCCTTTATCGAAGTCTTCTCCGCCGGTAACTCCGGGCCAAGTCCCAGCACCCTGACCGCACCCAAAGAAGCGAAGAATCTGATCATTGTGGCCAGCTCACGCAATTTCCGGGTGGGCAGCATTGATACAATTTCCAGCTTCAGCAGTCGGGGGCCAGCGGTAGACGGCCGTTGGGTACCCACCATCTCCACCCCCGGCGAACAAATAGCCTCCGCCCGTAACGATCTGGGTGGTTCTTGCTCCACACCCATCGGCGGCACGAACAATCTCTATGCCTTCTGTTCCGGCACCAGTATGGCTGCCCCCCACACTTCTGGCGCGGTGGTGCTGTTCACCGAATGGTGGCGTGACTTCAACAGCGGCAACGATCCCAGCCCGGCCATGGCCAAAGCCTTGTTGGTTAACGGCTCGGTAGATATGGGCACGGCCGACATCCCCAACATCCACGAAGGTTGGGGGCGCGTCAACATCACCAACATCATCAGCCCCAGCGTCCCCTTTGTTTTCCAGGATCAGACCAATCTCTTCACCGATACCGGCCAGCAAATTATTTTATCCCTGGGCGTTGCTGACCCCACAGAACCATTAAAAATAACGCTCACCTGGTCAGACGCCCCTGGCGCAGTCGGGGCCAATCCAGCTTTGGTCAACAATCTCAATCTGACGGTGGTAAACGATGGCAACACCTATTTAGGCAACGTCTTCAGTGGTGGTTGGTCTACTACCGGTGGCACTGTTGACAACATCAACAACCTGGAAAATGTATACATCCAAAACCCTGGCGGCGCTCTTACCATCATCATTGATGCCGCTAACATCGCTGGCGACGGCGTCCCCTACAATGGCGACACAACCGACCAGGACTTTGCCCTGGTATGCCAGAACTGTGCCCTAAACAGCGACTTTACGTTATCCGCCACACCCACCAATCAGGACATCTGTACACCGGCTAATGCTGTGTACACCGTCAATGTTGGTTCCATCCTGGGCTTCAATGACCCGGTAAATCTAAGCGCGACCGGGAATCCAGCGGGGACAACCACTAATTTCAGCGTCAACCCGGTGACACCTCCCGGAAACAGCACCCTGACCATTGGCAACACCGGCGCTGCCGCCGCTGGCAGCTACAACATCAGCGTGGTCGGCATGGCCCCCACCAGTACCCATACGACCACGGTTGGGCTGACGGTGTACACAGGCGTCCCTGGCGCGCCCACCCTGCTAACCCCGGCCGACGGCGAAACCGACGTCCC
>JAHDWK010000038.1 GCA_023382655.1 Anaerolineae bacterium | reverse complement strand
AGTTGCGCTCTCCGCGAATTCCTGCCCTTCAGGTTTCCTGAGCGAAAGTCCTAAAGTAAATAGATTTGGGGAAATGTCGAGGTCACTTATGGAAAAAATAACAAATAGCAGTGAACTCAGAACTAATCTGAGCCTTGTTTTGGATGAAGTTCAGTTTAATCAAGATAGCTATGTCATTGAGCGAAAGGGTCGGCCGGCTGCGGTGATTGTTCCTCTAACCGTTTATGAAAATTGGAAGCGTAGCCGGCAACGCTTCTTTGAAACTGTGCGGCGGATTCAGGAAGCGAACCAAAACGCAGACGCCGATGAAGTAATGCAAGACGTGTTGGCCGCCCAACAAGCTGTTCGAGCGGGGATGGTCCAAAAATAGCAGCCATGAGAGTCGTCCTGGATGCCAACATTTTTATTAGTGCCTTGATTTCCAGGCAGGGGAATCCCGCCAAAATTCTGGACAAATGGCAAAGGAAAGAAATAGAAATTGTGGTCTCCGCTGCAATCATCGCCGAAATTGACCGGGGCATGGGTTATGAAAGATTGCAAAAGAAATACCATCGTATTCGAGAGGAACGCGCAGGACTGATTGAGGATTTGAAAGGTTTTGCCACCATTGCTGAACCTCAACAAAAGTTGTCTGTCGTCCAAGCGGACGAATCAGATAATCGTTACATTGAATGTGCCGTTGAGAGTGGGGTTAACTATATTGTCACTGGTGATCCGCATTTACTGGCCGTTAAGGAGTATCAAGGCATTGTCGTGATAAGCCCAGCAACCTTTCTCGCTTTGCTAGACACGGATGTGTAAGCATAGTCTATGGAAAGCAAAGGTGTTGAAACAGCAGCAAGACAAATAGGAAAATATTATGAGTGAAAAACGTATCTCCAAAATGGATACTGAAGAATTTGATGCTCTCATCAATACGTTTATTGACCGGGAAACGACAGAGATGGGAGAACTAACAGCACCACTCTTTGAGGTGCCATCAGTTTAGTGGACAGGGTAATAAATCAGATTGTACTGATTTTGCCGCCATCAGCTCGTAGGCCAGGGGGCTGAAATAGCCATTGGCCGAGTGCAAACGGCGGCGATTGTAAAAGGATTCAATGTAATAGAAACTGCTGGTGATCGCTTGTTGTCGTGTCTCGAAACGATGGAAGTATAACCATTCAGACTTAAGTGAGCCAAAGAAACTCTCCATAGCAGCATTGTCAAAACAAGAACCAACTTTGCCCAAACTGGGTTGTACCCGGCGGGCTTGCAACAAACGACCTGCTTCTTTTTAAAATGTCTCGCTCTTGTTTGACCAGAGTCAATTCTTGGCGCAGCCGACGCAACTCCGCTGCCTCGACCGCGCTACCATCAGTCTCGGCTGTTGCTCTTTTCTTGGACGCTTTTTTCCATTGGTAGAGCAAGCCGTTAGTTATGCCCAAGTCTTGCTCAATTTCGGCCGCCGACTTTTCACTTGTGGCCCACAATTGTAAAGCTTCTTGCTTAAATACTTTTGGATACCGTTTTCGTTGTTTGGTCATGATTTTTCTCCGATCCTATTGTATGTTGCATCTGAGTTATTCTCATGTCCACTTTTCTGGTGTCACGTCAGTCACCAAAACCTGAAACAAAATTGCGTTTTACTCTTGTATTGGGCGGAAGATATGATATATTAGACACACTGAGCGGACTCTCGTCCGCCAGAAGATAGAGAAGAGAGTTCATCATTATTACATAGTACCTGCAAGCAAATAACCCGATTCACAATAAGCAGTAACATGAAGTGTCTACTATGCTTCCCATAACCATTCTTCATCACCTGATTGGTATTTGTCACCCATCACTTGATGTTGTTACGTCTGTTTAGCCCACCCGATTCCTGCCAATCGCGGTGGGCTGTTTGTTTTATTGGTTAAGCTCCACAATTATCAAATAGGAGGTGGAAGAATATGGATACTGCAACAAGAATGAGTCGCCGTAGTTTCCTGAAACTCACAGGAGGCACAGCAGCGGGGGCAACGGCCGTTAGCCTGGCAGCATTTGGCGTCAAAACAGCCCACGCCGCGCCCCAAAAGATCCCCAAACGCGGGCAAGAATTCCCCAGCGTTTGCCCCTACTGTGCCGTGGGCTGTGGGCAGTTGGCAATGGTCAGCGATGGACAAATCATCAACATCGAAGGCAACCCTGACAGCCCCATCAATCAGGGTACACTCTGTTCCAAAGGTTCGGCCTCATACCAACTTGTGCACAACGAGCGCCGCATGACCAAAGGCATGTACCGTGCCCCCGGCAGTGATAGTTGGCAAGAAATGAGCGTCGCCGAAATCCTCGACAAGGTCGCCCAACGCATGATCGAGTCCCGCGAAAAGAACTTCGTGGAAACCCTCAACGGCGCCACCGTCAACCGTACCGAATCACTGGCCTGGCTCGGTTCGGCCTGCGTAGACAACGAGGAATGTTACCTCATCGCCAAACTCGCTCGCACCTTGGGCATTGTTTACCTGGAACACCAGGCTCGTATATGACACAGCCCCACTGTCCCCGGTCTGGGGACAACGTTTGGACGCGGCGCCATGACCAACCATTGGACGGACATGAAAAACGCCGATGTGGTAATGATTTGTGGCTGTAACCCCGCCGAGCAGCACCCCTGTGGTTTTAAATGGGTCGTCAAAGCCAAAGAGCGCGGTGCGACCATCATTAGTGTAGACCCACGCTTCACCCGCACATCGGCCGTAGCCGACGTGTACGCCCCTCTCCGTTCCGGCTCCGACATCGCCTTCACCGGCGGCCTCATCAACTACATCATCCAAAACGAACGGTATCACCGCGAATACGTCGTCAACTACACCAATGCCGCCACCCTCATCAACGAAGATTACGACTTTAATGATGGCTATTTCACGGGCTACGATCAGGACAGCCGTCGCTATGATCGCTCCACCTGGACCTACCAGACCGACGAGCATGGCAACATCATGGAAGATCGCAGTTTGCAAGACCCCCGCACCGTCTTCCAACTGATGAAGCAGCATTACGGCCGTTACACTCCCGAAGTCGTCTCCGAAGTCACCGGTATGCCGGTTGATATATTCCTCAAAGTGGCCGACCTTTATAGCTCCACGGGCGCCCCCGACCGCACCGGAACCTGGCTGTACGCCATCGGCACCACCCAACACACCATCGGCACGCAGATGATTCGCTCCTACGCCATGATTCAGTTGTTGTTGGGCAATATCGGCCGTCCTGGTGGTGGTGTTAACGCCCTGCGCGGTCATGCCAATGTACAAGGCGCCACCGACATGGCCGTCCTCTACCATGTCCTGCCCGGCTATCTGGCACAGCCTTTGCAATCCGCCCATCCCACCTTCGCCGATTATTTAACGGTGGAAACACCGAAAACAGGCTGGTGGGCCAACAAACCCAAGTACTTCATCAGCCAACTGAAAGCCTGGTATGGTGATGGGGCTACGGCCGATAATGACTTCGGCTATGATTGGCTGCCCAAATTAGCCAAAGATTACAGCCATCTGCCCATGTTTGAGGACATGCACCAGGGCTTGATTGATGGCTTCGTCTGCCTGGGCCAAAATCCCATCGTCGGTGGCCCCAATGCCCGCATCGAGCGTGAAGCATTGGCAAAACTACGCTGGATGGTTGTCGTGGATCACTGGGAACATGAAACGGCCGCTTTCTGGAAATCGGAAAATGGGGCTAACCCGGCCGACATTGACACTGAAGTCTTCTTCCTGCCCGCTGCCGCCAACTGGGAAAAAGCCGGAAGTTTCACCAACTCCGGCCGTTGGCTGCAATGGAAAGAAAAAGCTGCCGATCCCCTGGGCGATAGCCACTCCGACCTGGCCTACGTCTTCCAACTGGGCAAGCGCATCATCGAGCATTATGCCGGCGGCAGCAATCCCCGCGATGATGGCATCCGCGCCCTCACCTGGAATTACGACGAAGTGGAACATCTGGAACCCGACATCCTACAGGTCATCAAAGAGATTCACGGCTTTACCATCAACGGCAAATATGATGTGCGGACCGGCACGATCGTCAACAACTTCACCGGGCTGGCGGCTGATGGCACAACGGCTTGCGGCAACTGGATTTATTCCGGCATGTTGGAACCCCATCCCGACCACCCCGATGACCTGACCCAATTCCACAACAAGATGGAAAACCGCACTCCCGATGAAAATCTGGAGAGCGATGATGTGATTGGGTCCAGTCTCGGTTATGCCTGGAGTTGGCCCGTCAATCGGCGCATCCTTTACAACCGCGCCAGTGCTAATCCTGCCGGGCAGCCCTGGGGTCCACGCAAGGCATATCTGCGTTGGGATGGAGAGAAGTGGGCTGGCCCTGATATTCCCGATTTTGCTGGCACGAAAGCACCAGATACGCCGGGTGTTGCCTTGCCCGAAGAGGGATCAGCCGTTCTTGGCTTCCACAGCGGGGCCGACCCGTTTATTATGCACCCAGACGGCCGTGCCCATCTCTTTGGTGGCTTAAACGAAGGCCCCTTCCCCGAACATTACGAGCCACTAGAAGCACCCATCAAAAACCCGTTGTCCTCGGTAGACTTTAATCCGGCGGCCTTGATTATGCCCTCACTTGAGGACAGCATTGGCTCTTTTGACCAATACCCCATCGTCATCAGCACCTACCGCCTGACCGAGCACCACCTCACTGGCGTGATGACACGCAACCTGCCCTGGCTGGCGGCACTCATGCCCGAACTTTTCATAGAAATCAGCCCGGAACTGGCGGAAGAAAGGGGCATCGTCACCGGCGATGTAGTAGAAGTCCGCACGGCACGGGGACAGGTACACGCCAGAGCCTTGGTTACACAACGTTTCCGTCCCTTCCAGATGGGCAACCGCACCGTACATCAGGTTGGTCTACCCTGGCACTGGGGCTTCCAGGGTGTGGCCACGGGCGACATTGTAAACCTGCTCACCCCTAACGTAGGTGATGCCAATACAACCATCCAAGAGTCGAAGGCATTTTTATGCGATATTGCCAAAGTGGCAGTCGCTGCTGAAGCAGCATCATAGGAGGGTTGAAATGGCTACAATGAGCATGTTGGTAGATACTTCGATCTGTATTGGCTGCAAAGGTTGCGAAGTGGCTTGTAAGCAGTGGAATGAACTGCCGGCCGAAATCAAAGGTTTTAGTGGTCAAAGCTATGACAATACCCTTTCCCTTAGCTTTGATACCTGGTGTCATGTCGGGTTTGTGGAGCAAGGTGCAGATTATACGCAGGACTTCCGCTGGCTCTTTGTCAGTGACCGCTGCAAGCATTGTGCCGAAGCGGGCTGCCTTGAAGTTTGCCCCACTGGCGCGATTTATCGCACAGAAACGGGGGCAGTGAACATCAACACCAATGTCTGCAACGGCTGCCAGAACTGCGTTTCCTCCTGCCCCTTTGGCGTAGTCAGCTTTGACCATGACAAGGGTGTAGTCGGCAAATGCACACTCTGCACCGACCGCACGGAAACGCTGGGCCGTGAACCAGCCTGCGTCGCTGCCTGCCCCACCGATTCCCTGGTTTGGGGATCACGGAATGATATGCTGGCTCTGGCCGAGAAGAAACGTGCACGGCTGCGTGGTGCTGGTGGCCCAGCCAAAATCTATGGCAAGAATGAGTTGGGCGGTTTGAATGTCATGTTTGTCCTGCAAGATGAGCCGGAGATGTATGGCCTACCCAGTAATCCTGTTTTGCCACAGACGAATGTGGTGCATGGGTACACCTTTACGGCCGCTGGTAGTGTGCTGTTGGGTATCGCTGCTTTAGTTGCTCTGCGCAACCGCCGCGTTGGGGCTGAGGATATGGAGGATTAAACGATGGTACCATTACAAGTTCCCACCTGGCCCTGGTATTACGTGGCGATCTATTTTTTCTTTGGCGGCATTGCGGCAGGCGCGTATCTGTTGGCGGCGATGACGTTGGTTTTCGGTACACCTGAACGGGATCGGCCGTTAATGCGGTGGGCAACCTACCTCTCTGCTATCCTGGTACTCATCTGCCCTGTACTGCTCATCCTTGATCTCGGCCAAGGGCTGCGCTTCTGGCGCATGTTGACGCAGTTTAAGCTGCTCTCACCTGTCTCGTTGGGTTCATGGGCTTTGCTCATCTTTGGCTTCTTCACGGTACTGTCCTCACTCATCTTCCTGGCTGAAGATGGCAACTGGAAGATAGGTGCGTCATTCCTAAAGCGACTGCCACATGGACTGCTGATGCGTATTGGTGCGTTCTTTGGCATCTTTGTGGCGGGGTATACGGGTGTCCTGCTCAGTTCCACTGTGATTCCTTTTTGGTACAACAATCAGCTTCTGGGATTGACTTTCCTGGTATCGGGGTTGAGTACGGCGTTGGCAGCCGTTACCCTTCTTCTTATGTGGCGCGGTTATCATCATGTGGCCGACAGCCACAACTTCCACGGCCTGGAACTGATTCTACTTGGTTTTGAGGTGCTGCTGATCGTCTGGATGGTCTTCCAAGATGGTGGCTCTATCCTGCTGACAGGGCAGTTTATCTTCACCTTTGTTGTAGCGGTGGCCGTGTTGGGCGTACTGATGCCCATGATCATACTGCTCATGTACAGGGAAAGGGCCATGCCTTCCGGCATGTTGGCTCTCACCTCCCTGCTGATCCTGATCGGCGGCTTTTTCCTGCGCTACTCCGTGCTGGAAGCGGGCAAGGCATCAGTTGGTGGTGAACATGCGCTGCTGTGGCTGCGGATGTTGTTTGGTTAATTTGTAGAGATTGGAGATTGGAGATTAGAAATTAACCCAATCTCCAATCTCCAATCTCCCATTCTCCTCCCAATGAACAATCTCGCCATCCACTCCATCGAACGTGTTATCAGTGCTTTGGATGAATTGACGGACGAGTACCCCGACCTGATAGGGGCGGTAGATTTCTATGAGGAAGTGCTGCCGTTGCTGGAGCAGAGTTGGCCATCTCTCCACGGTCTCCATCTGGACATGAATGAAGCAGGTGACAAACTGCGCCAGGGTGTGCCGCTTTTGTGGGGTGAGTTCAGCACAGCGGCAGGCAGTGCGCCCAACATGGAGCTATTCCTGACGTTATGCCGCCTGGCGACGGAGGGTGGCAATGAGGATGGCCAGGTCTTGATGCAGACCGTGTTGAATGGGGATGTGGATTTACGGCCGTTACTAACAGCCGCTCTCACATTGGATCGAGCCACACTGACCACCACCGCCCGCTCCCTCAATATCGAACTGCTCACCATTGAAGCCATTCTGCGCCACCTGCTGATGCCTATTGTACGGGCTTATAGCGATGCTTTTGGGCAAGCCCTCGATTTTGCCGAGTGGCGGCGGGGGTACTGCCCTGTGTGTGGCGATTGGCCGCTCTTTGGCGAACTACACGGGCGGGATAGGCTGCGCCATTTGCGTTGTGGCCGCTGCACAGCCAGTTGGCGCTTCAAGCGGCTGGAATGTATCTGGTGCGGCACGACGAAGCGGGATGAGTTGAGCTTTTTATATGAGCTGGCGGTCCAGACGTGGCGTGTGGATGTGTGTGATCATTGTCGCGGCTATGTGAAGACGCTGGTCTCGTTTGACCCGCTGGAGGCCGATATGCTGCTGGTGCATGATTTGCGGACACTGCACATGGATCAGTTGGCGACGGATGCGGGTTATAAACGGCCGTTCAAACAACCCCTCGCCAGCCCATGAGTGCGTTAAACGGCCGTTCCCCCATTGCTGTTACAACTGACATCGGCGCCGACTTTGTGCGGCTGGCTTTGGGTGTGGCGCAGCATATGCCAGATTTGCTGCATGCCTATTGGGGACAACCGGAATGGCTGGAGGTGATAATGGCCGCTCCCCCCTCTTTGGAAAGTTTACACGATCAGGCAGTGGCGGTGGCCACGGCCGTGCAAAAAAGCAACCTGCCTAAAAATCGACAGGAACGGCTGCTGCGCCAAACCCGTGCCCTGCTCTGGCTCATCCGCGCCCAATTGGGCGAGCAGATCATGTTTAGTGAGCAGGTGCGGCTGCTGTTGGATGTGCAGCCGGAGAGTGTGGATAGTTCGGTTTTTGCAGCGGCGCAGGAGGGGTTAACGGCCGTTCTGCCCGATGGCGACTCACTCAGCCAACGCTGGGCAGATTGGCAAGCGACTTATACATCCACGGCCCAGGCCATCTTACCCCAACTGCAACAAGCTCTCCACGCCCTCGATCAGCCGTGTGAAATCATTTTGACGCAGGCCGAGGTGATTGCCTATCGGCCAGGGAAAGTGTATTTGCCCACTGATTGGCCGATTCGGGTGGATCGGCTGGGGCACTTGGTGGTGCAGTGGGGGGTGATATGTGGGGTGGTAACGGCCGTCTACCAACGCTACCAGGCAGGCGAAACCGAGTGCGCTCTGTGGCTCAACTATAGCCCACAGCAAGTGTTGGCTCAAGGATTGCCCTTCGCCATTTTGTCTGGGTCAAACTTGTACGATGAACTCATTCCCACCTTGCTGCAAGAGGTAAACTTACGCGTTATTCCCGCCGAACAATTGCAAGCCATCCACATGGCTGAGGATGCCCTGCATTGGGTTGATGCATCTGTGGCCGTGTTGCTGCACGGCGAAGGTCTGCGCCCCCGCGCTTTGCGCCGTTATGTGATGGCCAATAAGTTGGTAGATGGGGAAACGGCCGAAACCCTGCTCGCGCAACTCGCCAATCCCATCTACGCCGCCCATCTCTTCGCCCCGCTCATTGGCAGCCCACTCATCAAAGCCTGGCTGGCGCAATGTCAACAGTCCATAGCCAATTTGCTCGCCGACCCGCCTGTGCCTTCTACTATGCTGTTTGCGGTGCGGTTTGGCGATTAACAACCAATCTCCCGAAGCTTTGAAAGCTCCGGGAGATTTTGTGAGGAATTATGTCAACTTACAAAATTATTGATAGCACCCTCTCCATTCTATACTGTGCCAAGTGCGCTAACGAGGATTTGGAAGTAATTGAGCCAGGTCGCCTGCTGTGCCGCGATTGTGGCATGGATGTGAAGTTCGATCCCAACTTAATTCGCGTGGGGCAGTTGAAAGGCACAAAATACAAGATGCGTGATAGTAAACGATACTCTTTCCGCGAAATGACGGATGAAGCGCGGCAAGATGCTTTTAAGGATAAATATGTCCCCTCGCCCGATCCCGGCAAAGGGCGTATTGGCTGGCGCGGCGAGGAAGAACCTCAAGCAGCGCAGCAGGCGGCGCAACATGCTCAAGAAGTACACGATGAGGTGGAGATCAGGATTGCCGGGGTAGATGAACATCCGGGCAAGGGCTGGCGCAACCAGGATGTGGTGGACATCATTACCGATATGGCCGCTGATGAGGAGGATGGACATGACGCAGGAAGCAATGGAGTTGTCTGTGACGTCTGAGGTAGTAGAAGGAACGGCCGTTCCCCTACAAAACCCTTGCACCTGTGGCCGCGCCGAAATCACGTTTACCTGCCATCGCTGCCAAAAAGAGCTGTGCGCCCGCTGCACCTACCGTGAAGAAAACGGCACGCTCACCTACTGCCGCGACTGCGCCAATGCTCTCGTCGGCGTATGCGATGTTTGCGATGCAGTTCATGCGCGCCCCTGCCATGAGTGCGGCAAAATGGTCTGCGAACTGCACCACAAAAAGGTGATTGAAAAGTGGGGCTGGGGTGGCCGTGCCGGGCAAGGTGGTGTGCTGGAATGGTTCCCCGTCATGCGAACCTATTGCCAGGAGCATGGGCAGAACCGCACCGACCGCCCCAAACCAGAGCAGCGATTTATGGGGCTGGATGGCTCATCGCCGGAATGGTAATTGATGGATAACAACGAACAAATTACCCAAATACTCGGCCGTTTACATACCGTCACCGAGCCATTGTTACAACAGGATATTGTGTCGCTGGAGATAGTGCGGAATTTGGCGGTGGCGGAGAACGGCCGTATCCACTTCACCCTCCTTCTACCCACCCCCGCCCACCCCTACCGCCACCGCTTGCAACAAGCCTGCGAAGAGAGTCTTTACCAGCTTCCCTTCGCCACTGATATTGACATAACGTTTGCGGCCGATGTGCTGGATGACCGGCGTCAAGGAGGGCTGCTGCCACCTACGGTACGGAATACCATTGTTGTTGCCAGCGGCAAAGGGGGCGTGGGCAAATCTACCATTGCTGCGAATTTGGCTTTGGCCTTAAGTGGCTTTGGGGCGCGCGTGGGCATTTTGGATTTAGACATGTATGGCCCCAGCATGCCCATCATGCTGGGCACGAAGCAGATTCCCCGCGCCCAAAATGGCAAGCTGATGCCCGTGCGCCAGCATGGCGTAAAGGTGATGAGCATCGGCTTTTTGGTCGAGGAGGAAGCCCCGATCATCTGGCGCGGGCCGATGATGCACCAGGCCATCCAGCAGCTTTTCACCGATGTGGCCTGGGGAGAATTGGATTATCTGGTGATTGATTTGCCGCCGGGAACGGGGGATGCCCACATTACCTTATGTCAATCTCAGCCCATTAGTGGCTCGATTATGGTAACAACACCGCAAGATGTAGCCCTGGCCGATGTGGTCAAGGGTATTGCCATGTTCCGCGATTTGCAAGTGCCGGTGCTGGGTGTGGTGGAGAATATGAGCCATTATGAGTGCCCCACCTGCGGCACGGTGGCGCACCTGTTTGGGCAAGGTGGTGGTGGGCGCGTCAGCCAGCGTATGGGCGTGGATTTGTTGGGGCAGATTCCGTTGGAGATGGCGGTGCGGGAGGGGGGAGATAGGGGGGAGCCGGTGGTGATAGGGAGAGCGGAGTCGGCCACGGCCGTTGCCCTCACCCAATTAGCCCAAGTCGTCGCCGCCCGTCTGGCCATCCTCAACTACGCCAAACCGCAGCCCTTCCGCATGGACCCTAATTTGCGGTTGATGTAGGGCTATAGGGTGAAACCGATCCGTTCTAAATTTCGGGGAAAATGAAGGGGTTTTTGGCGTTGAGCGGCGGTAAACGGCCGTTTTCCATGCCGGAACCCGTTGATGAATGCTCTGATGAGGAGGATTTTGACAATTACCCGGTTGATTTATTGCGCACCGGCAACTGCGGGATGGGCGTACTATGCAAATAATCGATCCAAGGTTTTTTGGAGCAGAAAATATGGTGTTTTTAGTCAAGGATTGACGATCAAGCGCCGTATCTTTTGAAAGCTTATTGGATAGATCTGATTCGCCAGGCTGAAAAACGGCCGTGCAGGTTCAGGACAATGAGATTGTGGTTGGTGACCAACGGATTGTTGTTAAGCTCAAAAATTATCCTGTCTACCCTACGGCCGGTTAACGGCCGTTGCCAGACGCTGTTGAACGACATGCTTCGGTAGAAAAATGACAACCAACTTTATACACGTGAGCGAGTTAAACCCGTCGCTCCCGACGGCCTATAGTAAAAACTACAGGGACAGAAGCTCTCAAATCTACTTGAGGGCTTTTTGTTTTTATGGGATGATGCCAGTCCCAATTTGATGAGCTCGCCGGCGATCTTGCCATAGCCTCCAACGGCCGTTTTCTTGAGCCAATCGCCCCATCAGGTTTTCAATCTGTTTGTTGATTCTTGGCCGTCTACCCTTGTTGGTATGTTTATAGCATTGACTTTTATTTTACACTTCTCATGTAATTTCTACTCATTCAAATTGCTTGTGCTTGTATGTTATGCTCATACTGTGTTCTTGGGTAAAACTCAACAAGGAGGTGATCAGATAAATTGAACTGACATCGGGGGAAAAACGGGGAAAAGAGAAAACTGGTAAATGACCTTGTGATTGAATACCAGAGACAAACCGACACCACCTCAAACATTCCACAGACTTCGTCCTCACTTCTAAACAGCCGCAATTCAGGGTGGAAGTAGTATCTAGTTCATATCGTCGAGTGCGAGTGCAGATACCTTCACCAACCAATCAGATAGTGTCGCTGTTAGCAAGACACCCTTTAAGAACTATCCGCAACTGCATATTAGTTAGCGTCTTTAGTTTTTCGCCGCTCTAATCCTTTCTCAAAGGGAGAAGGCGTTATTCCCTCCCCATCTTAGGGGTCAGGAATGAAAAGGCTATCACTCGCACCCACCGGGTAGCCTGTTACAAACAGGTTACTGGATGCGCGTCCACAACGGCCGTGTAGTGGACGCACCTTGTCAGGAGCAGAATGATCACCAAAAAATTTCGTATATTTCTCTTTCTTTTGGCCGTATTGTTACCTCTGGTAACAGTCAGTGCCTTGAGCGCACGGGAAACCTTATCCAGAGATGTTCCCCAAAGTGCGGCGGCCGCTGACAGTACAGAGACGGCCTCCTTTAATTCTCTCGTTTGTCCTCCTCTGGGCGGGTTCGGCAGCAGTTTAGAATCACCCAACTTCTGTGTCTACTTCAACGACCCTCCTACCAGCGTTGCCGATGCTACCACTGTGCAAACACATACCGATGACTATTGGGATCAATACAGCATCGGTTATGGTTTTCCTGCCCCCCTCTTTATTGACCCATTGGAAGTGCAGATTAGCGGCAACGCCGGTTGTAACGGTAGTGCCTGGGATAACTACATCATCGTCTACGATGGTTGCTTTGACGCAGCCAACCCCGAAAACATGCAATTTGTCGTTGGACACGAGATCTTTCACCGCGTCCAGTTTGCCAGTGACCCCGATTGGGACACTACCTGGACAAACTCTGCCTGGCTCTATGAAGGTACGGCACGCAACATGGAAGATGTCGCCTTTGCCAATGTAGATACGTGGGCCAATTGTTTGGCCGCCCCCTTCTCCTACTGCGATGAGGTCAATGGTTATCTCGCCTCTACCAATGCAGACATTACCAGTTTTGGGATGCGCTATCAAGCCAACCTGTTCTGGACGTATTTCCGGGAGCAGTTTGGGGATACTGTCGCTGAACCGGGGCTGGGTGTAGACGCGCTGGTGACATTATGGCAGCAAATGTGTTGTGCGGAGTCGGTAGCGGCCGTGAACAACGCCCTCGCTATCGAGGAACCAGGCATGACCTTCGATGAAGCCTTCCGCCATTTCACCGTCGCCAACTACACGCATAACCTCACTGGCCTGCCTGATGCCAGTTACAATTACGCCGACGAAGACCAGGTTGGCAACCCTTCCCCCTACGGCCCGTTGGCGCCAACCAACGGCGGCACAATTGATTCTGGCACATCAGCTAACTGGAATGCCCAGGCTGTCACCCGCTACGGTGCACGTTACTACTCCGCCACCCCCGATGCCACTGATTGTGAAGTCATTACCGCCAGTTTCACCCGCACCGCCGGTTCCACCGAGTTCTACCATGTCGTCACCCAGATCGGGTCTGCTTTTGAGACGCATGTCACCGGTACTGGTGCCAGTTGGACGCAAAGTTTCCTGAACAATGGCATAACCCAAATCACGGCCGTTATCGGTGGCCGTAGCAATGGTGCCACTGTAGATGTGGACCTCTCCTGCGCTACCCCGGTCATAAATATCGAATTACCCAACCAGTTAGCCCCCGCTTACGTCGGCCCGTTTGGCAGCCCCGATGACATCATCGTGCAAGTCTCCGTCACCGATGGTTCACCCACCGGCCCTATTGTCGGCGGTTTGAACAATTCCGACTTTAGAGCGGAAGTGGGCGGTGTGCTGGCAGTGGTCTTAAATGGCGGCTTTGTCCAGGAAGAGTATTTCTTGCTGGTGAATACGCCTAATCAAGCCGCCAACGGTCCTTATGATCTGGAAATCAGCCTGGAAGCGCCGGGCACCAGCACCATCATCGCCACTGATCTGGAGGATGAGGCGGTGGTGTACGACGCGACCAACACCGATCACATCATCGTTACGGACGTTTCCGGCTCGATGGGTTGGGATGGCAAGATGCAGGCGGCCCAGGATGCGGCGAATCTGTTTATTGATGCCAGCAACAGCACCGATGGGTTGGGTCTGGCCTCTTACAACCATGATATTGTAGACACGCTAGACGTTGAGTTTGGTGCGTTACCGCATCGCAACGATGCTCATGCCCAGGTAAATGCTTATGTGGCCGGTGGCGCGACCAGCATCGGCGATGGCCTGGATGAAGCGGTGTCGCTCCTGGCGGCAAGCCCCACCGGCAATGCCCGTTGTCAGTTCACGCTGTTGTCCGATGGTATGGAAAATAGCTCCTTGTTCTGGGCGGATGTGGAAGCGGCCGTTGTTGGCACTGGCTGTCCCGTGATGACTGTCGCCTTTGGCCCATCCAGTAATGAGCTGCTCATGGAAGACATCGCCGATGCTACTGGCGGCGTAGCCTATTACAATGATGTGTACGTCAGTGGTTTAGCTGGTCTTGGCGGTACACCAGATGAGACAGAAATGGAACTTAGTGACACCTACCTTCATGCCTTGTGCGAAGGGCAGGGTTGCGAGCGACTGTTCACGGAAGAAGGCATTGCCAACTATAACGAGATTATCACCCACACGATGCATGTGGATGCAAGCGTGAGTGATCTGGTGACAGTACTGAACTGGTGGCCCGGCTTTCAAGGACCAGGCCTTGTCGAGGGTGGCACCTACTTTAACCTGTGGATGGTTTCGCCTGATGGTACCACCTATCAGCCCGCAGATTATGAGTTTGAAGATGGCAATTCCGGCCATGTTGGCTACCGAGTAGACGATCCAGAAGCAGGCGATTGGCTGCTGGTGGTTATCTATACCCAGGATTTCCAGAACAAACCGTATCAGGTGTTGGGATACGGGCAGACGGACACGGCCGTTAACCTCATCCTGCCATCCGCCGACAGCACCACCGGCGAATACGTCCCCCTCTATGCCATGTGGCAGCCTGGGGGTCAGATTTCGGCCACAGTTACGGCCCCCGATGGCACTACCACCCTGTTACCGCTGCTGGATGACGGGCAGCATGGCGATGGTACGGCCGATGACGGCTTCTATGCCGGGCTTTATACACTGGTCAACTACACTCTTGAAGCGACGCCAGGAGCCGAACCCGCACCAGACCCACCGGCGGCCGATGAAGGCGCCTACCAGGTTCACCTGTTGGCTACAGATGGCGACATACAGCGCGAGACACAAGGCGCGTTTGCCGTACTGGCAGGTGACGACAGCGATGGGGACAGTATCCCCGACATTTTCATCGAAACGCATTGCCCCGGTGCACCCAATTCGGACAATGATCTGGATAATCTAAGCTGCGCGGACGAATACTTCACCGGCACCGACCCGAATAATTCCGACACCGATGGCGGTGGAGAAAGTGACCACTCCGAAGCTATCTTGCACCCCTCATTGGATCAGCTAAATCCGGCCGACGATCTGATTGAGGCGTTGGACTTTGTGCAGACGACAGCACAAAATGGCTCTGTGTTGCTCGCTTATGATGTGAAGGCTGAGTATCAACAGATGCAAGGCTATCGGGCAACTTCGCCGACAGGCCCCTGGCAATACATTGGTGAATTGTCGTTAACCGGTGAGCATGAAGATGCAACCACGACAAACGGTACCACTTACTATTATTGCCTGCAAGCGAGAGATGCCCTGGACAGCAGCGCTCATTGGAGCGCGGTGGTCTGCAGCGATGAAGTGACGCCACGTACAGACCCAATTAACCCAGAAGCGGCCATGCTCATCAACGGTGGCGCAGCCAGCACCAACGATCTCAACGTGCTGCTCTCCTTTGTGCCTGTTGACGAAGAACACGAAGGAAGCGCAGCAGCTCGGGGCGGCGAGAGTGCGTTTGATGACATTATGGAAGTGATGATCAGCAATGATCCGAACATGACAGGTGCAAACTGGCAACCCTTTGCTCAGGATATTCCCTGGCAACTGGAGGGTGGCTGCAGCCTTCAAACGGTTTACGCTCGCTTCCGGGATGATAATGGTAATGAGTCTGTCAGCACAGAAACAGCCTCGATTTACGTGGATAGTGGGGGGTGTATATACCTGCCGATCATTGTGAAGCCGTAGGGCGTCATGTGTAGTGCATAGTATGTAATCCGAAGTCCGTAATCCGTAATCCGATAATCTCTCGGATTACGGATTACGGTTTGACGTGACACCGGAAAAGTGGACATGAGAATAATTCAGATTCAACATCCAATTGAATCGGAGGAAATTCATGTCAAAACCACGAAAACGATACACTATAATGGCCTACAAAACCCGAAGGGGGCAAAACATCATCCAGATTGTTTTAATTGAGGGGATAAACTATCAGGCGATATTGGAGGAGCGATTTGTTTAATTTGAAGAATATCCGGTGAGAATGTGGGATTGAGATTTATACAGATGAGATCGTATGATGGAGGAACATGGTTGCATAGCAGAAAAATGCCTTTGAAGGATATGCCTGGGCAAGAAAACGACTATCCATAAGTTTATACACGTGAACAAGTGAGTCCCGTCGCTCCCGTCCAAAAGCTCTCGAAAAATCGAGAGCTTTTTGTTTTCTGTAGTATTACTGGTTTGATGTTCGTTGAACCCGCGATCGGGTTTCCGGCGACACAGCGAAAGCACAAGGGATGGTATGGTCAGTAATAGGGATTGACATTTGGGAAGATCCGCCGGCATCACATCCCGAAAGACACAATTGCCGGGCTAATTCGGCCGAATTGTACGGCGCTATGTTCTAAACCAGATTTTCTGCGTGAGCATGGTGTGGGGGCAACGGCCGTTACCTATATGCTCTTACTCTTTTACGATTCCCAGGGCATATCTTCCTCGTGGATATTTCAAATATCCCGGCCGTGAGTGTTTCCAGGTGATGGGCGCGGCCGTCCAGGCCCCAGTACCGCAACATATCTACCCGGACTCGCTGACGGTCGTGTTGCTTTGACCAGTCATGCAGAGATACTGACGACGTTATGCCCAAGTCCATTCTGCTCCGGGTAGAAGTTGTCACACATCCCGGCCAGGGCGATGAGTGTTGAGAATAAAGGTCACACTCACTTAATGTATCTTCGTTCTACCCGTGACAAAACCCGCAGCGTCAACAACACCAGCACCGTAGCCCCAACTGCCAGTAAGAACTGGTTTAAGGCCACGCCAATGCCCACCGCGCCGACCATCAAGAGGGAAGCGGCCGTTGTCAATCCTTCCACACTTGCGGCATCGTGCTGCCGGATAATGGTGCCGGCGCCCAAAAAAGCGATGCCGGCCACTACCGCTTCAATCACGCGAATAGGGTCCACCTGGACGGACGCGGCGCCGGCGCCAGGTTCGGGAATAAGCAAGTAGCCCAGGCTGGTGATGAGCGCGGCCGACCCGGCGACAAGCATATGCGTGCGCAGCCCGGCCGGTTTGTTAGCCATTTCACGCTCAAAACCAATAGCTCCGCCTAATAGCATCGCCAAAAACATCGTTCCTAGTAGTTGAAGTTGGAGGTTTATGTCTATCACTGATTACCACTTTTAGCCGGTCGTTTGTCAGGGCAACACCCTGCACAACAGCCTCGACGTACTACTTTTGTTCAATGGCATCATAGCAGATTCGGCGTAAGGCATAAGCAATTTGTATCGAAAACATACCCGGTCATTGTATCCAGATATACCCGCGCCTAAGTATACCAGCCACTATCTTGCCCGCGGCTTCATTGCTCCTACGTCCTCTGAAAGAAGATATATCCCAAATGAACCTTAACTTTGTACCTGTTTCTCATGAAAACGGCCGTAACGCTTGCTATCGTTATTATGAACCTTCCAGAGAGTGTAGGTTTGTGGTAACTGTAGGCCAAATTGGCAATTTGGCCTACAGTATTAAAGATTAAAGGAGTTTAACAATGGCAAGATGTGATGTTTGTGGAAATGACTACGATAAAACTTTTCAAGTAATGATGGCTGGCAAGACCCACACCTTTGACAGCTTTGAATGCGCCATCTATGCCCTGGCGCCCACCTGTGAACATTGCGGCGTTCGTGTCATAGGGCATGGGGTGGAAGCCAATGGCACTATTTATTGTTGCGTCCATTGCGCCGAACAACAAGGCGTGACGGAGTTGCAAGATCGAGTTGAGGAGTAATGCCACTATTTTCTGTTCACTGTTTACTGTTCACTTTTTTGAAGGAAGGTGCATATGTTACGAGTAGGAATAAACGGGTTCGGCCGTATTGGGCCGCTTTGAAGATTATTTTGGAAACGCCAGAATTGGAAATGGTAGCCATTAACGACCTGGTGCCGACTGATAACCTGGCTTATATGTTGAAGTATGATTCAGTGAACGGCCGTTCCCCTCTCCGGCTAGAAACGGCCGTTTCCCACAACCACACGTTTCAAATCCCCCCACCATACGCTCCCCATCCAGTTGCTGTAATCGGCTTTTATCTCCCCCAACTGGCGGAGATAAATATCCCCCGACACGCCGATGCTGCCAAAACAGGTTTGGTTGTAATATTAGGCGGAGGTAGATATCCCCTGATAAGCTCATATTGCCAAGCAGGTTGGGTGTAATACTAACTGTAATATTAACATGCTATTTGTGTATTTTTACTGCCAAATGACATACCCTGTCATTTCTGTCACCCTGTCATCACGTTGCCACCAATACTCTGACCCTGGCGACGGGGAATCTGGGATAATTTGAAACCTTTTGCTCATAGGGAGATTATATACATTGATAGGTGTGTCTTTCCGGGACGGATGAGGATTTAATGTTTCGTTACATCCGCTTCAAAGTGGCCAATAGCCATGTATCCTAAAACCTGAAGTCCGCACGCTCCCCCATTATTGCTGTCGGATTTATTTTATATAGATGGTTGGCAAAGGAACCGACAGGTCCTCCATAAAACAAAAATGATCAAACGTCGCCACAAAGACGTATGTAACGGTAACTGGAGTAGGGAGAAATGAATCGTTTCCGCTGGTTATTGGCGCAGTTGTTAGTTACGCTCAGCCTTTTTTTTAGTATAGAGAGATTTGATTTTGGGCAAAATAATATCATTGATATTCATTCGTTTGTTTATATTTTAGGGACGTTTGCTGTTGTATCTACGATACTTTTGCCTCGGTTCGCCAGGTTGCCTGCTTCTGGCGTCATTTTGTTCTGGTTCTTCATTTTTATACTTTTCAAATTGGTGCTGTTGAGTCAGCGTTCTATTTGGGGTGGCATATATACGTACCTGACGCTGACAGAAGCGGGGTTTGTGTTAGCAATGGTCTATCTGGCTCATCAGGTAGCACGGTATTACCATGAATTCCAGCAGGCGGTGGAATATGTAACCCTGGCTGATGCCGGTCGCCACTTGTTAAAGGTGGAGGATGCGGGCCAGGAAATTGGCCGGGAAATGTCACGGAGCCGCCATTTTCACCGAACACTCAGTGTGGTTATTGTGAAACCAGACAAACAGAGCATGGTGAAAGCAGCGCCACGTTTGGTGGAAGAGATTCAGCAGAACGTGGCGGAATTGTGGACGGCCGTGCGTCTCTCCAACACCATCAAAGAACAGTTGCGGGTGGTGGATATGGTCATGGAAGATCGGGAAAACGGCCGTTTCATTATCCTTTGCCCTGAAATTGATGCCCAGGGCGCCAACATGTTGACGGAGCGCATTGGCAAAGCATTGTCCAATCAGTTGGGGATAAATATTTCTTATGGCGTCGCTTCTTTTCCCAAAGAAGCATTGACGTTTGAAACCTTGCTCACCGAGGCTAATGGCCATTTGAAGATGTTGGACTATTACGCCGACGAAGTAGACATTTACCCCAGGCAACAAAAGAGCCTAAAGACAGTACCGTAAGAACCCGTGTCTAGAAAGTTTTCTGCCCAAAAGGGTCTGGCGTACAGGTCCCATCAGGCAAAAGGAATCAGTAAAATGACGACCTTCCCCACAGATGATACCTCCCAGGGAGACCAGGAGTTTACCTATCCAGAATACGTCCTCTCCTCGTTATTATTGTCGGTTTTCCCCCAAACCACGGAGATGTTTTGGTGGCAGCAATTCCAGCCAGAGAAGCGGCTGCTGCGGGGAAAGCCTTACCGCAAAGCCAAGCGCATCATGGATCTGACGCTGGTCATTTCCTCTCTAATTTTTGTGCTGCCATTATTACTCCTTTGTGCGTTGCTCATTAAGATTGAATCACCGGGCGGCCCGGTGCTGTTTAAGCAAAAACGTACCGGTATGGGCGGGCAGCCATTTTACATGTTTAAGTTCCGCACGATGGTGCCGAATGCCGAAGAAATGAAGAAAGAATTGGCTCATCTGAATGAGTTGCAATGGCCGGATTTTAAGATTACCAATGATCCGCGCATCACCCGAATAGGGCGAATTTTGCGCAAGACGAGCCTGGATGAAATGCCCCAATTGTTGAATGTGCTGCGTGGTGAAATGAGCCTGGTCGGCCCGCGCCCTACCTCTTTCTTACCGGAAACGTACCGTTTGTGGCACACAGAGCGACTGGATGTGCTGCCGGGGATTACCGGCTTGTGGCAAATTTTGGGCCGGGGTTCCATGGAGTTTGATGAACGGGTACGGCTCGATGTGGCCTACATTGAGCGGCGCTGTTTATGGCTAGATTTCCAGATATTGATGCGGACATTTACGGCTGTTCTGGTTCAACGAGGCGCTCACTGATGCCGGGTAAGATCGCCTATGTCATGTCTCGCTTCCCGCACCTGCCAGAAACCTTTATTTTGCGGGAGATGAGCGAACTGGAACGGCAGGGTTGGACGGTGGCCTTGTATCCGCTGGTGTTGCAGACGCAGCCGGTTGTCCATGCCGAAGCGGCCCGCTGGCTGCCGGAGGTTCACCACGTGCCATTTGCATCCGGGGCGGTGTTGGCGGGTAACGGCCGTGCTTTCTGGCAACACCCCACCACCTATCTACACCTCTGGGGGCAAACCATCGCCGGGAACGTCTCTGACCCAAACATGTTGCTGCGTGCCTGTGCCCTTTTCCCCAAAGCCGTGCAGGTCGCCGCCCAAATGCAGGCAGAAGGCATCAACCACATTCATGCTCATTACGCCACCCATCCCGCCTTTTTTGCCTGGCTCATTCATCAACTCACCGGCATCAGCTACAGTCTCACCGTTCATGCCCACGATATTTTTGTGCGCACGGCCATGTTAGAAGCCAAGCTGCGCTCGGCCAGCTTCATTGTGGCTATTTCTGATTACAACGTGGCCCACCTGAGCCGGGTCGTAGGGCCGTGGGTGCAGGAGAAGACGGCCGTTATCCACTGTGGCATTACCCCTGAGCTTTACCAACCCCGGTCAGCACCGGCCATGTCTTGCCAACCCTTAGAAATCATCAACATTGGCAGCCTGCAACCTTACAAGGGTCAGGCTTTCCTGGTACAGGCGTGTGCGTTGCTCAAACAGGCCGGTATTCCTTTTCGCTGCCGCATCATTGGCGGCGGCGAAGAGCAGTCCAATTTACTGGCCTTGATTAAACAGTTAGATTTACAGGAACAGGTGCAGCTTTTAGGCCCGCTGCCGCAAGAAGAGGTGGCTGCCCTTTTACCCACCGCCACCTGTTATGTGCAGCCCAGCGTCATCACGCCGTCTGGCAAGATGGAGGGCATTCCGGTGTCGCTTATGGAAGCGCTGGCTTGCGCTGTACCGGTGGTGGCCACAGAGCTATCGGGTGTGCCGGAATTAGTGCAGGATGGGCAAACGGGTTATCTCGTCCCGCCGGCCAATGCCGGGGCGTTGGCCCAGGCTTTGCAGGACATATACGAATCGCCAGAGGCGGCATTTGCCATGGCCGTAGCCGGGCGTGAACTCGTCCTAAAAGCATTCCACCTGCAACAAAACGTGGCTGAATTGGCCTCATTATTCAAACAGTACGCCGGGAAAGAGAGCCTGGCTTTTCAAACGCAGCTCGTAACAAGTTAGAGAAGTAGTCATATGGCGTTTTCCATGACAGCTGCGCAGTACACAAAACTATGGAAGATCACAAATTTCTCTTCATTGGCGGTTTACACCGCAGTGGCACAACCATATTAGCCAAATGTCTACAAGCGCATCCCCAAATTAGCGGTTTTGAAAACACCGGTGCCGATAAAGATGAAGGGCAGCATTTGCAATCTCTCTTTGAGCCAGCCAGAACATACGGCGGTGCCGGGATCTTTGGCTTTCACGCCGCAGCTTACCTGGATGAGAGCTCACCACTGGTAACGGCCGCAAACGGGGAAAAGCTTTTTAACGAATGGAAACCTTACTGGGATTTAAGCAAGCCGGTCCTGTTAGAAAAATCGCTGCCTAATCTGATCCGCACCCGCTTTTTGCAGGCATTATTCCCGCAATCCTACTTCCTCATCGTCACACGCCACCCGGTGGCGACTACGCTGGCTACCAAAAAATGGCGGCCGCGCCGTCTGCTGACCTCCTTATTTGAGCATTGGTTTATCTGCTACGAGCGGCTCATTGCCGATAGCCCACAGTTGCAGAACGTTTTCCTGCTGAAGTATGAGGATTTTGTGGCCAACCCGTCGGCCATGATCGCCAGAATAAGTGACTTTGTGGGAATTGACCCCATGCCCGTGCCGGCGCCGAGCGTCCGGTCAAACACGAATGATAAATATTTCGACCGGTGGCAAAAATTAGAAAGTAACCCGTTCACCCGGTTTTATGTGCGCTTTCTGGTGCATAGGTTTGAAAGTAGAGCAAATCAATTTGGTTATAGTTTTACGCATCTTGGCGGCCAGACCCATTCTCCCTGGGGAACAACGCTAATGGCAAAGGAAGGATAGTAATGGTTCAATTAAGGATGTATTTACAGGCGCTTTTGCGCAATTGGTGGATTGTAGCGCTGACGGCCGTGAGCGCTGTTGCCCTCACCCTGCTGATCAATTCTATGACCCAGCCGGTTTACCAAAGTCGGCTGCAACTACTCATCGCACCCAACATGACCGATTTTGATGGCCGTGACCTGATCTACAGCCTGGACACGCTGGATAGACGCTCCATTGTGGCGACCTTCGTGGAGGTACTCAACAGCAGCCGAATTCGCCGGGAAGCCCTGGATACGGTTGAGCTGGCCGAGGGAGCCGGGGATGATTACGAGATTTCGGCCGTCGCCCTGCCCGAAGCCAGTGTCTTAGAAGTGGCTGTGGAAGGACCAGACCCGGAAACCACCGCTGCCCTGGCCAACGCTGCTGCCGCCCAAACCATCAACTATGTCGGCCAGACCTACGACATTTACCGGATCGAGCTGCTGGATCCTGCCCCCGTACCGGATACACCGATCAGTCCCACGCCCACGCGAGATGCGTCCCTGGCACTCCTGCTCGGCCTGGCGCTGGGCTGCATCTTAGCCATCCTGCGTGACCAGATACAACAACCTATCAGCGGTAAACTGCGCCAATGGAACGCCCACGATCACGCTTCCACCGCCTACAAGCGGGCCTACATGGAGAATCAATTGGAACGCCTGCTGCCCACGGAGGCGGAGCAACTCGTATTGAGTGTCGTACGGTTGGAAGGGCTGACCCGTTTGGAATTGCCAGCCCATGTGCTGCACAACCTCCTGCACCGCATCGTCGCCATCATGCGGGATGAATTGCCCGGCCGAGATCTAATCGCCCGTTGGGATGACCATAGTTTTGCCGTACTCATGCGCCATATCCCTGACCAGGAACAAGGCCTTATCCGGCTAAACCGGCTGCAACTGGCGCTCTCTCAGCCCATAGAGGTGTATTCGGGCGGTGAAGTGATAAACCTGTCTCCACGCCTGGCGGCTGTGGTCGGCCAACCAGATGACACTCCGTCCTCTCTCATTGAACGTCTGTCCATAGCCACGGTACGGGCCAGCAAAAATGGTCAGGGGCCTACTCTATACCACGAAGAAGCCCAACCACCATCTGCCCTCCAGCGATAAAATTTCTATAGGAGGAACTCCGTGATCTACGTTGTCCTCGGTATGCATAAATCTGGCACAACCCTGGCCTCGCAAATTCTGCACCATTCTGGCGTCAACATGGGCGAGAACCTGGAAAATGGTGTCTCCTATGATCAGGGTAACCAGTACGAGCGGGAATCCACCTGGCGGCTGAATGAAGATATTTTGCGGGCGCAGCACCAGCGCAGCATTGACATTCACGCGCCAACAGGCCTGCAATTATCGCCGGAACAGCGCAGCAGGATGCAGCAGATCATTACTTCTGGGAATCAACAATATGCCCATTGGGGGTTTAAAGACCCGCGTACCTGCCTGGTTTACCCACTTTGGGCATCGGAATTACCGGAACACAAGCTAATTGTCATTTATCGTGATCCCACCGAGCCCTGGCCGCGGTACCGGCCACGCCATGCCCGCAACCGGTACCGCGAGCCACTCGTGGCCTGGAAATATTTGCAGAGCTGGTGCGAGCATAATTTGAAAATCCTTTCTTACCTGCAAGAGACCACCCAGCCAGCCATTGTGTTGGATTACCACCGGCTGGTGACAACGCAAGCTGAGTTTGAGCGGCTGCAACAGTTTTTGGGGATGCCGTTGGTGGATCGGCGACGGCCGTCTCTCTACCGCAATCGGCCCCAAACCTATCCGGTGCTCTCCTTCGCCGGGTGGCTGCTGGACAAGCAAAAAGGATACCAGCCACAATCTATCTTGCGGCAATTTGAGGCATATCGGCCATGAATGAACCTCTGACTTTAGACCGACTAATCGAAAAACCACTCTTGTTTATGCTTGGTGCGGCCGTGTTGGGTCTGGTGGTGGGCACGACCGTCCTCCTCAGTGATAACTTTTTGTGGCCTGTCGCTTTGGTCGCGGCTTTGCTGCTGCTATGGCTGGTTTTTAACCATCCAAACGCCGGGTTGGCCTTGCTGGTTTTTGCCACCTATACCCGTTTTTCAGACGTTGTGGAGCATGAATATGGCATCCCTGCTTTCGCCTTGCCGCTGGCATTGCTGTTGCTGGGAACTTTGTTCATGCGCTGGTGGTTTTTAGGCGAGCGCATTCATAATTGGGAAGGCACGGCCGTACTCCTGGGCATATTTGGCCTCGTGAGTTTTACCTCTTTGTTCTATGCAGCGGATGACGGCCGTGCTCAGAATGCCTTGATCGACTTCGCCAAAGACGCCCTCTTGCTCTTCGCCGTGGTGCTGGCTTTGCGAGACAGGACCTCCCTGCGGGCGGTCATTTGGGCCTTGATCGCCGCTGGAATCTGGATGGGCACCCTTTCTGTCTATCAGCAATTGACCGGCACGTATGAGAATGCCTACTGGGGCTTTGCCCAGACTGAGGTGAGGAACATCATCGGCGAAGTGAGCGATTATCGCGCGGCGGGGCCTCTGTCTTCCCCCAACTTCTACGCCATGATCCTGGTCGTCTTGGTGCCTCTGACGCTGGACAGGCTGTGGCATGAAAAGCAGCCGGTGTTACGCTTTCTGGCCTTATGGGCTTTCGTCGTTTGCATTCTCTCGATCATTTTCACATTTTCTCGTGGGGGCTTTCTGGCCCTCGTCGTTGTGCTGGTGTTGATGATTGTACGTGAATCCCTCAAACCACTGCAAATCTTGCTCAGTCTGGCGCTTCTGTTTGTCGTCTGGCAATTCATTCCCGCCAACTACACCGAGCGACTTTACACCACGATGAACTTGCTGCCCGGCAGCGGCGAAGATGCGCGCAATGAAGTCTCCTTCCGCGGCCGGACCAGTGAGGTGTTGGTGGCCTGGCAAATTTTTGCCGACCATCCCGTCATGGGTGTGGGGCTGGGTAACTACAATCACTACTATCAGGCATATGCCCAGCCGCTAGGCTGGGATAATCGTCGGGAAGCGCGCTCGGCCCATAACCTGTACCTGGAAACGGCAGCAGAAACGGGGTTGATTGGCCTAGCTGCCTTTGGCTTGATTGTGGGTATGGCATTCTGGCGAGCCAATCAGGCGCAAAAAATGTTGATGCGTGCCGGCCATTATGACGAAGCCGCTATGGCTTTTGCGCTGATGGTCGCTCTGGTGGGCTACCTGGTGGCTTCGAACTTTCTGCACGGAGCGTTCCCCCGTTATTTCTGGCTGTTGATTGGCATTTTGCTGGCGCTGCCCCAGGTAGCAGCCACACTGAAGGACGCCACGCTGACGGTGCGGAACCGTCAGTCGCCGTCTGCTGCGGTGGCAACACCGGCAGGGGGGGCTTATGCTGAATAAACGGCCTATTTTTGTGAATGGTTTTCAGCGCGGCGGAACCAACATTCTCATGCGGCTGATTTCGTCGCATCCCCAGGTGCGTATTTTGGGGGCGGAGGTGCATGAGATTTTCTACGGCCGTGATACCCAACCCATACAAAAATGGCTGCGCCGGTTTACTTATACCCCTGTCTTGCTCTCCACCCGTCAGCACACCTTTTGGCCCTATCGTTTTTATGAGCGCCGTGCCCTGCCCACGGCCGTTAGCCATTACGTAGACCTGCTCTTTTACCTCCACAAACAAGCCGCCCACAACCCGACCTACGAGAACGGCCGTTCCCACCCAACCTGGGCCGAGAAGGGCGGCGCCCGCATGGTCTGTAAGTGCGTCAACGGGGTGGTGCTGGCTACGCCGCTTTTTGCCGAGATGTACCCGGATGCCACGTTTGTGGCCCTGGTGCGCAACGGCCTGGCTTTATGCGAAGGTTTTATGCGCCGGGGTTGGAGTGCCGACCGCTTTGGCCGGATGTACCAGACCGTTTGTGACCAGATGCTGCGCGATGCCCGCCAGATTGAAAATTACCACGTCATTTGCTTTGAAGAGTTAGTGGCCGACCCGACCGCCACCGTGCAAAAAGTGTATGGCCTGGCGGGCCTGGATGTGCAGGAGACCGAAAAGTTCAAGTTGCAGGCCAAAAAATTCATGGGGCAGGATGGGCAGCGCGGCTATGCCTTTGGCGACCAGGACAAGGCGCTGGTGTACGCCGGGCTGGACGAATTGGGCGGCTATCTGCGGGAAGATGTCAACGACAACCAGATTGCCCGGCTGGCCGAAGCCGACAAAACGGCCTTTTTACGGGAAGCGCAGGCGGCAATGAACGCCTTTGGCTACCTTTCATAACGTGATATGAAAAACCAAAACCTGGCAAAAGCAACGCTCCACGGCGCATTTTGGGCCTACGCCTCTAATTACAGTGGCAAGTTGTTGGTGTTTATCAGCACGGCCGTCCTGGCCCGTCTACTTCTCAAAGAAGATTTTGGTATTGCCGGTTACGCCCTGGTGGTTATTGGTCTGCTGGAAGTGCTGGAAGGGCTGGGGATTGGCCCGGCCCTCATCTACCATCAAACTGACCCCAAGAAACTGGACACCGCTTTCTGGATGGGTCTGGCGGTGGGCTTGACCCTTTTTCTTGTGACCTGGTTTATAGCCGCCCCGCTGGCCGGTACATTTTTCCGGGATGCCCGTGCTGTGCCCATCACCCGTGTTCTGGGTTTCGAGTTTGTCATTGGCGCTTTTGCCCTGGTTCATGCCGCCACCCTCACCAAAAAATTGGCGTTTGGTCGCAAATTCGTGCCGGAGATGTCCCGTTCTGTGAGCAAAGGTATTGCCTCGATTGGCCTGGCTTTGTTGGGCTTTGGGGCGTGGAGCCTCATCCTGGGTCACTTGGTGGGGGTGCTGGTGCAAACGGCCGCTTATTGGCTGGTTGTGCCCTGGCGGCCCGCATTCCATTTCCAGCGGAAAGCCGCCCGGACGTTTCTGTCTTACGGCACCAGCATTGCTTCTATAGAGGTATTGGGCATCCTCATTCTCAATATGGATTATCTGGTGATCGGCCGTTTTATGGGCGCGGCGGCGCTGGGCGTGTATACGCTGGCGTTTCGGGTGCCGGAACTGTTGGTGAAGCAGTTTTGTAACATTCTGGGCAACGTCACCTTCCCCGTTTATGCACAGATGCGCGACGACCCGCAGGCATTAAAGCGCGGCTTCCTGATGACCACACGCTATATGACTATGATTACGATTCCCCTGGGATTGGGATTGGCGCTGGTAGCCGGGCCATTTGTATTAACCGTTTTTACGGATAAGTGGGCGGAGGCTATTCCCGTGATGGCCGCTATCTCCATTTACACGCTGCTGCGTTCGCTGGTTTTTAATGCGGGCAGCGTGTATAAGGCCACCGGGCAGCCGGGATTGCTTTCCAAACTAAGTTTTATCCAGGCCGTCATCACGGTGCCGGCGTTGTGGTGGGTGGCCGTTACTTACGGCACCATTTTGGCTGTAGCCTGGATGCAGGTGCTGCTGGCGTTTCTCTCCGGTATGGTCAAGATGGTCATGGCGGCCCGGCTGGTCAATGTGCCTTTACGTGAACTGGCGAAGACCTTTTATCCCAGTCTGGTTGCCGGGGGGGTGATGTCGGTGGCCGTTCTGGCCACAGCACAGTTCCTGACGGATGTCATACCACTCGTGCAACTGGTGGTGGAAACGGCCGCAGGCACACTCGTCTACGGGGTGGCCATCTTCCTGTTGCAGCCAGACGATATGAGGAAAGCGGTGGCGATGCTGCGCGCCGCTTTTTTACCCAAAACCAAAGTAGCGGCGGCTGATTAATAATCGGCTACCACGAGAATTCATATGAGCGAATCACCGCTGCGAATCTTACAACTGGTGTCTTCCATGACCATTGGCGGCGCGGAACAAATTGTGCTGAGCCTGGCCGAACGAGTAGACCCCCGCCGCTTTCAAACGCATGTCTGTAGCCTGAGTGTCATTGGCGATAATTCGTTACAGCCCGAATTTGAGCGGCTGCACATTCCCTTGCTGGCGCTGAATGCCGGGCGTTTTTATGACCCGGCGGTGGTACGAGCTGTGCGCCACTATGCTCGCCAACAGCGCATTGATGTGATTCATACACACCTCACAGATGCAGATGTTATCGGTCGTTTGGTGGGACGTGCCCTGAACATCCCCGTGTTGTCTACCATGCATAATGTGCCTCACAACTACGACCGCCAGCGCCGTGATCGTTATTGGCTGGAAAGGTTCACAGCCAGATACCTGGCCACGCATCTGGTGGCCGTCTCGCCCAAAATTCGGGAGATGTTCCTCAGCCAATGGGGTATTTCACCCGAGCGCATTAGCGCGATTTACAACTCGGTGCGGATGGAGCCTTTTCTGGCCGTTCCGGCTGGCGTTCCCGATGTCCGCTGGTATCCCGGCCCCGTCATTACCAACGTGGCCCGCTTGAACCCGCAGAAGGCACAGCACCTGCTGCTGGAGGCCGCGCCAGCCGTGCTGCAAAGTTATCCGCAAGCCACTTTTCTGCTGGTGGGCAAAGGGCATTTGGAACAGGAACTGCGGCAGCAGGTACAGGCGCTGGGTATCAGCCAGCATGTCGTCTTTACCGGAGTGCGCCATGATATTCCCGACATTTTGGCCCAGACAGACATCTTTGTGCTGCCATCGCGTTGGGAAGGGCTGCCTTTGTCGGCGATTGAGGCGATGGCTGCGGCGCGGCCGGTGCTGGTGACGGATGTAGGCGGTAACAGCGAATTGGTGGAATCTGGGCGCTCCGGCGTGGTCATTCCGGCGGCTGATGTGGAGGCGCTGACGGATGGCTTGCTGGCCTTATTGGCGGATGAGGCCGCGCGGTTGGCGTTGGGGGCGGCGGCCCGGCAGCGTGTGCAGCTTCTCTTTAGCATGGAACGGTTTATTCAGCAGTATGAGGCGGTGTATACCCAATTGGGGCTGCATCTGCCCATCTCTCAATCTCAATTGTTACAGGAGGTTACGGTATGAGCCAGCAGCGTTTACACGTAGCGATGATTATTCAAGCGTATTTGCCCCTCCTGGGTGGGGCGGAGCGGCAACTAGCGGCTTTGGCGCCGCTGCTAGAAAAGCAGGGTGTGGATGTGTCTGTGATTACCCGGCGGTATCCGGGCCTGAAAAAGTTTGAACTGCTAGATGGCGTTCCGGTTTACCGGCTGCCCGTTCCAGGGCCAAAGCCGGTGGCTTCGCTGACATTTAGTCTGGCGGCGCTGCCCTTGTTGCAGCGACTGCGGCCCGATGTGATTCATGCCCACGAACTGTTATCGCCCACGACAACGGCCGTTACCGCCAAACGTCGTTTCGGTATGCCCGTAGTCGCCAAAGTGCTGCGCGGTGGCGTCCTGGGTGACCTGGCAAAACTGGAGCGCAAACCATTCGGCCGACAACGGATGCAGACGTTCAAACAGCAGGTGGATAGCTTCATCGTCATCAGCCAGGAGATTGACGCCGAATTGGCGGCGTGGGGTGTGACGCCAGAGAAGCGGGTTTTTGTTCCCAATGGGGTGGATACGGAGCGGTTTGCCCCCTTGTCGCCGCCAGAAAAAGAGCGGCTGCGCCAGGAATTGGGGTTGGGTGAGGGGGAAACGGCCGTCTACGCCGGTCGTCTTGTCCCGGAAAAGTGCGTGGATCAACTCATCGGACTGTGGCCGCAGGTAAGAGGGATTTACTCCCGCGCCCAATTGCTGGTGTTGGGCACAGGGCCAGAGGAAGAACGATTAACCCAATTGGCCGGGAAAGGCGTCCGTTTTTTGGGAAATGTGGCGGATGTAGCCCCCTATCTGCAAGCAGCCGACCTCTTTATTTTACCGTCGGCCACAGAGGGGTTGTCTAATGCCATGTTGGAGGCATTGGCGGCCGGGCTGCCGGTGGTCGCCACTCGTGTCGGCGGTGCGCCGGATATCATTACTCACCAAAAGAGCGGTTGGCTGGTGGCTCCCCATCAGCCGGATGAATGGCTGGAAGCGATCTTAACGTTGTTTACGCTGACGGATCGGCGGCATGACATGGGCTGGCAAGGGCGGCAAAAGGTGGTGGCGGCTTATGGGCTGGCAGCGACGGCGACGAAACTGGTGGAATTGTACGGCCGTGTCGCCATCCCCACAGCCCAGCCTTTGCCTGAAATGGCAATCAGGTAAGGATTATTTCATGGCGGTTATCATTTTGGGGCTATCAGTGGGGATGATACTTTATACATACATCGGTTATCCGGCGCTGTTGGCCGTGATAGCCCGCCTGTGGCCGCGCCCGGTGCAAACGGCCGTACACAGTCCCACCGTCACCCTGCTGATTGCTGCTTATAACGAAGAAGAGACGATTGCCCAGAAGATAGAAAACAGCCTGGCGCTCGATTATCCGCCGGAATGCCTGCAAATTTTGGTCGCGGCGGATGGCTCGGCTGACCGCACGGCGCAAATGGTGGCCGCCTATGCTGACCGGGGCGTGGGTCCACCAAGCGTGGGCCTCAGTTATGAACCGGCGCGGCGGGGCAAAATGGCGGCGATTAACCGGGCCATGCCCCGGGCCACCGGGGAAATTGTGGTCTTTTCCGATGCCAACAATTTCTATCAGGCGGATGCACTGCGGGAACTGGTACGGCCGTTTGCGGATGCCCGCGTGGGCGCGGCCAGCGGGGCCAAAGTGATTGCCAAAGGGGACGGCGTATTGGGGGAATCCGAAGGGCTGTATTGGCGGTATGAATCGTTCATCAAGGAGAAGGAAACGGCCGTGCACTCTTCTGTGGGTGTGGCCGGGGAAATGCTGGCCATGCGCCGCCGCCTGTTTGCGCCGCCGCCAGACGACATCATTAACGATGATTTTTATCTGGCGGTGCGGCTGCTGCATGACGGTTATCGGGTGGTGTATGTGCCCACCGCGCACTCTACGGAGAGGATTTCGCCGACGGCGCAAGATGAAATGGCGCGGCGCACGCGCATTGTGGCCGGTCGTTACCAGGCTATCTGGCGTGGCCGGGAATTGCTGCCCTGGAAACGGCCGTTGCTGGTCTGGCAAATTGTGTCGCACAAGTTTTTACGGCCGTTGGTGCCCCTGGCGATGATAGCCGCTTTGTTTGCCAACCTGGTGCTGGCTTGGCGGGCACGGCCGTTGGCACGGCTGCTGCTGCTGGGGCAGATGGGGTTTTATGGCACGGCCGTGCTCGGTTCTTATTTTCATCCCGGTGGCAAACTGGGCAAGCTCCTCTATTTACCCACCTACCTGGTAAACAGCAACCTGGCCGCCTTGCTCGGCCTCGGCCGTTTTTTGGCCGGCAAACAAACCACTCGTTGGCAGCGTGTACCCCGCCGCCAGCCGACGATACCGGGCGAGGAAAAATAACCATGGCCCACAAAATCGCCTTCATTCAAAAAGGAACTATTCCTCTGGCCAGCGCCCACGTGGCTCAAGCTCTGCAAGCCAACTTTCCCGAATTTGCGGTTGAGATCATTGACATCAAGGAACTGCTGGCGCACCAAACAAAGCTGGCGCTGGTCAATATGTTACACACTATAAAGGAGTACGGGCCAGAAATTTTGGCGGGCAAAAAACAGGCTAAAGAGTGCTATTTCCGCACACCTTATCTGTTTCACCAGATAAAACGATTGATGGCCGACAAATTGGCTGACCCTGATTATGCCTTTTCCTTTCAGATGCAATCTTTGTATGATGCCAGTGTTAACCGTTTGCCCCACTTTGTCTACACCGACCATACCAACCAGGCGAATCTGCTCTACCCCGTTCAAGACCGCAACCGGCTGTTTTCCCAGTCCTGGCGGCAACTGGAGCGCACCATTTACCAGAACGCCAGCCACATTTTCACCCGCAGCCGCCATGTCACCGGTTCCATCGTGGCGCAATATGGTTGTTCCCCGGACAAAGTTACCTGTGTTTTTGCCGGCAGCAACATCCAGGCTAACACTGAACTACTAGACAATGACGGCTATGGCAACAAAAACATCCTGTTTGTGGGGGTAGATTGGGAACGGAAAGGTGGCCCGGATTTGGTGCAGGCTTTTCGCCAGGTTTTGCAGGTGCATCCCGACGCCCGTCTGACCATTGTGGGCTGCACGCCACAGGTAGACGTGCCTAATTGTGCGGTGGTGGGCCGGCTGCCGCTGGCACAGGTAAAGGAGTATTACCGCCGTGCCTCGGTGTTCTGTCTGCCCACCAAACTGGAACCCTTTGGCATCGTTTTTATTGAGGCATTTTCTTATAAATTGCCGATCGTTGCTACTCCTGTGGGCGCTATTCCTGATTTTGTGATCCCTGGCGAAAATGGCTATTTGGTGGAACCGGGCGATATTAACTGCCTGGCGCAGCGGCTGATCCAACTACTGGATGATCCGGCAAAGTGCCGGGCGTTTGGCGAGCAAGGCAGCCGTCTTGTCCAGGAAAATTACAACTGGGAAGCGGTAGGCCGGCGCATGAAAGAACAGATCACAGCGACCCTACAGCCTGCCCCTCGGCTGCTCGCCTAAAAATGGAGTTCCCTGGCCTTTGATGAATGCATGTAAACCTCGTATTGTTAGCGCTTTGGTGGGCGATGTTCAGCGTGATCCGGCGGCACAGATTAAGTATGGCTTTTTCTTTGCGGCGCTGGCGGAGCATTTTCCGCTGGTGGAAATTTATGATGCCAGCTTGCATGGGGTACGCCGTTACTTGAATGCGCTGCAAGCATTTCATCCCGACCGGCAGCGTTGGCGCGAAAGTTTTTACAAGAATGTGACGGCTTTTCGCTGGCGTTCGCGGTTGGCAAGTACGCATTTTCAGGCAATGAATGGGCAAGTTGATCTAATCGTGCAGGTGGGCGTGTTGTTTGATGCTCGTTGGCAAACAGCGTCGCCGCCGAGCCTGATTTATACAGATTACACGGCGCATCTGACCGCACAACGGCCGTCGGCCGGTCGTTCTCCTTTCTCGGCAGCGCAGCGCCAGGAATGGTTGGCTTTGGAACGCGCCGCTTTTGCCAGAGCCAGCCACATTTGCACCCGCAGTGAATTGGTGCGGGCTTCTATCATCGAGGAGTATGGCGTAGCCCCGGAAAAGGTAACGGTCGTGGGCAGTGGCGTCAACTTTGCCAGGCTGCCCCAGTCAGTGCTGCACCGGGAAACGACCACACCCACCGTTCTTTTTATTGGCAAGGAGTTCTACCGAAAGGGGGGCGATCTGCTGCTGGAAGCATTTGCCCAGGCGCGCCAGGAAGTGCCGGGAGCCAGGCTGAAAATGGTCACGGCCGTACCCATCCCCTCTGCTTTTCCTGGAGCCGGTGTGGAGATTATCCAGGCTACCTGGGATCGCCAGGCCATTGCCGCTCTCTATCGTTCCGCCGATTTGTTTGTGCTGCCTTCCCGGCTGGAAACGTGGGGCGACGTGCTGCTGGAAGCAATGAGCTACGGCCTACCCTGTATCGGCGTCAAGGGGCAGGCGATGGAAGAGATTATTGACCACGAATCTACCGGACTGATTGTCCCGGCCGAAGATGTGGCCGCGCTGGCGCAAAGCCTGGTGCGCCTGCTAACGGATGCCGGGCTGCGCGGCCGGATGGGCCAGCAGGCGCGTCTGAAGGCGGAGGAAAATTACCAATGGCCGGATGTGGTGCAGCGTGTGGGCATCTGCATCCAACAAATCATGGAGCGCGATGAGCATAAATGGATCGCCAGTGTTTGAAGCGCCAGCTCAGACACCGGCCATGCACCGGTTAAAAGGTAAACACTGCCCCTGGATCACGTTGTTAGGCGTGGATGGCAGCGGCAAATCAACGGTGCTGGCGGAATTGGAGCAGGCGTTGGCGGGCACGGCTTACAGCGGCCTGTTTGTGCTGCATCGCCGCCCGCAACTGGTGTACCGGACGGCCGTCGCCAGCCGCGAAGGCAGCATTGAGCATTATGGCAAAGCGCCGCACGGCCGTTTCCGTTCGGCCGTCAAACTGGCAGCCATGTGGCTGGATTGGCTGGCAGGCTATTTTGTTTTGATTCGAGGACGGCGGACACAAGGCATTTTGGTGGTGGCGGATCGCCATTCGTTGCTGGATATATTGGTGGACCCACGGCGCTATCGTTATGGGGGTTCGCCGCGCTGGGTGGAAACGGCCGTGCGCTTCCTCCCGATGCCGGATGTGATCGTGCTGTTGGATGCGCCGACGGCCGTGCTACAAAGCCGTAAGCAGGAGCTATCCGCGATCCAGACCACCCAACTGCGCCACAACTATCTGGAATTGGTGCAGGCTTATCCGCCTGGCACCGTCATTGATGCCAGTCAGCCGTTGGATCGGGTGGTAGCTGATATGCGGGAATTACTTGTCAAAATGGAGCAAATGTAACTTTGTAAGGGGGTAAGTGGTGTTATGGCCGCATTTAGGAGGCATTTTATGCCTGGAAACTCAATCCGAAAACTACTCTTTATTTTCATCATGGGTGGATTTTTCTGGACTGTTCAATGTCAGGCAACGACGGGAGCAGATGAAGCGCAGGCGACCATTACCGGGGAGGAGAGAGAAGTGCGGGTATGGCTGGAATTGCCAGACACGGCCGTCAGGGGCCAGCCTTTTACCGCGCGATTAATGGCCGAAGGCGTGCCAACCCTGGGTGGTTTTGAAGTGAGGCTCCAGTTTGACCCGGCCACAATTATGCTGCTTGGCGCGAAGGCCAGCACTGGTTGGGCCGGAGAACGGGCTTTGCTCCATGTAGGCCCCGTGCGGCAGTCGGATGGCGTCATCCTTGGCAGTGCCAGTTGTCCGGTAGCTGATTGCACGTCCGCTAACTACGCTGACGAACCCCGCCATGTGCCCGGCGCAAACAATAACCCCGTCGAACTAGCCATTTTTGAGTTTGAGAGGCGCGGCGGTGAAGCGCTGCCGGCGATGAATGACATCCTGCTGGTGGACACGGCCGGGAAGATTTTGTTGGCCGCTGGGCAGTATGAGGCTGACGCTGCTGCCAGCCTGGCGCCAACCATTGGGGCCTTAGACCTGTCCGGGAATGGCATCATCAATGATGCCGACGCTTACCTGGTGGTGAGTATGTGGCGGGAATTACGGCGGGACGGCCGTTTGGTAGATGGCCGTTGCCTGGAAGCCGTTGTTGCCACTTATGACGTAAATGGCAGTGGCTGTTTGACAATGGCCGATGTTCAGACCATTCTGGCAGCCTGGGGGCAGGGAGCAGGCACTTCACCCCCAGCTCCCACCGAAATAGAGACGCCAGAAGCCACCTTCATCGTCAATTCATCTAGTGACCAGAGCGATAGTAATCCTGGTGATGGACAGTGCCAGACGATCACTGGCAGATGCACTTTGCGCGCCGCCATTCAGGAAGCCAACGCCCGACCCGGTGCAGACACCATCCACTTTGACATCCGCAACACGAATGGTTCCTGTCCCAATCTGGTTACCCTCACCCCGGCCAATGAACTTATCATTGACGCTGCCGACGATGCGGGCGTCACCATTGACGGTTACACACAATGCAATACTGCCGCCAACAGCCAATGGATCAACGGTAACGCCGTCATCAAGATAGAAATACAGGGCAACAATACCCCATATGTCTATGGACTGCATGTGTTGTCACCAAATAATGTGATTAAAGGGCTGGCGGTGTACAACTGGCACCGGCAAATACAACTCTTGGGCAGCCGTGCCCACCACAACACCATTGAGGGCAACTTCCTGGGCACCAACGCGGCCAACACCTTTGTCCAAAACGCGTCGGGTATTGAAGGCGAGGGCATCCGCCTGGCCCTGGGCGCCAGCAACAACGTCATTGGGGGCGCAACACGGGCGGCACGCAACATTGTCTCTGGTAATGACCAGGATGGGGTGGGGCTGCAAGGTGATGGTGTTGAGAATAATGTGGTCATCAACAACTACGTCGGTATGCGTCAAGATGGCACAACCCGGCTGCGGAATGGGGCGGATGGCGTGGATGTGGCCGAAGGGGTAGCCAACAACCAGATCGGCGGCCTTAATCCAGGCGAGCGCAATGTCATCAGCGGCAACAACCGGGACGGTATAGAAATCTCACACAACACCGGTACGCAAGGTAATCTCATCGTTGGTAACTTCATCGGCCTGAATCCGTCGGGCAATGGAACGATATACAATGGAGGGCGGGGGGTCACTTTTGAAGATCAGGTGACAGCTAACCTGGTGTACCGTAACGTGATTGTGGGGAATGGCGGGGATGGCACACGATTTTACACCGTCTTTGATAACCAGTTATATGATAACTTCATTGGTGTCGCCCCCACCGGCTTAGGCCCACAAAGCGTGATAGTGCCCGTGCCGGGCACCGAAGATGGTCTGGTGGTGATGCCAAACGGTACGCTGCCAGGGAACGGTTATGGTCTGAGCGGGGTGTATATGACCGGGGGCAGCCAGGGGAACAGCGTCACACATAACATCATTGCTTACCATCCAGAATATGGCATTTTGCTGGATACTAACCAGGGGTATTTGCCTTACGGCACCTGTGAAACGGGGTACAACAGTTTCAGCCGAAATAGTTTGTTCAATAATGGGTTACGGGGCATTCGGTTACAGCCCGGGGAATGTGGTGATAACGGGGAGCATTATCCCAACGAAGGCATAGATGCGCCACAAATTACCGCCGCCACTACCGTCCAGGTGATAGGCGAGACGTGTGACAGCTGTCTGGTGCAGGTGTTTCTGACGGACAAGACAGTGTTGAATGATCCCGATGGTGATAACTGGGGCGAGGGTCAGAGGTACCTGGCACAGGGCGCAGCTAATGGCAGCGGCCACTTTGCCATTTACGTGACGGCCGTGTCCACCGGAGACATCCTCACCGCTCATGCCACCGACGATAACGGCAACACCTCAGAGTTTGCTCGTAATGTGCAGGCAGTGTATGCGCCGCCTGTTTACCGTATTTATCTCAGTGTGATGCTAAAAGATAGTTAATTTTCTTAGTCAGGAGGATTTATTAGAAAATGAGACCGCAAACACATTCCACCTTCTTTGATAGGGTTGTCATCATTTTTTTGTTCGTGATATCTGGATTCACGTTGGCTGTGTGGCAGCAGTCAGCCAGGGCGCAGGAAAGGCAAGGCACGGCCGTGATCATCACCACCCTGCCCTCAGAGCTGAGCACCGACGCCGAAAGTGGCCCGCGCGTCTGGCTAGAAGCGCCAGCAACGGTCCGCGTAGATGAAACTACCATCATTCGGTTAATGGGTGAAGAGGTCTCTGCTCTGGGTGGTTATGAAATAAAGTTGACCTACGACCCGGCACAATTGGTGCTGCTCACCGCCGAAACCACCCCCGGCTGGGCCGGTGAGCGGGCACTGCTGCCTATGGGCACGGTGCGCCAGCCGGATGGGGTGATCCTCAGCAGCGCCAGTTGCCCGGTAGCTGATTGCGCCTCCGTGGCTTACACGGATGAACCCCGACTTGAACCCGATACGGCCGTGGGGCCAGTGGAATTAGCCACGTTTCAATTTGACGTGCGCGCCAGTGGCGAAATAAACCTGGCTGTAGCCGACATGCTGCTGGTAGACACAGTCGGGCAGGTACTGTTGGCGAGTGAACGGTACGAAATGGACAATGCCCAGACTATCCGGCCTGTTACCAGTGCCCTAGATTTATCTGGAAACCAGGTGGTGAATGATGCGGATGCTTACCTGGTAGTGAGTGCATGGCGGGAGTTGGCACGGGACGGCCGTTTCTTAAACGGCCGTTGCCTGGCGCCCACGATCACCGCCTATGACGTAAACGGCAGCGGCTGTCTGAACGTAGCCGACATGCAAATGATTCTGGCTGCCTGGGGGCAATGGATAGACACACCGCCCGCCACCCCTAGCCACACGCCGCAAACCGTTTTTATCGTCAATTCATCGGGCGACCAGAGTGATAGTAATCCTGGTGATGGGCAGTGCCAGACGGCCGTTGGCAGTTGTACCCTGCGCGCCGCCATCGAAGAAAGCAACGCTTTACCCGGTACAGACACCATCCACTTTGACATCCGTAACACCAATGGTTCCTGTCCGAATCTGGTTACCATCATCCCGGCCAATGAACTTATCATTGACGCCACTGACAATGCCGGCGTCACCATTGATGGTTACACACAATGCAATGCTGCCGCCAACAGCCAATGGATCAACGGTAACGCCGTCATCAAGATAGAAATACAGGGCAACAATACCCCATATGTCTATGGACTGCATGTGTTGTCACCAAATAATGTGATTAAAGGGCTGGCGGTGTACAACTGGCACCGGCAAATACAACTCTTGGGCAGCCGTGCCCACCACAACACCATTGAGGGCAACTTCCTGGGCACCAACGCGGCCAACACCTTTGTCCAAAACGCGTCGGGTATTGAAGGCGAGGGCATCCGCCTGGCCCTGGGCGCCAGCGAAAACCTCATCGGCGGGAATACGGCCGCCCAACGCAACATCTTCTCCGGTAATGACCAGGATGGCATAGGGCTGCAAGGGGTTGGCGTGGTGAACAATGTGATCATCAACAACTATGTCGGCCTGCGGCAAACTGGCACCACTCGCTTACGAAATGGCGCAGACGGGGTAGATGTGGCCGAAGGCGTGGCCAACAACCAGATCGGTGGCCTTAATCCAGGCGAACGTAACGTCATCAGCGGCAACAGCCGGGACGGTATAGAAATCTCACACAACATCGCTACGCAAGGTAATCTCATCGTGGGTAACTTCATCGGCCTGAATCCGTCGGGCAATGGAACGATATACAATGGAGGGCGGGGGGTCACTTTTGAAGATCAGGTGACAGCTAACCTGGTGTACCGTAACGTGATTGTGGGCAATGGGGGGGATGGCACACGATTTTATACCGTCTTTGATAACCAGTTATATGATAACTTCATTGGTGTTGCCCCCACCGGCTTAGGGCCACGAGAGGTGATAATACCCGTGCCTGGCGCCGAAGATGGCCTGGTGGCGATGCCCAACGGTACGCTGCCAGGCAACGGCTATGGTCTGAGCGGCGTGTATATGACCGCGGGCAGCCAGGGGAACAGCGTCACACATAACATCATTGCCTACCATCCAGAGTATGGCATTTATCTAAATGCTGACAAAGGGTATTTGCCTTACGGCACGTGTGAGCCTTACTACAATACCTTCAGCCAGAACAGCCTGTACGATAATGCGGCGAAGGGAATCCGGTTGAAGTCAGGGATCTGTGACGATGACCTGGAATATTTTCCGAACGAGGGAATCCAGGCGCCGCAGATCACGGCGGCCACACCGACGCAGGTAACAGGGGTTACTTGTAACGGCTGCCAGGTGGAACTGTTTCTGGCGGACAAGACAGTTGTGAATGATCCCAATGGAGACAATTATGGCGAGGGCAAAACGTATCTGGCCCAGGGTACGGCGAATGGCAGTGGCAATTTCACTATCGCCGTTAGTGGAGTGGTCGTGGGGGACATCCTGACGGCCCACACGACTGACAGTGCAGGAAACAGTTCGGAATTTGCCCGCAACGTGGCGGTGACCGCCCCGCCGACGCCGACCAGTACGCATACACCCACGCCGACCAGTACGCATACACCCACGCTCACACCAACGCCAACCAACACTCCCACACCGACGCCAACGAACACATCAACGAATACCCCTACACCAACGCCAACCAATACGGCTACACCGACAGCAACCCACACCCCGACGCCAACGAATACAGCCACGCCGACGCCAACCATCACGCCAACGCCAACCAATACACTGACGCCAACTATCACGCCAACGCCGACCAATACGCTGACGCCAACCATCACGCCAACGCCGACCAATACGCTGACGCCAACCATCACACCAACGCCGACCAATACGCCAACGCCGACTACTACACATACTCCCACGCCAACGGGTACCGCCACCATGACACCAACAAGTACACCTTTGCCGAATGAATGGACGTATTTTACCTATTTGCCGATGGTGCAACGGCCGTAAGCCAGCACAGTTGACCCTCACTTTGAAATTTGAAAGTGAGGGTCAGCTAAAAGGTCAACTAAAGGGTCAACTAAAAGGTCAACTAAAAACCTACCAACAAGCCTGATTGGCAATTAAGGGCAGATAGGTGTGGTAGTCAAGGCCCAGGGGGGCGCTATAAGCCGTGACGCTAGCAGGCGTGACGGCCGTGCCCACAAACCCGGTGCGCTGGAAATCATGGCGGGCGGTGGGCCAGGGCATTAACGAGGGGAAATAGGCAGCCGGTAGATCCCAGACATACAGTACGGCCGCCTGGCTGCCCGCCACGATCTCTACCAGGCAATCGCCATCTACATCGGCCAGCGTCGGTGCAGCGCGCAAGCCTTGCTTTTCCGACTGGCCTTCATGGTTTAGGGTGAGGGGAAAACCGGGCAGCGGTTGGCCTAACGCGCTCAAACCGTGTAAGCGGGCCTGGGCATCGGCGCTGTTATCGGGGCTGTACGTGCCAAAAAGAATATCTACACGGCCGTCGCCCGTCACATCGCCAATCACCGGCTCGCTGGCAAATAACCGATGTCCCTGCGCAAAGTTATACTGCCACATCAGGCTGCCATCAGCCCGATACACCCGCATGGTGCCATCCAACATGCCCACCACAATTTCCAAATCGCCATCCTGATCCACGTCAGCCAGGGCTGGCGCTTGCGTGGGGTGGAAGTCATTAAAAACAGGCGTCCCACCCAGCTTGGCCACCTGCCAGCCTGGTTCGCGCTGGCCGTTCGCTTTCAGCACCAGCAGGCCGCTGTTGGTCACAGCCCGGTTCTGATCAGGGTCGCGCACTTTGCCAGCAATGACAATTTCAATGTCCCCATCACCGTCCAGATCACCCATGGAGGGTGCGTCGCGGGTGAATTCAATAAACAAGCCGTGCGGATCGTTTGGGTTCACAAAGGATTCCACGGGCCACTCTGGTAGTTGATTGCCCTGCGCATTGTAGGCGTGAACGAAGGCATGATCGCGCCCGGTAAGCAGTTCGGCGTAACCATCGCCATTGAGATCGGCCATGCCCACAAAACCCCAGATACCGGCCCGCCGATATTGGGTGGGAAAGCCGGGCAGCAAAGCGCCATTCCCGGAGAAGGCATACAAGTTATGGGTGGGGTCTTGCGGTGTACCCCCGGCTGAGGAATTGTTGCTGGTACCGGCCACCAATTCCAATAAACTATTGCCCGTGATGTTGGCCATAGCTACCGTGAGAACCTCTGGCAGTCCACTACCAAATTGTGTATTCCAGGCCATTTCTCGCGGCCAACCGGCGGCCAAAGAGCCGTCCGCGTGCCAGACGAAAATCTTCCCGCGCTGCCCCGGACTGCCGCCTGTGCCGCGTGTGCCGGCGGCAATTTCCAGCGCGCCATCGCCGTCCATATCACCCACAGCCAGGGGGCCACTGATGCGCGGTGTACCCTGGCAGCTACCGCCCGTTTGCAAGGGGAAATTCGGCAAGACGGCGCCGGTGTGATCCCAGGCCCACACGCAGCCACGGCCGTCTGGCACTAAGATATCTAGCTCACCATCTCCATTAATGTCTACGACGGTGGGTGAGCCAAAGGTAATGGTGCTGCCTGCTTCAAAACGGGGGAAACCAGGATGAGAAGGGTAGCTTTGGGCGACGGCCGTATGCTCCTCTGCCTGGTTCACCGCCCAGGCGAAAGCCACTATGATGATTAACCCACCAAAAATTCGTTGTTTTCTACTCCACATCGGTTTAACTCCTCTTTGTAACACATCATTTGGCAACTACAGCTAAATTGAGTGCGGCTAAAGACTCTGTTTTAGCGTTTGCCCGTACCTGATGGCGGTCAAGAAATGTTGAACAAAGGGAAAGGGGTGCTTTCCTGACAGGGTGATTCAAATTGAGCGACGAAGGGAGGTTGTGTCCGGCGCTAAAGCGCGGTGGATGGAGAGACAGCCACAACAGAGTGGTCGGTGGATCGCTATGATGCTCCCTATAAAACAATACCTCTTCACGGGTGTGGCATAGCTCACATGCCAACGGCCGTCATTGTAGGGATCGCCTTCTACCAACGTAATGGCCAAAAGGTACTACTACTCATCCTGACAGCAAACAAGTTTTATCTTTTAGCTTTTTGTTCGTCAACTTTCTGCAACATCAGTACAATAAAAAAGGCATAAAGTCGTGCCCTGTTGCCGGCCATTTGAAGCAAAGAAGTCGTGTGCAGAATGCCTTCGGCAAGCGGCTTTTTTGTTTTCTGATCCGGGTAAAAGTGTAGATGATGGAGTCCATCGTTGACAATCTCAAACCAGACGCCATTATTCGCTCTCCCCTCTTTCCCGAACCGGTAAAGCTGATTACCACTGTGCCCATGGGTGACAATATCAAGCTCAGCGGTACGGGTCTGGAAACCAATCAAACCTACCAACCCATCCTTTCCCTGGCCGAATTGACAAATTTGATAATCAGCCCAGCCGAACAACCGTTTGACGGCCGTGCCCATTATTTCCGCCTGGGTGTAGAAGCCCTGCGTCTGGGTCTGGCTTATGAATACGATCCCTACTTTGCCCTATCCATTGCTCGTATAGACCCGCTGCCCCACCAGCTTGAGGCCGTATACGATTATTTCATCAAAAGGAGATGCAAGCGTTTGTTACCCTGTTACACAAAGCGCGGAAGTGTAGGGGGCTGTAATAGGTCTGTAAACGATCCGGCAAATTGCCAACTTGCCCAATTTTCATGTTACAATGTCTGCCATGAGCGAAATTGTCCTCACCCCACCTACAGAACATACAAAAATCACCCTGTTCGGTACCGGGCTGCAAAAATTTCAAGCGTTAGACGTGGCGATCAATGTCGAGGCTACCGTCAACCTGGATGCAGCCACCGCCCGCCGCAGGGCAACAGCCTGGCTGGCTAGTGAAGTGGGCAACCAGTTAATAAGCGGGACCCCGCAGTTAATTATCCGCAAAGAGACTGTCTGGCGTATGCCTGTTATGTTAACTTCTTCGGCCACAGGGATGATAGGGGAGGTCGGCAGCGTTGATGTAAACGCCGAAACGGGTGAACTGCTGGCCAATGAAGAACTGCGAGACCAAATTTTAGCTAATGTCCAACATCTTACCCGTTCCGCACTTTCGCCAGTTGAGTGATGGTTACTGCTTACCGGCCTGTGCCCAAATGGTATTAGCGTATTGGGGGATGCCACAGAAACAAGCCTGGCTTGCCCAACAACTGAATATGCTGCCGGGGGCAGGAACGCCTGGTTCTCGGCTGCGCTTGTTGGCTTCCCCCACGCTAGACGTGTTATACGGCGAAGGCACATTTGCTGATTTGGAAGCGGCCCTGTTTGTTGGTGTACCACCAATTGTATTGGTGTATACCGGCCAATTGCCTTACTGCCAGGCGGCATTTGCTCATGCAGTGGTCGTTATCGGTATCGAAGGAACGGATGTGGTGCTGCACGATCCGGCCGTTGAGCAAACGGCCGTTCGCGTTTCCAGAGGCGATTTTGACCTGGCCTGGGATGAAATGGCAAATTTGTATGGATTGTTGCGGAAAAAGTAAGGGTGTCCTTTTCCACCTTTCGGCCGTTCCCTGATACAATTCCTTCATCCTATACCACCAGCAGGCAGAAGCATAACCGTGACCGAACAGCTCACAACTTTCGTGGAAATGATGGCGCATTTGGACCTGGATGCTTATATGCCCCTGCCAGAACCCCACCGCCGGACCTTCCGCAAATTAAAAAACCTGCGGGCCCAGGCCGCCGCCAGAGATAACCAGCCGCTGATCAACGAACTTCAACCCGAAAGCCAACCCAATGAACTGATCCGGGTTTACGCCGCCAGTATGATTGTGGCCGACCGCGTAGATCTCATCCAATTGGAGGTTCTGGGGCGTTGTTTACAGGCAGACAAGAGTACCCCGGTGTGCATCGCGCTGGCAAAAAAATAAGGGATGTACCGCCCAGCGAAGCCGTTCCCCTGAACCGGATTGTTTCCTATTTATTACAGGCTGTTATCCACGGCCGTCATGCCGAACTACGGGTCATTGCGGCCGAATCTGTCAGAGATATTGTTAGGGATACAGACCCCACTCCCAAAGATGCCTGGCAAGAAAAAGTGGGGACGTTGTTCAAGCAGCTTGAGGTCGCCACTCATTTCCGTGAACATCTGGACATAGCGGCATTGGTCACGGCCGTCACCACACCCCATACTCTTGATGACCGTCGCCTTCTGGCCGACACCCTGGTTGCCCAGGCGCCCCACTACAGCCAGGAGCCTCGACTGACCGGCATTCTGGCCGCCCTCATCATTGAAAGCTGTGGGCATAATTTGCAAACGGCCGTCAACCGTCTCGATGATTACCTGAATACGCATCCGGACGCCGCCTCTGATCTGCAACTGCTGCGCCGGGAAATCAACAGCGTCCTCATCGCACCAGAACTGAAAAAGGCATGGGCAGAATCTTATCAAAACCCACTGGAAACTGTTCGGGATGATGTGCGTGGCAAATGGAACGCCAGCATCCGCAGTGCCCAAGTTGGATTGTGGTTCCGTTTGCTTGTGGGCTTATTTGTGTCTCTGGTGGCGGCTTTGATTGGTTTGCGGCTGTTGTGGCAAGGTATTGAAGGATTGTCGGAGCCGGTAGGGTGGCCGCCGATAGTGCAAATTGTGTTAGGCCTGGCACTGTTCACCGTCTCCCTGGTATATCGTGGGCCGGTACGGGATTTGCAGCAAACGTTGGCCGAAATTGGCGTGGCCAATACTGTCTATGCCGCCTTTGCCCAACAAAGCCTGCACATCAGCCACCAACACGCCGCCCTCTCGCTGCAAAACCGGCTGACCACCGCCGACTTGAAAGAGTCCAGCCAGCTATTGGGCACGGCCATGAAAGAAGCCGTGCAAACCCTGCGCCACGAACGCAAACCGGTGACGATAGATGAATTTTTGCAGCAGATGGATTCATAGAGATGGGAGATTGGAGATTCAACCTCCCAATCTCCCAATCTCTCAATCTCCCAATCTCTAATCTCCACCCAAAGGACTCTCGTTGACCCCCACCCCCAAACGCCTCATCGAAGTTGACCTGCCTATCAAGCGTATTTCCGCCCATGCCCGGCGGGAGAAGAGCATCCGGCATGGGCACATTTCCACGCTGCATATCTGGTGGGCCAGACGGCCGTTGGCCGCCTGCCGCGCCGTGATTTGTGCCGCTCTGTGGCCGGGCCCGGCCGATGAATCAACACCCACCGGAACAGGCCGGTGAATGGCGGCTGAACGAAGAAGGCGTTATCCTACCCGGCCGGATCAACGTTAGACCGGGTACACCAGGCGATGCTGCTCTTTGCGGCCGGCCGCAGCGACGCCCTGAAAAGTTTTCTGGTCACGGACGGCGTGGGCCAGGACGCCGCCTTCTGGCGGCTGGCGCAGGCGCTCTCCGCCCTCTACGCGCCCGGCAGCGAAGAAAAACGATGGGTGGATGGGGTTCACGGCCGTAGAAAAGGCTTGGGATTTTAGAACTATAGATCAAACAGGTCAGTGATAATGGGAAAACCGAAAAAACCGAAGAGTGTTCCGAATAAAGAAATGGGCTGCTCAAATTGTCGACGTTCTTTTCGAAAGCCTAAATTGACAAAGAAAAGAGGCGTATTGATGAAAGTTTGTCCGTTCTGCGGAAGTAAAGTAGCATGAGCACCAGTACCCAATGTATCTGTAATTGATCTGATGGCTGAAAAAATCACTCAAAGTCAAATTCTATCTGCGTTATTGCCGTCGATAGCCTTTGTAGGTTTTTTACTTTTTGTTGTCAGTCCCGGACTACCATCCACTCTCCGGTATTTTGTGCTGGATGCAACGACATTACCAATTTTATTCTTGGTGCTATCATTAACCACAGCTTTTGTTCTGTCTGGATTGAATATATTTTTTATGAAAATCCTGGAAGGCTACATAATTCTTGAGCGATTTCCGTTCTTTCAAAAGTACCAACAGCTTAGAGCTGTTAAAATAAACCAGAAAAGGATGGAACTGGAGGCTGAACTTAGCGAAATTTACCACACTCGTAGAGAACCTGAACTGGATAAGGTCAATGCCCTTCAAAACCGGCTCTATGAGATGGTTGCGTACTACGAACTTAATTTCCCTTCGGATATTGACGATGCAGTACCGACAATGTTTGGCAACATATTAAGAGCAGCTGAAGAATATTCAGTTCGACGGTATGGCATAGACGCAGTAACTGTTTGGCCACGCTTGGTTCATGTTATTCCTGACGCCTATCTACGAAGAATCGAACAAGGGAATAACAGACTTTCCTTTATGGTTTATTGTGTGTTTTTGTCCTTACTTTCTGCGATGATCCTTTTCTTTATTTCGGCGGTTTACGTTCAGATGTCTTGGTTACTCTTTGGATCGTTGTTTTTTATGCTTGCCCTTTTTTTTTATACTGCTTCTCTTCCAACCGCCAGGGTATATGGAACACTCATTCGGGGTGCCTTTGACCTCTTTCGATTTGATTTGTTAAGGCAGCTAAATTTCGAGATACCACAGGATTCAGATGAAGAATATGATCTGTGGCGGAAAATTAGCGAATCCATTGCGGTAGGAAATGCACTAGGGCCACTTTCTTTTAGTTATCGTTCAAATGATGGACAAAAATCATTTGATGAATTTGTAGAAACCGATTTCTACGCAAAGGAAGACAATTTTGGTTCAACAACAATAATGCCCGCTCAATTAAGGCAAATTTTGATCACGTGCTTTAGCGAAAGCGAGTTACAAGACCTTTGTTTCGACTTGAACATAGATTTCGAAAGCCTTCCGGGTTTGGGGAAGAATGATAAAGTACGAGAGCTGATACGTTATTTTCAAAGACATGGTCAATACTCAGAATTGGTTGAAGTGTGCCGAAACATGCGTCCATTTGCACCTTGGACTTAGAAATAATATGCTGGCACCGAGCATTATCTTACATTTTTGTGAAGAGGGGGAATGGATGAATGTCTGATTTTGCCCTGACCCACCAATGGCGTGATACCTTTATGCAGACGGTGCAGCAGCATGAACTGGCGGCCCGGCTCAAAACGGCTTCACGCCAGGGCAAACGAAGTTGGACGGCCGTGATGACCGAAACCATCATCCACACTTGCACCGCCCTGGGCTGGCAGGCGGCGGCCAAGGGGTACAAAGGCATCTCCCTGCCCGTCGCCCGCAGCGAATATCTGAGCGTAGACGTGATGGCTTTTCAGCCAGGGCCGGACAAATGGAAGTTCCCCACGGCCGTGCTGGAATGGAGAAATCGCCGCCCAAATGTGGGTCAACTTCTACATCAAGGTGCTGACGAAATTTGCCTCGAATCATGATATGAAGTTACTGCTTCAGGTAGAAATATCTGGCGATGACAACATCTCGCCGCAAAAGGTGGCGGAAATGAAGGCCGCCCTACGCGAATTGGGGCTGGATGCTCAGGTATTGATCTCAGCATCTCAACATGCTTGACACATTCCGCCCTATGTACCAGGTCTGGCATGTTCAGGTAAGTTAAAGCCGCCTTTGATTACAGTAGCACTTAACCCGCTGTTATAGGTTTGTTCCCATTCTTTTTCGATACAGTTCTTTTCGGCAAATCCGGGTTTGTGGGAAGATCATTCATTGTGAGTGCCTGTCAGACGTCTCAAGTGGAGGCAAAATTAATTAACTGATAGGTAAATTCGTTGATTTCCATATCTTCTTGGGGGATGAACCTGGGCTTTGTGGACAGAGCGAGAATACCGGACTGTTGTAACTGGGGCACGGCCGTAGCCATGGCCGCCACAAATCCCTCCTGCTGCAAAGTCGCGTCAAGCAGGCGATGCACCCGCGGGTCCGTCAGCAATGCGGTGACACACGGCGGGCCGCCGGGCACGATGACCCCCCGGCAGCCCGCCTCTGCTGACAATTGGTCAAGTGAATAATCAGGGCGCACTGCCAGCCCGTGCAGCCCTTTCAGGATACCGGCCGACAACCCCACCAGCGAGACCGGCAAACCGGCCTCACGCATATGATCCAGACAATAAACAACGGCCGTTTCCTCAAAACCAGTCGCCAGCAAAATCAGGATTCTATTGTTTGCTAAAGAATGATTGGTTGGCATCTATAAGCTCTCATATCGTTTATTTACCAGCTATCAACATGATGACTCCCCCCTTCCTCCCCCAAACTGGCTATCCTCTAAATGGCACAAATTTTACGGCCAGATGTGCCTGCCACATCTGGTTAAGGCGCAGTATACAGCCATTTCCCATTTCTGATTTGCCACACTTCGGCCACTTCCTGCGCAAAAAAGCAAAAACTTGCGCTAACCTGCGCTTTGGTCACAAATCTTGTAACGCAGGGCAGTACGGCCAGCAGATCGGTGGCAGCCAGAGATATTCTTTGGCATTGGTACCCCTTCGTCGTTATAGTAGTAGCCTTGACCAGGAGGTCGTTATGAGCAATTGGCCGTCTCTCCGCAAAGAGCAGTTACAAACCAACGTACACGCCGCGCTGCGTGCCTGGCACAGTACCGGTGGAACCCAGATGGATCTGCTGGCAGATTTGCTGCTGGTGCAAAAAAGGCAAACGGCCGTTGCCCAGAATGGCAGCCCGGCAACACGGCGTCTGGCAACCAACCAGGTGCTTCTGGAGGCCATTGACGAACTGGAAACCCAAGACCAGAAGGCCGCGCGCGTCTTGCGCGCCCGATTCATTGACAACAGCACGTTGATGGCGGTGGCCAATAAACTCAACGTCAGCGAACACAGCGTTAGTCGTTTGCAGCGGGTGGCCATTGAACAGTTAGCAGATGTCCTCTACGGCCGTGAACAAACATACCGCCACGAACAGGCCCAACAAATAGAGATCAGACTGCCTCCGGCTACTTATACCCGCCTGTTTGGCCTGGAAGAGGCGCGCACAGCCATAAAAAAATTGCTGCTTCAGGCAGAAACACCCTGGGTAGTCGCTCTGGTGGGCATGGGAGGCATGGGCAAAACGGCGTTGGCCGATGCCGTCACCCGCCAGGTCATCGGCCATTTCTCGTTTGACCAGATCGTGTGGGTGCGTTCAGAACCACAAACCATGAGCGGCCATTCTCACTCACCCCAGCTCACGTATGAAGACCTCATCACGACCCTGGCCGGGTCTCTCTGGCCGGAAGCGACGGCGATGCGCTCCCTGGTGCAGCGCCTGTTAGCCGTGCGCCAGGTGTTAAAACAACGGCCGTGCCTGGTAATCATTGACAATCTGGAAAGTGAAACTGATACCGCTTACCTGTTGGCCCACCTGAACGATTTAGCCAATCCGAGTAAGTTTCTGCTCACCACCCGTACCCGACCGGTGGAACAGACTACCGTGTATAGTTTTAACATAGACGAATTGTCACTCACCGATGCGGCGCTATTGCTGCGCCACCATGCCCGTGATATTGGCATTCGGGCCATGGAGACAGCCACCGAAGCGGATATGGCCCATATTTACCAGGTGGTAGGCGGCAACCCCCTGGCCCTGAAACTGGTTGTCAGTCTGCTGGATTTGCTGCCCCTGTCTCAGATACTGACCCATCTGACCCATAAACCATCCGGGGCAGTAGAAGAGATGTACAGGCATATCTACTGGCAAACGTGGAATGTGCTCAGCCCCCCGGCCCGGCAGTTGCTCCAGGTCATGCCCCTGGTGGCCGAATCCGGCGGCCTGCCCGCCTATCTTTGCACCCTTAGTGACCTGACCGAGGCTGAACTATGGCCAGCGTTGCAGGAACTGCGCCACCGTTCCTTGCTGGAAGTACGCGGCACCCTCGAGGAAAAACGGTATGGCATCCACCGCCTGACAGAAACCTTTTTACACACGGAAATTATTCACTGGTCTGATAACCAGATAGAGTAAGGATGGACGACCACAAACCACACCCCCAATTTGTGCGTGGCCTTCAGGCTGGTTTGCGATATTGGCAAGTGCAGACACAAGATGAATCGGATGCATCTATTCGCCGTCTGGATGCCGAACGACATAACCTGTATCGCCTGGTGCAATATGGCCAGGCGGTGCCAGAATTGTGGTTGGACACGGCCGTACTCGCCCTCAACGCCTTTTACCTGGTGGAGCGCAAGGGGTATTGGTTGGAGTGGATTCCTATTCTGGAGCAGGCTGTTACCCAATGGGCACAGGATGATTGGCGGTTACAAGTCTAACTACTGCACCGGTTGGGTTACCTGTACCAGATGGGGCGGCAACTGCCGCAGGCGGTCGCCACCCATACGCGGGCCGAGCAGATAGCTCAGGAACACCAGGATGCTGATCTGGTCAATCAAAGCCGCTTCTATCTCTGTGCCGATCACCGCCACCTGCGCCAATATGACCAGGCCGAACAGTATGGCCAGTTAGCTCTGGCCGGATTGGAAAAGCAGCACGCCCCGGATAAGTGGGTTGCCAGCACCTTGATCGAGCTTGGGCTTATTGCTTCCTATCGGGGCGATCTGGCCGTAGCCCAGGAGCGGTTGGAGACGGCGGCCGCTCTTTATCACCAGTGGGGACAGGAGACCAATTATCTGCGGGCCTTGAACAACCTGATTGGTGTGGCCCGGGCGGCCAGGAATTATGACCAGGCGTTGGCTTATTACGAACAAGCTCGCCCCTATTTTCAGAGTATCAGCGGGGAATATGACCTGACGATGTTTGAAGCGGCTTTCGGCGGCATCATGTTTGAGTTGGGCCGTTACTCAGAGGCAGAAGCCGCTTTCCGCCGCGCCAATTCCCCTTATTTACAGAAGTCGCACTACATTCATCAACGCGCCCTGGTGGCGCAGTGCCTGGGTAATAGTCTGTTAAAACAGCAGCGGTTGGATGAAAGCGAAAGCTGTTTGCAGGCCAGCGCCCGCCTGTGGGCAGAAGCCAGCGATGATTTGATGCTGGCCAACACGTTAGGCACATTGGGCGAATTGTATGCGGCGAAAGGGGAGGCAGACACGGCCGTGTCCTACCTGGAGCAAGCTCTCTTCCACCTGGCCAAATACCCGGATGATGCCATGGCCAGGCGGTTGCAGACAGAATTTACAGCACTGAGGGATGAATTGCGCCGAACTTGAAACGGCCGTCAGTTCGTCTGCTGACGGCCGTTTTCTCAGGTCAACATGGCTTTCGTTCCGGGCAAAGGTAAAAAAGCTCTCGATTTAGTCGAGAGCTTTTTGTTTGCCTGAGCCTTGCACCTGGTGTGGCTTCTATGATTATATGATATGCAGGGTAGCGCCATATTGCTGGCCATATTCGATGCTGGTCGTATCAGGGTCAAAGGGGAATGTGCCCGGTCACGGGCGACCGGGCAGCAGATAAGGGGAAAGGGTTTGATGAAGTTGGGAAGGAGGGGAGGACGGCCGTTTTCAACGGCCGTTTAGTTCTTGGAGACTGGAGCGACAGGGCCAGCTATAGTACCCCCGTCAACGGGGAAGGCCACGCCGGTGACAAAGGAAGCCTCGTCACTACAAAGCCAGACAACCGCATTGGCGACTTCTTCCGGCTGACCAATCCGGCCGACCGGGTGCGTGCCCAGCAAATAGTGATACACGTCGGGATAAGCCACTTTGACGTGTTCCACCATGACCGTGTTGTCAATCACGCTGGGGCAGACGACGTTCACGCGCACGTTCGCTTTGGCATATTCCAACGCCGCCACTTTGGTCAGGCCGACGACACCATGTTTACTGGCGGTGTAAGCGGCCGTACCGGCCGTGCCCATCAGCCCGGCGGCCGAGGACATGTTCACAATACTCCCGCCACCGTTGGCCAACATGGCCGGTAGCTCATATTTCAGGGACAACCACACCCCCTTGAGGTTCACGTCCACGACGTGTTGGAACTCTTCTTCGCTCAGTTGGAACAACGGCCCGGCCGGGCCAGAGACACCGGCGTTGTTAAAGGCACAATCGAGACGGCCGTACATTTCCAGCGTTCTCTGCACGGCATTCTCCATATCCCTGGCCACGGACACGTCAGTCCTGACGAAAATCCCTTCGCCGCCGGCCTCTTCCACCATACGCAGCGTTTCCAGTGTACTTTTTTCGTTGCGGCTGGCCAGCACCACTTTGGCCCCTTCTCTGGCGAAGGCAATGGCCGCGGCCCGGCCGATTCCCGAACTGGCCCCTGTTACCAGGGCCACTTTGTTAGCTAAGCGTTGATACATGATTTAATCCTTTTTTTTTGTTTGTATTTAAGCGACGACAATGTCGGCGCGGACACTTTCGACGATGGCTTTCAGATTGTTTCCACCGGGCCGCTGGCTTCTTTCCACGCTTTGAGGCCGCCAGCCACGTGCGCAATCCGGTTCAGCCCCATTTCCTGCAACCGCTGTGTGGCCAGAGCCGACCGGCCGCCACTGGCACAGTAGAGCAGAAGTTGTTTACCGGAGGTAAAGACCTCCTTGTGATACGGGCTTTCGGGATCGGCCGTAAATTCCAGCATCCCGCGCGGGACATGGATGGCGCCCGGAATAATGCCATCCCGCTCTATCTCCGGTAGATCGCGAATGTCAACAAAGACCACTTCTTCACGGTCGAGCAATGGTAACGCTTCGGCGACCGGGATTGTCTCAATCGTGGCATTCGCTTCAGCAACGAGTTGTTTGTATCCTTTTTGCATGAGTCACACTCCTTATTTGGTGATATGGACGACAGTCTAGGGTACAAACGGAATGGAAAGCACCTATCGAAAGAATGGAACAGGAATGGAAACACCTGCTACCCGGTTTGGGCTATCCTGTGATAAGATGGGGCAAAATCCCGATTCAGTAGGGTGGGCGGATGACTTCTCTAGAACAGTTTTCTCAACCGGAAGGTTTAAGCAAGCGGGCTGTGGAAATTTTGCGCCTGTTAGCCGAGGGGATGTCGGATCGGGAAATTGCCGAACGACTGGTGATGACCATTAACACGGTCAAATGGTACAACCGCCAGATTTACAGCATTCTGGGAGTAGGCAGCCGTACCCAGGCCATTGCCCGCGCGCGTGAACTGCAACTCCTCGATGCGGAACATTCAACCACACTGGCACTGCCCATCGTGCGCCCGGCTGCCAGACATAACCTGCCGGTAGAAACGACCCGCTTTATCGGCCGCAAACACGAAATGGCGGTGATCAAGCAGTTGTTGGAGACAGCCCACCTGCTCACTTTCGTAGGCCCGCCGGGGACGGGCAAAACCCGTCTGGCGTTACAAGTGGCCTGGGAGGTAGCAGGCAATTTTCCCGATGGTGCTTATTTTGTTTCTCTAGCCCCCATTAACAGCCCGGCCCTGGTTATCAACACCATTGCCAATGTTATCGGCGTCAACGAAACCCATGATCAGCCGCTGCTGGAAACGTTAAAACACGTGCTGCGCGAAAGCCGTCTGCTGCTGATATTGGATAACTTTGAGCATTTGCTGCCGGCCGCCACCCAGGTGTCGGAACTGCTTTCGGCTGCGCCGCACCTCAAAGTGCTGGCAACCAGCCGCGAACCACTGCATCTTTACGGCGAGCAGGAATATGCCGTGCCGCCATTGGAGTTACCTGACCCGGAACACCTTGAGCCACAGGCATTAACAAATTGCGAATCCGTCGCCCTCTTCATCCAGAAGGCACGGGCGGTACGGGCCGATTTTGCCCTTACCACGGAAAATGCCCTGGATGTGGCCAAAATCTGCGTTCGCCTGGAAGGTCTGCCCTTAGCCATCGAATTGGCAGCGGCGCGGATCAAGTTGTTGACCCCACGAACATTATTGGCTCGCCTGGCCAGCCGGTTGGACACGCTGCGCGGTGGGGCGCATGATTTACCGGCCCGCCAGCAAACCCTGCATAACACGATTGAATGGAGCTATAACCTGCTCAACGAGGGGGAGAAGATGTTGTTTGCCCGGCTGGCCGTTTTTCGCGGTGGCTGCTCTCTGGAAGCCATTGAAACCATTTGCCAGGAAAACCTGCCCATTCACGTTTTTGATGGCCTTGAGTCGCTGGTGAACAAGAGTTTAATCCAGCAGCGAGAATTGCCTGACGGGGAACCCCGCTTTTTGATGCTGGAAACGCTGCATGAGTATGCCTGGGAACGGTTGGGTGAAGCCGCCTTGCAGGAGCAGATAGCCGGCCGCCACAGCATCTACTATCTGGCTCTCATTGCCGATTGCGAAGCGGCCTGTTATGGCGCGGAACCACAGGTGACGATTGATCTGATCTGGCGCGAGCTGGACAATATCCGCCAGGCATGGCAGTGGGCGGCGGAGCGGGCAGCAACCGCCCCTGGCCTGCTGGCGCCTCTGGACACGGCCGTAGACGGTCTGGCCGCCTTTTATGAAGTGACCAGTCTCTTTGAAGAAGGGCAGGGGATGTTTACCCATGCTGTGGAGGCCATCGCCGATGGCTGGAACGTGGCGCGCCTGAGGTGCCATCTGTTGGCGCGAGTGGCGGAGTTTGCCGAGTGGCGCGGGGAGTTGAAGCAGGCAGCCGAAACGGCTGCCCAGGTGGTTGAGTTAGCCGGGCAACTGGCTTTGCCCCGCTATCGGGCTGATGGACTGCGAACGTTAGGTATCCTCAAACGGGACAGGGGTGCCCCGGAACAGGCGATACATCATTTGCAGGAAGCGATTATTATTTATCGCTCATTGGGGGCAAAACGGCCGTTGGCCGTGGCCTATGACTGGTTGGGGGCGATCAACTCCGATCTAGGCCGGCTGGATCAGGGGATGGAGGCCTTGGGACAGGCGGCCGTCCTGTACGCCGAAACGGGCAACGAACGGGGCATGGTTTTTAACAAGGGCATGACGGCCGTTGCCCTTTCGGTGATGGGACGATTGGAGGAGTCGGCCGCTTATCAGCGCGACGTGCTGGTCCGTTACCAAAAGCTCAATTATCTGCTAGGCGAGGAGCGAACGGCCAACAACCTCGGCCTGCTTTTATTGGAACTTGGTGAATATGAAGAGGCGTTGGCGAAGATGGAACACGCTCTGGCAATTGCCCAACATATTGGCAGCGTAAGCGGTTTTTATGTGGCCTTGGGTAATAAAGGCGAGATTTTGCTGTCGCTAGATGAGTATGAGGGAGCGCGGGATTGTCTGGAACAGGCGGGCCGTTTTTATCACGAGGCAGGTATGGGCTGGTTGGAAAGCGAAAACTTGTGGCGGCTGGCATTGTTGTTCATCCATATGGGTAAGTACGACCAGGCGCGGACCGCCCTCGATGGGTATCTTGCCCTGGCTCCGCCCGAAGACCCGGAATCTATGGCCATGGCTCACAGTCTGCTGGCGGAGATAGCCAGACAGTTAGGCAACCAGGAAGAGGCAGCCGCTTACCTGGAGAGCGCGGCCGAAGTTTTTCAATCAGCCCGCCGGCCGGTCACAGTAGCCCGCTTCGCCCTTGTTCCCAGGGCATCCTTGCTGTTGGAACAGGGGGAAATCGCGGCGGCGGCCGCAGCGCTGGCGCAAGTGGAGCCATATCTGGCCCAGGCCGGCCGTAACCCGGTCGTCTTGGCCAGCCGTCTGCTCCAGGCTAAAATCGTGGCTGCTCAAGGTGACCACGCCAGGGCGCAGCAGCAATTAGCCGATTTACTCTTGACCAATCTGCGACCGGCCGAACAGGCAGCCATCTATTACGAACTGTGGCAACTGACCAATGATGAGGAGTACGGCCGTCAGGCGCTTACCCTATATGAACAACTGGCGGCCCACTGCCCTAACCTCACCTACCGACATCGTTTGAACGCTCTCTGTGCCGTTCCTCGCTAATGCAATAAACCAGACTATTTAAGGATTGTAGATCCCACTGGTCATTACGGGAGCCTGCTGCCGTTGAGCTTCAGCATACGCTTTAAATCGGCGCAGATCTGCCGCCACGCTGTCTTCG
>JAHDWK010000037.1 GCA_023382655.1 Anaerolineae bacterium | reverse complement strand
TACCCGACCCACAACAATACCCTGGTGTTTACCTCAACATTGTTGGCGGATAATTACACATTGGGGTGGGGTTCGAGGAGATGTTTAGGAATGGTCGTTTCGGGACGGCCAAGACGGGCAATGTGACACATACATTCACAGCAAACGGCGTGCCGATAGAAATTTACTTCTCCCCTTCTGCCAGAATAATAGATGAGGAACGGGCGGCCGTCATGAAGGCTGATTCGACCATTGAGTTTGGCATCTTTTACTCTCTTACTTTACAGATGCCGCCCTGCGCGATGTTATGATAGACTGGAGGCAAAATGGCGTAAGGTGGCCTAGAATGTCAAGACAGATTTTCGGAGAGTTTTAAGGTCGGTTTACTCCTTTTGAAGTCTTTAACAATTCAATAAAGTAAAGTAGTGGCCAGGTCGGCCAACGGTGTGGCGGCCAGATAGAGCTCAGCTGGGGTGCGGCACGCCAACGACTGATGCAGCCGCTTCTGATTATAGAAGGTCAAGTAGGTTGCTAGCCGCTGCCGGGCCTGGCGGGCTGTCTCATAATCGTGCAGGTACACCTGCTCGTACTTCACCGAACGCCATAGCCTTTGGGTGAAGATGTTGTCTATCGTCCGGCCACGACCGTCCATGTTGAAGCGCATGCGGGCGTCCAAGAGGAGGCGGCTTTATATCGCCTGGACGGCCGATGGCTGGCCTACCCTGCCGAGCCCCAAGAGCCATAGGCGAATGAGAATCCGCAGGTACACTAAGTCGGTCTTACCTCTGGTAATGGCCGCGTTAATTCGCCAAAAATGACCTCTGGCGGCCTGGTGAACTTCGTGTAACTGCTTGGACTCAGTGTAAGCGCAGATTACACGGATTTTTTAGTCGCTGAAATCCTTTGGCAAGCTCAGGACAAGTTCTGGGTGATCTGTGCATTATTTAAGGAGGAATGCGAAAGATGCCAGACAGAGAGAACGCGGGACCGGTTGATAACAGGAAATCGAAGCAATCGGTGTTAAGCACACTGCCTTATACGGCCGTGCAAATCACCGGCAGCTTTTGGGGTAATTATCAAGAAGTCAATCGCATGGTAAGTCTGCCACATGGTTTTGTCATGTTAGAAAAGGCGGGCAATTTGCGTAATCTGCGGATTGCGACGGGTCTTGAGGAAGGTGAGTTTACCGGTTACAGATTTGCCGATTCTGACATTTACAAATGGTTGGAGGCCGTTGCCTGGGAGTTGGGGCGCATTCCGGATACAGCTTTGCAGGCGATGGCAGATGAAGCCATTACTCTCATTGAACAGGCACAGCAAGCAGACGGTTACCTCAACAGCTACTACCAGTTTGCCGCCCCGGAAAAGCGCTGGACAGACCTGGATCATGGGCACGAACTGTACTGCGCCGGACATTTGATCCAGGCGGCAATTGCCTTTCAGCGGGTGTTGGCTGATGAACGGCTGCTGGCGGTGGCATTGCGATTTGTAACACACATCAACGATCTATTTGGTATCGGCCATCGTGACGAAACCTGCGGCCATCCCGAAATTGAAATGGCGTTAGTGGAATTGTATCGGCTGACGGGCGATGAACGCCATCTCGATCTGGCGCAGCTTTTTATTGACCGACGCGGCCGTAACCGGATGCGCGGTCATGCGGGATATGGAGCCCTTTATCAGCAAGATCATGTGCCTGTTAGAGAGGCAGTGGAGGTCGCCGGTCATGCTGTTCGCCAGCTTTACCTGACGACAGGCATTGCCGATTTGTACATGGAGCGCGCTGAACGTGCGCTTCTGGATGCCATGCACAGACTATGGGCGGATATGGTCGAGCACAAATTATACGTGACGGGCGGCGTGGGTTCGCGGGCGGACGGCGAAGCGTTTGGTGACCCATACGAACTGCCCACAGACACCTGTTACTGCGAAACGTGCGCAGCCATTGCCAGTCTAATGTGGAACTGGCGGCTGCTACTTATTACCGGCGAACGCCGTTATGCTGACCTTTTTGAACAAACGCTGTACAACGGCGTACTTAGCAGCCCTGGTCTGGAAGGCGCCAGTTATTTGTATGTGAATCCTCTGCAGGTGCGTGACGGCCATTACGTTCGTGCTTCGGCTGATACGGGCACAGTCGAAAAGCAGCGGCGGCCGGCCTGGCATACCTGTGCCTGCTGCCCACCCAATGTCATGCGCACCTTGTCCAGTCTAGGCCATTACCTGGCTACAGCCAGCGATACGGGCGTACAGATTCACCAATTTGCAGCCGCCAATATGGTCTTGAGTGTCCAGGGAAACGCGGTCGAGATTGAGATGGAGACGGCTTATCCCTGGCACGGTCAGATTATGCTCAAAGTCGGTGAGTGTCTGCCCTCCCCTTGGGCCTTGTCACTCAGGATGCCTGGGTGGTGCCGACATTACACGTTGTTACTCAATGGAATTGAAGTAACACCGCCCCTGGATGAAAACGGCTATCTGACGATGGCCCGGATTTGGCAGGTGGGTGATGTTGTGACCCTGCACCTCCACATGGAACTGGTGTTTATTGCGCCCCACCCACGGATTGATGCCCTGCGCGGTTGTGTGGCACTACAGCGCGGGCCCCTGCTCTACTGTTTTGAGTCGCACGATCAGCCCGACCATGTAGATCTGTTGGATATACAGGTAGTGACTGATGCGCCATTCGTGGCAACGGCCGTGCCCATTTTGGGCGGCATTCAGTCAATCCAGGTTTCGGGGCGCGTGGTAACATCTGGCTGGCAAGAGTCTCTATATAGGCCACTGACCGAACTTTCGCCAACGTCGTCACACCCGGTTCAACTCACTGCCATTCCTTACTTCGCCTGGGGTAATCGAGGGATGCGAAGTATGCGCGTTTGGGTTCCTGAAACCGGACGAGGCGAATGATGAAGTCACGGCGTTTGCCTGGTGTCAGGGATGCCCGTTTACACGAGAAGCCAACACCACCGCCGCAATTGGGAGAGGTACTGCTGCGGGTCAATTGGCCTGATGGTGATCTAACTTGCTCCCTTATCAGGGGCGGTGGAGGTGGTGGCGACGGATAATTTGGTGCTCAAGTGAGATTATCTCACACCAAATATATGGGAGTATCAGGCACAATCGGCAAAATTGCCCCATATTTGGGTGTTGGCGCCAAAGCCGTGTTGCCCTTGAAAACACCAAATGTAGTGCAGTATTGAGCGAATTGATTTTTTGTTTTGCCTCAGCCAATTTGCGCTCCTGAGTCCTCATGTAGGGGTTGGAGATAATCTCACCTAACTACCGATTTTTTGTTGATGCGAAAAAGGAAACATCACATCCTGGGCAGCCGGGAAGTCACGGCCGTTCCTGATGGGCAGCGGGTACGAGGGCCGGGCTGCTGGTGGTGCATCAATCACCACCGACGGCTAAAGAGTTTCATTTCCTGATATTGGAAGACGAGGACGGCATGATAAACATGATCGTCAGCCCACATGTGTACGGCCGTTACCGGGCCACCATCTGTACCGAGCGGTTTTTGCTTATCCGGGAACAGGTACAACCGCAGAGTGGGGTGACAAATGTGCTGGCAACAGAGGTAAGTGGGTTGGGGTGACGGCCGTTACCAGGTCAGGACAGGTTTCGTTCTTTGGGGATTTGCGGCCCAGCGATAGGGCGCTTTTCTACTCTTCCCCGGTCATGCTGCCGTGAGGTTGCCCATAATCGGCTATTAGGAGATCAATCTCTTTTCTAGCCTCTGCGGCAGACATATCGCTCAAGACTGCCTTCACGGTAATACCCATGATTTGCACCGCCAGCATTTTATCCTGCTGGAAGATCTCTATAATGGCATTCGCCACCTCTTTCCCCACTATCAGTTCGTAGACCTGCGCCAGAATCTTGCCATCGTCTTGCATCACCTGTCTCCTTCTCCTGGTATGATTTCAGAATCAAATGCCTCTATCGCCAGTGGCGAGGGATAGACAATCAACCCTTCCTTTGTCATTATCAAGTCGTCCAACAACCCGGCCTCTCGCAGTGCTTCGATGGTTTGATGGGCAATACTGGTTTGTAGTTGGCCGTATTCATTCTTGTCTCCGGCTAACCACACGGCCGTATCCACCCCGCCATCCACCTTTCCATATACACTGTTCAACGCTCCCAACAAAATCGCCCCACGCCGCTCCGGGGGAAAGTGCGCCAGGTATTCCTCAGCCGCATATTTGGCCCGTTCCAGCACATTGGCGTGCTGACCCCCTCCGGCGTTGCTCAGAGCCTGCGCCGAGCTTGTCGAGGTGGCAAGTTTGCCCAACCTTAAAGCGGCCGCATACGCTCTGTTCAACCCGGCTCCCAGTTTCACCGCCTCCGGATCGGCCAACGCTACATCCAGCACAACCTGCGGCGGCCGCGCCTGGGCCGCCAATTCATCCCGCTTCGTCTGCATCGCCTGGATGTGTACCTTCACGCCCGCTTCCAGCCGGTCCAGCCAGTGCGCGGCACTGCCAGAGGCAGCGCCAATCCCGGCCAAACCGCTCGTTCGGGGCAGGGGAGGGCGGTTTTCCTTATCCGACCAGTCAATACTCAGCCTTTTATGCAGGATGGCTGGAATCGGGATTTTTCTTTCCAGAATCTCGCGGGAATTCGCATAGTTCCACAACACAACCTGACTTAAGTCCACGCCGGTTTTCACGGCGCCGTCAATAATGTCTTCCAGTGGGGCAGGGGGGTTGGCCGGCAAACGGCCGTACAGCGCCTTGTTCAACATCAACGAATTGCAATACATGCCCAACGCACCTTGATTGGCAATCGCCCGCTCAATCGCCGCCGCCATCACCTCCACACTGTACGCTTCGCCTTCTCCCAAACCGCCGGCGGTTCCTTGATCAACCAAACCCAAGTAATCGGTGTCGGTGAAATCCACTCTTGGTGGCAGTTTACGACTGTCAGCTTCAGGGTAAATAACAGCCTGGTCGCCAACGGCCGTCCACGGCAATGCCTGCGAATTAGCCGTTGGTTTCAAGACGATATACTCACCCGCCTGGTTGGGACTTCTCCACGCCAGCACCTTCCGCTCCCCATCATAATCAGTGAAGGGATGCAGCCAGAGGGCATCGTCGTTGTCAGCCCCACCTAGAATCCCGGCGATTCCTTCTTCTTTGGGTGAGTCCGGTAGCGCCAGCCAATCTTCGTCGTTGACCCAGGCTGTGCCGCGCTTGTCGTCAATGTGAATATGTCCTCTGGGTACATCCAACCCCTTTATCCCTGCTCGCTGCCCCACGGCCGCCGGCATGACATAGTGACGGCCACCAGGAATGGGCAGCCGCATCTTTTCTAACGTCGAATGGTTCAATCGTTTCAGATGCTGGTTCATGAGACTCTTGACGTGGCTGCGGAACCACATGGGATGGCCGCCGCTGGCGAAATATTCGCGCAGCGGCCAGGCCTGCACCTCTTCGAGCGTCGTATGGCGATCTATGCGGCCCATTGCTTCGGCCACTTGCCCTGTCTCCCCTGCCTGAACAAACAACTGTCCTTCATCTTTTAGCCAATCCAACAGATGGTCTTCCTGGAAAAAGGGGTGCAGGTTAATCAGGCTCTGGATGTCCAGCCGCATATCGTTGTGACCATGCACGAAACTGAGGCCGACAAAAGTTTGCCCATTTTCTAGCCGTACTTCTTTCTTGGTGTCCTGGGGGAGGAGGAAGTCTACGGGACGGCCGTTTTCATCGCGCAAATCATCGGCCACAATGGCATGGCCTTTGTCCTGGCCTTTGGGCGTCATCACCGTAAACTCCACCCGCCTGGCATGGCGCAGTTCTGTTTCCAGTCGTTCTCGCTTCGCCGGTGATAAATCCTCGGACAAGACCATCCCTTCGGCTTGCGCTGTGTCATCGCCGCTCAGGGCAAGCTTTCGCAGCATTTGGCGGGAAATGAGGCCTGCACCATCCCACACTTTGGCTTCTACCTGAGATTGCTCCATGTAAGCAATGTCTACGTCTTCAGGTGCAAAGAAACCACTGACAAAATGCGGCCGCATCACCCGGCTGATGCGCTTGGAGAGAACAAAGCCCCCTTTGTGCAAATCCAATTTCAACCCCGTAGCTTCCAGGAATTGCTCCGTCGTCATCCCATCCACGTACAGGTCACTCACCTGGCTGCCGTTTACCCAGCGTAGGGTGGGGGGGCGGGTTTCACCCGCCTTGCCAAATGTGTGCGCCGGGTGGGGGTCAGCAGTTTCGTCTACAGGCTGGGTCAGGATACGCCAGGCGCGTTTTGTCTGTTCCAGGAAAGGAAAGGCCGCCCCACCCATCAGATCGTCGAAGCTGGTGAGGTTATAGGGGAGTTTTTCCAATTCTGCCGGTGGTAGAAAACCATTTCCGCCCGTGCTGGCCGCACCACGCCCACCCATCAGTTTTCCTCCCCCACACCGTTAAGTTGCCTGGCTTTGCGCCGGATAGTGGTCACATGAACGCCTAACTTCTCTGCCGCATTCTGAGCCGTCAACAGCTGCGCGTTGAACAGGGCCAGCGTTTGCATTTCCGGGTTGAGCGCCTGCCATGCCTGACCAATTGTTTGCAAATCTTGAGCAGCAGTTTGCCAGCGATTCGCTTCCGCCTGCACCCGTTCTAACTGGCTCCGCATCTCCTCTGCCTGCACTTGCATTGCCGCCAGTTGCGTTTGCATCGTCGCCGCCCGCTCACCCTCAATTTCTGCTTCCTGCTGCATCTGGTTGGCGCGTTTATGCTCGGCGGCTGCTTCTTGCTGCACTTTATCCAACAGGTTTTGCATGTTGACTGCTTGTGTTTGCGCTGCTTCTGCTCGCGCCTGCATCTCATTTGTCCGCTGTCGCTCCCTTTCTGCTTCTCGCCCCGTCTGGTCTGCTCGTGTCTGCGCGCCCATTACTTCCTGCTGCATCACCTCTGCTCGCTGCTGCGCCTCGGCGATTAACTTCTGCCAGTCGGTGACTTGCTCCTGTTCTCGCCCCTGGTGATGCCAGGCCATGATAGCCAGCCCTACCGGCACGATGCTGGCAAACAAGATCACCTGCCACCGACCCAAAGTCTCGCCCTCTCCCGGCTGGCTGTAAAAGATATATTGCAAACCAAAAGTGAGCAGTGTCGTAAAAACGGCCGTTAGCTGCCACATACTGGTACGAGATTTCACGGCTTGCTGCACCGTTCTGAAATGAAGCAAATCCACAAAAAGGGCGATAGGGATGGCCACCAACACCGGATCATGACTTCGCAACGCGTGAAAGTAATGGTAGCTGGAAACCAGCACCACTAAAGGAATTAAGTTCGCTGTGTGTAAAAAATCGGCAAATCTTTGCCACCATTTTGCCATAGATATTCCTCGTTTTAGTTGAGGGTAAGGGCCGGGGTGAAACCATCCCCGGCCCTCATTTCCCACTTTGGCTCTGTTCACTCGAAACCCTGACACCATCTCGCCGCGCCCCCCGGATATCCGTCCAGCGTGTGGGGAATGTCAGCACTTCGACCAGATCATGACAGACTGCCGGCAAACGGCCGTAGCTCAATACCACCCACGGCTCTAGCCGTCGCACCATCTCTGTAAACCCATCCATAAACAGCCGGTATTCCAGCGGCGCGTCGAGGTTGACCCCCACTGCCGACACCGCCACCAGACTGCGCCGGGGCACACCCAGAAAGCAGAAGCCGTAGGAAACGGCCGTACTCCAGCTAATCGTAGGAATGACGGCAAAACCCTGGGCCTGCCAGAAACGACCACACCAGCGGTTACGGTAAGTGTTCCACAGTTGCAGCATCAACGGCCAATCCCGATACAGGGAAAAGTCCGGCGTCAACACCATCTGGTAAGGTGTTAACGCTTCTAACGCTTTCCAGGGCCGGTTCCACACCGTCTCAAAGCGGTAATCATCGCTGAAAAAATGCACGGCGCCGTCATCTGGCGGCTCATTGGTGCGGATACGCTGCCGGTAAGGGATCAACCAGGCAGGTATCTGGCAAACGGGCGTATGCGCCAGGTCAGGAATGCCATATTCATTGTCTGAGGGGAAGATTTGGGCAGCATGTAAGGCATCGAAGCTGCCCGGTTTGCTCTGCCAGCGGTGGCTGGTTCGGGTCATGGCTATTTCATACTCCTTACCCCATCAACTTCGCCGCCTCGGACAGGTTGCTATCATCCAGTCTGGCGGCCGTTTCCGGTTTATTCGGTGCGTTGGCTGCGGCAGCGGCACCCCCATCACCCTTACTCATCAGCAAGGCTGGTCTGATGTCCGATTCTGCCCGGTTCTCCTGGGTTTCTGGCTTTGAGCCATCTCTGTCTGTGGCCGTCGCCGGCGGCGGCGCTGCGGTTATCGCTTTCCAATCCGTGTACCGGCGTGGCCGGTAGAGAGGCTGCGGCAAATGCAGGCTGTCCGGTGGCGGCAGTTGGTCAAACAGATGAATGGAGTTCAACCGCTCTCCCAGGAAGACGTAGCGCCGACCGGCCAGAGTTGTGGCCAACACCTGGCCTTGAGGCAGGGCCATTATCTCGTTGGGTGACAGGGTTGCACCTTCCCGCCACGACCAGGATGCCCCCTGGTTGTTACTCGTCTGCATTTGCGCCTGGCCTTCTTTGTCCTGCTGCCGGCGGGCGCTGCGCGAGGCAGATTGCATCGGATTGGCCTTCATGGTCGTGCCGTATAATTCGGACATGAACCTGGCTGTTTCCATCTCCGCCGCCGGGTACCAGAGCTGGTGGTCACAGTTAGACAGGATGGCGCGCAAGCCCTCTTTACCATATAACCCCTGTAGTTGGGCTACTGACTGGACGTACAAAAGCAGGGTGATGCCGTATCCCCCGCAAGTAGAGAGGTAATCAACAATGTTGCGCAAGCCCACGGCCGGGAGTTCATCAATAGCAACTAACATCTTTTGCTTCTGGCCCCGCAATGGGGATTGCGTCCGTGACTCTTGTGGTGCTCGCATGTGGTAGCGCAAAATAGCCGCAATGATGGCCGCCACTACCCCCCCAACACCGCGTAAATCGCCCAGGTTGTAGGTGATGTAAATGGTGGCATTCCGGGCCGCCCAGTCTGGGGGAACAATCAGGTCATGCCGGTGAAAGTCACGAGGGGCAATGGTATCTATGTGTTTCTGGTAAGGCGCCAGTCGGGTGGTGAAGTTGCCCAGAGCCGAGGTGACGAACTTATCCTCCTGGTACGCATCTGGCGCGGCGCCGTTGGTGAAGATGTCCACATGCCGTCGGGCGGCTTCGACTGTGCGTAAGGCCGCCAACGCTTCGGCCGGGTTGCTCTCGGCCAGGTCAAGCAGAAGACGAATCGGGTTGAGCCGTGTGGCATCGGCATAAAGGCCTACGGCCGTAAACAGCGACAATGCTTTCTCGGCAAAGATCGGTTCGGCGCTGGTCCACGGTCGCAGCAGGTGGTAGTGCAGTTCTATCGTCTCATCCCGGTCACGCAGGTGGCGGTAGTAAGCAGAGAGATGTACCTGGTGGCCGGGAATGCGGTAAACCGGCCCTACCAACCGGCGGCGCAGAGCGGCTGTGCGGGCAAACTGCTCGCCTTTTGGATCCACGACGAGCGCCGGGCCAGGATAGTGGCACAGGGTATAGGTTAAGTGCAAACCCTTACCGGCGCGAGTCGGAGCAACCACCATTACGTGTCCTTCAGATCGTTCGTAATCCAGGCCGATAAGGGTCTTTTTACTTCCCCCCCCACTTCCTCTTCGGCTACGCTCAGGGCTTCGACTCTCAGCCTTGTCCTCGCCCACCTGAACCAGCGGCACACCTTGTGTCATGCCCAACTTCTCCCTCATCACCTCTGTTTCCACCCGCCCTTGAGAACTTGAGGCTCTTTCCAGCATTTTCTGGATACCGTAGTATGGGTTGGGCGGCTGGCTAAGGATATAGAGAAATAGACCAATCGCGCCTGGCATGGCCACCGCCAGCGGCAGCCAGAGCAGGTTGGGAGTGTCCATCGTCTCCTGGATGGCGCCGCTGCTCTTCAAGAAGCGCCACAGGAAGGAGAACCCGCCCATCCCCAATGCCATGAGCAGACGGAACGGCCCTTCTACGCGCGCCAGCCCGGTCACGGCCGTGGGTGCGTGTATGGCCCCGGCCAGCCAGATGGCGGTAAAGATGCCTAAAGTCGTCCGCCAACGCTTCTTGGGAGTTGGCGGCAGGTTTTGCCACCACTGTTTGAAGTAGGTACCAACGGTCGTTTGACCCATGCTGTTTACGTCCATCGTGCCCCTCCCTTGTGAGATAGTGACCACTTCACCATCCGAGTCCCACCTCCTGGTCCTGAGATCGCGACCGGCCGGCGTCAAGGGCTATTTCTTGCTGAACAGTCTGGTCATTGGCTTGCTGCTGCTGCTCCAGTCGTACCAGCTCGGCCCGGACTTCGGTCTGCCATGACAGAAAGGCTTGCCTGTCCATGCGTTTGTCGCCAAACCACAGAACGTGGGCGTGCCGGTGCCTGGTATCATCGTGGGCCAGAAGCCGCCAATCTTCTATCTGCCCACCTTTGTACATAGCTCGCCCAAATTCGGCCGCGGTCAATTCTCCTTCCGGTATGGAGAGAATGCCTTGAAAGGTGTAACGGCAGGCCAGGGCGTTTGTTTTCACCCAGGCCATGACTTCTTCATGCGTGTAGATACGGCCGTTCGGCCCCATCCATTCGCCGCGTTGTCGCCCCTCTAGTTGAGCTGCCTTGTCACGGCCATAGGCATAGTAAAGGGCCGCCCGCCTGGCTAGGGTGCTGGTACGCCGGCCGGTCGGCGTCCGGTTTTGCTGCGCGCGGACATTGATAAAAGGAAGGACTGATTGGTTAGGTTTCATCGGCGCCCTCCTGCTCCCAGAGCGTATCGGACAGGCCTAGAGATTTTTTCAATTGTGCCACTGCCTCTTCATGGGCATCGGCGCAGATTTCATTTTTCACCCGCCGCGCCTTGGCATCTGGCTGCACATGCGGCTCGTGGCTGACCTGCAATTTCTGGATAAAGTTGGCCGGATCTAACCGGGCTTCGCGCCAGATTGTCTGCATGACCAGGACATCTGCCTTGTAGTTGACTTCCTCAGTGGCGATGACGGCCTGAGCGAGCAGTCTGGCAAAACGATTGAACTGCCAGTTGATGGTGCGTTGCAGCAGGTTGGCAACCAGCCGGGGTAGGGTTTCGGCGGTGGTCTGGCCTAATGCCATCAGGGCCAGCGACTCAATAGCCACGCTGAAGTAGAGGCCATGCCGGTCGGCGTAGGCCTGGATGCTTTCTATGGCTTCGTTGGTCAGGGTTAATGTTTTCTTTTCCGTCTTACCGTATCGGTCTTGACGACTTTCGTGAATGGGAATACCGGTCATTACATACCTCCGTAAGTTCTCAGATTTGGGAAAGGGAAACAGGCTGCGTGCATAACACGCTACACGCGGCTGTCACTGGTGCGGCAATCGACGCAACCAGCACACCACCAATTGGTGTTTTCAATGAGGGGAGAACTTAAGCGGAGGGTTCCGGCGAATGGGATGAAAGAGGTAGCAATCGCCGGGCAGGGAAGGCCAAAAACAATTGGCGCTGTGGCCGGCGCCACAACCGGTGAAAATACGATTGCACCTGTGTGTTGGCTTCTTGTACGAGGAACATCGGTGGCTGCCAGCAGGGAAACAAGGTACATGGAATTTCCACTAACACGGCCGTGAAAGAAACCGGTTCTTTCTCCGGTGCGGTTTGTTCCATCGCATCCACCGTCGCACCGGAGACCTGAGCAGGAGCCAGAGGAAGGCCCACCAGCAGGCGAATGGTAACCCAGGCCAGCAGGCCAATCCAGGCAAAACCTTTCACCCACCATAACCAGGTGGACAGATTGAATAATAGGGTAGGATCCAGCAAAAGGGGGTACAAGAACACAATAAAGAAGAGGGCCACAAGGAGCAGGTCTTCGGCCTGGCTCAAAACTACCTGCGCTTGTTGGAGCATACGTCGCCGTTGCCGTTGATGGGGACATAGGCTTGTACTGAGAGCCATAGCCCCGAACGCAGCCGAAGGGAAGAGCAAAGTAGTGTGTCGTTTGTTAATCATGCAGATCTTCTTCTGATTGTTCTTGCAATCGAAGGAAATTATAATATCCGGGCACTGGCTGTCAACTCAAAGATTATACGTATCATCCAGTTCTGACTTTATACGTATATCTTGCTCTCCTCATCTAACCCCCTGCTGCCCCATACTCCTTATCTCTCGATACGTAAAATCTTTTGGCTGTTTGCGTCCCCATCTGGCACGCCATCCGTGAACCCGTCACTTGTGTTTAGCGCAAGTTCCAGGCAATTCAATAAAGTTGAACTTCTGGCAAGGGTGGGGGGTGGGCCTGGCTCCATGAAGGCGAGACGCCTTCATGGTGAACGCCACCGGCGTTCAATCCGGGTGGGTGGGTGGGTAATCGCTGCGCCTACCAGCCTATGACGGCCTGACCAATACCTGACTCCCTCAACCCCAACTGTCCGCTCGCGCACCTTTGCATACCTGGCAACACCTAGAAAAATAGAGGCTTCTCCCCATCGGGAAGAAGCCCTTTTCCCCGACCGCGGGACGTATTAGCTGCGGGCCATCCAGATCAGGCAGATGGTGTCGTCTAATAGCCGTGTTTGTCCAGCCAATACGGTTTACCGCCCCGCTGGCGCCGCCGCCGTCGGGTAGCAGAACGCCGAGGATAAAACAGAATGACCAGTACAAACAATCCGGAAATGATGATCAATGCTTCTAACATGGGGAAACTCCTGAAAAACAAAAAGAGGCGCAGTCACCCCATCGGGCAACTGCGCCTCATGCCGGAAATGCCAGATAACGACCAGCCTAAAACGGAATGTCGTCCTCCTCGTAGGTTGGGTCAACGTCCGCCTGGTCATGGCCGTTACCATTGCCATTCCCATTGCCACCCAGGAACTGCACCCGGTCAGCTACCACTTCAAATGATGCACCCACCGAACCGTCGTTGCGTGTCCACAGGCGCGGGCGGCCGGTAGCGGGATCGGAGCGCAGCCGTCCTTCCACGAGCACCTGACGACCCTTCTCCAGATATTGGTTGGCCGCTTCCGCCTGACGCCCCCACACGGAGACGCGGAACCAGGTCACTTCTTCTTGCGGCTGGCCAGTGGCACGGTCAGTCCAACGCCGATTGCAGGCCACCGAAAGGTTGGTCACAGCCTGTCCGTCGGGCATGTACCTCATTTCTGGCGCGCTGCCCAAATTCCCAACGATGATGAGTTTTTGATACATGTGTCACTCTCCTTATAACGTGAAATTGGTTGATAAAAAAACTCATCTCATTCGGCGCGATAGCGCCTGCTGCCAGCCCGACGCGCGGCGTGAGGATTCACCACCCCCTTGCCCGGTGAGGAAAGAGAAAAAGACGGCTACTGGCCCTAAAAGGCCAGTAACCGTCTCGCATAGGCGGTGATACGGCCGTTTCCACCCGTTGTGTTAAGATAGGGGTATGACGAAGCTGGCAAGCATGGGCAAAGCCTGGCAAAAGATAGATGCGAATGCCGGTTATTATCTGACCTGGCACTTCAGGGCGGCGCATGAAGGTTGCCATTATGCCGCCGCCCGCCTACTGGGACTGCCCGCCCGACTGCAAATAAGCCGGGGATATGTCGCGTACACCGCTCCCCATCCCCACGACTGGCGCATCCGGGCAGCCATCCTGGCCCCGGCATTGGCCGGTTGTGTCTCCTTGGCCGTGTTAACCTGGTTGTGCCTGGTGAAGGCCACCTGGGGACTTTTCTGGTTAGGGCTGGTATTGCACCTCTTCTGGTGGTTCATATGCCTGGCCGACTTTTCCGACCTCTGGCACTATTACCGGCACCGTCGCTGGCCTGTCCCTCAGTCGCCCCCCCGGCAAACAACAGTGGAGACCTGGTTGTTGGCGCAGGCGTGGCGCTGGCGGCAAAGGCGGCGTTGAGGCAACGGCCGTTTCTGGGTTGCCTTTCTACCCAATAAGTCCGGTAATGGTCAGGAGCCACCACACAAACGCCATACACAACAGGTTGACAATCGTGCCCAGTAAGCAGCCGAAAAGCAGTGGGGAAATGCGCATCTGGCCGGAGTGGCGATCTTCTTCCGGCCCGGAACCATTCTTGCCAAATCCCATGGAACCCAATACAACGGCGTATCCCAACAGGCTACCTAATACAACAACCACAACTTCCGCAATCCCTGGATTGGTAAACATGTCACACTCCTTTCTATAAAAAATGGTTCAGGTTTGTTCACGACCGGCGGCGCGTTAGCGCGAAAAAAAAGACGGTTACCAACCCTTACGGGCCAGCAAACCGTCTTTTTTGATAAGTAACAGCACTATACTTCTGCCGGTTGCAAAATGGCGTGGACATTGCCATCCACCACATGCGCCCAGGCAATGCACCACTGGTCATGGCGAATGGCGGCCAGTTCGTGGTCGCGTTGTACGTAGCCAAACAGGTTGCCGTGTGGTGTGCGCGTGACCACCCGGTTGTTGTCAGTCACTTCGGTGGTCAGCATCATGCCCCGGAATTTATCCTGTACAAAGTCAGCGATGCGGGCTTTGGCCTGATCGCGCTCTGGTTTGGGTACCAGGCTCATGCTCTCCGGCGTATCTGGCCGGGTGGCCCGCAACCAGTTAAACCAAACGCCCGAAATCCGCACCGGCACACCGGCGCACTTCGCACAGGGTTCATCACGGTAATACAACACGGCGCCGGCGACCGTCCACACCGGTTCACCCAGCAGACCAATCTGGCGCAAAGCTTCCAGCATGGCCTGGGCAATACCGGGTTCGCGGCCTGCACTGAGTACTTCGGCAGGCTCAGCACAGGCTTTGCCGAAGCGGCCACTGCCCTCACCAGCCCGCTTTTTACCCAACTGCCAGATAAGGGCATCCCGCACCGGCTCACCATTCCTTCGACCTGGTTCAGGATAAATCTGCGGACCCTGCGCATACAGGTAAGCGGCCGCGCCTAACAGGACACAATGTTGCTTGTCGGCCGGCCATTGGCTCAAGAACGCTTCACTGGCGGCGCGAGCGACGTCGAAACATGTGCTGAGCGGCGCTGGGCTATCTGGCGATAGCCCAGCGCTGGCCGAAGCAGCCAGGTCGTCCACATCGTCATTGCCGTTGATAGCCTGCCGGATAACCCGGCTGTACGCCTGGCGCAGTTCCTTACCCACGTGCAGCCAGTCACGGCCGTGTTCAAACAGTGCCAGCGGCGGGCAGGCTTCGGTAGCCAGCGCTTCTACGTCAGCCCAGTATTGCGCTTTGTGTAGTTGCAGAGCACTAGCCAGCGTGTCCAGCCAATGGCGGGCGACCTTATGGTCGCTGGTGGCCTTCGCCTGGGGCCGCAGCCACTCCGGCAGGCGGTCTAGCAAGATGCTAGGCATGGCGCGGTTGGCGTTGGTCTGACCGTGCTGCACCATGCGGGTAATGGCCATCTGGTTCCACTGCTTGACAGGGGCCAGGTCCAGCCCAGTTTTCACCGAGCCGTCAATGACCGCCTCCAATGTGGCCGGGAGTTGGTCTGGCAGTCGGCCGTAAATGGCTTTGCACAACATCGCTGCATTACAGAAGCTACCCAAGACACCTTGATTGGCCGCGGCTCGATGAATTGTTGACGACATGGCCGCGATGGAGTAAGCTGCTCCTCCCTTGTATGAGTCGCTTGCTTCTGTTAAACGGCCGTATTGATAATGGCGCATATCAATCCGGTCTGGGAGCAGGCGACTTTGCATTTTGGGGTAGGAGATCTGGCCAACAGCAGTTTCCCAGGTCATCACGTGGCTGCCAGGTGTTGGCTGCAAGACTACATACTCGCCTAACTGGTTAGGGCTGCGCCAGACGAGCATTTTGTGTGTTGGATGGTTCCCAGCCGCAGCATTATCGGAAACGTCACTGAAGGGAAACACCCACACAGCGTCATCTCCATCACAACCACCCAAGACATCCACAATACAGGTCAGCCAATCGTTGTCATTCACCCAGGCAGTGGCGCAGGCGGGGTCAAGTTCAATGTGACCTTCCGGCACCTCCCGGTCGCCAACAGCAGCGGGGAAGATGTAGTAACGGCCGCCCGGCGCCGGACAGCGCAGTTTGTTGGCACGGCCGTCCAACCGCTTGAGATGCTGCCGGGCTACAGCTTTGACCATGCCCGCAAACCACATCAGGCTGCCGCCGCTGGCGATGTACTCACCCACGTGCCAGTCACTCAGGCTGTCCAGTGCCCGCACTGAGCCTGTCAAAGTGTCAGCTACAGATTCAGCGTCGTATAGGCGGTTGAGGATGCTTTGCAGGCGGCCGTTCCGGATACCACTCAGAAACAGCTCACTCTCCATCCCGGTCCAGGCCAGCAGATGCTCCGGCTGGAAGAAGGGGTACAGGTTGATGATACTCTGAATGTCCAGGCACATCTGGTCTTCGCTGTGGATGGGATGCAGACCGATGAAGGTACGGCCGTCTGTTAAAGATAATTCTTGTTTGACGCTGCCGGGCGGGAACATGAAGTCTACGGCCAGATCGTCCACAACCAGCACATGGCCCTTATCCTGCCCACCGGCATGTAACGTCGTCACCTCAAAACGATTGCAGTGCAGTAGTTCGCGACGGTGGCGTTCGTCCAGAGCTTGGCTGTCAGCCAGGCGCTGGATGAAGCCGCGGCTGACCTGACCACTGCCATCCCATAAACGGCCGTCCAGGAACTCGTTGTAATCTATGGCGACTTCCTCATCGTCAAAGAAGCCCCAATACCGGTACGGCCGCATCACGCGAGAAAGCCGTTTGGATAGGACGTAGCCCCCTTTGTGCATGGAAAGCTGCAAGCCGGTGCGTTCCAGAAAACTCTGGGTGTCCATGCCGGGCACGTACAAATCCAGCACCTTGTCATCTTTTACCCAGCGGAGAACGGGGGAATCTGCCTGGAAAATCTTAGCCAATGTCTCTTCATCGCCAAAGGAGCCTGTCACTTCACTGTGTTCAGTGCAAGCTCTGAGCTCGTCGAAGGAACGGGAGACAATTTGCCACTCGAATTCATCGGGCAGAAACGGATAGGCCAAACCACCACGGTTGTCGTCAAAGCGTAAAGTCGTCATCATCTTTCTCCTTGTATTGAATTGGTTGAATTGGGTTGATAAAGGGGTTAAGTGAAGGGTGGCTCCCCCTATATAACGATTTCAGAATGGGAACTCATCGTTGCTATCAAGCGGATAGACCTGGCCACGGGTTATTTTGGGCACTTTTGCTGAACGAAGCCGAGGTAGCCGCTGCCGCCACTGAAAGATGAATCCCGGCTGGCGAATCTGCTCTTCGCCCAGACAAACCATATAACCCAGGCGCCACTTGCCCCATTGCCAGCCACCTCGACTAGCTCGGTGCAGGCTCTGAGCTTGTCGAAGGGGGGTGGGGATTTGCAAACAAACACTGGCGTCCTGGTGATCCAGGACAAAACACTGGTTGACCTCCAGGTGCAGCGGCCCGATGCGGGCGGTGTAGGCATCTTCGCAGGCGCCATGATGTTCTTCGTAGCCACGCGCCCAACGGCTGAAAATGAGATGGGAAACGAGACCTGCCATGAGCCAGGTCGAACGGTTGAATACGTGTTGTGTAAACATCTGAAACTCTCTCCTTTTGTGTTGAAATGGGGGATTAGAATGGCAAAACGGCCGTTACCGGCACGCACCGGTTTCAGGCCAATAACCGGGGTAAAGGCTGTTTAGAAAGGCAAATCCAGCATCATGGCGTGGATGTGTCGCGGATTGACGTCGGGTGGATATGTCGCCGTCGCTTCTATGCAAGCGATCAGCCCATCCTCGCCGCCGCATAACTGCTCTGACAGATGCACACCGGTTAGCCCACCGAAGAGGGAATCCAGATCGGTGAGCAGTTCACCCTCTGCGCTTTCTTCCTGATAGAAGTAGCCCAGCGTGTGATCAAAACCATATGAAACCGTCACTTCGCCGTCTGCCTTTTGCTTTTGAAACCAATATCGGGACATGAGAACCTCCTTTGTTGTTTGAAATGGACAGCCGCATTGTCCACCAACGCAAAATGGCCGTTACCTGCATCCAGATAACGGCCGTTGCCAATAAACTTAATCGCATGTGAAACTATGGTCGCCGTGCCAGATTGCGCGCTGTGCCTGATGCCTCCTTGCCCGGCCGTACCCAGGCAATGTCGTAATCGGATACGGCCGTCATCGCGGCATCTTTGGCCGACTGATCGGCATAACCACCCTGAACGGCAAAACTGCCGTACCGGTGACGTGGCCTGTGTCTGGCATGGTAGACTATCACCCTTTCCGGCGACACCCGGCTTACGAGATACATTTGGGCCATCGCATCGGCTCCCTGCGCATCGCCGACGACAAACCGGTGTCCGGCAGCCATTGCTTTGCCCAGTTGTGGCTGGTAATGCTGGTAGAACTCGGTCGGGGTTAAATCACGATGGCCGCTGACAAAAGCAACCTGCTGACTTTGCGCCTGCATCCACGCGGCAGCGGCTTTGACCACTTCACCATGACAGGGGCCGGGCACACACCAACATACCAGCACAGTTTGGGCATCAATAGCCTTGAGCGCATCCAAAATTGTTTCATCGCCAGCCTGAATACACTCCCACAACCAGCGCTTGTAATGGGGCAGTGTCTGGCCACGGCCGCCGAACTCGGCTCGGCTGAGCTCGCCGAACGCCTTTGCCTTGAACGGATTGGCCAGTGGAGATTGAGGCAGCCCGGTATAGCTGTTGGCCCGGCCGATGTAGACCCACCGGTCGCCAAAGGCCTGGTTCAACGCCTGTACAGAGCCATGCTGTTTGAAGTTAACTACCTGGCACATGCGCCGTCCTCCTGGTAAGACCTGGCTGCCGCCTGCGCCAGCGCATCAGCCCGTTCGTTGAGCGGATGGCCCTGATGTCCGCGCACCTGTTGGACGGTAACAGTGTGTTGGGCCAGCAGCCGATGCATCTGTTCCACCAGATCGCGATTGGCTTTGGCCCCGCCGCCAGTCAGGATGGCTACCACGTACTGGCTGTCCGTAACGACTGTAACCCGACAGCGACGGGTAAGGGCCTTTAAACCTTCGATGACGGCCGTCAGTTCCATGCGGTTGTTGGTGGTGTGCGCCGCACCGCCGGTCAGCACTTTTTCGTGTGATCTCGCCTGTAATATGGCAGCGTACCCGCCTGGGCCGGGATTACCCAGACAGGAACCATCGGTATATAGATAAACGTGAGCATACATGAGCAGACCTCCTTTGGGGGTTGTAAATGGAGTGGATAAAACAAAACGGGCTTGCCCAGGACACAATGTCCTAAACCAGCCCATTCTCGCCCCGCTCATGCCCGATAGGGCATCCGGTGGGGGATTACCAGGAGGCTGCTCAGTTTCCAGCCGTTTTGATTCGTTCCCTCGAAACCGGTCTATGACCGGGGGAAGAGGGGCAAGGAGGTCGTATGGCTAACTAAATCCTTGATAACTTGTGGTTCGACGTTGGGTGCAATCCCCAACCTCTAGTGAACGGAGAATGCCACATCCCCATGGTAGCGACTGGTTATCAATCCGTGAAGCGGGATGTAAAGCGGGTCGCCTGGAGTTCGACCGGGTCATCCCCGCCAGCAGGTATCTAGGGGTAGGAACACGAACAGACGTCTGAAACATCGTGAAATGAAACAAGCCTACGCGGACTATCGGCTTGCCCAAAATGGGAAAGGATAAGGGCCTGACGTGTGGCAATGGCGATCAGGGTTCACCCCGATAAACCCGGTGTATAGTCTGACCCTAAGGATACGCAAAACGAACCACAGGAACGAAGTAACCCCGCCCGTGCTCTCAGCCAGACTGAGCAGGTGCCAACCGGATGCCGGTCGGGGAAGGATTCCCCAAGAAGCAAAGGCCGAGGGTAATGCCTCGGATAAGCAGACGTGGGGACGCATGATTGGAAGGTAAGGACTAAAGTGACCACCGTGACCTGGCAGCGGCGGGTGAGGGCTTTCAATCCTTCGAGAACGTAGGATATGACACCTGCTTTGCCCACGCCAGTTGCTTCTGTCTTCTATGCCCCCTTACTTTAGTCAGCATTGTGAGTTGACCATGTATAGGACAGAGAACTACCCCTGGATGGATGAAGCGCCCGCCTTCTTCATCTATCCTGTGCCTGTGCGCTGAGCAGGTCACACTGCAAGAGTCCATCTTTTACCACCCGTAAAAACGTGCAACTTTAAGAAAAGGAAATCTTGGCTACAGCCAGAGCAAGCCTGGCAATTGCCAACCTTTCCGAACCGATGACAAGCATAAAGAGGTTACGATGCAAAAGAGACAGTTCAAAAAATTCGTGGACAGAGGCCTACGAGCCATCCTCTGTTTGAGTATCTTGTTACAAGCCAGCCCACTGCTGGCCATGTCGTCTGTGGCGGACGCTGCGGGCGATGTTTCAAATCAGCCGACCGACCGGCAGTCTGGCTTATTCGCGCCAGCGCAACAGCCGCAACCTTTGCCGCAGATCTCCCTGGCTGCCGGTTGGAACCTGCTTTCTATCCCCACGCTAGCGGCGGATACAGCGCCGGAGGCGGTGCTGGCAGAGATTAACGGCGCGTACAACGTAGTTTACGCCTACGATGGCTGCAACGCCGTCGCGCCCTGGCAAGTGTATGATGCGGCGGGGGCGCCGGCCAGCAATGACCTGCTGGCCATAGACCACACCATGGGCTTTTGGATCGAGGCTACGGCTGAAACGACACTGGCCGTAACGGGCACGGTGCCCGCCACCACCACGCTGCCGCTGTGCCAGGGTTGGAACCTGATCGGGTTGCCCCTGGCGCAGGCACGCCCCGTGGCCAGCGCCCTGGCTTCCATCACCGGCAAGTACACGCGCGTCTTTGGCTACGATGGGACTAATCCCCTCAACCCATGGGCAGGGTACGACACGAACGCCCCTGACTGGGCCAATGACCTGCACACGCTGCAACCCGGCCGGGGCTATTGGCTGTATGCCACAGAAGACACCCCTTTGTTGCTGGCCAATGCCGGTCCGCCGCCGACGGTAGAGATTACCTCACCGCCGCAGGCGACGGCCGATATGGCCACGCTCACCACCTTCACCAATATCACCGGCACTGTGAACAGCAACCTCTTGCAGGAGTGGCAGTTGCGTTACCGCCCGCAAGGGGAAACGGCCTGGACCACCCTGGTGACAGGCACGACGCCGGTGACAGAGGGCGTCTTGGGCCAGTTTGACCCCACCTTGTTGCTGAACGGGATGTATGAGATTGAGCTCACGGCCGTGGACTTTGCCGGGCAAACGGCCTCCGATGCGGTCATGGTGATGGTCGATGGCGCGCAGAAAATCGGGCATTTCTCTCTCTCGTTTGTGGATGTGTCCGTACCGGTGTTGGGCATCCCCATCGAAATCGTGCGCACCTATGACAGCCGTGACAAAGCCACTGGCGATTTTGGCGCCGGCTGGACGATGAGCGTACACAATGTGCGCGTGCAAGAGAGCAGTGTCCTGGGCGAAGGCTGGCAGGTGGCGCCGGGCAGTGGCTTTGAGCAGTGTCTGCAGCCAGCACAACTGCACATTGTGGCCGTAGTTGTGGCCGATGAGGTGTTCCGCTTCCGCCCCACGCTAGACCCGCCATGCGAGCCTTTTGCCGCCCCTGACCTGGTGGAGATTGGTTTTGAGCCGCTTCCCGGCACCCAGGCCACGTTGGCGCCGATGGCCAACAACCTGGCCATCGTCCTCGGTGGGGAACTGCTGGTAGATGGCAGCCCCGTTGACTTCAGCGACTATCGCTTCACGCTGCCCGGTGGCCTCGAGTTGGAGATTGAGCAGGGCTTTGGTCTGCGGCGCATGGCGGACCTCAACGGCAACTCGCTGACGATTGACGAGAACGGTGTCACGCATTCCAGTGGCGTGGGCATTGGCTTTGAGCGTGACAACCAGGGGCGCATCGTGCAGATCACCGACCCTCTGTCCTACACTGTCACCTATGATTACGACGCCAACGGCGACCTGATCGCCGTCACCAACCAGGTCAGCGAAACCACCGGCTTTACCTATCTGGCCGACCACTACTTGCACACCATCATCAATCCGGATGGGGTGGAAGTGGCGGCGGTGGATTACAACGACGACGGCCGTCTCACGCAAGCCTGCGATTTTGAGAACAATTGCAGCCACGTCAGTTACAACCTGAGCAATAACCAGGAGACGATCACCGACGCCACGAACCGGACCACGGTCATCACCTATGACGATCGCGGCAACGTCACGGCCGTGGCCGATAACGCCGGTCACACCACAAACTTTGCATACGACGAAGATGATAACCTGCTGCAGATCAGTGATCCCAATGGCCTGGCCACCCGCTACACCTATGATGAGGAGGGCAACCGGCTCACGGCAACGACACCGCACAATCCAACTGGCTCTACAGACGTATACACGACAACGTACACCTACAACAGCCGTAATCAACTGACATCTGTTACCCAACCGACGGGTGCGCAAACCGTCCTGGTTTATGACGCCAGCGGTAATCTAGAGGAAGTCAAAGACGGGGATGACAACCAGCTCTTAACCTATACCTACGGTGCCGGCGGCGTCGTCACCTCAGAAAGCACGCCGTTTGGCACTTTCCAATATGGTGATTTTGATGCTTTTGGTAACGCCGGCGTCATGACCGATACTTTCGGTACCGTGACTACCTTCACCTACGATGCTGCCGGGCAATTAGCCACGACCACAGACAGCGGGCTTATGGCTACCTATACCTTTGATGGTTTGGGGCGGAATACATCTATAGCGGATAACACCGGCTTCTTTATGGATTTTGGTTACGGTTACAATCAGGATTTGTGGACGAGTGCTAACGCGCCTGCTGCCGGCTCCTTGCAACGGTTGGTTGCGCCCAACGGCCGTCTCGATGGCTGGACACTGGCCGATGGCACCCAATTGCTCTTTGACTACGATGCGGCGGGACGCTTAGAAGTGGAGACAGATCCCGCCGGGAATACGACACAGTACAGCTATGATGCGGCAGGACGGCCAGAAACCATTCATCTGCCAACCGGTGGCTCCCAGTCACTTGCCTATGATCCGGGTGGGCGCGTCATTCAATCGACAAACGAACTCAGCCATACGACGCAGATCACCTATGGCGACGACGGCCGTGCGGCCGTCATCACTGACACCCTGGGACACCCCTGGACTTTCAGTCGCACGCTTACCAGCACCACCAGCATCGATCCTTTGGGCCAGGAGAACACAGTTGTCTACTCTGCGGAAGGATTACCTGTCCGTTACATCAACCCTGACAACACCTCTGTGCAAATAGAGTACCTACTGGCACATCCCCTGCTAGAAGCTGCAGATTATCCCACGCGTATCATAGATGAAGGGAACCACGAACGTCTGTACACGTACACGTCCTTGGGCCAACTACAGAGCGCCACTGATCTGGCTGGTGCAGTATATGACTTTGACTACGAGGGGGCTGCCCTTATCTCCGTTACGAATCCAATTAACGAAGCGATCACCTTCACCTACGATGACAACGCCAACATCGCTTCCGTTACCTATCCTGACGGGGGAACACGGTACATCACCAGCACAGTAAGTGGCGACCCTCTCACGATCACCCAGCCTTCAGGGACGACCATTCACTACACCTATGACGAGTTTGGTAACCAGACCACGCGCGCGGCCTCAACGGGCGAATCACACACTTTTGCCTATGAACCGGCGGGGACACTGACACAAACAACAGATAGCACCGGCGCGACGTTTTACCAATATGACCAGTTGGGGCAACTAGAAGAAATTTCCTATCCCAACGGCATGCGCATTCACTATGGGTACGATGTCCTGGGCCAGGTAGTCACTGTCACAACGCAAATATCGTCCACGGCGCCCGCGCATACCACCACTTACGGTTATGATGCCAGGGGAAACCTCACACACGTTACCGATCCCCTAAACGGAATGACGACGATGGCATATGATGCGGCGGGTCGTCTCGTAACAACCACGTTGCCCAGCGGCGTCACCAGTGTCTATACCTACAACAGCCGCAACCAGATCGCGGCCATTGTCCACCGAGACGGCACCAACAACGTCTTAGCCTCTGCTACCTATGAACGTCAGGGCATTGGTGAACCAACCAGAATCACCCGTGAAGATGGCTCTTACGTCATTCTCAGCTATGACGGGACCCTGCGGCTCACCGGCGAAGATTACTACGGTGCCGATGACACATTGCTGCAATCCACTTCGTATGCTTATGACGCAGTGGGCAACCGCCAGGTGATGACAAACACGGCGGGCGTACACACCCACACTTATGATGCGGGCAGCCGGCTGGCTGGCGTTAGCGGACCCAGCGGCAGTGAAACGTATGGTCACGATGCTGACGGCCGTTTGTCCCTGATGGCCCGTGATGGCTTCACACACACCTTAAGCTACGACAGCCGGGATCATCTTATTAGCTTTGACGGCAGCGTGAACTACACCTACGATGCTCTCGACCGTCGCGTCAGCGCCGCGGATGCCTCTGGTGAACGCCACTTCCTGGTGGCGCCCATGGCCGGGCAGGAACTGGAATCACCCTATCTGGTCACGGATGCAGACGGCAACCTGCTCTCGGTCTATGTCTATGCCAATGGGCACCCGCTCATGCGCTTTGACGCCACCGGCAGCCCCACTTACTACCTGCCTGATGCCATGGGGTCCATCCTGGCCCTGGCTGATGAGACAGGTAACGGCGTCGCCAGCTTCCACTATGACAGCTTTGGCAATCTGAGAGAGGCTTCTGGCTCTGCGGCCACACCCTCTGCAACGCTGGGCGGCGATTTCCGCTTCCACGGCGCCTGGCTGGAAACAGTGACCGGGTTATACCATTTCCGTGCCCGTGATTACGATCCGCGCACCGGCCGTTTCCTCAGCCGCGATGCCGCTGACCCTGTGTTTGAGCGGCCGGAAACGTTTAATCCATATGTGTTTGCCCTGTCAAACCCGCATGTTTACCGGGATCCAAGCGGCTTTTTCTCCCTTGTGAGTATCAGTGTTAGCCAATCAATACAAAGCACGCTGCGGCAACTTCCTCGCGCTGCCTTCCGTCTGATTTTAGACCAGGCGAAAGATGAAGTGGGCGGGATTGTGACGCAGGCGCTGACCCGTATGTTCTCCAGTTTATTGGGGTTTTCTCGTACCAACCTACCCAACATAACAGGTGGTATTTTTGAGAACACCAGTACGGAGCTGGTCTGTGGTGTTCTGGATTCCTTTGATGCCGCACAGATCATGTGGCTTGAAGTGCCAATGAACGGCGGCACCGGCAAACCCTTGGATGATGGACTGGGCTGCTCAGATTCAGCAGAAGATCGGAAATTCTATAGAGAACAGATGGTGAATCCAATCTTCGATAATCCGCCCAACCCTGATTTCCTGGTTTCAAAATTCCGCCCTACTGAGCTGGAAAGGAGATCCGGCCGCCCTCACAGTTATCTGGTCGGGGACTTCAAATTAACCGTTGGTAGAGCTTATGAAAAATGGCATGGCGAAACAAACTCCCCTAAGCAAGGGCAGTGGAGCGCTATGATCAACCACGCGAAGAATTACGAATACTACCCGGTGATGATGCTTGTTTCCTGGTCGTTTGGTCAGCATAACGGCACAAACGGTGAAACACTGGGCCGAAAGATGGTCTGGGATATTGGAAGAACAAAAGGTGTCTATCTAGTTATCGTTGTTTTGAAAGACTAGATGGCATCCCGGGTGCCTGAAGGCTTCGAAGCCTTGAGGCACCCGCCCCCTCAAAGGTTTAGAACATGAAACGGTTTAAACACTATCAAAAACACATGCCACAATTGACGATCCTATTGATGATTACAGTCGTATGGATATTGGGACATTTACCTGTCCACGCCTTACAGGGTCCCCCCCTGCCGGCCAGCTTTTACGGCGTGGTAGAAGGTGACGAGACGTTCACCGCCAATGCCACCCTCACGGCCGTCATCCACAACACCCCCGTGGCCCAAACGACACTCACCCGGCACGAGGGCCAGTGGGTCTACCGCCTGCATGTGCCCGGCGATGATGCCAACACAGATATTGTAGAAGGTGGCCGGCCCGGCGATGTCATCTCCTTCCACATTGAGGGCCTGGCAACGGGGCAGACGGCCGTGTGGCAAAGCGGCGTCAATACACAACTGGACCTGTCGCTATCACCCGCTGCGGCCTTATCTGCGCCGGCTGCGGGCCATCTGGCTAGCTGGCTCGCCGGCGGCGCGCTCATCCTGGTGATCTGCGCCGGGCTCTGGCGCAGTCGCTGGTGCCAGGCCGCCAGACGCCTGGCATAGCCGTCATAAAAGAATAGATCGGTCCGGGTGACTGTTGCTGTACACAGGAGCAGCCACCCGGGCAGGAGAAGCACATGAACGCACATCAACATTACACACACAAAAAATTTATCCAGTGGCTGGCGCTTGGCGCCACCCTACTCTTGCTCCTGGCCTATGGCTTGTGGCAGCCGCCGGCGGGGCAGGCGGCCGTGGGCGACGGCCTGCGCCTGCGCCCCCTGGCGGCTGCCATCCCTGCCACCCAGGTGAGCGCGCCACCGCTGCCGACCCGTTTCTACGGTACGGTGACTTTTGGCGCAGGCGACGCGCCTGCCAGCATGCCCATCTCCGCCTGGCTTGATGGCGTCCCCTATGCGGAAACGCTGACTTTTGTCAATGAATTCGGCCGCACCGTCTACGTCCTTGATGTCCCCGGTGACGTGCCCACCACCTCGGTTACAGAAGGTGGGTCAGCCGGCCAGAGCATCGTCTTCAAGATGGATGCCTACCAGACGCCGCAAACGGCCGTGTGGCAGAGCGGCGGGTATGAGCAGCTCGATCTGAGTATTGCCACGGGCATGGATCTCTACGTCAATCAGGACAATGACCTGACGGCCGTTTTCCCCGGCCAGGTCGTCACCTATACCCTTACCGTCGGCAATAAAGGGGTATCCCCGGTAACCGGCGCTACCCTTACCGACACCCTGCCGGCAGACACCACGTTCCTGGCCGCCAGTGATGGCGGCAATCATGCCAGTGGCCTGGTAACCTGGCACATTGGCGATCTGGCACCCGGTAGCAGTCTCACCCGTACGCTGGCCATCCAGGTCAATGATCCTTTCCCCGCTGGCGTGTCTTCGCTCACTAACCTGGCCCTCGCCAGCGACGATGGGGCGTCCGGCGCCGATCTCAATCCAGAAAATAACAGCGCTAGCGATACCGACGCCTTACAACATCCCACCGTCAGTTTCACCACCTCAGACGGCCTGAATACCAGCCGCCTGGCGGATGGCGCAACTATTGTTGACTACTCCTCCAGCTATAACGGCAGTTCTTATCTGCCAACGAACGCCATTGACGATAACAATAACACGTCGTGGTCTACGCAGGTCTATGAAATCACCGATCAATGGTTCGCCGTCGATCTGAGCGGCGACGAACCCCAATTGGTTGATCGCGTTATGCTCAGCGGCGAAGCCAACAACCAGGGCGCGCGTCATTTTGAACTGCGTCTCTCACAAACGGGCGCGGACGCGGCAGACTTTACCACTGTCCTCACAGGTACCATCCCCCAAGATGATAATCTGCATACCTTCTCCTTTTCTCCGACAAGGGCCCGCTATGCCCAGCTCTTCGTGTTTGATAACTGGGGCAGTCCTTATTACATTCGCCTGCGTACGTTCCAGCTATACACACGCGCGCGGCAGGGAGGTATTGTCTCGCTGCTAGAAGGCGGCACGCGTGCCACGGTCGTGGCTTTTTCCAGCCAGGAGACGATCAGCTACCCACCGCAGAACGCCATTGACGGCAACCTCAGTTCAGAGTGGCGCACCGATGGCGCCAGCAACGAGTGGTTGCAGGTAGCGCTGACCGGCGAGCAACTACACACGGTTGACCATGTGCGCCTGAAGACGTCAGGTGTAAACACATCCCTACGCGACTTTGAAATTCGGGTCTCCACCACCACGACGGATGATCTGGCCTTCACTCCCATCTTCACAGGAACGATGGCCAATAATAACACGCTGCAAACATTCTCCTTCCCCCCGGTGGCGGCGAAGTACGTGCAGCTCTCTATCAAGAGCAACTATGGCAGCAGCGCCTACACGGCCGTGCACGCCTTCCAGGTAGCCGTTGCCGATGGCACCAACGTCGCGCTTTCTGACAATGTGAACGCACGCGTTGTTGGCTATTCCAGCGCAAACCCATCTTTTGGTATCTACCCCCATGACGCCATTGACTTCAAGGCGGATACGTATTGGACCACAGCCAATGGCGCGGTCACCGGGCAATGGCTCAAAGTACGGCTGTCGCAAGGTGGACTTTACCCCATCAACCGCGTGAAATTGTTAGCTTATAACAGTACGACCTCGCCCAAAAGGTTTGAGATCCGTGTCTCTGAGGGGTCGGCCGATGATGTCGATTTCACCACCGTCTTCACTGGAACTCTACCCCAGGACGGCTTAGAGCACTGGTATACTTTCCCTCCGGTTTCGGCAAAGTACGTACAACTTTATATGCATGACAACTACGGTGGCAACACCATCCAGTTACGCCAGTTTCAGGTATATGCCAATAACCGAGGCGGCGCCACAGTGCCCTTTGAAGATACATCCCTCAGCCCGGCGGGAAACATCAGCGGCTGGCAATGGGATTTTGGCGATGGCACCACCGCAAGTGAACAACATCCGACCCACACCTTTGCCGCGCCGGGCAACTATACCGTGACGTTGACCATCACCAACGGCAACCGGGTGATGAGTACCACCATGCCCTACACGGTAATGCCTTCGCCTGTGGTTGACTTCACCTGGAATCCGCTTCTACCCCGCGAGCAAGATGATCAGGCTGTCTTCACGGACGCATCGATACCGGCAAGCGATACGGCGCTTGTTCACTGGAACTGGCAGTTTGGCCATGCATCGTTCAACTCACAAACCCCTGGGTATAAGCCTGGTACCCGTTTCCCAGATAGCGGCGAACGGCCGGTTACCCTGTCTGTGCTGGACAGCAACTTCATTGTCACTGCCGGTACGCAAACGGTAACCGTCGCCAACGTGCCGCCGACGGCCAACGCCGGTCCAGACCTTACCGTCCTTGCTTTAAATCCCTGGCAGGCCACGGGCGCTACCATTTATGACACGAGTGCTGTAGACCGTGCTTCTCTCACCTGCGACTGGGATTTTGGTGATGAACAAACGGCCGCCGTGCAAAATTGCACGAGTACATCCGTGCGCGTGACGCATGTATATACTTATGCGGGTGTCTACATGGCCACCCTCACCGTCACAGACAAGGATGGCGGCACGGTTAGTGACAGCCGTGCCATAACGGTGACCAGGCGCGATAGCCGCCTGAGCATCTTCCAGGCGCGTAGTCTGGATGCTACGGAGGCGCGCATACAGGTGGCATTGGTTGACGGCGTCTCCGGTATTACGCCTATTGCCGGCCGGGAGATCACACTGCAGGCTGCGGGGCAGTCCACCACCGTTACCACCGATGCACAGGGCATAGCATCCGTTGTTTTGCCCTTGACCGCCGCGCAGCCCGTGACGGTCACGGCGACTTTCGCCGGCGACCTGACCTATCACGCCAGCAATCAGTCGATTGTAGTGACGCCCGGCGCCAAAGCCAATGACGAGTTCTGGCTGGCCTTTCCTTCAGATCCTTACAATAGCGGCGCCGTCACCGTCTTTGTGGCTAGCGCCACGGATACAAGCGGCGTGGTCGTTGTGCCGTCGTTAGGCATGGTCGTTCCCTTCACGGCTACGGCCGCCAACGCCGCCGAAGTTTCCATTCCTTCCGCCATCTTGCTTGACCGCGATGACGAGAGCATCAGCGACGAAACCGTGTACGTGGCGGCGGCGCACGCGGTGCAGGTATATGGCCTTACCCACTTGCAATACTCTACCGATGGCTTTCTAGCCTTGCCTGTAGCCGGGCTGGATGAGGAATACAGGGTACTTTCTTACAGCAAAGCATCGGGGCTGTTTTTCGTTGAATCATTCTCTGAGTTCGCCATTGTAGGCACGGAGGACAACACAACCATCACTGTGACGCTGCTGGCAGGGGAAACCTATAACCTGACGCTCAATCAGGGCGAGGTATATCAGCGTCGGGGTAGATTCGTTAACGACCTGACAGGGACATCAATCGTGGCAAACCACCCGGTGGCTGTTTATGGAGCGCAAAGCTGTGCTTTCGTGCCTGTTAACAAACCTTCCTGTGACTATCTGGTGGAGCAACTGTTGCCCACAACTACCTGGGGTCGCCAGTATCTGGCTGTGCCTCTGGCCACGCGTCTCAACGGTGATACCTTCCGCATTCTGGCGGCGCGCAACGGCACACAGGTATTCCTCAACGGCCAGTTGATCACCACGTTGAATGCCGGGCAATACCATGAACGGATCATTGAGGGGTCTGCCTTCATTACGTCCAATGAACCAATTCTGGTGGCTCAATACGCCAACGGAACGAACTACGACTTTGTTAAAAAGGCGGATCCCTTCATGATGCTGCTGCCCCCATACGAACAGTTCGAGAGTTACTATCCCGGGGTCTCTACCCTGCTTGAAGGCTTCAGCATCAACTATTTGAACGTGGTGGCGCCTGATGCGGCCATTGGTGAAATTACCATTGACGGGCAGGTGATCACACCGACGCTCTTCAGTCCTATTGGCGCAAGCGGCTTCTCTGGCGCTCAGGTCCCGGTAGCAGCGGGTGAGCACATACTAGATGGGCCGCTGCCCTTTGGTATCTATGTCTATGGTTTCCATGATTACGACTCCTATGGTTATCCCGCAGGCGGGTTTCGCTTTGGCAGCGTAGCGCTGGTTACGCAAGTGACGCTCTCGCCGCAAACGGCCGTGGCCAGAGTGGGCGAAACGCACTGTCTGGCTGCTACCGTTACAGATGCCAGCGATAATCCATTGCCAGAGATTCGTGTGGACTTTACGGCCGTCGGTGCGCATGCGGAGCTGGGCTTCGCTTTCACAGATGAGGCCGGCCTGGCTGAATTCTGTTACACGGGCATCGTTGTGGGTGAGGATTTAGTAACAGCCACTGTCTCTACTCTCTCCGCCACAGCGACTGTGACCTGGAGCGATAACGCCGCGCCTATGGCTGTGGCCGATCACGTGACGACGACCATGGATATGGTGGCGACGATTCCTGTTCTGGCCAATGACAGTGACCCCGACGGCGACCCGCTGACGGTTATCACCATCACGCAGCCGCTGAGCGGCACGGCCGTGCTCAATCCGGACAGTACCGTTACCTACACGCCGGCAACCGGCTTCGTTGGCAGTGATAACCTTCAATACACGGTCAGCGATGGCAACGGCGGCCTGGCCAGTGCCGGTATTACGGTTACCGTGACCGCACCCGATGGCATACCCGTGGCCTGCGACGTGCAGGAGCTGATAGACGGCATGCACGCCGCGAACCAGAATCCGGGGCCGGACACGCTGCTGTTGTCACCCAATTGTGTCTACACGCTGACGGCCGTGGACAACAACACGCAAGGCCCCAATGGGCTGCCGGCCATCATGGAAAGCCTGGTTATCCAGGGGCGGGGGGCGACCATCGTGCGCGCCGCTGACGCACCGCCGTTGCGCATCCTCTACACTGCGGCCGACCTCACGCTGCAGAACCTGACCATCCAAAACGGGTCGCTGTCGGCTGACTCCGGCGCCGGCATCTATGCGGACGCGGAACTGACGCTGAGCCAGGTGACGGTGCAGGGTAACCAGATCGGCGCCGGTTTAGGTGGTGGCATGTATGTGGATGCAGCGGCCACCATCACGGATAGCTACTTCATCGGCAACGTGAACCTCTCCGGCACCGGCGGCGGCCTGTACGCCGAGGAAGCGCTGGTTATCTCCGGCAGCACCTTCCTCAGCAACACCGTGCAAGGGCCGGAAGGGGACGGCGGCGGTTTGTTTGCTGAAGACGCACTCACCGTGAGCGACAGCACCTTTACCGGCAACCAGGCGGCAGAAGATGGCGGCGGTCTGTACGCCAAAGCCGACCTGACTATGAGCCACAGCCACTTCCAGGGCAACGTCTCCGAGGATGACGGTGGCGGCGTCTACGTGCGTGAGCGCCTGCTGCTAAACGGGAGCACGTTCACAGAAAATCATGCCGAGAACGAAGGGGGTGGCCTGTATCTGCGTGATGCCAACGGCGATAACAATGAACTTACCAACAATGTCTGGCTGCGCAACACCACCGAGGATGATGGCGCCGCTCTGTGCCTGATGTGCAGCTCGCTCTCGGCCGCTACCGGCCAGACGCTCGTGCTGCACAACACGGTTGTGGGCCATGCCGCTGCCGGTGATGAGAGTGCCATCTACATCAAGGTGGGCACCGTCATGGTGCAGAACAGTATTGTCGTCCAGTACGATGTGGGCATTAAAAATGTGGGGGCAACGGTGACCACAAGCAACAACCTGTACGATGGCAACACCACAGACGAGGTCGGTGTCACGGTGGCCAGCGGGAATATCACCGGGGCCGACCCGTTGTTCGTAGACGGCGCCAGTGACGATTACCGCTTACAAGCTGGCTCCCCTGCTGTGGACAGCGGCATAGATGCCGGGGTAACGGTAGACATTCTGGAGGTTGCCCGGCCCCAGGGCAGCGGGTATGACCGCGGTGCTTATGAGTACCAGTGATAAACCTGTACCTGCTAGCAGGTTATGAACGTATTGACCAGTAGCAGATAAGCGCAAGATGGTCTGGTCAAAAGCCAGACCATCTTGTATTCATCTGAAAACAGGGACAGATTCGGCATGTCTGCACTTCCGTCTGGTTCTGCCTATCAACCATGGTGCCATCTATTATGACCAAACCAGCATACGGTCACCCCCAAACCGCCCCCTGCTGCCGCCACTGTGGCTGCCACTATGGGCACCGGCGCCCCTGGCGGCCAGAAAGCTGTCCGGTCTGTTTCCGGGCACATCTGCCAATAGTGTTGGTTTTGCTGGGTTGGGGGTTTCTGGTGGGTCTACTGATGGCTGTTGTGGGTTATCACGCAGCGGGGTATCGGTTAATTTGCTTGAATGGATGGTGTTTTTAGAACCTGAAGAAACGGTCGTATGACCGGCAATCCATTCCCCGACAAAATCCGGCACAGCGCCCATTGGGGATAGCTCCCAGCAGCGACCGAAAACCACCGACGCCAGAAGATACTCAATTGTCGCTGTCACCGCTCTGCAAGAAGGGTAGCCCAGGCATCTAATGTAGCGGATGTAATCAAATCGGTTTCGCACTCAAACCCTAGCCATCTATGGTAAGAACAAAAAACCATGGCGCCGTTGTGATAAACTCGCAAGGCCGGGTTGTGCATGGCATGGCTTAACTCAACAGATTCAGCATTATGAGTCGGATTGTGCCGGATGTCATAGGGTTCACTGGTTAATAACCATTCTTCACGCCACAGGTCGTAATCCGCCAGCGATTCCGGCTGACGCGCCAAATGCTCCAGGCCATCGGCAAAATTAAACTCCACGTAGTTGGCCCCATGCTCTTCACAGAATTGTCTGACCAACCCGGCATAGTGGTGCAGGCGACGCAGTAAATCATCGGTCAAGGTGATAATACACATGCCATCTTCAAGGTCATCGTCATAGTTCTTGAGGTGCATCAAGATAGTTGGCGAACCGGCTGCGGCCAAACCAGTCACTACCTCGTTTACCAAATCATCTGGGGTGATATTGTTCATCAATCATTCCTCCTTATTCACGTTTCCTACTCAACTTACATCCGCCTGAACAGCGGCGCTTACAACTCTGCCCACAAAATAATACTCCTGCCCTGTGGGCCCTCTGCATTTAGACAAAGGGTGAAGTAACCGCGCCTTTCAGATGTTGGCTACGCAATACACTCCAGATGATCCACAAAGACCGGACCAATAACCTGGATGTCGCCGGCGCGCATTTCCCCAACTTCCATATCCCACTCTTGTGCCAGGTAACGAATCGCACTCGCTTTTGACAGTTCGCCATCACTGGTGGTAACAAATAAGTGATTTTCTTTACCACTGTCATTATAGGTGATAAGAAAGCAATGTTTCCCAGATTCTGGCACACCACTCTGGTTGGCAGGAAGTCCCATAGCGGTGGGATCAAAAGGCAGATACCTGATTATCGCCGGGCACAGTTGCACTTGCCCATTGTGAAAATACATCCGCCACATATCGCCCCCTTCCTCACCTTCGCCGTCCAGGACGAAGATGTACTCAGGATGTTGCCGGCTCAGCGCCGTCATATCTGATTCAAACTCATCCCAATTCAAAAAATTTAACGAACTGCCATCTTCGTCAAAAGCCAGCGCTGCGTCCTCGTTTCCCTCTCGAAATTGGGCAAGGATCACCTGCCCCACGTCTGGCGCAGCGGCCACCAGTTGTGGTTCAAACGAGAGCGGTTGGCCGGTTGGGTGCTGGCTGTGGAGTTGAGCGATTACTAAGTCATAAGCTGTCTGGTATCCCATGATTTTCTCCTATCACGAATGATGTATTGCTGTAGATAAAACCCGCTTGAGTCATTGTCACCTGCTTCGCTTTTTGTGCATCTGCCCAATCTACGAATAGTTGTCTCTGTTTACTACAGGATTATAATGTCTCCAATTGGCAGTCGTCAGGCTCAATTAAAAGGGAGTAATTTATGTCCTATAAAAACCGACTTGTCGCACTTTTTGGCGCATTGCTCGTTGCCGTTGCTTTTCTTACCCTGGCCGCCAGTGCCATGAACGGGTCAGGGCCACAAACTCTCTTCACAGACAATATCACAGCCGTTGGCACTTCACTGGCGATAACCCCGATGGAACAGGCGCTTCTGGACAGGTTGAATGCGGCCGTCATTTCCATTGACGCTGCCATTTATGATTTTGATCGCATCTCCATCCGGGACGCCCTGATTGCCGCGCATAACCGGGGTGTTGTGGTTCGCATCGTTACCGATGATGAGGCCTATACCAACAGCAGCTACCAACTGCACTACGCCGCTCTGGAAGCGGCCGGCATTCCGGTCATCAACGATGCCCGCCCTTCTTCTATCATGCACAACAAGTTTTTTGTCATAGATGGGGAAATTGTCTGGACGGGTTCGGCCAACATGAGCAACACCGCCTTCTCCTATAATCACGAAAACGGGCTGGTGTTAACCTCCACCCTTGTAGCCGATATTTATACTATTGAGTTCGAGGAGATGTTTGTAGACGGCCGTTTCGGAACGGCCAAGAGTGATAACGTCACCCACACCGTAACTTACAATGGCATTCCCCTGGAGATTTATTTCTCGCCCACAGATGGCGCTATGACCGAAGTGATCAATGCCGTGAATGCCGCCACTGAGAGTGTTGAGTTTGGCATCTTTTTTTATACCGATGATGCGCTGCGGGATGCCATGCTGGCCAGGCTCCAGAGTGGCGTCACGGTGTCTGGGGTGTGGGATCAGTTGGGAGCGGCCAATGCCTATTCAGATGATGAGGCGTTGTGCGCGGCGGGGGCTAACCTCAAAATCGAGAACTTTGGCGGCAAGGTACACAACAAGTTTATGATTATTGACGGCAGTGGCAGCCACCCGGTGGTGATAACCGGGTCCATGAATTGGAGCACCGCCGGCGGCGAGGCCAATGATGAAAACACCATCATTATCCACGATGCCATGACCGCGCAGGCGTACGTCGCTGCCTTTGCGGAACTTTACAATGCCCTGGGGCCGGAAACTCTCTGCCAGACATCTGGAGAAGGGGATGTTCTTGTCTATTTGCCCCTCATCATCAAACCTTTGCCACCAACTGCCACGCCCACGCCAACCGCCACGCCGACGGTTCCGGCTTCTACGGCGACACCATCCCCCTCTGTTACGCCGTCAGCGACACCTACTTCTCCCCCTGGGCCAACCGGAAATATCGTCATCAATACGATTTTCTACGATGGCACCGGCAGCCAGGAACCGGATGAGTATGTGGAAATACGCAATAACGATACCCAGAGTGTGCAACTAAACGGCTGGACACTCAGAGACGTGGCAAATCATGTCTTTACGTTTCCCAGTTTTGTGATGCAGCCGGGGCAGGTATGTCGCGTCTACACCAATCAGGTTCATCCAGAGTGGTGTGGGTTCAATTATGGCAGCGGCTCGCCCATCTGGAACAACGGTGGAGATTGTGCCGACCTGCGTAACAGCAGCAATGTGACAGTGGACACCTATTGTTATCCTTAAGCGCGCCTCCCTGATGGGAGAAAAAGGGACACGAAACAAGTAATGAAGGTCGTTTTGCGGGATTGGTGTTTTTTCTACCTTCGCCAACAATTTCTGGCACATCACGAACAAATCGGCTACGACAGGTAGAATGGGGCTGGACATTAAGTGGAAACCAACTCCTTATAAATAAGTGGCGCCGCAACTCACCGCTTTGGAGCGAAATTGCCTGATATAACCAACAGTCATCACCGTAAACCGCCCACCGTTTTCGCCAGCACGTTTGTCACCCCACCCTGCTGTTGCACCTGCCCCCGGATGAGTAGTAATCGCTCCGACCGGATGATGGCGCGGTAACGGCCGTATACCTGGGGGCTGACGATCACATTCATCATACCGTCTTCATCTTCCAACGTCAGAAAATGAAACCCTTTAGCGGTGGGCGGTGATTGATGCACCACCAGCAGCCCGGCCACCTGCACCCACTGCCCATCGGGGACGGCCGTAACTTCCCGACTGCCCAGAATATGATGCTTCCTTAACTCCGTCCGGTACAGGGCCATAATGTGGTCACCAGGAGACAAACCCAGGACAGATTGTTCGGCTAACATAGCCTCGCCAGGGTGAGAGAAGGCAGGGTTACGGTTTCAGGCACGAAGTCTAATGGCAACCCATTTTCGGGTAGGCGTAATGTGCCCAATTCCCACAGTAATTGGCGGCGGGGCAGTCCCCAACTATCCATCGCCCCACACATGATGAGGTTTTCGGTGACGGTGCGGGGCAGGCGGGTGCGCTGGCAGAAGTCGGCTAATGAGCTAAACGCCTGTGTCTGACGGCCGTCTACGATGCGCTCCATGTGTTCTTCATGGATGCCTTTCACGTAATTGAAGCCCAGGCGGATGCTGTTACCCTCCAGGCTGCATTTGGGCTGGCTGGCGTGAATGTCTACCGGCAAGACGACGGGGCAGATTATCAGTGTAGATGGCGGGCTGCACGCAGCTTTTTTGCGCTAGGGATTACTTTGATAGGCTTGTCCTAACCTTCTGAATGTGGCACTATCCAGATAAGTGACAATTAAGGAAGGTGGCATGGCGGAAAAGATACAGTTGCGCTTGTTGGGGTCATTCCAGATCGGCAGTGACATCAGCTTGCGACGCAAGAACCGTGCCCTTCTCGCCTACCTGGCTCTATCTGAACAACCCTTGTCCCGCCATGAGCTGGCCGAGCTTTTTTGCCAATCGGCTGCCGATCCCGCGCACACGTTGCGCCTTAGCCTCAGCCGTTTGCGACGTGCTTTGGGCGAGGCGGCGTTTATTTTTGCGGGTGAGACGGTACAGTTCAATGCCGAGTATTTTGATACTGATATACGGCCGTTCCAATCCCTCCTCACCCAAACAACATTACAAAATGAATCCTCTCAAACGCTGACGCACATCATCTCGCTGTACCGGGGCGAATTTCTGCAATCACTCTCCCTGCCCGAGGCGCCGGAATTTGAGATGTGGCTGGTGGGGCAGCGCAGCTATTGGCGGCAGTTGTATGAACGGGGGGCGTTCGCGCTGCTCAAGGGGTTGATTGATGAGGGGCAGTATGCAGCGGCCGTTCCCATCGCCCAAAAGTTATTACAACAAAACTCTTTACTGGAAGAGGCACACTATCAACTCATTTGGCTCTACGCCCAAACAGAACAGCGCACCGCCGCCATTGCCCAATTTAAGCAGTGCCAAACGATCTTGCAGCAGGAACTGGCTGTCGAGCCAACTCCCGCTTTGCAAGCGCTCCATGCTGATATTGCGGCTGGCCACCTGACACAGCTGCAGATTAGCGCAGCGGTCACCCCCACGCTCACTGATACGGCGGCTGTAGATTTTGTAGGGCGGGAAGCGGAGTGGCAGCAGTTAAATGAGGCGTGGGCGGCGGTAATGCAAGGCAACGGCCGTACTCTCCTCATCACCGCTGAAGCAGGGGGGGGCAAAACGCGGCTCGTGCATGAATGGGCACAAACCTTGTCCGATGCCCTCTTCCTGTATGGTACTTGTTACGAATCTACGCGCACACTGGCTTATCATCCCTGGCTCAAGATATTGGAACAGTTGAGCGGGCGGTTGGATACGGCCGTCATCAAAACCTTGCCCGCCCCCTGGCTGGATGCCTTGTCTCGTCTCTTGCCCGATTTGATCCGCCAGAGTAGAGAACGTGACACAGGACAGCAAATTGAGTTGTTTACGGCCGTTCACGCCCTGCTCAATTTAGCCTCACAACCCTTACTTCTGTTTGTAGATGATTGGCAGTGGGCGGATGCCGCCAGCCTGCAACTGCTGCATTTTTTAGTGGAGCGGGAACTGCCCGTCCTATTGATAGGCGCATACCGTACAGAAGAAGCCGAGGACAATCCAGCCTTGCTCACTTTGCTGCGCGATTGGGCGCGGCGACAGGATGTGGTGATGGTGGGGTTAGAGCCGTTGTCGGCAGCGGCCGTTGCCGAACTCATCAACCGCCTATGGCCGCAGCTGCCCCCCGGCTACCGCGAACCACACCTGCGTGACCGCCTGATTCAAGCTACAGGCGGCAACCCCCTCTTCGTCAATGAAATCGTGCGCGAACTGGCGGGCAGCCTCCATCTGCCCGCAGAACTGCCTGTGCCACCTAGTCTGCGTGACCTGATCCAGCGCCGTCTGCACCAACTGCCAGCCAGCGGGCGGCAGGTATTGGAATCGCTGGCCGTGCTAGATCAACCTACCCGGTTTGATCTGGCACAGCAGGTGAGTGGCCGCAGCGAGGATGAGACGTTGGCGGCGTTGGAACTAGGTTTGCGCTGGCGCTTGTTGCGGACAACGGCCGACAATCGCCTGGATTTCAGCCATGATTTGATGCAGCAAGCTGTGCGTCAACTATTGAGTCCCATTCGTCACCAACTGCTGCACCGACGAACGGCCGTTGTCCTTGGCCAACAGACAACACCAGCGGCTACATTGGCCTATCATTGGCATCATGCCGGAGATGAGACACAAGAAGGGCATTATGCAGCTTTAGCCGGGGAGGCTGCGGCGGCGCAGTTTGCCCATGAAGAAGCCATTGAATATTTACAGCGCGCACAAAAGCTGCTTGCCGAGCGAAGACGAAAAGTTGAGGTGATGTTGGTTTTGGGGGGCGTATGGCGGTTAAACGGCCGCTGGGGGGAGGCAGAAGCCATCTACCGTGAAGCCATCACCATGACCGAGGGGCGCAAACAGGCTGCTGATGTACAGGCAGCCCTGGGCAATTTTTTAGCGGTACGTGGTGAATATGACGAGGCAAAAATATGGCTGCGGCGGACGCAAGCGGCCTATGAGGCTGAGGGGAACCTGGTACAGCAGGCGCATGTACTAGATGGCTTGGGCATGATCCATTGGCGGCAGGGCGTATTGCCCCAAGCGCTGGCGGAGGTGCAGCAGGCACAGACATTGGCACAACAATCGGGGGATTTGAAGACAATTGGCAAGGTAACTGGTAATTTAGGTGTTATTCACTGGAGTTTGGGCGATTATGACGAGGCTTTACGTTGTCTGGAAGAGCGGCTGGCACTGGCGGAGCAGTTGGAGGATCGCCTGGCATTGGGCAAGGCGATTGGGAATATAGGTTTGGTATATATGGAGCAGGGACGTTATGTACCTGCCCTGATGAAGGCGACGGAAAAGTATGAGTTAGAGAGAGAGTTAGAAAATCAGCGCAGTATGGGCATTGCCCTGGGCAATATGGGATTGGTTTATTTGCGCTGTGGTGCCTGGCGACGGTCGCTGGTATGCCATTTTCGCCAACTTGAAATTGCGCTGCTGTTAGGGGATCGGTGGGGCATCACACTGGCAGCGGCCAATCTGTTAGATATGTACATTGCCGAAGCGAACTATGCTGAAGCCAGACGATTCAGTGAGCGGGTGATTGCTTTGGCAAGGATGCTGAATATTCCTTATTACTTGTGTCATTTTTTGGCGAAGGGGGCACTGGTTGCTCAACATGAGGGGAATTTAGTCGAGGCGGTGGCCTTGGCTGATGAGGCTTGGGAGATGGTGCAAGCAGTCGGACGGCGAGAGGTGCTGTTTGAGGTGGAGTTGCTGCGATTGCGTTTGGCAGTGCAGCAAGAGGCGATGGGAGTGGATACGGCCGTTTCCCAGTTACAAACGGCGCTGCAAAAATGGAAAGATCCGGCGCAGCAGGCGGAGTTGTGGGATGCCTTGTGGCAGTTGGATAACAGCCGCCATGATTGGGCACAGGCAGCGGCTGAAGGGTATCGGACGCTGTATGACGAGCGTCCTGATTTTGAATACCGTAAGCGGTATCGGGCTTTGACAGGTGAGCGCTTGCCTCCACCACCTATATTACCTGATTTACCCTCTGATTTGGCAGATGTGGTGGTGGATTTGACGGCCGTTTTGCATGAGTTGGATAAAGTGATTGCGGCATGATAGAGGAACTTATGTACTGGAGTCTGGCGAACAAAGTAAGGGGTTTTGGGAGCAATAGGACGATTTCGTACGCTAAGGCTTTTACCAGAGAGCAATGCTTCTGATAACCTGCTGATGACTTTGATTATCAGCAGTACAAATGCTCTAAACTTCTGATAATGCGGATAAATCATGACAAAAACGAGCAGAAATTGCTTCTGATAACAGATTTCAGCGTCATTTTTATGCTTAGCGTACGTTTTCGTCCTTTTACTCCACAAACCCCAGTAATTACATAATTACTCGACTGCAAAGCAAAAAACGCCAGTGTCCAGTTATGATCCTTACAGCAATGGATACGCTTTTGGATACGGCCGTTCCCTAAACTTCACGCATGGGAATGGATCATCTGATTGCAAACTTTGCCCGCACCCCCACGCAATTGCCACTCACAGAAGATGTGGTGCTGGAGGATCATGGGCAAAGCAGGGTGTATCGCGGGCGAACGGCCGTGCTGCCCATCTTACGCGCCTATTTTGTAGATGGCTTTGCCGACAGCCGTGCCACCGTGCACACCACCCTCACCAATGAACAAACGATTGTGATTGCTTTTGTATTTAACGGCCGTCACCAGAGCCTCTTCCTCGGCATCCCCGCCACTGGCAGAGAAGTCACTGTTCCCATGATTCTGCTAGGCCACATCAGCCAACAACACATCCAACACATCATCCTCTACTACGATGCTGGCACGATTCTGCGCCAGCTTGGCCTGGCTTTGTGAAGGCAGCAATCATTTTTAGGCGATCATTGTAAGAGATGCCAGGCACTTTCAAATGCCTGGCATCTGGAGAATCAAACAAATGAATTCTAAAACTCGTTTTTATCTTATCGTTATCATCTTTCTAGCTTTTATTTTCACCTTTATCCATTTCAATTTTGCGACGGTGCAGGCCACACCCACGAGGGGTGGCAGTGCCATTGTGCGTGCTTCGGTGGGGGTGGATATGACACAAGCGAATGATGATTCGAAATATGCGGCGATTTCGGGCAACGGCCGTTACGTCACCTTCAACTCTATAGCTACCAATCTGGTCCCTAATGACACCAATGGTAAACAAGATGTTTTTGTCTATGACCGCCAAACGGGACAAACGGCGCGTGTCTCTGTGGCCACAGATGGCACACAAGGCAATGGCGATTCTGGTGAAGCTGCCGCGCCGCCTGCCATCTCAGAAGACGGCCGTTACGTCGCCTTCTACTCTCGCGCCACAAATTTGATGGACGATTTCCCGATTGGCCCAGGCATCTATCTTCATGACCGTGATCCAGATGAGAATGGTGTATTTGATGAACCAGGCATGATTCAAACAATCCGTATTTTCCAAAGTTTTATTGTGATTACTACGTCAAATGTCATGAACGTCGCCCTATCGGGCAACGGCCGTTACATCGCCTTGCGCACCCAATTCCAGATTTTATCTGAGGATACCGACCACGATTTCGATGTCTATGTCCATGATCGGGATGCCGACGGTAATGGTATTTTCGATGAAATGGATGGGACAGAGAAACGTCTCGTTTCCATCGCCAGTGATGGCACAATTGGCAATGATGAGTCTGGCAGTGTCAACATTGCTTTGTCGGCTGATGGCCGTTTTGTTGCCTTTGACTCCAAAGCTACCAATTTAGTCGCAGGGGATACGAACAATAATGATGATATTTTTCTGCACGACCGTGACGTAGATGAAAATGGTATTTTTGATGAAGCGGGTGCAGTCCTCACTATTCGCGTGTCGGTGGCTAGTGATGGCGCACAAGCCAACGAGGACTCAAGCCAAACGGCCGTTTCTGATGACGGCCGTTTCATCACCTTCTCCTCCCTGGCCAGCAACCTGGGTAACCAGACCCAACCCGAATTTTGCCTGTCCCCCGGCTGCCGCGATATTTTTGTGCGTGACCGCGACACCGATGAGGACGGCGTTTTTGACGAACCGGGCCAGGTCGCCACTCTCCTCGTCTCCCTCAATGCCAGCAGTGTGCAAGGGCAAGGTCATTCCCACTTCCCCGACATATCAGCCGACGGCCGTTACATAGCCTACTACTCTTCCGCCAACAACCTCGTCGCTGACGACACCAACAACGTAGACGACATCTTCATGTACGATACAGAAAACGGACAAACCGAACGTATTTCTTTAACCCACTTAAGCAGCCAAAGCAACTCTGGCACTTTCCTGCCCTCCTTGTCCGATGATGGGAACTTTATCTCCTTTTTTGCCACTGCTTCCAATTTAGTGGACGGCGATACCAATGGCAAACGAGATGTGTTTGTGGTTGATCGCACAGCCATCGTACCGCCGCCACCTGCGGCCACGCCTACGCCATTACCTGCCAATACCCCCATCCCGCCTACCCCTGGTCAAGATTGGCAAATTCAAACCCTCGATGTGCGCGGGCGGGCGGGCGAATACAGCGACATCGTCATAGACCAAACCACAGGCACACCCCACCTTGCCTATTACGCCGCCGAAGGTCTTTACGGCAAGTTAAAATACAGCTATTGGGATGGTGTTGCCTGGCACACTGAAATCATTGATGCTGAGGGTGACTCCGGCCAATACGCCTCCATCGCCCTCGACCCCAACAATCGGCCTCGCATCGCCTATTACGATGGTGCCAACAACCAGCTCAAACATGCGGCCTGGGATGGCACAAACTGGAGCATTGAGGAAATAACAACGGGGGCTGCTGGCACGAATGCTGGCTGGTTCGCCTCGCTGGCCGTGGACTTTTTCGGCGTGTCCCACATCGCCTATTATGATGTACTCAATGGCAATTTGCTCCATTCCAAGCGCACTTTCAACGGCTGGGACTTGTCTGTTGTGGATGACAGTGCCGATGTGGGTTGGGGTATCAGCATGGCTATCAGCCCCCAAGATGGACAGCCGCGCATCGCTTATTATGACCGCGATAATGGCAATCTGAAATATGCCAGTTATACGGCCGATCCGCCGGGTTGGACGGCCGTTCCCCTAGACGGACTAGGCGATCTCGGCCAATATCCCGCGCTTACCTTCGACTTCACAGGCAACGTCCACATCAGCTATTACGATGCCACCCTGGATGCCCTCAAACACGCCACCTACAACGGCACTTCGTGGGATTATGAATACGTCAATGTCAATGGCGCGGGCGGGCGGCACACGGATATTTTTGTTGATGGCACTAACACCCCCAGCATCAGCTACCAATCGGATGTTGGCTTGATGCTCGCCTCCTCCTTTGGCGGCAGTTGGACGATTGAAACCGTAGACCCGACAGACAATGTTGGTCTCTACTCCTCCTTAGCCATCAACAGCAATTTGCAGGAGCATATCGTCTATTTCGATGACGATTATCAGGACTTGAAATATGCCACATGGGACGGCCGTTGGCAGCACCATCCCGTAGAAACAGAGACGGATAATTTACGGCCGTCTCTCGCCCTCCACAAAACCTTTCCCACTTTCAGTACCCAACAAGAAAACGACAGCAGTCTGCACATCAGGAAATGGGATGGCAGCAACTGGACCGAAACCCTGGACACTGCCATCGGCAGCAGCAGCTATGACAACAACCTTGTTATGGACAGCAGCGGCCTGCCCCGCACTGTCTACTTCAACGAATTGAGCGGCATGTTGCGCTATGGGCAGTGGAATGGCAGCAGTTGGAATTGGCAAAATGTGACCAATCTACTTGATGTTAATGTCGGCGAAAACATCATCTTGCTGCTAGATGAAGCAGACACGCCCACCATCGTTTTTCACCAATGGGATGCCAGCGAAAACCAATTACAAATTGCCCGCCAAAACGGCTCCAACTGGCAGTTCGCTGCCCGCACAGTGGGACAAAATCCGGGCGACATCGGCCACATCTCAGCCGGGTTGATGCAAAATGGGGAGGTGGCAATCAGCTATTATGACCAGGTGGCAGGGGAACTGCACAGCGCCATTTGGAATGAGGCACAATGGCTTCTGTCACTGATAGATGATGGTGGCAGCGCCGATGTGGGCCAGTTCAACAGCCTGGCTGTTGGCAAGGAGATTGGGGCCAATGGCATACGCGATGTCATCACCATTGCCTATTACGATGTGACCAATCAGAGCATTAAATTTGCCCATAACCGCTCTGGCGACTGGTTTGCACAGACGGTGCTGCCTTTTGTGGGCAACCAGATCAATAGTCTTGATTTGTGGCTGGCAGAGGAGGTATGGACGAGACCAGTTCTGGCTTATTCAGCCGCAGGAACGGCTTTGCATGTGGCTTACACGGATGATCTTACCGAGCCGTGGATAGTGCAATTTGTTACGTCAGGCGGGATAGCACCGATAGAGGGGGTGGATATGGTGCATGACGGCCGTTTCCGTCTCCTCTATCGTGACCAAAATGGGGGTCTCAATTACACCTTCCCTACCGCTGGCACCTTCAATCCTGTTCCGGCCCATGTCGTGACAGCGGGGCCTGTGGTCGGGCATGTTGTGGGCTTCGATCCCAATGCCAGTTGTTTGGATTTTGCCCCAGGCCGCCAGGCTAATTTGGTGGCTCTTGGAGAAGGGCCATTGGCAGATACGGCTGTTATGCAAGGCTTAACCTCTCTATTTGGGCAAACAGACGCGGGCGTGCAATACATCTATCTCTACTTTGAGCATATCGCCGAAATGGCCGACATCGGCTTTGCCGACCCCATTCTGATATGGGACAGCTATCGCACCCTGAACAACCTCATGCCCGGCCTTGAAGCGCTGGTTATTGGACGCGGCCACGAAGTGATGATCACCCAAGAGATGATGGACAACGCGCTCGATATTTGGCAGCGACTGGCAGCCGCAGGCAGCCCAGCGCTGGCTAACGCCATCAACAATGAACTGGAACAATACCATGATCTACAGGATTTTGTCGGCATGAGTTTTGAGGACTGGGCCATAGCCATCGGCGTGGCACCACCTCGCAACGACGTCTACCTGCCTTTCATTAGCAAATAAGCGCGGGTGAGATGACATGAGATCGTGGACAATCGTGGGCCTAGATGTGCTGTCTGGGTACAACGTTCGGGATATTGTTAACCGTCAAAGCTGATAGCGTAACCTCCTTTGCTGCTTACTTACCCCTCATCCAAAAAGAAGAGGCGCTGTCTACAGGCTATGCTTCCTCCGGTACACCCATTGCTGTGTCACCACTGGACGGAACAGTTTGGGTTGTGAATCCTGATGCTGGTTCGGTGAGTGTGATCGAACCAGCCCAATTCCAAAAAATAGCGGAAATACCGGTGGGGCAAATGCCCTGGTCGTTGGTCATATCGCCTGACGGCCGTCTCGTTTACATCCTGGATAGGGCCATGGGGATATTGGTCGTGGTAGATGCGCTCACCATGTCCATACAGGCCACCTTGCCAGTCGGCGCAGAACCTGGAAACATCGCCCTGCTGCCAGATGGCTCAACTGCCTACATCACCCTCACAACGACCGCTCAAGTTGTGGCTATAGACGCAAACGACCTGGAGATTAGTGCAGTCATCCCGGTAGACTTGCACCCATATACCTTGGCTGTCACCGAAAGCAAGGTCTACGTCACCCATCTACAAGCCTTTCAGCGCCAGGGTGGTGAGGAGGGACGAGATGATGGCCGGGAAGGGAAAGTTACCGTCCTGAATACAGTATCCCATACGGTCAGTCAAGAAATTATCCTGGCCCCCGACACACATGGCTTCCCCAACTTGCTGCTGGGGATCGTGCCTGGCTGCCCCACGTGCGTGCCGCTCCCGATTTACCACAAGGCTTAACGACAACAGTGTTTGCGGCCGTCACCGCAACCCACTCACTTTATCCGCCAGCACATTTGTCACCCCACCTTGCTGCTGCACCTGCCCCTGGATGAGCAGGAGCCTCTCGGTACGGATAACGGTGCGGTAACGGCCGTATACCTGGGGCGAGACTATCACATTCATCATGCCGTCCTCATCTTCCAACGTCAGAAAATGAAACCCTTTAGCGGTGGGTGGGGATTGGTGAACAACTAATAAGCCGCCAACTTGCACCTGTTGACCATCGGGCACGGCCGTGACTCCCCGACTGCCCAGAATATGATGCTTCCTTAACTCCGCCCGGTACAGGGCCATGATGTGGTCGCCGGGGGATAGACCCAAGACAGACTGCTCGGCTAACATGGCTTCACCAGGGGAAAGGTGAGGCAAGGTAACGGGTTCGGGCGTGATGTCCAGCGGCAGCCCATTTTCGGGAATGTGTAATGTGCCCAATTCCCACAACAGTTGGCGGCGGGGCAGGCTCCAACCGTCCATTGCCCCACATAGGATTAGGTTTTCGGTTATTTGTCGAGGGAGACGGGTACGTTGGCAAAAGTCAGCCAATGAGGTAAACGGCCGTGTCTGACGGCCGTCAATGATGCGATCTATGTGTTCTTCATGGATGCCTTTCACGTAATTGAAGCCTAAACGTATGCTGTTACCCTCCAGGCTGCACTTGGGCTGGCTGGCGTGGATATCTACCGGCAGCACGGGGATGCCCTGCCGCCTAAGTTCATTGACCAGTACGGCCGCATTCCAAAAGCCCATTGGCTGGTTATTGAGCAGGGCGGCATAAAAGGCATGGGGGTGGTACCGTTTGAGCCAGGCAGATTGGTAAACCAACACAGCGAAGGCGGCGGCATGGCTCTTAGCAAAGGAGTAACCGCCAAAGGCTAATAGCTGCGCAAAAACGGTTTCGGCGATAACGGCCGTGACCCCATTCGCTTCTGCCCCAATCAGGAAAGCGGCGCGGAATTTTTCAATTTCTTCGGTGGCCCGTTTTGCGCCTAAGGCGCGGCGTAACTGCTCCCCCTGCCCTGGCGTGAATCCAGCTAAGTCACGAGCCACCTTTATGACCTGCTCCTGAAAGAGAATGACGCCCAATGTTTCGGCTAAGGCCGGTTCTAACAGCGGGTGGAGGTAGGTGACGAGTTCCAACCCCTGGCGGCGGCGCAGGTAGGGATGCACCATGTTGCCTTGAATGGGGCCGGGGCGAATAAGGGAGATAGCGACTATCAGATCGTTGAAGCAGGTGGGTTGGAGTTTGGGCAGCATTTGCGCCTGGGCGCGGGATTCTACCTGAAAGACACCGATGGTATCGGCCATGCCTATCATCTGGTAGACGGCCGTATCCGTGAAGGTGAGCGTGTCTAAATCTGGCATTTCGCCTGTACTTTCGGCAATCAGAGAAACGGCATCACTGATGGCGGATAACATGCGTAAACCAAGAATGTCAATCTTGACCAACCCCACATCTTCCAACGCTTCCTTATCCCACTGCACCACCACCCTATCAGGCATGGTAGCCGGTTCGGTAGGTAAACGGCCCATGAGCGGCGAACCGGTGATAATCATGCCGCCCGAATGAATGCCCAAATGTCTAGGAAACCCTTCGATTTGCTGGCTCAGGTCAAGCAGCAAGTTGAGAGCGGTTTGTTCGGTCTCATCATCCGCCTGGGGCGCGGTGTTGGTTTCCAGAGCATGAATGGCTGTGCTCACCAGTTCCGGCGTTAGCCCCAACGCTTTGCCAATATCACGGATGGCACTTTTGGCGCGAAAGGTGATGAAGGTGCAGGCCATGGCGGTGTGATCGGGGCCGTAACGGCCGTAGAGGTATTGGATCACCTCCTCGCGCCGGGCAGCGTCAAAGTCCAGGTCAATATCCGGGGCGATGGCGCGTTCGGCGCTGAGGAAACGTTCAAACACCAGGTCATGGGCCAGGGGGTCAACCGGGCTGATATTGAGCAGATAAGCGACCAGCGAATTGGCGGCCGAACCCCGTCCCTGGCAGCGAATCCCCTGGGCGCGGGCATAGCGCACGATGTCCCAGACAATGAGGAAGTAATTGGCTAACCCTGCCCCTTCAATGATAGTCAGTTCATGGCTGACTTGCTCCTGAACGCGGCTGGGAGCATGGGGATAACGGCTGGGGATGGCTTCCTGGCAGAGACGGCGCAGGTAGGCTCCACTGCTCATGCCGTGTGGCGTTGGGAAGGGGGGCAAGTCTTGTAGACCGTAATGCAGTTCAAAGTGGCAGCGGCCGGCGATGTGCCGGGTGTTGGCGATGGCTTCGGGCTGGTCAGGAAAGAGGGTGCCCATCTGCACGGCCGTTTTCAAGTAGTATTCCCCGTTCAGGCGGCGTGGGCCTGCCCTGAGCGTGTCGAAGAGGTGGGCGGATTCATCCAGCGTGGTCAGGTGCTGAATGCAGACCAGGACATCTTGTAGTTTGTGGCGTTCGGGCAGGTGATAATGGACGTTGTTCGTGACCACACAGGGCAGTTTCAGGTGATGGGCTAAGGCAGTGAGACGGCCGTTGCGCAATTCATCATCGGGCAAATAGTGGTTTTGCAGTTCGATGTAGAAGTTGTCCCGGCCAAACAGGGCAAGATAACGGCGGGCGGCGGATAAGGCCGTTTTGTGTCCCTGGTCATTTTGTATGGCCGTTGCCGGCATCCCCTGGCGACAGCCAGAGAGGGCGATCAGGCCATTGGTGCAGCCGGTCAACTCCGAAAATGGTAACACTGCCTGACCTTTAGGGGTGTTGTGTTGGGCGCGGCTGATGAGGTAACAGAGGTTGTGCCAACCGGCCTGGTTTTCCACCAGCAGGGTCAGGTGGCGGGTACGGTCAGAGTCATCATCTTCAGCTAATGTGAGTTCGGCGCCCAGAATGGGTTGGATACCATACTCTCTGGCCGCCCGTATGAAACGGGCGGCCCCATAGACGGCGTTATGATCCGTCAAAGCCAGGGCAGACATGCCCAATTCCGCAGCACGGGCGGCCAGTTCTTCCGGGTGGCTGGCCCCGTCTAACAGGCTGAAATTGGAATGGCAGTGGAGTTCGATGTATGTGTTCAAATGTTTAGGTGTTTTAGTGCTTTTGTGTTTTGGTATTCACGTGATCACGCAAACACACAAGCACTCAGTCATAGAGGCGTTGTAAGTACCAGTCGTCGGTGTGTAGGTCGTGGAAGATGACCACGAGCAGGCCGGTCGTGGTGGTGACTTTGAAGTAATCGCGCCAGACGTCTTCGCGCCACCATTCCAACTGGACGCGCCAGTGTTTGTTAATCTGTTCGATGGGATGCGTTTGCCCATGCCAGGTGAAACGGCCTGGTAGGTCGGGACTGCTCACTACCACTTGAATGGGTATGCCGTCAGGCCAAAGCCGGGTCATGGGTAAACGGCCGTAACTGGAAACGTCTTTCCGGCAAGGGGTGGTAAGGTTCAGTCAGGATGGGCTGGTAGAAACGCCCGTCTTTGTATTTAGCAGCCAAATTGTGGACGGTTTGGGACAGGCGGTTGTGATTCGCAACGGCCGTGTCTGGAAACAGCGTCAACTGGTGGGCAGTGGCCGGGGTTAAGTCGGTGAGGGTCAGGGTCACGGCCGTGACGCCACAGGTGAGGTTTAAGGATGTGATAACAGCATGAAAAGCGGTTGTTATAGGGAGGGGGTCGGCTGTTGGTTGGCGCAGGGTGATGGTTTGTTGTTGGGTACGGCCGTTGGCCATTTCCAGGCTTAATTGTACGGTGCGCCCGGCGCGGGCGGCCGTGTGCAGACGAAGGGTGAGTTCGTTGACCAGATGGGTGAGGATGGCCGCCAGTGTCAGCAGGTTGTCCACCGGCTCATCAAACCAGTGGTGGATTGCCTCCTGCCGTGGGGCTGGCTGCGGCTGTCGGGGTTCGCTGCCTTGCCCCTGGGCTTGCCGGTAGAAGGGGGTAATGGCGGGGCCAAACTGCTCTTGCAGGGCGGGTAGGGGCAGGGCGGCCAACTGGCCTAACGTGCGAATGCCCATCAGGTGCAGGCGGCGGTTACTTTCTTTGTCCAGGGGGAGAAAAGCCAGGGAACGGGATGATAAAAAATCTGTGTAACTGCCCTCTGCTACCGGCAGCAGGTGGTCAGGGCGGGAAACGGTAGCCGCTACCTGGGCGGTGAATTTGTCGGCTGATAGTCCAATGGCCGGGGATAGATGGGTTTCGGCGCGTAGCTGTTGGCCCATCGTTTGCATAAAGGGGATAGCTTCTTTCAAGGGCAGGCCGTCCAGGTCAAGGCAGTAACGAGCGGGCAGGGTGCGGCCGTGGGCGGTCTGGTGCAGCGTGGAATCGGCAAAGGAGTGCCATAACTCTTGGGGTTCAATGTCGGGGGAGAAGTCCGTTAACAGGTCTACGACTTCGGCGGAGACACGGCCGTATGCTGGTTTATGGGCAGGGATGAATTGGGAATCGGGCGAAAGTACCTGTACTAATCGCAATGACATCCCGGCGTGGACGCCTTGCCGGGCCACTTCCTGGGAGAAGGCGTAAATGGGCCGGGCTTCCCAGGGCTGGCCGCCAATGGCTAAGGGTTGGGGGGTTAAGGCATCATCCGCCCGACGTTCGACGGCGGCGGCAAAGTAGGGAATGGCCAGACAGGCGATCATGGGGCCACTCCTGCACCGTCGCCCTTCACGGTGCCGTTGAAGGTGATGGTGAGGGGGACGGTGTGGCCGGCCGGCCCCAGTTTGTTTTTGATGACTTGCACCTGAGCTTCGTAACCGCGTATGTCTTGCCGCCGGTAAAGCCAGCGTTCTTTTTGGAGGAGCAGGCGCAGGCTGGCATAGTGGGGCAGGGCGGCTTGTGAGGGGTAAACAGAGAGGGATGGATCGCTTGTCGGGGGGAGCGCGGTGAGAAAGAGCAAAACGCAGCCGCTTTTATGGAGGGATCCCAGCAAACGGCCGAGGGCAGACGATAGCTGTTCTTGATGTTGGGAACTGGTTTGCAGAAATAGTGGCAGGTCAAAGACAAGCAGGTTAAAGCCGCCGTTGACGGCAAAATCGGGCAGCATGGCAATGGCCTGGCTGACGTTGTACGGGTGTACCAGCATCATCCGGCGCAAGTTAACCTGGCAACGGTGGGCATAATCGGGGTCAAAGGTGCGCGGCACGTCCAGGTAAACGGCCGTGCCGCCCTGCCGCTGCACGCTCGCCACAATCTTCAAGGCCAGGGTGGACATACCGGAAGTGGGAATACCAATGAGTTCACTGATACGGCCGTGTGGCAGGCCACCAATGCCCAAAGCGGCGTCCAGGTCAGGGAAACCAGTGGGCAGGTGGGGGATGGGTTCGGATGCTGTTTGTTTGAGTGGCCGGATGGCTTTCAGGCCAAACCGTTGCTGGATACCGGAAACGGTCTTTTCAAACCGCTGTTTTTTGTCGTTGTCAGCCACATGCTCTCCTCTTGCGCCCGATTGCTAAAGGTTGGGGATTTTTACAGAACGGATGTTCCAGGCGGGGATTGTAGCATGGGCTTTCAGTACCGTAGTACCAGTTGGACGTGAAAGAGGCGTGAAGGTTACGACCATTGTGACATTTACTGCCACGCGATAGAAAGTGTGTTTGTAAATTCGACTCATTAAGCTAACATCCTGGAAGACCTTGCCACACACAGTAATCGTTTTATCCCCATACTGTGTCTTTATTCTTCACAACAGGAGAAAGAAATGACTCGACGACAGATTGCCTTATTCTTAACCCTTGCCCTGGGGCTGTTCCTGCTAAGCAGCCGCCCCCTGCTGGCCGAAACCAGCGTTTTTATCAACGAAATCCATTACGACAATGATGGCACCGACAGCGGCGAAGCCATCGAAATTGCTGGCCCGGCGGGGACTGACCTGACCGGTTGGAGTCTGGTGCTGTACAACGGCGCGGGCGGCGCGGTGTATACTACCACGCCCCTTAGCGGTGTTATCGCCAATCAGCAGAATGGCTTTGGCGCCATTTTTGTCTCTTACCCCAGCAATGGCATCCAAAACGGTTCCCCCGATGGTCTGGCGCTGGTAGATGCGGCTAGCAACGTGGTGCAGTTCCTCAGCTATGAAGGCAGCTTCACGGCCGTCGGTGGCCCGGCCGATGGTTTGCTCAGTACCGACATCGGCACGAGCGAAACGGCTACCACTCCGGTTGGGCACTCGCTGCAACTGACCGGCAGCGGCCAGACGTATGAAGATTTCACCTGGGCGGCGGCGGCCGCCAATACCTTTGGCGCGGTGAATACCGGCCAGAATTTTACCGGGGCAGCAGCCGACCCGCTGCTCAATGAGTTTGTCTTCAACCATGTAGGTACCGACACCCATGAATTTGTGGAAGTAGCCGGAGATGCCAGCACAGATTACGCTGCTTATACCGTTTTACAAATTGAAGGGGACGGCAGCGGCGCCGGTGTGGTGGATAGCGCCATAACGGTGGGCGTCACCGATGTGGCCGGTTACTGGACAGCCGGTTTTCAGAGTAATGTCTGGGAAAACGGCACGGTGACAGTGCTGTTGGTGGAAGGATTCAGCGGCAGCGTGGGCCTGGACCTGGACGCGGATGACGACGGCACACTGGACAGCACTCCCTGGACGCGCCTGGTGGATGGCGTGGCGGTTAGCGATGGCGGCGCCGGCGACCAGACGTACGCGGATACCACGCTTACACCCACCTTCGATGGTGGTACTTTCACGGTCGGCGGGGCTTCTCGTATCCCTGACCGGACAGATACCGGTAGTCCCAGCGATTGGCGGCGCAACGACTTTGATGGCGCCGGGCTGCCCGGTTTTATCGGCACACCTGATGCGGGCGAGGCGTTCAACACCCCTGGCGCGGTCAATGCAGCCGTTGCCACCACTCCGGCGCTGGTGATTAATGAGATAGATTACGACCAACCCGGTACGGATGCGGCCGAATTTGTGGAAATCAAGAATGTGGGTGACACGGCCGTCAACCTGGACGGTGTTACTCTTGAACTGGTCAACGGCAATGGCAATACCATTTATCAGACCATTACGCTGCCTGCGGCGATGTTAGCGGTCGGGGATTACTACGTCGTCTGTGGGGATGCCGCTGCCGTCGCCAACTGTGACCTGGACGTGACCCCAGACACCAACCTGGTGCAAAATGGCGCGCCAGATGCGGTGGGGCTGCGCTCCAACGGCGAACTGCTGGATGCCGTCAGTTATGAGGGCGACACCGGCGCGCCCTATACCGAAGGCTCTGGTGTGGGTCTGGAAGACACGGCCGCCCAAGCCACTGAAAGTATCTCCCGTTGTGAGGACGGGGTGGATACCAACCAGAACAATGTAGACTTTGTACTGGCCGATAGCACCCCCGGCGAAGCCAATGATTGTGGCGGCGGCGGTGGGGGCGATATTGGTAACTGTGGTGATCCGGCCACCTTCATCCATGACATTCAAGGCAGTGGCCTGACCAGCCCGTTAGTGGGCACGGCCGTTGTCATTGAAGGTGTGGTGGTGGGTGACTTCCAGAACAACGGCCAGCCGGACAGCGGCGAGTTGAACGGCTTCTACGTCCAGGAAGAGGACAGCCAGGCTGATGCGGACACCGCTACCTCCGAGGGTATTTTTGTCTTTGCGCCGGCGGCGGCCGATGTGGTGGTAGGTGATCTGGTGCGGTTGGGTGGTACAGTCATCGAGTTTACCACCAGCGGCGGTTCTTCATTGACCGAGATAGGCAGTGTGGGTGAGATGGTGGTATGCGCCAGCGGAAATACGTTACCCGCAGCGACGGCCGTCACCTTACCCGTTACGGCCGTGAGTGATTTTGAACGATTTGAAGGCATGTTGGTGCAGTTCCCACAGGCGTTGACCATTTCCGAATACTTCAACTTTGACCGTTTCAACGAGACGGTGTTGAGCCTGGGCCGGCAGCATCAGCCGACGGCCGTGGTGGAACCAGGAGCGGCGGCCATTGCTCTGGCCGAAGCACAAGCTCTGAGCCGCATTACGCTCGATGACGGTCGTTCCAACCAGAACCCCGACCCGGCCATCCATCCCAATGGCAATATCTTTGACCTGAGCCACCGCTTCCGCGGTGGGGATACAGTGCAACAAGTGACCGGCGTCATTGACCACACCTTTGGTTTGTATCGTATTCAACCTACACAAGGGGCGCTATACAGCCCGGAGAATCCACGACCCCTCACCCCGGAAGCGGTGGGGGGCAATGTGCACGTATCCAGTTTTAACGTGTTGAACTACTTCTCCACCATTGATACCGGCGCCGCCATCTGCGGCCCTGCCGCCAACCAGGAATGCCGAGGGGCGGATACCCCGGAAGAGTTTGAGCGCCAGCGGACGAAGATTATTGCCGCCCTGGTGGAAATCAATGCGGATGTGGTAGGCCTGATTGAACTGGAAAACCATGCCACGGACGCGGCACTGCAAGACCTGGTGGCCGGGTTAAATGACGCTCTGGGCGCCGGTACGTATGCGGCTATTAGCACCGGGCCAATTGGGACGGACGCCATCAAGGTGGCGATTATCTACAAGCCGGCCACTATGACCCCGGTGGGTGGATACGCCATCCTGGATTCGTCGGTAGATAGCCGCTTCCTGGACACCAAAAACCGGCCGGTATTGGCCCAGACGTTTACGGCTAATAGTGGGGGGACATTCACCTTGGCCATCAACCATTTGAAGTCCAAAGGGTCAGATTGTAATGATGTCGGCGACCCGGATACCGGTGACGGCCAGGGCAACTGTAATCTGACACGCCTGGCCGCGGCGCAGGCGTTGGTGGATTGGCTGGCCGCTGACCCCACCGGCAGCGGCGACTCCGATTTCCTCATCATGGGCGACCTGAACAGCTATGATAAGGAAGATCCGATTGACGCCATTCTCGCCGGGGCGGATGACGCCCCAGGGACGGGTGACGACTACACCGACCTGGTGGCCGCTTTCCAGGGAGAACTGGCTTATGGGTATGTCTTTGATGGTAAGTTGGGCTATCTGGATCATGCCTTGAGCAATGCCAGTCTGACACCGCAGGTGACGGGGGTGACGGAGTGGCATATCAATGCCGATGAACCGGATCTCCTGGATTATGATATGACCTTTAAGCAGGATGCGCAGGATGCACTCTATGAACCCAATGCTTTCCGTTCGTCAGATCATGACCCGGTGATTGTCGGCTTAAACCTGAATGCCGCGCCGGTGTGTGACTCGGCCGTGGCCAGCCCCGCCAGTTTATGGCCGGTAAACCATCACTTTGTGCCCATCAGCATCTTGGGGGTAACTGACCCGGATGGAGATAGCTTCACCCTCACGGTTGACGCCATCTTCCAGGATGAGCCGGTACCCGGCCCCGGCAACAAGAGCGACGTAGATGGTATGGGGGTAGGTACGGCCACGGCGCTGCTGCGGGCAGAGCGTGACGGTGGGGGCAACGGCCGCGTCTATCATGTCTACTTTACCGCCGTAGACGCACACGGTAGCAGTTGTTCTGGCACAGTGCTGGTGGGTGTGCCCAAGAGTGAGGGTAGTGGCGGCGAGCCGGTTGATGATGGCCCGCTGTATGATTCGACGGGTACACCGTAGTTCCTGATACCGGCAGTGGAATAACACGACAGAGAAGCGGGCAGCAGTAGTGCTGCCCGCTTTTTGTTTACTTTGGCCGGCTGGTTATGGTACAGTTTTGGGCAACGGCCGTCTGCTGAAGGCGATAAACCAGGAGAAACTAATGAGAACGTATATTGACGCGCTGATAAAGAATATGGCGCAGGTGTTGAATGAGAATGAATTACGACCCCTGGTCTTTGCCCTGAATGTGGATTGGGAGGAGCTGCCGGGGGAGACAAAGAGCAGTAAGGTTTGGGCGCTGATCATTACCCTGGGAAAAGAGGGGCGGCTGGCTGACCTCATTGCTGCCCTGCGTATGGAACGCTCACATGTGCCGTGGGAAGATGCCCCCTCACCTGCGCAGCAAATGGCGGTGTGTAAGCCCATTAACCTGGCAGGCAGTACGGCTTTTTTCTCCTTCTCGCAAGGCGTGGACATCATGGAGGCATTGGGGGATGAGGTGGTGGATTATGCTTACGATTTACAAACTTCGGGTACACAACACCGGCGGATAGTAGAAGCGCGGGAGGGGATGATTGTGAACCGCTCATATGGCCTGATGGAAACCATCACCCCGGAGCAGTTTGCGGAAAAGCTGATGCCGGAAGACCTGGAACATATTAACACGCTGGCGAAAGCGATGGATAATCATTACCAGCAGTGGCGCGAGATCTACCCGAAGCGGGGCAGTTATGCCCGGCCGTCACAGAATAAGAAGGTGGAGCAACGGCTGGACGAACTGGTCAGCGAGGTAGGCCAAGAACTGGGCCGGATCGTGCGTTATCTGGAAAGGTTGGAGTTTACATTGGATGATCATTATCAGCGTTACCGGGATTTGGCTGATCAGTTTGGTTAGGGACACGGCCGTTACGCAGGTAACCGCCGGTGCCTTTCCGTAGATATATCTCTGTCTGTTTTTAGCTTTCGCAGCCAATACCGTCGTTATCGCGGTCAAAACCGTGCGGGTCTGGTTCCAAGACCGTAAAGTTTCGGTGGGGGATTTGCCCACAATCCAGGTCGGGCGGTGGTGGGGGAATGCAAACGGTTGGATAGGAGGGATCACAGTTGGCCGCAGGCGGTGGTGGGGGTTCCGTTGGCGGAATGGGCACGGCCGTTGGCGCGGGTTCGGGCGTGTTGGTTGGTTGTGACGGCGCGGGAGCTGTTGGCACAGGCAGGGGCGTGTTTGTGGGTAAGGGCGGGCTGGTGGGTTGGGGCGTCTGGGTAGCTGCAGGCAGAGTTGCCACTGCCTGGCCCCACAGGCCTGAACCGGCGTCGCGGGCTTCCTGCTGTAGCTGGACAAATAAGTCCTGGTGTCTGACATCGGGCGGGAAGGTGGCCACGAGGGCATAACCTTGTTTGACCAGTTCGGCATTGACAAATGTACCGTCTGGCAGATAGACGTAACGGAGTAAACGGCCGTACCGATCCGTTTCGGACACATCTTTGACCAGGGTGACGGTCTGGCCTTCCACAAGCTGGCGGTTAGCGCCGGTGGCTTCGTCAAAGTAGGGATCACCCTGTTCTGGTGTGTCCATGCCGATGTAACGGACGCGGTATGTCTGGCCGTTGAGGGCCACTTCGATGGTGTCGCCGTCTATGATGCGGGTGACGGCGGCAAAGTCGCCGGCGGCTAAGTCCCCGGTGGCTGATTCGCCGGTCTCTTCCGCACCACTGACCAGGGTGGTTTGTCCTGCTTCCGGTTCGTTTGTGAGGGTTGGGGCCGGTCTGGCGGTGTTGGTGGGGCGGGCGGTATTGGTTGGTTCAGGTGCATCCGTCGGGGGAGATGGGGCATTGGTTGGTTTTTGCGTGGATTCGGCTGCTGATTCGCGCAGAACACTTTCAGACACCGTTCGGGCTTCTGTACTCTCGCTGGAAACTTCTGCTACTACTCCGTTTTCATCAGAGGGTAGGAGAGCGATCAAGCCGACACAGCCGCAGCACATGACACAAAACGTGGTCAGTACGGCCGTAAACCCTAGTCCAATCTTCTGCACTGTGGAAAAGTTGCGCGCGCGGTCTACCATAGTTTTCCTCCCCTTCGGTCAGGTTGTGAAGGCTGACTGATTGGCATGAAAAAATCTTAGATCGCCGGGCTTTCAACTTTTGTGACGGCAGTTGTGAAGGCACGGCCGTGCGTCCTCCCCTTCTTTACTATACAAAGAAAAGAGGGACACATCCCCCACCTATCCACTGCTTACTTTGCCTGGCGGGATTTTCTTTTATCCTCGGTCTATTTATGCCAGCAACCAGATAATTTATAGCATTTTGGAAGACACCTGTCCCTATACTACCTGATACAAGCGCCTGGTTTGCCCAGATGATTCACAACACAACGGCAAAGCCATCGGCTATTCCCAGAGGCTTGCTGGCTGCGAATGTCCTCACGCTAATATGTTTGAAAGAACACGCCTAATCGGGCAATTGGCGGTGTTTTTGTCTTCAGGCCCCAACACTGAGATTACCCAGGCCGCGCACACATTATTTGTATACGGCGGGAAACTTTGCTATGCATATGCCAGAATGCCCTGGCAAGTTTTACGGCCGCGGCGGTCACGGCAACAATGAGCCGGGAGAGAATGGATCGGAATGCCCCTCAAGACGTTGCGGTCTGCCAGATGCCGTTCCTCAAGAAATGGAACTGTATGAACTGGGTCGGAAAAGCCCACAGAGTGGTGCGGTGGTTTAGTCAAGACTGGCCGGTATTTCTACGGAGGGCGCGGGGCCGTTGAGGGTAAGGGCATGGCGTTGAGGATGTTACGGCCGTGTCAGCTGCCTGACCGCCAGTCCACCAAGACCTCGCACAGTTCTGGAAACCACGACAATATCTCCGCAAACAACCCAACCCCATAAGGGCCAGTGGCCCGGTGTTTGTCTGGCATCTCCTCTGGATTGAATAGGTAACTGTGGCATAAGAACGGTGGTGTGCCCAAAACTGGATCGCATCTCACCATATGGCAAGGGCTACGGCAATGGAATTCGGCTGTGATTCCAACATCCCCTCTTCATCATGCTCACCCAATCCGATTGGGATTGTGGCAAAAATCTATCGTACCACGATTATTGGAAGTGCATCAGGCTGTGTATGTGAGGGGGAGGGTAAGGGTTATCGTTCTCATCTGGCTATCACTCTGCTTTACTGGAGCGTGACAAGTGACTTTCTCGAAACTGAGTTCCCCGAGTTGGAGCAGATGCCCAATTTCGGTTGATGCTGTATAGTGACTGACGATTGCCAATCATTGCTGCTTTGTTATGCTTTAGTCAACCATAATATAAGGCTTTTTACTCTTCTCTTGTCGTTCACAGCTATATAGACAAAAGGGAGATGAAATGATGAATCACCCTAAGATAACAAGATTACTGCTCTTGTTGTTGGCACTTTCGGCTATGTTTGTGGCCATTTCTGCCTGCTCAACAGTAGAAACTACTGATCACGAGCAGACAAACACAAATACTCCGGGTTCGCGTAATATCGCTGGTTCAACGAACAGTTCCAACCCCATAGACACGGCGAGACCCTTTTCGTCGCCAAATCCTACAGCCACCAATGTTCCGACCAACGCCCCAATACCAACATCATTGCCAGAATTACAGCTAAAAGTAATTCGGAACGCAATTTATGTGCGCAGTGGCCCAGGAGTAGATCACGACCCAATTTCTACATTAAAAATGAATGATGTTGTGCCCGTGCTGAGTACCACCGAAGATGAGACATGGTATGAAGTGGAATTAGCCAGTGGCGCAACGGGCTGGGTCGGGTCAGAAGTCGTCGAGATTATCGAGGGTCAGGCAGTTTTGGCCGTACCAACTCAAGAACCTACGCTTACACCCAATGCCGATGTTGCCTTGCTCAGAGTTATACTATCTGGTGTAAATCTCCGAAGCGGGCCAGGCACCAATTATCCAGTTCATAGCTACTTATATTTTGATGACACAGTGCGTGTGATAGCCCGGACGCAGGACAGTGGTTGGTACAATGTAAGCCTCAATAATGGTCAAACAGCCTGGGTTGCGGCAACTGTTACTGAACCGTTGAATCAACAAGCAATCCTCACCGTGCCAGTCGTGGCCACAATCCCTGCTCCCGCAGTAGATGTGAATGTATTCTCAAATTCTTCTTCAGATTCTTCTTCAACTCAAAGCTGCTGTAAGATTTGTACAACGGGTAAGGCTTGTGGAAACTCTTGTATCAATCGAAACTATACCTGTCATCAGCCACCTGGTTGTGCCTGTAATGCGTCATCCCCCTAAAGTAAAGAAGGAAGCAGAGAATTAATGTTACGAGCATACGAGACCTAACTTTATACTGACGAGGTACCTGCCAGTTCTTAAACAGAAAGTGGCTGAGATAGCTCCTTCTCTTTCTTCCTGAAATCCCCATCTCAGTTGGTTCACACCTTCTGGAAAATACTCTTTGGGCCGGAATGACTGTGTCGGATCGTTCGGGCTATCTCTGGTGGTCAAAACCAGGCTGCACTTGTGAAAGCAAAATTGTGTTATAACCGCTGTTTTATATAGTGCCCGTATGGAAACGCCCTAGGTTCAGCCCGCTCTGGCCTGGGACCAGGCAGCCAGGAAGCCTGAACAACACACGTCTTACCCTCTACGCCAATCCGGGTACTACCCGCGATAATCGGGAACTAACGCTCAATGAGTGGTATCGGGCGGAAATCAAGGAGCGTATCCCAGACCTGCTGGCGAAGTGGGAACCTATCATTGGCGAGGATGTGGCCGAATGGGGTGTGAAGAAGATGAAGACAAAGTGGGGTAGCTGCAATATGGGGGACGGCCGTATCTGGCTGAATCTGGAGTTGGCGAAGAAACCACCTTAGGACTTTCGCTCAGGAAACCTGAAGGGCAGGAATTCGCGGAGAGCGCAACTCC
>JAHDWK010000036.1 GCA_023382655.1 Anaerolineae bacterium | reverse complement strand
CGAGAAAGGCGCAATCTGATTTATTGTTGTGTCCACTAAACTGATGTCACGTCAATCTTCGATTATTTTCAGGGCAATAAATCAAATTGGAGGTCATCATGTTTGAGAGTAATCCGTATGCAATGGTAGGTGTGGCCATGATCGGCGAACTGTACCGCACCGTTTCGGGAAAGGTGGAAGCAGTCGAACAAGAGGCAGCCCAGCCGCACCGGACATGGCGTCAGCGGCTGGCGGGGATGGTGGTAAACTTGGGGGCGGGCAAAGAAGCGACACGGCCGTACCCCAACGACTGTGATCAGGCTGAGATAGGCTGTATATAAAGAGAATCCACAGATTCCACAGATAACACAGATTCTTAATCTGCGAAATCTGTGGAATCTGTGGCTGATGAAGGAGAATCCAAAATGAAGTTAAGACCACTGGGTGATACGGGCCTGAATGTGAGTGAGATTGGTTTAGGGGCCTGGCAGTTGGCGAACCCGGATTGGGGGCTGCACGACACGGCCGTTGCCCACCAAATCATTCACGCTTCCCTGGACGCTGGCTGTAATTTTTTCGACACCGCGCCCGGGTATGGGCACGGCCGTAGCGAAGAACTGCTGGGCCAGGCGCTCAAATCGGTGCGGCAGGATGTCATTATCTGCACCAAATTCAGCCACTACGGCGCCAGCGGCGAAAGGGATTTTGACGTAGCGCACATGCGCCCCACGCTGGAAGGGAGCCTGCGCCGTTTACAGACCGACTACATAGATGTGCTGCTGCTGCACAACCCACCGCGGGACTTGATGGACGGCCGTACCGCTCCCCAATATGCCGAACTGGAAAAACTCAAAGCCGAAGGCAAAATACGCGCTTATGGTGTGTCGCTGGACTGGCGCGAAGAGGTGGAACTGGCCGTGCAAACCACCCAGAGCCAGGCGCTGGAAGTGATGTATAACGCCTTTTACCAGGAACCGGCGCCCGCCTTCCCCCTGGCCCAGGCAAACGGCGTTGGGTTGATCGTCAAAGTGCCGCTCGATTCCGGCTGGCTGTCCGGGCGGTACAATGCCCAGAGCCGGTTTGAGGATGTGCGGGATCGCTGGTCGCCGGAAGTCATTGCCCGGCGTGGCGCGCTGGTGGAGAGGTTCGCCGCTTTGCTGCCGCCCGGCGTCTCCCTGGCCCACGCCGCCCTGCAATACACCCTGGCCCGCCCCGAAGTCTCCACCGTCATCCCCGGCGCTAAATCGGTGGAACAGGCGCTGGACAACTTCGCCGCCGCCAACAACCAGCTTCCGGCCGACGTCGTCGCCGCTATTGATGCTTTGTGGGATGATGACTTGAAGGGGAATCCGCTGCCGTGGTAGGTACGGCCGTTGTCCGCCATTATCTCTGTAGGGCAATCGCCTACTCAATTCCCGGCGATTAAAATCACGGCTACAGAGGGCAAAGCCCACCCTTCACCAGATTCAGGGCAGGCACTTCGTGGGCTGGGTTTCAGTCGGCGAAGGCCGACTTTGCCTTCTGTTGGTGCAGATTTATCTGCCACATTGAGGAATATACGATTGCCCTAATTATCTCTGTCTCTCCTTCGCCAACTCGCGCCCTTTCTGGCATACTAGGGTGTATCCATAGCAAAGGAGTAGAGTGGCTTGGCGGCGATTGATGATCTCATTTCCCAGGTTGAAGACAAAGCATTACGCGAGCGGCTGCGTGAAGAAGCGGCGCGGCTGACCAAAGAGAAGAAATTTGGACTGGTCTTTGAAGAACACCTGCCGGAGCTAACGCCCATTTACGAGGCAAAAATAAAGCGGGGCAGCGAAGTGCCCCGGCGCGACAATGTTGCTAAAGCGCTGGGGTTAGCCAAATTCGCCGAAAAACATCCCTATTTGTTTGACCGGGTGCAGCTCATCCGCAAGCAAAAAGGGGCGGACGGCAAAGAGCATTTTAACCGTCTGGATGTGGGGAATGATGCCGTGCGGAAAAAAGTTTTGGCGGTCAGCAACGATACCCAGTTAAATCAGCTTTTTGAAAGTGAGGGGAAGGTGCAAGGGTAACGGCCGTAATGGTTGTTAGCGGCTAGCATGATGTGTTGTGGTGCGCGAGGTCTCTCTGGTCAGTATCCTACTGACCATAATAAAAAGCCTCTCGACCATTTCGAGAGGCTTTCTACTTATCAATCACCGATTACCGAACACCGATAACCGATTACCAGCTATTCGCCGCCGGGTGTCACTTCAACAGCCAATTTTTGGTAATTGGCCCCGGTGGTGTCCCCTTCGATACCTTCTAAGGCTTGTTGGGCGAGTTCGGTGCGCACGGCCGTGTCATCGGGTACGGCCGTAATCACGCCAAAGTCCACGGAAATGTCTACCGTCTGCTGGTACAGCGCATCATCCATCACCCCAATGCCATTGGGTGACGGCCAGATGAGGGCGTTAATCTCATTGAGCTGCCAGCGCATATGCCCTTCACCGAGCGTCGGGCCGTTGTCCAGCACAATGTTCACGCACGCATCAAAATTATCACGGCAGAACATCCAGCCCTGGAACGTACCGCGCAGGAAACGCACGGCAATATCCTCATTGCCGGCTTCCGCCAGCCAGTCGCCGCGGACAAACACATGGTCTTGCAGCATGGCCGTACCCACGTCGTTGTAGTCAAACACCTTGAAATCTTCCGGCTGATACAGGTCGCCTGTGTCCGGGTTGGTCGCTTCCAACAGTTGGGCGTACTCATTGTAAATTTCGGCCTGGGCCACATCAATTTCGCGGTTAAGCAGCAAGGACATATCAAACGGTTGCTGCACAATCGTTACCTGGTCGGGATCGTTGGGTTCAATGCCGGCCTGGCGTAGGGCAGCGAACACTTCCCATTCGTTGCCAAAACCCCAGGTGCCCACGCGCTTACCGGCCCAATCTTCGACGCTTTCCAGCCCGGCGTCAGCCCAGGCCACTTGCAGCGTGCCACTGCGCTGGAAAATCTGGCCAATATTTACCAGATCGGCGCCTTGTTCGCGAGAGGCCAGCATCTTGGGTACCCAGGCTACGCCAAATTCGGCTTCACCAGCGGCTACTACTTGCTGCGGCACAATTTCCACTGCGCCTTCACGGATGGTCACGTCCAGGCATTGGTCTTCGTAGAAGCCCTGTTCTTTGGCGGCGTAATAACCGGCAAACTGAGACTGCGTGACCCATTGCAACTGAATGGTAACAGGGGTGAGTTCAGCGCATTCGTCCGCGGCCGGTTCTTCGGCAACGGGCTCTTCGCTTTCGGCGGCCGGTTCGGCAGTGGGTTCGGCCGTTTCCTCACCACCACACGCCGCCATCACCAACACCAAGACAATCAACAAAGCCAGGGTTTTCCAATTTAGAAATTTCATATCTCTCCTCCAAAAGTTATTGATATAAGCCAAACAGATTTTAGAAAGTTTGTTGGATACGGCCGATAACATCACCTCCTATTTCGTAATCCGTAATCCGATGTCAGTTCACCGATAACCGATAACCGATTACCGATTCTCACCCCGCACCGACGGATGCCAGGGAATGGCAAACCGCTCGACGGTGAGGACGATGAGATAGAGCGTAATGCCCACAATGCAGGCCAGGATGATAGCCGCCCAGGCATTGGCAAAGCGGAATTGGGCCGCCTCTTGCGTAATGTAGACGCCCAACGCCGAACGATTGCCGCCGAAGTATTCGCTGACAATGGCCCCAATCATGCTGAGGGCGGCGGCCACTTTGAGGGCATTGAAGATGTAGGGCAGGGCGTTGGGCACACGCAGCCGGAACAGCACATCATACTGGCTGGCGGCGTAAGAGGCCATCAGTTCCAGGGCATTGGCGTCTACCAGTGTGAGGCCGCGCACGGTGTTGATCATCACCGGGAAGAAGACAATGACGGCCACAATCGCCATTTTTGAGAGGGGATTGTCTACGCCGAACCAGTTATTGAGGATGGGGGCAAAGGCCAGGATGGGCACGGAGTTGGCAGCGATGGCAAAGGGCATGAGGGCTTCGGTGGCAATGGTCCAACGAGCGGTAGCCAGAGCGACGAGGATGCCCAAACTGCACCCAATGGCAAAACCGCCGATGGCTTCTTTGGTGGTGAACCAGCCCAGTTTGAGAAGCTGCTCCCAATTACCACTGAGGGAATTAAAAATAGAGGAGGGGGCAGGCAGTAGAAATTCCTGGATGCCGAACAAACGCACGAAGAGTTCCCAGGTGACGATGGCGACGATGAAGATGATGATGGAGGGCAGGTAATAGTGCAGCCAGCTTTGTTTGGGTGCCGGAATGACGGCATCTACCCCCACGGCCACATCGCTAAAACCGGTCTGGTCGGTCATTACAGCCCTGCCTCGGCGCGGCGCAGCGCTTCGCGCACCTGGTTGACCAGTTCAAAGTAGCGCGTCATTTCGCGGGTGGTCACGTCGCGGTGGCGCGGCAGGTCTATGTCAATGACCTGGGTGATGCGCCCCGGCCGTACGGACATGATGACAACCCGGGTAGACAAAAAGACGGCTTCGGCGATGCTGTGGGTGATGAACACGGCCGTTTTGTTCGTCTGCTCCCAAATCTGGTGCAATTCCTGGTTCATGCGCTCGCGGGTCATCTCATCCAGCGCGCCAAAGGGTTCGTCCATGAGTAAAAGCTGCGGGTCCGTGACCAGGGCGCGGGCAATGGCTACCCGCTGCTGCATTCCGCCGGAGAGCTGCCAGGGGTGATGGTTTTCAAAGCCGGTCAATTCCACCAATGCCAGCATTTCGGCGGCGCGGCTTTCCCGTTCGGCTTTGGTCACGCCCTGCAATTCCAGCGGCAACTGCACATTTTTGCTGACGGTGCGCCATTCGTACAGGGTGGCGGCCTGAAACACCATGCCGTAATCCTGATCCAGCCGCGCCTGGTGGGCCGGTTTGCCATTCACCAGCACCGCGCCGGTGGACGGGGCGGTCAGGTCGCCCACCAGCCGCAGCAGGGTAGACTTGCCGCAGCCGGATGGCCCGATGATGGAGACGAATTCACCGGGCAAAATTTCCAGGTTTATCTCTTTCAGAGCCAAGACCTGATTGGCCTCGCCGGGATTGAACAGTTTGCTGACGTTTTGAATGGAGACGGTGGGGGGCATGGTGTAATTGGGTAATTGGGTAATTATGTAATTACCCAATTACTTCTTCATTCCGGTCTTCTCCGGTGGCGTAAGACAACATATTCCACAAGGGATACCAGTAAGTAAAAGAAGATGCCGACGAAGGCGGTGATGAGGATGGTGGCCCAGAGGCGTTCGGGGCCGGAAATGTAGTAAGAGTTGAAGTTGAGTATAGCCCCGCCCAGACCATCACGGATGCCGGAGGGCAGTTCGCCGATGATGGCCCCCACAACGCTGGCGGTGGCGGAGATTTTGAGGGCGGTGAAGATGAGGGGCAGGGCAGCCGGGAAACGCAGCTTCCACATCATTGTCCAGGTGGAGGCGGCGTAGGAGTGCATGAGTTCTACGGCCGTGCCCTCCACCGACCTTAATCCCCGTAAGGTGTTAATTGTCACCGGGAAAAAGGTGAGGTAGGCGGCAATGATAGCCACGCTCAGCCAGCCCGCTTTGAGCCAGATGATGACCATCGGGGCAATGGCCAGAATGGGTACCGTTTGCGAAGCAACCACATAGGGCATGAGGCCGCGTTCCAACATATATGAGTGGGCGAAGACAGCACCCAAGATAAAACCGAGCAGCCCACCAAGGGCAAAACCGAGAAATGCTTCACGGAAAGTGAACACGGCCGCGCCCGCCAATACCTGAATCAACGGTGGCCCATTGCGTCGTGATTCCCGGCCAAAGGCCTCGAAAATTTCCCACAGGTGGGGCAGGTTCAGATCAGAAGCAACCTTGAAGCGGAAAGGGGGATTGTGTTCGATACCAAATGGGTTGTTGGCCGGCCGCCAGGGGTCGCCGCCGATGAATTTCAGACCTTCCCAGGCAAAAGCCAGTAGCAGCAACAGGACAATGAGGGAGATGGTCTGGCGGGTAAAACGGGAACGTGTTTCCCACCAGCGGCGGAACGAGCGCCGGGATTGTGGCTGTGTGGTCTGGGGGAGCGTTAACGAGTCGGTCATACGTGCTCGCTATTGTAATCATCCTGCCAGCGGTTGCAAACGGCCGGTAGGAATGGGGTATACTTCGCTGGCCGTAGATAAGGGGTGTCATCATGGCATCCCTTCAGGTTGAGTAGGGTGGATAGGATCAAGGAGGAAATATGAGCGACGAAAAGGCATTGGTGCCTGTTGAGCAAAGGCAGACCAATGAATGAGGTGAATATGCTCACCATTGTGGAACAAAAAACCGTCATGTTTTATGACGATGAGTTGATGGCCGCTCGTGCAGCCGATGGACAGATTTATGTTTCGGTGAGACACCTTTGTGAAGCCATTGGCATAGCCCGACAAGGGCAGATCCGGCGAATTAAAGAGAACCACATTCTGGCAAAAGGGTACGCAGGGGGTAACATCATGTTACCCCCTGGTCAAAGCGGTGGTGGCGGACGACAACAGGCAAATTTATTGCGGGTAGATTTAGTACCGTTGTGGCTTGCTGGCCTCGATACCAGGCGTGTGCGCAAAGAGATTAGACCCAAACTGGAAAAATACCAGGAAGAGGTAGCAAAAGTGCTTTGGGAGGCTTTCCAGGAAGGTCGTCTGACGATGAATCCTACTTTTGAGGAACTATTGGCAGAAGATACACCCGAGGTACAGGCCTATAAGCTTATTCAGGGTATGCTGCAATTGGCGCGTAATCAGATTTTATTCAGGGCACGGCTTGATGAATATGAACAACGTTTAGAAACGATAGAGGCTACTCTCAGTAATCCAGAGCGGTTTATCTCTCGTGAACAAGCCAGCCGCATTTCCCAGGCAGTGCGGGCGATTGGGTTGGTGATGTCGCAGCGCAGTGGCCGGAATGAATATGGCGCCGTCTATGGCGAGTTGTACCGTAATTTTGAAGTCTCCGCTTACCGCGAACTACCTACCCAAAAGTACGATGAGGCTATGAAATGGCTCAACGCCTGGTACCAGCGCCTGACCAATCAGGACATCCCCTTCTGATACGAAATTGCCAAACACCCTGCCTAACTTTTGTAAGAAAGCATATGTCCAGGTGGTGATGATGGTGATAGAATACGGCCGTTTTGTCACCATACCCCGTGGCCCAAATTCGGACTTCGGATTTCGGGCCTCGGATTTCGGTTTACGGATTACGAAATATGACCCAACCTGCTTTACTCGCTCTCGAAGATGGCACAACCTGGCCCGGCCTGGCTTTTGGCGCAACCGGCACCACCACCGGCGAAATTGTCTTCAATACCAGCCTCACCGGCTATCAGGAAATCCTCACCGACCCCTCCTATCACGGCCAGATTGTGACCATGACTCAACCGCACATCGGCAACACCGGCTGCAACCCGGAAGATGACGAAAGCGGCCGTGTCTGGGCCGCCGGATTTGTGGTGCGCAGCCTTAGCCCGGTGGTGAGCAACTGGCGCGCCACCCAATCCCTGCCGGACTATCTGGCCGAGCGGGGCGTGGTGGGCGTGACGGAAGTGGATACCCGCGCCCTGGTGCGCCACATTCGCACCTATGGCGCTATGCGCGCCGCCCTTTCCAGCGAAATGACGGATGCGGCGGAATTGGTAGCCGTTGCCCGCGCCGCCCGCGATATGAACGGCCTCGATCTCGTCCGCGAAGTCACCTGCGCCGAACCGTATCACTGGACGGAAGCGGCCGATTGGTGGCAGCCGGACGGGGAGCGGTTATCGGTAATCAGTAATCGGTTATCGGATTTCGAGCCTCGATATCATGTGGTGGCGTATGATTTTGGGATTAAGAGGAATATGTTGCGGCTGCTGGCGGCGAAGGGGTGCCGGATTACCGTCGTGCCCGCCACCACCCCGGCGGCTGAGGTGCTGGCCATGCACCCGGATGGTATTTTCCTCTCCAATGGGCCGGGTGACCCGGCGGCGTGTACGTATGCAGTGGCGGCGGTGCGTGAACTACTCGGCCAGAAACCGATATTTGGCATTTGCCTGGGACATCAAATTTTGGGGCTGGCGTTGGGTGCGAATACCTACAAATTGAAGTTTGGACATCGGGGGGGGAATCAGCCGGTGCAGGTGGTGGCGCACGGCCGTGTGCAAATCTCCAGCCACAATCACGGTTTTGCCGTGGACGCCCTGACCCTGCCCGATGGGGCGCTCAATTCGCACATCAACCTCAACGATAACTGCTGCGAAGGCATAGACGCCCCCAACCACCGCGCCTTCTCCGTGCAGTACCACCCGGAAAGCTCCCCCGGCCCGCACGATTCGGATGAGTTGTTTGATAAGTTTGTGGGGATGATGGAGACCTCTTCTCATGCAAAATGACTTATCTAAGCCAGCTTGTGCCTTAATCATTTTTCTTCTTTTCGTCGTTGTTTTGGGGGTTATAGCTTGTCAACCAGGTAATCAAGTTCTGAACGAATCAGAGATTTCATCAACTCCCGTTTTAACGAGTAACATTTCAGTAGCCACCGCACCTCCCACTCGTGTTACAAATCCTGACTGTGATCCCTCAAATACTCCAAACACTGATGAGCCAGTAAAAATCGCCTACATTAAAGGTGGAAATATCTGGGTATGGGATGAGACGACACAAGAATCTTTGCCATTAACGGATACTGGGGACGTGCTGGCGTTCAAACGTTCACCAGATCAACAGCTAATTGCATATGAACGTGGTTACTACTTTGATCACGACTTGTGGGTGATGGATGCTGATGGACACAATGCCCACCTCCTGGTAAGTTCCGAAGAATTGATGTCATTGCAAAAAGAACCAGCCCACGAATTTATTGTGCTTGGACAATGGGAATGGCAACCAGAGGAACATATGGTTGCCTACGCACCACAGGGATTGTTGCGTTCATCTAGTGAATTTAAACGTGTTTTGTATGAAGAATTGTATTTGATCAAAACGGAAACCGGAGAAAGATTTCCAGCCATATCTATCCCCAACCGCTCAGGTGATTTTCAATTCTCTCCTGATGGTAGCCAGATTGCGGCCGTTACTGATTTCGGTATAAGCTTGTTCAATAGCAACGGAGAAAACTTTCGGAGTTTTGAGATGGAACATGATCCCTGGTACGTGGGAATGGGTGATATTAGCCCACGTATTTATTGGTCACAAGATAGCACATCCTTGAGAACAATCTTTTCTACAGAGGATTCTGTTATTTCAGGTGGCGATACTGTTCTCACGATTTGGGAAGTTCCTGCTGATGACTTTACGGATGATCCTATTCCAAGAATAGCCACGAATGGCTTTTTCGCAAATGCACAATTGTCTCCAAATCTCAAATACCTTGTGGTCCAGGCTCATCACTCTATAGAAGGAGACAAAATAGCTCTTCGCATTTTTAACATTGAAAACGGGGAGATGATCTATTCAAACTCCGACTATGAGATTATTAGTTTTGACGGATGGCATCCTGACTCTGTACATTTTAACTATTACATCTTCGAGAGAGATAGTACCGACCCTGTGAATTTCATAGCTGATTTGTGTGCCGGTTCAGCCAGGAGATTCGCTCCCACAGCTGACTTGCTACTTTCCTGGGTGAATTACGACCAATATTTATACTACTCAAGGCTCGTTTATTTGGAAGGCGACCCTCCAAACCTTTACCGAGAATTATGGCTTGGGATGTTAGGGGGTAAGGATCAGTTAGTTGAACCTGAGGAGTCAGACCTGAATTCGCCTATTAGATGGTGATCATTATCATGCCTAAACGAACTGACATCCACTCTGTTCTGGAAATGCACAGACATCCGATTTCTTCAAGAAATCGGATGTCTACAAGTTAAACCATCTCTGGCACACGTTCTACCTGGACAGGTAACAATTGATCCAGATTGAGATGAAAGGACGCATCCAAAATTTCAATGCCAACGATTTTATCTTCTTCGCCAATATCCAGAACAATGTCATCATTCACACGCTGGTTGATAACATTTTGTTGGCGATTGTCGAGGCGAATGTATAACACGTCTGTCTTTGTGTTGTATGTTACCTGCATTCCATTACTCCCATCTGCCGTAAAAAACATAAGCAGTCACCGTGATGACCATATCGTTTTCTACCACGTAAATGACTTCAACTCTTTTCTGTTCATAGTAACGGCCGTGTCGCTCTTGTTTATAATCGTACACTTTGGCTTTTGCCAGACGGCCGTGTCTGGCGCTAACAGGGTGCCCATTTTCAATCACATCTCGAATTTCATCTTCTGTTGCCCCACGCTCAATAATTCGTTCCAATGTGTGCGGGTCAATTTGAACATTCATGGTATTTCCTGCCAGCAACCATACTTGTGGGCAGATTATAACACTATAAGGGGTAAACTGTGCCCAAACGAACTGACATCCACACCATCTTGATTATCGGCTCTGGCCCCATCGTCATTGGGCAGGCCTGTGAATTTGACTACTCCGGCGTGCAGGCGTGTAAGGTGCTGCGCCGCGAGGGGTATCGCGTCGTCCTGGTTAACTCCAACCCCGCCACCATTATGACCGACCCGGACGTGGCCGACGCCACCTACGTGGAACCGCTGACGCCTGACCTGGTGGAGAAAATCATTGAAATTGAAAAACCGGACGCCCTGCTGCCGACGGTGGGCGGACAAACCGGCCTGAACCTCTCGGTGCAGTTGGCCGAGTCCGGTATCCTGGCAAAACATGGTGTGCAACTCATTGGCGCTGATTTGACGGCCATTCGCCTGGCCGAAGACCGCTCCAAATTTAAGCAGGCAATGATTGAAGCGGGTGTGCCCGTACCTGTCAGCCATTTCGTATATTCAGCAGAGGAAGCGTGGACGGCCGTAGCCGCCGACATCGGCTTCCCCGCCCTCATTCGGGCCAGCTTCACGTTGGGCGGCACCGGCGGCGGTGTGGCCGAAACGCCAGATGAATTCGAGGCGCTTGTGGCCCATGGTCTGCGCTCTAGCCCGGTGGGGGAGGTACTGATTGAACGCTCCCTGCTCGGCTGGAAAGAGTATGAACTGGAAGTGATGCGCGACCGCGCCGACAATTTTGTGGTCGTCTGCTCCATTGAAAACGTAGACCCCATGGGGGTGCATACTGGGGACAGCATCACCGTCGCCCCGGCTTACACGTTGACGGACAAGGAGTACCAACACCTGCGCGACCTGGCCAAGCGGGTGATGCAGGCGGTGGGCGTGGAAACGGGTGGCAGCAATGTGCAATTTGCCGTCAACCCCGCCAACGGCGAGGTCATCGTCATCGAGATGAATCCGCGTGTTTCCCGTTCTTCGGCGCTGGCCAGCAAGGCGACCGGGTTTCCCATTGCCAAAATTGCGGCGCTGTTGGCGGTGGGTTACACGCTGGACGAGATTCCCAACGACATCACCCGCGTCACACCCGCCAGTTTTGAGCCGAGCATTGATTACTGCGTGGTCAAAATTCCGCGCTGGAACTTTGAGAAGTTCCCCGGTGTGGATGCCCGCCTGGGGCCGCAGATGAAGAGCGTGGGTGAGGTGATGGCCATTGGCCGTACCTTCCCGGAGGCGCTGAACAAGGCGATTCGTGGCCTGGAAATTGGCGCGCCCGGTTTCAGCCGCCTGCTGGCGGAAAAGGCGACGCCGGAATCACTGCGCATACCTACGGCGCAGCGGTTGTGGAATGTGGCGGTGAGGTTGGGGCACGGCGAACGGGGTTGCGGCAACCCAGCGGCTTCGGGCCGTACCCCCACCGAAATCGCTACCGAAACCGGCTTTGACCCCTGGTTTGTAGCGCAGTTACAGGCGATTCTGGCAGTGGAAGAGACATTGCAGACCTGTCAGGTCTCAGAAGACCTGACAGGTCTATTGCGCCGCGCCAAACGCATGGGTTTTTCCGACGCCGTCATTGCTCATGTGTTGGGCATCACGGAAATGGAAGTGCGCCAGCAGCGGAAAGAACTAGGTATCGTGCCTGCCTACTACCGCGTGGATACCTGCGCCGCCGAATTTGAAGCGCACACGCCGTACCTCTATTCCACCTACGAAAGCGACTGCGAAGCCAACCCGTCCAACAGGCCCAAAGTGATGATTTTGGGCGGTGGGCCAAACCGGATTGGGCAGGGTATTGAGTTTGATTACTGCTGTGTGCAGGCGTGTTGGGCGCTGGGCGAACTGGGTTACGAGACGATCATGGTCAATTGCAACCCGGAAACGGTGAGTACCGATTATGACACGGCCGATCGCCTTTATTTCGAGCCACTGACGTTGGAAGATGTGCTGAACATTGTGGAGTTAGAGAAGCCAGATGGTGTCATCGTCCAGTTTGGCGGGCAGACGCCCATTAACCTGACGGCCGGGTTGGCCGCGGCAGGTGTGCTGATTTGGGGGACGCCGCCGGACAGCATTGATCTGGCCGAAGATCGCGGCCGTTTTGGCGACTTGCTGCGTGAATTGGAGATTGACCATCCGCAGTGGGGGCTGGCCCATTCCCAAGACGAGGCGCTGGCGATTGTGCAGCGGGTGGGATATCCGGTGCTGGTACGGCCGTCGTTTGTCCTCGGTGGGCGGGCTATGGCCATCGCCTACGACGACGCCTCGCTGCTCAACTTCCTGGCTGAAGCTGCCCGCGTTTCCCCCGGCAACCCGGTGCTGATTGACCAGTTTATCGAAGACGCCTTTGAGGTGGATGTGGATGCGGTGTCTGATGGTGAAGAGGTGGTCATAGCCGGGGTCATGCAGCATATCGAGGAGGCGGGTGTGCATTCCGGCGACAGCGCCTGTGTGCTGCCACCTTATAAAATCAGCCTCTACCACCTGAGCATCATCCGCGACTACACCGAAAAGCTAGGCCGCGCCTTGCAGGTGAAGGGACTGATGAATGTGCAGTTTGCCATCAAAGATGACGTGGTGTATGTAATTGAGGTCAATCCGCGCGCCAGCCGCACCGTGCCCTTTGTCAGCAAAGCCACCGGCGTACCCATTGCCAAAATTGCCGCCCAGGTGCAGGCGGGCAAAACACTGGCGGAGCTAAACTTTTTGGAAACGCCAGAGGTGGATGGCTTTTTTGTAAAGGAGGCGGTGCTGCCTTTTAACAAACTGCCGGGCGCTGACCCGCGCCTTAGCCCGGAGATGCGCAGTACGGGCGAAGTGATGGGGCACGCGGCTCGTTTTGGGCACGCATTTGCCAAATCCCAATTGGCGGCAGGCACCAGCCTACCCACCGAAGGCAGTGTGTTGATTACGGTGAACGATTACGACAAAGGGGCGGCGATGAAGATCGCGCGGGATTTGCACCGGATGGGATTTACACTGTATGCGACGGCGGGCACGGCCGTAGCCCTTGAACGCGCCGGGCTGCCGGTGGTCGTGGTGCAAAAAGCAGGCCAACCGGGCAAAACAACGGTGGATGTGATTAAAAACGGGGAGATTCACCTGCTGATCAACACGCCATTGGGTCAACAAGCGTATGCCGATCAATCGGCGATGTATGCGGCGGCTATTCGCCACAACGTACCGTTGATTACCACACTGTCGGCGGCGCAGGCGGCCGTCAACGGCATCCGGGCGCTGCGCGAGAAAGATTTGCAGGTGCGTAGTTTGCAGGCGCATCATGCGGGGAGCCGGTAAACCAATTCCAGTCAGGCAGGAGAGGGGTCGGTGGCAAATTGGGTGGCCTTGACGGCTAAATTTTGCATGGTAAGGCGCAACTCGGCCGGGTGGCGAATTTGCAGGGAGCAATCCAGCCCGGCCAGAAAGTGAGCAAACCAGGCCAGATTTTGCACGTAGCAGGTCAGGGCTACGCCGTTCTTTTCAACAGTTAGGATGCCTAAAGATGGAGGAATTATCTGTTGTGCTTCGGCTAGTGTGGTGTGCAGGCACACGTCAATTGCCCAAACACCAGGCATTGTTGCCAATGCCTGATTCACATGTGCCAGGGGATCGAAACTGGTGGGGCGCTCAAACGTGGTTGCACACAATGTCAGATTCAGTACCCGATCAAGGCGGAAGGTACGCAGTTCGGCACGCAAATGGCAATAAGCTGGCAGATACCAATATCCGGCGCGGTAAACAACGCCGTAGGGGTCAACGAGGCGCACAGTTTCATCCTGGTTCCAGGCGCAGTAGTGGAGTTGAACCTGTTTTTGTTGCTGCACGGCCGTAGCCAGCTCAAGTACCCAGGCACCCATTGGCTCCGTTTTGGCCAGGGGTACATCCATAATTAAAACAGCTTGTAGGGTTTGAATTTGGGCGCGTAAAGGAGCCGGTAAGACCCGTTCTAACTTGGCCGCTGCGCCGGCCACCTCGATAGACGTTGCGCCTAAGCCCAGACGTTGCGCCAACATCAATCCGAGAGTCAGCGCCACCGCCTCCCCTTCATTAAACACAAGTGGTGGTAATTTGAAACCTAGCCGCAGCCGATAGCCACCATGTCGTCCACGCGCTGCCTCCACCGGCAGCCCCATATCCTGCAACATGGTGATGTAGCGGCGCACGGTACGCACATCTACTTCCAGGCGAGCGGCCATTTCCTCTCCGCTCAGGCCGGGGTAAGATTGCAGCAATTCCAAGATGGTCAACACTCTGGTGGTGGGGTGATACATAAAATATTTCCTGGGTATAAAGTAATCAGGATCGATTATGCCCGCATTTCCTGTTACCATCAATCTTGGAAATCCGTGTTAATAAAGGAGTAAGGAATGATGGTGACATTTGCAGCAGGAGAAAAACAGGCCGGTGGCTACCTGGCATTGGCTGAGGGTAAAAAGGGTGCGGGTATTTTGGTTTTGCATCCCTGGTGGGGTCTGACGGAGTTTGTCAAAGATTTTTGCGACCGGCTGGCAGGTGACGGGTTTGTGGCATTTGCGCCGGATTTATTTAACGGCCGTACCGCAACCACGATTGAGGACGCCGAACAACTGGTCAATGGTCTGGACTTCGAGGCCACCATTCCTGTAGTGACTGGTGCGGCTGACTTTCTACAAGGGCATACGGCCGTGCAAGATCGGCCAATAGGCGTTATTGGTTTTTCCATGGGGGCAGCCTGGGCTTTGTGGCTGGCGGCGGAGTCCAGACCTGATGACATTGCCGCTACCGTTCTCTTTTATGGTAACTGGCCCGGTTTTGGCCGGGAAGAGTTTGCCAAATCAAAATCCGCCTTCCTGGGGCACTTTGCCGAGAACGATCCGTATGAAGAGCCAGAGGCCATTACAGAAACCCGCCGCGAGATAGAGGCGGCGGGGCGGGAAGTTGCCTTCCATACCTATCCTGGAACAGGACATTGGTTTTTTGAAAGCAATCAGCCAAATGCATACAATCAGGCCGCCGCTGCTCTGGCCTGGGAGCGAACACTGATTTTTTTGAGGGAACGGTTAAGCCCTGACACGAATTAACCGCAAGCAAAAGGTGAGGAGTGAGAGGTTTCCCTTTCTCACTTCTCATTTCTTCCATTCAGGTCAAGCCGGAACCGGCTCTTCATCCTCGCTCCACTCGTGCAGAACGACCATGCTGAAAATATCGGATTCGGTGATGATGCCGGCCAATTTGCCGGTGTTGTCTACTACCGGCAGGCCGCTGATGCGGTTTTCCAGCATCACCCGCGCCGCTTCGCCAATGGTGGCATCTTCGTGAATGGTGGTGGGATCAGGCGTCATGATTTTTTCTACTTTGAGTTGTGACAGCAGGTAGTTCAGTTCCCAAATGCTGAGGGAAGTAGCGGGGGAAGGCTGCGCGCCGCGTACATCGCCTAAGGTAATAATGCCGGCCAGACGGCCGTCGCTGTACACCACGGGCAGCCGCCGAATCTCCTCATTCATCATAATCTGGTGTGCTTCTGGAAGGGTTGTATCCGGCGTGACGGTGATAATCTCTCTCGTCATCCAGTCACGCACTAATTCTCGTTTCATGGTCTTTAGTTCTCCTTGTGCCCATGTTCAGAAAGGTGTTGATTTTGTTATTAGTCTAGACTGTGGCCTGGGGATTGGCAATTACGAAAGTCATCCAAACAATGTGATGAAATGAAGCATATAACCCATATAAAGGGGAAGACGCCACGCGGAGGGGGGTGCGTGGCGTCTTGGAGCAGAATAAGCTTTTTGTAAAGCGTGAAGAAGTTAAGCAATTTATAGGTCGCTAAACTTACAACACTTCTGACTGTGAAGAACTTGCCTGCTTGCCCGGTCAAAGATAGGATCGGGGTACCAGGTTGGCCGGGTGATCGCGGCCAGCGATCTGGCTACGGCCAGGAAACTGGCTGAGGAAAGTCCGCACTCCACAGAGCACGGCGCCGGCTAACGGCCGGGCGGGGCAACCCGACGGCAAGTGCAACAGAGAGGTACATTGCCTGTTCTGGGCACAGCCCGGAGCAGGCGAGGGTGAAACGGTGGTGTAAGAGACCACCGGCGGTGGCAGTAATGCTGCTGGCCAGGCAAACCCCGCCGGGAGCAAGACCAAGCAGGGTGGAAGGTGTGTCGGGATAACTCCTTCGGGAGTTTTCTGCGGCCATCTACGGGGCGGCTCGTCCCGTCTGACATCCGGGTAGGTTGCTTGAGGGCGATAGTAATATCGTTCCCAGATAGATGGTCACCGGCGTCTGGTCACTGACCAGGCGTTACAGAATGCGGCTTATAGGCTGACCTGGTTTGTTATCGGTAGTGTAGTAGAGAAGTAAGCAGTGAGCAGAAGGCAGTGAGCAGTTATTTACCGCTAACTGCTTACTGCTCACTGAACACTGGATTTAAGGAAAATGGTCATACATGTACTTTTTATCTGCCTGGGTAACATTTGCCGGTCGCCAATGGCGGAGGCGGTGTTTCAGCAGATGGTGAATGAGGCGGGTTTGCAGGAGAAAATTACGGTGGATTCGGCGGGGACGGGTTCGTGGCATGTGGGCGAGAGCGCCCATTCCGGCACCAGGCGGGTGTTGGCGCAGCATGGAATTCCCTACAACGGCCGTGCCCGCCAGATAGCCGCCGCCGATGCGAAACGGTCTGATACCTACCTGGTGGCGATGGATGAGGAGAATGTGGAGGAGTTGGAGGGGCGGTACGGCCGTTTGCCCAATCTGAGCCGTTTGCTGGATTATGCTCCGCAGTTACCGCAACGGGACGTACCTGACCCCTACTACACCGGCCGGTTTGAACACGTGTACCAGTTGGTGATGGCCGGCTGCCAGGGTTTGCTGGCAACCATTCGGGCAGAACATGGGTTATAAAGGTGAGAAGATTGGGCAATCTCTAATCTCTATCAGACGAGGAAAATTCATGGAAGGCAAGGAAGAACGTGACGTGATTGTGGTGGGGGCGGGACCAGCGGGGGCCATGACGGCTACAATTTTGGCGCAAAAGGGACACGATGTGCTGCTGCTAGACCGTGCGGCGTTTCCCCGCGACAAAACCTGCGGTGATGCGGTACCGGCGGGGGCCATTGAGCGAATGAACCATTATGGGATGAAGGAAAAGGTGGAGACGGCCGTAGCCCGCGGCGAATTCTACCCCCTCAAAAGTCTCAAAATCGTCTCCCCCAGAGCCTATGAAATTCAGGCGCCGCTGGAGAAGGGCCACGAAGGGTGTGACTCCTATGTTGCTCCGCGTATGTACTTTGACCACGTAATTCAACAACATGCCATTGATTCCGGCGCTCAGTTTTGCGTGGCGCAAGCCAAAGAACCGATTATGGAAAACGACAAGGTAGTGGGTGTGCGGGCGCAATCAAATGGCAGAGTGGCTGACATACGCGCCAGACTGGTGGTGGGCGCGGATGGTGTGACTTCGGCAATTGCCCGGCGTTTGCGGCCTAAAACCGAGCAGCACGAAGATGCTCACCGCGCGGTGGCCCTGAGGGCCTATATTGACGATCTGGAGGAGATTCCCCACGCGGTGGAGTTTTACCTGTATAAAGATATATTGCCAGGTTACGCCTGGATTTTTCCCATTGGCGAGAATCGAGCCAACATCGGGTTGGGAATGCGGCTGGATCAATTCCGTAAACACAAACTTAATCTAGAAAAAATGTTGCAGGCGTTCCTGCAAATGCCGGCCATCAAATCACGCTTAAGAAATGGCGGGCAACTGCATGATGTAGCCACCTGGCAGCTTAATTTTGGCTCACAGGCACAGATGCAGCACGTTTTTGATGGCGCTTTGTTGGTGGGAGATGCCGCCGGATTTATTAACCCCATTACCGGGGGTGGTATCCACAACTCGATCATTTCTGCCGAACTGGCGGCGCAGATTGCACACGATGCCTTGATCAAAGGGGATACTTCTTACGAGGGGATGAAGAATTACGAACAGCTATGCCATGATGAATTATGGGAAAGTATGCAAACTTCCTATCGGATGCAGAATTGGTTTGTGCATTTTCCCGTGCTGGTGGATATTCTGGTCCGTTTTGGGCGGCAAAGTCAGGCGTTAACGCAAACGTTTTTGAGCAAACTTTAGCCCATAACTTGGACGACTGCCATATAGTTGTCTATACGGGCGGCGAGTTCATGGACGGGCGTATCTTTGGTGATCAGGTCATTTGCGCCAGCCATCATGCTGTTGTGCCGGGTAAGGTCGCGGTCGTCGGCGGTATACATGAGGATGTACGGCCGTTCCGCCACATACCGCCGCCTGATCTCCCGGCATAACTCAATGCCATCCATGCCCGGCATCATGACATCCAGCAATATCAGGTCAGGTATGTCTTCGTGAATGAGTCGCAATGCTTCTGTTCCACTCACCGCACCCCTTACCTCATAGCCGGCGTCTTCCAGGATGAGTTGGCAAAGCTGCACAAGCGAAATTTCATCATCCACTACCAAAACTTTATTTGTTTGTGCCATAATTGCATCCTTTCATATGCCAGGTTTCTGGGCAGGTATTAACTGCTTTAACGGGAGGAAACTGATTGGCAAAACTGATTTGGTGATAACAAAGAACCTCCGCCATCACATCGCCTGGTCATGGCGGTAGATGAGGGAGGTTCCACCAATGTTGGTTTAATGCAGTTCATTCCACACTGCGGAAAAACAATCGTTTTGTGATAGCTTATTCAGAAGGCCCAAAACTGCGTCGCGCATTGACGTTCTGAGCTTGAGGGCCGCGACCACGATCAACCAGTTCAAATTCCACACGATCCCCTTCGTATAGATTCCGATACCCTTCGCCTTCAATGGCCGAATAATGGACAAAAACTTCTTGGGTGCCATCATCCGGGTTGATAAACCCATACCCTTTTAACCGGCTGAACCACTTTACAATTCCTGTTAATTTAGACATTCTTTTTTCCTCCACAACACTTGGTTTATTTACATAAATCGGCTGGCTGAGTAGCGTTTGGGTGGGAAAGCACAACATAAAATGTCGCTGTCCTAAAAATTTCCAACTACCAACATGCTTGCCTGGTTCTATCATGCTGATTTGAACGTATGGACAAATTATCATTGAAGGGAGGGGATGTCTATGAACGGGGCGTGAAAGGTATTAAAGGAGATAAATGGTACTTTTTTCCTAAAAATGACGGCCGTTTTTTACGGCCGTTTTCTAACGACCGTCTCCTAACGGCCGTCACCCTGCTATCTGTCTACTGGCCCCCTGGATGATTAGCTGCCGGTGCAAGGTGTCGGTAAACCCCACCTGGCGGGCAACCTCCAACGAGGCAGTGTTGTTGTCGGCGACCAGGTAAAGGGGAGTACGGCCGTTACTGAGCAAATAATTGGCCATCGCTGCCACTACGCTACGGCCGTAGCCTTGCCGCCGGTATTCAGGATGGGTGTTCACTGATAGTTCGGCAAAGTGCGGCGTTTGCCAGTTCAAACCGGCAGATGCTACCAGGATGTTTTCTCGTTGGCGATCCCGAATGACAAAACGAGGCAGACTATTGGCCCCTATATCCTGGCTGATCAAGACATTGATCAACGGCTCAAACCGAGTGTGGTGCAGCGACAGGAGCAGGTAAGTTTCCACCGTCTGTACATCAAACAAAGCGGTGAGCAACGGTTCATATTGGTCGGGCACAGCCAGGATCACGGCCGTGTCCAGTGGGATGGCCTGGTGAATGATGGCGGCGCTGGCGGTTAAATCGGCCAGCGGCAGCCGCATCGTCGCCAAGGGGCGGAACAAATCCATGCCCGTTTGGGACAGGCAGATATAGCCCTGGGCGCGGGGAGTGTCGGGGGGATACGGCCGTAATGTAGTCTTGTTATCTGCGTGATAAAAGGCAAAATAACCGGCCATGGCATCGGCCGGGTTGTGTTCATCCAGCAAATGGCGGATGGCGCGGCGCTGCTCAATCAGGCTCATTTTGCACCTGTACCAGCGCCTCTAGCGCGATGCGTATCGCCGCTTCTGTTGCCTGCCGTGCTTCTTCGCGGTGCGGGTCAAACGTGCGCATATCTTCTTTGGCGTGCCGCACATTACCATCGGCAGCCAGAATGGCCCCCGTTTTTATCTGGCGCAGGCTGCCCACCTGGAAGAGCGCGGCACATTCCATTTCCACGGCTAACACGCGCACGGCAGCCATCGTTTCATAAACGGGTGTGGCGGGTAAGGGTGGGCCGCCGTAAAAGGCATCACGGGTGAGCACAAAACCGGTATGCACCCGCTGGGTGGCTCTCCTGGTGGCCTGCCGCAGCGCCACCACCACGTCCACATCGGCGGCGGCGGGATAACCGGGGGGCACGACCTCACGGCCGTAGCCCGTATGATCTACCGCTCCCGTCACTACCACCAGATGCCCCGCCTGCACCTCTGGCCGGATGCCGCCGCACGTGCCCACGCGGATGATGATCCTGGCCCCGGCGACAATCAATTCCTCGAAGGCGATGGCCGCGCCCGGCGCGCCAATGCCATGCGAACAGACGGTGACGGTACGGCCGTGATACACCCCTTGATACGAGCGATACTCGCGCCACTCGGCCACCAAGGTGGCCTCATCCAGTAATGCGGCAACGGCCGTAGCCCTGGCTGGATCGCCACACACCAACACCGCACCACTGACGCTACCAACTTCTAGTCTGATATGAGGTAATAATTTCTGCATCATATCCCTGCTTCTACTTGTCATAATGTTCTGCTAAAAAGTATACTGCGTATTAACTTCTTGTCCACTTTTCAGCAGAAGGCTATGCTAGATTTTGGAATTTTCCCAACAACCTTTAGAAATGGGGTCTAATTTTACAGATAAGTAGGGTAATCCCCCATTCATACATCGCTCCTTCTGCGACATCATGGTAAACGTAATTGGCGACACAAAAAAGCAAATAGCTGAAATGTGTTGATAATAACTTTCAAATCAAGTCAAATCAAAAGGAGAACATAAAATGAACTTAATTATCTGGTTAATCGTTGGTGGTATTCTTGGCTGGCTGGCCAGTCTGGTTATGGGCACCGATAGACAGCAAGGTTTACTCCTCAACATTCTCGTTGGTATTGGGGGTGCGTTGATAGCTGGTTTTGTACTGACTCCTTTGCTGGGGATCGGCACTATCAACCAGAACGATTTTAGTTTTGCAGGGCTGATAGTCTCGTTTATGGGCGCCCTTATTTTGTTGGCGGTTGTCAACCTTTTCCGCCGCGGGAGCGTGCGCTAATATAAACATAGGGCTACTCTGCCATAAGAGAGGATAGGCGTGCTTCGAGTGACTATAGTTTTCACTGTGGCAAGCTAGACCATAGAAAACAGCCCCATTCAATGGGGCTGTTTTCTATGGTTTAAATAAGTTCTTATCAGGAGTCTCATCATGACTATTTCGGAGATCAAATACCTCATCATTCAAACCTTCAAAGAGTGGCAGGCAGACAAAGCCTCACGCCTGGCAGCCGCGCTGGCCTATTACACCGTTTTTTCTATCCCACCACTGCTCACCATAGCTCTAGCTATTGCCGGTCAGTTGTTTGGCCGCCAGGCCGCCCGTGAGGAGTTGATGCAGCAAAGCAAAGCGTTGGTGGGCGAAACAGGCGCCCAAGCTATACAACAAATCCTGGAAAACGCCAGCCAACCAGAGGCCAGTTCCATAGCCGCCATTATTGGCGTTGCTGTGCTGCTATTTGGCGCTTCCGGTGTTTTTCTTCAGCTACAAGACGCCATGAATACTATTTGGAATGTTGAAACGGATCCAGACCGGGGCATCATAGGAACTATCAAAGACCGCTTCCTATCCTTTTCAATGGTGGTAGGGGTGGGATTTTTGCTGCTGGTCTCTTTAATCATCAGTTCGTCGCTGTCCTCGTTGAATAATTTTATACAGGGGGCAGGTCTGCAAGTGCTGGCTATAGGCCCCCTGGCGCAGTTGTTGAATTTTGCGGTTTCTTTCACCATCATCACCATATTATTTGCTTTAATTTTCAAAGTTATTCCTGACATTAAGATCGCGTGGCGTGATGTATGGGTTGGGGCTGTTGTCACCGCATTGTTATTTAGCATCGGTGAATGGGCTTTAAGCTATTACTTGGGTAATATGGCTCCAGAATCCACCTACGGTGCGGCCGGCTCTCTCATTGTCCTTTTGCTTTGGGTTTACTATTCCACACAGATTTTATTTCTAGGAGCAGAGTTTACGCAGGTGTACGCCCATAAATTTGGCTCTTACACTCGTGTGGCGGAGGCGGGCGAGGTCGCCTTAGTAGCAACGGAGCCTGTGCAAGAGATTTTCCACGAAGCGCCAGAAATGAGGAAACAGCAGACCGAAAGGGTTGAACCATCACCACTGATGCAGAGGATGGCGACGTTCCATCAATATATGATCCTGACTCTGGCCGTCCCTGTAGCCATCTGGCAATTTCTGCGCGGCTCCTGGCAGGGCGGCCGGCAGTAAGGGGGTGCCAAACTTACTTACAGGCACGCCTACAGGCGCGCCATCTGTCGCCGCAATTGTCGCGAGGCAATGAGGAAGAACAGCAGGCTAAATAAGAGTAAGGCCACGTAAAGAACCGACTCGCCTGGCTGCCCTCGTAACATGATGCTTTGCAACAAGTCCGTGCCATAAGTGGCGGGCAGGAGCCAGGAAATCACGCGCACCGGCTCCCACAATCGGTACAGTGGCAGAAAAAAACCGCTGAAGAAAATGCTGGCCAACAAGATGATCATGGCATATTGAATAGCCTGACTATTGGTTTGGGCGGCCAGTGAGATAATAAAACCAATGCCCAATGATACGCTCAATACACCGGCTATGGTCAGGGCGTAGCTGCCCCAACTGCCGAGCATGGGCATACCCATACCCCAGATAACCAGGCCGGTGAGGATGGCGCCTAACACGGCCGTTAACAAAAAGAAGCTGATATATTTGCCCAACAGGGTTTCTAACGCCGAAACTGGCGCTGCCTGGAAGAATTCGAGGGTCCCTCCCCGTCTTTCACCCACGATGGAGAGACAGGCCATGGTAATGGCAATGTGCTGTAGCAGCAGAGAGATCACCGCCGGTATATAAAAATGCGTGGGATCGAGCCGCTGCAAACCCACACTGAGTGTTTCGCTGCGAAAGGGGGCAACCAACACCTGAGAATCTATCTCCTGAAATTGGGTCAACAAGGTGTCAAATTCGGTCAGGTCCCTTTCTACCTGTTCCGCCAGGGCTATCTCTTGTGATAGATCGGCATCATCGGCCTCCATAGCGGCAAGGATATCTAAATTGTCCTGGATAGATTCCAGGCGGCTGTGGAGCGTGGCTGCCGGGAGTGCGACGTTTGTGTCTCCGGTGGCTGCCAGGTTTGCAAACAACAACAGGCTGGAGCCAGCCGCCAGAGAGAGGATGCTCATGTTTTGCTGAAGGAGAACGGCTGTTTCCTGACCCAAGGCGCCATTCCCCCTTTCCAGTTCCTGGCGCACAGTGGTGGCCTTTACTTTGGCTTCACTAACGGACGCTTGCCACTCGGCCGACTCCTGCCTTGTCTCTTCTAGAGCTGCCAACAAAACCTGTTTGTTAATGGCTTCGGCGACGCGATCCCCCAGCACCTGGATGTAGACCACCTCGAAGGGATCAACTTCGGCGTGGTAGAGAGAAAACAGCGATTGTTCGTTATTCTCCCATTCAACCATGGGGTTCAAGGGCGCCACCACCACCAGGTCTACATTTCCCTCCCGTAATTGACTGGTGGCATTGGTGGCGTCAGTGGTAATTCCCAAAAATTCAATGCGACTGGTGAATGAAGCCGTATATTGCTCCACCAGACCGAGAATGGGGCTGCCTTCGGGGACAATAACGAGCGTGCGCAATGTACGCGGTGTATCACGGTAGCCTATCCCAAATATCAGCAAAATAAGAAAAGGCCCCAGGATAAGGCTGAAAAGCAGGCGGGGTTGACGGACAATGGTCAGCACTTCCTTGCGCACAAAGGCAAATATACGGATCAAGGAGGAGAAAAACGAATCAAACATGGGCTGTTTCCTTTTCAATTAGCTCTACAAAGATGTCGTCAAAGGGCACCACATATTCGCTGACCGACTCCACCGCTATCTCTTGTTCCTGGCACCATTCCAACAGCAGCGGCAAAGCGGTGCTGGCTTCTTCAACAATGATCTGCAACGTACTCTCCGGAAGCCGTGACACACGGCCGTTTTGCACAAAAGGTTGTTCGCCCAGTTGCCGGAGCAAGGCGTAGGTCACTTCCTCCTGGGTGCGCAAATGTAGTACGTCACCGCCCTGGACGCGCCGCCGCAGCGCTTCCGGGGTATCTATGGCAATCAAGCGACCGTTGTTCATCACACCGACATAGTCACAATAAGCGGCTTCACCCACATACTGCGTGGTCACAAACAAGGTGTGCCCCATCTGTTGCAGCTCTACAAAATGGTCCCAGAACTTGCGCCGCAGTACTGGATCAATCCCCGTCGTTGGTTCATCCAAAAACAGGAGAGAGGGTTTGTGTACCAGGGCGGCTGCCAGACTGAGCCGTCGCTGCATACCGCCAGAAAGCTGGTTAGCCCGCTTCCCCACATGCTCCTCCAGATTCACAAGCTGCAACAACTCATGTAGCTGTTTGTGACGACGCAGCGGCACACCATACAGGGAGGCGGCAAAATTGAGATTTTCCCAAACGGTCAGATCCGGGTAAAGCACAAACTGCTGCGGCATGTAACCAATCTTCACTTGTTCTTGCCGATTGAATGCGTGTGGCGCGGTGTTTAAAACACGAGCGGATCCACTGGTGGGTTCATAAATGCCGATAAGCAGTCGTACTGTGGTGGTTTTGCCACAACCACTAGGGCCGATGAAACCAAAGATGCTGCCGGCGGGAATTTCCAGGTTTAATTGATCAACGGCCGTTTGTTCGCCGAATTTTTTGGTTAGGTTTGTCGTCTCAATGACGAGAACGTTGTCCATAATCCCTCCTTACGATGTGGTTTTAGTGCAGGATACCCCCACTTTTATTCCAGACCATGTATAGAGTAAACAGGAAGGGATATAGGAAAGGATATATTTTTCGGCTGAGGGCAATTTTTGACGGCCGTATCACACCCCGCTACAATCTCCGCCGTGATTGGCTACCGGAGAACAACTATGAACATCGTATGGCACATCGGCACACGCAGCACTGGCGGGGAAATGACCCGCCCGACATGCGTTGGCGTCTGTTCTCCGGTTAGCGTTGGCCGCACACGGCCGTAAACAAAACCTCGCGCACCGTTCAACAACCCGCCCCGCATGTGACCCACATGTGGGGCTTTTTATTTCGGGTGATAGGCACTTCAAAAGTGCCTGCCACCTCAATGAAATATGAACCAACTCACTTCCATCCGTCCCTACTGGCAGCTTTTGTCCACCTACCTGCGCCCACAGCGGGGACGCGTGATGGCGCTGGCAGCTTTTGTGGTAATTGGTATTGGCTTGCAACTGGCGAATCCGCAAATTGTGGCTTTTTTCATTGATACCGCGTCTAGCAACACGGCCGTGCCCGGCACATCGGCCTACGCTGCCGGATTGCAGAAGCTGTTTGGCGCGGCCGCTCTCTTCATGGGCATTGCCGTTGTGGCCCAGGTGGTGCGCATAACGGCCGTGTACATTGGCGAAAATGTAGCCTGGACGGCCACCAATGCCCTGCGCGCCGACCTGGCGCTGCACTGCCTGCGGCTGGACATGGCCTTCCACAAAACGCACAAACCCGGTGAACTCATCGAGCGGGTGGATGGCGACGTGAACCAACTTGCCAACTTCTTCTCTCAACTCATCATCCAGATGACCAGCAATCTGCTGCTGCTGGGCGGCGTGTTAATTTTACTCTTTCTGGCTGATTGGCGGGTGGGGGCGTCACTCACGGCCGTGCTCATCCTGGGTGGTGTGGCGCTGCGTTTTTTTGGCAAACGGGCCACTCCCCGCTGGCAAAAACTGCGCGAAGCCGACGCCAGCCTGTTTGGCTCGTTGGAAGAGTGGCTGAGTGGCGTGGAGACGATTCGCTCGTCTGGGGCGGTGGCCTACATCATGGGTAAACTGCTGCGGCTGGCAGGCGACCGCTGGCGGGCCATGAACAGCGCCATGCACGCCAACGTCTGGGTGATGCAAACACCCACCTTCATCTTTGCCCTGGCCTATGGTTGCGCCCATCTGTTTGGCGCGGGACTGTACGAACAGGGAATTATGACCATCGGTAGTGTGTACCTGATTTTCTACTACATTGACCTGATCAAGGACCCGCTCTGGCGCATCAACCGGCAGGTGGAAGATTTACAGCGGGCCGGGGCCAGTATCAACCGCATTGTGGAACTGTGGGCGCAACAGCCCACCCTGACGGATGGGCCGGGCGTGGATTTCCCATTTGGCCCGCTGGCCGTGGAATTTGCCAATGTCTCCTTCTTTTATGCCGATGACCCGGACACGGCCGTGCTCGAAAACATCAACTTCTCCCTGGCTCCCGGCACCATCCTGGGTGTGTTGGGGCGCACCGGCAGCGGTAAATCCACGCTCACCAAGCTGCTCTTCCGCTTTTATGACCCCACCGGCGGCATGGTGCGGTTGGGTGGGTATCACATTCGCCGGGCCAAACAGGCCCAACTGCGCCAACACATTGGCCTGGTGACGCAAGACGTGCAGTTGTTCCACGCCTCCCTGCGGGACAATCTGACGCTGTTCAATGAGGAGATTGACGACGGCCGTATCCTCGCCGTTCTCGATGAATTGGGGCTGCTTGATTGGCTGAACCGGCTGCCCAACGGTCTGGACAGCGAACTGGCAGCCGATACCAGTTTATCTGCTGGCGAAGCACAACTGCTCGCCTTCGCCCGCGTCTTCCTGGCCGATCCCGGACTGGTCATTCTGGATGAAGCTTCGTCCCGGCTGGACCCGGCCACAGAACGGCTGATCGAGCGGGCCACCGACCGGCTGCTGACCAACCGCACGGCCATCATCGTCGCCCACCGGTTGGGCACGGTGCAGCGGGCGGACGAGATATTGGTGCTGGGTGACGGCCGTGTGCTGGAACACGGCCCACGTACCCAACTGGCCAATAACCCACAGTCACATTTCTATCGGCTATTGCAGACCGGATTGGAGGAGATTGAGAGATTGGGAGATTGAGAGATTGCTTTACTAATCTCCCAATCTCTCAGTCTCCTAATCTCATCATAACTATGAACACACCAACCCTAAAAACCTACCAATACTTTTGGCGGCTGATGACCTTTCGCCCGGTGTATTATGTCGGCGACGTGATCACCATCTCCATTCATATGGTAGCCACGATTGCCGTCGGTCTCATTCTCAAGCTCTTTTTTGACTGGCTGACGGGCGTCAACGACCTGGATGTGACCGTATGGGCGTTTGTGGGGCTGCAAGTGGCAGCGGCGCTGGTGATGGGGGTGTCGCTGGCCGGCGCGGCGCTCTGTTACATCAACTTTCAATACCACAGCTATGGCCTGCTCATGCGCAACATGTTGGCGCGCATTTTGCAGCGACCCGGCGCCGATCCCTTGCCGCGTAAACCGGAGGGCGTCCGTCTTTCCACCGGCGAAGCGATCTCCACCTTCCGCGACGACACCGAAGCGCTGCTTGAAGGCATAGTGGTCATTGATGACCTGGTTGGCCTCATTTTCATGGCTGCTTTCTCCTTTGCCATCATGTTACAAATTAGCGTTACGGTGACGGTGGGCGTCTTTTTACCATTGGCGGCGGTGGTCTTTATAGCCCAACGGCTGCGCCACCGCGCCCGCGCCTACCGCGCCAAAAGTCGTGAAGCTACCAGCCAGGTCACCGGCCTTATCGCCGATATGTTCAACAGCGCCCAGGCACTGAAAGTGGCCCACGCCGAAGAACGCATTGTGGCCCGTTTCCGCGCCCAGAATGAGCGGCGCAAAGAAGCGATGGTCAAAGACCGGCTGCTGGCGCAGGTGGTGGAAGCCTTCTCCAACGGCACGGTGGATATGGGCGTTGGCCTGATTTTGCTGTTTGTGGCCCAGGCGATGTATGCTGGTGAATTCACGGTAGGCGACTTTGCTCTGTTCGCCGCTTATATCTGGCCGGTGACGAGCCTCATGCGCATGGCGGGCACGGTCATTACCCGGTATAACCAGGTGGCCGTTTCCAACCAACGTATGGAGACAATGATGCAGGGCACACTGCCCGGCGAGGTGGTGGCACATCATCCTATCTACTTCGACGGCCGTGATGGAACCCCACCTGACCTCCCCTATACTCCTAAAAGTGGTGTCCATCAGTTGGAGCGGTTGGAAGTGCGGGGGTTGGGGTATCAATATGAAGGTAATCGGTTATCGGTTATCGGTTATCAGTCTGACCCACCGATAACCGATAACCGATTACCGATTACCGGCATCCAAGGCATCTCCTTCACCCTTCCCCGCGGCTCTTTCACTGTTGTCACCGGGCGTATTGGCGCGGGTAAGACCACGCTGTTGAAGTCGCTGCTGGGGCTGCTGCCGCCGGGCGAAGGGGGGATTTGGTGGAACGGAGAACGAGTGGCTGACCCGGCGACATTTTTCACCCCGCCCCGCGCTGCCTATACGGGTCAGATTCCACGCCTGTTCAGCGAGACCATCCGCGAGAACATCCTGTTGGGGCTGCCGGAGGCCGAGGTGGATGTGGTGCGGGCGGTGGCTACGGCCGTGCTCGACCGCGACGTCCGCGACATGGAGCAAGGGCTGGATACGGTGGTGGGGCCACGCGGTGTGCGCCTCTCTGGCGGGCAGGTGCAGCGCACCGCCGCCGCCCGCATGTTCGTCCGCGACGCCGAACTACTGGTGTTTGACGACCTCTCCAGCGCGCTGGACGTGGAGACAGAGGCGCTGCTGTGGGAGCGGCTGTTTAGTGGGCAGGATGGAAACCGGCCAACGTGCCTGGTTATTTCCCACCGCCGCGCCGTGCTGCGCCGCGCCGACCAGATTATCGTGCTGCAAGACGGCCGTGTGGCTGCCACCGGCACACTCGATGAACTGCTGCAAACTAGCGAGGAAATGCGGCGGTTGTGGGCCGGGGAAGAGTGAGATTGGGAGATTGAGAGATTGGGAGATTGGTAGACGCAATCTCTAGTCTCCAATCTCTAAATGGAGGTATCTATACAGGTATCTGTCGCCTGTCATACCCGCGAAGGCGGGTATCCAGAGGCGTGGATTCCTGCCTTCGCAGGAATGACCTGTACAGTTACAAATGGAGTAAAAATGTCTACCAATTACATCATCCACACGGCCGTGCCGGAGCAAGATTTTACAGCGTTGGCGGAATTGTTGACGGTGGTGGGGCCACAGCCGATCACGGCCGCTTCCTTGTTTGAATGGGAGGCCAGCAATCCACCGGGGCAAATTCGCCGTCGCTGGGTGGCGGCAGCAAGTGACGGCCGTCTGGTGGGGTATGGTCTGGTGTTGCATCCGGCTCATGCGGCAGACGGCCGTTTTCAGTTGTGGGTTTGTGTGCATCCTGCGCATAGACAGCGGGGGTTGGGGACACAGTTGTATGAAACCGTGTGGTCGTTTGCCCGCGAGCAGGGGGCCACGCTGCTCACCAGCGATGTGCGCGAAGAGTGCCTGGCCTGCCTACGTTTTGCCGAGAAGCGCGGTTTTGCCATTGAACACCACCTGTTTGAGTCGATCATTGACCTGCACACGTTTGACGAACGGCCGTTTGCCGGTGTGATTGCCGAGGTGGAAGCGGGCGGCATCCGCCTGACCTCCCTGGCGGCCGAAGGGGACACGGAAACGGCGCGGCGCAAATTACACGCTCTCAACTACGCCTGTGTGCTGGACGATCCAGCCACGCAAGGTTCATTCCCCGATTTTGACGAGATGAATGAGATGTGGAACCGGGCGGCCTGGTTTGTGCCGGAGGGCCAGCTGCTGGCGGTGGACGAGGATCGCTATGTCGGGCTGGCGGCGGTGGGCTATTTTCAGGAATCAAACTCCATGTATAACCTGATGACCGGCGTGGACAAAACGTACCGGGGCCGCAAAATTGCTCAGGCACTTAAGGTGCAATCCATCCGTTTTGCCAAAGCGTATAGCGCGGACAGCATCCGCACCCACAATGATTCGCAAAACGGCCCGATGCTGGCGATTAACCGCAAACTGGGTTATCAGCCACGCCCTGGCGAGTATCGGTTGATGAAGCGGGTTTAGTGTGGCGTAATGCGTGATGCGTGAAAGGAGAAGTTTCACGGGTCACGCATCACGCATCACGAGTTTCTTGAGGCAAATGATATGAACGAAGCAGGCAGATGGCGATTGGAATTGGCAGAGCAGATGGCGGGGTTGTATGCGCAAAACGCGAAGGTGGCGGCGGTGGTCGTGGCGGGGTCGGTGGGGCACGGCCGTGCCGATGTCTACTCGGACATTGAACTGGACGTGTTCTGGCATGAGCCGCCGACAGATGCAGATCGGCGGCAGCCCATCCAGCAGTTAAACGCTGAAATTATCGAATTCTGGCCGTTGGAGGATGATGAATGGTCGGAAGATTATCTGGTGGGGCCAATGCAGTGCGACATCAGCAATTTTCTCGTCAGCACGATTGACGGGTACATTGCGGAGGTGTTGGCGGGGGACACGGCCGTGCTCAAGCAGTGCCGGTTGGCGGGATTGCGGCATGGGGTGGCGGTATACGGCCGTGACCAGGTTGTGCAATGGCAGGCGCAAATTACCCCGTACCCGGATGCGCTGCGCCGGGCGATGGTGGCCGAAAACCTGAACTTTCCGGCGTTGGGCATCTGGTATATGCGTGATGTGCTGGCGGCGCGGCAGGATTGGCTGATGCTGGCCGATGTGGTGGTGCGGATGCAGCGGCGGATCATGGGCGCATTGTTGGGGCTGAATGGCCTGTATCTGGCCCATCCCGGCTACAAATGGCTCAATGAAACCATTGCCGAGATGACGCTGACGCCACCTGACCTGGCGACTCGTTTGCAGCAGATCAACTTTGTGACGCCAGCAGCCGCCATCCAACCACTACACCAACTGCTCGAAGAGACAATTGCCCTGGCGGAACAAGAACTGCCCGATCTGGACTTTAGTGGGGCGAGAAGGGCGATAGAGAGAAGGCGCACGGCCGTTTACCCAGCCCAATCTTCTGCATAGTAGCTCGTTGTAACGGCTTCGGCCGGCTTCCCGCGCAAGTGGTTACGACAAACACAAATAGGATATGGAATCTGAACCATTCGCATTACCAGACAGACCCAACGTTACACCGCGCCTGACCTGGTGGCAGCGATTGGCGCGTTCTATCTGGTTGCCCGGCGTGTTGGCCGTTGTGATATTGGCCGCTCTCTATCTGCTCACGTTGCAGCGTGACGTGAACGGCAGTTCTCACGATTACATGATTGATGTCGGTGAAATTCAGGTAGCGCTCAATCTGGGTGGTACCATCCATTACACCGGTTATCCGCTGTTTACCATGCTCAGTACGGTGTTGACGGCCGTGGCTCGTTCGGTTGGTATTGTTCCGGCGGCGGCGGCTTCTCTGAGCGGGTTGGTCTGGTCGGTGCTGGCTTTGCTGGTCAGTTATGCCATTTTCTGGCGGCTGACGCAGAACGCCTGGCTCAGCGCCGCTGGTGTGATCTTACTAGGCTTAGTGGAGACGGTCTGGATTCACAGCATTGTGGCCGAGGTTTATAGCTTCAGCCTGTTGTGCATCACGCTGTCCTTGTGGTTGGGGCTGCGGTTGGCCGAACGGTGGAAGCTGGCAGATTGGTTGGGGATGTGCCTGGTGTTTGGCACGGCCGTTGCCCACCACCGGCTGCTGCTGCTGTTTGCCCCATCGCTGGTTTTGCTCACGATAACGGCCGTGTGGAGACAACCGGCGCGTTGGCGGCTGGTCGTAGCCGGGGTTTTGCTGTTTTTGACCCCTTTTCTGGCCTACCTGTATTTGCCGCTGCGTGCCTGGCAGGGGGCGGCCTGGGTATACGGCCAACCGGGGCATTGGGCCGGTTTTTGGGAGCAGTTTACCGGCAGTGAAGTGACCGGCGGCCTTATTCGCCCGCCGCAAAGTTGGGCAGAGTGGGTGGAAAACGGCCGTTTCTTTTGGTCTCACCTTCGCCATCAGCTCCCAGCGGGTGTGGTGATTTTAGGGATGGTTGGGTTGGTGGTGCAGGTGTCCCGCCAGTGGCGCGTGGGGCTGGCCTTATGTTGGGGTGTAGTGGTCACTTGTGGTTTCGTCTGGTTGTTTCCCCCAGCTGTGTGGGCCCCGGCTGCGCTCATGCCAGCCGTGTTCCTATTGGTGGGGGGGCTAATGGTGTTACTGGCGGAAGTTGGCCAACGATGGCCCATAAGCCGCTGGCTGGCGGTCATGGTGTTGCTGTTGCTGGCGGTGGGGCTGTATCGCGCCAACCGGCCGTTTATTGATAGCCTGACTCATGATCCCAACGGCCGTCAGGTGATTGAGACGCTGCAAGCCATACCACCAGACGAGGTTGAGGCGACAGTTGTGATACCGTGGGGTGGTTCTTTTTTTGCGGCGGCTTACGGCCGTTACGTCACCCACGAACTCCCGCCTACCCTCACCCTGGTAGACCACCGCGCCAATTTCCGTGAAATTGTGCAGCGGGAGGGTCGGCTGCTCACGCCCACGCTGACAGCCGGTTACTGGTCGGCCGATAGGTGGCGGGAACTGTTGGGCGACGTGCATTTTAATCTGGTAGCGCCAGGCGTGGTGGCGGTGGGGGCACGGCCGTATACGGCCACCGTACCAACCACCACCGTTTTTGATGTGGGGAATGGCATACAGATTCGCCATGCGGATGTTGAGCGCACGGCCGATGGACAGCTTCTTGTCACCGTGTATTGGCAAGCGATGGCACCGGTAGCCCAAAATTACAGCGTGGCCGTGCATCTGGTCACGGCCAACCCGCCGCAAGGCCCGCAGGACATTCTGGCGCAGGCTGACGCCAGCCATCCCGTCAGCGGCTATGCGCCCACGGCCACTTGGCAACCTGGCGAATTGGTGCGCGATACGTACCTGCTGCCTATTCCAGAGGGAAGTACCCCCCAGGCCATGCGCCTGACCATGTACTCCCAGGATGAAAACGGGCAGTTTATCAACAACAATTGGTTATCGCTGCCAGTCCCTTGAGGTGCGGCACGGCCGTTTTCCCTGATTCGTTCACCCTATGATAAAATGCCGTCATGAAAGTTAGAGAAGTAATCAGGCTGATTGAAGATGATGGTTGGCTTCTTGTCAGAACACGTGGCAGCCATCGCCAATATAAACATCCAACCAAGCCCGGTTTAGTCACAATTCCCGGAAAGCCAGGAGATGAAATAGCGCCAGGGACGTTAAATAGCGTCTTGAAGCAAGCGAGGTTAAAACCATGAAAAAGTATTTGATTGTGATCGAAAAAACTGGCACAGGATTTTCAGCTTACTCGCCAGATTTAGATGGCTGTATTGCTACCGGAAAAACAGAAAAGGAAGTTCAACAAAATATGCAAGAGGCTATCGAATTTCATCTGGAAGGGCTGCAACTCGAAGGGTATGCCATTCCAGAACCGCATAGTTCATCGGCTTTTGTTGAAGTAGCTATTTAGGATGGACAAAAAATCATTACACACACTGGAATTTGATAAGGTTTTAGATATTCTGGCCGGGTATACCAGCTTTAGCGCCGGGGAGGAGTTGGCGCGGCGGCTGCACCCGACCACTGACGAAATAGAGGCGGTGCAATGGCAGGCCGAGACCCGCGAGGCCATGTTACTGCTGGATACCCGCAGCGGTGTGACCATGGGCGGCGCGCGTGATGTGCGCCGCTCTTGTGACAATGCCTATCGTGGTTTCACCTTGCCGGCCGAAGAACTGCTGGATATTCGCAATACCATTATCGCCGGCCGTAATCTGCACCGGGTGATTGTGAAAGCGGCGGCCGAATTTCCGTACCTGGCGGCGATTGCCGAACTAATTGAGGATTGTCCAGGGCTGGTAACGGCGATCAACAACACCATTGACGAGCGCGGTGAGGTGCTGGACAGCGCCAGTCCAAAACTGGCAAAAATACGGAGCGAACTCAGGGTGGTTCACGGCCGTATCCAGGACAAACTGCAAAAATTAGTCAACTCCAGCCAAAATCAGTGGTTGCAAGAGCCGATCATCACGCAGCGCAGCGGCCGTTATGTGGTGCCCGTCAAGGCGGACGCCAAAGGGCGCATCAAAGGCATTGTCCACGACCAGAGCGGCAGCGGCGCGACGTTGTGGGTGGAACCGATGCAAACGGTGGAACTCAACAACGAATATCGCGGCCTGCAAATTCAGGAGCAGGACGAGATCAACCGCATCCTCAAAGAATTGTCTGGCAAAGTGGCCGAACATGGCGAAAGCATCAAACGAATTGTGGAGCGCATGGCCGAACTCGACCTGATTTTTGCCCGCGCCCGCTACTCCGCTTTGATTCGCGGCGTGGAACCGGACTTTGTGGAATGGCGCGAATTTGAGCAGCCGAAACCACCCAAACATGCCAACGAACGGGACAAATGGACGCCACCGCCGCGCAATTTGCACCCCGGCTCTACGGTGTGGATTCGCAACGGCCGTCACCCCTTACTCGATCCGCTAACCGTCATACCCACCGACCTGACGCTGCCGGACGATGTGTTTACCGTCCTCATCACCGGCCCCAACACCGGCGGTAAAACGGTCAGCCTGAAAACAATGGGCTTGATGGTGTTGATGGCGCAATCGGGGCTGCATATTCCGGCCATCGAAGCCCGTCTGACCCTCTTTGAGGATGTGTTTGCCGACATCGGCGACGAGCAATCCATTGAGCAAAGCCTGTCTACCTTCTCCTCGCACATGACCAACATTGTGCGCATTTTGGACAAGGTGGATGAGCGGTCGCTGGTGCTGCTGGACGAATTGGGTTCGGGCACCGACCCGCAAGAAGGGGCGGCACTGGCGCAGGCCATCGTCAGCTTTTTGCGGGACAAGGGGGCGACGACGTTTGTGGCTACCCATTATCCAGAACTCAAGCTGTACGCCGACCAGCAACCGGGGGCGACCAACGCTTCGTTGATGTTTGACATTGAAACGCTCTCACCCACCTATGAAATGACCATTGGCATTCCGGGGCGCTCCAATGCCTTTGCCATTGCCCGGCGGCTGGGGCTGGACGAGACGATTTTGACCGACGCCATGTCGTTGACCGGCGCGGGTAATAACCAGTCCGAGGCGCTGCTGGACGCGATTTATGATTTGCGGGACAAGATGGCGGCGGAAGAAGCGGCCTCCCGGCTGGCGCTGCGCGACATTGAAGAAGACCGGGACGCGCTGGCGCGGCGGCTGGAGCAAATTGAAGAGGAGCGGCAGCAGGTGTTGGCCAGAGCGCAGGCAGAGGCCAAAGCCAAAGTGGAAGCCGTTGAAGAAGAACTGCGCAAGGCGCGCCAGAACATCCGTGATGCCCAATCGCTGAATAAGCTGAAGCAGGTGACGAAGGAAGTGGAAAAAGTGGGCACGGCCGATGTGGCCGCCATTGCGCCGCAGCCGGTGAAAGAGCGCAAACCGACACGCAATACGCTGGAATGGCAGCCCGGTGACGTGGTGGTGGTGAAGGCGCTGAATACGCAGGGCGAGATTGTGTCGCTGAGTAAGTATGAGGCGCAGGTAGCCATTGGGCAGATGCAGATGCGGGTGAAGCTGAGCGACCTGGAATGGAAAGACCGGCCGGAGGCAGAACCGGAGCCGGAGTATATGCGGCTAGGCGCACGGCCGTCGCCCGGTTTAGAGCTGGATATTCGTGGCCGTCGCGTGGAGGAAGGGCTGGCCGAAGTGACCGCCTTTTTAGACCGGGCGGAGATGGCGCGGATGCCCTGGGTGCGCATTATTCATGGCAAGGGCACCGGTCGGCTGAAACACGCCATCCGCCATTCGTTACAGAGCAACCCGAATGTACTGTCCTGGGAGGACGGCCGTGACGGGGAGGGCGGCGATGGGGTGACAGTGGTCAAGTTCGCCGAGGAATAACCGCAGGGCTATTTGTGTTAAAATGGTCATGGTTTGTATGGCAACGGATAACTTTATCGCTCCTGAAAATCAAGTGGAGGTATGCATTCGATGAATGATGTGACGCTGGATAAGGCGTTAGACGCCGTTATGGAATTGCCTTTAGAGCAGCAAGAACTGTTGGTAGATATTATTCGTAACCGGCATGTGGAACGTCGTCGCCAGGAAATTGCCCGCGATGCTCAAGAATCGTTACTTGCTTATCGGCAGGGACAGTTGAGACCACAACCATTAGCGGAAATTATCAGGGAGCTTCGTCAAGAGTTGCATGAGGACGCAGCATGAGGGAACTCGTTCTCACGCCTAAATTTAGAAGGGCCTTTCGCAAGTTTATTCGTCGTAATACCCGATTGCAGAGAGTAATTGAAGATACTTTGGCCCAGATGCAAGCTGATGTTTATGCGTCCCAATTAGGGACGCATAAATTAAGCGGCGAATTGTACGGATTATGGGCATGTTCCTGCGGGTATGATTGTCGCATTGTTTTTGCCCTGGAAACTGATTCAGAAACCGGCGCAGAAGTGATTGTGTTGCTCGATATTGGAACGCACGATGAGGTTTATTAAGCCATTAGTACGGGGAAAAGAGGTCAACCTGCAACCAGGGATAGCGTTTGGGTAAAGCCTATGCCGGAGGCATCGGCGGCAACGAGTGGTAGATGCAGCGGGTGTGGTCGGGCTGTGGCTGCCTCTGTTAGTTCTTGTCCCTGGTGTGGCATCCTCGCGCCGCAGGATGTTTTTCCGGTGAATCTGCCGGATTGTTTGCAGGCAAATCAGGTTTCCGTGCGGGCGCTGCGGCAAAGTGGGCTGCCGGTGACGGAAACGACATATCTGGCGTTGGGGGGCGGGTTGGGGAGTTTTGCCTGGGTGGATTATTTACGGGTGTGCGGCACGACCGTAAACCAGATTGCCGTGGTGGGGTATGAGCCTGTGCCTTACGGCCGTTTCCAACGCCTCTGCCGCCAATCCCAAATCTCCGACGAGCAGCGGATTCGTAGTGATTCCGGGGCCAGACCGGACAATCTCTGGGGCTGGCCCGGTTATGCCGTGCAGGAAATGGTGGGGCTGCTCCGGCATGGCAGGTGGGTTGAAGCCAGGCGCATTGCCTGGCAGATTTTTAGCGAGACCGCATTGGCCGATAATTATGCTCCCCGCGCCCGCACAGTTTATCAGGCATTGGAACGGGAAATGAAGCGCATCGGTTGGCGGCAAATGTTTCACCAGGGGGAAATTTGCGCCATTCGCCAGACGGATGATGGGCGGTATGTGGTGGTGGTTGTGCCGGTGGGGGACGGCCGTGTCCCGCACTGCCTCGTCGCCCCCTACCTGCACCTGGCGTTGGGCCATCCTGCCATACAGTTTTCCCCGGAAAGCCAAGCATACCGCCAGAGTACAGGCGATTGTCATCTGCTGGTGCAGGCCTATGAACAGCATGAACACATTTACCAACAGTTGGCGCGGCGCGGCGGGCTGGTTATTTTGCGGGGGCGGGGCATTGTGGCTTCGCGCATTTTGCAGCGGCTGGATGAGATTCGTCAGGCAACGGGGCGGGATATTCAGGTGATTCATTTGCTGCGCAATTCGTTGACGGCCGATACGGCATATGGCCGGGCGCGCCGCCGGACGCGCCATCACTGGCAGTGGCAGCCGTATAACTTCCCCAAAGCGGCGTTTGGCGGTGATCTGCGCGAGGTGTTGGAAGAGGCAATGCCGGAAGCGCGCCCGGCGTTGTTGGCTGCCTGGGGTGGTTCGACGACCAGTGACCGGCAAGATTGGCGGGAGTTGGTGGTGCGAGGGCGGCGGCAAGGATGGTACCGGCTGGTTTTTGGCGCGGTGAGGTGTATCCGGCCCAACGGCCGTGACCGCCTCATCATCCACCTGCAAGAAGAATCGCCGCTGCCCCAGGAAAGCCGTCTGGTGGCCGACTTTATGATTGACTGTACCGGCCTGGATGACCGCTTGACCATTCATCCCCTGCTGGCCGACCTGAGCGGGCGTTATGGACTGCGTCAAAATAGCAGCGGGCGGCTGGAAGTGACGGCCGATTTTGAACTGAAGCAGTTGCGCAATGGGTATGGGCAGGTTTTTCTGGCAGGGGCGATGGCCGCAGGCAATGCCTATGCGCCGGTAGATAGTTTCTTGGGACTGCAATACGCGGCGCAGCGGTCGGTAGCGGCGTTGATGCGGGAGGATGTGCCTGGTTTAGGCACGCTTCGGGGTTGGGAATCGGCGCGGCAGTGGTGGCGCTGGTGGCAGGGGGTTGACCCCACGGGGGGGCCATGACATTTACTTTGTACGGCCGTTGGCAAACGCGCCTCTTTTTGCTCATGGTGGTGGGGCTGCCGGTCACGGCCGTGTTCGCCTGGCTCTATGGCAGCGTACAACCGTTGGCGCTGTTGGGCTATGTTTTGCTCCTGGGGCTGGGCTGGGACGTGTTGTACAATTATGTGCAAACGTGGCGCTGGAACCGGGATTGGCCGCCGCTGTTTGTGTGGGTAGCGGGCTTGTGGGAAGGGCTTTTTTTGTGGACGCTGCTGCATTTGTTGTGGGTGCTGGGATTGACGCTGCCGGGGGTGATGGTGGGGGTGGAGTACGGCCATTTTGCGGCCCATTATCTCACCGTGTTTGCCCTCACCTGGGTTGGCTCCCAAAGCCTCATGCCCATTCTCTTCCCACGCTGGCGTTTTCACGGCGGGCAGTGGTTATAGGGACGCGGATTTTTCTTTTAAGAGGGATCCACAGATTTCACCGATGGCACAGATTGTTCGTGCCTGTAAAATCTGTGTCATCCTGCGGTAAACTCAGGACAAGTTCTGTGAGATTTGTGGATTATTAAGGAGGTAAACGATATGGCCCGAATTGCCTGGATTGAAGATGCGGATGCGCAAGGAGAAGTGGTTGAGGTGTTTGAACTGGCCCGGTCGCAATCGGAGCGGGGGTATGTGGCCGATATTTTGCGCACCATGAGCCTGCGCCCGGACTTTTTGCGAGCGATTATGGATGCGTCCCGGCTGCATTTCTCCGATGGAGCGCTGACCCGCGCCCAACACGAGATGATTGCCTCGTATGTGGCGGCGTTGAACCGCTGCCACTACTGACTGAGTTCCCATGCCTGGTTCTTGCAGTTGCAAGGCGAACAGTATGCGGAAACGGCCGTGGCCCTGCGTGCCGGTGATCTCGATGCCGCCCCCATTACCCCGGCGGAGCGTCTTTTGTTGGAATTTGTGGAAACCCTCACCCGCCATGCCTACAAAATCACGGACGAACAGGTGCAGGGATTGCGTGATGTGGGGTGGAGCGATGCCCAAATTGCGGAGGCGGTGTACGATGGGGCGCTTTTTAACCTGTTTGTGCGGTTGGCCGATGCCTTCGACATTCATCCGCCGCCGATGATGGACCCGGATGGGGTGCCGACGGCCGTAAAACAGGTTGCGGATTAGGGACAAAATATTCTATGCTAAAATGGGTGCATTGAACCCTTGATTTTGGCAACGGCCGTATGAAAGTTTTGCTCGAGGAGAGTGCTGCGATGATCCCATTATCCTGGAATGAGTATGTGCGGTTGGTATTGACCTACGCCGAATTTACACAGAATGAAGATGAAGGTTGGACGGTTGAAGTGCCGGTCTTGCCTGGCTGTGTTACCTGGGGGGAAACCCGCGCCGAGGCAGCATTGATGGCTGAAGATGCGGTGCATGGCTGGCTGGTAACAGCTTTGCGCTTTGGTGACGAGATCCCTTTGATTGATGGCTACAGCCTGGGTTATGTGGATGATAACAACGGGATGGAAGTAGCACATGCCGAAGTTAACGCCTGAGAAGCCGTAGACAATTATCAGCAAACTACGGCGTTTGGGTTTTGAAGAGCCTTATGGTGGCGGCAAACACGTTTTTATGCGCCACCCGGAAACGCATGTCAAGATTCCCGTACCTGTTCACAAAGGGCGTGACATTCCTATAGGGACGTTAAGAGCCATCATCCGACAGGCCGGTGTATTTGTGGAAGACTGGTTATCTCTGTAAAGATCGTAAAACAAAAACGTTTAGGCTAAAGGGGGGCAGGAGGCATACGGCCGTGCCGAATCTCCTCCACCTGGGCATCACTGAAAGGTTGCTGGTAAAGGCTGGCTTCCTGTTGGCGGGAGCGGAACAGGTCGGCGATGTAGTTCATGCGGTCGGCCAGATTGCCCCAGTCGCGGGCGGCGCTGCTGTGGGCACTGTCGGGGGTGCGGTCTACGGTGGTGAGCACGGCCGTTAACGCCGCCAGTTGGAGGGTGGTGAGGTCGGAGGGAAAGGGACGGCCGTTGGGCAGCGGTGGTACATCCATTCCTAAACGCAGCGTTTCTGTCGGCAGGGCAATCGTCATAATCCAGCGGGTGGAAATCTCGCGCCAGTCATCGGCAATCTGCCGTGAAACCCCCTTCAACCGCCACCGCCACAGCAGTTGAATCAACCGGGAAATACCACGCGGCGCTTTTTGACGGATGATCTCATTTGCCCGCCGCACAAAGTTACTCTCAAATTCATTTTCCAGCGGCGCTTCCATCCCGGCCACAATTTGCGGTTGCAGCCGCTGCTGCTCATGGAAACCCACCAGCAAATTGGCGCACAAAATGTGTTCGGCTTTGGCCTGCACGTGGGGGGCAAACATCGCCTGGTGATACTGGGTAAATGCCTGAATGAGTAAATCTTGCCCCTCGTTTTCGGCCGGCCCCGGCCGTAAACGGGCCAGAAACGCATCCAGCCGCGCCTGATCATACGCCGGGCAATCGGCAAAATCGGCCAAGAAGCGGGCGAAGAGCGGCCCCAATTCAGCAAACACCTTCACGTTACCGGCCCCAATCTGGCGTGAAATTTCGGCAGGCACACTGTCTATCGCCTGGGCTACGAACGTTTCTTTGAGCGCGGGACTCGGCTCAAACCAGGCCAGGACGCGCTGTAAACTGGACAATTTGCGCTCAATGAAATCAGCCTGCTGCACATACAGGCGCACCATCCGGTCGGCCTCGTCGCCGCGAATGAACTGCCCGGCCGTTTTGGAAGCCCACGTACCAAAGGCACACCAGGTCACATTTTCACTGCCCAACAGGTGGGTGAGGGCCACGGTTAATTCATGGTAGGTTTCGGTGATTTGTAGATTACGTTGGGCGGCGTCTGGCAGGGCGGCAATGGCGTGGGCGGTTTCTTCGGTGGGAAGGGGCCATTTTAGGGGAAGAGCAGATAGAGGCATTGTGATGTGGATGTCGAAGCCCGATACCCGAAGTCCGAGGTCGGAAATCGGACTTCGGACTTCCGACTTCGGATTACGCTCTTACCCTCCCGCCAGCAAACGGGCCGCGCTGAGGGTAGCTTCGGCCGTCAGGTTAAACAAGCCTTCGGGGAATAGTCCTAAGATTAGGGTGGAGATTGCCATGACGAAGACGGCAAATTGCAGGGCACGGCCGGTGATGAGTTGGCCTTCGCCGTCAAACATGTACATCAGGTAGACCACGCGCAGGTAGTAGTAGCCGGAGATGACGCTGGTGATGACGCCAATCAGCACCAGCCAGTACAGTTCAGCTTCAATGGCCGCGCCAAAGACGTAAAATTTGGCGGAAAAACCACCTGTCGGCGGGATGCCGGTGAGGGAGAGCATGAAGTAGGCCATGGCCAGTGACAACCAGGGATGGCGTTTGGCCAGACCCTTGAAATCGTCCAGCAGGTTGCCTTCGCCGTAGTTCCGTTCCAGGGCAATGACCATGCCAAATGCGCCCAGGTTGGTGAAGAGGTAGGCGAACATGTAAAAGAGCGCGGAGCTAACGCCGGCCGAGGGGTTATCGGCGGCGGCGGCGACGGCGATGAGGATGTAACCGGCGTGGGCGATGGAGGAGTAGGCCAACATGCGTTTGATGTTGCCCTGACGGATGGCCACCACGTTGCCGATGATGAGGGTGAGGGTGGAGAGGACGGCTACGGCCGTGACCCATTCATCACTCGCCTGTGGCAACGCCAGCACCAACACCCGCAGCAGTACCGCAAACCCGGCCACTTTGGCCCCCACCGACATAAACGCCGTCACCGGTGTCGGCGCGCCCTCATACACATCCGGCGTCCACATGTGGAAGGGCACGGCCGCCACTTTGAAACCCGCGCCCACCATCAAAAAGGCCAGCCCGGTGACAATCAGCGCGTTCAGGCCATTGGCGGCTACATAATCAAAAATCAGCGGGATGGCGGTGGTCATCGTGGCCCCATAAACCAGGGCGATGCCAAACACAAAAATGGCCGAAGAAAATGCCCCCAACAGGAAATATTTCATCGCCGACTCTTCCGACTCCTGGCGCGGCCACAACATGCCACACATGATGTAAAGCGGGATGGACAGCACTTCCAGCGCCAGAAAAACCAGGATGAGGTCATTGGCCATGCCCATCAGCATCATGCCGCTGATGGAGAAAAGCAGCAGCATGTAATACTCCGGGTTTTCCAGCCCGGTGCGTTGCAGATAGCTGCGGGAGAGGGGAATGACCAACAGGCCGGTGAGCAAAAAGGTGGCGTTCAAGAAAATGGCGAAGTTGTCCATGACCACCATGGCCACGCCGTTTTGGGGAATAAACGTCTCATAGTTGCCGTTCCACAGGGCTATATTTTGCGCCAGCGCCAGCAGCAGGCCAATGGCCGCCAGCCAGACGGCCCAACCCTTTTTGTCGTCGGGTGTGAACAGGTCAATGACCATGCCCAACGACCCGGCGGCCATGACGATGAGAACGGGGGCCACAATGAGCAAATTGATTACAGGAGGGGTAAATTCCATCTCTCTTCCAACCTTGTTTGTTCGTACTCAAGACCTGACAGGTTTTTGGAAACCTGTCAGGTCTGAAAAGGTTTGTTCTAAACGTCACAATGATACCACACAGGTTTACCGCAGGCACAATTTTATTGCGGTAAGGCCATTCTCAGCCAACGCTAAACATTTTATGCGGTGGTGCGCTTTTTGTGGGCAAAACGGCCGTTGACGATAGACTAAACAGTGAGAGTATGTCTAAAAGCGATTATTCAGACCTGTCATTCCCGCGAAAGCGGGAATCCATAACGCCGTCAGATGGATGCCCGCCTACGCGGGCATGACAACAACAAGCTCTTTCTGGACACACTCTGAATTCTTATTAAACCGTCCTTTCGAGGACAAAGAAAAAAGGAAAGAAGAATGAAAAAATATGCCCTTGTATTCCTTATGTTGCTGCTGGCAATGATGCTGGCGGCGTGTAGCGGGACGGCCGGTTCAGAACCAACCGCTGAACCAGAGATGGAGGCTACGACCGTGCCCGCCGCCGAAGAAACACCCCCCACCATCACCGGCATCCTCTGGCAGTGGCAAGAGTTCCAGGACAGCGCCGAAGAAAACGACATCACCGTAGACAATCCCGCCAACTACAACATCGTCTTCAATGAAGATGGCACCTACAACGGCCAGGCGGACTGCAACCGCATCGCCGGTAGTTACACATTGGATGGTGCGTCGCTTACCATCCAACCCGGCATTTCCACGATGGCCATGTGCCCGGAGGGTTCGTTGGATGCGCAGTTTAATACCTTCTTGAGCAATGTGCGCACCTTTGTCATGGATGAGGACGATCTGGTGATGAATCTGTTTGCCGATGCCGGGAACATGGTCTTTAGCAACGGCGGCCCGGCCCCGGCCGACATGCCCGCTGAAACCGCCCCCATCACCGGCATCCTCTGGCTCTGGCAGGAGTACCAGGACACGGGCGACGTGAACAACATCACCGTAGACAATCCGGCCAATTACAACATCGTCTTTAACGAAGATGGCACGTACAGTGGTCAGGCCGATTGCAACCGCATCGCGGGTAGCTACACGCTGGATGATGCATCGCTTACCATCCAACCCGGCATTTCCACGATGGCCATGTGCCCCGAAGGTTCGCTGGATGCGCAGTTCAATACCTTCTTGAGCAATGTGCGCACCTTTGTCATGGATGGCGAGGATCTGGTGATGAATCTGTTTGCCGATGCCGGGAACATGGTTTTTAGCAATGGTGGCCCGGCGCCGGTAACGATGGCTGAAGTGACCGGCACTGTCTCCTATCTGGTGCGTATTGCCTTACCGGATGACGCCAACTTGCTGGTGCAGCTTCAAGACACATCGCTGGCCGATGCCCCGGCTCTCGTTATGGGCGAATACAATGCGCCCACCAATGGAGCGCAGGTGCCGCTGCCCTTTGCTATTCCTTATGATCCGGCAGCCATCGTGGACAACCATACCTACACCCTGTCAGCACGTATCATCGATGGGGCGGGCAATTTGCTGTTCATCAATGACACCTCGATTCCGGCGATCACCGGCGGCAACCCGACGACGGATGTGGAAGTGCTGGTGGTGCAGGTGAATCCGTAATCGTTATTACTCGTTCCACGCTCTGCGTCCTTCTTTTGACGCAGAGCGTCCAGAACGATATGCCAACGGAGACCGTTGGCACGAGGTAAAAAAGAAACGGCCGTTGATTTACATCATCGGCCGTTTTTGTTAAGACTTTCGTTTTTGCAGCACAACGGCCGTGCCCACCAGCAGACCAACAGCGACCAGACTGGCAATGAGTAGCAACCAGCGAAAGGTGACGGCCGTGCCCGACTCTTGAGGTGATCCGCTGGTCAGGGCGGCGACTTCAACGCTCGATGACTCATTTTCCCAGAACGCGCGGCAATCTTTCTGAGATTGGGCCACGGCCGTTTGGGCCGCCACCGGGTCATAATAGGGGTCCGGAACTTCGCTGATTGTATAAGACAAAGATAATGGCTCCCCGTTTATCACAAAATACAACTGTGGCGGCTCTGTTGTTGGCGAGCTTAAGGAACGCCAGTAATCACGCCGTGGCCCCACTTCGATGGCGTTTATGTCTTCGCCCGGTGGAATGAATAAGACGGAATCTAGCACAGCCTGTTTGTTTACAGCATATGAATTCCATTGTTCCAGATTGAGTAGATAGAGGTTTGCGGTGGTGGTGTTGGTGATAAACAAAAGATAGGGTTGGCTGTCATCAATAATCAGGCCCGACGGCAAATTCGTGCGATCCACACTAAACATCAAAACTTGTTCCGGTCCAAAATCCTCAATTGGCTCACAGGCCCATACGGCCTCCTGCCAGAAAACGAATAAAACGGCAAAAAGTATAAATCTCAGGAGGCCATCAGTCCGTTTTCTCACTTTTTAGCTCTCTTTTGGGTAAATCCACACGCGGTTGCTGTGGTAGGTGGATTGCCCGGCCATGTCGCCTAGAGCGTCGGAGGTGGTGAAGTTGACGTGGCCGCCTTCCAGTACGCCCCATCGCCCTTTAGGGGAGGCCACCACGCCAGGGCGGATGCCGTCGGTGAGGATGGCTTTGAGGGTGCATTGGCCACGGCCGTTGCCCACCACCACCCAGTCACCATGCGCAATTCCCCGTTTGGCCGCGTCGGCCGGATGAATCTCCACAAACGGTTCGCCCTCCCGCGCCCGTAAATCCGGCTGCCCGGCAAAGGTGCTGCTGGTGAAGTGGTGGGCCGCGCCGGTGATGAGCCAGAGGGGGGAGTGATGCGTGATGCGTGATGCGTGAGCCGTAATCGGTAATCCGTCATCGGTAAGCGGTGAGCGGTAAGCGGCGGATGCAGCATCCGCAAGCGGTGGTTGATCATTGGCAATTGACCGTTGACCATTGACCATTTTCCCACCGTCGTCTTGTTTGTCTGTCCAGCCGGGTAGGGGGTCTAGGCCCATATCAGCCAGGGTTTGGCAGAAGAGTTCGACTTTGCCGCTGGGGGTGGGGAAACGGCCGTTAGCAAATGGCACATCTGGTTCATGTTTCAACTCAATCGAATGTTCTGCTTTCAGGTGCTCCAGAGTAATGCCTTTGAGGGCGGGGTTTTGTACGGCCGTAGCCGCTAACAACTCCTCTATCACCTCATCCACCTCCCGATGCAGCCAGGGTTCGGTGAAGCCCATTTCTGTTGCCAACAATTGCATCACATCCCAGTTGCTTTTGCACTCGGCCAATGGCGGGATGGCGGGCGCATTATAGGCCAGCATCCAGGTGCCGTACCCTTTATGCAGGTCGGCCTGTTCCAGTTGGGACGTGGCGGGCAAGACGATGTCGGCGTGTACGGCCGTGTCCGTCATAAACAGTTCATGCACCACCGTAAATAAGTCTTCTCGCTGTAACCCTTGCACAATCAGCCCGGCATTGGGTGACGATGTAGCCGGATTTGCGCCAAACACAAAAAGCGATTGGATGGGCGGGTCGTTCACTTCGCCGGTCAGGGCTGCGCCCAACCTGTTCATATTCACCCACCGGCCCGGCGGTGGGCATTCGGTCCACTTGTGTACCACTTCGCCATCCCATTGCAAATAGCCGCTGGTAGAGTACATCAGGCCGCCCCCACGACGGCCGTACTGCCCCGTTATCGCCGGCAAGGCGCAAATCGCCCGCACTGTCTGCCCCCCGTTCGGATTGCGCTGCAACCCGTCGGCAATCTTGATCATGCCCGGACGAGTCGTGCCATACAATCTCGCCAATCTCTCAATCTCCGCAATCTCTAGTCCCGTTATCGCCGCCACCCGTTCCGGCGGGTATTCCGCCAACCGCGCCCGCAGTTCTGGCCAACCCGCGCTGTGCGCGGCCAGCCACGCCTCATCGTGCCACCCTTCGCGGACGATGATGTGCGCCAGCCCCAACGCCAACGCGCCATCGCTGCCCGGCTGTGGGGCGATGTGCCAGTCGGCCTGCTTCGCCGTGCGGGTGCGGCGGGGGTCAATGACCACCAGTTGGGTGCCATTTTTGCGGGCTTCGGCCAGATGGGGCATGAAGTGGGGGGCGGTGCTGACCGGGTTGTGCCCCCAGACGATGACGACCTGGCTGTGCTGCACCTCGTCGTAGCGGGGGCTGCGCCGTTTGCCCAGCGTCATTTCTACGGCCATTTCCGCCGCCGCGCCGCAGATGGAGCGTTCCAATTGGCTGGCCCCCAGCCGATTCCAAAAACGGCCGCTGCTCACACCCATTTGCACCGCGCCCAATGTGCCGCTGTAGCTGTAGGGCAAAATCGCTTCCGCGCCATATGTGGCGATGATGGCCCGCCAACGGTCGCCAATTTCGGCGATGGCTTCATCCCAACTGAGGCGCTGCCACTGCCCACTCCCCTTTGGTCCCACACGCCGCAGGGGGTGTTGCAGCCGGTCGGGGTGGTAAACGTGGTGGAGGTACGGCCGTACTTTGGCGCACAACCAGCCCTGGGTGACAGGATGGTCGGGGTCGGCATAGAATTTCACTGCCTTCCCGTCGGCCACTTCCGTCACAAACCCACACGCATCGGGGCAATCATGGGGACATACGCCGTAAACTTTTGTTGTCATAGGGATTCCTCAAGAATTGAGATCAGGAGATTGAGAGATTGGGAGATTAGGAGATTGGGAGATAAAGATGCAAACCTGTAACGCCAGATAACCAACATTGATGCCTAATGCTTCCATATCACCTCCAATTGGCTGACATTATACCACCCGCTTTGAGACCACGAATGACCCGAATTGCCCGAATTTTTTTCTGGCAAATCTTCGCGTTTCTTCGCGCCCTTAGCGGATGATCCCTACCAATAACCGTTCACCGATTACCGGCACTACGGCCGTGCAAACACATGCTGCCTTACAATTGTCTGTTCTGGCAATAACTGGACGATGTTGAAAGCGGGCGGGTAGTCGGGATCGTGCCCGGCGGTCAGGTCGGTGGGCCAGGCGGTGAATTGGGAGTAGGTGGAGGGCACGGCCGTGTACACAATGCCATCGCGTGTTGTTTGCATAGATTGGTGGACATGCCCATGAAAAACGCCGCGCAGCCGCCCCCGTGCCGGTAAGAGCGCCTCATGCAGCTTTTCGCCGTTCAAAATGAGCATATTGGCGTCCATCCAGGGGGAGTTGAGCGGCCATACCGGGAAATGGACAAATACGGTCAATGGTGGGCCGTCCGGCGTCGTTTCCTGCCGCACAATCTCAAGTTGCTCCTCGGATAGCAGGCCCTGGGGATCGAGGTGGTCAGGGGCACGGCCGTCTAACACCAAAAAACGATACCCCTTCACCTCAAAGCGATAACACAGCACATTCGGGTCACCCACCAGCCACGTCAGCGGCCCCATTGGGAGATATTGCCGGATCAGCCATGACAAATCATGGTTGCCGGTTACAAAGTAACAGGGTACACGCAGCCCGGCAAACACTTCTCGCGCCAGGGCATAGGCTGCTTCGTCCGGGTTGGTGGTCACATCCCCCGTATGCACCACAAAATCCGGGCGCATCGGCAGGGAATTGATGACCTCCACCAGTTTGACGGCGCAGGGGTAGGAGAGGTGATGGTCACGGCCGTAATCCACCGTCGGCCCAAAATGCGTATCACTCACATGCACAAAACAAACAGATTCCGCCATCTTATTTTCCTGACATCAGCGCGTGATGAGCGCGTAGGCATAATCCATGCCATCCCAGGCCAACAGCAATGAAGCTACAGGCACAACCAGAGGCGCCTGGTTGAATGCCGGGTCATTGACAAAAAAGTTGGCGTTGTCATACCCCACAACCACAATCGCGTGTTGGGTATCTGCTTGCCAATAGGGAAGGAATTGTGTTCTCAAAAAGACGACAGGGGGTGTCTGTTGATCAATAGCTTCAATGAGTATGCTTTGATCACCAAATGAACGAATAGAGACGACCACATCAAACTGCTGCAATCGGGTCAGGCGTGAAAATGGCACACCGAATGGCGTTGGTTGGAATAGACGGTGAAGTGAACGCTGGCTTTTCTTGATCCCCCAAAACCGCAATATCATTTGTGAGCAGGCTGCTAGACAACCAGCCTCACTTTCTTGTGGGAAATGTTCAACCGACAGAATGGGCATTGTCCAGAGCGGTTAACGTATGCATGAGTTCATCAGCAAACAAGACAGAGCCGTCAGAGGCAGCCAGGAACATTTGCCCAATTTGTTGCGGTGTTTCCCCTCGCGGCGAAGTTAAAGTGATATTCAATTGCCATTTGAGGAGATCGTCATCAAGCAAAAGTCTTGGATTTGCAGCACGAAGCAGATGCCCAACATTCATGGCCAGGAAAAAAGAGGCTTTGCGGCAGGCCGTGTCAGCAGAAATCACCGATGCCTGAACATCAATGTCGGTGTAACTGTCATTCCCGTTTACTTTGGGCAGAATCAACGCTGTCATATCCGCAGTATACTCGACGAGATAATCAAGTGTCCAGGTATGTTATTTGGGATGGTCGGTAGTGCCGGGCAAGGTGTAAAACCAATCTGGCTTATCAACACGGCATAGCCCCTTGCCTGGCACTGCATTTTACTGTCCCAAAAAAGCAAAGCTCGCCACGCGCTGCGCCAGTGCCGGCACATTCATATCCGCCAGCAGTGTCGTCACGCTGCTGTCCATCAGATTAAAGAAGCCGGTCGGGGCAATGCCCACCCAGAAGACAAACAGCAAAAAGACGCACATCACAAACAGGTCGCGCCGGTTGATGTCCCGCAGCCGGTTGTTGGCTTCCACTGTCACCGGCCCCAGGAACACCCGCTGGAACATCCACAGCAGGTATACGGCCGCCAAAATCACCCCCGTCACCGCAAATGCCGTATAAATCCAGGCCGGGGCAAACGTCGTCGCCCCCATCGAGCCGAGCAAAATGGTGAATTCACCTACGAAGCCATTCAAACCGGGCAGCCCCATGCTGGACAACACGATGATCAGCGTCAGCACTGAGAAGACGGGCATCACCTTCCAGACGCCACCGTACTCCTTAATTTCCCGCGTATGCCGTTGTTCATACAAAATGCCGACGATAAAAAACAGCGCGCCGGAGCTAATGCCATGATTAAAACCCTGCAAAATGCCGCCCTGAATGCCTGCGGCCGTTAGCGAGAAAATGCCCAACACCACAAACCCCAGATGGCTGATAGACGAATACGCCACCAGCTTCTTCACGTCCTTCTGGGCAAAGGCCACAATGGCCCCGTAGATGATGCCAATGATCGCCAGCACCGCGATGTACGGCGCAAAATCGGCCGATGCCTGTGGGAACAAGGGCAGATTAAAGCGAATCAGGCCATAGGTACCCATCTTCAGCAAAATACCGGCCAGGATGACGGAACCGGCCGTGGGCGCTTCCGTATGTGCGTCCGGCAGCCAGGAATGGAAGGGGAAAAGGGGCACTTTGATGGCAAAAGCCACAAAAAAGCCAATGAACAAGATGTTTTGCACACCCGCAAACGTCCCCCGCTGGGCAATCAAGTCCGGGATGGCAAAGGTGATGGGGTTTGTTTGCAGCCCCATATACAAAATTGCCAGCAGCATCAGCAGCGACCCGGCCATGGTGTACAGGAAAAACTTGATCGCGGCATAGACGCGTCGGCCGCCGCCCCAAATCCCGATCAGGAAATACATGGGCACCAGCGTGAACTCCCAGAAGATGTAAAACAGGAACAAATCCTGCGCCAGGAAGACGCCCATCATACCCACTTGCAGCAGCAGCATGAAGATGTAATACTGCTTCACCTGCGTTTCAATGGCGCTCCACGAGGAGATAATGGCCAGCAGCGAGATAATGGTCGTCAGCAGCACCATCAAGATGCTGATGCCATCTATGCCCATGTAGTAGGATATACCCCAGGAGGGAATCCAGGCCACATGATCCACCATCTGCAAGCCGGGATCGCCCGCACGGAATGAGGCCAGCACCACCACCGATAAAACCAGGGTCACGGCCGAGGTGATAATCGCCGTCCACTTGATCTGTGTATCCGTGACGCCGCGCCACAGCAGCAAGATCAGGACACCCACCAACGGGAAGAAAGTGAGTAAGGTTAATAGACCGTTGAATTCGCTTTCCATTGCTTCTCCAAACCGTAACACAGGTTTCTAACCTGTGTTACCGCCCCATAACATAAGGCCATAGAAAATAAATTAGTAATGCCACCGCACCTAGAAAAACACTGAGCGCATACGTGCGGGCATAGCCGGTTTGTGATACGCGGATGCCATCGGCCAGCCAGCGGGTGACGCTGCCCAGGCCGTTGACGATACCGTCTACGCCTTGCGCGTCCAGCACGTTGGCGCTCAGGTCGGCAAACCAGACAAACGTGTCGCGGATGACCCGCTCGTGGAAAAAGTCATGCCAGAAGCTCCACTCAAACTTATGGCCCAACCAGTCGGAAAACCGGTTGAACCAGGGGATGAGCAGGCTCATGTAAAACGTGTCTATGGGCAAACGGCCGAATACCCCCCACAAACCCGGAATCTTCTGTGTTGGGTCGGGATCGGCCGCCGTTTTCGGTTTGTCCCGGTAGACATAGAATGCTAGCCCTAAAGATAACAAGGCCAGGATCAAGGACAGCGCCGCTACCGCCAGAATCAATGAGGTGGGGGTATGTGGCGTATGAGCCAGTATGCCTTCTTCCATTAACTCAAAAGTTTGAATGGAATGTTCTAGCCAATGTTCTAAGACCAGCGTCCACCCGAACTCCCAGCCCAAAATTTTGGGTAGGTTGAACAACCCGGCCAATGTGCCAAAAGCGGCCAACAACACCAGCGGGAAGGTCATAATCGGCGAGCTTTCGTGGGCGTGGGCAGCCGCTTCGTGGCGTGGGCTTCCCCAAAACACCATGCGCAACTGCCGCCCCATGTAAAACGCGGTGCATACGGCCGCCAGCAACAACATACTAAACATGACCAGGAACAGACCATATTCATCCTGATTGGCGTTGGCGTGGGCCAGAATCTCGTCCTTTGACCAGAACCCGGCAAAGGGGAAAATGCCCGCCAGCGCCAGCGCGCCCACCAGATACGTCCAGAACGTGACCGGCATCAACTTGCGCAAACCGCCCATGTAGCGCATATCTTGGGGATCGAAGCCGTCATCATCATGGCCGTGATGCCCGTGGGAAACCTCGTGGTGGCCGTGTTCCATGCCATGAATGACGGAACCGGCGGCCATAAAGAGCAGGGCTTTGAAAAAAGCATGGGTAATCAGGTGGAACATGGCAGCCACATACGCACCCATGCCGGCGGCGGCAATCATAAAACCAAGCTGGCTGACGGTGGAGTAGGCCAGCACTTTTTTGATGTCATATTGGGTGAAGGCGATAAGACCGGCATAGAGCGCCGTGCTGGCCCCCACCAGGGCCACAATATCAGATGAGGAAATAGTCTCACTCGCCAGAGAAAGCGCGCGAGAGATTTCATACAATACGTTGCTGCGCACAATCAGGTAAATGCCAGAGGTGACCATCGTAGCGGCGTGGATGAGGGCGGAGGCAGGGGTGGGGCCGGCCATAGCGTCGGGCAGCCAGACGTGCAGTACCAATTGGGCAGATTTACCGGTGGCGGCAATCAAAAAGAGGATGGTGATGGCAAATAATGCGGTGCTGAAGGCCATTTCGATGTTTGTGCCTACCAGTGTCACCACCTCTTCGTGAGATTCAAAAATATGGATGGCTTCTGCAAAAACGTGGTTAAATTCCACGCTGCCAAAGACCCAGAAGGTGAGGATGATGCCCAAAATCATGGCGGCGTCGCCGACGCGGTTGGCGATCATGGCTTTACGGGCGGCGTGGGCGTTTTTCATCGTGCCATCTTTGGCCAGCCGTTCATGCCAGAAGCCGATGAGCAGGTAGGAGCACAAACCAACCCCTTCCCAGCCGACAAACAGCACCAGGTAGTTGTTACCGGCGACCAGGATGAGCATGAAAAAGAGGAAGAGGTTGAGATAGGCGAAGTAGCGCGAATAATCGGGGTCGCCGTGCATGTAGCCGATGGAGTAGATATGGATGATGGAGCCGACGCCGGTGACGACCAGCATCATGGTCACGGAAAGGGTGTCAATTTGCATGGCCCAAGGTATGGAAAGGCCCTGTCCGGGTATGACGATCCAATCCCACAACAGCACGGTCTCGGCGTGGAAATGGTTGGCGTGCAGGGCTAGATTGAGCAGCACGGCAACGACAAAGGCGCTGAGAGCCATGATGGTGGCAAACCAGCCTGACCAGCGTTCACCGGTTTTCCGGTCATGATCCACAAAGCGCCGCCCAACCAGCCCGTTGAACAGGACGCCAATAATGGGAAGGACCAGAATGAGGGGGGCTAAACCAAATAATGCTTCCATAATTACGCGAGACATCCGATTTTTTTCAAAAAATCGGATGTCTGTTCTCTATCCCTTCAACAGGTTGATTTCGTCAATGTTGATGCTACGTTTGGTGCGGAAGATGGTGACGATCAGTGCCAGGCCCACAGCCACTTCGGCCGCCGCCACCACGATGACAAAAAAGACCAACACTTGCCCATGTAAATCGCCTAAAGAGCGAGCAAAGGCGACAAAGAGCAGGTTGGCGGAGTTGAGCATCAACTCGATGCACATGAAGACGATGATGGCGCTGCGGCGCAGTAAAACGCCAAGCGCGCCGATGGTGAACAAGATGGCGCTGAGGGCCACGTACCAATCAATGGTTACAGTCATACGGCCGTACCTCGCTTTTTTCGGAGTGTGAAAATGGCCACGCCAATGATGGCCGCCAGTAACAAGACGCCGGTCACTTCAAAGGGGAAGACGTAAGTTTCAAACAGGATGAGACCCAATTCCTGGGGGCTGGTGATGGGCATGGTGGGCACGGCCGTATCCCCGCCGCCACCATTCATCAACGCCAGGGTCACGGCCGTGACCAACAGCACCCCTAAAACTACCGCGACTCCCTGATGAAACCGCTCGCCACGAGAACTGACCCCTGCCCCTGCCCCGCGCAGTTGTTCCGCGCCCAAAAGCATAATCACAAACAAAAACAGCACCATGATCGCCCCGGCATACACCGTAATCTGTACCATAGCGATAAATGGCGCGTTCAATATCACATAAAAAACGGCTATCGTGGCAAAATTTAATACCAACCACAATGCACTGTGAACCGAGTTGTGGCTCGTCACCATCATCAACGCCGCCACAATCGCCACAATCGCCAAAATGCCAAATACCAGCGGATCTCCCATGTCCTTACCTCTCAAGTTCGTAGTGGGCGATTTATCGCCCCTTCTGCAAACGGCGATAAATCGCCTACTACCAACTTACTTCGGGTTCTCCATATCAGGAATAGAGCGGGTAAACACCCCCGGTTCTACCTGTTGTGGGGTAGGACGGCCGTTGATCGGCACATCCACAATCAACATATCTTTGGTATAAATAGCGCTGGCCCGGTCATAAAAACTCAACTCATAATTGTGTTCCAGCACAATCGCCTCGGTGGGGCAGGCATCTTCGCAGTAGCCACAGAAGATGCAGCGCAGCATGTTAATCTCATAGGTGCTGGCATACCGCTCGCCGGGTGAATACCGCGTCTCGTCTGTATTTTCCGCCGCTTCCACAAAGATAGCATCGGCCGGGCAGGCCGCCGCACACAACGAACAGCCAATGCACTTTTCCAGCCCGTTATCATACCGCTTCAATTCATGGCGACCCTTAAAACGATAGCGCACCGGCCGTTTCACTTCCGGATATTGAATGGTGACCGGGGGTTGAAACAGATGCTTCAACGTAGTGCCCAGACCTTTGACAATTTCACCAATCATGCAAAATCTCCAAAAAGATGTTGAGGAGGGCTATTGATGTCAATAGCCCTCCTCAACATCTTAGAAACCAAACACACCCTCTTCCACCAACACAATCATCACGGCCACAATGACAAAATTAACCACCGAAAGGGGCAGTAACACTTTCCAGCCAAAAGACATCAGTTGGTCATAACGCAGGCGGGGCAAGGAGGCCCGAATCCAGATCATGACACACAGACCCAGGATGATCTTTATTGTGGTGTAGACAAAGCCCAATGCCGGTACCTGATCCACAAAGGGGCCACGATAACCGCCCAGGAAAAAGACGGCAAAGAGGGCGCAAAAGATAATCATTTTCATGTATTCGGCCATGAAAAACATGCCAAAACGCATACTGCTGTATTCCACTGTAAACCCGGCAGAGAGTTCTTGTTCTGCTTCCAGCAGGTCAAAAGGGGCGCGCTGCAATTCGGCCAGCGCCGCAATCCAGAACACCAGGGCGGCAATCGGCTGCAAGAAAACGTACCACATGCCCCGTTGCCCGGCCACAATCACGCCCAAATCCATTGAGTTTGCCAGCATCACGGGGACCAACACCGTCATCCCCATGGCCAGTTCATAGCTGATCATTTGCGCGGAAGCGCGAATACCACCCAGCACGGCATACTTACTGTTGGATGACCACCCGGCCAACACCACACCATACACGCTGATGGAGGTAATGGCTAAAATGAACAGCACACCCACATTAATGCCCGGCGCGATGGCAAAATAATCCCGGTTTTCCGGTGTGATAAGGGGGATGTTGCCGGCCCAGGGAATGACCGCCAGGATGAAGATCGCCGGGATGACGGTGATGATGGGGGCCAGAAAGTAGGTCAATTTATCTACCATGACGGGCGTCATATCCTCTTTGAAGAAGAGCTTGACGGCGTCGGCGGCGGGTTGCATAAAACCACCCAAAATACGCCGCTCTTTGCCACCCCGTGTGGGTAGGGGGATGTAACCGGCGCGATTGGGACCAATGCGCACTTGCAGGCGCGCCAGCAATTTGCGCTCCAGCAAGGTGGTGTAAGCAAAACCGCTGATCACCACAAAGGTGATGATGAATCCCACTATGAGGGAGTAGATAGCCAGTTGTGTAACCGTGTTGATGACCATGTTTCCTCTTTAGTCAGTGAGCAGTGTACAGTCAGCAGTAAGCAGTCTGCTCACTGCTCACTGCCAGTTCCAGTTCTAGTTCCACCACGCCGGGGAAGTGGGGCACGCCGCGCAACACGGCCGTACCCGCCAGCGCCTTATCATTCACCTGGACAGTAACGGGGATGGTACGGCCGTTGACCACCACCCGCACGCTATTCCCATCCGCCACCTGTAGTTGGGGCGCGTCGGCTTCATTCACCCACAGCGTGGGCTGCGCCAGCCGTTCGGCCAGCACCGGCGCATGGTTAATGAGCGTGCCCGGCGTAAACAACGCCGCTGCCCGAATCAGCCGGACGCCATTGGTCTGGCGGGTAGGGGCATCCGCTGCCTCAAATGATGCCACTGCGCCGGCTTCCTCTGCGGCAGCTTCCGCTGCGGCCACCCACTGCTGCCCCATACCAGACTTGTTATCGTAGGCTGTGCCGCCGTAGTACAAATCAGCGCGGCCAATGATCGGCCATTGTTCTTCCACACGGGCCAGGCTGCGGTAATCCATGCCTTTGTAGGGGGGTACGGCCGTTGCCAATTCCTTAAACACCAGACTGGCGGCAAACGGCGTCTTGCCCAGTCCTAATTTTTCGCCAATCTGCGCCAAAATGCGCCAATCTTCGCGGCTCTCGCCCACCGGCTGGATAGCCGGGTAATACCGCTGTACCCGCCGCTCACCGCTGGTGAACGTACCCTCTCGTTCTGCCCAGCTTTGCGCCGGTAACACTACGTCTGCCAGCTTCGCCGTGTCCGTCAGGAACAATTCCTGCACCACCAGAAACTCCAACCGGCCGCGATCCGCCAGCAAACCATCGCCTACTGGATCAGTGCCTATCACATACAAAGCAGAAATCTCGCCGCTTCGTACACCGGCATAAATGGCCGTGGCGTCTTTACCAGAGTTGTCCAACACCTTGTAGCCAGGGCCAAACGCCGGATGGATGCCCATATCCCACGCCCCCTGGGTATTGTTGTGCGGCCAGACGGCAATCAGACCATTATTTTTACGGCCGGCATGTGGTTGCTCCCCCTTCACCAGCAGCAAATTGCCCAACAGCCGGGCGATGGTGTCTGTTTCCGCCAGCGTCAGCCCTTCCGCGCCGTAAAAGGCTACCAGGTTTTTGGCATTGATGAGGGCGTCGGCGGCTGTTTTGATGGGGTCGGGTTCGGCCGTTTCCACCGCAATTTTAGTCGCGTTCACCAGTTGGCGTGTTGTCGCCACGGCCTGCCCCGGTTGGTAATAAATGGTGTGGCTGGCAAATTTGTCCAGCCGGGTGGGGCGGACATTCAGAATAACCAGTGTTGCGCCACGTTGCGCCGCCTGCTTCACCCGCAGCCACCAGATTGGCTCCTCTTCGTGCAAATCCGAAGCAACGACGACGATGGCGTCCCCTTTGCCCAGTTCGCCCAGGTTGCTGCCGCTGCTGATACCCACTTTGGCGGTGATATCGCCGCCGGCAATGGTGCGGTTGCCCAGGTCAGTGTGCGGCGTTTTGACTCCTTGGCGCAGCAGCTTTTGGAAGAGGTACAGGTCTTCATTGCTCAGGCGGTCGCCGCTGATACCGGCGGCTTTGTCGCCCAATCCATTTAGTTTATTGGCAACCAGTTCGATAGCCTCATCCCAACCGGCTTCTACCAACTGGCCGTTTTTGCGGATGAGCGGTTTGTGCAGCCGGTCGGGTGCATCGGCAAATTGATGCACAAACCGATCCCGGTCGTGAATCCAAATCTCGTTGACGCCTTCGTTCTGGCGCGGCAACACGCGCTTGATGACGGAACGCCCGCCCGACTTCGCCTCCCGCCGGGTGCTGAATGTGAGATTGGCCCCCGCCGGTGAATGGACAGAAATGGAGGCGACGGGGATGAGTTCCCACGGCCGTGCGCCAAACCGAAAATCACTGGTTGTCAGCGCCCCCACCGGGCAAATGTCGGTGGTGTTGCCGCTCCAATAGCTGTCGAAACCGGGGTCAGACATGGTCACAATTTCCAGATTGCGGGCGCGATTATGGAAGCGAATCACCGGGTCATCCACCACCTCTTCCTGGAAACGAATGCAGCGAGCGCATTGGATACAGCGTTCTCGATCCAGGTAAATCAACTCACCCAGCGGCACGTGTTTGTCCATTTTCAGCTTGAGGCTGTAATCCATCTGGGTTGTGCCCGCGCCGTAGGCCATTGTCAGGTTTTGCAGTGGACATTCGCCGCCTTTGTCACAAATGGGGCAGTCGAGCGGGTGGCTGGAGAGCAAAAACTCAATCACGCTTTCCCGCGCCTCGTCCACCGCTTGGGTGGCGGTGCGCACCACCATGCCCTCACTGACGACGATGGTGCAGCCCGTTTGCAGGATGCGGCCAAAGTTCACCTGCGGTGAGCCGTCCTCGTTCAACACCAGTTCGCCGGTGGCCCGGTCACGCACGGGCAGCCCAATTTCCACCAGGCACATGCGGCACATGCCCACCGGTTCGAGTTTGGGATGGTAGCAAAAGACGGGAATGTCATTCCCGATTTTTTTAGCGGCATCTACCACCAGCGTACCTTTGGGCACGCTCACGGCCGTGCCGTCTATCGTCAACGTTATCAGATCACTCATGATGGCTTCTAATTCACCGATTACGGATTACGGATTACCGATTACCGATTACCGATTACCGTTTACCGGACTATTCGCTTTTACCTTCGCTTCATACTCTTCAGGGAAGTGCCTGACGGTACTTAAAACCGGGTTAATGGCAAAATCACCCAGCGCACACAACGTGCGCCCGCCAATTTGCCCGGCCACGCTTTTCAACACGCGCAAATCTTCGGCCGTACCATGCCCATGACAAATCTTGTGCAGCAGTTGATCCATCCAAAACGTCCCCTCGCGGCAGGGTGTACATTTGCCACACGACTCATGCTTAAAAAAGTGGACGCACTTCATCGCCATCCACACCATGTCCGTCGTCTCGTCCATGATTACCACCGACGCCGACCCCATCACCGAGCCAAATTTGTCCAGCCCTTCGTAGGTAATAGGTGCGTCCAGGGCATCTTCTTTCACCACCGGGCCAGAGCCACCGCTAGGCAGCATCGCCTTAAACTTCTTGCCGCCAGGAATGCCGCCGCCGTACTGCTCGCCATAAATCAACTCCCGGTACGTCATGCCCATGATCACTTCGTAGTTGCCCGGTTTGTTCACATGCCCGCTCAGGCAGACGATTTTGGGGCCGGTGCTTCTTTCTGTGCCCATGCTCTTGTACCAATCCGCGCCGTTGCTGATGATGGCCGGCACGTTCGCCAGCGTTTCGGTATTGTTAACGACGGTCGGTTTGTGATACAGTCCTTCTATGGCCGGAAACGGTGGCTTCGACCAGGGCTGCCCCAACTCACCCATCAGCGAATTGAGCAGGGCCGTCTCCTCGCCACAAATGTAAGCGCCCGCGCCATAGTAGGCCGCCATATCGCAGCTAAAATCAGTTCCCAAGATGTTTTCGCCCAGCAACCCGGCGGCATAACAGTCGTGAATGGCTTCCTCGAAGGCATAACCCGCGTCCATAAACTCGCCGCGCATATAGTTGTAAATGCGTTTGGCCCCTACCGCATAGGCACAAATCAGCGCGCCTTCAATCACCTGATGTGGATTGTATTCTAGCAGTTCGCGGTCTTTGAATGTGCCCATCTCCGATTCGTCGGAATTGATGGTCACATACACCTCCTGCGCGCCTTTGGGGATGAATGTCCACTTCAAACCGGTGGGAAAACCGGCCCCACCCCGGCCACGCAGCCCGGATGCTTTGACCACATCGGTTACTTCGGCCGGCGTCATGGTCAGCGCCTTCTTGAGCGCTTCATACCCGCCATGCTGCCGGTAAACGTCCAGCTCTTTTATATTCTCAATATCACGATGCCGTAATAGTATGTGTGCCATATGATAAAAAGTGAGCAGTGAGCGGTTGGCGGTGAGCAGTTTGTGGCTGCTAACTGCTCACTGCCAACTGCTCACTATCTTTTGCGTATGCTGTGATCTTTTCTACGACCGAGGGAGTAACAGCTTCATTGGCTGCCTGTTCACGCAGACGTGTCAGCAGATCGTCAAATTTAGCTTCGTCCAGGTTTTCTTCAAACTTGAGATTGCATTGCAACATGGGGGCGCGGTCGCAGGCGGCCAGGCACATCACCGTTTTGATGGTGAACAGGCCATCGGCCGTTGTTTCGTCCACGTCAATTCCCAGTCTGCCACAGGCCATCTCTACAAACTGGTCTGCGCCGCGCAGGGCGCAGGCCAGGTCGTTGCAAATTTCCAGCACGTATTTGCCCACCGGCTCTTCGTAATAGAGGGTGTAAAACCCGGCCAATGACAGGACGTGCGTGGGGTCTAAATCCAAAATGGCGGCCACTTCGCGCATGGCTTCGTCGCTCATGTAGCCATAGTGGTGCTGCGCCAGGTGCATCAGCGGCAGCACCGCCGACTTTTTATGCGGGAATCGGGCGATAATTCCTTCGATTTCTGCTGCGTATTTTTCGGTAAATGTCATGGTTGTCTAAAAGACGTGATGCGTGACAAAACTCACGTATCACGCATCACGTATCACCGGTCAATTTCCCCCAATACAATATCCACCGAGCCAATGATGGAAACCACATCGGCCACAAAGCGCCCCTTTGACATATGCGGCAGCGAGGCCAGATGCACATAGGAGGGGGTGCGGAAGTGGCAGCGCGCCGGTTTGGGGCCACCATCACCGCGCAGGTAGCAGGCAAATTCACCGCGTGGCGATTCGATGCTTTGGTAAACGTAGCCAGCAGGGGCGCTAAAACCCTCTGTCCACAGCTTGAAGTGGTGGATAACGGCCTCCATGCTGCGCCCAAGTTCCGCGCGGGGCGGGGGCACAATTTTGCGGTCGTCAATGTTGATGGGGCCTTTGGGCAGCCTGTCCATTGCCTGGCGGATGATGCCCAGGCTTTGTTTCATCTCTTCCATGCGGCACCAGTACCGGGCGTACACATCCCCTTCGGTGGCGACGGGTACGTCAAATTCGTACTGCTCGTACCCACAGTAGGGTTCGGCTTTGCGGATGTCCCAATTGACGCCGGAGCCGCGCAGGGAGGGGCCGGTCATGCCCCAGGCAACGGCCGTGTCTGCATCCACTACCCCAATATCCTTTGTCCGATCCAGCCAGATGGGGTTCCGCTTCGTCAATGCCTCATAATCCGCAATGCGGGCCGGCATGAATTCCAGAAATTCGCGCACAGCCGGTTCAAACTCTTCCGGCACATCCCGCCACAGCCCACCGGGACGGAAATAACTCACCATCATTCGCTGCCCGCTGCACATCTCAAACAGGTCCAAAATATATTCCCGTTCGCGGAAGCAGTAGAGAAATACCGACATCGCCGCCAGGTCTAGGGCATGGGTGCCCAACCAGACCAGATGGCTGCTGACCCGCGCCAGTTCCGTCAAAATCACCCGAATCACCTGGGCGCGCGGCGTCGCTTCCACCCCCAGCAGCTTTTCCACCGCCAGGATATAACCCAGGTTGTTGGACATGGGCGAAAGATAATCCAGGCGGTCGGTCATCACCAGCGCTTTGGTGTAGGTTTTGGCCTCCATGTTTTTTTCCACGCCGGTGTGTAGAAAACCAATGTCCGGGGCCATGTTGACCACATTTTCGCCATCCAATTCCAGCAGTAGCCGTAATACGCCATGTGTGCTGGGATGCTGCGGCCCCATGCTGAGAAGAAGATGCTCCTCTGCATTCTCGATTTCCATCCCCGTGCCGACTTTGGCCCGGAGTTCTTCCACCGTTAATTCTTGAATGCTATCTCCGCCAGAGGGTAGTTGCATAGTGTCCTCTAAGTGCGTATTTCGTCTTATCGCAGGGCGTGGAACGGATTACGTTTTACGGATTACGTCTACGGATTACGCCTTACGGGATTCGGAATACGGATTCAATCCTTCGCATACGGTTTTTTGGCGTCAATTTCCTGCCAGTTGAAGGAGAACTGTACCTCTTCATAGCCCAAAGGGTAATCTTTGCGCAGGGGATATCCCTGCCAATCTTCCGGCAAGAAGAGGCGGCGCAGACTATGATTCCCCTGAAAACGAATGCCCATCAGGTCATACACTTCCATTTCCAGCCAGGTGGCAATCGGCCAGATTTCACCCACGGTTTCTGGCCCTTCATCGGGGTCTTCTACCCAGACGCGCAGGCGCAGGCGATGGTTTTGGGGAATGGAATACAAGTGATAACTGACGGCAAAGCGGGGAAATTCGGGCAAATAATCGTCGCCAACTATATCGGAGAGAAAATTGTACTGTAGCGCCGCATCATCCCGCAATAAGTGGCATACGGCTTTGAGTTTATCTGGTTGAACGATGAGCGTGCGCTCCCCACGAAAATCCATTACCTCTTCAATGGCGTCTGGGAAGCCGGCTTTGATCTTGTCCACAACGAGGTTATCTTGATTCATCAATGCCTCTCTGTTGGGTCAGGCGTATTTGGTTAATTTTTCGCCGCGCACTTTTTCGTGCAGAGTCATAATGCCGTTGATAAGCGCTTCGGGGCGCGGTGGGCAGCCGGCCACATACACATCTACGGGCACAATTTCGTCCACACCCTGCACAATGGCATAGTTGTTGAAGATACCACCACAGGAAGCGCAGTCACCCATGGCGATGACCCATTTGGGTTCCGGCATCTGGTCATACAGGCGGCGCACAACGGGGGCCATTTTGCGGGAGACACGGCCGGCGACAATCATGAGGTCGGCCTGGCGCGGCGATGGCCGATTCAACTCCATGCCAAAACGCGACGCATCAAAATGAGAGGCTTGCGACCCCATCATTTCAATGGCGCAACAAGCCAGGCCAAACAGCAAAGGCCACATCGCGTTGGTGCGGCCCCAGTTCACCAAATCTTCCAGACGATGGGTGACAACACCCATGTCGCCTAGTTTTTGTTCTATTCCCATTCCAGCACCCCTTTTTTCCAGACCCAGACATCACCGAGAATGAAGAGGAACATAAAAACCCCCATCACCGCCAGACCATAAAAGCCTAAATCGCGGAAGGTGACGGCCCAGGGTACGAGTAAAATAATATCTACATCAAACAGGATAAAAAGAACGGCAATACGATAAAATTTCACCGGCAGGCGGCGTTGGGCTTCGCCAATGGCGGCCATACCGGATTCATAAGCGATATATTTGTGGGGGGTGGCGTTCTCAGGGGAACGTTTTGGCCCTAATAGCAGGGAGAGGGCTGGTAGTAGCAGCGCAAAAAAGAGGGCGACCAGCAGCAACATGAAGATGGGCAGGTAATCAACAACGATTGGATTATCCATGTGATGGTTTTCTCTCTTCCGAGGAGTTTAACGATGGCAGGCTCTAAGGACAGATAGGGGAGGTTGCCAGGGGTGGCCCGGTTAGAAACCGGCCACGGCCGTATTGCGAAGTCACTCACCTGAATTTGTAATGGCGCCTGCTGTCGTCACTTCCAGATTTACTCTGTGCATTCTATCACAAGCACCAGGGGTGGGCAACAAAAGCGAGGTGTGGCAGTGCCAGGCATGGAGCATCAAATCTGGAAATATCCAGCGCCATTTGCCCCGTACCGGGCACTACCAGGTTGCGCAATTTTTCGCACGGCCGTGACCGCCGACGTACAATCTGGCTGATGGATCTTTACCAGATGCAAGGACAATCCGGTACGCGCGGGGTTGGTGTGGTGAGCAAAGGGGTTCCGATGTGCAAAGGCGGGGCGGCATGGTCGGGAGACTAGCAGCAGTATCATGTGAGGTGTCAAAATGTCTTTGAAGCATACAGCCTTTCTCTTTGATTATCCCAAATTTCAATCCACCATTGCTCCATTGGTGCGATCTTTGGACACAGGCGATTTTGCTCCTCTTCAAGAAAAAGCGGCTCAAATCCGCCACGAGATTAGCTTAGATGAAACCTGGATATTACACGATAAAGGCACCCATCTCATGGATGACTATAACCTTATTAGAGATTCTCGATATCAAAATGGCCTATGGGGCCATTGGCTTTTGATAATTCTATCATCTTTCCTACAACCCATCGTCTCTTTGGAATATGATTGGTCAAAACTTTCAACAACTCTCCGCTCGTTAGAGTGGGTAGAAGAGGATGTAGAGAAAGTGATTTTTGGACTACCAACTGTATGGTTAGTCAAACCGCGAGCACCCTATCAGCGCGGTATGGTAACAGAATGGACATCCCCATATTGGTATTGGATTCGGCCAATGCGATGTACTTATTGTGGTTGGTTACCGGTAGAAGAAATGAATCGATTGCAAAAGCGTTTGCGAGATCAACAAATGTTGATAGAAAGTGATGTGACGACCTCTATTCAATTACCGCCTAATGTTTCCCTGGTCAATGCACAAATTTCAGAAGAGCTTGATCCAAATTATTGGTATTAGGACTTTCGCTTTAGCTCACAAATGAGCGACAATCAATCGATGATTTCACG
>JAHDWK010000035.1 GCA_023382655.1 Anaerolineae bacterium | reverse complement strand
TCTACTTTCTCTAACTATTCAAAAGATATTAAAATTTCTTTTGTTACAGAGTACTTAATGCTTCGTAACAGAAGTTTCATGAACTTTACAAGCCTTGAAAACTTATGATTATTTACGTTACGAAGCACTTAACTCGATCAATTATGATTAATGAAGGATACACAATAAGTAACACCTTCGATCTTTTACGCTGTTCTTATACTTGCCAAAGCCATGATTACTTTTTGTGCAGATAACTTGCTGCTGAAATCAGCTAAAACTCTTCGTTTTGCTTCACTGCCTAAAGAATAAGCTAAATCTGTATCTAGTAACAGTCGGATTAGTGCCTCAGTGATAGCCTTAACGTCCGACGGGTCTACCAGCAATCCGGTTTCATGATCCAACACGGCTTCAGGCACACCTCCTGAACGACCAGCGACAATTGGTTTGCCAAACATACTGGCCTGTAGGTAGACAATCCCAAACCCTTCAACATCGCCTTTTTCTGGGATTTCACGGCTAATCATGGTAAAGACATCACAAGCAGAAAAATAGGCACCCAACTCCGTTTGAGCGACGAAACCAGCAAAGGTTACATGATTTTCCATCCTAAGGTCAGAAACCAGCCGCTTCAATTCGGCTTCATTAGGGCCTGACCCAACTATGAGGTAATGAGCATCAGGTACTTTTTGCAAGATGAAGGGCAATGCTTGAACGATCATGTCGTGCCCTTTGCGTTCGATAAGTCTACTCACTGTTAAAATGCATTTTTTATTTGCTATGCTATAGCGGTTCTTCACCTCTTGCGCTGTGATATCGCTTTGTAAATCGTGGGGGTCTACGCTTGGATACACAACATGGATCCTGGATGGGTTAACCCCCAATTGTTCTGCTATTTTTTGTGCGGCACAGCTGTCAACAAATAGGATATCAGCACTTCTTATCAGAGCATTAAAAAAAACTTTGTATGCGCGCCCTTGTGGGTGAAGCAAATCGAGACCATAGGCAAAAACCCCAAAGGGTACACGCTTGATACAGCTAATCGCCCAGGCGGGTAACATAATGGTGTAATGAGCTTGCCCGCAAAGCACATACGAAATATCTTGATGACGGATCGATTTGGCCAGATAAAATGGGGCGAAAAACTTGAGTTGCTTTGCAAATGCACTATATTTTGTTGGCACCTTCAACCGGCAAATTTCAAAAGATTGCCATGAGTCAAAGTCTACACTTTCAGGGGTAGCAACACCTACTATGCGGATTTCGTCTGATGGTAAGTGGCTGGCAATTTTGTAAAGATAGTGAGAAATGCCACCGCTTATCGGTGGGAAATCTAGAGTCAGCAACTCGATTTTGCCTTTTTTCATTAACTAATTGTCCCAAAACCATTTGGATAGGACAAGAATAAACCAAACAGTTTCATTTCACACGACGAACGGCTACCGCGCTAACACCTGCAATTAAGATAGCCAAGACGCTAATTACTGGCGGTTTTACCAGAGGTGCATCCAAAAGGGAAGTAAGAAAGAAGGCAACTAAGGAACCTTGTACCCCTTTAGGAAACCAGCAAACATCAAAAGGCCGACAGGAGACAGAGGCCGACACAGTCAACCATCCCCAATAAAGCAAATTCAACAAAAATATAAGTAGACCTATAATTCCTGTTTCCGCCGCCGCCAAAAGAAATTGATTATGTACAGGCCTGCCGAATTGAACAAATCTGACAGACATGCCATAAATGGGGCCTACCGTCAGATAATTATTTAGCCCCACTCCAGTCAAGGGATGTCTCTCAACCATCCTGACCGCTACCTCAAATGTTTCTAGCCGGAATGCGTGTGTGCCACGCAAGAAGGTGTTGGAGAGGTCACCGGATTGGAATATGATGATTAAACCCGCAATGGTGACCAGACCTAACACAAACCAAATCCAGACATGTATCTTGCGTGGTCTAAAAAATCGGAACAAGCGCAAAGCAACGGCCGTACCCAAAATTGTAGAAATGATAGGCCCTCGTGAACCAGTCAAAAAAACCAATATTATGCCAAAACTACCACATAACATCATCAATTTTTGCTGCCTGCCTGAGATGGTCTTGGAACTGGCGTAAGCAAACAGAACAGGGACAATGAGTAGAAGTATGGATTCTAGATGGGCGCGCCCCATTGTTCCCCCTACACGCGCAATACCCCCCTGGCCAATAAAAATATCTTCAGACCATTCAAAATATTTTTCAACTGTCGGCACACGAAAGGCTTGCAGAAGACCGATCATAAATTGCAATGTAACAAACCCGGCCAATCCCCACGTTACATACTTTATATGTTGAATATCATTCGTGAATATGAGGAGAAATGCAATGAACCATACCAAGAACCTCGCCAGGGCAACTAACCCCAACCAAACATAGAGAGTGTCCTGTGCATAAATAAGCGACACAACCCCCATTAAAATGTAGCTGCCAAAAAGTCCTCCGGTTAAAAGCGATGCCTTAATAAAAGCATTAATTTGGCCCACCTTCAAATTTGCCAAACCCAATAAGAATACAGTCATCAATAAAAAATCACATATCAATATCCATGGCCGATAGCCAATTTGATTATTTGCCAGATAAACATCTTCCCTAATGCCCACGGTAACCAACACAAAATTAAGGCTTAATAACAACGGCAACAACAAACAAATGGCCTTCTTCCCACTTCTAAGTATGAGGGTAAACAACGCTATCAGGCAAAATGCTGCTCCTACCCCTAACCATTTTTCAATTCTTCCAGGGCTAAAATCTATTGTTACCCGGTCACTCACAAATAAAACCATCCAGCTGGCAACAAACGATAAAAACACAAAACCTATAGCCATCCCCAAATATCTTTCATAGGCAAACTTGCTGCGCGAAAACATAAGCTCAAACCCGCTTGGCAAATACCTCAATAATGTCCCCTGCCTGAAACAGGTTAGACATTACTCTTACTGGGGCCACCAATGCCTTTCGGGCAATACGCATTGGTAAAGATTGGCCATGCAGAAAAGACAGGGAAATAGAGTGCCAAAATGCAAGTTCATTAAAATAAACTGCTACTACCATGGAATGAAAACCGGTCTTTTCTAAGGCACAGAGCAAATTCTCTCTGTTGAAAAATATCAAATGTTCTGGAGGTGTAAAATACCGCCACTTGGTGCCAAATAGCTTTCTGTTCCAGGCATCAGTACTCATGGTAGCCAAAGCCAGTGTGCCGCCAGGTTTCAAAAGAGAATGTGCTTTCTCTAAATAACTAAGTGGATCTCCCAAATGCTCAATAATGGCCCACATAGTAATAACATCAAAACTTCCCGTTTCTTCGAGCGCAAAAATATCTTGAGAAATTCTATTGGCGCCTACCGCTTTTGCCGCCAAGGCGCTGGCTTGGGTGGAAATCTCAATCCCCGATACATTCCAGCCGCTGCTCTGAGCAATAGTTAAGAACACACCGGTGCCACAGCCAATATCTAAAAGGCATCGTTCTGACCCCGTCCTGTCGTCTGTCATGCCTTCAATAACCCGTAACCTGCGCATCCATATTTCCCGTTGTTTCGGCGATACCTCAATATACCTGGACTGGTATTTTTCATAATAGTCATCCGAGTAAATAGATTTCAACTCATCTTGACTAACAGAGTCCATTACCGCCAAGGTCTTACATGCGTCACATTCACCGATCAAGAAACCATTTTTTCTGAATGATGGTGACAGCCTATGTTTACATATCGGACATGTGTTCAATCCTAACCTCGATTCTAAAATAATGCCTGCTAGATTAAGTAGGTTTAACAATCAACGAAATAAACTTTCGTCTCCCTTTGCTAATTAAAGACCTCCCAAAATCCAACTCGGAAGGGGCGAAGAAGCCAAAAACAAAAAGCAGAATTGGGAAAATTGCTAGAACTACCCCCCGTACAATCCAACTCACGACTGCTGATGAGAGGGGTAATAAGTAATAAGAAACGACCAACAGGAACATTACCACCATGATTTTAGCTAATCGCCTGGATTCCAGATTTACAGGGCATATACGGCGGCTTAACAAAAGGGTTATTAGTCCCATACCACCAACAGTTATTATGGTTACCGTAGCCGCCCCCCACCAACCCCAAATCGGTACGACAATCCAGTTGAGACATAAATTAAGTGCTGCCATACCAACTGCAATAACACTTAATATTATTGTCTTCTTCTCCAAGTGAAATAAATTACCGGCCCAATAATAGATAGCGTTGAAAAAATAAGCGAAAAGGACAAAGGGCATTACGAAGATCGCGTCATCAAACTTCCCTGCTCCCAAAAAACTCACAATTTCTGGGGCAAACAAAAATAGACCTAAACTGGCAAATGAAAGTACAGAAACCAAATAGGTAAAAACACGAGAGAAATCCTTCTTTGCTTCCTCTCTATCAGATGCAAACCGGGAAAAGACAAAGGGTCCCCAGGCCATTTGGAAAGGGACGATCACAATAATCATTATTATCAACCCAGCTTTATAACCTAGACTATATATCCCTACTTCTGAAAGATCCCGATAATACGCCAGAAAATACCTGTCTGCTGAATTTAATATTAACCAGCTAAAGCGAGTTACTACCAGAGGTAAGCCGAAGCCAAGCAATACTTTTAACCAATGTAAAGAAATGGTCAACCCATGTGTCCAGAAGCGAAAAGACGACCAAGCATTGATCATCCAGACAGAAATAATATTGCCCAAAAGAATACCCAATAGCCCCCATTTAACTATATAAATCATCAGAATATTCAAAAACAATCGGAAAATGAAAAGACAGAAGGTGATCAAAACATATGTCTTGGCATCGTGACGGGCCCGATGATAAGCAAAAAATAATTCATTCAAGACACCCCCGGCAGCCCATATGAGAGCCAGGGCTACAAAGATTGCATAAGTTTCGTTTCCTAAAAGGGCTTGGCTAATCGGCCTGAAAAAAGGTAACAGGACTGAAAAAAAAACAAGTGATAAAGCCAATATAAAGACAGAGGAGCTACGGACAATTTCGTGTGCTTCTGCTTCGTTCTTAGATTCCGAATAAAATCGCAGAAGTGCGTTGCTTAAACCCAGACCAATGAGAATTAAAAGGGTCTGATTGATGACCGTTAACGTTTCTAAGGCTCCATACTCAGAAACAGACAATACAGATGTGTAAATTGGAACCAGCAGTATAGTCACCGAGTAGTAAAAGAAGGTACCCAATGCATACCCAATTGAGTTCTTACCGAGTGTCCGAATAGTGATCATAGGTATGTCTACAATTAATCTCTGAGATCATTTAATCGTTCCAAGGCATATTTGTTATCAGGATCAATTTCTAGCACCATCTCGTAGGCATCGACAGCATTTTCCCTTTCACCTGCTGTTCGATAAGCATCACCTAATCGCACCCACATAAGCAAGGTGGGTTCTCCTTCATTGACGATTTTCTCAAACCAAAAGATGGCCTCTGATAGTTTGTTCATGTCTTGGTAAACCAATCCTATATAGAAATAAGCTATTGGATTGTGCGGAAACCGTGCTATAGCTTGTTGGCACCAGGTTAATGAAGCGGCATAATCTTCATTTATGCGTTTCAAATTGCAGAATCCCAAATAGCCCCACAGTTCGCCGGGATCAATCCTTATTATCTCTCTATAAAAAGCCTCGGCTTCTGCATTACCACCATTATCAGTTAATAAGTTAGCCAGCCTGACAAGTCGTTTAGTGTTTTGGGGATCAAGGTCTAATGCACGTCTTAAATCATGTAATGCCTCATCAGTTCGTCCCATGCTATGCAATAATGTCCCTCTCTGAAAATAGATCTCACCTAAAAAGTAGTCGCCCGAACAGGCCAAATTATCCGGATATAACCAAACAATGAGGGCAGCTTGTGATTGATTAAGTTGTATTAGAGTATCACCATAGTAGTAAAGGGCTTCACAGGACTCTGGTGCAATAGCATTGGCTATTTCCAAATATCTCAATGCGACTTCAAGGCTCTCAGACTTATCCAACTGATCTCTTCCACTAACTAAAAAATAGAGGCTTATTTCAGGCACGGGACGCCATGTTTGGACAGCTTTTTCGCGCTCACCTGCTAGTTCATATGACAACCCTAGATAAAATCTAGACATATAAACTTTATCACCAGAAGCGGAAAGCGCATTTTCAAATGCATATTGTGCACTCCGATAGTCGCCAGACAGTAGCAATAGCTGACCTTTCAAGATGTTCCATCGAGGAGAATCTTGGTCATACTTCTGACTCCATATCCACATCTGCTCTAAAGCGACAGGTCGGACAGTACCGCCTCTGGGCCGAAATTCGTTTGTAATGAAATATGGAATTGAAAAAACACTGCTTGCCTCTTTGCCGCCCTGTTCCCCTTCATGCATTAGAAATACATAGAAAACATTGTTTAATAGCTTGGAGACAATCGGATTGGCGCGAGTTGTAATTATAACCACACCAGCCAGAATGCAGAAAAATATGCCGTAAATCACCTTTTCGTAGCGCAAAGAGTACAAAATCCAACGCATAAATATACACAACACATTAGTTACCTACTGCATACGCTAGCTTCTTAATCCCACTTTGACAGATATCTGCAAAACCGTGTGGGAATTTACTCCTAGAATATGTAGTTTAAGTCAACCATAACCTCACCACAAATTTCTTCAAACTGCTGCTTCTGTCGTGGTGTCCATGAGTTCCAATCCTTAAACACCCTGGTTTTACTTTCATTCTTGGGAACATTAACTTGCTCCGTCCAAATATTAGTAGGGACATCTATACCCAGTGGCTTTAATACCTGATGTGAAAAGCACTCATATGAACTAATGACATCTTCGAATCGTACGAGAGGAAGTTGACAATCTACAAGATATTGATTTGTTTCTGCCCAATACCAGCAAACCCTGGCAAACCTATCCATTGAATCCCATTGTTCTGCATACGGAGTGCCAGGATGTGGGCAGATACGGCCTGAATGCTTTGCATCAGATGGTGTAAAAGTGTGTCTATTCATAATAGATGTGACGACATGTCGGCCATCCCTTACCAGATGTAGAATCTGGGGTTGATATCGTTTTTGTAATGCTTTGACATGGTATCGTAAATAGCTATTCACTTCCCCATACGTTTCACAATGTGTCCGAAGAATTCGCCATGCCATTAACCGCTCGCGATATGTGGAAAGATAATAATCAGCTTGATGAATATTCCAGTATGCCGCTGTTAATGCCTCGCCATCACGTTTAGTTTCATGGTAAATAGCACATCTTGAAACTTCTTTAAGTAATTGAGAAAGAAAGGTTGTCCCTGATCTACCCAAACCAACAATAAAAAAAAGATTTACATTCTCCAAGACAAATTGCGCTTGCTCGTTATCAATTAATGCATGAAATTGCTTGAATAATGTTTGGTTTTTCATCCGGGTTATTTGTTCCGTTATAGTAGGTGCCTATGTCTCAATTAATCAGTGACGTGTTCATCAATTGGCTGATGAAGCTTGGCTTGGGGTTCAGTCGTTGGGTTAAGTCGATTCTCTGGCGCATCCGGAAGCCTTGTTTTATTAAGCGGCTGATAAAGTTTCCACCATTCCTTGACAACGATCCCCAATATGGCTCCGAAAAAAAACAGCATACCAACAATAATAGTGATGATTAATTTTCGGGATCCTACAGATTGTTGAGGCACAGTTGCATTACTCGCAAGACGCACACCACTTGTCGTGTCAGAAGATGTGATGCGCTGCTCTTCCACCTTGTGCGCCAGAGCCATATATGCTGATTCGGTCACAACCTGGTGGCGCAGCAACCGGCTGTACTCCGTGTTGGCTTGCTGCTGTTGTTGTTGTAGCTCTAATATACCTGGCTCCAGGGCCGCCAGTTCGGTCTCTATTTGCCCGGCCTGGCTGGATAAAGTTGCCAACAAATTGTCTAACAGCGCCAGTTGCTCACTACGACCAGCAGTGGTTAAGACCGCGCTATCACTCACCTGTAATTGCAGCGGCACGGCCGTCTCCGCTCCAAATGCCTGTAACTGCAACGATAACGCCGTTAACTGGTCAGCCCACGTCACCGGTTGGACATTGCCCGACGCTGCTAACTGGTCACGCAGTTCCTGAACCTGTTGCGTCAGTTGTCCGTTGCGGCGTTGCGCTGTCAGGTATTCGCTTTGGGTATCCGCATACGCTGCCAGGGTGTTGCTGATGATCTCTGTGCGGTTGATGGCCTGGAATGTGACCAATGCTTCTTCGGCGTTCCTTAACTCAGTTTCCGCCGCTATCAGTTGCTCTTCAAAAAAAGCAACCTGTTGGCTGCTCTGGTCGGTATATATCTCATTCGCCCAGGTCACAAACACTGCTGCCCAGGTATTCACCAGCGTGGCTGCTTCTTCTGGGTCTTGAGCGGTGGCTGTCAGTTGAATGATCGAAGTATCATCCCCCACTTCCGCCGCGAGGTTACTGCGCACTTCCTGGATTGTATCCATTCCTTCAACAGGCCTTTGCTCCAATACACTCTGCAAAACGTGATCACTCAGAGCCAATTGGGGAAAAGCTCGCAAGGGTTGGGTGGTAGTGGTTTCTCGAATGCGTACATCAAACTGCACTACATCACGGGGGGCTACCACTGCTACCAGGGCTGTCGCTTTATAAGTAGGAGGAATAAAAGAAGCGACAATAAAGGCTACAATCGCTGCTAATAGAGCTGCTCCCACGATCCAATACCAATGTTTAACAATGGCCTCAATATACGGCCGTAAATCAATCTCCTCTTCCACGCGCACACTCCATCTGTAAAAATCGGTTATCCGTGACCGGTAATCGGATGACGGACTTCGGATTACGGGTTACGGTCTTATAGTTCTAGCTCTTCTCCCTCGTCATCATCCCCCAACACCCGGTCACGCAGTTGGTTGAACTGGAATTGCAAAGAATAGTTGAGCATATACCAGACGCCCTTCCACGTTTCCGGGTCCATCAAATCTTCACGGGTCGCTCCTTGCAGTGTCTCCATGATGTTTTTGGCTACCTCCGGCGTAAATTTATCCAACACCTGCTTTACCAGGTTAATGGTGGTATCCGGCTGCAACGGAGTGGGCAGTGTTTCGTTCATCTTGTCTTTCAACTGGCCTGCCTGGAACCGCGCCGAATAGCTGGCCATGTACGCCATTCCTTTCCAGGTATCCACGTCCATCAAATCATCGGTGGTCATGCCATCCAGGCTTTCCAGAATACCCAACTGCACATCGGGGGCCAGCCGATTCAGCCCGGCGCGAATGTAGGAGAGGAAAAACATGGGTGAATAAGCATCCGCGCCCGCCTGGGGAATGGCCGTCCGCAATTCGGTGACCAATTCGTCTAACTCGGCCAGCAGTTCCTTTTTGCGCGCCAGCAACTCAGCCTCGGCCACATCCATTAGCGGCACGGCCGTGTCCATACCCTGTTCCTGCCCTTCATCACTCATAACCATCACTCCTAACCATCACTCCTAACCAAAAGCTGAGGGTAATTATCCTGTCAAACTCACATCCAGGCAAAGAACCATTCCACCCCTCATCACCTCATCACCCCATCAGCCCCTCCCCCCCGCAACCACCACGTTACCACCAAACCTATAATCGCCACCACCGCCGAAACGAGGAACGTCTCGGCTAACACCGCCACCGTCACCCGCATCAGCCCATCCGTTAACGCCTGTTGGTAAGCCGGGTCACTCAAGGGCAGGTTGGGTAACTCAATCGTCCGGCGCAAGACGGTGAAGCGATGCAGCCCCCAGGCCGTCAACCCGGCCAGCCCCACACTCATGCCCATTAGTCGCAGCACAATCACCAGACTGGCAGCAACACCTCGTTCTGAAGCAGGCGCCGCATTGATCACGGCCGTACCCACCGGCGCCATCACCAGGCCAAACCCTAACCCTAACACCGCCAACTGCCAGACCATCTGCCCATATGCCGTCTCCACCGACCACGTCCAGCCCATCAGGCCAAAACCAATGGCGCACAGGAGCAGGCCCACGGCCGTCACCGGCCGATACCCCCATCGCTCCGTCAGCCGCCCCCCCACATAAGACATGATCGCCATCGCCAGCGTCATCGCACTCAGCAGTAAACCGCTGACCACCGCCGCCTGCTGCGGCTCAAATTCCAATACATTCACCAACAGCGGCACATTCACCATAGCAATAATCAAAATGAAACCCACCAGAAAATTGATCAGTACCGCCGGACTGAAATTGGGGCGGCGGAAGAGGGAAAGAGCGATGAGAGGCGGAGTTTGGTATGATGCGTGATGCGTGATGCGTGACCCGTTATCCGTAATCGGTAATCCGTGATCGGTTGACGGATTACGGGTTATGGATAACGGCTTACGGCCGAGTCGCCACTCAATCCAGACAAACAAAGCAAACGCGATGGCCGCCAGCACGTAAAAGAAGGTGGTGTTGATTGGCTCTGGCTGGTTAAGAGCGGCAAAACCGCCCGCTGCCTGCACGTCGCCACTGCCTAGCAGAGCTACATTCAAAGCGATGAGGCAGATGGTGAGAACGGCCGTGCCCGCCCAATCAATTCGCGCCCGGTGTGTGGGCTGCGGCAAATCGGCCAGCGCCCACCAGGCCAGCGCCAGCGCCAGCAGGCTCAGTGGCACATTCAGGTAAAACTGCCACTGCCAGCTTAAATAACGAATCAAAAACGCCCCATACAACGGCCCCCACACCCATCCGGCCGTATCCACCGCGCCCAATGTACCCAACGCCCTGGCCCGCCGCTGCGGGGCATACACATCACCCACCACCGCCATAGCCACCGGCACCATGGCCCCCCCGCCCAGCGCCGTCAGCACCCGCCCGGCAATAAACGTGTTTAAGGAATCGGCCAATGGCAGCCAGATGGAACCAATCACAAACAAAACCAGCGCCCCCACATACACCGTCCGCCGCCCCACCAGATCACTCAGCCGTCCCACAAAGGGCATGACCACCACATAAGCGATCAGATAAGCGTTCACAATCCAGGCGGCCCGGTTTAGTTCATCCGGCAGCGGGATTTCCAGGTCAAAAATAATCTGCCGCAGCATGGTGGACACGACGGTCAGATCATCGGCGGCAATAAACACGCCAAAGGCGACAACGGCCAGAATGACAGCAGGGGAACGGCGGCGGGATAGGGCGTCTGGGGGCACGTAATGGTGGTATTACGTAATTGGGTAATTGAGTAATTACCCAATTACTCAATTACCCAATTACAGGAAAAAGTCTTTCAACGCCGCCGACACATCGGCCACGATGATGTGCCAGTCGGTGTCTGGGGTGCGGGTGAGGGTGAGGTCACGGCCGTCAATGTGCAATGTGGCGATCCCTTCAATCACCGCCAACGCCTGCGCCACTGGCGACCCCTCTTCCATAGCAGCAATCGAAGGGTATAGTTCCGGCTCCCCTTCGGCCAGTTTCAAATTGGTGTGAATGTGCAGGTGACGGCCGTCGTCACTCAGTTCCGTCTCAATTTCAATATATTCTGACATACTGTCCACTCCATTGCCTGTGTCGCCACAAATTATAGCAAGGAATGGAATAGCCCGTAATCTGTAAACCGTAAACCGTAATCCGGCTTGAGACATCGGCTTACGGCTCACCGATTACCGATTACCAATCCGAGACACTCCCACCTTCTGCGGCGCAACCACCCGCTCCTCACGCCACAACTGCATCCGAAAACGCACCAACTCCTTAAACGCCCGCAAAATGACCGCTGGCTTCGCCCCCGTTGGGCTGCCTGCCATACGGGGACGGTGGCCGTGAATGGGTACCTCGGCCATACAAAAACCGGCGCGTTTGGCGCGCACCAGAAACTCGGCGCTAAAAGTGGCCCCGCCTGACTGCACTTCGCTGCGCAGATGGTCAACTACCTGGCGGCGCATCAGCTTAAAAGCGCAGTCAATATCCCGCGCCGTGTAGCCAAACAGCAGCGTCACCAGTCCACTCCACCCCTTGCCGTTCAGTCGCCGCATCAACGGATCGCGGCGCGGTTTCCGATAACCCACCACCAGGTCGGCAGTATTGACTTGCGCCAACATCTTGCTGATTTCGTGCAAATCAAACTGGCGGTCCGCATCCGTGAAGAAGATGAGTTCTTTGGTGGCGCTGGTCAGACCGGTCCACACGGCCGTACCATACCCCTTGTTCACCTCATGCTGCACCAACCGCACCTGAGGGTGTACGGCCGTCAGCCGGTTCACCACCGCCGCCGTGTCATCCCGGCTGCCATCATCCACTACAATCACTTCCAGGTCAGCCATCAGCGGCCCCACCAGGCGCAACGTATCTTCAATCATCGCCTGGATATTTTCACTTTCGTTATATGCCGGCATCGCCACAGTTAAACTTGTCACGCGGTTCTCCTAGACAGAAATCAAGCCACAGATTACACCGATTTCGCAGATTAAAAATCTGTAGATCCAATACCTCATTTATACACCCATTCTACTTAAAGGTCGTACAAAGTGGTGCAAAAGTTACGGCCGTGACCCGTTCCCGGTAATTCATGTCTATACTGGTCAAGGTCATAATCTGGCATTTTTATCACCTTGTAACCTTTACCAACTGTTTTCAGCCGCCAAAGTGTGCAGATTTATCTACCACCATAAACCAAACTTCGAGATGCTGGTTTTATGAGCGGCGGCTTGATCCTTCTGGGCAAAACGATTAAACTGTTTTGCATAAACCTTCCATAAATAAACCTGATGGCTAAAGTTATGGTATTTATGGGAAGGGAATCAACTGGCAACCGTTCAGACCTGACATGTTTTTACCAGTTTAATGTGCCACTCTACAGGCCAAAAACCTGTCAGGCCCCTTGGGGGACTGAACGCTTACATCAACTCGTCAAAAAAAGCCAATTCCATACCTTTAACGTAACGGAACAACCACAGATGATGGGGCTTACGGAATGACGTTAAGAGCGGAAAATAAAAAAACAGATAGCCCAAGCCAGCACATATCCCCACCAGCTTTGCCACACCGTCAGATGACCGCTTTTGCCAATGAAGAACGGTTTCGGCATACATTGGATAATATGCTGGAAGGTTGCCAGATCATTGGGTTTGATTGGCGGTATCTCTATGTGAACAATGCCGCCGCCCGCTACGGCCGTCAGACCAAAGAAGATCTGCTGGGTTACACGGTGATGGAGAAGTATCCCGGCATTGAAAATACGGAACTGTTTGCCCTGATGCAGCAGTGTATGACCGAACGCATCGCCCGGATCGCCGAATTTGAGTTTACCTATCCCGATGGGGGTACAAGCTGGTTCCAATTCAGTATTCAACCTGAACCCGATGGCATCTTCATTCTCACTCTGGACATTACCGACCGCAAAAAAGCAGAAGTTGCTTCACAAGACAGTGAGGCTCGCCTGAATGGCATTATTACCTCGGCAATGGATGCCATCATTTCCGTAGATGAAACACAACGGGTTGTGCTTTTCAATGCGGCCGCCGAAACGATGTTTGGCTATCAGGCTGCCGAAGTGATGGGGCAATCCCTGGGCCGTTTCATCCCGCAACGCTTCCGCCGGGCACATAGCGAACATATGCGTGTGTTTGGGCGCTCTGGCGTCACCAACCGTTCCATGGGCAAGTTGGGTGCCATTATCGGCTTACGCGCTAATGGCGAAGAGTTTCCTATCGAGGCTTCTATTTCCCAAATTGAGGCTGCCGACGTCAGATTTTACACCGTCATTTTGCGGGACATCACCGAACGCAAAAACATGGAAGACGCCTTACAAGAGAGCGAAAAACGTTTTCGCCTGTTAGTTGAGGGGGTGAAAGAATATGCCATTCTCACGCTCGATCCTGAGGGGCATGTGGTTAGTTGGAATGATGGCGCCAGGCGCATCAAAGGGTATCAGGCCGAAGATATTATTGGGCAACACATTTCGGTTTTTTATACTGCTGAAGACAGGGTGCGTGGCAAAGCAAAAGAATTGTTACACATGGCCACCCAACAGGGGAGTGTAGAGGATGAAGGCTGGCGAGTGCGCCAGGATGGCTCAAGAATTTGGGCTAATGTGAGCATCAGTGCGCTGCGCGATGAACAGGGGCAGTTGTTGGGTTTTGCCAAAATTACGCGCGACCTCACCGACCGCAAGGAAGCGGAAGCCCAAATCAGGCGGTTGAATCGAGAGCTGGAAAAACGGGTGCGCGAACGGACTGTGCAACTGGAAGTGGCTAACAAGGAGCTAGAAGCGTTTGCCTACTCAGTTTCCCACGATCTGCGCGCACCGCTGCGCGCCATGAGTGGGTTTTCACGGATTCTCATTCAAGATTACACCGACATATTGGATGAGAGTGGGCAGCATTATTTACAGCGCATCCGGGAAAATGCCAGTCAGATGGGCAACCTGATTGATGATTTGTTGAAGTTCTCGCGGTTGATTCGGGAGCCAGTGAGACGGGAAACGATAAATGTGACGGCCGTTGTCCACCGAGTGCTGGCTGACCTCAATCTGGAATCGGCTGCCCTCCCCCTCGATATTGTCGTGGATGAATTGCCCGACTGCCTGGCTGATTTCCAGCTACTATACCAGGTTTTTCTCAACCTGATTGAAAATGCAGTGAAATATTCACGACAGCGTGACGTGATACGGATTCACGTGGGGGCGCAGGAGTTGGCGCCAATGGCCGTTGGGCATAGTCAACCTGTCTATTTTGTACGGGACAATGGTATTGGTTTTGATATGGCGTATGCCGAAAAGATTTTTGGCGTCTTTCAGCGGCTGCACCGGGCGGAAGAATTTGAAGGTACCGGCGTAGGGTTGGCGTTAGTACAGCGCATCATTCATCGTCACAGTGGCCAGATATGGGTGGAAGCGGTCGTAGACCAGGGAGCGACGTTTTACTTCACGATTGGCTTTCCCCCGGAAGAAATAATGGAATAGCAGCCTAGCGCATGGCGGCAGGCTGCTATTTAATGGCGAGAACGGCCGTTATTTCGGCCATTCTCATGGTGTGGGAGAGAAAAAATGGGAAAGTCAGTTGAAATCTTGCTGGTGGAAGATAATCCTGATGATGTGGAGCTAACCCTGCGCGTTTTACGCTCCCATCACCTGGCAAACCACGTGCAGGTCCTACGCGATGGTGCGGAGGCCCTTGATTTTATATTTTGCCGAGGAGCGTATGCGGAGCGCGATATTAACGACCATCCGAAAGTCATCTTACTCGATCTGAAACTACCCAAAGTGGATGGCCTGGAAGTGCTGGCGGCCATCAAGGGCGATAGACGAACAAAACCCATCCCTATTGTCATTCTTACCTCCTCGAAAGAAGAAAGAGACGTGGTGGACAGTTACCAATTGGGCGTGAACAGCTACATTAGCAAGCCAGTTGAATTTGAACAATTTGTGACCGCCATTCAGCAGTTGGGATTTTATTGGTTACTGTTAAACCGCCCCCCTAGATAAACGTTCCCTACCCACTTCGTTGCCAGTCGCTTTTGGCGCTGTATCAAACCGAAAGCGCCTCGATTCCAGTTACCACCAAAGAACAAGTGAGGATATTCTGATGTCTGACACGTTACATGTGTTGTTACTTGAAGACAGTGTTGATGACGCCGAATTAATCGTGATAGCTCTGCGTGAAGCCGGTTTTACCGTTCAATGGCATCGGGTAGATACCAGAGAGGCTTATGTGAATCATCTGACGCCATCCATTGATGTCATCCTGGCCGATTATCAACTACCCCAATTCACGGGGCTGGATGCTTTGCAGTTATTACAGGTGCAGGGGCTAGACATTCCCTTTATCATTGTGACCGGCGCTTATGAAGAGAATGGGCTGCGCTGCATGAAGGTGGGAGCAGCCGACTATCTGTTGAAGGATCGACTGGGCCGGTTAGGGCAGGCCATACGCCATGCGCTGGGTGAACGGGCATTGCGACGGGAAAAGCAGGCAGCAGAAGAGGCCGAACGGGAAGAGCGGCGTTTTGCCGCCGCTCTGGCAGATACGGCTATTGCCCTGAACAGTTCACTGCACCTGGAGGATGTACTAGACCGCGTTTTAGAAAACGTGCGACGAGTGATTCCCCACAATGGCGTAAGCATTATGCTGTTGGAAGATGGCATCGTTCGTACTGTGCGCCGCCAGGGAACATACAGGCAAATACAGGAGAATCATTCCTCTCCTGCTCTCCACCGCCTACAGGATATGTATTATTACCAATGGATGGCCGAAACGGGGCAAACGGCCGTTGTGCCCGACACTGCCCTTGATCCCCATTGGCGACAACTCCCGGAGCGTGAATGGATTCGCTCCTACATCGGCGCGCCTATTCAACTCCATGACCAATGCATTGGTTTCTTGAATCTGACCAGCGCCACGGCCGACTTTTTTGGCCAGCAGCAGGCGCAACGCCTGGCTGCTTTTACGGCCCAGGTAGCAACCGCGCTGCAGAATGCCCGCCTCTATACCACCCTGGCACACCACAATGAAGTGTTAGAAGAGATGGTCGCCCGGCGCACAGAAGAACTGCATCGCACCCTGAATCAATTGCAAACCATCCTGGATAACAGCCCTGACCCCATTTTGTTGGTGAAACCAAACGGCCAGATTGAAAAAGGGAATCCGGCCTTCAAAGAAATTTTTGGCTATGAATTTACCGAAATATCGCAGCTAGGGTTATTAAATCTCACAATGCCCCAGTCTGTTGATCCCTTCATGGAAATAATATCAGATGTATTGTCCAGCCATGAGCGCCGCCGCCTGGAAATTGTGGTCCAAGACAAGGACGGCCGTCAATTGGATATTGATCTGGCACTATCTCCCGTAGACAAAGATGGACAGGAAATCCCTTTGCTGGTTTGCAGCCTGCGCGACATTACCGCTCTCAAAGAAGTTCAGCGCATGAAGGAGGCTTTTGTATCCAACGTATCTCATGAGCTACGCACCCCTATTTCCGTTTTGCTCCTTTATCATGGCACACTGACAAAACATCCTGACAAGTTGGGGGAACTCAATGACAAAATAGCCCGCGAAATCAGGCGGCTCAACCTCATCATTGAGGATCTACTGCGTTTGTCTCGCCTGGACCAGGGGCAGGTAAAACTGGCTAAAAAAATGGTAGACTTACAGCAACTTGTAGCCGAGGTGGTGGCCGACCGCCAGGTATTGGCCGCAGAAAAACAAATCACGCTCACTCTGGCTCAAAACCCCGAACCGGTGCTGACATTTGGTGACGCCGGTTTGTTGGAACAGGTCTTAAGCATCCTACTAACCAATGCCCTTAATTACACCTCGGCGCATGGGCACATTATGGTTGGCAGCGTCATCAAGACCACCTCCGCGCCCACAATGGTGGGGTTTCGGGTGCAAGATGATGGGCCTGGCATTCCGCCAGACGAGCAGCAGAAATTGTTTGTCCGTTTCTACCGGGGCAATGCCGGACGCGAATCGGATGCGCCGGGTACCGGATTGGGGCTGGCCATCGCTCAGGAAATCATCACCCGGCACGATGGCAAAATTGTGGTTGATAGCCTGCCTGGTGAAGGCAGTACCTTTACTGCGTGGCTACCTATCGCCTCAGGGAGCGATTCCTCCCCTTCGTAAACACCAGCGGGTGCAGCGATGAAAATACTGTATGTGGAAGACAATGTGCAGGATGCGGAATTGACGCGGCGGGAACTATTTCGGGAACTGCCCGAATATGAACTCGATGCTGTCACCACCCTCCACGCAGCCCGCCAACGGCTGGCGGCAGGCCACACCTATGAGGCGTTACTGCTTGACGTTTCCCTGCCAGATGGCAGCGGTTTGGATTTATTGGCAGAGCTACGGGCAGCAGGACGGCCGTTTCCCATCATCGTCCTCACCGGCAGCGGCAGCCAGGAAACGGCCGTAGCCGCCCTCAAAGCCGGTGCCAATGATTACGTCGTCAAACAGCCCGATTACTTCACTCGTCTACCCGCCCTGGTCAGCGCCGTCATCCAACGTCATCAGGCTGTCGCCACCCGCCCCCGCCGCCCCCTGCACGTCCTCTACGCCGAAGACAATACCGCCGATATAGACCTCACCCGTCACCACCTCTCCCGCCATGCACCGCACATCCGCCTGGATGTTGTCCACGACATCGGCAATGTATTGGCCCGGCTGCCAGTTGTCCCAGATGAAGCCAATCCGTATGATCTCCTTCTTCTGGATTACAATTTGCCCGGCCTTAATGCCCTCGATGCCCTCAAAATCATACGCCAGGAACGGCAACTACCACTGCCCGTTATTCTGATCACCGGGCAGGGCAGCGAAGAAGTAGCCGTTAATGCGCTAAACTTGGGTGCCGCCGATTATCTGGTGAAACATGCCAGCTACCTCTTTGAACTGCCGGCCACTTTGGAAAACGCTTACCATTATGGCAGACTCCAGCAGGAGCAGATCGCCCTACGCCAAAGTGAAGAGCGGTTTCGCATGTTGGCCGAACAGGCGCAAGACATCCTGTATCGCTACCGGTTGCAACCCACTCCCGGTTTCGAATATGTCAGTCCGGCAGCGACGAATATTACAGGTTACACACCAGAGGAGCATTACGCCGACCCGGAACTGGGCCGGAAGTTGGTCTATGTCCACGACCGCCATCTGCTGAACAGTTACGCCGAAGCAAACATGGCTGGCAGACCCCTGCTGCTGCGCTGGCAACACAAAGATGGGCGGATTATCTGGACGGAACAGCGCAACACGCCGGTGTATGACCACATGGGCCAACTGGTGGCTGTGGAGGGCATTGCCCGTGACGTGACGGAACGGGAAGAAGTGACCCAGGCTCTGGCGGCACAGGCAGAACGGCAAACGCTGCTGGCCGTTTTGGGTGAACTAGGGCTGACCCGGCAAGATTTACCGGCATTGCTGCAAACCAGCGTCAATCGCCTTACCCACACCCTCAATCTTGCCTGTACCTTGTTATGGGAATGGCAACGCTCGCACGAGATGTTGCAGATAGGCTTTGTGGCCGGTTCTTGTGCCATGGTGGCAAAAGAAAAGAGCATTTCTACCCTCGAACCTTCTCTGTTCACGGCCGCTTTGCAGGCAGATGATGGGCTGGCCACGGCGGCGGGGCAGTGGGCGTCTTTCCCTGCAGATGAATGGTTGCGCAATTCTGGCATTGCCAGTGGCGCGGCCCAGGTGATACACGGCCGTCAGGGCATCTTTGGCGTTTTGGCTATTCTGGCGTCGCGGCCTGATCTGACGCACCAGGAAATCGCCTTTTTGCAGCAGACGGCAAATCTCATTGGCCTGATGGTAGCCCGCCACCAGGCCGAAGAGGATTTGCGGCAGCGGATTCACCAACTAAGTATCTTGCATCAAATTGACCAGGAAATTCTGGCATTTCGCCCTGCTGAAGAAGTGCTGCACCGGGCACTGGGATTGGTGCGCGCACTGATCGCCTGCGCGCACAGCAGTGTCATACTGCTGAACGAAGAAACGGGAGAAGGAACAGTATACGCCGTTCACCGAGAGGGGGTAACGGCCGTTTTGCCTGGCGAGCGCACTCATTTGTGGGCCGAAGATCGCCAGCAGTTGGCAGCCGGCGTACCCATACTTTACGAGTTAGCCAACATTGACCAGCCCACTACCATGCAGCAACAACTTTATCAAGAAGGCATCCGCATCATTCTCAGCCTGCCACTGCTCGTGCAAGGAAAGCTGATCGGTTCATTCTCTCTGGGGCGCAATCAGGAAGAGCTGTTTACGCAAGAGGAAGTATTCATTGCCCAGGGGTTAGCTGGGCAAATCGCGCTGACCTTACAAAATGCCAACCTGGTTTCCCGACTGGAACGGCGAGTGGTGGAACTAAGTACCATTCACCAGTTAGGCCAGCGGCTGCAACGAGTATTAACGCCAGAGCAGTTAGTCCGAGAAATCACTCAGGTACTCAGTGAAACCTTCGATTACGAGTATAGCAGTGTGCTGCTTATTGAAGAGCCAGACCGTCTCGTTCCTTTCGTCTATACCACACCGGGCCGGGCAGTAGAGGGCATAGACATAGGCAAACAATCATTGGAAATGCGGCTGGGTCAGGGCATTGTCGGTTGGGTGGCTCAACATGGTCAGAGTGTTTGTCTGAACAATGTATCGGCAGATGCCCGCTACTACCCCCTTCACGAAGAGATTCAATCTGAGCTTTGTGTTCCCCTGCTGGCTGGCGAGATCACCTTCGGTGTCATCAACGTGGAAACTTCACACCCCCATGCTTACGGCACAGCCGAACAGCAGTTATTAGAAACGATAGCTGCTCAAATAGCCATTGCTATTCAAAACGCGCAGCTTCTTGGCCGCGAACGGCATTCACAAGAGCAATTGCGCAACCTGACCAACTATTTACAAACGGCGCGCGAGGCAGAACGCGCCCACATTGCCCGCGAAATTCATGACGAGTTTGGTCAGATTTTAACAGCCCTAAAAATGGATGCCGTCTGGTTGGGTAAACGGTTACCGCTTGAAGATGAGAGCTTTCAAGAAAAGGCAAATGAAATGACCTCGCTGATTGACCAGGCTATCAATACAGTACGGAACCTGGCGGCCGAACTGCGGCCTGGTCTGTTAGATGATTTGGGGTTGATCGCCGCTCTGGAATGGCAGGCGCACTATTTTAGCAAACGCGCCGGTGTCCCCTGCACCCTGGATGTACCGGCAACACCTGTTGACCTCGGCCTGGAAGCAAACATCGCTATTTTCCGCATTTTTCAAGAAGCTCTCACCAATATCACGCGCCATGCCGATGCTACCCAGGTGAAAGTAACAGTGAGGCAGTCCCCTCGCCAATTTACTCTGATAGTGAAGGATAACGGCCAGGGTATCAAAAAGAGCCAACTCAACAGCACAAAATCTCTGGGGCTAATAGGCATACAGGAGCGCGCCCGGGCTTTGGGGGGCACGGCTACCGTCAAAAGCAGGCCGGGACAGGGCACAACCATCACCCTGCAACTTCCTTCGGCACCCACCGCAAACGACCTGGATAACAGTACACCGCTAACTGCCATGTTGTAGGACGATTTGGAAAATCGTCCGACTGTTTGGAGGGAGGTAGACAATGATTCGTGTATTGGTAGTAGATGATCATGCCATCGTCTGTCGCGGCGTCACGGAAATCTTGAACGAGGCGCCGGACCTGACTGTGGTCGGTGAGGCTGGTACCGGGCAGGAAGCGCTACAGTTGGCCCGCCAGCGTCACTTTGACGCTTTGGTCCTGGATATGAGCCTGCCAGATATGAATGGGTTGGAGGTGTTACGGCAGATCAAAGGGCTAAAACCTGACGCACACACCCTGATCCTCAGTATCTACCCCGAAGAGCAATATGCTTTGCGCACACTCAAGGCAGGCGCATTGGGCTACCTGACCAAAGAGAGCGTACCTACCGAACTGGTCACGGCCGTTCGTCAAGTCGCCCGTGGCAACCGCTACATCTCTCAGTCCCTCGGTGAACTGCTCGTCGGCGAAATGATGGCCGAACAGCCCGCTTTGCCACACACCACCCTCTCTGACCGGGAGTATCAGGTCATGCTCCTGCTCGCCAAAGGCAAGACGGTCGGCGACATTGCGGCCGATCTTTCCTTGAGTGTCAAGACAGTCAGCACCTACCGTCGCCGCATTTTAGAAAAACTGCGCCTGGAAACCACAGCCGATATTATCCGCTACGCCCTGCAACACCAATTGAGTAACTGAATAACCTGGCCCGGTGACAGGGCGCTCTTTGACGAGAGGACAACATGCCAACGGATGTTGTGTTTCCTTTGTCAGATTTTGTCTGACAAACGGCCGTCTCCTTCTCTGATAACGCCCCCCTATTCCTGCTGATATACGCCATCTGCTGTTGCCTTTACCCTTGTGTTTATCAGGCGACAGACGCTTTGAACGCTTGCTTATTTTCAAGACAGAACGCAAATGGTACCTAAAACTGAGATTTTACCGCTCCACATATTGATTATTGATGACAACTATTGGCAGCTCAACCTGCACCAACATCTGTTGGAGAAGGCGGGGCATCATGTAACCACAGCCGCCACTGCCAAAACTGCCTGGAACAGTATTGCGGCCCATCAGCCCGCTATTGTCCTCCTGGACCGTCATTTGCCTGATCAGGATGGCACGGAGCTTTGCCAGCAAATTAAAACAGTTTACCCAGATACCCTGGTCATTATGCTCTCCGGGTACAGAGTTGGTGAGACAGACCGCATAAGTGGACTGGATGCCGGGGCAGATGATTATTTGATTAAGCCGATCAGCCCACGCGAGATGTTGGCGCGGGTACAGGCTGCTGGCCGGCTGTGGCGACAGCATATCGACCTAAAAGCGAGTGAGCAAAAATACCGGCTGCTGGCAGAAAACGCCACAGACCTCATTGGTTGTGTCAATCAGGAGGGGTGGATTCAGTATATGTCACCGGCGTGTAGCACACTGCTGGATCTGGCACCGGAAGAGATGGTCAACACGAACATTTATGATTGGCTTCATCCCGATAATCACCCCCTCATTGACGAGATGGCGTGTCTGGCTTATACGGCAGCGGGCTGCCCCTTGTTTGAATGCCAGGTCAGGAACAAACACGGCCGTTACATCTGGCTGGAAATAACCATGCGGGTGGTGGCCAAGCAGGCTGATTTCATTTTTGTGGCGCGAGACATTACGCGCCGTAGAGAGGATCAAGATCAGTTGCACCTGTTATCTACGGCGCTTATGAGCACCGCCAATGCGGTACTCATCACCGACAATGGGGGCAAAATAAATTGGGTCAACGCCGCCTTCACCAGGCTGACCGGATTTTCGCCGGAGGAAATAGTGGGTAATACTCCCACAATCTTGAAATCTGGCCGACAGTCACCAGCTTTCTACCAGCATCTCTGGCGAACGATTCAGTCAGGTGAAGTGTGGCATGGAGAGATGATCAACCGCCGGCGTGACGGGCAAGAGTATGTGGAGGAAATGACCATTACGCCGCTGAAAAATGAAGCCGGAGAGATTACGCACTTTATTGCCATCAAACAAGACGTGACCCAAGATCGAGAGGCGAAAAAAGCATTACAGGAAAGTGAATCCCGTTTCCGTAACCTGGTAGAAAATTTGCCGGATATGGTCTTTCGGTTTGACGATCAGGGCCGTCATGTGTACGTTAGCTCAAACGTCACGGCCGTGTCCGGCCTGCCCACTGAAGCATATCTGGGCAAAACATACAGCGACCTGGGCGTCCCCTCGGAACTTACCGACATATGGCAACAAAAGTTTCAGAGCGTGTTGCAAACCGGGCAACCGGTGGAAGCGGAGTTTTACTATGAGAGTGAGTACGGCCGTTTTTATATCAATTGGCGTCTAACGCCAGAATATGACACCGAAGGGCGCATCACGGCCGTACTGGCCATAGCCCGCGACCTTACCGAGCGCCGCCAACACGACGTCCAAATCGCCCGGTTGGCCGCCCTGGTGGAACAGGCCACCGAACTCCAGATCGTCGTAGATCGGGACAACTACATCATCTACGCCAACCCCTACTTCACCGCCCTCACCGGCAAAGACGCCAGGGGGATTATCGGGCAACCGTTACAATTGCTGGCAGACGCAATTCATGAAGTAGACCTGAATCGGCTGGTGCAAAATGCCCTCACCGACGAAGAAAAATGGCAGGGGCGGCTTAGCCTGCGTTTCCAGAACGACAATATCTTATACGTAGATACCGATGTCTTTCCCATCAATGAACCAGACCAGCCGGGCAACAGCGTCGGTATTGTCATGCGCAACGTCAGCGAAGGAGTCCGGTCACAGCAGAAACAGGCGGCCATTGCCCGTGTAGCCTCGGCACTGCGCCAGGCTAACAACCATACCGAGATATTGTTAGCCACTCTGTATGAACTGCAAGCCATTTTTCAGGCTGATGGCGCGGCATTGGTACAACAAGACCCCCATACCGGCGCTTATAGGGTGGATTATGCGGTAGGGCATACAGCATTTGCCAAAGGGGAATGGCTGTCGGCGCTTAACCACGAACATCATCAGCTTAACACCGTGGCAAGAGCCATCCTCCTCAACGACGTTTCGGCATTGTTTGGCCCGTCTATCCACACAGAACTGGAACCCATCCAGGCATTAGCCAGCATTCAACTACAAGTACCGGAGCAACAATTTGGCGCTTTCTGGATTGGACGAAGGGCCATTTTCCAGACACAAGAAGTGCAATTATTAACAGCCGTTGCCGACATTACCGCCAATGCCCTTTACCGTACCGCTTTGTTCCAACAGGTACAACAGCAAGCGCACGATCTGTCCCGGCGTGTGGAGGAACGAACCGCAGCCCTCCACATCGCCAACACCCGGTTAAGCAGCGCCATGCGCAGTCGTGATGAATTTCTGGCCAACATGAGCCACGAACTGCGCACACCTCTCAGTTCTATCTTGTTGCGCACTAACTTGCTGCAAAACACCCGTTACGGCCCATTAAATGAAAAACAGGCGCGTTCCGTAGAAATCATTCGTAACAGCGGCCAATATCTGCTATCGCTGATCAACGACATACTCGATGTTGCCAAGATTGATGCCGGCAAACTGACACTGGACTTGACCAGGATCTCCGTGCAGGAAGTTTCCCAATCAAGCCTGATCATGGTACAGCAGCAGGCACAACACAAGAACATTTCCCTATCTCTGGAAGTAGACCCAGATGTAAGAGAAATGGAGGCCGATCCCCGTCGTGTGAAACAAATTCTTGTTAATCTGTTGAGCAACGCGGTTAAGTTCACCCCTGATGGCGGCCAGGTACACCTCAATGTCCGGTCAGAGATAGCGATTAATGCCGTTGCCTTTACCGTTTCCGACACCGGTATTGGCATCGCCGCAGCCAACATGCCCACGCTTTTTCAGCCCTTTGTGCAGTTAGATAGTGGTCTGGATCGCAAATATGAAGGCACAGGATTGGGGTTGACGTTGGTTCGGCAACTGGTTGATCTCCACAGCGGTGGTATTGAAATAAATAGTATTGTAAACCAGGGTACGCAAGTCACCGTCCGCTTACCCTGGAAACGAAAAGAAAAAATGAAAAAGCCTAATACAGACAAATTACTATCAGTACAAGGTTTATCTGCTGTCTCAGACAGTACAAGAAAGCGCATTCTTCTGGCTGAAGATAACAAAGAGATTATCGAGACCCTGCAAGATTATTTAGCGGATATTGGTTATGACGTGACGTTAGCGCAAAATGGTGTCGAAGTTTTAGAAAAAATTGGTCAGGTACGGCCCCACCTGGTACTGATGGACATCCACATGCCAGATATGGACGGCTTGCAAGCGATCCAACGTATTCGCCACAATGGCATCCAGACAGCTAACGTGCCCATCGTGGCGCTGACGGCGCTGGCCATGCCCGGCGACCGCGAACGCTGCCTGCAAGCAGGCGCTACGGCGTACTTAACCAAACCCTTTACGTTGCACGACCTGACGACACTTATTGAGGATATGACCAACACCGAGGAAAGTTCCTACCAGCTCGAGGAATCCATATGACACACAGCCAGATTCTTATCGTGGATGATGACCCTATCAGCCGGGAGACATTGACCGATATTCTGCAAGGGCCAAACTGCGAAATTTTGACAGAAACTCATGGGCAGGCCGGATTAGAGCGTGCCCAGGCAGTTTTGCCGGATCTGATTCTGTTGGATGTGATGATGCCAGGGATGGATGGTTTTGCTGTGTGTCAGGCATTGCGCAGCAATCCGCTGACAGCCGAAATTCCTATCCTCCTTCTCACTGCTCTGGATGACCAGGAGTCACGAATGCGTGGTATTGAAGCGGGCGCGGATGATTTCCTGACCAAGCCTTATCACATTGCCGAACTGCAAGCCCGTGTACGCACTATCTTGCGGCTCAATCGTTATCGCCAATTACTCAATGAGCGCACCAAGTTCGAACAGGTTGTGGCCCATGCCAATATGGGGTATCTGATCATCAATGATCGGGATGAAATCGTCTTTGCCAACAACATGGCTTGCCAGTATCTCCACCTGCCCGAACGCCATTCTCTGGAGGCGTCTCCGCCCCGCTTTTGGGATGTAGCCACCAAAGCCTATCGTCTGATGATGTCGGAATCGTGGGCATCCTGGCCTGCCCCCACTCAGCCAGGCCATACCCGCTACCTGACACAGCCAGAAAATGGGTGGGCGCAATCCTTCTGGTTGGGCATTCACACGCTGGCCAGATTACCTGACGCTGGCGGTGACAAATGGGTCATTGGCCTGACAGACGCAACCGAACAGGTGCGGCTGCAACAAGAGGTGCGGGCATTTCATATTCTGGTGCAGCATAAGTTAAGAACCCCCCTGATGGTGATGTTGCCGGGGTTGGCGCTGCTGAAGAAACGTCTGCAAAACGACTCGGAAGCGAAGAGTATGGAACTTCTGGATGCAGTATATAAAAAAGCTGAACAACTACGCCAGGAAGTGGAACGCATCAATGAGTTTACCGACGCCATCCATCATTCTCCGCTTAAAGAGAAGGTTTATTTTCCCGCCAGAAAATTGCGCGCCTTAATGGTATGGCTGGCTACGGAAATGGGGTTAGCCACACCGGTAGTGAGTTTTGAGGGTACATTCTCTAATAATGACCGCCTTTTACCTTTGAGCGCGGAAGAGCTGGGGAGAGTCTTGCGCGAATTGCTGGATAATGCCCGGAAATTTCATCCAGAGCAAAAGCCCCAGGTTTCCGTGCGGGTGGTTGCTGAGGGGCAATATGTCCGAATCGCCATCATGGATGACGGTATTCATCTTTCACCTGAACAATTGACAAATGCCTGGCGGCCATATTATCAGGGTGAGAAGTATTTTACCGGTAATGTGACAGGGTTGGGGGTAGGGCTGCCGATGGTGGAGTCGCTGATACACAGGGCCAACGGCCGTTGCCAGATATATAACCGCCCAGATGCCCCCCGGCGTTATGGTGGAAATCCGCTTGCCCACCATATCCGTAACCGGAGTGCCAGAACTTGATGAATCAGTTACCTCTCATTCTTATCGTTGACGACGACCCCATCCATTGTGAAGGTTTTGAGGACCTCCTGGCGTTCAGGGGCTTTGCCACAGCAACGGCAAACAGTGGGGCGCAAGCACTGGAAAAATTAGAAACGCTCCACCCGGATGTTTTGCTGCTCGATGTGATGATGCCAGGGATGGACGGGTTTACCTTATGCCGGCGCATCCGGCAGAATCCGTGCTGGCAACACCTGCCCATCATTTTGATAACAGCCTTAAATGACAAGGAGGATTTGTTACGGGGCTTGATGGCCGGCGCTGATGAATTTCTCAATAAACCGGTGGATACAAATGAACTATTAGTACGGATCTTGTCTATGTTGCGCATCAAGCAGCAGCACGACAGTCTACAAGCCGCTCTGCAACTACGCCGAGACATGGCTAATATGATTGTGCATGACATTCGCAACCCCTTAAACGCCATCATGCTGCATAGCAGTTTGCTCGCCTCCGCCCAGCTACCTGAAACAAAAGTAACCGATTCAGCTTGTGCCATTTTAGATTTAGCACGCCATGTGGAAACATTTCTGAATGATTTGTTGCTGGCAGCTAAAATGGAACATGGTGTTCTGGTCCCTGACCTCAAACAGGTGGACTTGCAACAGATAGTGGCAGACCAGGTGAAGTACCTGGACATTAAGTTGCGAGCGAGCAATCTGACGTTGCAACTGGATGTACCTGAGCAACCCTATCCCCTATTCCTGGACACACATTTATTTACTCGTGCCGTAGATAATTTGATGACCAATGCGATCAAATACAGCCCCAACAGAGGTAACATTACGCTGGCCGTCTGCTACCCACGCCAGCAAGAGGCCCGAGGGGCAGCTTTTACCCTTTCCGTGCTAGATGAAGGACCGGGAGTGCCAGACATAGAACAGAGGCGAATTTTTGAGAAGTTTGAGGTGTTACAGCCAACATGGGGCAACGGCCGTGCCATTGGCCTGGGACTCGCTTTCTGCAAAATGGTTGCCGATTTCCACCAGGGCGAGATCTCTGTGAATAACCGCCAGCCACAAGGTGCCCATTTCTCCATCTCTTTTTGGAAAGGTTAGTTCGTATATACCTGGTTATACCGGCCACACCTGTAGCGCCACGGCCGTCAACCAATTCACCACTGTAGACCGATTATGGATTACCACCTACCAACGTCACCACATGGCCGTCAACCACGCGCAGTAAATCGGCAAAATCAACCGCCAGCGTGACCGTACTCAGGCCGCTGCCACAATAAACCGTGTCCATGCCGGTGAGACGGCCGTCAAACAGCACCAGCACATCTTCCCGTAGGGCAAACGGCCCCACGCCGCCTACTGCAAAACCCAACTCCGCCGCCACTGCCTCTGGCGACAGACTGGTCACATCCCGCCGGTTTACGCCCAATGCCCGCGCCAGCAGCGGGTAGCTCAACCGGTCATGCCCACGCAAACCGGCCAACACGTAACGGCCGTCGCGCAGCCGAAACGCAATCGTCTTCAACATCCTGTCCAACAACAGTGGTAGCTTCTCCTCCACCTCCGCCACCGTGCGCACCGGCTCATGGTAATGCAGCGTATAGACCACTCCCCGTTTATCTAACAACCGCAGAATCTCGTCGTACATCGCCATTGCTCGAAGTCCGTAGTCCGTAAACCGATTACCGATTACCGATAACGGATTACGGATTACGAATCGCCGTCCCCACCCGTTTCGACATCAAAAAATACCCCGCCCGCTTTTCAAAACCCACCCGCTCATAAACAACCTGCGCATTCACATTTTCGCGCTCAACTTCCAAATGCAGCGCCTGAATATCCCGCGCCCGGCAAATGCTTTCGGCAAACGCTAACGTCTGCCGGCCTACCCCCTGCCCCCGATAACCCTCCTCAATATAGAGTTCATCCACAAACGCATCTCGCCCGCCAAACTCCAGGCTAAAGCCCCAGGTCAGCACGATGTATCCGACCGGTGTCTCATCGGCGCAAATGAGCCATACACCGCCTAAATCCTCCCGGCCTAGAAGCAGTTCCAGTCCGGCTTGTGCCCGCGCCGGGTCGGCCACCGTACCGTCATACTCATTCAAAGCCACGTGAAAACGTACAAGCGTTTCCACATCGGCCAATTCTGCCAGACGAAAACTTATTTCCATGACCTTACTCCTCACCTCAAGTTGATTGCCCGATTTTAGCCCATCTGCTGACGTTCTGCCTGCCCACCCGTGACAATCATCATATGCCTGGCAACGTTCCCCAGCTTACACTATACCTGATGAATACCTGAACACGATTTTTAAGGAAGCTGTTATGACTACCATTGGCATACCCAAAGAAGTGCGAGACCTGGAACGGCGGGTGGGTCTGACCCCGGCCGGCGTCTTAGCCATGAAACAGGCCGGGCACACCATCTATGTGCAGACTGGCGCCGGCGCTGGCGCCGGTTTTAGTGATGAGGCCTACCGGCAGGCCGGGGCCGAGATCGTCTATTCCGCCGGAGAAGTCTACGGCCGTGCCGACATCATCGCCAAAGTCACCCGCCCCTGTGCCGAGGAGCACCCCCTTTTCCGTCCCGGACAAACCATCTTTTCCTTTTTACACCTATCCGTGGCCTCGCCCGACCTGCGGCAGGCATTGGAAAACCACGAAATTACGGCCGTGGCCTACGAAATGATTGAAGAACCAGATGGCAACCGCCCCGTACTGCGTCCCGCCAGCGAAGTCGCCGGGCGTATGGCCCCCCTCATTGCCGGGCAACTCCTCAGCAGTTACCAGGCCGGGCTGGCCGGTGACGGGTTGGGCATTTTGCTCAGCGGGCTGGCCGGTGTGCCCCCCGCCACCGTCGTCATCGTGGGCGCCGGTGTGTTGGGGCGCAATTCCGCCCGCGCCTGCATGGGCATGGGCGCCCAGGTAACGGTATTAGACCAGAACATTGAAGCGCTGCGTGTCATTGATAACCGCTTCGACGGCCGTGTCACCACCATGTTCGCCAACGAATACAACCTGAAACGCACTACCGCCTTCGCCGATGTCCTCATTGGCGCCGTCTCTCTGCCTGGTCAGCGCGCCCCTATCATCATCAGCCGTGATATGGTGCGCAGTATGCGCAAAGGTTCCGTCATTATGGACTTCTCCATTGACCAGGGCGGTTGTGTGGCAGGCATCCGCCCCACTACCCTGCGCGACCCGGCTTATGTGGCCGAAGGGGTTATCCACTATGCCGTGCCCAACATGACGGCCGTCTACGCCCGTACCACCAGCCACGCCATCACCAATTCTGCCCTGCCCTACCTGCTGGCCGCCGCCGAACATGGCCTACCCGCGGCCTTCGCGCAAATGCCCGCCCTGGAAAAAGGCATCAACCTGCTACAAGGCAAACAAACTCGTAATCCGTAATGGGTAATCCGTGATCCGTAATCGGTTTACGGATCACGGATCACGGTTTACGAATTACAGACGCCGGAGAACCAATGAACTGGGAAGCTATCTATCGCCACAAAGTAACCGACGTGCAGACCGCCCTCAGCGCTGTGCAATCTGGTAATCGTCTCTATGTGGGTGGCGGCGCCGGTGTGCCCGTCGCCCTCACGCAGGGACTTACCGAATGTGCCCATCGCCTGCAAAACGTCGAACTTACGCATATCCTCACCTTCGCTAAAGCACCGTATGTGGAACCAGAATTTCAGGACAACTTTCGGGTAAATGCCCTATTTATCGGCCGGAATGTACGCGGCGCTGTGCAAGACGGCCGTGCCGACTTCACCCCCATCTTCCTTTCCGAAATCCCTGGCCTCTTCCGCAACGGCATTCTGCCCCTGGATGTGGCTATCATTTCCGTCACCCCACCCGACGAACATGGCTTTTGCAGCTTCGGAGTGGAAGTGGGCACCACCAAACCCGCCGCCGAATCCGCCCGCATTATCATTGCCGAAGTGAACCGACAAATGCCCCGCACCCTGGGCGATTGTTTCATTCACGTCAGCCGCCTGCACCATATCGTCGAAGTAGATTATCCCTTGCCCGAAGTGCCGCAAGGCGACACCTCCGCCGATAACCTGCAAATCGGCCAGCATATCGCCAGCATGATCCCCAACGGCGCCACCCTGCAAATGGGTATCGGCAGCATCCCCGATGCCGTGCTGCGCAGTCTGACCCACCACAAAGACCTGGGTGTACATACCGAACTCTTCTCCGATGGCGTCATAGACCTGGTGGAACAGGGCATCATCAACTGTGCCCACAAAACGTTCCACCCCGGCAAAATTGTGGCCGGGTTCCTCTTTGGCAGCCAGCGATTGTATGAATTTATCCATAATAACCCGCTGATCGAAATGCACCCTACTGACTACGTCAATGACCCCTTCAATATCGCCCGCAACGAAAAAATGGTGGCTATCAACTCTGCCCTGCAAGTAGACCTGACCGGGCAGGTGTGCGCCGACTCCATCGGCCCTCGTTTTTACAGCGGCGTGGGGGGGCAAATAGATTTCATTCGCGGCGCGGCACGTTCCAAAGGTGGGCTGCCGATCATCGCCTTCCCGTCCACGGCGCAGAGTGGTACAGTCAGCCGCATTGTGCCCATGCTCAACGAGGGCGCGGGTGTGGTGACAACGCGCAATGACGTGCATTATGTGGTCACAGAATTTGGGGTGGCCTCGCTCTATGGCAAATCTATCCGCCAGCGGGTGCAGGAATTAATCAATATCGCCCATCCCCGTTTCCGCGAGGAGCTGCTGGCGGCGGCCAAAGAAATTGGCTACGTGTAGGTGGGGTTCAAGTGCCAGGCACTGCCTTATCTGCCTTATCTCAATGGTTCTGCACAAAATCAAGCTGGAGCAGGTTTTCGGTGCAGGTAGCCCGTGTTTGCACCCGATACACCTGTGACACGACGGTGCCATTGGGGGATTCTAACTGCACGTTGTAGTCACGCACGGTGGGAGAATCAAACAAAAACAATTCCCAACCAGAAGGCCCATAAACGGGCGCGCTGCCCACAGCCACCCGTTGGTCAACGCCGCTATCCCAGATATGTACCAGATAGCTGCCTGGTGCTACCGGTCGCCGGTTCAAGTCTAGCACCACCCCGGCAATGCCCAGCCAGCGACAGCCAGCGGCTCGATTTTCCAGATAACGCGGGCTGTCATCGGAGCGGGTGAAGAGGTATTGTGCCCGTGTGGGGCTGGGCGTGGGGCTGGGACCAGGTGGGCTGGCCGTGGGCGTATCCGTGGGCGTGGGTGTATGGGTAGGCGTGGGTGTGCGTGACGGCAGTGTGGGCACAATAGAAGGGGTAACAGACGGCCGTACCGTGACAAACACAATAGGCGTCACACTCGGTTCTTCCGGGATGGGCGTCCAGGTAGGGGCCAACGTGGCAACTTCAGGCGTGGGTGTGAGTGTGGGGAGTTGGGCTACCGGCGCCAACGTAGGCTGGCCCGGTCTAGCCTCAATTTGGGTTACATCAATATCTTCCACCGACGGGGAAATGAATTGCAGGATATTGCTGTAAACGGAATCCGCGCCAGGTACCGTCAACACATAACAAACGACTGCACCTAAACACAGCGCTAACAGCAGCAATAAGGCCGCGACCACATTGGCCAGACTTCCCAAACATCCACTTTGTTTAGGCTGTTGTTTGCGACGTGTCATTGTTTATGACCCTGTGTCTACCAATCGTTCAATGGTGGCGTTTTCCCATAATCCGGCCAACCATTCGGCCAGGGCTGCTTGCAACAATTGGGCACGCATATCGGTGGTCAATGGCCGTGCCGCATCTCGCTCTACCAACTGCAAAATGTAATAGGTGGTTACGCCATCGCTGCCGGTAATGGGGAGAACGGCCGTCAGGTCGCCTGGATTTTGCAGGGCAAAGGCTGGCTCTTCCAGTTCCGGGATGGTTAATGCGCCGTGCGCAAACCAGCCCATATCACCACCATTGCCCGGTTCGAGTGAAAACTGGTCGGCTAAAAAGGCAAAATCATCCCCACCCTGAGCGCGCAGCAGTAGTTCATTAGCCTGGTTGATGTCGTTGATATGAATGTAGCGGGTATGTACCTGTTCAGCCGTTTGCGGCACATGGGCGGTCGCCGCCGCAATCATCTGCTCCGCCAACAACCCCTGGCGAACTGCCTCCTGAAATTCTTCCTCTGTGTAGAGGTTGGTTGCCAGCCAGTTGTCAAAATCCCCTTCGCCGCGCAGGCTGGCTATTTCCTGTGCCACCTGCTCTGGGGTGACGGTGATACCCTGGGCCGTGGCTGCCTGCTCAATGAGCGCCTGCTCAATGAGTGCATTCAACACCACATCCTGGTAATCACCTTCTGGTGGCGCGCCTAATTGGGCCGCCCCCTGCTCATATCGGGCCAGTTCTCGTTCAAAAGCAGCCAGGTAAACCGGCTGCCCATTGACGCGCGCGGCCAATGGTTCGGTGGGGGTGGGGGTAGGAGGCACGGCCGTGTCCGTGGGGAGCACAGTTGGGGTGTTGGCGGCGCCATTTGTTTCCGGGTTGGTGGAAACGGCCGTGCCCTCTGTGCTGTCCGATAACGTGATGGCAGGTACCGGAGTTGGTACCTGCTCTGCGTCCCGGCAGGCAGCCAGTAAAACTGCCAGCAGCACGATAGCCCCATAAAAAAGTAGCGTGTTCTTCATAAAGTTGGTTGACCAACAGAAGTTAACTTCTGTTGTGCCATCACAACAAAATTATGACACAAGCATCTTATGTTGACAACTGGGGCTTAGAAAGAGGTAATTGGGTAATTCGGTAATGAAGGTAATTGAAGGAGCAAATTACCCAATCACTCAATTACTCAATCTCAACAAGGGGCGGCAGTTCGCCACTACCTAACAGGCGGCGCATCTGGCGGGTGAGGCGGTTCAGGCCCCCTTCCCGGTAACGTTCGGCCAATAACTGCGCCAGGTCGGCCAGATTATCATATTCCGCAAATTCATCTCCCAGGCCGCTGCGATATTTGGAGAGCCAGACAAACAGGTCGGCTTCGGTGCGACCGGGAAAGTCAGCCAGGAGGTTAGAATCGTGAATAATTTGCACGGTGGGCAAATAGTCCATCTCATACCAGGCAGCTACCGCTTCAAGATAGGGCATTTCTTCGCCATCAATTGCCGCCAACGTCTGGCGTAGCTCCTGAATTTGCATCAGCAGTTCGGTGTAACGCCCCGGCGAAGTGAAACAGATGGTGTGGTCGGGAATGAGAATATCCAGCCCCGTCTTCTGCATAAAGGTGCGTTTGCCGAGCTGGATGAATATCTGGTCCAGGTCACTGTCGGGGTCTATTTCGATCTCTTCCGCGTATTCCCACACGTGCGCTTCAATGGTGGGAATTTGCAGGTGGCGTGCCACCGACACACGGTGGTTGCCATCGCGCACAAAGTACACATTACCCATCTGGTAGACTTCAATGGGCGGCCAGCCGGCGGTAGCTGCCAGGGCATCTACCTGGGCCCACCGTTCGCGTAAGCTGTCCGAAAGCGGCAAAAATTGGCGATTAAATTCACGATAGCGTCCTACACTGCCGACAACGGCCGTGACCGAAATTTCTTGCACCCCCCGATACAGTGGATTCTGCCAACGCAGTTCACTGCGAATGGCGTCAAAAGGCAGCAGGCGGGTATCACGCCCGGTCAACCGGGCTGTTACCAGGTCTATGGTGGCCTGTCGCCTGGCTCTGCCAAAACGTTGCAGGGCCTGAGCACGGGTTTCTGTCATTTCGTCCATAATGGGCACAGTGTAGGCATCGGGGAAGGGGAAAACATCGGGCACGTTACCTGAAACGGCCGTCTCATTTGTTGTACACAGTAGATAGCGGGGTTAACAGATGGTGAGAAGGGGCGAGAAAGGCCGTGAGCCAGGCCCATATTTTATGTACCGCTCACGGCCGTATCTCTTATTTCACCACAGTCGGCAAGAAAATTTCACAACTCCCGGTTAAACCCGTCGGTGGCGTCCAAAAGCCCGTCACCAAAAAATAACGGCCACAATCGTTGGCATAGACATCAGGCTGCCCAGCCGTGCCCGTCAGCACATACGGGCCACCGGTGCTACGGCCCCCGCCGCCATCTACCGTCCACCAGGTGATAGCCAGACCACCATCAGGCGCTGCCAAAATCACCGGGCCAGCGATCAGGCACACGGCCAATGCCAGGAGGAAGAGCAACTTGTTTCGCATGAGATTACCTCCTATCGCAGGGTCACAAAGACCGGAATCGTTTCCCGTCCCGCCACTGGCGCCGCCAGGGCAATGCCGATCACAGGCGCTCCTTCCGTCACGGTCATGCCTTCCACAGTGCGTGTCTGCAAAGGTCGCGCCAGACCGGGTGTGGCCGAAGCGGTCAGCCTATCACCAGGCTGAATGGCTGCCTGGGGATCAACTATTACTTCGGTTACGCCTAAAACAACCAGGGAAACATAGTCACCCGGCTGTGCCGGCCCCTCTACGCTGTGCATAGACATCTCACCCTCGGCCTCTTTGCCGGGCGCTGCTTCCCAGACCATGCGGCTGGACACCACACCAATGACGCCGGTGAATTCTGTGTCGTTTGCCAGGCGCACCAGGGGTAAATTGTCGGTGCTGCCGGGAATCGGGTCGGTAATGCCGGTTACGGCCACCACCATGCCAGGCGCCAGAGAATCAGAGCCATCTACCTTAGCTACCAGAGAATACGCGTTGGCTAATACGTTTCCCGCCTCAATGTTATCTACGGTGAAAAGCGCCCATTCACCAGACGCATTGGCTGTGTTGGGCCACAGACCATAGCCGGAGACACCCGGGCTGGGCACGTATACACCGTAATTAGGATAGTCCGGGTCACTGCCTATTTGAATACCATCGTCCCCAGTATCGTAAATGCGCACACCGTCGCTGCCGGTGGTATTACTGATTACCAGACTGTAATCGGCGCTGGGGCCAATGCGCAAACCACCTTCGTTGGGTACAGCGAGACGAATGCCGGCGTTGTATAAATACCAGTCGCCACTCGCGCCGTTGTAATACGTCCAGGCGCGGAAAGAACCATTCGTGGCGTAACCATAGAAAGGCCAGCCCTGGGCGTGGGCGGTCTCTACGTACATGCCGCCATACTCATTGGCATTACCCATGTATCGGACGCCAAACACTTCATTGCCAGAGATGGGGAAATCACGGCCGATGCCCACGAAATTATCGCCCTCGTCGGTGTAGACATTAGGCATTGCCAGCGCGTAAGGAGCCGGCGTCAATTTTTGGCGTGGACTCAAGATGGTGTAAGGGTCGCCGCTACCATCTGGCCGCACACCTATTTCCAGCCAGCGTCCACCACCGCCAAACACGCCCGTCCCAAAATCTAGTTCCACATTAAAAAGGCCAGTGGTGACAACCACCGGGTCTACCACAATGGTACTACCTACCTGTACGCCGCCTACAGCTTCATCAAATAACTGGAACTGAAACTCATAAGCGCCGTTAGCAGCAGCGCCGCCATCGGAAAGGTGTCCCTGGTAGGTGAAACCAGAACCAACGGGGGCCAGATTAACGGCCGTTGGCGCATCCTGACTATGAGCCACTTCCTTCGGCTGAGCGAAAACAATAAAGAACACGGCCGTTAGCAATCCCATGACCACGCTAATTGCCGCCAGAAACCATTTGCTTTTCATGTAACTGTCTCCTTTATTATGAATCGGGTAAAAGGGGTGATTTTATTGTGTCCATTGTGTGGGCTGCATTCGGACATTGTAATAGATTAGCCGGACCAGAAAATGAGGGCGACGTGAACGGCGTCGAGAAGGTTGCCGGGTGTGGCTGTTTGGGTCATCATTGGCGCTATGATGAGGCACATCCATATTCACCCAGAAGTCAGAGAGGCGTTGGCGGTAGGGCAGCCGGTGGTGGCGTTGGAAAGCACGCTGATTACGCATGGACTGCCGTACCCGGATAATGTACAAACGGCCGTCAACATGGAAACGGCCGTGCGTACCGGCGGCGCTATCCCCGCTACCATTGCCATTTTGCAGGGTGTGATTCATGTTGGCTTGACCGGCGCCGAGATTGAGCAGTTAGGGCAGTTGGCGGGTACGGCCGTGCGCAAATGCAGCCGCCGTGATCTTCCCCTGGCAGTGGCCCGCCGCGAAAATGGGGCGACGACGGTGGCGGGCACGATGATCGTGGCTCACATGGCCGGGATTGAGCTGTTTGCCACCGGCGGCATTGGCGGTGTACATCGCGGCCATCCGTTTGATGTCAGTGCTGATCTGCTGGAACTGGGGCGCACGGCCGTGACCGTAGTGTGCAGCGGCGCTAAATCCATCCTGGACCTGCCCGCCACCCGCGAAGTGCTGGAAACACAGGGCGTCCCTGTGGTCGGCTACCAGACCGATGAGATGCCCGCCTTTTTTGCCCGGCGCAGTGGGCTGCCGGTGGATGCCCATGTGCAAACCCCCCAAGAGGTAGCGGAAATCATCGGGGCCCGGTGCAATTTGGGGCTGCAAAATGGCTTGCTGGTAACAGTCCCGCCGCCTGAAGCCGACGCCTGTGATCCGGATGAAGTGGAAGCGGCCATTGCCCAGGCCACCCAGGAAGCAGACCAACAAGGCATACATGGTCCAGCCTCTACACCCTGGCTGCTGCGGCGGGTGGTGGAATTGACGGACGGCCGTAGTCTGCGCGCCAACACCGCTTTATTGCGCCACAATGCGCAGATAGCGGGTGAAATTGCCGTTGCTTTAAGCCATCTGGCAAAATGAGATTGGAAATGTGGAATCTCTAATCTCCAATCTCTACCAATCCTTAAGATTCAGGTTAAGAGCAGTGGTTAATATGTACTATTATGGGGGCGCATCTTACATCTTTTTGTTGTATCCTAAATCGTTTGTTTATAATTTGAGCAGGTAAGCTAATAGTCTCGTTGAATTGTCACGAGCAGATGCGCATGACCAAGAAACTCCTGGCCAAGATTCACAATGAGTTCAAGCGCCTGAACACACTAACTTTAGTGGCAGCGGGGGTTGCCCTGTTGCTGCTTGTTAGCGTGTATATCCTCCTTTATTTGTATGTTTTTAATCTAGCACCAACAAACTGGATTCCCGGCCTGGTGGTGGCAGTGTTGGTGCTGCTGCTGGTGGGCGGCGTTATTTATCTGCTCATTGATAGCGCCGACAGCCGGGTGCGTGACCTGGCCGGTAAAAGCATAGATAACGAATTACAACAATTACGAGCAGCCACCAATCGGGCCAGGTCGCTGCAATCTATGGCCTCCGTGATGCGGGCGACGTTGAGCTTTGAACGGGTGGTGCAGGAGGCAATGGAGGTGTGCAGCCTGGCGATGGAAGAGGCGGGTGTGCCGCGTAATTCATTGGTGGGGGCAGTTTTTTTGTATCACGGCCGTCAATTAGTCCCTGTGGCTACCCGACGTTTTGCCAATATTGACGATGGAAAAACCATTAAGGGGCAGCAGGGGGCGATAGCGGAAGCGCTAAGTAATGCAGAAATGGTTTTAATTGAATCGCCGCGCACGGATCCGGAACTACGCCAATTCATGGCTTTTCAGAATTGCGCCCAAGCTGTGTGTATTCCTTTGCGCGCCGGGTACCAGATTTTTGGGGTGATGGTGATTGGTTCCAGTACGCCGGTTAAATTTGAACAGGAGCAGTTTGCCCTGTTTGATGCGGTGGCCGATCAGGCGGTGATTGCCCTGCAAAATGCCCAGCTATACCAACGGCTGGAAGCGGAAAAGCAGCGCATCATTGAAGCTGACGAAGAAGCGCGGAAAGAGTTGGCCCGCGATTTGCATGATGGGCCGACGCAGAGCATTGCGGCCATTGCCATGCGCATCAATTTTATTCGTTCGTTGATGACCAGAGACCCGGAATCGGCGCTGAATGAACTGGAAAAGGTGGAGCAGCTTGCCAAACAAACCAGCAAGGATATTCGCGGCATGTTGTTTACGTTACGGCCGTTGGTGCTGGAAACACAAGGCCTGACGGCAGCCGTGGAAACGGTCATCACCCGTCTGCGGGAAAGTGATGGGCTGAACATTAAACTCAGCGGCGGCGAACATGGTGATTTGCTCTCCGAATCGGCACAAAGTGTCGTTTTTTCCATTGTGGAAGAGGCTTTGGGTAATGCCCGCAAATACTCAGAGGCGGAACAGATTTTGGTGCGCTTTTGGCGGGAAGACAACCTGTTTGTAGTGATGATCAAAGATAACGGCAAAGGGTTTGATGTGCAGGACGTGAACGCCGATTATAGTTCGCGGGGCAGCCTGGGCATGATCAATATGCGGGAACGAGCCGACCGTATTGATGGCTCTTTGAAGTTGGAGTCGGCGCCGGGGCAGGGAACCACGATAACCCTGGTTGTACCCCTGGATAAACACGGCCGTCGTGTGGCCATGCGTTAACCCCTCTTTTTTCTCCTTCTCCCTATGTCCCCTTTTACCCGATTCCGCGCGCCGGTATCCGGGCGCTCCTTCCGCAGCCAGTACCTTCCCCTGGTCGTGCTGGTGTTGCTCAGCCTGGCGGGTTATGGGTGGATGGCATTTTGGTTCCCGCTGGCCCCTTTTTACCGGCAGGTTCCCCTGGCTGATGTGCGTGATTTTACCCCGTCGCTGGCGGCGGGGACGGCCTATGGATTGCTGCTGGTGGTTTTGTATGGGCTGTATTGGCTGGCTTTTCGGCTGACGCAGCAGGGGAAACTGCGGCTGCGGTCGGGCGCCTTATTGGGCACGGCCGTTCTCTTTAGCCTGCCCCTGTTGTTCACCTATCCCATCAATGCCAGCGATGTGTTTCGTTATCTTATTCACGGCCGTATCACCTCTTTCTACGACACCAACCCCTACCTGACGCCACCGAACACCTTTCTCCAAGACCCGTTCCTGCCACTGGCGGGTGAGTGGGCCGGCGAAACCTCGCCCTATGGCCCGGTGTGGGAGATGGGCGCAGCCGCCATTGCCCGCCTGACAGGTAATGATTTGTACGCCGGCCTGCTGCTGTTTAAGCTGGTGGGGTTAGTTACTTTTTTGTTGTGTGGCTGGCTGTTGTGGCTGCTGTTAGCTGACACGCCACCGGTGCGCCGGATGGGGCTGACGCTGTTGTGGGCCTGGAATCCGGCTTTGCTCTCGGTTTTTGTGGTGGATGCGCACAATGATGCGCTGATGCTGTTGTGGCTGCTGTCAGGATATTTGGTGGTGCGGCGCGGGTATTTGACAGTGGGTATCGCCATCATGTTTTTGGCCGTGTTGACCAAACCGATTGCGCTGCTGCCGTGGGTCTTCTTTTTTCTGGCGGCCTGGCGTAGTTTGCCGGTGGGGGTGGGCAGGGGCAGATTTTTGGTGGTCACGGCCGTGACCACCCTGCTCCTCACCTTCTTCACCTTTCTCCCCTTTGGTTCCCCCTTTTCGCTCGTTGCCCGGCTGGCGCGGGAAGCGGCCAATTACCCTGGCTTTTCGCCGGTGACGTTGATTTTGCTCTTCATTCCCGAATGGGGCACGTTGACGATGGAACAGTACAACCTGATCGTCAACCTGGGGCGGCTGGTCTTTTTGCTGGTGGCGGGCTGGGTGGCGTGGCGTACGTGGCACGGCCGTAGCCCCCTGCGCGCTGCCGCCGACATTTTTTTTGGCTACTTGCTCACCGCCCCCGCCTTCCGCATCTGGTATGCGGCCTGGCCTTTTCCCTGGCTGCTGCTGGATGAAGGAGACGGGGCAAGAGAGACACGGCCGTCCCTCACTTCTTACCGGCTGCGGGTGGGCTTGTGGTTTTTGCTCACCGCCCAACTTTCCGTCATCATCTATGGACACCTGCACAATTATGTGTTGGACGAAGCCAGTCTGCCCACGCACCTCATCGGCGTCCCGTTTACCTTTGCCCTGCCGTTTTTACTGGCATGGCAGCGGAAAAGGAGCGGATAAACGGCCGTTTATCCGCTCCTTTTCCGCTGCCGCACGTAAGCCACATTCAGGTACGCGCCAAAGAGGAAGATAAAGCTGCTCACATACGTCCAGGTGAGGAAAACGATCACCGTTGTCACCGAGCCATACACCAGATTGGTACGCGACAGGTAAATGTCAATAATGGAGAGAAAGCTGTCTTTTACCACCGACCAGGTGAATCCGGCGACCAACGCCCCCGGCAGCACATCGCGCCAGGAAAGCCGCCGGTGGGGCAGGAAACGATACAACATGGCAAACAACCCCACGCTGACCACCACCGTCCACAACTCGGTGGTATAGGGGCGATACGGCCGTAGCTCCTCCGGGTAAAACGAATTCAGGATGGCCACCACCGTGCCGCCATACAACGAAGCCAGCAGGATGGCAATGCCCGAAAACAGCACAATCAACATCGCCAATCCCCGCTGCCGGAACGCCGACCGCGACCAGGTGAGTTCCACCCCCCACACCCTGTCCATCGCCCGCGTCAGCGCCGTAAAGATGTTGGAAGCCGTCCACAACAAGATCAGCACGGCAATCCCGGTAATGGGCGCGCGGGCATTGACAATGCTTTCGATATTCTGCCCCAACAAAGCTTGCAAGCCGGGCACAATGAACTCCAGCCGGTTCATAATTTCCGACTCGACCACCGTGGGGTCTACCCACAGGCTGGCGATGGCCACGGAGAGTAAGATCAGGGGGAAGAGGGAAAAGAGAGTGTAGTAGCCAATGGAAGAGGCCACCATGCCGGTATCGGAGCCAAAGGTTTGCTGCAAGGCCCTGCCGGTGATGAACAACCAGCTACGGCCGTACCCCCCCATCCAGCCAGCCCATTCACTGCCAAGCTGCCATAATCGTTCGCCTTGTTTGCGCCACTCCAACATGGGCGGCAAGTATACCCGCCACCCGGCAGCAGGCACAAACGCGGCGAATGGTTCAATCTTTAAGATTAAACCAATCTATGGTACATTCCCGCCGCTATGAATCATCCACCGACCATCCGCGCCCCCAAGTGGCACATCGCCCCCGCCATACCCCCCTCCACCCACGACGCCCTGGGGCATATCCACCCCGTTTTACGCCAGGTGTTATACAACCGGGGCATCACCAGCCCCGCCGAAGCCCAGGCCTTCCTCGAAGGGCGTTACCTGGGCAAAACCGACCCATTCCTGCTGGCCGATATGGACACGGCCGTTGCCCGCATCCAACGCGCCATCGAAAACGACGAAACCATCTACGTCTATGGCGACTTCGACGCCGACGGCGTCACCGCCACCGTGCTGCTCACCCAGGCCCTGCGCGGCCTCGGCCTTTCCCGCCAGCAAGCCCAACCCTACATCCCCGATCGCGTAGACGAAGGCTACGGCCTCAACACCGAAGCCATCAGCAAACTCAAAGAAAACGGCGCTGGCCTCGTCATTAGCGTAGACTGTGGCATCCGCTCCATCCTGGAAGCGCAGCACGCCCAATCCATCGGCCTGGACATGATCATCACCGACCACCACAGCCTGGGCGCCGACCTGCCGCCCGCCCTGGCCGTCATCAACCCCAAACGCCCCGATTCTACCTACCCCGAAACCATGCTCGCCGGCGTGGGCATCGCCTTCAAGCTGGCCCAGGCGCTGCGCCAGGCCATGCCCACCCGTGCCCAATTTGCAGACGCCGACCTGCTCGATCTCGTCGCCATTGGCACGGTAGCCGACCTGGCCCCCCTACTGCATGAAAATCGCAAATTGGTGGCCGATGGCTTGCTGGCGTTGAACAACGGCCGTCGCCCCGGCGTCCGTGCCCTGGCCGAAGTTGCCCGCCTGAAAATGGGCAGCCTCACCGCCGAATCCATCGCCTTCGGCATCGGCCCGCGCATCAACGCCGCCGGTCGCCTCTCTCATGCCTACGTCGCCGCCCGCCTGCTGGCGGCCACCAATCAGGTAGACGCCCACAGCTACGCCCGCGAACTCAACCAACTGAACCAGCAGCGGCAGCGTCTCACCAGTGACCTGGGCGACAAAGCGGAAGGGATGATTGACCCCACCGACCCCATCCTCATTACCGCCGACACCGGCTATCTGCCCGGCATCGTCGGGCTGGTCGCCAGCCGCCTGGCCGAAAAACATTACCGCCCCGCCATCGTCATCGAGCAGGGCGAGGAGGAGAGCCGGGGGTCGTGCCGCTCTATTGATGAATTCCACATCACCGACGCCCTGGACGAGGTGGCCGACCTGCTGGTGCGGCACGGCGGCCACGCCCAGGCCGCCGGTTTCACCCTTCGCAATGAGAACCTGCCTGCATTTATGGAACGGATGCGGGCGATTGCCATGCGGCAGCTAGACGGCCGTGACCTCACCCCGACCCTCTCCATTGACGCCGAAATTGAACTAAATGATGTGGATTGGGGCCTGTTTGAACATCTGGCCGGGCTGGAACCCACCGGCACCGCCAATCCCACCCCCGTCTTTGCCAGTCGCAATGTGGAAATCATCCACCACCGGCTGGTGGGGCAAGACGGCGCCCACCTGCAATTGCAGCTCACCAGCAGCGAAGGCGCGGGCGGCGGCTACAAAGTGCTGTCGGCCATCGCCTTCCGCCAGGGCGCCTGGGCCAACCACCTGCCCCAATATATTGACATTGCCTACACCCTCAACGTGAACGAGTGGAACGGCCGTCGGGATTTGCAATTGATGGTACAGGCGATCCGTGAAGCGTGATGCGTGATGCGTGAACCGATTGGTCACGCATCACGCATCACGGAAAAGGAACATTCTATGAAGATTCTCGTCACCGGCGCAGCCGGGTTTATTGGCAGCAATCTGGCCGAAAAATTGTTGAAGCGGGGCGACACCGTTGTCGGCCTGGATAATTTTAACGACTACTACGACCCGGCTAAAAAGCGGGCCAACGAAGCCCGCCTGAATACATACCCCGCCTTCCGCATGATCGAAGACGACATTCGCCACCGGCAGGCCATGTTTGACCTGTTTGAAAATGAGAAGTTTGACGCCGTCGCCCATCTGGCGGCCATGGCCGGCGTGCGCAACGCCGTCAAATATCCCGACCTGTATATGGAAGTAGACCTGAACGGTTCGCAGCATCTCATGGACGCGGCACGGGCCACCGGCGTGGGCAACTTTGTGCAGGCGTCCACCTCCTCCGTCTATGGCAACACCCAGCAAATCCCCTTTGTGGAAACCGACCCCTGCGACCGCCCCTTGCAGCCATATGCTGCCGCCAAACGCGCCGCCGAAATTCTGGCCTATACCTACCATTATCTGTTCCAACAAAACATCACGGTGGTGCGCTTTTTCACGGTGTATGGGCCAAACGGCCGTCCCGACATGATGGCCTATCTCGTGGCCGAAAGTGCCGCCAAAGGCGTGCAAATCCCCCTCTACGACAACGGCCAAATGTGGCGCGATTGGACCTATGTAGAAGACATTACCGACGGTGTAGCGGCAGCCATTGATCGGCCGTTAGGCTACGAAATCATCAACCTGGGGCGTGGCGAACCCACCTTGCTGGCCAACTTCGTTGGTTACATTGAGGAATTAGCGGGCAAAAAAGCCAACGTGGTTTCCAAACCGCGTCTGGCGGCCGATTTTGTCGAAAACAATGCCGATATCAGCAAAGCACGGCGGCTGTTAGACTACAACCCGAAAGTTTCCGTGCGGGAGGGCGTCGCCCGTTTTTGGGAGTGGTATGCCGCCAACTGCTTATGAGTAATTGAGTAATTGGGTAATTGAGTAATGGCACGGGCAATCACCCAATCACTCAATTGCTCAATCACCCAATTACCTTCCTAATGTTCCGCCGACACCTGCCGCCCCTGCTTTTGTGGACGCTGCTCTGGTTGCTCTTTTTTGCGCCGCTGTTGTTGGGGAGGGTGCGGCTGCCGAACAGTGATTTTGCCGGGCAGTTTCATGCCTTTGCCATGTTCCAGGCGCAGGAGATGGGGCACGGCCGTTTCCCCATCTGGTCGCCCGGTAGTTTTGGCGGTTTCCCCTTCGCCGCCGACCCCCAATCGGCCGCCTTCTATCCCCCGCGCTGGCTGACCATTCTGGCGGCGCGTCCCTGGGGCATGCCCTTTTATGCCCTGGAAGTCGAGGGGCTGCTGCACATCTGGCTGACCGGTGTTTTTACGTATGGACTGGCGGCGCACATCACCCGGCGGCGGGCGGCGGCGTTGTTGGCCGCCGTTGCCTTCGCCCTTGGTGGCTACCTCACCTCTTACCCCCTGCTGCAACTGGCCGTGCTGGAAACCATCGCCTGGCTGCCGCTGATTTTGCTGTTGTTGCGGTTGGGTGTGGGCGTAAACGGTGGTAATTGCCGGTTACGGGTGCTGCTGGCTGCCGGATTGATTTGGGGGCTGGCATTCTTGGCGGGACATCCGCAAACTTTTTTGCACCTGAGTTATGTGGTCGCCGCCTATTACCTGTTCCTGGCGGTGCGGGCGCGCTGGGCGTGGCGTTGGGTGGTGGGCATCGGCGTCGTGGTGGCGGGTACGGCCGTAGGCATAGCCCTGGTGGCCGCCTTACCCACCTGGCATTACCTGGCGCTCACCGGCCGCAGCGATACCAGCTATACCTTTGTCGCCTCCGGCCAGCCGCTGCTGCTGAATCTACAACTGCTGCTGCCCGGCCTGTTGGCGCAGTGGTCGCCGGAATATGTAGGCGTTACGGCCGTGACCCTGGCAATCGTGGCCTTGTATGGCCGTCATACCTTACCCCCCATTGATCCTGCCCGCAGCGAAATCCTCTTTTGGGCCTGGCTGACGCTGATCGCCGCCTGGCTGGCCCTGGGCGACAACGGCATCCTCTTTGAACTGGCTTACCGCGCCGCCCCTGGTTTTGGCCTGTTTCGGCAGCAAGAACGACTGATGGGGGTGGTCAGCCTGGGGCTGGCGCTGCTGGCGGCGCAAGGGCTGGCGCTCTGGCTGGATAGGGGGACGGCCAATCGCATCATCTGGCGGCGCACGGCCGTGACGCTGACCCTATTACTGCTGTTGGCCGCGCTCATTCTCTGGACCTTGTCCACCAGCACGCTGACCACGAAGACGCTGGCCGATTGGGGGCTGGTCTGGCTGCGGGCGGGTGTGTTGACGGCCGTGACCCTGGCGCTGCTGTTGGCAATAGTCAGCCGCCCCCCGCTGGCCTGGCTGCTGGCCGTATTACTGCTGCTTGATTTGTATGCGCCCATCACCCAGGCCATGGGTTGGCAGGCGGAATCACCGGGCGTCTTTTGGCCGGAACCGGCGTGGTTGGCCCCTTTGCAGGCCGACCAGCCAGGCCGGATTGATTCGCGTGGCCTGTTCCACGCTAACCTGGGTGAACTGTATGGCTTGCAAGACATTCGCGGCCTCAGCCCTTTGCAATGGCAAGTGGCGAACCGTTTTAACAGCCTGCCCCGGCTGACGCGCTGGCGGCTGCTGCACGTGACTCATGTGCTGGATACGGCCCCGGTGGAACCGGGCATGGTGGAAATTGCCTCATTTACCGAGAGTGTCTTACCCGGTGAAAAACGCCACGCATTTCTTTTTCGCATTCCTGACCCGCTGCCCCGCGCCTGGATGAGTTACCAACCGCGCCTTTTCCCCGACGCGGAAGCGGCCTGGCAGGCGATGAAAGAACCGACCTTCGACCCGGCGACCCAGGTCATGCTTTCGGCCGCGCTGCCGGATTTGGAAACCATTACCACTGCCGACCCCATACCGCAAGTGACTGCCACCCAACCGGCGCCCAATTTGCGGCAAATTCAGGTGCAGACGGCCGTGCCCGGCATCCTGGTCATCAGTGAATGGGCGCAGCCGGGCTGGCAGGCCACCGTTAACGGCACGGCCGTGCCCTTGCTGACGGTGAATTACGGCTTGCAAGGTTTACTGCTGCCCGCCGGTTCCCACGAGATTGAGCTACGTTACCAGTTGCCGGGATTGCGGGCGGGATTGTTGGTCACGGCCGTGACCCTGCTGCTCATCTGCCTGCTCGCCTGGCGCTGGCAGCCGGCCCTCACCACCCGCCCTCCCTCACCCCGGCGCCTGCGCCGCCCTCACCCCGGCGTCTGCGCCGCCCTTACCCCTTCACCCCCTCACCTTATCACCTGGTCACCCCATCACCTGGTCACGGCAACGGCCGTACTCCTGGCTGCCTTCGCCCTGCGGCTGCATACCATAGCCGAACAGGCATTGCGCCCGGCTGAGGCCGCCGCTTATTTACTGGCGCAGGGCGCGTCATTGCCAATGCCGGTGGGCGAGCCGCTCTCGCCCTGGCTCATGGCCGGGTTGGGCGGCTGGCTGGGCCTGATGGGGTCGAGCGAGTGGGCGCTGCGGCTGCCTGCGCTTTACCTGGGACTACTGCTGCTGCCGTTGCTGGCGCAGTTGGGGCGGCGCATCGGCGGGGCGGGATTGGGGCGACTGGTGTTGGCGATCACGGCCGTTTCCCCTTTGCTGGTGTGGCTCAGCCAGGATGGGATACCCGGTTATGCCTGGAGTCTGCTGTTTGCTGTGGCGGCTACCCTGGTTGTGTGGGATTTATTGGCCGGTAAACGGGCGGGTTGGTGGTGGCTGGTTTATGCGACGCTGGCACTGTTGGCCGTGCTGGGGCAGGGGCTGGTCTGGGTGGCGCTGCTGGCGCATGGCTTACTGCTTTGGCTGGCGCGGGTACGGCCGTCACGCCGGGCATGGGTGGCCTGGTTAACCAGCGTTACGGCGGCGGGCGGCGTAGTAGCGTGGCAGGGCTGGCCACTGGCGGAAAATCCAACGGCCGTGCCGGAGATGGCCGGCTACCTGGTGCAGTTGGGGCGCGTGTTGGTGTGGGGAGAAGGAGGCATGGCATACGGCCGTTGGTTCTTTCTGGCCGGTTTACTGCTGATAGTTTGGGGGATGCGCCGCTGGTGGCGGGTGCAGCCGGGCTGGGTGGCTTTTCTGGCGGTCTGGCTGGGCGGCATGGCGCTGGCCGTGTATTTGTTGGCGCTGCGCCAACCGCTTATCCTGTTGGGCACGGTGGCGTTGGCGGCTCCAGCCTGGCTGTTGCTGCTGGCCATGAGCCTATGGGCGCTGGCGGGGGATGCTTCCCTCAGGTTGAGCGTGTCTGTTTTTAACGCAGAGGCGCAGGGGCGCAGAGAGTGGAAACGGCCGTTGGCCTGGCTCATATTATTGGGACTGTTGTTGGCATCGCTGGCCGGTTTGCATCGGGCTTATACGCAGCCGCTTTACGGCCGTGCGCCCGCCATGCGTGAACTGGCGCTGCTGATCCAGGCAGCAGCCACTCCTGGTGATGGTGTGATTGCCGGTGGCGCAGAAGCGTTGCCATTGGCTTATTATCTGGCCGACGCGCCGGTGGAGTTGGCCTTTGGCGGGGCGGATGTGGCCTGGGCGCAGCAGCACGGCCGCGTCTGGCTGTTAGCTGATGAAGCGGAGGCGGTTGTTAACGCCCCAGTGGCACAGTGGTTGCAAAGTAATGGGTTGTGGGAATGGCAGGCGACGGTGGGTACACATACGTTGTCTGGCTACCGGCTGGGGGAGGCTGTGGCGGCGGTGTTACAGCCGCCAGAGATGGCGTTGTTGGATACAGCGGGTGAGCCGCTACTTTGGCTGCGGGGGGTGTTGGTGACGGTAAACGGCCGTCCCACCACACCAGATGAGCCGTTGCCCGTGACGCGGGGAGATACGGTGGCGGTGACGCTGGCCTGGGAAGCGGCGCAGCCGGTACCGGTGCATTTAACGGCGTTTGTGCATTTGCTGGCGGCGGATGGCTGGCTGGTGGCGCAGCATGATGGTGTACCGGGCGACGGCCGTCAGCCGACCAATGAGTGGCTGCCGGGCACAACGATTCTCGACCGGCATGAGTTTACGGTACCACCTGACGCTCAGCCCGGCACGCTGCATCTGGCGGCGGGCCTGTACCAGACAGAGACGGTGACGCGGCAGGTGTTTGCCGACGGCCGTGATGCGGTGGTTGTGGGAACGGTGGTGGTACGGCCTTGACGGGGCAGGTTGCACGTTGCCGATAATGATTGCCCCTTGCAACCTTTTATTGATCGAAATTCAGCTCACACTGGCAGTAGGTGGCGGCCATCTGGTGGAAGGCAGCGGCGTCTGCCCCGCCCCATTGGTAGGTTTGCCGGTAATCGGCCAGGAAGTCAGTGAAAACTTCTGCCCCCATTGCTTCGTGCAAAGCCGCAAAGAAAAGAGGCGCCCGCCCTTGTGTCATGTTGTAATAGCCCAGATCATCGTAGACGGCAGCCGGTAAATTGAGGTTGCCAGGGGTGGTTTGGGCGCGGGTTTGCCAGCGTTGGTTGAGGTTGGCAACGGCCGTGTCATCCTCTCCATAGGCGTAATGGCTGGCATAAGCAGCCAGCCCCTCAGACAACCAGGGGTTTTGCAGTTGGCTGGCGGCGGTGGGCGGGGCAAACCATTGTGTGGCTAACTGGAACAAGATCATTTGTTGACGGCCGTCCGGGTAATACAAAAAGGGGTCATGTTCCAAGACAATGACGCCAGGATAGGCCGCGCCCTGGTAAGCATTTGCCAGGGTGGGCAGATTGACGATGTCCAGTTCGGTGTAAGGGTAGGGGCCAAAAAGCCGGTTATATTGTTCAACGGCCGTTTGCGCCGCCAATAGCACTTCCTGGGCGTTGGCAAGTTGGCTGGTGGCAAACGCATAGCTGTTGAGGTGGGTTTCCCCCACTATACTGCTGACCGCCACCTGAAAACGATGGCTGACGGTCAGATAAAAGGTGTGGGCCGGGCCGGCGGCGATGGTCATAATCTGCCGGGCGGGTTGGCTGCCGCCGGCTAATTCGCGCCCGGTCATGATGCCGGTGGAGACGATGCTCTGGCTGTCTGGGGCGTTTACCCGGACGCGATAAAAGCTGGGGACGGCCGGAAATAACAGATTTTGGGTGGGGAACGTCATGTCCCAGCCGCTTTCTGTCTGGTAGACAGCCAGGGTGGGGTAGAACTGTACCAGGTGTGTTATGTCTGGGGGAAAGCTCGGCGCGGCATGACGCCGCCATTCAAAAGCCATTTCTACGATGGTGGTTTGGCCGGGTAACAAGGGGCGGGGCAGGCGAATCTGGACATGGCGGGATTGATTCAGGAATTGTGGTTCAACGGGACGGCCGTCCACCTCCACATCATACACGGCCAATGATTCCCCTTTCAGGTTTGGGTACAAATGGAAGACGAGGTCTGTTAAGGCGTCTGCGGTGGTATTGACATAGCGGAGTTGCTGACGGCCGTCCATGTGGCGTAAATCATCGCTCAGGGTGATGTCCATGTGGTAAACAGGCGCAGTCACCAGCATGGCCAGCGCCTCTTGTTGGTTAGTGAGCAGTCCGGCTTGATAAGGTGTGGGTTCGGCCCACGCTTCGTCAAATAACTTCACCAGGCCGGGCGGGTTAACCGGCTGTTCGTTTATGGTCGGCGTGGCCGAGTTGGCGGCGCTCAGACCCAACAGGTAAAGGGCAAACAGGAGGAAGGTGAAGACAGCCGTGACGGTGCCCATGGTCGAGAGTATGTGCATGGAATGAAAACGGACAAACGCCCGGCGGCGACGCCGGTTCAGCCCCGATTTGATCGCGCCGAAATGCATCTGGGTGGACGGCCGTGGACGCCGCATTTCGCCAGCCAGGTCACTGGCAAACTGCCGTCGCTGCCACTCGGCCGTTTGCAGCCGTGTGCGGCAGGCAACGCAGCTTTGCATGTGGTGGTTCATCGTCTCCCGCTGCGCATCCGTGAGCGAGTGATGAATGTAACCATTAAGGTCGTGGTCGGTAAAATGAGTCATTTATCTGCCAGGAGCCGGGTTTCAAACCCGGTCCCCATTTCTGGTTCTACTAACTGCGTTTTGATCTGGTCATAGGCCAGACGAACACGCGATTGGGCCGTGGGTATGGGGCAGTCTAAAATTTCCGCCATTTCCCGGTAAGTGCAGCCGGCCCAATACCGCAAAACGATGGCTTCACGGTAATTCGGTTTCAAGGATTGAATGGCCTGCCAGAGTTGGGTGTGGGTCTGGTGTACGGCCGTGATGGTTTCTGGATTGGGCGCACCATCTGGCAAGTCTTGCCCCTTTTGCAGCCAGTCGCTCAGTGAAAAACTGGGCAGCAGCTTACGCCGCCGTTTATCGCGGCAGCGGCTAACGGTGATGGTGTGCAGCCAGGTAGCAAAACCTGACTTGGCCTGATCATATTTGTGAACGTTCACGAGGGCATATGTCAGCGCATCCTGGGCCGCTTCTTCAGCATCTTCGTGGTGCCCCAACAAACCATAGGCAAGCCGGAATGTCTGGTCGCGGAACTGGTTATAGATCAATTCTGCGGCTCGTTCATCACCTCTGCGCCAGCGTTCCAGCCAGGCTGTTAGAGATTCGCTGTTAGCCATTTGCCTGTTTATTGTGTATCAACATTCGCCCATTATACGCGCGTTGGGCGCGGTTTGATCACCAATCTACAGCTTTTATGGCCGTCCCCGCCTGTTTTGTGCCCGTCCCCATCGGGACGATGGCAGAATGGGTGAACACCATACAAGGTGACAGGGCGGAAATATGTTATCCTTGTGAACTTATGGATCAGATAGATGCCCGCCTGGAAGTTGCCCGCCAGGAATTGCTTGACCTGGGCCTGCGTAACCCGCTTATCAATTATCGGCCGTTGAAAGCCAGAAGTGTGGAAATTGTGCAGGAACGGCCGTCCACCATCCTGCCCTTATTGGTGGAAAAAGGAATCGCGTTTACCTTTTTGCCCCAACCGGACGCTGTGCCCGATGAGCCGGGCGAAATGGGCCAGCCCGAAACCGACCCCCTGACGGACAGCCATTTACAGACGCCTTACAGTTCCGCCGAATTACAAAAGAGGCTGTTGGGCAGTTATTACACGGCCGTTTCCGCCATCGAAGAGCAAGGCGTCAATATCCTCTACCTGGCATTGGGGATGCTGCGCTGGCGGGAAACACCGAGAGCCACACCGGTTCGCCGCGCGCCACTGCTGCTCATTCCCGTGGCGCTGACCCGTGACAGCGCCGACAGCCGCTTTGCGTTGGTCTACACCGGCGCGGACATTCAGGCCAACCTCTCCCTGCGCCTGAAGTTGGTGGCCGATTTTGGTCTGGCGCTGCCCGAATTGCCACCGGCCGATGTGCCCGATGTGGCTGCCTATTTTGCCCAGGTCGGGCATACCGTTCGTGCCATGCCTGGTTGGTCGGTGGATGATACGGTCGTTCACCTCGGCTTCTTCTCCTTTAGCAAACTGCTCATGGTGGCCGACCTGGACGCGGCCAACTGGCCGGTTGGCAAACGCCCCGCCGACCACCCCATTTTGCAGGCATTGCTACATCCAGACGGTTTCCAGGAAAGTGGGGGTATCCCCGATGACGCTTTTCTGGATGATCTGCTGCCGCTGGCGAACAGCTTTCAGGTGGTAGACGCCGACAGTTCACAAATGCAGGCAATTCTGGACGTGCATAACGGCCGTAACCTGGTTATTCAAGGCCCCCCCGGCACCGGCAAATCTCAAACCATCACCAACCTCATCGCCGAGGCATTGGGGCAGGGCAAAACGGTCTTGTTTGTAGCCGAAAAGCTGGCGGCGCTGGAAGTGGTCAAGCGACGGCTGGATGAAATTGGTCTGGGCGACGCGGCACTGGAACTGCACAGCCACAAAACAACCAAACGTGGCTTTCTGCTGGAACTGGCGCGCACGGTGCAATTAGGGCAGCCACAGGCCGACGGCCATTTGCAAAATGGCCGCTTTCCCGCCCTCGACGAGCTAACCCAACTACGCGCCCGCCTGAACAACTACAGCCGCACTCTCAATGAACCCATTGGCAGCAGTGATGTGACGTTGTATGCCGCCTACGGCCGTGCCCTGCAATTGCAATCCCGGTTAGCCGACCTCACCCCCCCGCCTGCGCTCAATCAAACGGCGATGCAAAACTGGTCACAAGAGACTTATCAGGCGCGGCGGGCGCAGGTAACAGCCTTGCAGACCTGCCTGCAACAAATGGGTGTACCGGCCGCGCATCCACTCGCCGGTAGCCGTTCCACAGAATTCAGCGATGCCGCCATCACCCGCATCCGCCAGTACAGCCAGGATGCTTTGCACGCCCTGGCCCGTTTGACTCAAGCCGGGGCAGAACTGGCGCAACATCTGGGCACGGCCGTGCCCAGAACCCCGGCTGCTCTGGACAAACTGCTCTTTGATACCCGCCAACTGCTGGTTGCGCCCCCATTGTACGCAGTGGATGTCCATGCGGCCGCCTGGCGTAATCAGGCTGAACCACTGCTGGCGGTGCTGGTTGCCGGGCAGCAAACCGCCCACGCTTATGCCGAATTTGATACCTGGCTTATCCCTGAAGCGTGGCAGCAGGATGTGCTGCCCATTCGCCAGGGGTTGATGGCCGGGCCAAAGCGGTGGCGGTCGCTTTCTGGCCGTTACCGGGGGGCGCGGCAGCAGTTGACCGGGCTGTGCCGTCGGACGGCGCCGGATTCGTGGGAGCAGCAAATGGCATTGGTAGATGCGATTCTGGCTGTGCAGCGGGCACGGCCGTTGCTGGCCCAAATGACGCCGCTGTTGGCCCAACTCTTTACGGTGCGCTGGCAAAAAGAGGAGTCTGACTGGGCCCACTTGCTGCGTGTGGGGCGCTGGCTGGTGGGGATGCACCGGGAAATGGCAGCCGGGCAGGTTGACCCGGCGCTGCTGGCCTATGCCGCACAGGGAGTTGACGGGGAGTGGCTGCGCCCGGCCATTGCGGCCATTGAAGAGGCACGGCAAGAGGTGAGTACGGCCGTGGCCCAGCTCTTCACCGGCCTGCAATTTGACGAAAGCCTGCGCCTGGGGCCAACACAGACCTTTGCCAACAGCCCCTATGCCATGCAGCACACTATCCTGGCGCAAATCCATGCCGCCGCCGAACGCCTGCCAGAGGTGACAGCCTATAACCAGACGACGAGCCAACTGCGTGCAGTTGGGTTAGCCGACCTGGCCGATTTTGCCTATAGATGGGCGCACGGCCCGGCGCATCTCACGGCGTTATTTGACCTGGCCTGGCTCACCGGGCTGATCGCCAAGGCGGCCGTTACCTATCCCCAGTTAAACGAGGCCGGCAGCACTGCCCAGGATGAAGCCATCCGCCGGTTCCAACACCTGGACAGGGAATTTCTAGCCGCTAATCGCGTCCGGTTAGCCCACATCCATTGGCAGCAACTGCCGCGTTATGCTGCCGCCGGGCAGATGGGGCTCCTGCAAGCAGAGATGGATAAACAGCGGGCGCACAAACCGATTCGCGTCCTCATGCAAGAAGCCGGTCAGGCCATCCAACGTATCAAGCCGCTTTTTATGATGAGTCCACTTTCCATTGCTACCTTCCTGCCGCCGGATAGCATAACTTTTGATCTGGTTATTTTTGACGAAGCCAGCCAGGTGCGCCCGGTGGATGCCTTTGGCGCCATTTTGCGGGGGCGGCAGGTAGTGGTTGTTGGGGATAGTCGCCAGTTACCGCCGACCACCTTTTTTGAGAGATTGGCAGATTGGGAGATTGACGAATCTGTCAATCTGCCAATCTCTCAATCTACCGAAAGTATTCTCGACCTGTTTTGTGCCCAAAACGCGCCGCAGCGGATGTTACGTTGGCATTATCGCAGCCGTCATGAATCGCTGATTGCCATTTCTAACCGGGCTTTTTATGAGCGCCAACTGGTTATTTTTCCCAGCCCAGACGCGAACCGGCAGGAGGTAGGGTTGCGGCTGCATGTGCGGCCCCATACGGTGTATGACCGGGGACGCAGCCGGACAAACCCGGAAGAAGCCCGTCTGGTAGCCGAGGTGGTGATGGCCCAGGCGCGGGCACAGTTAGCATCTGGTGAGCCATTAAGCCTGGGGGTGGTGGCCTTTAGCGTCAGCCAGAGCGAGGCGGTGCGAGATCAGGTGGAGCTGTTGCGCCGGGCAGACCCGTCGGTTGAACCTTTTTTTGCGGCCAACCAGACTGAGCCGTTTTTTGTGAAGAATCTGGAGAATGTGCAGGGAGATGAGCGGGATGTGATTTTGATTAGCATGGGGTACGGCCGTGCCGCCGATGGCTCCTTGTCGCTCAATTTTGGGCCGCTGAACCTGCCTGGTGGGGAGCGGCGGCTCAATGTGTTGATCACCCGCGCCCGGCAGCGGTGCGAAATTTTCACCAATTTTGCGCCGGATGAACTCGATGTAGATCGGGTGGAAGCGCGCAGCATTGCCATTTTGAAGCAGTATTTACAGTATGCGGAGAGTGGGCAGTTACCGCTGCTCGCGCCAGACCAGGCTTCCCAGGCTGCACCGTTTGAGGAGGTCATAGCTACGGTCTTGCAAGCGCAAGGATACGACCTGGCGCAGCGCGTCGGAGATGGACCGGTGCGCGTAGACTTGGCGGTGTTGGACGAGGCGCGTCCAGGTTATTACCGGCTGGGGCTGGAATGTGATGGGGATAATTACCATCTGGCGCGTTCGGCGCGGGATCGGGACCGGATTCAGGGGCAGATGTTGGCAAAGTTGGGCTGGCGCGTGGGGCGGGTGTGGAGCCATGCCTGGTGGCATGATTCGGCGGGGGAGCGGGAACGGCTGCTGGCGATGGTGGCGGGAGAAGGGCTGGCAACGGCCGTATCAGCCACCTCTCCTACGCCTTTGTTACGGTATGATGCGGGGGACACGGCCGTTGTGCCTCGTCCCATTCCCGATTACCAGATGGCCCAGATTACCCTGCCTGCCAGCAAAGCATCCTTTCATCGTCGCTACCGGGAATATGCCTCATTTCGGGAGGAGGTATTGCGCCAGTTGGAGATGGTGGTCACAGCCGAATCGCCCATTCATATGATGGAGGCGATGCGGCGGCTATGGCTGGCGGCGGGGTATAAGGTAGTGACGGCCAATGAGGAGATCGCCAATCAAATGGTAGAGACCCTCACGGCGAACGGCCGTGTCCGGCGACGGGGTGACTTTTTGTGGTCGGCGATGATGCCACGGCCGTCCGTGCGGTATCGGGCGCAGTTACCGACGGTTTCACGCAAGTTTGAACTGATTGCGCCGGAAGAGGTGGAGGAAGCGGTGCTGCTGGTCATTTATGATGCGGTGGTCATTGCCAGAGAGGATGTGCCGCTGGCGGTGGGGCGATTGTTTGGGTTCCGGCAGGTGAGTGAGGGGGTGGCAACGGCCGTGCAAGCGACGGTGGATCGGCTGGTACGGTGGGGGCGGGTGACGGCCGTTGACGAGCAGTTATCCACATCTGTTGACTTACTACAACAAAACTCTTGACAGATAGTTGGTTTTGTTGTATTTTTACAACAAATAATTTGTTGTACTATCCCGCATCAGTGTAGGTGTTTCCCAAGTAAATGAGATGCAATGAGTAAGGAAGATTTGCTGGAAAGTTATGCAGGCGTCCCGGAAGTAGCAAAACGTCTCAATGTTCATCCCGAATCCGTCAGGCGTCTCATCCGGCAAGGCAAACTCCCTGCCATCAAATTTGGGAACAAATGGCTGGTAGAAAAAGCAACATTGGAACAATATGCCAGCCGTTATGACCCACGTCCGGGCAATAAAGCAACATTACTGTAAACGGTGAAGAATAACCAGACGAGGAGTGGGCCGGTCGTAACCGGGAAGAGGTGGCCCCATAATGGGGTGGCCCCATAATGGGGTTGGCCCTCTCCTCAAATTTTAATCTCACCAGTGCGCAGAAGAGGGTTTATTCATGCAAAGAACACCAGAATTAGAAAACGTGGCCTGCATTCGCGTCATTGGTGTTGGCGGTGGCGGTTGTAACGCTGTCAACCGGATGATCAAAGAAGGGATCAACGGCGTTGATTTTGTAGCGATCAACACCGATAATCAGGCCCTTCTCCTTGCCAACGCGCCGATGCGGGTGCGTATTGGCGAAAAATTGACGCGGGGTCTGGGTGCCGGTGGGCATCCAGAAGTAGGCGAGAAGGCCGCCGAGGAATCGGTTGATGAGCTGTATGAAGTATTGAAAGGCTCAGATATGGTGTTCATTACAGCCGGCATGGGCGGCGGCACGGGTACCGGCGCGGCGCATGTGGTAGCCCGCGTAGCCCGTGAGCAGGGAGCGTTAACAATTGGGGTGGTGACACGGCCGTTTCTCTTTGAAGGCAGCAAACGTTCCACCTCTGCCGAACATGGCATTGAAAAACTGAAAGAACAGGTGGATACTCTCATCGTCATCCCCAATGATCGCCTGCTGGAACTGACCGACCGGCGTATGTCCCTGGCCGATTCCTTTAATATGGCTGATGATGTGCTGCGCCAGGGTATTCAAGGGATCAGCGAACTGATCACGGTACCAGGCCTCATCAACCTGGACTTTGCTGACGTAAAGGCGATTATGTCCCAGGGTGGGGCCGCCTTAATGGCCATTGGGCATGGTGAGGGTGAAGAGCGTGCCCGCATTGCCGCCGAGCAGGCGATTAGTTCCCGTCTGCTAGATGTGACGATTGATGGCGCCCAGGGCATTTTGTTCAATGTGACCGGCGGCCCTAGCCTGAGCTTGTATGATGTGAATCAGGCAGCAGCGATTATCCGGGAAACGGCGCACCCAGATGCAAATATGATTTTTGGCGCGGTGATTGATGAGACGATGGGTGATGAGATGCGGGTGACGGTGATTGCCACCGGCTTTGAACGCACACTTTCTCGCCGCCAGATGCTGCAAACGCAGTACGGCCGTCCTGCGTCCCCCCCGGTTAGCCAAGCGCGTCCCCAATCGCCGCCACAGCCCGTCGCTGTACCGGTCTCACAGCCCGCGCGTGAGCCAGAACCTGAACCGGTTCAGCCACGTTTTGCGCCTAATAATCTGGAAATCCCGGCCTTTCTACGCCGGCGATGAGGATCGAAAAGGCGATAACATATACGTTCGTTACCCGTCTATTTTCGATTCTTGCGGAGTTGTATCTGCCGCCAACATAGCAACTACCCTACCAAATTGGTAGTTGGAAAGCGCTCCTTTTTTTGTTCGGTGGTTTGTAACTTCGTTACAAATCACTACACATCCCCTCTGCACCGCTCCCCCTGTTTATGCAGGGCAGGGGGAGCACCTCTTTTTTCACTGAGCTAACCTATCTCCTAAATGATAGACAACCAGACACTCGTTTTGGTTGGCAGTGGCAACGTCAGCCGCTTCTTCTTGCCAAAGCGGTTATTGTATGTTGAATTCTTTTTTTGCTAATCACAACTAAATGGGTGGAAAAGTGGCTTATTTCCCAATGGTCTGGCAGACAACCAACAGATAGGTTAGTTGCCTGCCAGACCTTTTTGGCACATGTGGCACATATGAAGTTGCTGTCTTTTCGTCTTCTTCCCTGTCTTCGCAATTGTGCGCAAACTATGTATACTCGACGATTAGAGTATTTTAGGGGTTGATCGTCGAGAAATCGTCGAGAAATGGGGGAAAAGAGGAAGTGATGACACAAAACATGACAAATGTCACCACCAAGAAGTTGCGAATCCAATTGTTAGGAACGCCTTCCGTGTTTATTGGGCAAGAGCCGGTTGCCGGTTTTGTCTCCAATAAGGCCCCCGCCTTATTGTTTTACCTGGCGGCTACCGGCCGATCTTGCACACGCGAAATGTTAGCCAGTTTATTATGGGGAGAAAGCACCGAAGACAAGGCACGCAAAAATTTGCGGGATGTAGTGTTCAATTTGCGGCCTATTGTAGGTGATTATCTGCTTATTTCCCGCCAGACGATAGTCTTTAATCAAGAAGCGGCACATGAAGTTGATGTGGTGCGCTTCACCAACATATTGAAAGAGTTGGGCAATATAAGGAGTAGCCAATTATCGCCGGCTTCAATGATTTTGTTGCGAGATGCAGTTGAATTGTATAGGGGAGATTTCTTGGAAGGGTTTCATGTTTCACAAGCGCCAGATTTTGAGACATGGTTGTTGGAGGAACGGAGAAGATTGCAGGAGTTAGCGGTGCAATCATTGCACACGCTGACTGAGTATCTCACACAACAGGGGAATACGGCGTTGGGTATAAAGTATGCGTCGCGGCTGCTGGCGTTGGACCCCTGGCGGGAAGAAACACACCGGCAATTGATGCAGTTGCTTGTGTGGAGCGGACAGCGCAGTGCGGCTCTAGCCCAATATGAAACGTGTCGGCGGTTGTTAAAGGAAAATTTGAAGGTTGAGCCAGCGCCAGAGACAAGGCAACTGTATGAAAGTATTTTGCGTGGTGATTTGATATTGGCACATACTATCGTGCCTTCGGGCGAGGTGTTAGCCATAAAAAGTATGGCCCATAACTTACCGGCGCAGTTGACCCGGTTTGTCGGGCGAGAGGCTGATCTGGCAGAAATTTTGGATCGGTTGCTTGATCCTGACTGCCGGTTGATGACGATTGTGGGGACTGGTGGGGTGGGCAAGACTCGTTTGGCGCTACAGGCTGTGCATAAATTGATGATTATGCATGAGGATTCTATGCCGTTTGCGGATGGCATCTATCTGGTACCGTTGGCTTCTGTGGAACAAAATGAACTGAACAGGAGTTTGACGGCGGCGACTAATTTTAACCCAATAGCAGCGGCCATTGCCGATGCTTTGCAATTGTCGTTGCGTGACCCAGAAGCGCCCACGTCACGTATTCAAAATTATCTGCGGGAAAAAGAGATTTTGTTGGTGATGGATAATTTTGAGCATCTGGCAGCGGCAGGTAGTTATATTACGTCTTTATTGGCAGTGGCGCCGCGGCTTAAGGTGCTGGTTACGTCGCGGAGTCGTCTGAATGTACGTGGGGAGCAGGTTTACTTGCTGGAGGGTTTACCATTTCCAACAGATATGGTGGATACGTTGTCCTGGCAGGGATATGGGTCGGTGCAGTTGTTCTTGCAGACGGCGCGGGCCGTGGATGCGGGTTTTACGTTATCGCCGGCCGAGGAAACGGCCGTTGTCCACATTTGCCAGTTGGTGAATGGTTTGCCCTTGGGGATTGAATTGGCCGCCAGTTGGGTGCGTGTGCTTTCTTGCCAGGATATTGTGCAGGAGTTGGAACAAAACTTGCGCTTTTTGAGCGCCACCATGCGTGATGTGCCCGAAAGACACCGCAGCTTATGGGCCGTTTTCTCCTACTCCTGGAACATGCTCACCAGCGAAGAACAAAAGGCCATGCAACAGCTTTCTGTATTCAGAAACGGGTTTTCACGGGAAGCGGCTGAGGCTGTGGCCGGAGTTTCGTTGCCGGTGCTGTTAAAGTTAGTCGATCATTCTTTTGTGCGGCGGGTGACGGGGGTTATGGGCAGACCGCGTTTTGAGATATTAGAAGTGTTGCGTCTGTTTGCGGCCGAACATTTGCAGCAAAACCCAGGGGTAGGGATGAGTACACACGGCCGTCATCAGGATTATTTCATTGCGTTTTTGCACCAGACGGAGACTCGACTGCAAAGTGAAGAACAGCGACTGACATTAGAAGAGATTGGCGAGGAGGTTGGTAATATTCGCGCCGCCTGGCGATGGGCACTGTTGCAGCAGAATGTCACGGCCGTGAACAAAGGGTTGCTGAGCCTTTTCGACTACTATGATATGCGCAGTCGCTTTCAGGAAGGGCAAGATGTTTTGCAACGGGCGGCGAGCATGGTGGCTGCTGCCCAACCCGATAATGAGGAAAAACAATTGGTGTGGGGACGGTTGCTGGCACGGCAGGGGTGGTTCACCTTTCACGTGGGGCGCTATGGGGAAGCGCAGCGTTTGTTACAGCAAAGTGTGGCAGTGATACGGCCGTTAGCCAGTCCCCCTGATCTCGTTTTTTGCCTCAATTACCAGGGCGCCGTTTATTACCATTTGGGTGATAACGCTCAGGCAGAAGCATTGTGCCGCGAAGCGCTGACCTTAAGTGAAGACGTAGACTACCAACCAGGTATGGGAATTGCCTTGAACATCCTGGCCCAAATTGCTTATCGCGCAGGCGATTATGCCACAGCCCAGGCTTACAGCCAGCGTAGCCTGGATATTGTGACCCGGCTGGGCAATCCCTGGAGCCGCGCCTACTCCCTCTCGAATTTGGCTCAGGTCGCTTTTGCCCGGCAATCGTATGACGAAGCCCGGCGGCTCAACCATATCATTCTGGAAATTCGGGAAGAGATGGGGGATGTACGGGGTATTGCGATGTGCCTGGAGATGCTGGCCCGCACGGCCGTAGCCCAAAACAGACTAAGCGATGCCCACACACTCTATCAACGCAGCCTCCACCTTTACCGCGAAATTGGTAACCAGCGTGGTATGATCTCCACCCTGGCCGGGTTAGGGCGTTTAACCCTGCAACAAGAAGCGTATGAGGCAGCTTGCGCCCATTTTGCCGATGCCCTCCAACGGGCCTTTCAACTAAAAAATGTACCTGATCTGTTGGCTATTGCCGCCGGTCTGGTGGGCGCCTTATATCGCATGGGGCACCGGGAAACGGCCGTGACGTTGGAAAAACTGCTGGCCACCGAACCCCTGCCATTACCCCAATTGGCCGACCTGGTGCAAAAGTTATCCAAATAAAAAGCGGCGCTGCTCTAAAAGCAGCGCCGCTTCCGTTACCAGATAATAATTCAGGTTAGGTTAGGGCACCATTACCGTGTCAATCACATGAATCACACCATTGGAAGCCTGAATGTTAAAGAGGACAACGGTTGCGCCAGCAACTGTTACCTGACCACCAGCAAAACTTACCGGCAGGTTAGCCCCATTTAAGGTAGGGATACGGCCACTGTTCGCTACCTGATTGATGCTCAGAGAGTCACCCACCACATGATAAGTCAAAATCTTGGTCAAATCTCCTTTCGGATCCGCCAGTAAAGCGTTGATCGTCTCTTCGCCCAGGGCAGCAAAAGCATCATCAGTCGGGGCAAAGACGGTGTAGTCACCGGGACTGGCAAAGACACTAACCAACCCGGCTGCATCCAGCGCCGCTACCAGGGTATCAAAATTACCATTGGCTACAGCAATCTCGGCGATAGTCTTATTGGGGTCACCCAGCGGGGACAGGTCTAACGCATTAACCGGGGGCGGAATGACCGCGTCAATCACATGGATAATGCCGTTAGAGGCTTCAATATCGGTCATGATGATCGTCGCTGTAACGCCATCTGGTGTAGTGATAATCGCATTACCGCCGGTTACAGCTACCGTAAAAGATTTGCCTTCAAAAGCAGATTTTAATTCACCCGCTGCCAGCACATCGGCCGCTTTCAAACTGCCCGGCACCACATGGTATAGCAAAATGTTGGTCAGGGTGGCTTCGGGGTCAATACCACTAGCCGCTAACGCCGCAAAAGCCTCATCGGTGGGAGCAAAGACGGTAAAGGGGCCATCGCTTTCCAGAGTGCTTTTCAAACCGGCCGCTTCTACAGCACCGACCAACTGGGTGAAATTGCCATTTTCTTTGGCAATATCATAAATTGTATTGCCCGAAGCGGCCGTCAGGCTGCTGCTGGCGAACAGTAACAACAAGGACATAACAACTAAAGCAGAAATTTTCTTGAACATTTTGTAACTCCTTTTTGGGTAAATACAGCTTTTCCAATCACATCAACAAGACCCATTATCTACGACTTCCCGGAATTGTGTACAATATCTCATTTTTGCCTAATAATTGTACATATTTTGTAAACTAATAAAGGTATCCCTGCCCGGAAAATCGGACCCCACATTGGGTATGGTCTAACAGAAATACGCCAGCTGTACTATTTTTGTACGTGTTGTTCCCCAAAATTCGTTACAAATATAGATACAAGAGTCTCAGGCTACCTTATTGGTGAGGCCAATTAGTTATAAAGTCCCATTCACAAACAAAAACAGTTCCGTATACTAAACATCACGCAAGGACACACAACTTTTTCTCCTTTTATAAGAGCCTCAGGAACCCCTCCCCTGAGGCTCTTCCTCTTTATACTGATACGTTACCTGCTCCAATCTTTGTCACCTCTTCACCGCCACACGGCCGTACACATCCCCACTCTCCCCCTTTATCTGCCCCAGAACGTCCAGCATTTCTGTTGCAGACAGCCAATGGGCGGTTTGCAGTCGCTGACTTTCACCCGGCGCATAGTTAAATTCATATGGCCCCAGTTCGGCCAACCGGCTTATGCCACCCACGGCAATCGAAATTGCCGCCGGAATATATTCAAAAGAAAGGGCCGGGATAGGCTGCGACAGACCGCGCAGAACTTCTAATTCGTATCCTTCCACATCAATTTTGCAAAAGGCGGGACGGCCGTACTGCCCTATCAACACATCCAATGTCGTTACCGGCACCGTGACGGCCGTATCCCAGGATACCCCGGCAAAAGAAGGGTCGCGCTGCACGGCCGTCATCCAGGCAGGCGACAGGGTAGTAACCGTGGGTGTACGCCGGCTGATATGCAGCGTCGCTGTTCCGGTTGTCGCGCCGATGGCCTGCTCCACAAGAGTGATGTGGGGACGACGGCCGTACAGCCGCACCAACCAGCGCATCAGGTGTGGCTGTGGTTCCACCGCCACCGTCCGTGCCCCCAAGGCCGACCAGACACGCAAGCGGTTGCCCACATGCGCGCCAATGTCAAAACACAAATCACCTGGCTGAATGAACTGAGCATAAAAACGACGCATACGGCCGTAACGCCCCGGCACACCATAATACATCGCCAATGAACGGGCGATACCTATTTGCTCCATCAACTGCATTTTATTCACCGTGCCCACCTTTTGCCGCCACCACCCTTGGCCAATATCTATACCCATTTTCCCAAACATAGGCTACAATGCCGCCTGATTTAACGACTTGTTATTGGGGAAACATCAGGTAATTAAAATCGTCTGATGCCGCTGGGAGCCATATTCAACCGCATAAGGAGTGTATGATGCAGAGAGAACCCCTGAAACGTGTACTGTTTACTGTTGTTTTGTTCACCCTGACCGCTTTTTTCATCTTATCAGGGCAGCGTGTGCAGGCCACACCAACGGCGCAGTCCGAAGATGAAGGTAAGCCAGTTGATGGCCCCATAACCGATGCCATGCGCCGGTTTTTAGCAAATCAGGAGCCGCCACTGGCAAATGTCACCTCCACCGCCGCTACTCCCTGTGTTGGTGGCATGGCCGACATCTATCCATGCAGCAATATAGACTTGTTGGCCCACATCTCGCTGGCCGACATGTCTGCCAGCGATGGTAATGACAGTTGGGGTTGGACAGACCCCCTGGACGGTAAAGAGTATGCTCTGATGGGTCTTAACAATGGCACGGCCTTTGTAGACATCAGCGACCCGGAAAATCCCATCTACCTGGGCAAACTGCCCACCCATACCTCAAATTCCACCTGGCGAGACATCAAAGTTTATGCTGACCATGCCTTCATTGTCAGCGAAGCCGGCGGGCATGGGATGCAGGTATTTGACCTGACGGAACTGCGCACAGTGGTCAACCCGCCGGTTACATTTAGCAATACTGCCCACTATAGCCAGTTTGGTAATGCTCACAACCTCGCTATCAATGAAGACAGCGGTTACGCTTACGCTGTGGGCACCAGCACCTGCGCCGGTGGACTGCACATGGTCAATATCCAAAATCCCACCAGCCCCACCAATGCCGGTTGTTTCAGCGCCGATGGCTACACCCACGATGTCCAATGTGTCATCTACAATGGGCCGGACGTGAGCCACCAGGGGGATGAAATATGTTTTGCCTACAATGAAGATACGGTCACGATTGTAGATGTCACCAACAAAGCCGCCCCGGTGCAGTTAAGCCGTACCCCCTATGCCGGTTCGGCCTATACCCACCAGGGTTGGTTGACGCCAGACCACCGTTACATTTTGCATGATGATGAGTTGGATGAACAAAGCAATGGGCACAACACCCGCACCTATATTTGGGATGCCGCTAACCTGGAAGCCCCCATCCTCATTGGTAATTACACTGCGGCCGTCGCGGCCATTGACCATAACCTGTATATCAAAGGCAACTATGCGTTTGAAGCGAACTATCGCAGCGGTTTGCGCATCCTGGATATTACCGATGTGGGCACCCCGGTCAGTATAACCGAAGCCGCCTTTTTTGATACCTACCCAGAAAACAACAACGCTGCGTTTGATGGCGCCTGGAGTAATTACCCCTATTTTGATAGTGGCGTAGTGATCATCAGCGATATTGATCGCGGTTTATTCATTGTCCGGCCAACCCTGGCCTCTTTTAACCTGACGGCCGCGCCCACCAACCTGAACATTTGCCAGGGCGACGATGCACTCTACACGGTGACGGTGACAGAAAATGGCGCTACTGATCCGGTGACGTTAACGGCCGTGGGCGTACCCCCCGGCGCTAACCATAACTTCTCGGTCAACCCGGTCACACCCACCGGCACCAGTGAGTTAAGCGTCACAAACACAGCTGCTGTCTCCCCCGGTAACTACAACATAAACATCGTAGGCAACAACATCACCGATACGATCACGACCACCGTTAACCTCAATGTGTCCCTGGGCATACCGGGCGTACCGGTGTTAACCGATCCTGCCGATGGGGCTACGGATGTGGTCACCTCACCTACTTTCATGTGGAATGCTGTCAATGGTGCGGCCAATTACTATCTGGAGCTGGCCGAGGACGCCGGTTTCAGCAACATCATTTATGACGTTACCACGGCCAGTACCAGCCATACTGCGGCCATTTCGTTGGAGCCCACCACCACCTACTACTGGCGGGTGAGCGCCAGCAACGCCTGCGGCAGCGGCAGCG
>JAHDWK010000034.1 GCA_023382655.1 Anaerolineae bacterium | reverse complement strand
GTCACGGCCGTGCCCACCCGCATACCAGTGACGAATACGCCGGTTGTTGTGGTGGATACGGCCGTACTCCCCACCAGCGCCAGCACATCCACCCACACCGCCACCTTCAGCCACGCCAACCATTACACCTACTCCGTTACCCTCGCTTCCTGGTGAAATTTACTTTCTATGGGATCCAAAGCATTTACCACGTGGTGAAGTATTTGACCCAATTCAAAACCTCTATCTGATTTCTGATGAAGGTGATGACGATCTGGAAATCTCTCTGGTTGTCAGCGAAATTGTTGGTTGGCCATACATTTCGCTTTCCCCAGACAAAACAACCTTTGTGTTTACAGGTTTAGAAGACAGAAATGGTGACGGATATGTTAGCTTTGAGGGTTTCAATCGGGGCTTTGATGAGCCCAATGTTTTTTCATATTCTCGAGAAGATAGCAGTGTGTCACGAGTGACCTCTGATTATCCCATCATCTTTAACCCAGAATGGGAAGCGGATGGGCAAAGGATTCTTTATGGTCAATCTACGTATGGCCTGTCGTCAATTAACGTGGCTGATGGGGCATCGCACCTTATCGCCTCTTTCCCAGGAGATCAAATTACCTGGACAGACGTATCACCTGACGGCCGTCTGGTAGCTCTTAATCTTGACTCCATCCTGATCAACATTATCAACATCCAGACCGGTGAAATCACACAAGTGACTAATGAAATTGGTGGATTTGGCGTTGAAAGGGTCTGGTCGCCAGATAGCAAGTGGCTTGTTTTGAGCCAACCGGTTACAAATCGCGTTTTTCTGGTTAACGTAGAAACGTCCACTGCCAATCTTGTATCAGAAGTTGACGCTTTCTATTCATTAGCCTGGTCACCTGACAGCCAACGATTGGCTTTTGTTCAAGACACTACTGAAGGCTCAAGATTGATGATCTTGAACCCAATTGATTTATCCACAGAGGAGATAGTAAGCACACCGGGCAAAATCTATAGTCTGCAATGGTCTCCTGATGGTTCACAATTAGCGATGGCTATCGCTGTGGAAGAAACAGCTACTCTTGACGTTTTGAATATAGAGAGCGGCGAGCTTCGTGAACTGTGGCAAAGCGATGAATCCCGACGATTTCATATTCCTGCATGGTCGCCTGATGGCGAGTGGCTCTTATTCTTTCACGGTCGGGGATGGCCTCTGTCGCATGGCCCGGATGATGAAGCTGGTCTTTATCGTATTCATCAAAACGGCGGAGAAGCACAGTTGATCCTCGATACCTCCAATACATCTGACCCTTATGGCTTTTTCTGGTTGCCAGAAATACAAAATCCGCAAGTCGCAATGGGGAGGCAGGCACTACTTGCTCATTAGGCCGTGCCCACCTCCCCCACCATCGCTATAATCCACCCCCATGAAAGAAGCGCAGCAGTTTGTCACCGGGCACGGCCGTGCCATTTACTCCTTCCCCGTGCAATCCTTTGCCAATCTGGTGAACAACATCTACCTGATTGCCGGGGACGAGGGCTGGATTTTGGTGGACTGCGGCTCCGGGTTGGAGCAGGCGAATGCGGATTTATGGGCGGGCTTCACGGCCGTGACTACCCAATTCACCCCCGTCTCCCTCAGCGACATCCGCTACATCCTCATCACCCACGGCCATATTGACCACTTTGGCGGGCTGCCCTTTGTGCGCCAGCACACCGACGCACCCATTGGTGTGCATGTACTGGACCGGCGGGTGCTGTCCAACCATGAAGAGCGGGCGGTATTTGCCTCGCGGCGGGTGGCCCAATTTTTAGAGGGCGCGGGCGTTTCCGTCGAACACCAGCAGCAGTTGATGCAGGTCTACCTCTTTGCCAAACGGTATTACCAATCAGTGCCCGTGCAATTTTTACTGGAAGAAGGGCAGCCAACGGTCAGCGGGATTCAGGTGTTCCACACGCCGGGGCACTGTTCCGGGCAGGTGTGCCTGCTGGTGGATGATGTGCTGCTGACGGCCGATCACATCCTGGCGCGCATCACCCCCCATCAAGCGCCGGAGAGCATTACCCAATCCACCGGGCTGGGCCATTACCTGGATTCACTGCGCAAAATTGAGCAAATTCCGGGCATCAACCTGGGGTTGGGTGGGCATGAGGAACCGATGGGGGATGTGTACGGCCGTATCCAGGCCATCCGCCACGCCCACCAGGAACGGCTGGACAAAATCATGGACATCTGCCGCGCCCGCAAATCCATCGCCGACATCAGCCGCGACCTGTTTGGCAAGGTGGAAAGCTACCACGTGCTGCTGGCGCTGGAAGAAGCGGGCGCCCACGTGGAATACCTCTACCAGCGCGGCGAACTCGTCGCCGCCAACCTGGACGAAATCGAGCAAACCAGCCATCCCGTTGTCTTGTATCAACGGCTTTGACTTGGGTAATCAGTAATCGGTAATCGGTGAACCGGACCGATTACCGGTTTGCCAGGTTGATGAACACATCTTCGAGAGTAGGGTCGGCAGAAGCAACGGTCGTATCCCCAAACCCCCACCCCGCCAAAAGTTGTTGTAGAGTGACGGCCGTGTGCCCATCTGCCACCACCCGCAGCCGATCCCCCGCCAGGCTCACGCGCTGCACATCCGGCTGCTTTTCCAGCGCGGCCAACGCCGGAAGCTGTGGTGTCACCACCACCTCCCAAATCGTGCCTTTCAGGACGGTGCGCTTCAAATTGACGGGCGTGTCCAACGCCAGCAGTTGCCCTTGAAACATAATGCCCAGGCGGTCACAATACTCCGCCTCATCCATGTAATGGGTGGTCACAAAAATCGTCACGCCCTGATCCGCCAGGTCATACACCAAATCCCAAAATGCCCGCCGTGCCTGCGGGTCTACACCGCTGGTCGGTTCATCCAAAAAGATAAGGCTGGGCCGGTGCAGCAGAGACGCGCCCAATGCCAGGCGCTGCCGCCAGCCGGCCGAAAGCTGCCCCGTCCGCGTCTGTTTCTGTTCCTGCAAACCGACCAGTTCCAGCACCTCTTGCACTCGTCCGGCACGGTCAGCCACGCCATACACACCCGCATAAAAATCCAGGTTTTGTATGGCGTCCAGGTCGTGGTACAGGGCAAATTTTTGGGACATATAGCCCACCTGAGGTCGTATCTTTTCCGCATCCCGGTCAATATCCAGCCCCAAGACCTGGGCGGTACCGGCCGACGGCCGTAGCAGCCCCAACGACATGCGAATCGTCGTCGTCTTGCCAGAGCCATTTGGCCCCAGGTAGCCAAACACCTCACCGGGAGCCACGGCAAAATGGATGTGGTCTACGGCCGTAAACCCATCAAACTGCTTCGTCAAATCCTCAACCACAATAGCTGCATCCATAACAGTTCATCGAATGGAACGCGGATTTTCGCAGATGCAGCGGATTTTCACAGAAAAAATCCGCGCTAATCTGCCGTATCCGCGTTGCCACTTTCAGTGGCCGTCCGCGTCCCATTTCTCCCCAGCAACTCAATAAACGCATCTTCCAACAATGGCGGGGTCAGTGCCAGCCGTTCGACGGTAGCGCCGGCGGCCGTAAGCGCGACGGGCAGCCGCTGCTGCACGATTTCGGCCGTGCCCGGCTGCACGCGCAGGTGGAATTTGTGCCCAAAGGGTTGGATGTCCTCCACGGCCGTATCCCCCACCACCACCTGCCGCACCAACCGGCGTGGCGAAGCGACCAGTTCCAGGATACGGCCGTGCAGCGGCGCGATCAACGATTGTGGCGTGCCTTCGGCCAGGATACGGCCGTGCTGCATAAAACCTATGCGATTACACCGGCTGGCCTCGTCCATATACGGCGTACTCACCAGCACCGTCAGCCCTTCCTCCACCACTGCCTTGCCAATCAGCTGCCAGAAATCCTGGCGCGTCACCGGGTCCACGCCGCCCGTTGGCTCGTCCAGCAGCAAAAGGCGGGGTTGGTGAATGAGCGCGGTTGCCAGCCCTAGCTTTTGTTTCATGCCGCCGGAGAGCTGCCAGGCCTGCCGGTTGGCAAATTCCGCCAGCCCTACAAAAGCCAGCATCTCCTCCCGGCGCGGCTGCCATTCTTGCGGCGGCAGCCCGTTCACCTCGGCAAAAAAGCGCAAATTCTCGGCCACCGTCAGGTCAGGGTACAGGCTGAATCTTTGTGGCAAATAGCCGATCAGCCACCGCACCGCCTCAATCTCGGTCAGCAAATCGTGCCCACCGATAGCACCGCGCCCACTGTCCGGCAGCAGTGCGCCCACCAGCAGGCGGAAAGTGGTCGTCTTGCCCGCCCCATCCGGCCCCACCAGCCCATAAATTTCACCCGCAGGCACAGAGAGGGTGAGCCCAGACACGGCCGTGACCGCCCCAAATTTCCGCACCAAATTCTCTACCTCAATCATGCCTGTCTCAATTCATTCGACGCAAAGGCGCAAAGAAGCAAAAGACGCAAAGATGAAGACAAAAAGAAAAATCTGCGTAATCTGCGAAATCTGTGGATTATCTTCATTCCCCAAAATCCACATCCGCGGGCATACCCGGTTTCAATTTGCCCGCGCCATCGCTAATCGCCAGTTCAATGGCAAAGACGGTGGAAGCGCGTCCCTCGGCCGTTTGCACATTGCGCGGTGTAAATTCGGCCCTGTCGGCAATGCGCTGCACCGTGCCCGTAAACGTCTCGCCGGGGAAAGAATCCACCGTAATCGCCGCCGTCTGCCCCAACTCAATCTGCCCATACCGATCTTCCGGCACAAACACCGTAATCGCCAAATCGCCAAATCTCCCAATCACCAATAACGCCGCCCCCGGCATCGCCACTTCGCCCGGCTCCACCGCCCGCGCTAGCACCACCCCGTCCGTTGGCGCGGTCAACGTCTGGCGGCCAATCTGCGTTTCCAGCAGGTTCACGGTGGCTTGCACGGCATCCACCTGTGCCTGCGCCGCATCTAGTTGCTCCGGGCGCGCCCCGGCCGCCAGCAGATCAAGCTGTGCCTGGGCGGCATCCACGCCGCTCTCAGCCGCCGTAATCTGGCTGTTGAGCAGTTGGCGCTGGCTCGTGAGCGCAGTTTGCAGCTGCTGCGCCAGGGCTAACTGGGCGTTCATTCCGGCGAGGGCAGATTGGGCCTGGGTCACGGCCGTTTGCGCTTCCGCCGCCCCTGTCCCCTGCAAGGTGGCCTGCGCCCCCTGCAATTGCGCCGTTGTCTCCGCAATCTGGTTCTGTAAATCGGCGATCTGGCTTTCCACATCAGCCAACTGTGTTTCCACCTCGTCGCGCTGTTCCGTCACCGCCTCTAGCTGTGCCTGTGCCCGCGCCACGCCGGCACTGGCGGCGGCAAGCTGCGCTTCTGTTGGCCCGGCGGCCAGCATGGCATAGTTGGCCTGTGCCGCCGCCAGTTGCGCCTGCGCCTGGGCTAACTGCCCGGCCAGCAAGGTAGTGTCCAGTTGCACCAATGGCTGCCCGGCGGTCACGTTGTCACCCGCTGCCACCAGCACCTCAACTACGCGTCCACCCTGTTCCGGGGCGATGGCCACTTCGGTGGCTTCAATGGTACCGGAGGCGGTGAGACGGCCGTCCCCCTCGGCTCCCCTCACCACAAAAAACCAATACGCCGCCAAAACAACCACAACCAAAATGACAATGACACGAACAATCATGGGTGGTTTGTGTTTCATAAGGACTCTCCAAGATTTGTAGGGCAAGATGATCATCTTGCCCTACAAATCTCAATCCAACCGCTTCCTAAACCGCCGCGCCGCTGCCGTCATAATCAGCACGGCAAAAATGGACAGGGCAATTACCTCGGACAGCAACGCCTCTAGCCCTACCCCTTTCAAGACAATACCACGCGAGATAATGAGAAAGTAGCGCAGTGGTACCAGGTAGCTGATCCATTGCAACACCAGGGGCATGGCTGCCAGCGGGAAGAAAAAGCCAGACAGAAAGATAGAAGGCAGCAAGGTAAACATGGTGATCAACATCGCTTCCTGCTGTGTGTGCGCCAGGGTGGAAATGAAGATGCCAATACCCAGACAGGTGATGATAAACAACGAGGAGAGGGCCAGCAGCAGGGGGATGCTGCCGTTGATGGGCACGCCAAAAATGAGGACGCCGGCAATCAATATCAGCACCATGTCAAAAAAGGCGATCAGCACATAGGGCGTTACTTTGCCCACCACCAATTCTAATGATTGGATGGGGGTGACAATCAGTTGCTCGATAGTGCCCTGCTCCCGTTCGCGCACAATGGCGGTGGCGGTGAGCAGCGTGGCCAGGAATTGCACAATGATGCCAATGAGACCGGGGATCATATAATAGGCGCTGACCAGATCGGGGTTGTACCAGACCTGGGTGCGCACTTCGACGGGCGGCTGCAAGGCGCTGCCCAGGCCCCGCGCCGCCAGCCGCTCCACCATCAGTTCGGTGGCTTTGGCCTGGGCAATGAGGGTGGCGGCAGCCAACGCGGTACCGGCCACGGTGGGATCGGACCCATCAATGATGAAGGCAACCTGCGACGGCCGTGCCCCCACCACATTCTCCCCATAATCCGGCGGAATAATCATGCCTGCCCGCGCCGAATTATCCTCAATCAACCGCCGCAGTTCCGCCTCTGACTGCACGTCATAGCGCAGTTGGAAGTAATCGGCGGCGCGGTAAGCGTCCAGCAGTTCACGGGAAGCGGCGCTCTTGTCCTGGTCAAAAACCGCCAGGGGCACGTTGCGCACATCGTTGGTGGCCGCATAACCGAGCAAAAAGAGCTGGATAATGGGCAGCAAAAAGGTCAGCGCCAGCGTGCGCGGGTCGCGCCGAATTTGGATAAATTCCTTGCGAATGAGCGAGCGCAGGCGAGAGTTAAACATGATAAACGTCCATACCTGATGAGATGGGGAGATTAGGAGATTGAGGGATTGCCAATCTGCTAATCTCTCAATCTCCCAATCTCCTACTGATTTGGTCGCAACCCGGCCAGAAAAATCCCTACGGCCGTCTCAATATGTGCCTCATTCGTCAGACCATCAGAGCGGATGGCCGGAAACAGCACATGGCTCAATGCCTGGGGAATGAACATGCCGATGAAGGCGCGGGCGCTGGCCCGCGTGTCATGGGGCCGCAGCCGCCCCAATTCCACTTGATGTTGGAGGTACGTTTTTAAGAAGTTGAGGATATTGAGCAGCACCCTGTCCGCCACCATATCCGCCATTTCTGGGCGGCTGACAATTTCCGAAAAGACCAGCCGGGCCATGGGCGGAATGTCTGGCTGCTCGGTGATGCCCAGATAGCCGTGCGCCAGCAACGGCAGCACTTCTTCCGGTGGCTGCTCTAGCAGCGGGCCAGGGTCAGTGGCAATTTGCATCAACGGCACTCTGGAGAGGAATACCGCCTGGAGCAAGTCCTCCTTTGTGGGGAAATACCAGTAAATGAGCGAAGGGGATTGCAGCCCGGCGGCCTGGGAAATGCTCTTGATGGTGGCGCCCTTAAAGCCTTTGCTGGCAAATTCGGCAAAAGCGGCCTCTAAAATTTGCTGACGGCGATCTGGTTCTTCGTCCATTGTTTTATTTACTGCCAAGACGTAAAGGGGTGAAGGGAGCAAAGATAAAGAAGGGATAAAGTTACCGCTTTGCATCTTTCTTGATTGAACAATCAATCAAGAGAATAATCCTAATTTCACCGGCTGTCAAGAGGCTGGCTAAATGGAAGATGGACTGTCTATAGTTCCAGGGTGGCGATCAGACCCACGTGGTCGGAGGGGTAGAGGGTGTCATCATCGGGTGCGGGTTTGTCGCAGAAGATGGCGGCCTGGCTGATGCGGGTTATGGTGGGGGTGACGAAGATGTAATCCAGGCAACCGGCCCAGTCACCAACAGTGGATGAGCCCAGGGCGGTGGGGAAGGTAGCTAATGGCTCACGGCCGTGCCGCATCTCATACACTGACCGAAAACTTTGCTTCATCACCTGCGTCGCCGGGCCATCCGGGGTTTCATTAAAATCACCGGCAATAACCTGCAAGGGCGTGGGCCGGATGTTACGCAGCCAGCCCACCAGCCGCAACGCCTGTTCCTGCCGGGCCTCACGGTCGTGGGCCACGTGGTGCAAATGGGTGGTCACAAAATCCAACGTCTGGTGGTCGGGCAGGATGATGTTGGCGCGCAGGGCCAGACGGCCGTTGAAGCTCAAATTAACATAATCCGCGTAAACGACCGGCAGATTAGTCAGAATTCCCACCCCTTCGCCCCGATAACGCCAATGTTGTTTGCGCTTTTGCACCAGGGCATACGGCCGTTTACCCTCCGGCAGCCGGGCATTGATCTGATTACGCAGCCAACGCCCCTGACCAATGGCAAAGCTGATTTCCTGTAAAGCGAGCAGATCAGGCGTAGTATCCAACAATTGGGCCACTAACAAATGCCGTCGCTGTCGCCAGCGATCAGCCCGGTTACGCAAGTTGATGGTGGCGATGGTTACACTGGTCACAAGTTATGTCAAATCAATGGTTGTATCGCCGGCACTAACGGCCGTTTGCAGATGTTGCGCTGCATCACGAATTACCAGTGTAAACGGCGTGTTGGTGGTCAACGTCACCTGAAACCGATCCCCCACAATATCCAACAAGCCATCCGCCCCCAGCGGATAACGACGCACGCCATAAGCGTGTTCGGTATCCAAACGGCGATCCCAATACACCCGGCGATGCGGCCAATCGGTACCCAGGCCAATCACATCTTCTAGCAGCATGGCAATGGGCGTAACGCAGGTTGTGAGCGCGTTTTTCCGGGCCGGTTCGCCGGGCGCATCAGCCTCCGGCGCATAATGATCCCAAAAATAACCGGTATCCTGATACACCTGATAGACGTGCTGCACATGATTGATGGCAATGGCGTGTGCCAGCGCGTGTTGCCCCACATTGCGCAGGCCACGCAGCACCATAAAATTCATATCCGGCCACACACCGCCACGCCAACGATTGCCCGTCTCCGCATTATAGGCCTCGCTGTCGGCAGAAATGCTGGGGATGCGGTGGTGCAAATTAAAGGCCCAATTTTCGCGCAGCGGCTGGATGAAGGCATTCAATCGCTTTTCTGGGGCCAGGCCGCTGTCAAACAAGGCCCAATAGGCGCCGATACTTTTGATGTTGCTAAAATGGCCGTCTGGCGATACATCCTGATAAAACTGCGTTTCCTCATTCCACAACTGCCGGTTAATCAACTCTACCAACTGCAAATGTTCATCTTTCAGGGCAATGGCCAGTTCGGCCTCACCCAGGTGGGCGGCCATTTGCGCCAGACAGGTGCAATCCAGGGCCGCCTGAATGGTGGCATCGGCCCATGTCCAGTGGCGGTGATGATCGCGGCTGTTGGGCACACGTGGTTGGTTGTCCATCTGGCTACTGACGCCGGTAGCCCAATAACCACCGCCGGGCCAGGTACGGTTGTCACGATACCATTCGTGCAAGGCCAACAGCAGCCAGAACACTTCGGGGATACGGCCGTCATCCCCGCTCAACCGAAAATAACGCCATTCCGCGCAGGCCAGAATGTTGGGGCCGGTACTGTTGGGGTCAAAAGGAAAGTAAGCATCCTGCCCGGTTTGCCGGTTCACCGCCCGGCAGATAAAACCGTCATCGTGCTGGTGGGCATATAAATTGTTCAGCGTACCCATAAAATCAAAGGCGCGACGGCCGTAAAGCCCCGGTTGGGTCAACATGGCCGCGTCCCACATCAACAAACAATCACCATCGCTGGCCGATACATAGGGCGACACAAACCTGCTTTCCGGTGTGGGCAGGTGCAGGTTGGCCCACAAAATCTCCCAGGCGCGCCAATAGAGCGCCGTCCATTCTTCATGGTCTGGCAGCACCGGCTCCGGCAAAAGCTCTTTGATTTCGGCCAGCGCGGGGATGGGCGTCATTTCTTCAGACACAGATTGTTGCCGAAACAGATTACGGTTGACCAAAAGGTTGAGGGGGCGGGAATGGAATGCATTCGACATGGTTAGCAGCAGACCCTAAGGGTTTCTAAAACTCTTAGGGTCTGGATAATTCATCAGGGATAGGTTGGTTCGGCAAACCATAATTCGGCCGTGCCCCCCAACAAAACATTGTCTTCATCAAAGCTAATGACCCGCAGGTTATACCGTACATACACGTTACTGCGTAGCTGACCCATCCAGGTGACGGAATCTCCCTGGGCATAATCGGTGAGGCCGGTGAGGCCAGAAAAGCGGGCCAGGCGCCGGCTGCCTTCTGTCACCACCCCTTCATATTTCAAGGTGGCAGCCGGCATCGTCTCCCCAACAGCCAGGTTTTGGTCTAGCAGGATATTGCTAAAGTAGAGGGCGTCTGGCAGTTGGGGCAGCACGGCCGTTGCCACCGGCTGCCAATCCAAAATCGTTAATGTTACGCCCCCCGTCACCGGCAGCGGCCCTAACAATGCCGATGTCAGGCGCAGGTTAAATTCAGCATACACTCCCGGCGCAATCACCCCCGACCAGGCAAAAGAGTCACCCACCCGTTTTAAGGCTTCTTGCCCGTCAATCCTTATCCGGTAGGTGTCCCCTTCCTGACCCACGTATTCCATTGGCGCACCGGGTATCCTGTCGCCAGGATTCATGGAAGTGGTATAGGCCGGCGGGATAACGGAAAACGTCAGAAAATTACCAACCGGCGTGGGGGTAGCATCTGACCCAGATCGGCCCGGCAGGCTGCAAGCTGCCGCCAACAACACAAAAACCAGAATGTGAAAGGGCTTGTATCTGTTCATCATTTTAGGAGATAAGAAATTGGAGATCGCTCAATCTCTTATCTCCAATCTTTTATCTCTTACCTTTCCTCAATCGAAATAGTCACCATCCGGTCGCCATCCGGCGCGGTCGGGTCTTGGGGGTCACGGGGGGTGATGGCATTCACCACATCCATCCCTTCAATGACACGACCAAAGATGGCGTGACGGCCGTCTAAATGTGTAGCCGGCGCATACGTGATAAAAAACTGGCTGCCGCCGGTATTCGGCCCAGAATTTGCCATCGAAACCACCCCTGGCCCATCATGGGACAGCGCCGGGTCAAACTCATCCAGGATTGTATAACCTGGGTCGCCCATGCCCAACCCGGTGGGATCACCCGTTTGGGCCATGAAATCGGGAATCACCCGATGAAAGGTGACGCCATCATACCAGCCTTCCCGCGCCAGAAAAACAAAATTGTTCACCGTTTGGGGTGCAGATTCGGGCAACAGTTCAATGACAATCTCGCCGCCATTTTCCATTTCTATTGTGGCTATATAGCTCTTTGTCGGGTCAATCGTCATGGGCGGCGCCGCGGCATACTGCCTATCGGCCAGGTCAGCCATGGCTATTTGGCCTTTCACATACCCCTCCCACAGGCTGTACTCATTGGGCACACCGGGCAGCAGTTGCCCGTCCAGAATAATGCTGGGGGTGCCGGGCATACCCAAACCTATCGCCTCTTGTTCAGACGCGGCCACATAATCGGTATATATGCCACTGTCCAGATCAGTGGTGAATTGCTCGGTATCCAGGGACAACTCCGCCGCCAGGTCAACCAAATAATCACGGAAGGCAGTCGAGCTTAACCCTTGCCAATCAGCCATACGTTCAAAGAGGACGTCATGATACTCCCAAAATTTACCCTGAGCGCCGGCTGCTTCGGCTGCTTCGGCTGCTTTTTGGGCGTTGGGGTGAATCTGGTTCAGGGGGAAGTGGCGATAGACCAATTGTACATGTTCCGGGTAAGCGTCTACCAGACGCTCTAACGTGGGGGAAATAGCCCCACACGCCGGTCATTGAAAATCGCCATATTCGATAATGGAAACCAGGGGGCTGACGGCGCCTTTTGTCTGGTCTGAAGGACGTACCTGGGCAGCTTCGGCAACTGTACCGGCAACGGGAAATATATCGCTTTCCGCCGGTGGTGCAGCGGCAGCTGGTTCATCTGTCTCCTGAGGAGTGGCTGGTTGCGTGGCGGGCACGGCCGTAGTCGGCGCACTGGTGGTAACGGCCGTTTCCCGTTCACCTACACTTTGCCCACAAGCAACCAACAGGGCCATCAGCAAAATTAAAAACAATTTTTTCATCCTATTCTCCTTGCATCCAAATATAGTAATCATCATTCTCGTTCGTCGCAATGGCTTCAGCCGGTTCTCCCCGCTCAAGCGGTCACTACAAACGGCTTTGTCGCGGATGAGCATTCACCAAACACCGGGTGGCAACACTCGCGTCCCAGATGTATTTTGCTACAATCCTGCCCTGTTCGCAAAAACTGTCATAAGGAGAAACATGGTGAAACGACTGACTTACCCAATTATCCTCTTATTGTTGCTGCTGGCCGCGTGTGGGCCAAGCAACGTGCAACCTGAACCCAGCGCGACGCCCTCATCACCAGATGGCGACCTGCCAGAGACGGATATAATGCCGCGGCCGACGATTACCGCCACGGCCGGGCCGGCCGATTCTTATCCCGCCCCTACCCCGGCCAATACCCTGCCCGAAGGATATGCGGTGCCCGAAGCTCTGCCCCCCAATAACCCCTACCCCGGCCTGGAGGCATCCGCTACCCAATCGGTGATGATGATTGCGGCTGGGGTACAATGTGAAGATGCCTTGTATCCCACCGAACAGGATGCAGTGACGGCGCTGGAAGCCGCTGGTATTCCGGTGTATGAATCGGCCACGTTTGAACTGCCGGTGACAGCGGTTTGTGGCAGCCCTACCAGCACCCATTACCAGGTTGTTATTGATGCTAACAACCAGGCGGAAGCTGAACAAATGGGTTGGGAATTTGCCGAATAAAATGATCGGGTGTTTATAGCCGGTCGGCTATAAACACCCGATCATACACGGCGCGGGCAATGCGGCCAATGAGCAAAACGCCGGCCGCATCCGCGCTCCACAATTCGGGGGCCGGGTCGCCATCAGCCATCACGGTAATGGAAAAGCCGCGCCGGTTTTCACCCACACCCCGCCAGACCACGGCCGTTTGCACCCGGCACCCCTTCAACGACCCTGTTTTGCCCGCCAGCCGCAGCTTTTCCTCTTCCGGCGTCTCATCCCCATAAAAGGCAAAGGGTAAATAGCGCCCCACCCGCTCGCTGCCCACCTTGTCCATCATGCGCAGCATTTCGTTGCAGGCGGTGGGGGTGAGGATTTCGTGGCGGAACACGGCCGTCATCAGCCGATTCAATCCCGCCGGCGTGGCGGTACCCAACTGGGTAATATCCTGGGCCAACACGCCAAAATCAATCTTGCGATGGAGTTGCACATCAGGATACCCATTTTCCGCCAGCCAATTCTGGACGGCCGCCAGCCCTACCTGGTCAATAAGGACATTGGTCGCCAGGTTATCGCTGATATTCATCATCAAAAAAGCCCAATCGCGTAGGGGCATGACCACACCGGGCGTCAGGAATTGCAGCAGGCCGCTGCCGCTAATCTGGTCGGCGCGGCGCAGCATTAGCGGCGTTTCCAATGAAAACAAACCATCTTCCACCTGCTGCATCATTGCCGCCAGCACGGCCAACTTGATGGCACTGGCTGTGGGAAACACCTCATCGGCGTGGTACAATAATTGTTCGCTCGTCTGTAAATTCAAGGCGGATACCCCGACACGGCCGTCAAACGCCTCACACATCTCAGCTAACCAATCCATTTTCATGTCTCCTTTATCATAGTGGCTGGTGGCTGGTACCAGTCACCAGCCAGCCTAATTATCTGTGTGTACTCAAACTTGCCAACTGACCCATAATGATGAGCAAAGGGTAAAATGATGCCTGATAGTAGGGAAATCACCGCCTGTTCACCCTGACGGCCGTGTGATAACAGATATAATGCTAACCCTATGGGATTTCTGAAACCCTTAGGGTTTAATCTATAACAAACGAGGAACTGTATGTTTCGCACAAATCAAAGTTTATTACCCGGCTGGCTGGCTTTTTCCCTCACGGCTGCCTTCATTTTCTCTGGCATCGCCGTTCTCATCTTTGCTTTTCTCACCGTACAAGTCATCATGCGCCGGCCCGTTAACCCCCTGGAAAACAGTGGCGTCCAGATCGCTTCTGTCAACCTGAACTACGATCAGGCCGCGCCACCCGTTGTCCCTACTATGCCCATCGGCCAACCTACGCCCACCCTCATTCCCACCAATGAACCCTGGCAGGGTAGCGACCGCGTCAACATCTTGCTCATGGGCATTGACCGGCGCCCTGGTGAATCATTCATCTCCCGTACCGACACTATGATGATTGTTTCCATTGATCCGGCTACCGAAGCCGTCTCTATTCTGTCAGTGCCCCGCGATTTATATGTGCAGATCCCTGGTTTGGGGCAAGACCGTATCAATACTGCCTTTGTCTATGGCGCTCAGGGAAACAATCCCATCGGCGGGGCGGCTATGGCGATGCAAACGGTGGAATATAATCTGGGTGTACCCATTCACCATTATGCCCTGGTAGATTTCAGCGCCGTTGTGAACGGCGTCAATGCCCTGGGCGGTATTGATCTGAATGTACCGTACACCATTAACGATCCGGAATACCCAGACATGAACTACGGCTACGACCCCCTCTATATTCCGTCAGGTTTGCACCATATGGATGGTGAACTGGCACTGAAATATGCACGCACCCGGCACGGCGATAGTGATATTCATCGCGCCCAACGGCAGCAGCAGGTCATTCTGGCGCTGCGCAGCAAGGCCCTATCGCTGGGGGTGGGCGAGTTGATCAAACGCGCCCCTATCCTGTACCAGCAGCTAGAGAGAGGGATCATGACCGATTTGAGTTTGGACCAACTGATCAAACTGGCCGGGTTGTTGAGTGAAGTTTCCACAGAAAATATCCAGAATGAGGTGCTGGGTTTTGACTATGTATCCAGCTACCGTACCCCAGCAGGCGCGTCTGTGTTGGTGCTGAACAACCAGGCCGCCGCCCCACTGATCAACCGCCTCTTTTTCGACACAGGGCAGAGTAGTAATTAGTGGCTGGTTGCTGGTACTCGCAACCAACCACTCATTTGGAGGCGCATGAATCGAGAACAGTTTTGCCAGCTTTTGGGGGAACGGCCGTCCCTTTTGGACGGCGCTATGGGAACCTACCTGCACAGCCGGGGGGTGTCGGCTGATCACAGCTTTGAAAACGTCAACTTGCAGCAGCCCGCCCTGGTGGCCGAAATTCACCGGCGCTACATTGAGGCCGGCGCAGACATCATTGAGACCAACACCTTTAGCGCTAACCGATTCAAACTGGCCGAACACGGCTTGCAAGAGCAGGTGGCGCAAATCAACCACACGGCCGTAGACATTGCCCACCGCGCCATTGAAAGCAGCTTCAAACCGGTGCTGTTGGCCGGTTCGGTGGGGCCTTTGGGAGCGCGTCTGGCGCCGCTGGGGCGCGTGTCCAAAGCCGAAGCCCAGGCCGCCTTCCATGAGCAAATTGAAGCATTGGTGAAAGCGCCGCGCGGTGTAGACCTGCTGGTGCTGGAAACGATGTCAGATATGTATGAGGTGGCAACGGCCGTCGCCGCCGCCCGTACCATTGCCCCCGAAATCCCTATTGTAGCCACCCTCACCTTCACCCGTGACGACCGCACCTTGTTAGGCTACACGGCTGATGCCGTTGCCCGCCAATTGGCGGAACTGGATATTGACGTGATGGGCGTCAATTGCAGCGGTGGCCCGGCACAGGTGCTGCGCCTGATCATGATCATGCGCCAGGTTGCGCCACACCGTCTACTGGCGGCCATGCCCAACGCTGGCTGGCCGGAAGTGACGGCCGGCGGACGAGTAATGTACCCGGCTACACCCGCCTATTTTGCCGAGTATGCCTTGAAGCTGACGGCAGCCGGGGCTAATCTGGTCGGTGGTTGCTGCGGTACGACCGAAGCGCACATTGCCGCTATGCGTCGCGCTTTGGATGGGCCTCGCCCGGCAACCATTGAACTGCCCACCATTGAAGTGGTGGCGCGGGATGAAAAGCTCACGGCCGTGAGCCATCCTCCCACCCAACTGGCGCGTTACCTGAAAAACCAAACATTCGTGGTCACGGTGGAAATGCGCCCGCCGCGCGGTATTGCTACCCACCGCCTGCTGCAAAGCGGCCGGATGCTGCAAGAGGCAGGGGCAAACCTGCTGAACATTGCCGACACGCCGGTGGCGCAAATGCGCATGAGCGCCTGGGCCGCCGCGCACCTGGTGCAAAAAGAGATTGGGCTGGATACGATACTGCACTTCCCCACCCGCGGCCGTAATCTGCTGCGCATTCAGGGGGATTTACTGGCGGCCCATGCCCTGGGCATTCGTAACCTGTTTGTGACCATGGGCGACCCCACCCGCATTGGCGATTACCCGGAGGCAATGGACACTTATGACATTGTGCCCACCGGCCTGATTCAATTGATCAAGCAGCAATTTAATGCCGGGTTGCAACATTCCGGCGCGACGATTGATGAACCGACCAGTTTTGTTGTAGGCTGTGCGCTGACGCTGACGCCGCCAGACCCGGAGAAAGAGGCCAAATTGCTGCACAAGAAAATTCAGCATGGGGCCGATTTTGCGCTGACGCAGCCGGTGTTCGACCCGGCGGCGGCCAAAGAATTTGTGGCGGTGTATGAAACGCTGTACGGGGCGCTGCCCATTCCTATTGTGGCCGGGTTGTATCCACTGTACAACGGCCGTAACGCCGAATTCCTGCACAACGAAGTGCCCGGCATGGTTATCCCGGACGCGCTGCGCCAGCGGATGCATGAGGCCGCCGACCCCCAGCAGGAAGGGGTGTTGATTGCGCAGGAGATATTGGGGGGGATACGGCCGTTTGTGCAGGGGGTGTATATGATGCCCGCCTTCGGCCGTTACGATCTGGTGGCGGATGTGTTGGATGGCATGAAATGATCAATTGTCAATTACCAATTATCGATAGAGCATGGGGCCTAACGGCCGTCCGCCCACCAGGTGCATATGAATATGAAACACATCCTGGTGCCCATGTTTGCCGCAGTTCACGATCAGCCGGTAGCCATTTTCGGCAATCCCCTCCTGCTCCGCGATTTTTTTAGCCGCCACAATCAAGCGTCCCAACGCTGCTTCGTCGGCTTCCGTTACCTCGTTCACTGTGGGAATTTCCTTGTTGGGCACAATCAAAATATGGGTTGGCGCTTGTGGGTTTATATCCCGAAACGCTGTCACCAATTCGTCTCGGTAGACAATATCCCCAGGAATCTCCCCGGCAATGATTTTGCTAAAAATGGACGCCATCGTTTTTCTCCCAGAACACCTCCCGGAGCATCACTGCTCCGGGAGGTGTTCTAACCAGTCGTTTTCTTTTTTTCTTTTTTCTCTTTCTTTTCTTTTTTACTCAGTTTTGGTTTGTTGATTTTGCCCTGTTTGCCTCTTTCTTGTCCTTTTGACATTTTGAAGATCCTCCATAAATGGTTTGTCGTAAAAGCGCTAGTTCGTTTCCCCGACGGTTACAACAAACCCTAACTCTATAACGCCATAATAATATAATCAGTTCTGCAATAGAGGCAAGCCTGTTATAATCCGGCGCATGGACCAACCACCACCGCCGCCTGTCGGCGCCCTGCCGCTGCGCAGCATTACCCCCACCATTGACGTGTACATCAAACTGGCCCAATATCCGGTGCTGGCGGAACGCATCCGGGTGCGGATGCGCGAAGAATTGTTCCGGCGCGGCATCATTGACCAGGAAACATTTGAGCGTGAAGTAAAAGAAAAAGCGATTGAGTCGCAGCGGCGGGAAGGATTGTATGATCCGTTTGGTCAGGAGCAGACAAATATCTGGCAGAAACGTAAAAGCCGGGTGCGTGATTTTCAGACCGACGCCTATTTTGCCAATAATCTGAGTATTCCTTTGCTCGATCAGATCATTGACGATCTGCGCCAGACACAGCCAGGCCACACTGGCTCTATTGAACTAACCTTTAACCCGGAAATTGCCCCTTGGGAGATGTTGTTTCGCCAGGGGGAGCTATATGAGTCATTGCCCCCGGCCGAGTTGGAGTCGGTAAAACACCACCTGGAAGAGATCAAGGTGGTGCTGATCAAGGGCATGATCAGTGACCAACTGCGTTTTATTGCCGTGGCCAAGAAGATGTTCAGCATTGAGGATTTGCGCCGCATTTACCGGCGGCGGATTGGCGGCGGCAAAATCGGCGGCAAATCGGCCGGGATGACGCTGGCCTGGAAGATTTTGCGCCAGCCACCGCCGGAGGGTGCGCCAGATGGCGAACCAGATTTAAGCGATCTGGTAGAAATCCCCGATTCCTTTTTTATTGGCAGCGAGGTGATTTATGACTTCCGGCTGATGAATAACCTGGAGTGGGTGATGAACCAGAAGTACAAAACGCTAGAAGAGATTCGGGCGGAGTATCCGGCCATTGTGGAAGCACATTTACGGGGCGACTTTTCGTCTGATGTAGTGGAGCAACTGCAAATTGTGCTGGACAGGATAGGGAATGACCCCCTTATTGTGCGTTCATCCAGCCTGTTGGAGGATAATTTTGGTTTTGCCTTTGCGGGCAAATATCAAAGTTATTTTTGCGCCAATCAGGGATCGCCAGAGCAGAATCTGACGGATTTGATGAATGCGATTAAACGGGTGTATGCCAGCACGGTCAACCCGGATGCTATTTTATACCGCCAGCATCATGGGCTGTTGGATTATGATGAACGGATGGCGATTTTGATTCAGCGGGTGTGGGGGAAACGGCACGGCCGTTACTATTTCCCCACCCTCGCCGGCGTTGCCTTTAGCCGCAATCCCTTCCGCTGGCACCCCAAAATCCGGCGCGAGGACGGCTTCTTGCGGTTGGTATGGGGGGTGGGCACCCGCGCCGTAGACCGCGTGGATAACGATTACCCCCGCCTGATCGCCCTCAGCCATCCCCACCTGCGTCCGGAAACCACCGCCAAAGCCATTCGCCAATATGCCCAGTGGCAGATTGACGTGGTTGACCTGGAAGAAAACCAGTTCAGAACCTTGCCCATCGGCGATATTCTGGATCATAACTACCCGGAACTACGTTACATTGCTTCTCTGGATCGAGGTGATTATTTGCAGAAAATTGTCTCCGTGGGCGGGCTGACGGCCGATGATCGGTTTGTGTTGACGTTTGATTACCTGACCAAAGATCAGAAGTTTGTGTCCCTGATGCGCGCGGCTCTGGCGCGTCTGGAGCGCGTGTATAAAACGCCGGTGGACATGGAGTTCACGGTGGACATTGTGCCCCACTATCCCTATCCCGACTATCAATTGAATGTGCTGCAATGCCGCCCCTTGAGCCATCGTCAGGAGCAAGTTGTTACCATTCCCCAGGATATACCGGAGGTGGATATTCTGTTTGCTTCGCAGGGGCTGATTCCTGACGGGCTGGCCAGGCAGGTAGAACTGGTGATTTTTGTGGACCCGGAGGAGTATCACCAGATTGCCGACAATGCCACCCGGCTGGAATTGGGGCGAGCCATTGGGCGGCTAAACAAGTTGTTAGAGGGACGGCCGTTCATCCTGGTAGGGCCGGGGCGATGGGGCAGCGCCAACCTGGATTTGGGGGTGCGGGTGACGTATGCGGACATTTACAACACGAAGGTACTGGTGGAGGTAGCCGTGGCCAAAGAGGGTAAACCGCCGGAACTTTCCTATGGTACCCACTTTTTTCAGGATTTGGTGGAGTCGGAGATTTATTCGCTGCCGCTGCATTTGCATATGCCCGGCAGCTACTTTGATTGGGCCTTTTTCCGGGAGTCGCCGAACTGTCTGGCGCGGCTGCTGCCCCATGACGCCGGGCTGGCGGAATGGCTGCGGGTGATTGATATAGCGGAGGCCAGTCACGGCCGTGTCCTGGACATCTATATGGATGGCACCGCCGATGAGGCGTTGGGCTTTCTGACGGCGCGGGGGGAACGGGTAACGGCCGTGAAAGACCATGCTTCGATCAGTATTCCCACGTGAGGCGTGACCCGTGAGCCGTAATCGGTAATCGGTAAGAGGCAACCGACAGTGCCTGTAGTGCGCTTGAGCGTACTTTTTATCTCAGCCTGGGAATTCCATTCCCAGGTAAATGGGGCACAACCAACAGAAACCCCCAAGAAATTCGCCGCATCCGTGTTCCCTTTGGCCTGCCGGCCCATTATAAAACAACGTGACGCAAGACGGCGTAGCGCAATCCCCAGGTATCCCCAAAACAGGCGTGGTTGAGCCAACCGCAAACAGAGATCCCCACCTCAGTCGCTGTACAGCCGCCGCCCCGGTAAGCTACCAATCGCTCTTTCAGCCGTCGCCGGAAATGAACTGCCCTCAAAAATGGGTTCGATGCAGTTGCACAGGGCGTGATGTATTGCCCGGTCGCGGAATGGGGCGGCGGGCTGCGAATTCCCATCTCTTACAGCTACATTGTGGATTCCTTACAGCTTTCTCTCAACGGAAAAAAGCGACCTGCCACTTGTTATACTGCACGGTAAACGAGTAAAGGAAGCGAGTGATGAGGAAAATTTTCGGGATGTTGATCTGCATTATTTTGTTGACGGCGTGTCAGAATCCACCAACTTTAGCAGCCACGGCCGTACCCCCAACCCACACGCCTTCACTCCAACTAACACTGACGCCGGTTACGGCCGTGCCTCCCCTTAGTGATGACCTGGTGGCCGAATATCTGAACACCTACCTGCTGGGCAGCCAGGAAGAAGCGCAGGCCACCAGCCAGGCCATCCTGGCAGCCAATGACCAGCGGTTTGTGGCTGTTTTTATCGAACTCCTTTATTTCCGCCGGATTGGCCTGCCCACTAATCGTACCACCGCCGAATATGCCGCCGACCTGGGGGCGCTCACTGACCAATCGTTTGGCGAAGATGTCATCGCCTGGATGGAATGGTATGGCAACACGGAATTGGTTCCACCACCCGGCTTTACCGAATGGAAAGGGGTCTTGTTCTCCACGGTCGATCCTCGTTTTGTGGACTTTTTCCAGGAAGCGTTTCCGGCGCGCCTGCGCGTGGAAGAAATCCAGTGGGGTGGTGTGCGCGTAGATGGCATTCCGGCATTGGACAATCCGACCATGCTCACCCCCGCTGAAGCCACCTACCTGCAACCGGAAGACACCGTCTTTGGTCTGTCCTTCAACGGCGACGCCCGCGCCTACCCGCTGCGGATTATGGACTGGCATGAGATGGCAAACGATGTGGTGGGCGGTATACCCGTTTCCCTGGCGTATTGTACTTTGTGTGGGGCAGCGGTGGCTTATGACGGCCGTGCCAGCAACGGCAACACCTATACCTTTGGCTCCTCGGGCCTGCTCTACCGCAGCAACAAACTGATGTACGACCGGCAAACAGGTACGCTGTGGAATCAGCTTACTGGTGAACCGGTTTTGGGTACGCTGGCCGCCGAAGATGTCCGGCTGGATATTCTACCGGTGGTGTTGACAACCTGGGCCGATTGGCTGGCCCAACACCCAGACAGCAAAGTGGCCGATATAAATACGGGTTTCCCCCGCGATTACGCGCCCGGCGCCGCCTACGCCCATTACTTTTCTTCGCCCGAAACCATGTTTCCGGTAGCGCAGCGCAGCGATTTACTGGAGGCTAAAGCCCAAATTTATGCCCTACGGCTGGATGATGTGGCGAAAGCCTATCCGTTAGCTAGCTTGATGCAGGAACGGGTAGTGAACGATGTGGTAGGGGAAACGGCCGTGCTCCTTATCGCTGCCAGCGATCTGGTGGAAGTGACCGGGCGCAGCCGCCTCAGTGATACCGTCACCTACAGCAATGGAACGGCCGTGCGCGCCTATGAACGCGGCGAAAACAGCTTTGTTTTGGGCGTTGGTGAGAACGAGGTGCTAGATGGGGACGGCCGTGTCTGGCAAATTACCGAAGAAGCCCTGATCGGTCCCAAAGGTGAAACCCTGCCCCGCTTAGGCGGCCATCTCGCCTACTGGTTTGGCTGGTATGCTTTCTTCCCAGACACCCTGGTTTACGGAAAATAATTGTTTACGACGGCTTTTCAGCATTTCAATCAAAGCAACCATACATTGCCATATGCATTTCTCCTCGCTTTCTTTCACGCTGGAGTACGAATAGCAGTATTACATACTGTCTGATTCAATCATGCGATCAGTTCGGCCAGCAGTGCCCGTTCGCCGGCTTCGTCGGCGATACGGCCGTCCAACCTTGCCGCCAGCAGTTCATCCAAAATGGCGCCAAAACGGGGGCCGGGTTTCAGGCCCAGGGCGCGTAGATCGTTGCCGGTCACGGCCGTTTTCACCCCCCGCCACTCGTGTACATACCGCTCCAACAACGCAATCAGCCGCTCATCCGTCAGCAGAGCACGGACCACCAACAGCACACGGGGGCGGTACGGCCGTAACGCTTTTTCCACCTGGCTGGGGCGGGCGTCCGGCGGCAGTTGCGCCAACGCCGCCCATGCCTGAGAACCCGCCTGCACGTCCAGTCGGGTCATTTTGCGCACCCGCAGCCGCTCCATCAATTCCGCCTGCAACGGTTCTGCTAATGGCGTTACCCACAGAGCAAAATAAAGAAAAGCGGGGGTTTCGTCTTCCTGGGTAGTACGCCAAAAAGGGTCTTGCAGTAACGGCCGTAACCGGGCAAATGCCGCCGCTGCCTCATCTGTCCAGGTTAAATCTGGGTGCAAATGCCCCAGCACCGTGAGTTCCGCCAACCGGCTCATAACCGGCGCTGGATTCTCTTCCCGGAAAGAGAGTTCAAACTCGTGGCGAATGCGTGACCCAGAAACGCGATCCAGCAGCGGCAGCGCATTGACAATCAACTCCGCCGTGCGTTCCTCAATGTGAAAACCCAACCGCTGTTCCAGCCGCACCGCCCGCAAAATGCGCGTGGGGTCGTCCACAAAACTCAGGCTGTGCAGCACGCGGATGATCCCCTGCGCCAGGTCACGCTGCCCACCATAAAAATCAAGCAACTGCCCCAGAAATGCCCCGTCCAGCCGCACCGCCAGCGTGTTGATAGTGAAGTCACGCCGGTGCAAATCCAGCTTGATGGAGCCATGCGTCACCTCCGGCAGCGCCGATGGCTCCCGGTAAAATTCGGTGCGGGCGGTGACAAAGTCTATGGAAGATGGGGTAAGGGCGGCGAGGATGCCGGGGTGAGCAGGTAGAGGGGTGAGGGGGTGACCAGTCAATACGGCTTGCCACACGGCCGTGTCCAATGTCCATTTCGCCGTGCCAAAACGGCCGTGTGCGTGAACCTCGCCCCCATATCTCTGTTGGAGTTGGCGCGCCAGCAGAATGGCGTCCCCTTCTACTACCATATCTAAATCGGTGGGTGATTGGCCCAACAGCAAGTCGCGCACAATACCACCCACAAAATAGAGGGGCAGCCCCAAATCCGCCGCTACCTCGCCCACCGCCCGCACCAACGCCCACAACGGCGGCGGCAACCGTTCCATGAGCAACTGGCGTAATTCTGGCTCCGCCAGACGCGGGCCGGGTTTGAACAGGTAATCGAGCAAATCGGTGCGGGTCACAATGCCAATGGGGACGCCGTTAACCGTCCGGTCGCCGACCGTCTGGTCGCCCTCCGCCACTACCGGAATCTGCCCCCACCCTTCACTCAACATCACCTTTTGCAAATGGTCAATGGAGTCAGACGGCCGTACCGTTACCGTCCCACTCTTCATAATGCGGCTGATGGGTAAATTGCTCATATTGTGACTGAGCGCCCGATCAACAGCGCGGCGCGTCAGCAAACCCACCACCTGCTTACTGTCTGGGTCCAGCACCGGGTATCCTTCATAACCAAAACGGCGGATGACCTCGGCCGCTTCCGCCACCGTCACCGTGGGGCGCAATGTCTGCAAGCCATATGACATGAGGTCGGCCACCTGCGCCAGTGGTTTAACCGCCTGCGGCAGTACACACAAAATGTCGGCGGTAACGGCCGTGAGCGATTTCCCGGACACCCGCGCTGCCGCCGCCCGGCTGTGCCCGCCACCGCCCAGCGCCTTGGCCACCACACCCACATCTACCTTGTCGCTGGCGCTGCGGGCTACCACCTGTACATCCCGCTGCAACTGCACCAGCATGAATAGCGCCGCGGGCGTCAACGCCTCGCGCAGCCGGTGGGCAATGCCGGAGATTTCCTCATCAAAATCATCGGGCGCCGTCGCCGCCGTGATGGCCACCGACTGCCCATACACATCATGCCAGGTCACGGCCGTGAACAACTGGTCATATAAGGCATACTGCTTTTCCGTCAGCGGCAGATTCAAAAAGCGGCGGGCCACCGCCAGCACCGCCCCCTGGTCCAACAGCCAGGCCGCCGCCAACAAATCACGGGGCGTGGTGGTGTCATAGGTCAGTGCCCCGGTATCTTCATAAATGCCCAACAGCAGCAGTGTGGCCTCCTCCACCGCCAATGCCAGGCCAGAATTCTGCAACTGCTCCGCCAGCAACGTCACCGTCGCCCCTACCGCTTCCACCTGGTAACGCCACCGCTCATGGGGCTGATAATCGGTGTGGTGATCAATGACGTGGACGGACGGCCGTTTCACCACCCCTCGTACCGAATTGAGGGCATGGGTATCCACCAGCAGTACCCGCTCAATTTTACGTTTGTGCCAGTCAGACGGCCGTACAAACGGCAGTGCATCCCAATACAATGTCAAAAACTGATCCACATTCCGATTAACCCGCCGTGGCAGCAGTGGCATCGCCTGCGGATATAGCTTGTGCGCCGCCAGCAAAGAGGCTATCGCGTCAAAATCGGCGTTCTCGTGAGTCATAATTAACTGCATAGGGCAATTATAGCAGGGTTGCCAGTGGCAAGTGGCAAGTACCTACCACTTGCCACCCGCTACCTCCATGTGACACCTACTGCCACAAATAGGCATATTCCTTCTTGACTGAATAGAACACGTGTGCTATTTTTCTACTAGAACAGATGTTCCGCACACTTTTCTTGAGGGAGCAGCCGGATGCGCCCCCGGCTGTCCCTCCCCTGCATACAACTGGTCACTACTTGGCATACCACCCCTGATGAGTGACCAGCAAAGACAAACTCAATATCAAGGTGGTAATAGTAGCCTCTTGCAGAGGGGCCTCTTGCAGAGGGGCAATAGTGGAAAAGAGGATAAGCCATGAGAAACAGTCAATATGTTCAGTCTAGAAGTGCTGTAGGTAATCGGCTCTCTCAGTTGGGGGCCACTGTGCCCAAAAAGTTTATGGTGGGCATGGTTTTGTTGGTGGCGCTCATCGCCTTTGAGATATTCAATTTTGACACCAGCCAATACGCACTGCGCAGCATGTTAGGTGAGATTCAGTTTCTGGGAATTCAGTGGGCTACTATCCTGGCGCTGGCCTTTTGCTCGATTGATTTTGCCGGATTAGTCCGCATTTTCACCCCCGAGCGGGGCGTGGAGGAACCAAAGGAAGTCTGGTATCTCACCGGGGCGTGGCTGTTAGGGGCCACCATGAACGCCATCCTCACCTGGTGGGCCGTCTCCCTGGCCTTGCTGAATCACAACTTCGGCAATGAGGTGCTGAGCCGCGAACAATTACTGCTGTATGTGCCAATCTTTGTTGCCGTGTTGGTCTGGCTCACCCGCATCCTGTTCATTGGCGCATTTTCGGTGGCAGGCGAACACATTTTTGATATTCACAGCATGGGCAACCCGGTAAACAACTATGCGCGCCCGGCCCAAAAACGTCCCGCTATAGGGCAGCAGCCAACTACCGTCAATCGTGCGCCGGCTACGCCTCAACGCAGCCGGGTGAATCGCCCCGCCCCCAAGCCGGTTGCACCGGCGCCCCAGGCCAGCTTTACGGAAGAATTACAGTATGAACCCATCATGGCGAAACCATCCCAACCCACACCACCGGCGCCTAATACGCCATACATCTCGCCGACATCACGGGTGCGGCAGCGCCCGCCGCGACCGGAAGTAACCCGTCGCCCTCCCATTACGGGTGTACAGGCCCGGCCACGTAATCGGCACTAAATGCAGATTGGTTCAATCTTCTGAGATTGAACCAATTATTTCTTTTTTGAGGTAGCTATGACTGTTTATGACCAACGTTTGCCCCAAAGACAACCTGTCGTGCGCAGAGCGCCTCCGGTTATGCCGGTCTATGACGAAACCCTCGATTATTGGCCAGAGGATGAAGGATTGTGGACGGCAGAGTATACTGGTTACGGTATGCATCCGATTCAACAACGCATGATGGTCATCCTCGCTTTTGTGGTAACGGGCACTTTGTTGTTTATTGGGCTGGCTGCGCCCCGTATACAGGGCAAAGGCGTAACCGGCGGAGGAGCCAACACCGCCGCCAATGGCGCAAATGTCACCACTTTTACCGGTGGTGGCATCGCCCCTCTTTTTACGCGAGAAGTGCAGCATTGGACGCCGCAAATCATGGCGTGGGCTGCCGAACACGGGCTGGACCCTAACATGGTGGCTACTGTGATGCAAATTGAGTCCTGTGGCGACCCGGCCGCGTTGTCCATTGCCGGGGCACAGGGGCTGTTCCAGGTAATGCCTTTTCATTTTCAGCCAGGTGAAAATGCGTTTGACCCGAATACCAATGCGTTCCGGGGTATGTCTTTTATGGCCACGTTGCTGAAGCAGTTTGGCGAATCGGGGCTGGCTTTTGCCGGATATAACGGTGGGCCGGGTAATGCGGTGAAGGCGTATGATAACTGGCCGGCCGAAACGCAACGTTACTATTACTGGGCTACCGGTATTTATGAAGATGCTGTCGCCGGTCGTGCTGAAAGCACTCGGTTGAATGAATGGCTAGCAGCCGGCGGGGCCGGTGGCTGTGCCCGCGCTGCTACCAGTTTAGGTTTGCGTTAATAACTGTTTCTCTGGCTTATGGTAGAACGGCCGTCTCCGCGAGACGGCCGTTTTGTTTTGCTCCCTCGTTTGACGCCCCCTTATTCACTCCTTATACTTGCCTTACAACATTTCCAAATGAAGGCGACAACCCACACTTCATAATTCATCCTTCATAATTCCTAATTCCAAAGGAGGTTTCCCATGACCATTTCCATTACCTGGCACGGACATGCCACTTTTTCGTTAAACGTGAACGGTACCCGGATTGTGGTAGACCCGTTTTTTGCGGGTAACAATCCGGCGGCGAAAACGGCCGTAACCGACGTTTCTGCCCATTACATTCTGCAAACACATGGGCACGCTGACCATATCGCCGATACAGTGGCGCTGGCCAAACGCACTGGCGCTCAAGTCATCTGCAATTTTGAGATTGCCAACTGGATTATGAAACAGGGGCACGAAAACTGCCATGCCATGAACACGGGCGGTGGTTACAACTTCCCCTTTGGCCGCGTGAAGATGACACCAGCGCTGCACAGTTCTGGTCTACCCGATGGCAGCTATGGTGGCGATCCCGGTGGGTTTTTGCTGAATGTAGACGACCGTAACATTTACATCTCCGGCGACACAGCCCTGTTTTCTGATATGGGTTTGATTGGTGTGGTGGGGTTGGATGCAGCCATCCTGCCCATCGGCGACAACTTCACAATGGGACCGGAAGATTCTTTGCTGGCGTTAGAATATCTCAATCCTAAAATTGTCATTCCCGGCCATTACAACACATGGCCGCCGATAACCGTGAATGTTGTGGGCTGGGCCAATCAGGTGCGGGCAAACACGGCCGTAACCCCCATTGTGCCCGTCGTAGACGAATCGTTTATTGTGTAATCAGGTAATTGCTCAATTACCTAATTCCCGATCACCACTTCTGGTGAAAAGAAGCTGATACGGCCGTTGCGGTTCAACGCCGCCATGCTGACAGCATACCGGGTGGCCGTATCCAGGTTGGTGAGCGCCACGTTGCCCGACTGCTCCGAAAGCACATAGTTAAACGTCGGGTAATTTTCTGACTCCACCGGCCGGAAAGAGATCACATACCCGGCCGCATTGGCATCTGGCAGCCAGCTAATCAGGTACGCGCCCGGTTCGGACATAGCCGCAATGGTGGGGGCAGACGGCCGTGTTGGCGCGCCCGCCGCCGTCGCCGCCACCCCAACTGCCAACTGGGTCACCTGGCGCAGATAGTTAAAATCCAGCGTCGCCGAGACATCACCACTGTTGTGTTGATTGCTGGGATCCTCTTGCGATTCCGTCAGGCGCACCGCCGGAATACCGGCGTGCAAAAAGCTGAGATGATCTCCCCACCGCCCTTCTCTGTCTTCGGCATTCAAATGTTCCAACCCAAACTGCGGCACGTAAAAACCACGTACCAGATCCACATAACGCACTAATTCGCGGGTAGCTGATGAAGCATCGCCGGGCGTAATGGCCCGTACCGATTGCGGAATGCCCGGCCGCCCACCGACAATATCAAAATTGAAGACGGCATTGATCCTCACCCCATCCAACAACTGCTGCGTCACAAAATGCTGGCTGCCATAACGCCCCTGCTCTTCTGCCGCAAAAGCAACAAATATGATCGTCTGGTTCCACTCTTGGGCACTCAACAAACGCGCGGTTTCCAGCACAACTGCCACCCCAGAGCCATTATCATTGGCGCCGGGGGCAAAACTGGAGCCATCGTTGGGGTCAAAGGTACGGGAATCATAATGCGCTGAAAGGACAATCGCCCCGGCATTGGGGTCTGTACCGGGCAGCGTAGCCACAATATTCTGCTGATTGGTAGTCACGCCGCCACTGCTATAAGGGAATTCAGCGGCTTCTACCAGGAGACGGCCGTTACCCACCCGGATGAACTCATTAAAAATCCACCGCCGCGCCGCCCCAATCCCTCGCCCATCCTGATCTGTTACACTAAATGTATTGCGCGTATGAAACCCTTCCAACGTCTGCACATACCCCACCAGATTTTGCTGCGACACACTACGCACCATGTTCAGAATATCCGCATCTGCACCCGCAATCAGATTACTTTGGGGATTGATCACCGTATTCGCCGGCAAATCCTGAACCACATTCAGCGGCGTGGGTGCGGCGGGTATATTCAATTGCTGTGGCCCTTGCAGCAGGGCACACGCGATGGATGGCAGCAGCAAAATCCAGAGGAGAAGAAGAGTTCGGCGGCGCAAGAGTCAGAATTAAAAAGGGCAAATCGGCCGTTGCTAGGCCGATTTGCCTCACTGAACTAACTATTCACTAGATTTCGGTCTATCCCAGGCCTGCATAAACTCGGAAATCAGGTCAATGGGAATGGGGAAAACAATGGTCGTATTGTGTTCCACGCCAATTTCCGTTAGTGTTTGCAGATAACGCAGGGTCATCGCCCCTGGTTCGCGCCCCATAATTTCGGCCGCTTCCGACAGCTTTTGCGATGCCTGGAAATCCCCTTCGGCGCTGATGATCTTGGCGCGGCGGTCCCGTTCTGCTTCCGCCTGCCGGGCCATCGCCCGCACCATGCTCTGGTTCAGTTCCACATCCTTAATTTCCACAATGCTGACTTTGACGCCCCAGGGTTCGGTGGCTTCGTCAATGATGTGCTGCAAGGTTTCGTTAATCTGTTCCCGGTCTTGCAAGAGTTGGTCCATCATGGATTGGCCGATGACGTTGCGCAGGCTGGTTTGGGCAATTTGCCAGGTGGCCCGCCGAAAATCTTCTACCTGAACCACGGCCATCGTGGGATTGGTTACCCGGAAGTAGACAACGGCATTGACCTTTACTGTCACATTGTCCCGCGTGATCACTTCCTGGGCAGGCACATCCATCGTGACGGTGCGGGTATCAATTCTGACCATTTTCTCCACGAGTGGGATCAACAGGAAAAGACCCGGCCCTTTTGCGCCAACCAGATGACCTAACCGGAAGACAACGCCTCGTTCATATTCGGGCACAACACGCACTGACAGTACAACAAGCACCGCCAGACCAATGAGCACAACACAGAATAGTGGTGTGAGTAGTTCAAAAATACCCATGGCTTACCTCCTTTAAGTAAGTCTTATAAGCCGGATTATACCGGCAAAATCCAATAGTAGTTAAACAATATTTACGCAGGATGGGATGGCAAGGTTTTGGGGATCACGGCCGTTTGCCAACACCCACAGTTAGCGATATTGTATGCCATACCGTCACAAATAAGGAGATTCAACATGGTCAGCACAGTTGTTTTGTTAAATGTAGACCCCCCCCAGGTGAACCAGGTTGCCCAGGCTGTTGCCGAAATTGATGGGGTGAGCGAGGTTTTTTCCGTCGCGGGTCGTTTTGACCTGGTGGCTATTGTGCGGGTGCGCGACAACGACACAATGGCTCAGGTAGTGACAGAGAAGATGCTTGAGGTTCCAGGCATCATTCGCTCCGAAACATTGATTGCCTTCCGCGTCTTCTCCAAACATGATTTGGAAAGTATGTTTTCGTTGGGCATTGAATGAGGGTTGTCATGCATCATTGGTCATTCGTCCTTCGCCGATGACCAGTGACTAATGACCAATGACCAGTGACCCTGACGCTATTTTTGACGAATTCCCGGTACTTACCACCGGGCGGCTGGCATTGCGGCAAGTACGGCCGTCCGACGCCCCCGCCCTCTTCGCCATCTTCAGCGACCCGGAAGTGACCCGTTACTACGACCAGCCTACCTTTACCGAACTGGCACAGGCCGAAGCATTGGCCGCCCGGATGCAACAGCGGTTTGCCGACAAACGCACCATCCGTTGGGCGATTACGCGAGCAGACGATGACTGGCTTATTGGCACGTGCGGTTTTGGCGAATGGAAACGCCACTTTCACTGCGCTGCCGTAGGCTATGAACTGGCACAGCGCGAATGGCGGCAGGGGATTATGACAGAGGTACTCACGGCCGTCCTCACCTTCGGCTTTACTCAGATGCAGCTTAACCGCGTCGAAGCCTATGTGATGACCGGCAACACCGCCTCCATGCGCCTGCTGCAAAAACTCGGCTTTCAAGAAGAAGGCCTGCTGCGCCAATACGGCTACTGGCAAAACGCCTACCACGATTTACATTTGTTTGCGCTGTTGAAAAGAGACTTTATTTAGTGTCAGGTGTCAAGTATCAAGCACCTGACCCCTGACATCTGACACATGACACCTGGCACTTCCTTTGCCAAATACACCGCCCTGGGCAACGACATGATCGTCATAGACCCGGCCCACTGCCCGGTAACGATGATGCCAGCAAACATCCGGCTCATCTGCGACCGGCACTTTGGTGTGGGTGCGGATGGCATCTGTTACGGCCCGCTTCTCAGCGCACTGCCCGGCCTCGTGCCCACCATGCGCTTCTTCAACCCGGACGGCAGCGAAGCGGAGCGCAGCGGCAACGGCCTGCGCATTTTTGCCCGCTATCTGTGGGACGCTGGCTATGTGACCGGCTCGGATTTTGTGATGGGCATGGGCGACCAGACCATTCCCACGCACATTGACCCCGCCACCGGTCTGATCACGCTGGAAATGGGCGGGCTGCACCTCCTATTTACCGACCAACCGTTGACTGTTGGCGAGGAACAGGTACTGGCAACGGCCGTGACCATCGGCAACCCCCACTGCATCATCTTCACCCCTGAACTGCACCATATTCACACCTGGGGGCCGCTCATTGAAACCGCGCCCACCTTCCCCAACCGCACCAACGTGCAATTGGTCAACGTGCTGGATGACCACACTATCCAGATTGCCATATGGGAACGCGGCGCGGGTTATACGCTGGCCTCCGGCACCTCCGCCAGCGCCGCCGCCGCTGCCGCCGTCCGCACCGGGCGCTGCGCCGCCAGCCGCCTGACCGTGCAAATGGCCGGCGGCCACCTGACGGTAGACGTATTGGCCGATGGTGTGCGCTTGACGGGGCCGGTCACGGCCGTGTACCATGCCACCTTCTCCGCCGATCTCCTGGCCCAATTTACTCCTTGAATTCCCTGACACGGCCGTAACGCGATTGGTTGGGGGTGGGTACGGCCGTATAATTTCAGCGTTCACATTGAACAAACCAGGTGTGGCACGGGGGGATGTCGGCCACAGAAACGCTACTTGTTTGTTCAGTTTTTAAGGTGCAAAAGTCGAGTTATAACAGAGTCCCGAATGAGTCAATTAACATTTGATGAAGCCAAACAAAGATTGGTACAGAGGGTGGATGCTCGCTTGCAGAATGCTCATGAGCGTCGTTCTCTCCTCTTGGTGGCAATAATAGCAGCGCCATTTGCCTTGGGTTTCACGTATTTTGCTAGAAGTTCTCGTGAGGCACCTTTGTGGCCTTTTATACCGATCATTATTCTGTATTTGTTATGGAATCTTGGTATTTATTTAGGGCATCGCCCTATTTCACTTACAGAATATGAGGCGCTATCTGCGGAGGAAAAGGAAAGAAGAGTGCTTCATGTGGTGGCGTCTCTTTCAGACGGGAACAGGTGGGTTTATCGTGTTAGGTTTTTTATGGGGGACGATCGAAGCAAGCCTGTATTATGATGTGATCTGGTTACCTGCTTTAGTGATCATCCTTTTTCTTGTGTTCCTCATATGTATTCTGTATTATCGCAAAAGGATTGCTATTGTTTATGCGGAAGGGTTTCATACACACAAATGTCTAAATCGTTTTATCAGCATTGTGGTTGGTATCTTTGCCACCGCCCCCATTCTGATCGGCGTATCCAATATGATGCGTGTGCAAATGGGTCAGGAGAATATGGTCAAAGTCATATTGCCTTTATTGATCCTTTTAATGATGGCATTTGTCATGACAATTTCGATAATGACCTTGTTAGCTTTTATGATGAGTTATGTGCAATATGATGCCTGGAAGAATTCTTGAAAGGTAATGCAAGTCCCTGCTGTGGGGGGCCACCGCTGAGACGTTATGCACGGTGAATTGACACGTCGCGGTACCACGACGACCTCATGCACGGTGATTTGACATATTGACGCTACCCACTTATCAGCTTCCCCCGTCTATTGCCCGTCGTTGCCAGAACAGTTTTGACTTTTATAAGAAATCGGATGTCTTATTGCTTCCCCTCTGCAACGTTGCTAAATTCAGACGAAGACCCTAAGGGTTTCCAAAACCCTTAGGGTCTTGAGCGCACTATGAACGACATCATCCAGGTCAAACACGTCACCAAAACCTTTCCCGTTGGCGAGGGGGAAATCACCGTGCTGCGTGAAGTGTCGCTGTCCATCGGGCGCGGCGAATTTGTGGCTATCGTCGGCGAATCCGGCAATGGTAAATCTACCCTGCTAAACATGATCACCGGCATAGACCACCCCACCAGCGGTGATGTGATTGTCAACGGCCGTAGCCTGCGCCCCATGTCCGAAAACGACCTGGCCCTCTGGCGCGGCGCCGAAATGGGCATCGTCTTTCAATTTTTCCAACTCCTGCCCGCCCTCAACCTGCTGCAAAACATCATCCTGCCTATGGACTTCCTCAAAAAACTGCCACGCAAAGAGCGCAAAGAACGCGCCCTGCATTTGCTCGATCTGGTGGGGCTGGCCGACCAGGCCTACAAACTACCCAATGCCGTCTCCGGCGGGCAGCAGCAGCGCGCCGCCATCGCCCGTGCCCTCGCCAACGACCCGCCGCTCATCGTCGCCGACGAACCCACCGGCAACCTGGACGCCCGCACCGCCAACGAAGTCTTCGACCTGTTCAGCCACCTCACCGACCAGGGCAAAACCCTCGTCATGGTCACCCACAACGAAGAACTGGCCCGGCAAGCCCGCCGCTTATTAGAAGTGAAAAACGGCCGTATCATCCGCGATGAATGGCTGGTGAAAAGGACGGCCAACGGCCGTGTCCCCTTCATAATTCATAATTCCTAATTCCTAATTCCCCCCTCATGGACGTCATCTGGCACAAAGTCTGGCACGATTTATGGCATCACAAAGCCCGCACCTTGCTGGTCGTCCTCAGCATCGCCAGCGGCGTCTTTGCCATTGGCGCCATCTTTGGCATGGTAGATCAGTTATTGGGCGGCATGGACAGCGCCCACCAGGCTGTCAACCCCGCGCATATCAATATCTTCCTCAACACACCCATTGACCAGGACACGGCCGTCAGTCTCACCAACATCCCCGGCGTCGCCGGCGTGGAACCAAACAACCGCATCAGCATCCGCTACAAAACCGACCCCAACGCCGCCTGGCAAGATGGCACCATCACCATGCGCGATGATTACGCCGCCCAACAGTACGACCTGCTGGCGCTCAAAGCGGGCCATTGGCCGGAAGGCCAGCAAATTGGCGTGGAACGGCTCACCAGTCAATACTACGGCCTGGATATGGGCGATCAGATCATCATTGAGATGGACGGCACCGACCGGACGTTTACCATTGACGGCCGTATTCGCCACTCCTTTGTGCAGCCACCCCCCTTTGGCGGCGAAGCCCACTTCTTCGCCGATGCCGCCGGTTTAGCCAAACTCGGTATCCCCGAAGGCCAATTTGCCAGCCTGCTGGTGCAGGTGGAACCATACAGCCGCCCCTTTGCCGAAGAAGTCGCCGGCAACGTCCGCGAGCGGTTGAGCAAACAGGGCTACAACGTCTCCGTCACCATTTACCAGGAGCCAGACCGCCACTGGGGGCGCGATTTTGTGGACGGCCTGATGATTGTGCTGCGCGTCATGGCCATAGTCTCGTTGTTTCTAAGCGTGGTACTGGTGATTAACACCTTCACGGCCGTCATCACCCAACAAACCGACCAGATTGGCGTCATCAAGGCCATTGGCGGCAGCAGCCGCCTCATCGCCCAAACCTATCTGGCTGGCGTACTCCTGGTAAGTCTGCTCGCGCTAATGGTAGCGCTGCCGTTGGGAGCGCTGGCCGCCTTTGCCAGCAGTCGTTGGTTTTTGAACCTGTTTAATGTAGATTTTGAGACCTTCCAATTTTCGCCGCAGGCCGTGATGTGGCAGGTGGTAGCGGCCACGGCCGTGCCCCTGTTGGCGGCACTCTGGCCTGTCCTCAAAGGCGCCGGGCTGACGGTGCGTGAAGCCATTGCCACCTACGGGCTGGGCGGTGATTTCGGCAGCAGTCGTTTTGACCGTTTCGTGGACCGCATCAGCGCGCGTTACCTTTCCGCCGTTTATGCCGCCGCCCTGGGCAATATGTTCCGGCGCAAAGGGCGGCTGGCGCTGACACAGCTTGTCCTGGTCATTGCCGGGGTCATGTTCCTGGTAGTGATGACATTGGTTGCTTCCACCAATCACACGCTGGACAATGAAATGGCGCGGCGCGGTTATGATGCGCGCATCGGCTTCGTGCGCGACCAACGCAGTGAACTGGTGCTGAAGGCAGCACTGGCACAGCCGGAAGTGACTACCGCGGAGGTGTGGTACACCCACAGCGCCACCATTTTGCGTGAAGGCGAACGGCTGCGCGACTCCGCCGGGCTGGGGGCGCAGCTCACCGGGCTGCCGCCGGACAGCCAGATGCGCCGCCCGCTGATCGTGGCGGGGCGCTGGTTGCAGCCGGGTGACGGCCGTGTCATTGTCATCAACGCCGACTCCGCCGCCAAGAACGGGATCGCCGTCGGTGATGTCATCCGCCTGGATTTGGGCATGTTGGGCGAGGCAGAGTGGCAGGTCATTGGCACGTATCGCCTCATCTCCGGCGCAGACTTTGCCACTGAACCGATTTACGCGCCGCTGGATGAGGTGGTCGCCGTGACCAAACAGGCCAACCGGGGCACCACCCTGTACCTGCAAACCAGCGACCCTTCACTGGCAACAACAACGGCCGTCACCGAACGACTCAAAAACGAGTTTGAAGGGCAGCATATGGACGTGGCGTTGTTTGCCACGGCCATTAAACCGGCCGAACGCGCCGAAATTGACACCCAGTTCGCCAGCGTCGTCACCATCCTGCTCAGTCTGGCGGGGTTGATGGCTCTCGTGGGCGCCATTGGTTTGATGGGGGCCTTGGGCATCAGCGTGGTAGAACGCACCCGCGAAATTGGCGTGTTGCGCGCTATTGGCGCGTCTTCCCCCACGATTATGCGGCTGTTTATCATGGAAGGGGTGTTACAAGGGCTGCTCAGCTGGTGTCTGGCGATTCCCCTGGCGCTGCTGTTCAGCCGCCCCCTGGCCAGCGCCCTGGGCCGAGCCATGACGGGCGCTGAATTGGACTTTGCCTTTAGCGGCACGGCCGTCCTCATCTGGCTGGTCGTCATCCTGGCCGTCTCCGCCTTAGCCGCCATCCTGCCCGCCCGCTCCGCCACCCGCGTCAGCGTCCGCCAAAGTCTGGCCTACGCCTGAATTTCACGCATCACGCATCACGTATCAATCGTGATGCGTGATGCGTGAGTCGTGATTGATCACCCGCCCAAACGGTACATCTCCGCTCCCTTCGCCGGCAGGCGGGTGAAGGAGGTGCGCAGTTCGGAATAGCGGTCGGTGCGCCGCCGCCAGACGCCGCCGATCAGGTCAAGCATCTCCTCGTCCGACGCGCCCGCGCGCATTGGCCCGCGCAAATCAGTGCCCTGATGAGCAAACAGACAGGTGTAATACTCACCGGCGCTGGACAGCCGGGCACGGGTGCAGCCGCCACAAAACGGCTGGCTGACCGAGGCGATAAGGCCAATCTCCCCTTCACCATCCAGGTAGCGGAAGCGGTTCGCCACTTCGCCGGGGTAATTGGGCGGCACGGGTTCCAGCGGCATTTCGGCGTCAATGAGGCGGATGATTTCTTCGGCCGTGACCACATCATCCATCTTCCAGCCGTTCAAATTGCCTACATCCATATACTCAATGAAACGCACGATATGCCCGGTGCCTTTGAAGCGCTGGGCCAGGGCCACAATGGTGTGGTCGTTCACCCCTTTTTTAACCACACAGTTGATTTTGATGGGGTAAAAACCATCGGCTTCGGCCACTGCCAGACCGGCTAACACACGCTGCACGGAGGATTTACGGCCGTTCATCACCTCAAACACCTCTTCATCCAGCGAGTCCAGGCTGACGGTCAACCGGTGCAACCCGGCCTCCTTTAATTGGTGCGCCAGCTTGGGTAGGTAGTAGCCATTGGTGGTCAGCGCCAGGTCATCAATACCCGGAATTTTGGTCAGCCGGTCGATCAGGGCGGGCAGGTTCGGCCGTAGTAGTGGTTCGCCTCCGGTCAGGCGGAATTTGGTGACGCCCACCTGCGCAAACAACCCGGCCAAGCGCACCATTTCATCATCACTCAGCAGTTCATCCCTGGTGAGGAAGTTGTAATCCGCGCCAAAAATTTCGGCCGGCATACAGTAGGGGCAGCGAAAGTTACATTTATCAATGACCGAGATGCGCAGATCCCGAATGGGGCGATTAAACTTGTCGGTCAGGGAAATGGTCATAGTTTACTCCAATACATTTGACGCAAAGATGTTCTAAGTCTTTGACAAGACTTAGAACATTTTCATTACTCTGCAAACAGTTCGGGGATGGACAGGACAAAGCCTGCCAGGATGCCTTCGCCGTGCAGGGTATCGGTGCGGATGGTCACGGCCGTGGCCCCATGATACACACGCACTGCTTTCCGTTTTGGTTCTACCACCCACACCCAATCCACACCCAGCGCAAAATACTCTTCGATTTTCTCGTTCAAATCGGTCCACAAGTCATGGGGTGAAACAACCTCAACCACCAGTTCGGGCGCAATTTGCAAAAAGCCTTTGCGCGGCCGCTGCGGGGCGCGCTGCCGCGATATGAACGAAACATCGGCCCCTCTCACCGTATCGGGGCTTCGTTCCGTAAAGATGCCCACTTCGCCTACAAATACCCAACCCAGTTTGTGTTTGGCAACAAAGTTGCCCAATGACCACGCGATTTCAGATACCAGATAACCATGTTCAACGGTCGGGGGAGTCATGGTGATGATCTCTCCTCTGACCAGTTCGTAACGACCAACATCTGGCATATCCAGGAGTTCGTGGGCGGTAATCAGTTGGGGCGGAGCAAGTACGGCCGTGTCCATGTCATTCACCTCATCAACAAAGTTTGAACGGTTACTCTTTCAAAAAGCTGCGCAGGACCGTGTGCAGGATACCGCCGTTGCGGTAGTAGTCCACTTCCACGGGGGTATCAATGCGGCAAAGTGTTTGGAAGGTCACGGCCGTGCCATCACTACGCACCGCCTGTACTGTAATGTCTTGCAGCGGTTTCACCTCATCCGTCAGGTTGAGTGTGCTGTACGTTTCCGTGCCATCCAACCCCAACGTTTGTGGGCTTTCACCCGGCATAAATTGCAGCGGCAGCACACCCATGCCCACCAGATTGCTGCGGTGAATGCGCTCATAACTTTGGGCAATCACCAGACGCACACCGAGCAGCAATGTCCCCTTTGCCGCCCAGTCGCGGGAACTGCCCATACCATAATCATTGCCCGCCAGCACCACCAACGGTGTGCCGTCCAGCTTGTATTTGAGGGAAGCATCGTAGATGGTCGTCGCTTCATTCTTGGGCAAGTAGGTTGTCCAACCCCCTTCCGTACCGGGGGCCATCTGGTTGCGCAGGCGTACATTGGCAAAGGTACCCCGTGTCATCACCCGGTCATTCCCCCGCCGCGAGCCGTAGCTATTAAAATACGGCGGCTCCACGTCATGGTCGAGCAGGTATTGGCCCGCCGGACTGGTGCGGGATATGGCGCCGGCGGGGGAAATGTGGTCGGTGGTCACTGAATCACCCACTTGCACCAACACCCGCGCATTTTCAATGTTTTTGATGGGTTTCACCTCTGGCGTTAGTTCGGTGAAGAAGGGTGGTTCTTGAATGTAGGTGGAGTTGGGATTCCACTCATACAGTTCGCCACCGCGCACCGGGATTTTGTTCCACTCCTCGCTGCCGTCGTAGACGTTAGCGTATTGTTCGCGGAACATCTCGGCCGTAACGGTTTGGGCAACGGTTTCGGCCACTTCCCGGCTGGTGGGCCAGATGTCACGCAGGTAAACGGGCTGCCCATCGCGGTCAGTGCCCAACGGCTCAGTCGTCAGGTCAATGTCCGTCCGCCCGGCCAGGGCAAAGGCCACTACCAGCGGCGGCGACGCCAGATAGTTCGTTTTGGTCAACGGATGTACGCGCCCTTCAAAGTTGCGGTTGCCGCTGAGAACGGCCGAGGCCACCAGATCACTTTCGCGGATAGCCGCTTCCACCGCTTCCGGCAGCGGGCCGGAGTTGCCAATACAGGTGGTGCAGCCAAACCCGACAATGTGAAAACCTAGCTGTTCTAAATAGGACATCAAGCCCGCTTTTTTCAGATAATCCTCAACGACGCGGGAACCGGGGGCCAGGCTTGTCTTGACATAAGGCGGCACGGTTAAACCCGCTTCCACCGCCTTTTTTGCCACCAGCCCCGCGCCCAACATCACATACGGGTTGCTGGTGTTGGTGCAAGAAGTGATGGCGGCAATGACCACTGCGCCGTGCCCAATTTCTGTTTCGTGGCCGTTACGGACAACGGCCGTGCGGCCCAACTCCTCCTCCCTTAAGCCAATACCCTGCGGTCCGGCCGGAGATAACAGCGTTTTCTCAAACTTTTCCTTCATTTCGCTGAGCAGAATGCGGTCTTGCGGCCGTTTGGGGCCGGCCAGGCTGGGTAGCACCGTGCCTAAATCCAGTTCCACCACCTCCGTAAAGTCCGGGTCGGGCGTCTCATCGGTGCGGAACAGCCCTTGCGCCTTGGTGTATTTTTCCACCAGGTCTACGAGTTCGGACGGCCGTCCCGTCTGCCGCAGATAACGCAATGTTTCATCATCCACCGGGAAAAAGCCCACCGTCGCCCCATATTCCGGGCACATATTGGCAATCGTCGCCCGGTCGGCCAGCGTCATGTTACTGAGGCCTGGGCCAAAAAATTCCACAAACTTACCCACCACCCCTTTTTGCCGCAGCAGTTGTGTCACCACCAGCACCAGGTCAGTCGCCGTCGAGCCTTCGGGCATCCGCCCTATCAACCGCACCCCGATCACTTCCGGCGTCAGCATGTAAACAGGTTGGCTCAGCATGACGGCTTCCGCTTCAATGCCACCCACGCCCCAGGCCAGCACTCCCAAACCGTCAATCATCGTCGTGTGGGAGTCGGTGCCCACCAGACTGTCCGGGAAGGCGACCAGACTATCACCTTCGGGCGCCATCATCACTACCTTACCCAGATATTCCAGGTTCACCTGATGCACAATACCGGTGGCCGGTGGCACCACGGTGAAGTTTTCAAACGCTTTTTGCCCCCACTTGAGGAACTCGTATCGCTCCCGGTTGCGTACAAACTCTTTCTCGGCATTGATGAAGAGCGCCGCCGCTGAACCAAAAGCGTCTACCTGCACCGAATGGTCAATCACCAGGTCAACAGGCACAATGGGGTTGATCTTTTTGGGGTCGCCGCCCAGCCGGGCCATGGCGGCGCGCATCGCCGCCAGGTCTACCACCGCCGGGACGCCGGTAAAATCTTGCAAAATAACACGACCGGGTTTGAAAGGCAGTTCGTCCTGCGCCGGTTTTTGGGCATTGTAACGGGCCAGTTTCTCCACATCTTCGGGGGTGACGACGTAGCCGTCGCAGGTGCGCAGTAGCGCTTCCAGCAGTATTTTGATGGAGAAGGGCAATCGGTCAATGTTAGCCAGATGGTTCAGTTTATCCAGCCGATAATAATACACATCGGTTCCGGGTAGTTTGGCGCGGGCGCCGAAATGGTCAAATACGTTAGTCATTACAGGTACCTCTTCCTTAGGTTATTTCATGGTTGAGATTAAAGATTGGAGATTGGAGGTTGGCAATTGCAAGACTTAATCTCCAATCTCTTAAACTCCTCTGCGTCAATTGGGCGGTTGATAGCGGGTATTATAGCGGAAAAAATGGGTGGGGGAGGAACGGCCGTGTGATTGATGGTGTGGGAGTGGGCAGTAAACGGCCGTTTTCTGCCCACTCCCCTAACTCCCCGCCATCACTCCGATAGGGAAGCAACCTTGATCGTCAAATCATCAAACGTAATGTCGGCGTCCCCCTCTTCAAAAGCGGCCGCCGCCAGGCCGGCATACCCGCTGGTATATGTCGTATCATTGGTCTCAGACACAAACTTGTCATTCACCCATAACCCCAGGTAATCCCCGGTACAGACGGCGCGGATTTTGTTGGTGGCCTGCCCCTCGTTTATAGCCGAACTCTCCGTCCAATCTACCAGGGACACCACATCATCCCCTTCGCCTTTGCGGATGGAGTAAAAGCCATCGCCGCTGATGAGGAAGTAATAGCCATCGCCGTCGTTGCTGGTATCGGCACGGCACATCAGGCCATAGGCATTGTTGTCGTGGCTGGAAAGCTGCCGGGTGGTCACTTCCATTTCCACATTCGTATGCTCGGCTTCATTCAACCCCCAAATATAACCGCCTGGCCCCACTTCCATGTGATACGTGCCATCGCTGACCCGCAGGTCCGAATCGTCGCTGGTAAACGTTTCCCAGGCATTGGGTTCGCTAAACGTTTCACTCAGCAATACGTCACCCGCCTCATATTTCGGCGCCGGCTCACCACACGCTGCCAACAGCAACACCAACGCCGCTAAAACCAGTAAAAGAATTATTCTTCGAGACATGATCTGCTCCTTATGGTTGTAATTGGGTGATTGGAGATTAGAGAGTGGGAGATTTACAGGATCACCTCATCACCTTGTCACCCTGTCGCCTTGTCAAAGTAATATCCCTCATTGTAAACAAAAGGGAAGTGGACGGCGACAAATCATCACCGGCAAAATTGTTTTGGGTATAATGGCCGTGTGAAACAGCAAAAGCGATGGGGTATCTATGGATTAATGGTAGTGTTGGCGCTGCTGGCGACACGGCCGTCTCTCGCTACCCACGCCCAATCCTCTCCTACTGACCCCTACTGGCGCTACTCCGCAGCCCGCCGCCTGACCCACGTCATTCCTACCGACATGAACGGTGATGGCGTCATGGAACTTCTGCTGACGGCCGAAAACGGTCGTGTAGACCTGCTCAATGCCCACAATGCCCTGCTCGAATGGAGCTACACCGCCGCCGCTCCCGTCCTGACCTTACATCCCGTCAACATCAATGGCGCTGACCATCCACTGCTGGAGACCGCCCTGGTAACGGCCGACAACCAGCTTATCTTGCTCAATGAACGAGGCGAGGAAACGTGGCGCGTATCGTTGACTTTTGCCCCCACCGATGACCCCACGCCGACTGCACGCCAGCTAGTGCCTTACGACGCCGATAGCGACGGCCGTCATGAACTCCTCATCCTTTTCGACAACGGCCTCCTGCATCTATATGACCAGAGTGGTACGCTGCTGCGCCGCCTTGCTGACCACACCGGCGGCATCGGGGACGCCGAGCCGCACATGCAGGTAGGGGACATAAACGGTGACGGCCGTGACGAAATTCTGTTGGGGCTTTTTAACCCCACCAAACGGTTTAGCGAACTCTTCCTCTTTGACGCCGACGGCCGTACCGTGTGGGAAGATGCCCCCGCCGTATCCGGGCATATTACGGCCGTTACCCTGGTGCCATTTGGCGACAACGGCGCCCTGCAAATTGCCGTCGGCACCGATTGGGGGCAACTGCACCTCTATGATGCCAACCGGCAGCGCCCCTGGTGGCCGCGCACCCTCAACAAACCGATAACCGCCCTCACCGTGGCCCACTTGCCCGAAGGCCCGGCACTGCTGGCGGGCACCGATGCAGGCATGGTGGTGGCCTATGCCGCCGACGGCCGTCGCTTCTGGACGCGCCGCCTCACCACTGACGCCAGTCGCCCCGTCCTCAATCTCACGGCCGTGTCCTACACCCCCGACGCCCGCAGCCCCATTCTGGCGGTCAACCTGGGGCCACACACCACTGCCGGCGGCGACCAACAGGTCAAACTGCTGGACGTCAATGGTCTGGATGTAGGCACCTTCACCGCTGGCGAAGGCAGCGCCCCCCTCTCATTTCTACTGGACATCAATGGCGACCGGCGCAGCGAACTGATTCTCACCCGCTTTGCCACCGTGGAACTGCAAGGTCTGGGGCTGGGCGCTACCGAAATTGCCCGCGCCTGGGACTATTTACTCGATGCTGATCCGGGAGCCGTGCTGGTGGTAGATTTTGACAAAGACGGCCGTGACGAGCTGCTGCTAGGCGCACAAAATGGCAAACTGCACTACCTGGTCAATGGTAATGTGCTGGAGTGGCTGCACGCCCCCGGTGGCGCTATCACCCAACTCGCCTACCTGGAACGCACCGGCCTGGTAGAACCAGCGCCGGCTGTCGTAGTTGGGCGCAACAACAACGACCCCAACAATCCAACAGAGGTACAAAGCTGGGTAGAACTGCGCCAACCCAACGGCGAACGCATCTGGGAAGTGGCACTGGATGCCCCTCTGACCGATCTACTGGTGGAAAACATCAACCGTGTGGGCGACCCGGAAATTCTTGTCAGCACCGCCAGGGGCGACATCATCCTCATCAACGCCACCGGCGCCATCACCTGGCGCGCCAATCTGGCGCAAACGGAAGATGACAACCATGTGATCCAGCAATTATTGGTGCTGCCCGCCGCCAACGGTGAACCCCTGGTTTTGGTGGCTACCGCCAACCATTTATATGCCACGGCCGTTGGCTCCCGTGTGGAGGCGTTACCTATCGCTTCTTTTGGCGATGCCTCCACCCATACTATTTTTACTCTGAACCAACCCGGCGTGGAATTAGCTAACCGGATCATGGTACTCGCCGACCAGGCTTATGGCTTGAATTGGCGTGGCATCTTGCTGCCGCCCTGGCCGCTGCCGCTGGACGGCCGTCCGCTGGCAGCCATTCCCGCCGATGATTTGGCGCAAGAAGCCTTCACCCGGAATACGGCTGAATCCTTTCTTATTTCCACCGACAAAAACGAACTGCTATACCTCACCGTGCAGGATAACAAACCCACCATCACCTGGGACTTAAGTGGCCTGGGCCGCCTCACTGTGCTCTATTGGGGCGACCTGGATGGCAATCGGTTGGCTGAGTTTGCCGTGGGGGATGCAGACGGCCGTGTCCGTCTTTTCACCTACATCTCGCCCAAACCACAATTTCTGGATGAACTCAACCTGACCAGTGGCGTATTTGCCCTCACCGCTCTGCGGCGTGGCCAGGAAAATCGCGCCGACCTGCTGGTTGTCACCGAAAATGGCGAAGTACAGTTGTTCAATACCCAGGAAAACCGCCCCCCCCTGCTCACCAATCCGGCCACAGAAGTCACTCCCGGGCAATATAGTTTCAGCGTGTCGGTGATGGACATTGAAAATGACGCCGTGCGGCTGCGGCTCGATCTGCAAGAGCCAGAAACAGGCGAATGGATTGCCCACCGGGAAACGGTGCTAAACAATGGGAACGGCCCGGTGATGTGGAATGTGGTTAACCCACCCGTCTTTCCCGATGGCGTCCGTTATCGCATTTATTACAACGACGAATCCCACGCCGGCTTCATTTACCCCCGCGCCGGGCCGCTACCTGTGGCCGCACTGCTGCCGTCCCCCAATTTCACCACCGTTTCGCTGCTGGCGACCCTTTTTTTGGGTGTGGCCGCGCTGGTGGTCTGGCGGCAGGTGCAATCACCGGCCATGCGCACGCGCCGCTTTTACTGGCGGCTCAAGCAATGGCCGGCCGAAACATTGGTGCGGTTGGAAAACCGGTATATCAGCACGGGCGGCTCGCCTGATTTTCTGTTGGCGCTTTCCGGTCTGGCGCGGCAGCGGAATGATGAACTGATAAGCGGCCTGGCCGATGGTCTCTTTTTGCTGGCCGACCGGCCTCAGGCCGGACTGCCGCTTATTTTGGGGACGTTGACCAAAGCAGCGCCTATGGAGCCGCGCTGGCAGGCGTGGGATCGCTGGCAGGTACTGTTTCAGTCTGGCGCGGAACTGCTGGCCGCACCCACGTTGACGGAACTGAGCCTGGAGTGGCCGCAATTGCATAAATTGCTGGGCTCGCTGGACGATTGGGGTTACTGGTCGCCCTCTTTGCATGCCCTGTTACCGGCGCTGACAACGATTCGAGACAGCGAACGGGTGGAACGCCCTGATGACCGATTGGTCTATTTGCACGAGGCCGCGCAGCAGCTCACGGCCGTGCGCCAGGACTTACGCGATTATGACACTGCCCTGGAAAAGTCGCTGGCGCTAACGCTGGCCGAACGGTGGGCCGGGTTGGTGACGGCCATGATGGAGGAGTTGGAGGGGCGCGCCGAACTGGTGGTCCGGCTCAAAACACGGCGCATTGTGCCCCAGGTCGCCAGCCAGTTGACGTTTGAGATTGCCAATCACGGCCGTGCCCCCGCCGAGCATATCATTGCTGTCCTTCAAGACGACCCCGCCTACACCTATACCGGTATGCCCCAGACCATTCCCTTTCTGCCGCCCGGACAAACGCGCATGGTCGCTTTTGACATTCGGCCACAGGTGATTGACCGTTTTCGGGTGGAGTTAACGGTGACGTTTGACGACCGCCACCAGAATGATCGGCTGGTAGCCTTTGGCGACCGGGTATCCATTTTGACGCCTTCCCATGAATTTACGCCAATTCCCAACCCTTACCGGCCAGGCACGCCCCTGCGTCAAAACAGTGGGGTTTTTTACGGCCGTGAATGGCTCTTCGACTTTATTGCCGAAAATGCCGGCGGCTGGTCGCAGCGCAATGTCCTTATCCTCATCGGTCAGCGGCGCACCGGCAAAACCAGCGCCCTGCTCAATTTACAACAACACCTGCCGCCGCATCTCATTCCGGTCTACATTGACTGCCAATCGTTGGGGGTTGTGCCCGGCATGGCCGCCCTTTTCCACGATCTGGCCTGGCTCATCGCCGATACCCTGGCGGCACGGGACATTGATCTGGTCGTGCCGGACCTAAACGCCTGGGAAATAGACCCCGCCGGCCTGTTGCAGCGCCATTTTCTGCCCGCCGCCCGTCACCTGCTGCCGTCCGAATCCACCCTGCTACTGGTGTTTGATGAATTTGAAGTCTTTGAACATCTGGTAGATGATGGCATTTTACCACCCACCTTCTTTAACTTCCTGCGCCACCTGATGCAGCACAGCGAAGGGCTGAGCTTCGTCTTTGTGGGCACACGTCACCTGGAAGAGATGAGCGCCGATTACTGGTCAGTTCTGTTCAACATTGCCCTCTACCAGCGCATCACTTACCTGCGCGAAGAAAGCGCCACCCGGTTGATTGCGGAGCCGGTCACTCCCCACCTGGTGTATGATGACCTGGCGCTGGACAAAATTTTGCGCGTCACCGCCGGGCATCCTTACTTTTTGCAGTTGGTCTGTTACACACTGGTGCAGCAAGCCAACAACCAGCGCAAAGGGTATGTGACCATTTCCGACGTGAACACGGCACTGGACGAGATGTTGACGTTGGGTGAGGTGCATTTTGCCTATTTGTGGCAGCGATCATCTTACACAGAACGGGCGATTTTGACGGCCGTGGCCCACATGCCCGAACGCCCGCACCCCTTCCACCCCCAAGAATTTGGGCAATTCCTGGAACCATATGGCATTCACCTGCAACCGGCCGAAGTCACGGCCGCGCTCAACACCCTGGTCGCCCGCGAAATCATGCGCGAAGTGCGCGAGGGGGCGACGGTGCAATATGAACTGCGCCTGGGGCTGGTCGGCCTCTGGGTGGCCCGGCAAAAGAGCCTGAGCAAGCTACACACCCAACCCGCCCCGGCCAATGGCACGGCCCAAAACGGGCAGCAACGGGTAAAAGCGGTGAAGGAGTGATGGGGTGAATGCGTGAGGAGGTGAGGGAGGTGAAAGCAGTAGCGTTTGGGGGGCGGTGGCTGGCGTTTTTGTTAGTGGGCGGGATTAGTTATGTGGGGGGATATGCTCTTTGGGCAACGATACAAATGGGAGCACCACTATTTGATTGGTTGTGGTATGTTCCTTTACTCTTGTTTCTCGTGTTGTTACTTTTGCCGTATTGCCTGCGTTTTTCCCGAAGTAGATACCTAAAACTGGTTTATATCGTTCTCCTGGTCTGGTTGGTAATTGGTTACAATAGCCTGACGCCCACCCAAACATTGTCTCTGGAGGATGCGCCATCGTTATCCCTCTCTTTTTGGTTTCCTGGTCGTATCGAACAACTATCAGAAGGATTGCTAAACGACCTGACAGATGCACAATCCACTTTGATTATTCACGTATCGTTGCCCCTGACACATGAGAACCAGGATTATTTGATCTCTCTACTGAATCAGTTGGCGGCACACCAGATTCCGGTGGTGCTGTTTGTTCCGGCTTCCGATTTTCTGTCACTGCCGGTGTATAGGGAATGGCTGGAAAGTGTGGCGGCCACGGCCATGTTTGTGCAATCAGCCCAGTTGCCAAATGTGTGCGGCGTGATCGGCGACGCCGAATCACCACGAGAGGCGCGTTATGCCTTTCCCACCACAACAGCGGCTGCCCTACAAATAGCCAGTGATGAAATGGAGGCATTTCTCCAAGAATTCCATGCGGTCAACCCACGTATGCCACTAGGGGTGACGGCCAGTTGGCCGCTGTTTGCCGACCAGCTAGATGGGGACAGTGACCTGGCAGCTTTTTACCAGACGGCCGTTGACCCACCGGGCAACTGGGGCTTTGTCAGTGTGATGAATTACACTTCATACTATCCTGCCTCGTGGCGTCCTTATCTGTTGGCGCGGATTATCTGGGGCATGGAGCGACTTTACCCCGAGCAGTCCCCCATTCACTTTATTGGCATTGCGGGCGGGGGTTTTCCCTGGGAACCGGTGCTGACATTTGAAGATGCAGTGGCTAATGCCCGGCTGAGCCGGGCGTTAGGTGTATCAGAAGTGGTCGTTTTTCAGTTAAAGGGGGCGCTGGACAAGCATGGGGAGGATTTTGTGGAACGGTTGCATGCGGCCGTCAACGAAACCGATGGCACTATCACCTTGCCGTTCTCTCGTCTGGCGTCGCTTTGGTTGTTTGGCACGGCCGTGCTCGATGCTATGTTTGACCTGTTAGTTGGGCGGCTCTGGCTGTTGTTAGTCTGGGCGGCAATCAACTTCAGCATTATCTGGCGGCAGGAACGGCAGTTCAAGAGGGCGAAGCAGAATTTATTCACGGATAACAAAATCCCATGAGCCTTTTGTCACCTTGTCACCCTGTCAGGCACGAATGGGCAATGCAAAGCTAAACGCGCTACCCTGCCCTGGCCCGGCGCTCACGGCCGTGATCTGCCCCTCATGTGCTTCCACCACCGCTTTGGCAATGGCTAACCCCAAGCCAGCGCCGCTCTGGTCGCGGCCCCGGTCGGTTTTGTAGAAGCGGTCAAAGACATAGGGCAACTGTTCGGCGCTCAGGCCACGGCCGTTGTCCTGCACCTGCACTGCCAGGTGCCCATCCTCTTTTTGCACCGTCACTACCACCCGGCCCCCATCCGGCGTGTGCCGCAGCGCATTATCCAGCAAGTTCAACATCACCTGACGCAGCCGCGCCGGGTCGCCCTGAATGACCGGAATGGCGCCTAACAGTTCCACATGCAGGTCAATGTCACGGCCGTGCGCCAACGGTTGATACGTGGCTACCGCCTCCTTGACTACATCCGCCACTTCCATCGCCTGCCGTTGCAAAGGAAGCTGGTGCGCCTCTGCCTGTGCCAGGTCATGTAAATCCTGCACCAGCCGCGTCAGATAGTGTGTCTGGCTCGCCAGCCGGGCAATCTCCTCTTTGGAAAGGGGGTACACATCATCCAGGATCGCTTGCAGGTTGCCCTGCAAGATGTGAATGGGATGGCGTAATTCATGGGCCACGTCCGCCAGTAGATTTTTGCGCAATGTTTCCGCCTGGCTCAGTTGGGCGGCCATTTCGTTGAAGGCCGTAGCCATCGCCACCATCTCTCGGCTGCCCTGAGCCGGCACCTGTTGGTTCAAGTCACCTGCTTTGATGGCGTTGGCCGCCGTTTCCAGCTGCTGCAACGGCCGTGTCAACGTCCGCCCTACCCAGGCCCCCACCAGCAGCGCCGCCGCCGCGCTCACCACTACATACGCCGTCAGGCTGGCGATCAAATCTGCCAGAAAAAACTGCATGATGCGTTCGGCCGTCTCCGGCGGCAGCGATGCCATCACTTCCGGGAAAAAGCGTTCGGTCTCGTTTAGTTCCGGCCCTAAAAACGAAAATATCAGACCCCGAAACAAAAAGGGGGCCATGATCACAAACAAGATCACCCCCAAAATAATCAAACTAAAACGAACCCAGAGACGATTCATCATGCACCAACCGGTATCCTACCCCATGCACCGTCTGGATAAAGACGGGCTGTTTAGGATTTGGTTCAATCTTCTGGCGCAGGTTGCGGATATGGCTGTCCAATGTACGATCCAACCCCTCATAATCCGCACCCAACCCCCTGGCAATCAATTCACTGCGCGTAAAAACATAGCCTGCCTGCTCCATCAACACCCGCAGCAGATCAAACTCCGTCACCGTCAGGCTGACCGCTTCGCCACTCACCGTCACCTCGCGCCGCCCAATGTCCATTTGCAGCGCACCCACCTGGAGGAGTTGCGGCCGTAACACCTCCGGCTTGCGCAGCCGGGCGCGCACCCGGGCCACCACCTCACGCGGGTTATATGGCTTGGTGACGTAATCATCCGCCCCCATCTCCAGCCCTACGATCTTGTCGGTGTCATCCACCCGCGCCGTGAGCATGATGATGGGCAGCACCGCCAGAGAAGGATCGGCACGCACAATCCGGGTAATCTCATACCCATCCCGGTCGGGCAGCATCAAGTCCAGCAGCAGCAAATCCGGCCGTTCCCGGCGCAGGTTGTGCAGTGCCGACTCGCCATCATAGGCCACCAACACCTCATAACCCGCCTGCTCCAGGTAAGCCCGCAGCAGCCGCACCACTTCCCGATCATCATCCACCACTAGGATTCGCTGTCTCACCTGCTAACACTCCGCCAAAAAGTGATACGTGATACGTGATGCGTGATGCGTGAGAGGTCACGGGTCACGCATCACGCATCACGTCCTACTCATACCGCAGCGCCTCAATTGGCCGCAGTCCGGCGGCCCGCCAGGCCGGGTAAATGCCAAAAACCAGTCCCACCACCGCCGCAAAACCCGTTGACAATAATATGGTACCCACATCTACCACTGTCGTCACATCCAGCGCCAGACTGGCAATCTGGGCAATGCTCCAGCCCAGCGCAATGCCGAGCAGTCCACCCAATACACTCAACACCATAGACTCTAACAAAAACTGCGCCAGAATATCCCGTTTCAACGCCCCCACTGCTTTGCGAATGCCAATCTCTCGCGTCCGTTCCGTCACACTCACCAGCATAATGTTCATAATACCAATCCCGCCCACTAACAGCGAAATCCCGGCAATTGACCCCAGGAAAGCAGTCAGCGTGGCCGTGATCGTGTTGAATGTTTCCAATAGATCAGCCTGGCTAAAAATCTGGAAATCATCATCGGCGGCGTAGACAATGCCATGCTCCCGGCGCAATGTTTCCGTGATCTGGGCAATCGCCGCATCTGTTTGCGTTTCACTGGCCGCCTGGGCGATGATCTGGTTAACCACCCGCTCACCGCTGCGGGTGCGGTCGGTATACAGGCGCGCCTGCGCCGTACTCAAGGGAATGTACACATCACTATCGCCACTGCCAAAATTACTGCCAGAAGCGGTTAACACGCCAACCACTTCATAACTGACGCCGTTGATGCGCACCGCCTGGCCAATGGGAAAGGCGTTGGGGAAGAGAGTCTCGGCTGCATCTGCGCCCAACACAGCCACCCGCGCCCGCGTCTCCTCATCGGTGGCTGTCAGGCCATCGCCGCTTTCAAATTCATTTCGGTTGTTGACTGCAAAGTAATTGGGCGTCACCCCAGACACGGCCGTACGCAGCGATTCACTGCCGGCAATCACTTCCTGCGTCCCGCCAACAACGGCCGATACCTCACTCACGGCCGTGACATTCAGCGGATCAGACAGCGCCGCCACATCGCGAGTACTGAGCGTCTGGTAGCCATCGCTGTTATCAAAATTGGTGCTGATGCTGAGCAGATTCGTACCAATGGCCTGAATCTCGCCGGTCACCGACGCCGTCACCCCATTGCCAATAGCCAGCAGGGCAATCACCGCCGCCACCCCAATAATCACGCCCAACATCGTCAAAACCGAGCGCAACTTGTTGGCCCGTAAACTATCCATCGCCGTTAAAAAACTTTCCCAAATGTTCATCGTACCTCGGCTTGGGCCGGTCTCCAGACCGTGCCCGGTGTGGCTCGGTCTGAAACCGGCCACAGCGATTGCTTATGCATGATGCTCCTGAATCACCCCATCCCGAATCCAGATGGTGCGTTGCGCTACGGCCGCTACTTCTGGATCATGGGTGATGACGACGACGGTAATCCCCTGGCTGTTCAATTGTTTGAAAATCCCCAAAATTTCCTCTCCGGTAGTCGTATCCAACGCGCCGGTTGGTTCATCGGCCAGGATGATACTGGGATCAGTCGCCAGGGCGCGGGCAATCGCCACGCGCTGCTGCTGCCCACCGGATAATTCGTCAGGCTTGTGGTCCATACGGTCACCCAGACCCACCGCGGCCAACGCTTCTTTGGCCCGTTTCAGCCGTTCTGACCGGCTCAGACCACCATACATCAGCGGTAACGCTACCTGTTTCAAGGCGGTGGTGCGTGGTAGCAGATTAAATTGCTGGAAGACAAAACCAATGCGCTTATTACGTACCCGCGCTTGCTGGCTGTCGCTCATCTGGCTGACATCCACGTCATCCAGAATGTATGTGCCGCTGGTGGGGGCGTCCAGGCAGCCGATGACGTTCATCAGGGTACTCTTGCCGGAGCCGGATGGCCCCATGATGGCGACAAACTCCCCTTTTCCCACCTGCAAATCAACCCCGCGTAGGGCATGTACCGCTTGTGTGCCCATCTGGTAGGTTTTGGTAATGTTTTTCATTTGTATCATGTTGAACTCCTGTGTAGGGTGATTTTCCCAATCGCCACCCGATTTGAAAAATCGGGCCACTAGCCGCCAAACGGCCCACCACCCGACCCATTCCCACCATCCGGCCCAAATGGATTGGTGGCTGCGGGGTCAGGGATGAGGATCTGATCCCCTTCCTGGATACCACTGGTGATTTCGGTGTAACGGCCGTCGCGCAGCCCAATCGTCACCGACACCGTTTCATACACAGGCTGTCCCTGCTCATTTGTTTGCACCAGGATGACACTGTAGGTCCCGTTGTTGCGGTCTACCTGGATGGCCCCATTGGGCGCCAGCAGCGCATTCTGGCGGCGCGCCAGTTCCAGAGCGGCATTGGCCGTCATACCTACGCGGATAGGCAGCTCGGTCGCCGCTAACGTGATATAGACGGGAAACGTCACCAGCGAACTGCCCGCGGCGCTGACCGCTGCCGGGGCAATGGCCCTGACACGGCCAGGGATGGGGTCGTCGGGCCAGCTTTCCAACGTCACCGTCGTCTCCTGTCCCGGTGTTATCTGACTTAAGTCAACTTCATTGACATTCAAAACCACTTCCAGGTCATCGCGGGCAATCATCTCCACCAGGACACCGCTGGCAAGTTCACCGGGCTGCACGTGTACGGCCGTGACCACCCCGTTGAAAGGCGCTGCCAGCACCGCATTTTCCAGATTCAGCCGGGCGCGTTCCAGATTGATGCGCGCGTTCTCCACCTGCACTTCCGCCGCCATCAGTTGTGCCGCCGTCGGGCCGCGTTGCAGTTGGGCCAGATTAGCCTGCGCCTGCGCCAACGTCGCTTCCGCCGCCGCAATTTGCGAGGCAGACGCCGGAGCCAGCAGTAGCTCATATTGCGCCTGGGCCAGATTGCGCTGGGCCACGGCCATTGCCAGAGTCGCCTGCGCCGTCGCCACATCATTCGGATTCCCGCCCAACAAATTATTCAGCGTCTCTTGAGCCGCCGCCGCCGCCGCGTTAGCCTGCAACACATTCACCCGTGCCGCCAGTTCGGCATCATCCAACATGCCCGCCGGGGCGTTGCCATCCTGAATCGTCGCCAGAATGGTGGTGTGCTGCTCGGTCGCCTGCGTGGCCGTCGTCTGCGCCTGATCCAGCGCCAGTTGCGCCGCTTGAATTTCGGCCGCGCTGGCCCCGTTTTGGGCATTATTCAGCCGGGTGAAAGCCGCCGCCACATCTGCCTGCGCCGCTTCCACATCGGCGGCGGCCGCCGCAAGTTCCGCCTCGGTGGGGCCGGCCAACAGGTCATCAAGCTGCGCTTGGGCGCTGGCCACGGCGGCTTCGGCGGCGGCAATGGACACGGCCGTAGCCGGTTCCTGCAACGTTGCCAGATTCGCCTCTTGAATGATGAGCGCCTGCTCCGCATCGGTGACGGCGCGTTCCAGTACGGCCGTTTCTAACCGCACCAGCATATCACCCGCCGGCACCACATCCCCCACCTGCACCGCCACTTCCGCCACCGTACCACTCGTCGGCAGCGCCAATTGCGCCGTCTGCCCGGCCGTCACCTGCCCCGTCGCCGTCGTCCCAGCCGATAAATCGCCCACAAACGCCGTCACCACCTCACCCGTCCCGGTCAATTGTGCCTGGACGGTACGCATTTGGTTGCGCACAAACAGCCCCCCCGCCACACAGAGAATCAAAATCACCCCTACCCCAATCAGCATCCATGTTCGTTTCTTTCGCATGATAATTTCCTGTCGTGATGCGTGATGCGTGATACGTGAGATTTTTCCGGTCACGCATCACGTATCACGCATAACGTCCTACTGCCCCGGCCCAAAAGTAATGGTAGGCACACTGTTGCTAATGACCACCTGATCCCCCTCCGCCAGCCCACTGGTAATCTGGGTATACTGCCCATCACGCAGGCCAATTGTCACCTGCACCGGCTCGGTCGTTTCGCCGTTGACCCGGTTGACGGTATACGTGCCGTTCGCCCGATCTACCTGAATGGCGCGATTGGGCACCAGCAAAATGCCCTCACGCTGGCTGGTGATGAGCTGCACATTGGCCGTCATGCCCACCCGCACCGGCAGTTCCGTCTCCCCCAGGCGCAAATGCACGTCATACGTCACCAGGGAACTGTTGTCCCCGGCGCTGGGGGCGATCTGCGCCACCTGGCTGGCAATCTCCACGTCCGGCCATGTTTCCAGGGTGGTGATCGCTTCTTGCCCAATTTCCAATGCGCCGATGTCTATTTCATCCACCGGCACAATCACTTCCAGATTGCCCGCGTCCATCAGTTCCACCACGATGCCGCTGGCGACTTCACCCACGTTGGCTTGCACGGCCGTGACCACCCCCGCAAATGGCGCCTGCACCGTCGCCTTATCCAGCGCTTCCTGCGCATCCGCCACCGCCAGACTTGCCTGTTCCACCTGGGCCACGGCCGTTTGCCATGCTGCCTCGGCAGGCTCGGCCAACAGGTCAGCCAGCGTGGCCTGGGCCTGGGCTATTTGGGCTTCGGCGGCGGCAATTTGCACGGCCGTTGCGCCCCCTATATTCACACTGTAATTCGCTTCCGCCCCCTCCAGCCGCGCCGAAGCCGCCGCCAGGCTGCCCTGCGCCGAACTGGTATCCGTATTACGCAGCGTGTCCAGTTGCGCCTGCGCATTTGCCAGCGATTCCTGGGCGGCGAGCAGCGCTTCATGGGTTTGCTGATTGGTATTCTCCTCATTCACCTCACGCGCCCGATCCAGACTGGATTGCGCAGCAGCTACGGCCGCTTCCGCCTGCTGAATCTGCGCCTGGCTGACGCTGTTCGCCACGCTCTGATACTGCGCCGACGCAGAATAAAGCGACGCCTCAGAGACGGCCAGCGTGGCCGAATAGACGGCCATTTGCGCCGGTGTTGGCCCCGCCAGCAGTTCATCCAGGCTGGCCTGGGCGCTGGCTACGTTGGCCTCCGCCACTGCCACATCGGCGGCGGCCGGCGGCTCAGACAGCGCCGCCAGGTTGGCCTCTTGCAGTCGTAAATTCTGCTGCGCCGATGCCAGGCTCAGTTCTAATTGCGCTGTTCCTAGCTGCACCAGCGGGTCGCCGGCCTGGACGTTATCACCCACCTGCACGTAAATATCGGTGACACGCCCCGGCTGGCTGACGGCCAGCGCCGCCGTGCGCGGCGAGGCCACCTGCCCGGTGGCGCTGGCGCTGGCGGTCAGGTCGCCCATGAAGACGGTGACGACTTCGCCGGTTTGTGGTTCGGCCGTTGGTTGACCGGCACAGGCAGCCAGCAGCAGTAATACGGCCGTCAGAACCGGCCAGATGATTCGTTTTTGTTGCCTCATAGCCACTCCTATTTCTGATTCATATGTATCGCATCAGGTGGCAAAACCCCACCCAAAAACAATCAAAGATTTCGCAGATGACGCAGATTTTGGCTACGCTACCTGTGTCCTCTTTGATCTTCTCTTAGTTGTGGCCGGTTTCCAGACCAGGCCACGTCTGAATTCTAGGGGGTAAATCTGCAAAATTTGTGCAGAGGGGATGGAGTTTTAGGGAGCCTCTGTACGTTACTGGCTCTGATGGGATAAGGGACCATTACAGTGAGAGGATCAGGGGTGTGAGTAGGGAACAGCCGGAATATCGGTCTGGTTGAAGTCATTTCCTATAAAAAGAAGTGGTTCCCCGGTCGTTTTGGCCAGGGCATATGCAAAACAGTCTCCAAAGTTCAGTCCAGCTGGATGCCGTCCTTTGCCATATGTGCGGTATGCTAGACGAGCCGCTGTAACTTGCTCATGGGTGACCGGCTCAATTTTAATTTGCGCTGTTTGGATCAATTCATTTAATTTTTCGCCTCCGGCCAGGCCATAACGGGATTCAATGACAATAGACGTTTCCAGGAGTGAAGCTGCCGATAATAGGCGCTCGTCTGCCGTGGCCAGGATTGTAGCCATGGCTCTCGCTTCTGGCTCAGACATCAAGATGGCAATGAGGACTGACGTATCCAGTACCATCAGGCAGGCAACCCCAGGTGGTCATAACCAATGATTTCATCCGGTGTACGGCCGTCTATCAGTGGTAACGCTGCACACTCCCGACCGATGCCAAGCAGCCGTTCTACCAGCGCGTCCACACGATTTTGCCGCGCTTTTTCACGTTCCAACCGCTCACGTATGGCATTTACCACAGCTTGGGGAATTGTTTCGCCGGTAGTAAAAGCCAGTTCCCTTGCTAGAATGTCCGCTTCTGGGTGTTTGATTTCTAATGTCATCACGCTGTCTCCTTGTGTCTTTATCTTTGGTCATAGTATAAACAATGCAATCACACCTTTCCACGCTTGAAGAAACATTCTCAATAAATCAATCAGGAATGCACTGTCCGGGCAATTCAGTAACCCTGTTCTTCTGTTTCCTGTAATCGCCGCCAGACGCGCCGGTAGTGACGGCCGTCCATCAATTCCAGACTGTTCTCGTCCGGGTCGCGGAAGTAAATGGAGTGCGTGCCCACTGACCAATCCTGTTCATGCTCAATGGCGACCCCGTGTTCGCGCAGCCGTTCGCGCCAGGCGTCCATCTGCTCCGGCGGGATGGAGAGGCAGACATGCCCCCGCCCCCGCGCCCCATGTCCCGGAATGGGGCTAATGCGCTGCTCCAGCTTGTTGATGTCAAACAAAATCAACGTCGAATTCTGACCGGTTTGCAGAAATAGGGCGTCTTCAAACTCGTTGGACACCGGCAAACCTAACACCTGCGTATAAAACTGCCGGGCGCGGGCTATATCGCTCACGTACAGCACCGCTTCGGCCACCCGCAAAATCTGGGTTTCGCCCCGTTTGGCTAACTGCGCTTCCTGGACAATGCGCACCCCATTGCTGGTACCCAGCCGGTTGGCTCCGGCAGCGATCATGCGCCGGGCGTCATCATAGGAGCGCACGCCGCCGGACGCCTTGACGCCCATCTGTTGGCCGACGGTGTGGCGCATGAGGGCCACATCTTCTACCGTGGCCCCGCCGCCGCTGAAGCCGGTGGAGGTTTTGACAAAATCGGCCCCCACCTCGCGGGCAATCTGGCAGACGCGCACTTTTTCGGCGTTGTTCAGGTAGCTGGTTTCGATGATGACTTTGCAGAGGGCGTGATGATGATGGGCGGTTTCGGTCACGGCCGTGATCTGCGCCCGCGTAAAGCCATCATCCCCACTTTTCACCGCGCCAATGTTGATGACCATATCAATTTCCGTGGCCCCGCCGGCAATCGCCTGCTCCGTCTCCGTCACTTTGGCGGCGGTGGTAGACGCGCCGAGCGGAAAACCCACCACCGCACACACCTTCACGTCTGACCCCGCCAACTGCACCACTGCAAAACGCACATGGGTGGGGTTGACGCAAACGGAGGCGAAATGATATTGCCGCGCTTCTTTACATAACTGCTCAATCATCACTTCGGTGGCGTCCGGTTTGAGCAGCGTGTGGTCAATCAGCCCGGCTATACGCGGCGGGTCAGCATCAATCAATTGCAGGAGTTCAACAACGGGGGTAGAGGCCAGTTCGTTCATGGCCTGAGTGTAACAATTTTGGAGCGAAGTAGGTAGTGCCAGGCAGGGGGCAAAACCAATCCGGTTGACCAGATCGGTGCCGCCCCTTGCCTGGCACTGCTAAAGATTCGGCGCTACATCTACCACCAGGCCAAAAACACCAATAGCGATGAGCAACACGCCAGAAATGCGGGTGAGTACCTGGTAATTCTGGCCCGTCCAGCGGGTGAAGCGGCGCTGCACGGGCAGGGCGACAAAGGGCAGCACCACCAGCGGCCAGCCAAAGCCGATGCCAAAGGCGATGAAGTACGCCAGGCTATTGGCCAGATTGGTAAAACTGCCCGCACCTAACAGAAAGGCACTAACGACCAATGGCCCGGCACAGGGCAGGGTCATCGGCCCCAACAGCAGACCGTAGACAAAAGCGGCGGCGAAGGGGTTGCGCAGGATGGGGGTTTGCACGGCCGTGAACCGGGCAAATGGGTTACGGCCGCTGAGCATCAACAGCCCCATCACAATCACCACCCCATAAATCACGGGCAGCAGCCAGGGCAAAATCGCCCCAAACGACTGCCGGAAGACATACATCACCAATCCCACCAGCAGCATCAGGCTCAATACCCCCGTCAGCACAAAAAAACCAAGCCATTTGGCGGCGTAGGCAGTGCGCTCGTTGGCCGCGTTCCCGGCCAGAAAAGCAATCAGGCCAGGGTACAGCGGCAGCACACACACATTGGTGAGAATGGCGGCGTTGCCGAGGAGGAAGGCTTCGAGTAACTGATTCATGCGCGACCCGTAATTCGTAACCCGTAATCCGTAATCCGAAGTCCGATTACGGATCACCGATTACGGATTACGCTCTTAGCCACCTGCCTCTTGCAGTTGGCTGATGATGGCGTCGGGGGATTTGATGCCGGTGGCCAGGTCAGTGTAGCTACCGTCCGGACGGATGACAAAGTGGGGGGTGGAGGGGGGATTGGTGATAGATTGTCCAAAGGCAGCCGCCAGCTCTTGCAGCATTTCTGGTGAAGCCACGGCAAACGTCCAATCAAAGCCGGTTTGCTCGGTGTAGTCGGCCAGGGCAGCGTCGCTGATGTTGGTTTCCACGCTCAGGGCCACAAAGACTACATCTTCCCCAGCTATCTGGCTGCGGGCGTCAGCCACATTGCCTAACAGTTGGCGGCAGTTGGAACACCAGGTCGCCATTGTTTCCACGAACACGGTTTTCCCGGCAAAATCGGCCAGGGTGAAGGTCTGGCCTGTACGCACGTCGGTGAGGGCGATGGTTTGCCAGGCAGGTTTGGGCATCATGGCGTCTTCGGCCATATCCTCCTCCATCATTGTCTCGTCTTCTTTCTCTTCCATCATGGCGTCATCAGACATGGCGACTTCGTCTTCTTTCTCTTCCATCATGGTCTCATCGGACATGGCGGCGTCGCCGTCGGTTTCTTCCATCATGGTCTCGTCGGCGGGGGCGACCAACTCATCGGTCATGGCACCTTCTGTTTCTTCCATGGCGGTTTCGGAGGTGGAGGGGGAGGTAACGGCCGTGTCCGGTTCCGCCCCACCTGCCGCATTACACGCCGCCAACAGCAGCGCCAGCAGCAACAAAATTCCCAGATACATCATCTTTTTCATAATCGTTGTCTCCTCTGTTTGCGTTTGTAGTAGGCGATTTATCGCCTTCTGTCACAAGCAGGCAATAAATTGCCCACTACGAACGAGGGTAGTGTACACAAATTAAAGTGATGTTCTAAAAGGATTACGAGTTTGTTACAAGGGGGCTGTGAAGCGTGTAATCCGTGATGCGTCATCCGTTATCCGTTTTCGGATTACGGTTCACGAATTACCGATTACGGGAATAGGGGAAAGCACATCTACCTGGCCGGTCAGATCATAGGTCATAGCCCCGTCTATGCGGATGGGCACCAGTTCGCCCAACGGCAGTTCGCCGGGGATGAAGACCAGGCCGTCAATTTCGGGGGCGTCACGGTAGGTACGGCCGACGCTGACGTCATCACCATACCCTTCAATGAGGACGGGCAGCACCCGCCCCACCTGCGCCTGGTTGCGCGCCAGGGAGATGGATTGCTGTAGCTCCATCAGTTCATTGCGGCGGGCTTCTTTCACTTCTTCGGGCACCTGCCAGGAGACGGTGGCGGAGGGCGTGGAGGCTTCATAGGAGTAGGTAAACACGCCCACACGATCAAATTGCAGGTCACGCACAAACTGTTTCAGGCCATCAAACTCTTCGTCCGTCTCGCCAGGGTAGCCGACAATAAAGGTGGTGCGGATGGCGATGTCGGGCATCGCTTTGCGCAGCTTGTCTACGGTCTGATAGACCCATTCGATGTTGGCCGGGCGGCGCATCCGTTTCAGCGTTTCGCGGTGGCCGTGTTGCAAGGGGATGTCCAGGTAGTGGGTCATTTGCGGCAGGGAAGCCATCGTTTCAATCAGTTCATCGGTGACATAGCCGGGGTAGGCGTACATCAGGCGCAGCCAGGGGATGTCTGGGGCGGCCTGGGCAATCTGGCGCAGCAGGTGGCTGGTGCCGTTTTTCAGGCCGATGTCGTGGCCGTAGTCGGTGCTGTCCTGGGCGATGAGGATGAGTTCTTGTACGCCGGCTTCTTGCAAGGCGACCGCTTCGGCCAGGATGGAAGCCAGGGGACGGCTGACGTGGGTGCCTTTGATTTGAGGGATGGCGCAGAAGGCACACGGCCGTCTACAACCATCAGCAATTTTGAGGTAGGCACTGGCCCCCTGCACGGCCGTGCGCAGCACCCCTTGTTCGTCCAGCCCCACCGTTTGCGCTTCGTCCGGCAGGTGGTAAAGGGGCTGCGGCCGTTTTTGGCGGCGCAGTTCCTGGATGAAGGGCACAATGTCCATCCAACGGCGGGTGCCGATGACGCCATCAATACCCGGCACCCATTCGACGACTTCACGGCCGTAACGCTGGGCCATACAGCCGGCGGCAATCAACAGTTGGTTCTTTTGTTTGAGCGCCACCAATTCTTGCAGGGCGGCAATAGATTCCTGCCGGGCGCTTTCAATAAAACCACAGGTATTGACAATGAGAACCGAAGCGTCATCGGGATCGGCCGTGCCGCCAAACCCGGCCCGTTGCAACAGCGCGGCCATACTTTCCGAATCCACCGTATTTTTGCTGCATCCGAGGCTGAGCAGGTAGAAGTTTTTCTTGGGGGGTTGAGCCATAGAATGGGGGAGATTGAGAGATTAGGAGATTGGGAGATTAGATAATCTCTAAATCTCCTGATCTCTTGCCGTTATTGCGTGGTCGTCCACACTTCTTCTTTATACTCGCCGCGCTGGCCCATGAAGCCTAATTCCGTGCCGTTAATGGTCACAAAAACACCGGCGGCATTACCGGTCAACACGGTGGCCTGGTCATTCGCCTGCCACTCGTACTTGGGATCGGTGGGACGGGCGATGCCACTAAACACGACTTCACCGTCAATGGTTACTTCCATCCAGGTGCGCTCCGAGATGAGCAGTTCCAACAAAATGGTTTCCATAGTCGCCGGTAAGGGCGGGCGCGTAGGCAGGGGTGTGGGCAAAGTAGTAGAGACCCCACCGCTGCCGGTGACAAAGTCGTTGCGACCGGTGGAGGTAATAATGTCAGATGGGGACAGTTCGGGAATGTCTTCCACTTCAGGCGTAGGCGTGCTTTGGTCAAGTAAACCCTGGACAGCGCCTTGAATATCCTCGGTCAGCCGCTCGGTGCCATCCCCGTTGCCGGTGAGCAGCGGAATAAAACGCTGCCCGGCCAGGTAAATGAGGCCAATGAGGGCGGCAATAATCACCAGGCGCAAAATGGTGTCAGAGCGGGGGCCACCGGCACGGCGACTAAAACCGGCGTCCACTTCCATATTCACCGGTTCAAAAAATGGCTGGTCGGCCGGCGGCTCTTTGAGCGCCGGGGCCAGCGGCTGCTGGTTGGCAAAAGTTTCGGTCTTTTTCTTGGGGCGTTTTCCCTGGCCGTATTCGTACCGGTCGAGCAGCGGCTGGGGGTCTAGCCCTAAAAAGCGGGCATAATTGCGTAAGAAACCGCGCACATGCACGGGGGTGGGCAACCGATCATAGTCACCATTTTCCAGGGCATCGAGGTAACGAACCGTGATGCGGGTTTCCGCCTGGACTTCTTGCAGCGTCAGCCCTTTGGTTTCACGGGCTTCACGCAAAATGTGACCCAGTTCGTCCATATCAGTTAAAAAGCGGGGCGAACGCTCACCCCGCTTTCCGTTTTTCAGGTGTATTGGTGGCTACGGCCGTGCCCACAAAACCGGTTCAGGCTTCGTCAACTTCGTCTGCCGGTTCATCGGCTTCGGTAACGGCCGTTTCAGCAACGGCCACCGTTTCGGCGATGGCCACCGGTTCGGCGACAATCTCCGTTTCATCCTCATTTTCGATGACGGCCGTTAACTCTGGATGAAACTCGGCGCTCAGGCGTACCACCACTTTGTGTTCACCCAGCTGACGCAATGGTTCCACACCCACCTTGCGCCGATCAATCTCGGTACCCAATACCTCATTCAATTGATCGGCGACCATGGCCGTGGTGATCGAACCATACAACTTGCCGCTTTCACCCGCACGGGCTTTGAATACCAGGCGCACGTCCTGAATTTTGGCGGACAGGGCTTCATATTCCCGGCGCACTTCCGCGCGGTGGGTTTCGGCCTTTATGCGCCAGTTTTCGGCCTGTTTCATCGTCCCCGGCGTGGCCAGCAGCGCCAGCCCTTTGGGAATAAGATAGTTACGGCCGAAGCCATCACTCACGGTACGCACTTCACCAGCATACCCCAGGTTTTCTACATCTTGCTTTAACAGCACTTTCATAGCTGCACCAACTCCATTTCTTAGAAATTTGCAAGGTGGGATGTTACCAAAGGGGGGAATTTTTGACAAACCATCTCAGCCGGCATTCAAGAATGAGGCCCTCCCCGCTGTGGTAAGGTCTTCTCTGGTGGCTGTGGCCGGTGTCACCACCGTGCCACAGTTGTCTGGGCCGGGCGGTAGCGGATGGGGAAAGCGGATAAGCAGAGGGGGTACGGCCGTGAAGCAGACAGCAGTGCCTCATTTGGGCACGGCCGTAGACCCGGCATACAATTGGCGGTGGAGAGAGGGATGTGTGTAGACGGCCGTGACAGGGTGAATCAGGCAGGTTCCGGTGGGCCAAGGTGGGGCGACACGGTCGGGAGAGCATCCCGGCGGGCTGAGAGGCGGCCGCAGCCGCCAGCCGAAGACCACGCCAGAGCAGGGTGGATGATGATACAGACTCATCAGAAATCTTGGAATATCATGAACCATAAATTGTTCAAAACGTCACTTATCCTAGTAGGGTTTTTGGTAGGAATGAGCCTGTTATGTTCCGCTGTTAGTATATACCAACTCCTATTTCGAGAATGTTGGTTATGGACCTGTGCGCCTTCACGGTCTTTTAAGGCAAATGACTTAGAGTTACCAGTTACCTTCTATCCTGATAATGCTGTGGTCAGCCAGGCACCTTCTCCATCTGATGATCCTGGCATTGAGTCAATGATTCTTTCGAGTAATTGGATAGAATCAGGAGTTTCCTACAAGAGTGTACTGCGTGTAAATCAGTTTGGTACCGAAAAAAAGGCTGTTGCTTTTTTCAATACTCAAGAACATTGGCAAGGTTTTGGTGAATATTCAGAGCATCCTAGTATGACTTTCAGGAGCCCAATTGCAGATGACTATTCTATCAAATGTGGTCATTCGGTATTTGGTAGTAACTATCAATGTGAACTAATTGCTCGTTACCATGAATTCGTTGTTTACCTCAATGCAGATATTAGTAGAGAAATGTCAGTGAACACATTTGAGCAGATAGCTATTCTGCTAGACGAACAGATGCACCAACTGCTTTATTCAGATGATCATGAATGAGGGCTTGTTAGACTCAAACTTTTGGTTGCTGTTACCCGCCCCCAAAAAAGTGGTTCTTCCGCAAAGTTCGTGCTTGAACGTTCATGATGTATACAAAACTCCCCTGCTGTGGCGCGATCTTCCGGGTTCGTTGTGGCCGGTGTAACCACCGCGCCACATGTGCCTGCCAGTCACCAGCCCGTTTTCTGTCGGTTTTGGCCTGGCTTTTAGCGATTTTCCCGGTGTGGCGGTTTATGACTTTCCGCGATACGGCCAACGACCACCCCCACACCTTCAACGTGGAAAACGAATTGGTGAGCATGAGCAACAACGGCTGTGCCACCTCCCCACAGTTGTCTAGGCCGGGTGGCAGCGGATGGGGGAAGCGAATAAGTGGATGGGGGGTGACAGCACCTTGGCGTAGGGAGTGAATGTGGCCGCACGGCCGTCGGGGAGTAACGGCTGTGCTTGTTTGTGTGGGGCAGCGGATGGCTGGTAGCAGATAAACGGATGGAGATACCCCTTCACTCCCTCACCTGCTCACCTCATCATGGAAGGGGCACGGCCGTGATGGGATGTCACAAAATGGGGTGTACGGCCGTACTATTTTGCGTGGGCAGCGGATGAATGGTAGCGGATAAACGGATGGGGACACCCCTTTACTCCCTCACCTGTTCACCCTATCACGGGAGGGGTACGGCCGTGAAGGGATGTCAAGAAATGAGGTGTACGGCCGTTTTTGTTTGTGTGGGGCAGCGGATAAACAGATGGGGCACGGCCGTACCCCGCCTCACCCCTTCACCGCATTACCATTTTATGGCGCGGGAATCGCCACGTAATCGGCCGTACCGGTTTGTAGGCGGTAGCCGGTTTGCGGGTCGTAAAGGCCGACTTGCAGGGTTAGCGGGCCGGGCGGCAGGGCCGCGGGCAGAGTGAGGATGTGGGTATCGCTGATGTATTCGCCGGGCAGCCAGCCGGTGGTAGGGCGCGTCCAGTTAGCCGGTTCACCATCGGCCTGGGCGATGATTTGCCCGGTTTCGTCTACCAGATGGACAAAGACGCGGTAGCTGGCGGGGAAGATGGCGTCGGCGCGCCAGACGAGAGAGATTGGAGATTGCAGACTCTGTCCTGAGCTTGCCGAAAGATTGACGATTGAATAGCCAACGAGAGTGGCGAGAGAGGAGTTCTCAGGTAAGGAGAAAGGGATGGACACGGCCGTGTCTACAGCGGGCGGCGTCAGCACTCGTTCCGGTGCGTGGATGGTCAGGTCGCCCAGAACGGTATCATTTTCTATGCGCCATTGGTAACGGCCGTCCGCCAGATCAACCGGCAGACGCAGCAGATGTTGGCTGCGGATGCGGCTGTGGTTGGGCAGGGTGAGGGTGGATACGGCCGTCGGCGTGAATGGCAGTTCCCACTCACGCACGGTTTGCCCGGCTTCATCGTGCAGCGTCAGCGAGAAACTATCGGCGGGGGTGGCATTGCGTTCCCAGAAGAGCGTTAGCAAAAACGGGCCGCCGGGGGCGGCTTCGTCCCGATCCTGGTTATAACCGAGCAGCGTCCAGCCCAGGCTGCGGATGGCGGCGGTGAGCGGGAATTGGGGCACGAAGACGGGTTGGTCGTCCGTTGCCGTGACTTCTATCTGGCCGAGGACGACCGTTGGCCCCACCACCGGCCCCGTCGCCTCTAACAACGTCACCGGCTGCAACGTATCCCGGTCAAACAGCGTCAGCACCAGGTCATAGACGCCGGGCGGTGTGCCGGGTAAGACCTGTACTTCACGGCTGTCCCAGGCCCACTGGCCCGGCTGCCAGAAGATGGTGGGGGGCGCGTCTTCATATAGGCGGGGGCGGAAGGTCTCTTTTTCACTCCACAACAGGCCGTCTGAAGTTGCCAGCCAGATGTTGGTCTGGTAATGGGCGCGCGGGTAGTCCAGAGCTGTCCAGGCCATGTCCACGTCAAATGTGCCGCCACTTTCCACCACAGGGGTAGACAGATTGAAGCCATCCAGCCTTAGTTCGCCGCCGGACAACACGGCCGTTGCCGTTACCGGCGGCGGCGCGGGGCGGCGCAGCGGATTGTGCGTGCGGCTAATGAACAGTGTCAGCGCCAGCAGGAGCAGGGGGTGGGTGATCAGTGAGCGGTAAGCAGTGGGCGGTAAGCAGCGGGGGGGAACGGGAAGGGGTTGGTGGCCGAAGAGCAAAGGCCGATGGCTCATGCCCGATGGCCGATGACCAGTGACCAATGACCAATAACCAATGACCACCAACAAAATAGTTGACATAAATGCCAATATACTGACGGCTATTAACAGCGAACGGAGCGGTGTACTGCCCCATTTCACTTCGATGGTGTGGCTACCGGCGGGAACGGGGAAGGTGATCAGGCCATCAGGTTGGCTGGGGGTGATGGGCACGGCCGTGCCATCTACAAACGCCTGCCAGCCAGGGAAAGCAAAAGAGAGGTAGGTGGCGGTAAAGGGCTGCGGACTGGTCAGTTGTACGGTGACGCCGCGGGGATGGGCGACGGCCGTTGTCAATTCTGCCCCTTCGGGCAATGCCGTTATGTCAAGTCGTTGGGGCTTTTGCCCGGTCTGATAATCGGCTTGCAAGGGCGACGCGGTGGGCCGCTGCAAAACCGAACGAGGGAAGTAACTGCCTTCGGGGTCAACCCCCACCAACCCGGTTTCATGCTCATACTGATGCACGGTGAGAATGGTGGGAAACATCTCTTCGCGGCACTCGTTGGGGTACAGGTTGGGTATGGCTTCCAGGAGGAGCAGGGAGAGGGCGAGGAAGAAGAGGAGGCGTAATCGGTAATTGGTAATCGGTAATCGGTAATCGGCCGTCCGGCTGCGGGCTGCGGGCTGCGGGAGGCAGAGGAAAGGGACGCCGGCAAGCAGGGCAACGGGCAGGGCGGCCCGGCCGATGAAGCGCCAGGGGAATTGGGTGAAGTCAATGAGGGGCAGGGTTTCCCAGAGAAAGAGGGAGGGGGGCAAAGACATGAACAGGTAAACGGCCGTGGCCAATACCATTAACACAATATGCCATTGCTGTTCTTTTAAGAGGGATTGGGAGATTGAGAGATTAGGAGATTGTTCCATCTCCCAATCTCTTAATCTCTTAATCTCCACTCTCCGTAGCCAAAACCAACACAGCGCCCCCCAAATCCCCAGCGCCGTCATCACCCAACCCAGACGAAAGCGCAGGGGGGGGTTGAGCAGGTTGGGGTCTTCCGGGGTGACGGGGGCAAAGATTTCGGCCAGGGTGGCAAAGTTGTAGCGAAAGTCGTTGTTGCGCGTGGAGACAGATTGCTGCAAGGTGACGGCGTCCATTTCTAGCACCGCGCCGACAGTGTAGAAACTGGTCATGCCCAGCCCCAGGCCAAAGAGCAGCGCCAGACGCAGCACGGCCGTGCGCCACGCCATTTTGTGCAGCACCGCCAGCGCCAACAAATAAACCAGCAGGGTGGGCGTGAAGATCAGCAGGGAGATGTTGTGGCTGAGGGAGAGGAAGGCCAGGGAAAATATGGCCGTGACAAACCATCTGGTTTCGCCCGTCAACAGCCAGCGACGGCTCAGCCACAGCAGCAGCGGCAGCAGCGGCAGCGCCAACGATTCCGGCGCATTGCCGCGCACCAGCGCATCCACCAGCACATAGGGCGCGCTCATATAAGCTACGGCGCTGACAATGCCCGCCCGCGCTCCGAAAATATCGCGTGCCCACAAAAACATAAACCAGCCACCGGCCAAAATACAGAGAGCATAAAAGAGATTTTCGGCGGCCGGCAGCGGCAAACCAAGTAAGTGAGGCAACAGGACAGCATATAATGGCGCCGGTTCGCGGTAAACAAAAAAGGGGTAGCCGTAACCAAAAGCCAGGTCAGGCAACCAGCGGGTGAAATACAGCCCATTTTCCCAGGCGTAACGCATGGCCGCGACGCGGTGGTAATGCAGATGGCCGTCGTGGGTGCAGGCGACGGCCGTCCACTTCAACAGCGGCGTGATCAGCGGCAGCCCCCACAGCGTGACGACAAGTAGTTGCCAGAATGTGGCCGGTAGTTTACGCCAAGCAGACATAGGGGGTAAGTGTAACGTGGACGGCCGTGGCTATCAAAAGGGGATGAGAGATGGGGAGATTATCCTATCTCCCCATCTCCAATCTCGCCCATTTGTCCTGTTCGTGCTTTAATTTTGCCGATATGATGAAACAACAGAGTACCAATGGAATTGTGTATTTTCAGTTTGAGTCACTGGTGAGAAATGACGGCGAGGCAGCGGATGACCGCATCCAACACGCCATCTTTTCGCGGCAAGGGGGCGTCAGCCCGGTCCCTTTTCACTCCCTGAACCTGAGTGTTTCGGTGAAGGATGAATCGGCCAACGTTTTTGCCAATCGCCGCCGGGCCTATGGGTTGTTTGGACGGGACAATGACACGGCCGTACACGCACACCTGGTACACGGCCGCACGGTCACCCGCGTCACTGCTGCCAACAACGGCGACTACACGCCGCTATCGGACGGGCTGATCACCAATGAACCGGGCTGCGCCCTGACGATGAACTTTGCCGACTGTGCACCTATCTTGCTCTACGACCCGGCAAACCACGCCATTGGTTTGGGGCATGCCGGTTGGAAAGGGGCGGTCGTGGATTTACCGGGGGCGATGGTGCGGGCGATGCAGCATGAGTTTGGCACAAACCCGGCTGAGGTGCGGGCAGGTATTGGCCCGTGTATTGGTTGGGCACAGTATGAGGTGGACGAGCCATTGGTGGGCGAGGTGAAAGCGGTGTTCCCGGATTGGGAACGGTTACTGCGGCGACCCGAGGTTGTTGGCCGAAGTGACCGTTACCATTTCGACCTGCCCGCCGCCAACCATCTGCGTTTACAACAGGCTGGCGTCCGCCAGATTGAAATGGCTGGTCTGTGTACGGCCGAACGCACCGACCTCTTCTTCTCCCACCGCGCCGAAAAAGGCAAGACCGGCCGTTTTGGAGCCATCTTTATCCTGTCCTGACAGTAATCAGGATAGGGGGTAATTGGGTGTCATCACCCAATTACCCCCTGACTGCTTACGGTT
>JAHDWK010000033.1 GCA_023382655.1 Anaerolineae bacterium | reverse complement strand
AGCCACCGCCCGAACCCCAGCCAGGCTTCCCTGGTGAACAACTTGTTGTCTTCCCATGCCCCTACTTGTGGAGCAGCCACCGGCATGTATCCCGGAACGCCGACTTTACCATTGTCGATCCAGTTTAACACCGCTTCCAGGGACAGTGGTCTATCGGCTATGAAACCTTGTGGCTCATAAAGGTCTGCCCGATTCAAGAGCGCCACGTCTGACTTTGCCGGCGGTGTGACAATTTTCATCACGAGGCCCAATATCAGGCCGGCAATGCTCAGCAAAATGAGGGGAATCAGGCAATAGATAGCCCCGAAGCCAATGAGTAACAAGACAACATCCCGAAGTCCGGTAATCACGGTTTCCCGCCTTACAGTCAAAACGGCCGTTGGTTTTGACTGACTCTCACACAGCTTGTTTGTCAATAAACATTACAAAATATACGCGGCTGCTTTTCGCCAGGTTGCGACCACTTACCGGGTGGTTGGTACGGCTTGAATCAGCCCACAAATTAGAGGAGATTTTGTACCATGACCGAACAAAACAGTCCCCAGGACCAACAACTCCAGCGCAACTGGCTGGACGCCTTCGAGGACAAAATCCACGAAGCCAATGCCTTCGACCGGCTGCTGCGGGCTCTGGCCGACACCGTGTCCGGTTTTGCCGCCAGCATCGGCAGCGTCATCCCTGTCATCACCGCCGTGGTGGTGGCCTCGGCTTACATGCTTTCCGGTGTCCCCTTCATTGTCTCGCTGGGCGCGGCCACCGCCGAATTTGTGGGCATGTACATCCACCACGATTACCGCAACCGGGCACTGACCTGGTGGGGTAATGTGGTCTATTACCTGGCCAGCGCCATCGTGGGTCTCAACATCGCCGGCGCGCTCTTCCACATGGCCTACCCCACCATGTATGACACGGCCGTGGCCTACAATGTAGACACGGCAGTAATCGAATCGCTGGCTTTCCTCAACGTGCTGGCCATCGTTACTCCGGTCGCCACCAGCTTCCTGGCCATCCTGGCTTACCTGACCATCAGCCGCGCCACCCAGGAAGCGCGGCAGCGCGAGGTGCTGGACGGTCTGGAGGCTGACAAAATCGCGCTGGAAGGGGAACGGCAGAAGGCCACCCTCACCCACGCCCGTGACATGGACGCCGTCCAGGCGGCCACGGCCAAACAGCGGGTAGAGCACAAAGCAGAACTGGAACGGCAGCGGCAGCGGCACGAACACCATCTCAACCAGGCGCGCATCCAGTTTGAAACGGATCTGGCCCGTATGCGTGTAGAGGCGGACCGGGAAGCGTACCAGGATGTGCTGCACGACCCGGCCGTGCAGGAAATCCTACGCCGGTTGGCTTTGGCCGACCTCATCAAGCGGATGCAGCAGGATTCCACCATCAGCACCAACAGCCCGTTGTGGCGGCAGTTACAAACCCAGTTGGCCCGTCACTTGCTGCCCGACAGTGACCGCGATGGTATTGCCGATTTGCTGGAGGATTTAGACCTCTCCCCTTTAGCGGCCAGTCGGCGGCGTTCCCGGCCCAACAGCAGCGGCGCCAACGGGGATGGGCCTTAATCTGTGTGGTTTGTGGGGCTGGTTTTGTGGCCAGGCGGCCGTATGCCCGCTATTGTCCCCACTGCCAGCGGACTGAGCACCACGGGCACAGCCACGACCCGACGATATGTGCCCTGTGCCCGACCCCCCTACCCTATTCCATTAAACAACGGGCCGGACGTTATTGCTCCCGTCGCTGCAAGCAGCGCGCCAAAACGCGCCGGCAGCGCCGACGCAAGCAGTCTGTACCCCCCCTAGAGAAGGTGTGATATGAAAACATGGTGTGTCATGCTGTGCCTGATTCCATTCCTGTTGACCGGCTGTGCCGTAGCCATTGGGCCAGCGGCGCAAGCAAATGCCGGTAGTCTTGTTATCAATCCTAATGAGGAAACGACAGCGGCCGTTGGGGAGAGCCGACCAGTGGGGAAAGCGATTGAGCCACCGGCATCCACGCCGACATCAAGCAGCCAACGCTTTGGCGGCATGTGGGTTTTTCTCTTGTCTGTTACCGGCCTGATCATCGGCATCCTGACGGGGCTGTATCTGGCGACCCGCCAGACGGATGAAAAAGAACCTGAGGCCTATTTTTGAGGATACACATGGTGAAAGGTAACGGCTCCCCTTTCATCTGTGTGCGATGTTGGCGGGGCATCCCGCGGGAACGTAGGCCAGGAAATACGGGCCGTCAATCCCTATGTCAGCCGCCATTACCCCAAAATCGGTATATTTATACTTTCCAATCGGTATAAATATACTCTCGAAAAATCGGGAAAACGTGTCATCATAGAAAAAGCAGCCGCCTGACTGCTGCGAACAATCAGGCGGCCGGGGTGTCTGGGCGCATTGGACGCCAGACGGAAAAGAATCTGCTTCATCATACCGCAAATTCAGGCTAATTCCACATCTCAGTCTGAATTTCTTCTGTCTCGTCCAATTCCCCTTGACCACCATACAACTCATTGCCTGTTCCTAAGCCCCACAAAGGGTTCGCCTGGCTGTGCGCGCGGCCACCCGGTAAGGAGCAGCCATGATTCATAGCGAGCCAGGCAAGCGGTGTCCTTTCTCGTTTGAAGGGGAGGGCGGCGGCTTAAGGCCATGTGCCACCTTCTGGTTCTGCACCTTTTTGCATCCTATGTCGGATGGGGCGGAGCACGGCCGTCGCTCTCCCACGTGTTGGCTAAAAACCTGGATGGGCAGGAGTCAGGCTCCCATGAAACGAAATCTGACAGACGAGCAGTTTGTCACCCTGGCCACGCACTTCATTGGTGGTCGCCAACCCATAACTTCTATCCTCCAGGAGTTCAGCATTACTGCTGATGGCGACAGCGTGGAGATGGAGTTATGGGTTGGCGGCTTTAAGCAGTGTCCCCGGTGTGGTACCTGGCATGATGACTTGTGGCACAACAACTGCCCATCCTGCCAGCAGTGCTCTGGTAGGGAAGAGGGGAGTGAAGAAGTATGAGCGGAGAACAAGAATGAGGAACCAGAACGTCGGGATTAACCACGGGGCAATGGAGGTCATTTCATCTCGCTGTCTGTTTCCAGGTTTGCGGATGGGGGAACAGATAACGATCTGTCTGGCATGGTGGTTGGCGACTATCGGAGGTGAGTGGTGAAACCTCCCACCTGGTTGACGCTCGACCGGCTGGCGAACTGGCTCACGTTTGGCGTGGTGGTCATTGCTTTTGCCCTTTCCTTTGGTGCACTCAAAGACCTGGCGGCCGATGTGGGCATTATTTATCCCGCTCTCTACCCAGTGATGATTGATGCCGGCCTGGTGATATACAACATCATGGCGCTGCAATCCAGTCTGAAAGGGGAACGGAACCGGTATGCCTGGTTTCTCATCATCCTGGCGACGACGGTGAGCGTTTTTCTCAATGTGGTGCATTCCCTGGATGAGCCGCCGCCGTGGCTGACAGCGATATTGGGTTCGGCCATGGCTGCCATTCCCCCCCTGGTCATCTTTGGTGCTTTTCACCTGGTCGTGCTGCGCATTGAACAGAATGCCCGTCACCGGCGACTGGACTCCACTGTGGCGGAACTAGAGACGGCTATTGTTGGACGAACGACCGAACTTCGCCACCTGGATGAAATCATCGGCGCCCGTACATCCGAACAGACGCAGTTATCTGAAACCGTCCGGAAATGTCAGGCTGTACTGGATGATTTGAACGGCGCCATACAGAACCGAACGGCCGAGCAGGATGCATTGACCGTTCAGATCGAACAACTGACCAGCGAACTCAACACTCTGAAACGAAACCAACGAACAGTGACCCGAACAACCGTCCAAACGGCGAGGCATGCTCCAGGCCAAAATGGTAACAAGTCCATGCCGGTTACGGGCGAGCTGCCAGACAAACAGATGGCGATGGAAAAGCTGCTGGCCTTTGTCGCCACTCGACCAGAGGCAACGCTGGCGGATATTGGCCAGGCCATCGGCCGTTCGAAGTCCACTGTTAGTGTTTATGTGTCCGAACTGATGCAGGCCCATCAATTGGGGAAAAATGAACGGGGGTGGCAGGTGGTTGTGTTCGAACGGCAGGTAGAAGCCGACAGCGAAAGTTCGGAAACATCGCCTCGTAATGGGGCGGTGGCAACGGCCGAACCGGAACCGGCTGCGGAAGCAAATGCCTGAGAGGATTGTTTGGTAAACCCATTCTGTTCGGCTGCCAATCCGATTGGTCGCTGCCGAACAGAACGAGGGGTCAACCTCGAACGGCCCGACCCTGTCTGGCCGAGGTATTTGCGGTCACCAACACACGACCACGGCTGAGACACGTTCGTGCTGGGTTGAAGCTGCACCGGCCTTCCATCAGCAGATGAGGAAATAGTGGTGGTAAACGCAGCAATTCCGCAAGGGTCTACATCTGTTTTTTGCTTCAGGCCACCGATCTCATGCTATTTATGAAGCAGGACGGGAAACACTACAGCCATCGGTCAATAAAGCCGCTGGAGGATGTTTTTCTTATTCGTTTCTGGGAACAGCCCATGCCAATCGTGCTGTTTTGATAACACCGGATCCGACGTATGGGCCAAATGATCAAAGGAGGTGATGCTTATTGTATAGATGCTGAACGGCAATCCATCTGTGGGCAGCCGTCTCCCAAACCCTTTCTCCTGATAAAAACGGGGCGAGGGAGACGGCCGCAACGGAACTGTGCTGTCCCCAAAATATGACACAGTCGCCAGCAGTCACACCCGTTTCAAGGAAATTTGAGTCACTATCGGTTGCGATGGATCGCGGACCGCGAAGCCCCAGGCCAAGTCACACAGGCCGTGTGCCTTTGAGTGTCAGCCGCGCAATGGAATATAGCTCTGTCGCTGAGGACCTTTCGAGGCGAGCAGGGCCACAGAATATGAATTTTAAATTTGACCAGGTCAGTGGGTGGGTGATGTTTAGTTCACCGACTCATGACAACTTACTTCAAGGAGAAAAAGACATGAACCAATTTCAAAACCATGAAATAGATAATCTAGCCGCCTGTTACCTTTTTATACTTGAGCGCATGCAGGAGCGTAAAAATCGTGCCCCGCGCTTCTCCGAAAATTCTCGTCCAGCTCTTAAACCCGTCGAAATGAATCTGGAGATTATTCGGCAACACGCACCGTCAATGCTCGGCGACCACACCCATCAGCCTGTGGCCCATTAGGTCAGACGGGTTCTAAAACAAAGAGGAGAATCACATGAAAAGAATGCAGCGGAATCTCAATTTGTTGAGAATGTTAGTTTATTGCTCCGAACTCAGCGATGTTGTGACGACGGAGTTTGAGGCTCTATCGCGGCATTGGTTTGGTGGAAGTGTGGGGGAAACTGGCCTGAATGGGAAAAATGCCAATCCATTTGGCGATGAGTTCGAGGACGAGTTGTACCAGAATATCTGGGCCGCCATCAGTGAGGACGAGCTGGAAAACTATGAATCATATCTGGGACGGTTGGCAGACCTGGCGCTGGCCAGTAACAAAGCACCCTTTGGTTATAGGCTAATACGCACCCAGCAGTATCCTACACTGGAGTTGTTTGATATTGAAGCAAACGTGGTTCGTCTGATCTTTGATTGGTATGTGGACCAAAACTTTACGCTGCGTGAGATTGCTCATCATCTCGCCCAGATGCAGCTACCGACCCCGGCCGACGTGTGGATGCAACAGAAGAAAAAGAACGGCCGGGCTGTCTGGCACGCGGCCACGATTCGCGCTATCGTCATTTCCAAGACATATACAGGCCGGTGGCAATATTTTGACCCCCTTAAGGAAACGGAAGTTGCATGCCAGGTGCCGCCCATCATTTCTGACGAAACGTTTCAACGCGCGCAAGAAACATTACATGCAAACAGGAATGCTCCCCACCATGCTCTCAAATTTGATTACCTGCTGGCCGGTAGAGTTCATTGTGAAGAATGTGGCGCCGTGGTACGGCTATTGGGAAGTCGTTCTTCGTCAGGCAGTATTTACCAATATTACCGCTGTCCCACTAAGAGCTGTAAAACCAGAGGGTTCCGGAGTGAGGAGATAGACCAGATAACCTGGGCGTGGCTCAAGACGGCGCTGCGTGCGCATGACCCGCAGCTTGAGCGGCTCAAAGCCGCGCATCAGATTCAAATCCAGAATCAGCTGTATGATCTACTGGAACGTATGCATCTTGTGGATCATTACCGGGCACAATATGCAGAAAAATTGAGCCGCCTGTCAGAAGCAAAACTCCCCGCAAACTTTCTCAAAGCCGAACGCGACTATTATCGCTCCTACCTGATTGATGCGGTAGCACAGTTAAAATCCGCTGGAATTGAACTTCATCAACGACTGGCCGAATTGACATCTTCTCCAGCAATCAGTCTAAACGCTGCTGACAACAACCTGGAAGTGCAGCAGAAATGCATTGAGCTTTTACAGGTTCGTGTTGGGATTCAAGGCCGCAACCAACAACGATTTATGAAAATCTCCAGCAGCCTGGGCACGGGGGAAATAATGATGCCGGAGAAAGCGGATGAGTAATTCGACCGAGTTAACCAGAGCAATCATCTACGCACGTGTGTCCACTGATGCCCAGCGAGATAATTATTCTGTTCCAGTACAGATAGAAAACGCCATTAACTACGCAGAAAAACGGAACTATCTACTCGTTGGGCAGAAATATGTTGACCCTGCTACCGGAAAAGACGTACCTGAAGGCACACCAGACGCCATCGCTGCTTATGTAGATGATCATACATCTATGGAGATTAAAAGGCCCGGACTCAGTCAGGCGATGGCATATGTCGCCAAAGAGGGGGTTGATGTTGTCATCGTATATGTCCTGGATAGATTTGCGCGCGACTCATTTATTCGGCAGACCCTGGAATTTGAATTCAATAAACTTGGGGCCAGAGTCGAGTATGTTCTCGGCGATTATGAAGATGAGCATATAGGAGAAACACGCAAAGACCTCGATGACCTTGTGGCCAAAATTGAAAATCGGAATCGAGCCCGCAGGGTAACGGAAGGACGGCTCAAAAAAGCCAAAAGCGGTCTATATGTCGGCGGTCACCCCCAGTATGGCTACAAACTAAATAAATCTTCTCCAGGAGGGTTGGAGATCGTCACAGAACAGGCAGACGTGGTCATACGCATCTTCAATTCTTTTGTCCATAATCGGGCGTCCATTCGAGCGATCGTCGTTTCCCTCAATCAAGACAACATTCCCAGCCCATCCGGTAAAAAATGGGGGCGCTCCACCATCAGCCGAATTCTCAACTACGAAGGTTACACCGGCGTTTATTATTATAACAAAAAGAAAGCTCAACGAAGTTTAACCGGCAAGATCGTCATGCCACGGGAGCGGAACAAATGGATCCAAATTGAGATACCACCGATCATATCCCGTTATCTTTTTAATCTGGCTCAAAGAAGGCTGGCTGATAACAAAGACCACCGCCGGCGTCAAACAAAAAGAGGGCGTTTTTACTTGCTTCAAGGAATGATCTTTTGTACGCGATGCCTTAAACCTTACGTCGCACAGACAAGGCAAGCCGGTAGGGGCAAAAGTGTCCGGCCATCTCTCACTTATCGGCACAGGTTAAAAGAAGGGCACTGCTCGAACAAGACAATTGCCGCCCAAACAATTGAGATACCTGTTTGGCATAAAGTTTCTCAGCTCATATTGGAGCCTCAAATTCTCTTGGATGGCTACGAAAAATCACTTGAGCAGTATCAGCAAGGGCTGGGATACCATCGCCAGCACCTACAAACCCTCCACGCCGAAAAAGAAAAAGCCAGTCTGAAAAAGCAGGCTCTGCTAAACAGCTATCTTGATCCTGAGATTGGGTTAACGAAAGAGGAGTACCTGATCACAAAATCTCAATTGGAAAATACAGAAAATGACATCTTGGCTAGAATTCAAGAGCTTGAAGGAGAACTGGCATCCATTCCTACACCGGCCGATCTGGAAACATTTGAGGCATTTACATCTGAAATCCGAGAGTTCATTCTGGGGGATGTTGAACCATTACCATTTGAAAAAAGGAGATTATTTGCACTTATGAATATCAAAGTGTGGATCGACCCCGATGGGGGGGCAATTGAAATAACGGGAAGTTTCCACCGAACTGGCGATGATAGTAATTTAGATCGCGGCTTTTCTAACACCGTGCTAGACAGTTGTGCCCACCGGCGGCGGCAACCTCCATGGCCCGCTTCACATGCTCCTGCCCCATGATGTCGGCAAAGTCGGCCGCATAAAGCGGGTCGCCGCCAAAGACTTCCTTCAGGTCTACGGAAAACGGTTGAATGGGGCGCAGCCCGGTGAGATGGCTCACCAGCTCTTGCAAATTTTGCACCGGAATCACTTCCACGTCATCTAGCAGGGCGGCTTCTTCGGCGTCGGCGGCAGGCACATAGACACGGCCGTAACCCTCTTTCCGCGCCAGGGCTGTCATGGGCAAGATGCCTTTGGTGTGCCGCGTCGAACCATCTAACGAGAGTTCCCCCAGGAACAGCGCGCCATTCAGTTTGTCCGGCCAGATTTGCTGGGAAGCGGCCAAAATGCCCACGGCAATGGGCAGATCATAGGCAGGGCCTTCTTTACGCAGATCGGCGGGCGCCAGATTGACCGTGATGCGTTTGTTGCCAGGGAATTCCAGACCGCTGTTTTTAATAGCACTGTGTACGCGGTCGCGGCTTTCGCGCACGGCGGCATCAGGCAGCCCCACCAAATTAAAAATGGGGCCGCCACGCAGCAAGTCTACTTCTACTTCCACCAGTTCGGCTTCCAAACCGACAATGGCGCAGCTCATCACTTTAGCGAGCATAGTTTACTTCCCTGGAGCAAAATGCCTGATGTCCAAAAACCGAAGTCCCATTTCGGGCTTCGGACTTCGGATTACCGATTACCGATCACCGGCAGTTCCAGAAAAAAGGTGCTGCCGCCGCCATTTTCACTCTCCACCCAAATCTTACCCCCATGCGCTTCGGCAACAGAGTAAACCAGCGCCAAGCCCAACCCGGAGCCTTCATACCCCTCGACATCTTTGCCCCGATAAAACGTCTCAAAAATGTAAGGTTTGTCACTTTCGGCAATGCCCTCGCCCTTGTCACAAACCCTAATCAGCACACGGTGGTTATCCCCGGAAACAACAACTTCTACCATATCGTTTTCTGGCGAGAATTTGATGGCATTGTCTACCAGATTACTGAGAGCCCGGCGTAGTTGGGTGGGGTTTCCCTCCACAATACCCATGTTGCCTTCGGCCGTCAACACCAATGCCACCCGCCGCGATAATGCCTGCACCTGAAAATCATCCACCACTTCTGTCACAATTTCTAGCAAGTCACAAGGCTGAGTTTGAAACTCAAGCCCGGTATTCACCCTGGCCAATTCCAACAATCCATCCACCAGACCCATCATTTTTTCGGTTGCCTGCAAGATATGGGTGGCAATCTGGTCTTGTTCTTCATTTAAGCCGCCGACCGTGTTTAAGCGGTGTGCCAGTTCACGGATTTGGGTCAATGGGGCGCGCATATCGTGGGAAATGGTGGCGACAAAATGGTCTTTGGCTTTGTCCAGGTCGCGCAGGTGGGTAATGTCTTGCAAGATGAGGATACGGCCGTGACCCGGAATCGGCGCTACCCGTGGCAGCCACACCGACCCATCCGGCAGCATCAGGTCTACGGCCGTGTCCACCAGCGGTTCCGTCAGCAACGCCACCACTTCCGGCGGATGAATCACCTGCGCCACCGGATTGCCAATCGCCTCAGCCACCAGATTTAGCCGTTTGCGCGCCTCCTGATTCAGCAAAAGCATCCGCCCCCGTGCATCGGTAATCAGAATCGGGCTGTTGTTATGTTCCAGCGTCGCTTCCAAATGTTGTTTACGCGCCTCTGCTTCCCGAAAAAGCAAGGCATTAGAAACCGCAATCGCCACCGCCGAAGCAATAGACAGCGCCCGTTCCACGTCCTGATCATCAAAATCGCCGTCCAATTTATTCAGCAGTTCCATCACCCCCACCACCTGTCGCCGAAAGACCAGCGGCACACAGAGCAGGGAACGGGTGGCAAAACCGGTCAATTCATCGGCTTTGCGAAAGTGCAGCGGATGGGTAGCCACATCATTTGAGTAAATCCATTTTCCCGTCCGGGCTACCGCGCCAGCAATGCCTTCGTCCACCGGCAGGCGTACACCATTCAAAACCTCTGACGGCGTTCCCACATTGGCCAGCACCTTGAGCGATTGTCCTGATTCATCCAGCCACCACAAAGAAGAGGCTTCAATTCGCCAGCTATCATGCACCTGATTGATGGTCAGGCGCACCACTTCTTCTAATTCCAGGGTAGAGGTAATGGTGCGGGTAATTTCGCCCAGCACATTGAGCTCCACCAGGCGACCGGCCAATGCCTGGTCGGCCGCTTGAAAAACACGCGCATTTTCCAGGGCAATAGCGGCATAATCGGCCAGAAATGAGAGCAGAAATTCATCTTGTTTACTGAATGAACGGAAAGCAACCAGGTTCGTGACCCCCAACACACCCAGAGTCACTCCCCGCAGTTTGAGAGGCACAAACAAGACAGCGCGGGCATAATACTCATCCTGCAATTTGATGCCCTGGCCGGAGGAACGAGATTGGCGCCACGGCCGTCCCGTTTGCAACACCTCCCCAATTTGCGAATCAGCGATGGAAAGCCGCTCCTGTTCTTTCTGCCCCGATTGTCCATTCTTCTTGCCGAAAGCCGACAGGTGTCCGCCGCTCTCATCGAGCTTCCAGATAATACTTTCCTCGGCGCCGGTGAGCTGTGTGGCGGCTTCCAGCACCCGCTCCAACACCTGGTCTACACTCAACAACGAAGCAATTGCTTTGCCAATATTAGACAGCGTTTCCATCTCATGCGCCTGGCGGCTTAGTTCCACTTTGGCCCGGCGCAGTTGCTCGGCCAGTTCCTCCTTGTCATGCAAAAGACGGGGTTCCACCAGGGCACGGTCTATCGTTTCCGTAATTTCATCTACCGTAAAGGGTTTAATAACGTAATCTTTCGCCCCCAAACGAAACGCATCAATAGCACTTTGCTCTGAACCATAACCCGTCATCAACACAACCGGCGTACTCAATGACTCCTTCGCCATTTGTTGCAGCACATCCGTCCCCGTCATCTCCGGCAAATGCAAATCCAACAGCACCAGGTCTGGCTTCTTCTCCCGAATAAGTTGCAAACCCGTTTGCCCATCATAAGCATACAACGTCTGGTAGCCAAACGTGGGCAGCATATATTCGGTCAGGTGTTTTACAATTTCTCTGCTGTCGTCAATTATCAGAATGGTTTCGCCGCTCATAAATCATTTGTTTGGAGATGGCACAAACAATACTTCCCGCCCCCTCTCCACACACTCCATCTATTTGTTGTTGGCAGAATCGGCAAAATTGGTAATTGTGAAAATCATTTGATTGATTAAGCCTAAGCCCTCTTTGCCCGCGGATTATAACATAAGCAGTTGATTAGAGACACAGTCTTTGAAGACCGGGCGTTGAATCCTATAATCCTAGACATTCAGACTATCGTTTCACCTTAAAACAGTGTCGTGGCGCGATTTGGCAAATCGCGCTACACCATGAGGAGTTAGGAAACATGAACCGCATTATACGTGCCCCAGTTGGTACCAAGCTGTCTTGTAAAGGCTGGCTGCAAGAAGCTGCCTACCGTATGCTGCAAAATAATCTCGACCCTGACGTGGCCGGTGATCCGCAAAACCTGATCGTGTATGGTGGGCGCGGGCGCGCCGCCCGCAATTGGGAAGCGTTTGACGCTATCCTTGCCGCCTTGCGCACTCTGGAAAATGATGAAACGCTGCTGGTGCAAAGCGGTAAACCGGTGGCCGTATTCCGCACTCACGCCGACGCGCCGCGTGTCCTGATTGCCAATTCCAACATGGTGCCCCATTGGGCTACCCAGGAGAACTTTGACAAATGGGAAGCGGCAGGTCTGATCATGTATGGGCAGATGACGGCCGGGAGCTGGATATATATTGGCACGCAGGGAATTTTGCAGGGCACGTATGAAACATTTGCCGAAGCAGCGCGGCAGGCCGGCTGGCCTTCGCTGCAAGGCAAATGGATACTGACGGCCGGATTGGGCGAAATGGGTGGCGCACAACCACTGGCGATTACTATGAATGGCGGCGTGGGGCTGCTGGTCGAGGTGGATGAATGGCGCGCTAACCGTCGCCTGGAACACCGCTACATTGATGAAGTGGCCGAGGATTATACCGACGCGCTGAAACGGGTTGAGCATTATGTCAATGCTGGCTTGCCGCGTTCGATTGGCCTCATCGGCAATGCCGCCGATGTATTCCCGCGCCTGCTGGCCGAAGGGCGCATCCCGGATATGGTGACGGACCAGACTTCGGCGCATGATTATCTGGCTTATTTTCCGCATACGTTGTCGTTTGCCGACGGCCGTGTCCTGCACGATACAAACCCCACCGAATTTGCCCGCCTGTCGGCCCAATCTATGGCCGCCCAGTGTGCCGCTATGGTAGAATTCAAAAAGCAGGGCGCTATCGTCTTTGACTACGGCAACAATTTGCGGCAGCGAGCCTTTGACGAAGGGGTGACGGAAGCGTTTAGTTATCCGGGGTTTGTACCGGCGTATATACGGCCGTTATTCTGCGAAGGCAAAGGCCCATTCCGTTGGGTGGCCCTCAGCGGCGACCCCGAAGACATCTACGTCACCGACCGCGCCATCCTGGAATTGTTCCCGGAGAACGAAGCCCTGCACCGCTGGATCACCCTGGCCCAGGAAAAAGTTCACTTTCAAGGGCTGCCTGCCCGTATTTGTTGGTTGGGTTACGGCGAACGAGACAAAGCCGGATTGTTATTTAATGAACTCGTCGCCAGCGGCGCCGTGAAAGCGCCCATCGTTATTGGCCGTGACCATCTGGACGCCGGTTCCGTCGCCAGCCCCAACCGGGAAACGGAAGGAATGCGCGATGGTTCCGACGCCATTGGCGACTGGCCCATCCTCAATGCCCTGATCAACACCGCCGCCGGGGCCACCTGGGTTAGTTTTCATCATGGCGGTGGCGTGGGCATTGGTTACAGCCTGCACGCCGGGCAGGTGATTGTGGCCGATGGCACGCCAGAAGCAGCCACCCGCTTGCAGCGTGTGTTAACCGTTGACCCCGGTATGGGTGTGGTGCGCCATGTGGATGCCGGTTATCCAGCAGCCATTCAGACAGCAAAAGAGCGAGGGGTAAAAATTCCTATGATGCCATCCTCCTAAACAACTTTACGTAACGAAAAAAACATGTTATATTATGTTCACCTGTTATGTAAATGTATCCGTCGGTCAGGCAAGAAGGAATGCACGGCCGTCAATAATCAGTGGAGGTCAATTATGGTGTCCCCTCGAAAGCTTCTTACCGTTCTCGTTTTACTCTTAGCCTTCATGCTCGTTTTGTCTGCCTGTGAAATGCCCATCCCCGGCAGGGACGACCCCACCGCCACCCTTGATCCCAATGTGGGTGGTGGAACTGATGGCACGCCACAGCCAGAACCGGGCGACGGGCAAATACAGCCCACGCCAGAAACAGGCGACCAGGCCCAACCAACCGCCGACCCAGGCGGTCAGGTCCAACCAACTCCTGAATCCGGCGATCAGGCTCAACCCACGCCACAACCGACCGACCAGACCCAACCAACGGCCGTGCCCACACCTATACCCACAGCAGTTCCCCCCACGCCGGCTGGCGGCGGTGGCGGCGGCATACCCCCCACCCAGGAAGTCATTCACATTGTGCAGCCAGGGGAGAATCTCTTCCGCATCGGGCTGCAATATGGGTATTCCTGGACGGTGCTGGCACAATACAACGGCATACCCAACCCCAATTTTGTCGTGGTAGGTCAGGCCATTCGCATCCCGCCAGCGGGTGGTACCGGCGGCAGTGGTGGCCAACCACCGGATGGCAACTTCACTTACTACGTGGTACAGCCAGGTGACAACTTGTTCCGCATTGGGTTACGGTTTGGCATGAGTTGGACTTATATTGCCGAAGCTAACGGCATTGTGAACCCGCACTACATTGTGACGGGACAGGTGCTCAAAATTCCTGTCATCTCTTAGGGGATTGGAGATTGGAGATAAGGTTATCTCCAATCTCCAATCTCTTGGTTGGTCACGGCCGTAACACCATCTCCTCCACCGCATTGGCCTCTACCGCTACCCGACTCCACCACAATGGGTGGTATTCCCCATTCAGCCACAACTGAATTTCGCTGTCATACCAGGGGTGTCCGGGATGGCCGCTTTGCCCGGTGGGAATGACCGCCCAACTGGCGTCAAAGTCGCTCAAATCCAGAATCATGCGCATAGAGGGATGGCCGGTAATCTCCGCCGGATTACCCGGCGACCAGCCATTGGCATTCACAATACTGCGCCCGCCGTCGGCCGCAAATGGCCCTCGATTCACCAACGCCTCAATATCAGGAATACCACTGTCGCCCAGAGGCAGGCTAACAAACGTGGCCGTGTGCAGTTCTCCCCAGGGCACATCCCCACCCTCATTCTCATCCAGCCAGTCCACCGCCTCCGTCAACGCCTGCAACAGAATATCTTCACGGCTTTCCGGTTCCGACGTATTGACATTATCCCACCAGGGGGAAGTGACCTCAGGGGCAATGGTGTGCAGGAAGATGTTGTTGCGAATCTCGCCGACGTTCTCCTCGCCAATTTCATCGGCCAGGATTGCCGGGTAGAGGTAAACGTAAAACAGTTCAAAGACAGTGGCGGCGCGGCTGTCTCGCCGCTCTTGTCCATCCCAACTACGCAGCAAATCAATCGCCGCCTGTACCCGTTCATCGGCCGGTTGCAGATTAGCCAGATAGGGCACATACGTTTTGGCTAATAAGGAGAAACTATCGTTTTGGATAACGGCGATGTCCTCTCTGGAGATTTTGCCGCCATTGGCAATGATAGCGTCAATCATTTCCACAATGCGCTGCCCCCGGTCGCCATCGGCCCAATCGCGGGTGATGTAGTGGGGATAGGCCGGGTCTACAATGGCGTGGTTGGCGGTGGAAATGTAACCCTGTTCGGGGTTGAAGAGGGCCGGCAGTTCTTCAAAAGGAATCCAACCTTCCCACTCATATTCGTCTGTCCAGCCGGGTGCGGGCACCATGCCCAGGCCATTGCGGCGAATGGGCGTGTTACCCGGCATCTGGTAGGCAATGTTGCCTTCACGGTCAGCATACACCACGTTTTGGGAGGGAACGTCCCAATAACGCAAGGCGTCGCGGAATTCCTGGTAATTGCTGGCCTGGTTGAGCAGTAAGACCGCTTGTAGGACACGAGACGGTTCTTGAGCGACCCAACGCACGGCCAGCACTTCTTCTGAATCTTCCAGCACGTCGCTGATGATGGGGCCATGGCGGGTGATGCGTACCGGCAGCACCACATCTTCACCGCCGTTGACCTTGATGACTTCTTCGATGATTTCCAGGTCATGCATTTCGCCCATGTATTCGTATTGGTCGCCGTCAATGCGTTCGATGTACAGGTCTAACACATCCGCGCCGGTATTGGTGACGCCCCAGGCGATGTCGTTGTTGTGGCCGACGATGACACCTGGCACCCCGGCAAAGGAGAAGCCGACAGCCTCATAACCAGGGGCGTGTAGGCCAACCTGGTACCAGATGGCGGGCATCTGGATGCCGAGGTGGGGGTCGTTAGCCAGGAGGGGCAGGCCGGTATCGGTGTGTTGGCCGCTGATAACCCAATTGTTGGAGCCAACGAAAAATTCACCGCCCAGCGTTTGGGGGGCAGCGCCGATGAGGGTGGTGTTGACGTTTTGCCAGTTCACGGCCGTACCCCACCCCTCAGGTATCCCGTCTCCGGCAATCTCGCTCACCAGTTGGTCGGTGGGGGCAATAACCGGGCGATTGTGGTAAGGGTAGGCCGGTACCAACTCAGCCACCATCTGCTCACCAAACTGGTCAATCATGCGGGCATAGGCCAGTTCCCGGTCAATATCATTGGCCAGATCAAACGACATGACCACCCCCCACCCCACCGTGTCAATCGGTTCCCAGGGTTCAATTTCCCAGGATTCGTTGACGGCCTGGAGAATGGCGTAGTTGAGGGACAGTTCGCCAGGGGATTTGTCGCCGATGTAGGCATTCACGCCGGCGGCATAGGCTTCTAACAGGGCATAGTATTCTGGTTCGTTTTCACGGTAATAATCTACGGTGGTTTGGGCCATACGGGGCCAGCCCATGGTGCGAATGAATTTGTCATTGTCGAGGGTGGACTCCCCGGCGATTTCGGAAATGCGCCCCTGCCCAATGTGCCGCCACCATTCCATTTGCCAGAAACGGTCCTGGGCATGGACGTAACCCTGAGCAAACAGCAGGTCTTCCAGGTTGTCGGCGTAGATGTGGGGGATGCCGTATTCGTCGCGGTAAATGGTGACTTCGTCTTGCAGGCCAGGCACGGTTTGGGCGCGGGCGGTTTGGGGGTACGGCCGTCGCTGCACCACCAACAGCGCGCCTACGACAACCAATAACAAAACAAAAATCACGGCAAAAATATAAGCCAATATCTGAAGTACACGGTTCATCTTCTTCTCCTTATGATTGTGCTGGTTGCATAAGCAACCAGCACAATCATACCCGCTTTTAGGAGCAGTAAAAAATGTGGCGTATAATGCGCGCATGACGATTTCGCTGCTCAATTTCATCTGGTTGTTGGTGGGTTTGTTGGTGGGGGTGGCTGTTAATTGGCTGGCGGATTATTTGCCGGACAGAGAACGGCCGTCCTGGATTACCTGGGGTTGGCGGCAACGGAAACGGCCGTCCCTGGTATTGGCGGGTACGGCCGTGCTGTTCTTCTGCCTGCCTTTCTGGATTACCGAACTGGTCAATCTGGTCATCAACAGCCTCTACATCGCCATCCTCATCCTCATCCTCGTCACCGACCTGGAACACCAGCTCATCTACAATGTGGTGGTGTACCCGGCCATACTGCTGGCAATTGGGGGCAGTTTTTTGGTGACACCAGACGAGAACACCATCCAACTGGCGTTGGTGGGCGGGCTGGTGGGGCTGCTGGTGTTTGGGGCATTGTATGGACTGGCGAATTTGTTGTACGGCCGCGAGCGCGTCCCACTCGGCATGGGTGATGTCAAATTAGCGTTGCTGTTGGGGTTGATGTTAGGTTTTCACCGCATCTGGTTTTGTCTCTTTTGGGCTATTATGTTGGGCGGTGTGATTACCCTGTTGTTGCTGGCAACCCGTCGCGTGGGGCGCGGCACCGCCCTGCCCTACGGCCAATACCTGGCCCTTTCCGGCATCGCCTTCCTCATCTGGGGTGCTGATTACGCGCAACAGTTCATCAACTGAGTAGCGCCAGGCACAGGGCAGAACAACTTTTATACCCAATCATCCGGCTCCGTCTCGCCGGGTTCTTCCGGGAACGCCCCCTCCAGATCAATCCAGGCGAGTTCCAGCGTGATCACCCGGAAGGCCGGGTCTGGCAGCCACCCCTGCCACTGCTGTTTTTCCTGCTCACGCGGGTCCACCGTGCTGTCCACACCGCGAATAGCGTCGGCGGCCGTGTCACCAAAGATGTGCCCGCCAAAGCTGCGGGCAAGTTTATTGCCGCTGCGCTGCCGGAACTCCCAATAGCTCTTTTCTTTCGCCTGCTGCCATTCCCGCTCCAACGCGGTGACGGCCTCGCCCCACTTCATACGGCTAAAGCTGCGAATCAACTGCTCACGGGAGGCGGTTTTGAGGCGGCTCATCACCTCCTCGCCGCTGACCCAGCTTTCAAAATTTTCGCCGTTCGGGTGCGGGTAACGCACCTGGATCATATCGGCATAATCGTGGCGCATTTTGGCGCGGGCACAAAATTGGGGGAAGGTGGTCATGGGAGTAATTATGAATTAGGAATTATGAATTGTGAAGGGGCACGGCCGTAACGGGGGTTACGGCCGTGCCCTTCGTCATTTATGGCCTGGCCAGCATTGGTAACAACTGGCGATAAGCCACCAACAGGGAGATGACAACCTCATTATTTTGCTGTTCCACCTCGGCAGTCGCCGAACTCAAGGAAACCGGTAGGTCAATCACTTCCCAGAAGGGGGTAGCCGCGTCCACCGTCGCCGTCACCACAATGGTCACAGGCGCGGCCTCCGCCGCCAACTCGCCCAGCTCCCAGGTCAATGTGTCCACCCCCACTGTGGGCGTGACGCTGGCCGAAACAAACGTGAGTGCCTCCGACCAGCCCATCACCAGTTCACCATCGGCGGCGGGCACACGGCCGTTGTTGCCATATTCCAGCGTCAACACCACCGTCTCACCGGGCAACGCCGACCCCGGCCCCACGCCCCACACCCAAGTATCCGGGTAAGATGACCCCAACGTCACATCATCAATGGCGGCCTGCACACGCGGGTCGCCACTCACCTGCGTCAGCCGGAAATCCACCGTCACCGTCTGCCCGGCCCAGGGGGACATGTCCGCCCAGTAATGCGCCCAGGCCGCACCACCGTTGGCCAGGGGCACGGCCGTAGTCGTCACCCCGTCACTCACCAGCAGTTCCAACCCGGAAGCATCCCCCGGCAGATCCCCCGGCCGCTGCGCCATAAAAGCCAGCGTCGGCGCGGGCATATCCGCCGGAATGGTGACCTGTTGGCTGAGTACGGCCGTGTTGTTGGATGCGGCCGGTAAGGAGCGAAAATAGATACCGTTCTGATCAGGCGCAAGAATATGAACAAGATCATAAGGGTCAACAGTAGTTCTCGGTGCAAGATCATACCAGGCTTGATTCCCTAATAAAACCGATGACTGCCAACCTGATCCTGGTCGCCACAAACGGTAGAAATAGTTATAGGAGTAACTTGTTATAAAAACAGCATGTATATTCCCGTAACTGTCTCCAGACAAATCTAAGTCTAAAATTCTATTATCATCTCCCTGGTTAAAAAGCGTTAAGCCAGACCATGATCCATTGGCCAATCGTATGGCATGCATAGTAACATCAAGAGTGTCTAAGATAGTTCCAGTCCATGCCACATGAAGGGAGCCATCAACATCGACTGTGGCGTTGTGTAGCACAATGTCATAAAGGTTTTCTGCAATGGGTGCAGACGCCTTGCTACTCCATGTGCCATCAGAAAAACGTTGCTGATAAATCAGTTCAACCGTTGGGGGGGAGGTACTAAACTGTCGTTGCCCCCAGATAAAGTGTAAAGAATCATCTGGCCCTATAGCCATTACCCCATTTCTATAGTTGAGAGGAAGTTCTGGCATTGTTAAGTGAATTGGCGCTTGCCAGATACTATCAGGTTGGCGGTAAAGATAATTGGCGCCAGGCTGATAACCAACCAGAGTTTCGATGAGTGCGTGTAAACCACCCTGACTATCTGCAACCAGATTGGTAACAATAGAGTTATCCGCTAATGTGGCCACAACAACCGGTGTAGACCATGAATTACCTGCCGATTTATGTGAATAAAAGACTTGATGATTGCTTGTCCATGAAACATGCAAATCATCATTTGGGTCGACAGCCAGCATGGGGTGTTCGCCTGAATTTGAACTGATAGTATGAGTTGTTGACCATACACCAGTGGTAGATCGGTTTGTGTAAATAACATGCCCCAAGTCGTCAACTTTAACAAGATGTAATATCCCCTGACTGTCAGCAGCTATATCAGGTTGGATGACATTAAAATTTGTTTCCTCGCCTGTAGTCAAGCAAGGATCGGAACAATTAGTGTTGCCTAATCGAACAGCTTTAGTGCCTGTGTGGTGGGGGTTGGTCACGGCCGTGACCGTGCCCGTCGTCGTCCAGTCATCTAGCGGCGTAGCCGCCTCAAAACCGCCGTTCAGCAATGCATTGTTAGCCGGTGGCAGGTAAATGTGCGCCAGATTCTCCATATTCAGGCTGGTGGAGGCCAGGTCGCCATACCCGGCACGGTTGACATCCAGGGTGTGGCTACCTTCCGTTTTTAGCCGTGAAAAGAAATCACCGTTGTCATCCGTGATGGCCTCGTTTAACGGCAGTGGGCTGATACTGAGGGGCGTCTGGGCAATGGGCATACCGCGATTATCTGTCACTTTGCCACCGAACGACCAGGTGTAAAAAGTGGTCGTCTGGGCCTCCACCGCAGGCCAGTTTACCACGTTAAGGGCATTATCGCGGGCACGGGCGCGAAAGGAGACGGTTGTACCGGGCACGGCCGTGTACGCCGCCGATGTCTCCGTTACTCCCATTTGCCAATCCACCCACGGGCCAGATGAGCCAACTTTATACTGAACATCATAAGTTGCCAGCCCCGCTCCTGATTCCTGATCTGTACCTGACCAATATATCCGAAAATCTGGGGGCTGGGAAAAAGCGGGCAGGCTCTCAAGCTCACTCACGGGAGGGGTTACATCCGTAGTTTGCCAGTCAGGATGCCAATCCAAACCCGTCAAATCCATTGAAGCGGGCCAACTATTGAGCAGATCGTAGCTTATAATATAGGCCCATTCCCAATACCAGTTGCCCTGGTACTGGATAAACTTGATATCTGTGAAAGTGATTTCACGGCCGTCTGGTGACCAACCACGCGCCCAGGCATCGGCCTGCACCTCATAAGGATCGTACAACATATGCTGGTTTGAACCATCAGCGTTCATCAACCAAAGTTCTAACCAGCCATCCCCATCCTGATCACCGCTGTAGGCAATCTGGCTGCCATCCGGCGACCAGGCCGGATAAACGCTCGGTTGGCTGGAACGCTGGCTAATACCTGTACCGTCACTGTTCATCACATAAATGTACGGCGTCCCCGTCCACGCCGACGTAAAGGCCAGCTGGCTACCGTCCGGCGACCAGGTCGGTTCACCATCATAACTGCCATGCGCCGTCAACCGCCGCTCGTTTAAGCCATTGGCGTCCATCACATAAACCTCAGCCTGCCCATCCCGGTAAGACTGAAAGGCAATCTGACTGCCGTCCGGCGACCAAACTGGATTCACATCGTTGGCCCCATTGTGCGTTAACTGCTGCAAACCGGAACCGTCGGCATTCATCACAAAGATTTCGTAATCTCCGTCCCGATTCGAGCTAAAAACGATGTGGGTAGCGCCCCGATTGTAGCGGGGGTGCATATCGGAACTGCCATGATTTGTTAATCGGTGCGGCGGCTGGCTGCTGTAAATTTCCCAATTGCCATCCCGATAAGATTGAAAAACACCTTTGCTCCAGTCTGGTGGGTACAGTATGGCGCTGCCCACACCTGCATCTGCCTCACCCGTCGCCAGATGGGGCAACAGAGCGCGTTCATTTGGGGCAGGTGGGGATGTGGTTGGTTGGGCAATCACGGCCGTGACGATGCTGAGTACGGCCGTCATCAACCCCACCACCACAAACAACACAAAAAAACGACGAAAATGATTGGTTAACATGGTTTCCTCCCTAAAAATGGTAGCGGGTACGGCAACGGCCGTACCCACTTTTTTCTACCGCAAGATAACAGGCAGGTAACGGAAAGTGGCCGTGTAAATGTGCCCTTCCGCGTGGTTATTGAGCAGTTCGAGTTCGGGGTCATCGGTGGTTATGACGGCCGTGCTGGTCAACGTGGTAAAGGGTGCAGCTAACGGTGAGATCAGGCCGGTAATCATAAAGGAACCGGGCGCAGAATTGGCCGCAAAATCTCCGAGGTTAAATACCAATGGTGAAGTGGTCACGGGAGGGATCGTTGCACTAACGAAGCTAATATCAGCAGGCAGTGTGAAAGTGATAAGATTGTTACTAGCAATAGCTCCACCTCGGTTGCCATAAGTGACATTGAAAACACCCTGTTCACCGGGAAGAGCAGACGCTGTGGATGCTATAGTCACCCATACATCAGAATGAGCCGCCCCCACAGTAATCTCATCTACATAACTCCAGATTTCAGGAGTCCCTGCTGCCTGGTGTAAATGGAAAGTAACCGTCACAACTTCACCGGCCCATTGGCTTAAATCTGCCCATTGATGAGACCATCCGGCCGTGTTTTCATCCACTTCCAGCAATGATGTAATATCTGTGCCATCGTCAACTGTAATAACCAGATTTGAGTCGCCATCAGGTACCGCTTGACCCATCTGGTAGAGAAAAGAAAGAACCGGGTTAGTCATTGTCACTGGGATAGTAAACATCTGTGTCAGCCAGCTATCACTGACTTGATCTGCCAGACTTGGGCCATTGTAGTAAACACCACTCCACACAATGTGTGGTAGGTTGTATTCATCTATAGCCATTTGTGGATATAGTTCGCCGCCTGGTTGGTTGGTTAGCACATCTGGCTCTGTCCAGAAGCCATCACTCGTTTGGCGTACGTAATAAACATGCCCATATCCATTGGTTATTCCCCAGACGACGTGCGCCAGACCAAGCGTATCTATGGCAAGCTGTGGATCTTGCATCCCTTCGGTGGAAGGAGTTACCAACTCCTGTATCTCTGACCATGAACCACCTACAGGACGTTGTCTATAACTGCCTTCATCATAGTCGCCAAATACAAAGTGGACTGTTTGGTCTGGGCCTACAGCTATGTCTTGCGAAAGCAATCCACCAGATTCAGCCAGCGCATATGGAGCAGACCACCCTCCGTTAATACCACGTTCAGCAAAATAATAATGGGAGTCGCTCTGGTTATAGTATCGAAAGTTCCAGGTTACATAGGCACGGCCGTTGTCATCCACTGCTAGCCTGGGAAAGTGGACAGCTTCATAGTAATCTATGAAAATCGTTTCATTAGCTGACCAGGTACCATTAGGGGGACGGCGAACATAAACAAGACCGCCTTGCCCTCCTTTTGAAACAATATGTACCACCCCATTGTTATCCACTACCAATTGAGAGTCTGAGTTATGCTGCCCAGAATTCGTAGCATTTTCTACCGCAGACCATGTGCCCCCTGATGTACGGCGGCGATAGAAAACGTCGTCGGCCAACCCCGTGCTGCTTTCCCAGATAACGTGAACAGTGCCGCTGGCGGAAGCTGCCATTTTTGATCTTAGCCAGGGTTCGTTACTTGTATGGACGGTCTGGGTAGTAGACCAGGAACCACCACTTGGTCGCTGTCTATAATAGATACCGGTCATCATCACTTCCCAGACTACATGGGCCGTCCCAGTTCCGTCCACGGCCAGGTGGGGGTGATCTAAAACCTGATTTGCCAGGGTTTGCACCGTTGACCAGACGCCCTGGCTGTTTCGCCAGGCATACTGAAGTGCGCCGTTATAATCCTTCCATAGGACATGTACAGTATTATCGGGGCCAAGGGCCAGCAGTGGTTTAGAGCCTGTTCCTAGAAAAACATCAACTGTTTCCTGTCCTATTGTACCTAATGAGGCTGCATATTGCCCTGTGTTGCGTAGGGTATCTGTTACGATTGGTAACGCTGTTCCGGTTGCTGCCCAGCCTGGTTGTAAGCTGCCTGATTCAAAGCCGGAATTAACCAGGATATTGTCAGCAGGTGGTAAAACAACAGTGAGTTGAGCGTCATTAACGGCCGGAAAATCAGTAGCGGGCAGAACACCGTAACCGTCTTTTTCCCAACCAACCATGTAGGTAATCGCCTCAGTTGCTATGTGGCCAGCATAATGCCCTTCAGAATCACCTGTCATGATATGGAAAGATGCGGGGTTGGTGGTAAGGGTGATGTTTTGGATAGGGACACCTGCGTTATCGTGTGCGGTGCCAGCGATGCCCCAGGTGTAGACAGAGGTAGAAGTGTCTCCGTTTCCGGCCGTCCAACTTTCTGCATTTTGAGCGCGGTCTCGGCCTCGAATGCGGAAGTAGTAGGTCTGACCAGGGGTCGGATTCGTAAAGTGGGCAGGCGGCTGCATGGAGGTTGTCCAGTCTATCCAATTGCCATTACCAAGGCGATATTGAATATCGTATTCAGCTACACCAGAATTTCCAGGGTCATAACCGTCCCAATCTAAAAGTAACTGTTCGTTGATACGGGTAAAGGGTGCCAGTAGAAAAACGGTTGTCTGCGGCGGCGCACTTTCGATTGTGGTAGAGGCATCGCTATTGGCGGGCCAGGGCTCTACATTGCCGGCATAATCACGAGCGCGAACACGGAAATAGTAGGTTTGCCCACCAATTCCATTAGAGATTTCCCAACCGGTACTGGGATCGTTTATTTGATGATCTGTCCACACGCCATTAACACCAATCTTATATTGCACATCGTAACCTTCTATACCCGCAATGCCATTATCTTGACCAGACCAGTTGACACTAAACTGGTAAATGGACTGAGCTGGCAAGGGGTTTACGGCGGAGGTGGGTGGGGCAATATCGGCCGTTTGCCAGTCAGGGTGCCAATCCAAACCCGTCGAATCCAGAGTTGCAGACCAATTTTGGATGGGATCATAACTGGAGATATATGCCCATTCCCAATACCAGTTCCCCTGGTATTGGATGAATTTGATATGAGTGAAGAGGATTTCACGACCGTCTGGTGACCAACCCCGTACCCAGGCATCTTGTTGGCCAGAAGGGTCGAGAAGCATACGCTGGTTTGAGCCATTCGCATTCATGAGCCACATTTCAAAAAAATCATCGCCATCCAGATCAGCTGTATAGGCAATCTGGCTGCCATCCGGCGACCAGGCTGCGTAAAAACTAGGCTGCGCTGAAAGTTGGGCAATACCAGTGCCATCGCTATTCATCACGTAAATGAACGGGGCGCCGGTACGAGATGACCTGAAAGCAATTTTGCTACCGTCCGGCGACCAGGTCGGATCTCCATCATATGCCCCATGGGCAGTCAATCGTACTAAATTTGCTCCATTGGCATTCATCACATAGAGTTCTGATTGACCATCCCGGTATGACTGGAAAGCAATGCGACTCCCATCTGGCGACCATATCGGGTTTACATCATGGGTGCTATCATACGTCAATTGTTGTAAACCAGAGCCATCCACATTCATCACATAGATTTCATAATCGCCATCTCGATTAGAACTAAAAACAATGCGCGTAGCACCACGATTCAGCCGTGGGTGCATATCCGAAGCTCCATGAGCTGTAAGTCTATAAGTCCCGGCGGCATAATCCGACCCATATATTTCCCAATTACCATCACGGAATGATTGGAAGACGCCCTTGCTCCAGGCAGGCACATTGGGGCTAAGGATAGCGGCACCGGCATCATCGGTTTCGGCAACCGGGAAATGAGGTAACAGAGCACGTTCCTCAGGAACAGGTGGTTCTGTTGGTAGTTGGGCCGTCACGGCCGTACCCAAACGCAGTACGGCCGTCATCAACCCCACCACCACAAACAACACAAAAAAACGACGAAAATGATTGGTTAACATGGTTTCCTCCCTAAAAATGGCAGAGGGCACGGCCGTAACGGCCGTGCCCTGTCAATTTACTAACGCACAATAATCGGCAGATAACGGAATAGGGCCGTATAAATATGCCCTTCCGCCTGGTTGTTCAGCAGTTCCAGTTCGGGATCATCGGTGCTGATGACGGCCGTGCTGGTCAACGTCGTAAACGCCGGCGTGTTCGCATTCACCCGCGCCGTCACCAGGATTTCAAACGGTTCACTCTTGGCCGGTAAATCCGGCAAATGCCACACCAGCGGGTTAGTGGAAGCGGGTGGAATGCTGGCCGAAACAAAGGTTATTCCGGCCGGCAGCGTATAGGTAATTGTCACCCCACTCGCCTCTGCCCCACCCCGATTACTGTAGGTAATACGCTGCCCCACTTCTTGTCCCGGCGCTGCATTGCCATCACTCACATGCATATAAGAATCGGGATAGGTTGAACCAATAGACACCTCATCCAGATAAACCCAGGCCACTGGCTCACCGACAGCTTGCTGTAATGTAAAACTCACACTAATCGTCTGACCTGCCCAAGATATCAGGTTAACCCACTCATGACTCCAACCCAGACTGCTTTCCTGAAATGTCGCTACTTCTGTCTGCGTTGTGCCATCATCCACCTTAACAGAAAAGGCCGTCTCATTTTGGGCAAACACATTACCAAGCCGATACACAAACGAAAGGGTTGGAGCGGTTATCGTAACGGGAATTGTGATTTGTTGAGTAACAGTCGCATCTCCACTTAGACTGCTAAATTCTGAGCCGCGATAATGAATCTCTGTCTGATATGGTTCATTATTTGCTACGATTTCCCACACAATATGCACACTGCCTCCGGCATCTATCACCGCATTTGGTGAATTTGGGTCGTCTTCGCCAGATGATAAATTGGTTGGGAGTGACCAGGTACCGCTATCAATCTGTTGCATATGATGTATGTCATCATCCTGTGAATCACTATAAGGCCCACCACCCCAGATAACATGCACATTCCCGAACCCATCCAGCATGATTTGGGGGTCAGTTTCCGTGTTTGCTAACAACTCAACAGGCAACCACCCGGAGTTTCTTCCTTTTTGAATGTGATATATCGAACCCTCTGCATTCCACGCGATGTGAAACGTGCCTTTGGTATCTACGGCCGTTTGCATCGGCCCCCCCCAACCTGTTTGTGCCACATTCTGTATATCTGACCATACTCCATCAGAATTCACGTATCGGTAGTAAATCGTCGGTACATAATTTGGGATATCTCTCCAGATGAAGTGAACGCTACCGTTCTCTTCTACGGAAAAATTGTTATAAGCAGCATTCTCAACAATGCCGGTAACATCCTGTGCCTGTAGCCAAACTCCACGCCTATTGGCAACATACATGATTTTATGGGCATTATATTCCTGCTCCGAAACCCAAATAATATGAATCTTATTGCTGCTATCTATTGCAATTTGAGGGTCCCTAGAATCGCCAAAATCATCCTCAAACACGAGTGGGGTTGAAAACGTACCATTCGCTAAACGATAGCTGTACATGACATTAGCTACCGACTGCCCTGGATAATGGCTTTCCCAGACGACATGAGCCTTTCCAAAATTGTCAACTGCTAGACTGGGAGACCATGACCAATTCCCATCATTAATAACAGTTGTTATTGACCATTGTCCGGTTGTTTTATCACGATAAACATAGTAAAGATTCTGCTCAGAAGTCCCACCAATTCCATGAAGATCTCCATTCTTATCCACCAATAGCTCGTCTAGTGGATAATGATTATTAGCAATCTGTTGAATCTGGGACCAATCACCATTTACCAAACGGTAAACATAGTAAAGATCACCGTTCCCCCAAACAATATGAATTGTACCGTCTGCATCAACAGCGATTTTAGGCTTATAACCATCATCAATAATCTCCATAGGGGAGAAGTCAAACGAACGTTGTCCCAGTAGCAGACCATAGTTGCCCGTCAGCCTGGCAAATCCTGTAATGAGTGGCGTCAACGTTCCGCTCAATTGCCAGTCGTTTTGAGCGATGCCATCCTCAAAACCCCAGTTCAATGCGATGTTATTTGCCGGAGGAAACCAGACATCCATATCAGCGTCTAGCCCGGCTTGAAAAGTTGTGTTTGGCAACCCGCCATAACCATTTTTAGTCCAGTTCACTTCATAATTGGTGGCAGGTGCGGCGGTAAAAGCGTTATATTGACCATCACTGTCATCTGACACAACCATCATCGAGGCTGGATCCATACCCACTGAAATACCAGAAACAGGCGTATCTGTATTGTCATAAGCAAATCCTTGCATACCCCAGGCGTAAAGCGTCGTACTTATCTCACTACCCGGAGCAGGCCATGGAGCTTCATTCTGTGCCCTATCCGCTGCTCTGATACGGAAATAAACAGCATCACCAGTGTCGCCATTGCTGTTATCAAAATTGGCGGCAGTCGCTGGCGTATTCATTAGCCAATTCTGCCATGTACTATTATTGAGACGATATTGCACGTCATAGGAAGCAATACCAGAACCACCAGGATCAAAACCATTCCAGATCATTAGGGGAGAATTATCTTGACGACTATAAGGTGGTAGAGTCTGGATGTAACTTTGCGGCGGCAGGGCTTCAACTGTTGTAGTAGCATCGTGAGAGGGAGGCCAGTTTTCGATGCTGTAATGAAGATCCCGGGCACGGACGCGGAAGTAGTAGGTATTACCACCAGTGCCAGGATAGTGACCAGTTGTAGCTGTTGTCCCCATCAGCCAGTTTGTCCAACTTCCATTCGCCCCGGTCTTCACCTGCACGTCGTAGTTGGCAATGCCACCAGAACCACCTGTATCCGTTCCTGACCAACTCACCGGAATGGGGCCAGGAGATTGTGCGCTCAATGCCTGCACCTGTGATACTGGTGGCTGTCCGTCAATTGTTTGCCAGCGGGGATACCAATCCCGATCATTTTGACTCAGGCTTATGGGGGCATCGTAATTGTCAGCGACTATAGCTTTTTGATAAGCGTAATCCCAATACCAGTTACCCTGATAATAGACAAAATGGATTTGGGTGTAAGCGATATAACGGCCGTCTGGTGACCAGCTCCCATTCCAAAGATCCGTATTATTGTACTCCTGATGTCTTTCATTTTGTCCAGAGCCATCTACATTCATCACCCATAATTCTTGCCAACCATCATTGTCCCCATCACTATCATAGGCAATTCTGGTGCCATCCGGCGACCATTGGGGGCGGAAACTATAGGGCTGGTTGGAAAGCTGCACCGGGTTGCTGCCGTCAGCATTCATCACCCAGATGCGGTAGGCCCCGCTGCGGCTGGAAGAAAAGGCGATTTTTGTGCCATCTGGCGACCAACTGGGCATGCCATCAAAAGCGCCATTGCTCGTTAACCGCGTCTGACCGCTGCCATCCGCATTCATCACATAAATTTCCGCCTGCCCATCGCGGTACGACTCAAAGACGATACGTGTGCCATCCGGCGACCACTGCGGGTTGCCATCGTCTGCTTCATTGTTGGTCAAGGCTACGCGGTTACTCCCATTCACGTTCACCCTGTAAATTTCGTAATCATGGTCATCGGATCGGGAAGCATACACAACGGCCGTATTACCCCGATTCAAGTGCGGGTGAATATCGGCACGGATGTGGCTGGTCACGGCCGTTTGTCCCGTCCCATCATCATTCCCCACAAAAATGTCCCAATTCCCACTGCGGTATGACTGAAACGCGACCTTACTGGCCAGCACCACCGTAACCGATTCCAGCGCTAACCCCGCTTCTGGCGTTTCGGCCAGAGGGTAATGCGGTATATCCTCGATATTCGTGCGTGAAGGTCTATCTTCCTGGCGTGGGGGTGTGGCCTGGGCTGTCAAGACAGACACGGCCGTTACCAACCCCACCACCACAAACAACACCAAAAACCGGCGAAAATGCGTTGCTAACATTTTATCCTCCATATAAGTTTGTAAATTGAAATCAAACTTTCTGAGAGCAGCTCCACCAGGGCGTTATTGTTTCTCCCCACAATCAACGCGACGGTTTCTCCCCTCAGAACACAAAACAATCCAGCGGGTATAATTGTAGCCAACTTACTACCTGTGCAAAATAGCCACATGTAACGAGTAACAAGTGTCAAGTGTCAAGTAATCTGTGAAAATCACGACTGCCACCTGCAACTTGCTACCTACTTCCAATAATCAGGCACACCATTTTGCCGCAAAATCCCAAAGGAGACCCCCCTATGACCCGCACCCGCTTACGCGACCTGGGCATCAGCATCGGCCATTTTCCCACCGGCCCCTTTAACGCCATCACCGACGTGCCCGGTGTCCTGGTCGGCCACTGCACCCTCATCTACGATGAACCATACATCGCCCGCACCGGCGTCACCATGATCGTGCCCCACAACGGCAACATCTGGGACGACTACGCCTTTGCCGCCTATCACTCCTTCAACGGTAACGGCGAACTGACGGGCATCCCCTGGCTGGAAGAATCCGGGATGCTCGGCTCACCCATCGGCCTCACCAACACCCACCAGGTAGGCATCGTGCGGGACACGCTGGTGAAAGTGAGCGTCGAAGAAGGGTACACCCGCAGCTTTTTGCTGCCGGTGGTGGCGGAAACCTATGACGGTTGGCTCAACGACATCAACGCCTTTCACGTCACCGAAGAACACGTGCGCGCGGCCCTGGCGGACGCCAAAGGTGGGCCGGTCGCCGAAGGCAATGTGGGCGGCGGCACGGGCATGATCTGCCACGATTTCAAAGGGGGCATTGGCACCTCCTCGCGGGTGGTGGAGATGGAAGAGGGGGAATACACCGTCGGTGTGTTGGTGCAGGCCAATTATGGCGACCGCGCCCTGTTCCGGGTGGATGGTGTGCCCGTGGGGCAGATGATTGACTACGGCCGTGTCCCCAACCCCTTTGACCGCGAACCGCCGGTTAACAGTTCCATCATCATCATCATTGGCACCGACGCCCCCCTGCTACCGGTGCAGTGCAAACGACTGGCGCAGCGGGCCACCGTGGGCCTGGCGCGTATGGGTGGCACTGGCTACAACGGCAGCGGCGACATTTTCCTGGCCTTCGCCACCGGCAATCACCTGCCCTCCCAGGGCACCACCTTCCTGCGCCACATCCGCATGATCCCCCACCGCCACCTCAACGACCTGTTCGACGCCACCGCCGAAGCCACCGAAGAAGCCATCCTCAATTGCCTGTGTATGGCCGAGACAATGGTGGGCAAACACGGCCGTACCGTCCACGCCCTGCCCCTGGTAGACTTGCAGAACATTATGGCCGCTTATAGGAGGGAGGGGGTGACAAGGTGACATGGTGATCCCCAATCTCTCAATTACCCAATTACCCAATTATTCAATATGAACATCAAAACCCAATTCCCCTACCCCATCCGTGAAATAGAAAATGCCTGGGTATCACTGGCCGATGGCACGCAGCTGGCGGCGCGTATCTGGCTGCCCCAAAATGCCGAACGCAACCCTGTCCCCGCCCTGTTGGAATATCTGCCCTACCGCAAGAGTGACGGCACGGCCGTGCGCGACGCCATTCGCCACCCTTATCTGGCCGGGCACGGCTACGCCGCCATCCGCGTGGACATGCGCGGCAGCGGCGACGCCGACGGCATCCTGCTCGACGAGTATTTACAGCAAGAACAGGATGACGCTCTGGAACTGCTGGCCTGGATTGCCGACCAAAGCTGGTGCAACGGCCGTATCGGCATGTTTGGCAAATCGTGGGGCGGCTTCAACAGCCTGCAAATTGCGGCTCGCCGCCCACCACAGTTGAAAGCCATCATCCCCATGCACTTCACCGATGACCGCTACGCCGACGATGTGCATTACATGGGCGGCTGCGTCCTCGGTTCGCAAATGCTGGCCTGGGCCTCCACCATGTTCGTCTATAACGCCCTGCCGCCCGACCCGCGTTGGGTGGGCGACAAGTGGCGCGCCATGTGGCAAAAGCGGCTGGCAGAAACGCCCCCCTTCGTGGAGGAGTGGCTGCGCCACCAACGCCGCGACGTCTACTGGCAGCATGGCTCGGTGCGCGAAGATTACAGCGCCATCCAATGCCCCGTCTACGCCATCGGCGGCTGGGCCGACGCCTACACCAACGCCGTGCCCCGCCTGCTCGCCGGGCTGACCGCACCGAAGAAGGGATTGATCGGCCCCTGGGCGCACAACTTTCCCGAAGACGGCCGTCCCGACCCCGCCATTGGTTTCCTGCAAGAGAGCTTGCGCTGGTGGGATTACTGGCTGAAGGAAATCGAGACCGGCATCATGGACGAGCCAATGCTGCGTGTGTGGCTGATAGATAGCCAACGGCCGTCTACCCATCATCCCGTCTGGCCTGGGCGCTGGGTGGCTGAATCAGCCTGGCCTTCGCCCCACATCAGCCCCCACCGCCTGTTTTTGCAAGATGGCGATCTGATAGAAAACGGCCGTGCCACCCCACCTGTCGCCTTTACCAGCCCGCAAACCACCGGGCTGACCGCCGGGGAATGGTGCGCTCAGGGCGCACCCGGTGATTTTGCCGCCGACCAGCGCGATGAAGACGCGCGCAGCCTCACCTTCACCACCCCCCCGCTGCCCGAACGCATGGAAATCCTGGGCTACCCGGCAGTGACGCTGACGCTTGCCGCCGACCAGCCCCAGGCACTCCTCGCCGCCCGGCTGTGTGACGTACACCCCGATGGCGCGTCTACACTTGTCAGTTGGGGATTGCTAAACCTGACACACCGCGAAAGCCATGAAAAGCCGACGCCGCTGGAACCGGGACGGCCGTACACCATCACCCTGCGCCTCAATGCCACCGCCTATGCCCTGCCTGCCGGGCATCGCTGGCGGCTGGCGCTCTCGCCCACCTGGTGGCCCCATGCCTGGCCTGCGCCCACTCCGGTGACACTGACGCTGCATCCCGGCGGTGAACTGCGCCTGCCCACTCGCCCTCCACGAGCAGAAGATGAGATGTTAAGCCCGTTTCCCCCACCCGAATCCGCGCCCCCCTACCCGCTAGACGTGCTGCGCCCGGCGCAAAACCGGCGGCAACTACGCCGCGACCTGATCACGGGCCTGAGTACGCTGGAAATTGAGGTGGATGACGGCCGTATCCGTTTCCAGGATAATGGACTGGAACAGGAGAGCGTCAACCGGGACAGCTTTGCCATTCAAGAAGATGATCCGCTGACGGCCGTAGCCATCAGCGAGCGCATGGTGAGCTTGCAACGCGGCGACTGGCAAATCCGTATCCAAACCCTCAGCCACATGAGCGTCGATCTCACCCACTTCCACGTCAGCAACACCCTGCACGCCTACGAAGGCGCTGACCTGGTTTTTGACCACACCTGGAACTTCTCCATCGCCCGCGAGGAGGTCTCCCACGAGGAGGGGAGGCTTTAGCCGACCATCGGCTAAAGCCTCCCTTCCTTGAAAAGAGGATTACCAATGACCCAGACAACGCTAGAACCCACACTACCCCGCGCCGCCTATGTGGACCCGGCGTTTTTTGCGCGGGAGAAGGAGCAGATTTTTTGCCGGGAATAGTTTTGTGTGGGACGCACCGAATCGCTGCCCAACCCCGGCGATTACCTGTTGGTGGAGGTGGCGGGCGAGAGCATCATTGTCACCCGTACCCGGTCGGGTGAACTGCGGGCGCATTACAATGTGTGCCGCCATCGCGGCAGCCAGTTGGTGCTGGATAAGGCGGAATTGGTAGAGGGTACGGCCGTGCCCCCCACCGGCCATTTTCGCGGCGTCATCCACTGCCCCTATCACGCCTGGAGTTATGAGTTGGACGGCCGTGTGCGTAACACCCCCTTCCTGGACGAAACAGATGGCCTGTGCCGGGACGAATTCACCCTTTACTCGGTAGGGCTGGAAACCTGGGGTGGTTTCATCTTCCTACACCTCACCCCAGACCAGGCCACACAAAGCCTGTTCGAACAACTGGGCCAGATTGCCAATCGCGTCCAGCGTTACCCGCTAGCCGATTTGCGCACGGTGCAGCGGTTGGTTTATCTGGTGGCTGCCAACTGGAAAGTGATCGTGGAAAACTACAACGAGTGTTACCATTGCGGCTCCGTTCACCCGGAATTATGCCGGATTGTGCCCGCCTTCAAAGAGCGCGGCGGCAACAGCCTGGAGTGGGAAGATGGCATTCCCCAGGCCGAAGGCACATACACCTTCACCCTCACCGGCACCACCAACCGCGCCCCCTTTCCCGATCTGTCATCAGAGGAGCAGGTGCGCCACAAAGGGGAACTGATCTACCCCAATTTGATGGTCAGCCTGTCGTGTGATCATGTGGCGGCGTTTACCTTGTGGCCGATGGATACGGGGCACACGGCCGTTGTCTGTGACTTTCTCTTCCACCTGGACGAAATCGCCAAACCGGACTTTGATCCCCGCGATGCGGTTGAATTCTGGGACCTCGTGAACCGGCAGGATTGGGTGGTATGTGAAGGTGTGCAGCGCGGCATGAACAGCCGCGTCTTCCAACACGGCTACTATGCGCCAATGGAAGATTTGAGCCTGGATATTCGGCGGTATATTGCGGAAAGAGTTGATTAGAGATTGGGCAATCTCCAATCTCTAATCCCCTGAAGGCCAAATGAAAACATCCTACGAAGTCATCATCCTCGGTTTGGGCGGCATTGGCAGTGGGGCGGCGTATTGGTTGGGGCGGCGCTACGGCCGTGACGTTCTTGGTCTGGAGCAATTTGAGATCGGCCATGGGCGCGGCGGGTCGCAAGACCATTCACGTATCATCCGGCTTTCTTACCACACCCCAGCCTATGTGGCCCTGGCCAAACAGGCGTATCAGGCGTGGGCGGCGTTGGAAGCAGATGCCGGAGAATCACTGATCCTCAAGACGGGTGGCCTGGACTTCTTCCCCGCCAACGCCGCCATTCCCAGCGCCGATTATACGGAAAGCATGGCTGCCTGTGGTGTGCCGTTTGCATGGCTATCGGCGGCCGAAGTACGGTATCGCTGGCCTCAGTTTCACCTGACGGATGATGTGCAGGCCATTTTCCAGGCGGAAAGCGGCATCACCCCCGCCGCCAAATGCAATGCGGCGCATCTGCGCCTGGCTCAAGCGTATGGGGTCGTATTGCAGGATGATGAAAAGGTCACGGCCGTGCATGACAGCGACGCTGAAATTATCATCATCACGGACAAAGCCAGGTATCAATGTCGCTACCTGATCATAACCGGTGGGGCCTGGAGCAATGAGGCATTGGCACATTTTGGCTGGCATTTGCCGTTGACTGTGACGCAGGAACAAGTGATGTATTTTGCCACGCCTGACCCGGCAGCCTTTGCGCGGGAGCGGTTCCCCGTTTGGATATGGATGGACGACCCCTGTTACTACGGATTCCCGGTGTACGGAGAGGCGGGGATCAAGGTGGCGCAAGATGTGGGTGGGGCAGAGGTCACGGCCGTGAGCCGCACCTTTACACCTAACCCGGCCAACGCGCAACGGGTAACTGACTTTACCAAACGCCTGCTGCCGGGCGGCTACGGCCCGCCCATTTTGACCAAAACCTGCCTGTACACCCTGACGCCTGATCGCGATTTTGTCATAGACACCTTGCCCGGTCATCCCCAAGTGGCCGTGGCCATCGGCGCCGGTCACGCCTTCAAATTCGCCTCCCTCATCGGCAAACTCCTGGGCGAGCTGGTGACTACCGGCGCCGACGCCATCCCGACCGACCTGTCACCTTTCCAAATGTCCCGGCCGATCTTGAGTGAAAAGAACCCTGCCAAACACTTCCTCGTTTAACAGTATGTTTATGTAAATTCCTGCTTGACACCGAACAGTTGTTCTTGTATACTCTCAGAACAAATGAGCGGCAAACATGTTCTAGAAAACATGATTTAACCAGGAGTAATCCACTATGAGTGAAAAACCATTGTCAGACCGGCAAAAGAGTATATTGGCCTATATTCAATCTTATGTTGGAGAACACGGCCGTCCACCCACCATACGGGAGATAGGGAGTGCAGTGGGTATCACCTCAACCTCGGTGGTAAATTACAACCTGACCCGGCTCAAAGAAATGGGACTGCTAGAGCGTGACGCGGATGTGTCACGCGGTTTGCGTTTAACCAGCCAAATGGGTAAAGCAATGGCAAATGCACAGACGGCCGTGACTCAGGCCATCGCCAATCTGGTGCGGGTACCCCTTTTAGGACACATTGTCGCTGGTGAACCCATTGAAGTTGGGCATGATAGCTTTGCCGTTTACGATGAAGAAGACGCTATCGAGGTAAGCTCCACGATGCTGCCAGGGCGCACCGATGATCTGTTTGCCCTGCGGGTGAGTGGGTACTCAATGATTGATGCGATGGTTAATGATGGTGACATCGTGATCATGCGCCAGGATAACAGTGCCCGCAACGGAGATATGGTCGCTGTGTGGCTGACTGACGACACGACGACCCTAAAGTATTTTTTCCATGAAGGAGACAAGATTCGGCTGCAACCGGCCAATCCGACAATGGAGCCGATCTTTGTGGAACCTGGTGAAGTACAGGTGCAGGGAAAGGTGATGCTGGTGCTTCGGCAAACAGCAAACTGATGAGCAATCGGTAGAAATGAGCAGGACGGCATACGGCCGTCCTTTTTTTTAACAAAATACAAGAACATATGTGCTAAAGGAAAATGATGTACGCTCTCATAAAGGGAAATAATGATGAGTGAAAATGGAGAGTGGCGTAAGCTCATGCAGGAGAAAAGGTTGCAGTACCAGTTAGAAATACAGTCACGGCGGATTGAAAATGTACTCACTAACCATGATGTAGCCGCACGGGTAGCCGGTGGTTTTGTGCAGCCCCGTTGGATTCGCTTTGATCTGGCAGCCCATGTCGGCAGCAGCCTGGACAGATTGCGCCACATGAAACAAGAATTGCTGGCAGCTTTAGGGGCGGCTGATGGCGAACTGGTACCACACGCAGGCGGATGGCAGTTACACGTGGCGCGAACGGAAGATGTCCCTGTTTCCCTATTGGATCTTATGGCGATGACACCGCCATTACAACCGTTGACAATGGTACTGGGGCTGGACGAACACGGCCGTCCGCTTTGCTGGCAATTTTCTGCTGACAATCTGCCCCATCTCCTGGTAGCAGGTGTAGATCAGGCGGGCAAAACCTCTTTGCTGCGCACGATGGCTCTTTCGCTGGCACTGCTGCACCGGCAGTCCCAATTACAGTTGATGGTTTTGGACGGCAGTACAGCCGGTAAATACAAAGGCTTCACCCCGTTGGAACCACTCTCCTACCTGCCTCATATGTTAAGCCCTGTTGCCTATGACGCCGACGATTACCGGGAACTGCTCGACTTCCTTAGCGGGGAGTGTCTTTACCGGCAAGAGCAACGGATGAATACGCCCAAGATCGTGGTGATGATTGACGAAGTGGTCAATTTGATGCAATCAGAAGGCGACAAACAGCAACTAATGGAGAGCATTGTGCTGCTCTTACAACGCGGCCCAGCCGTCGGCATTCATCTGATACTGACCACAAACAATCCGGAAGCAGAATCATTAAATAGTCCCTTCCGCATGAACCTACCGGGGCGTGTGGTGGGAAAGGTAAACCATGCGACTCAAGCAGCAGCCGCGGCTGATATGCCGGGGACACAGGCCGAATATTTGTTGGGACAAGGAGATTTCCTGGCAGTGATTGATGGTGAGGTGCTGCACTTTCAAGCAGCTTATATTGGCGAATATGACCTGCAATTAACGCTAGATGCTCTACAACGCCGTCGCCCTCAACCGCTGTTGGCGCAGCAGATTCAATTGGAACAACTCGCGATTGCCTCGGAAAAACCCGATGAGAACAAGTCGCAGGTATTTACAGCTACCACATCGGGCATTGAGTTCACAAGTTAATTGGAACGCTCGCGTTTCTAAACTGGATTTTGGTTTTCGGGAACGACTTTGGGAGGCTGGCTGAAACTGTTACGATGAACTAACAGGGAGAATGGCAATGAACGTAGGAATGTTATGGCTTGATAATGATGTCAAACGGCCGTTTGATGAGAAAATTTTGCGCGCGGTTGAGTATTATGAACAAAAGTATGGCCGGTTGCCGGAACTGTGCCTGGTAAATCCGGTTATGCTGGCCCAAAAAAAAGAAGTGGGCCGGACAGAAGTACGGCCGTTACGCACCGTGCTGCCGCACCACTTCTGGCTAGGGATGAAGACCCCCTAGTTTTCGACTCGTCGCATCAAAACAGACCGAGAGCTACCACCCTGAATAATGGCTAACTGCACATAATATGTACGGCCGTCGGCCAACACAAACTCCCCCTCTGTATCCACAACAGTATCTTCAGGCTGCATCACAAACTCCACAACGGCCGGGTCCTTTACCAGCTTTTGCAAAGGGATACCGGACAGTTTGGCATCGGGCAATTGGAATAATTCTCGCGCAGATTTGTTCAGCAAGATGACTTTGAATTCCTCATCAACTACCAACACCGGATTATCTGTTTGGTCTACTACGGCCGTCAGCGTTTCTCGTTCCCGTTCAATTTCCGAATAGATGTTGGCATTATTGATGGCGATGGTGGCATACCCACCTAACGCCGACAAAGCACGCGTATCGTTGCTATCAAATGAAGTCTCTTTTAGACGGTTGGTCACGCCTAAAACACCAATTGGTTTATTTTGCAAGATAAGGGGGACATAGATAAGGGATTTGACCAACAAGGCCGTATGGGTGCGTTTCCACTGTGAATCATTGCCAATAGCGATAGCCCGTTTGGTTTGCAGCACCTTCCCCGCCAGGCTGTCATTGACTCGTTTACGCATGGAACGCGCTTTTGAATCCAGATTTTTGGAAGCACGGATATAAAGTTCGCCATGTTCTTCATCTAGCAACATGAGGGAACCTTCCTCGGCGCCTACTACATAAACGGCCGCTTCTACCACCCGGTGCAGCACCTCTTCCAGATCAAGCGACGAAGCCACCGACTTACCCACCCCATACAAAACATTTAGCTCCTGGGCGCGTCGCTGCAACTGGGAGTTGCTTTCCATCAACTGCTGCACTAACTGGTCACGTTCACGCTGCAAACGGCTTTCGCGCAAAGCGCGGTCTACTGACTCGCTGATTTCGTCAGCGTCAAACGGTTTGATAACATAGTCACGGATGCCTAGACGGAAAGCGGCAACGGCCGTTTCCTCAGACCCATGCGCTGTGGCTAAGATAGCCGGTATTTCAATACCCCGCTCCTTCAGCTTTTCCAACACTTCCAGGCCAGTCAGACGTGGCATTTGTTGGTCAACAATCATCAAATCCGGCTCTTTGGCAATCGCCATTTCCAGCCCCATCAACCCATTAGAAGCTTGCATCACCTCAAAGCCTTTTGGTTGTAATATGTATTCACAAAGAAAATCCCGGATTTCCTGTGAATCATCAATTACCAGGACTCGTTCATACATAACCGTTTAATCCTTGGGCTGGAATTATCTCAAGGCCCCTAACATCATCTTGCGTTTATCTATCCCATCACTTTATTGTAAACTCACAACAGTCACTATATTACTACTCGCCCCTATACCACGCAAGCATCACACGGCCGTCAACCCAGCGCTCTCATAACCAACCACTTTCGCGCACACTGGATTATAGGTCTGCGCTGAAAAATACTTGTCGGCGTCTGGCGCATAAGATAGCATGGGGTACGTGAGTAAACTAGGTATGTCCTTTTCTCCACTGGCCACACGCGTCTTCTTGATCGTCGTTCTGGCAACGATCTTGCTGTTGGTTATTGGCTGTCGCAATACCACTGGTAACATGGAGGAACCGGCACAAATTGTAGTGACAGAAGTACATACAGTCATCGGCGAAGAAATTGTTATCACCCGGATCATCGAACTGACACCGACTCCCACACCCCAACCCACCGCACAGTCCCGCGAAGAGATTGGCCCGGTCACCTTCGACATTGGCTTTGAGCGGGAAACACTGCCGGCTATTGATCCCCAACAAAGCGTCAGCCAGGATGGGATTGATTTGATCGAAAATTTGTTTGTGGGGCTTACCCGGTACAACCACCGTACCAACCGCATCGAACCAGCCTTAGCCGAAAGTTGGGAAGTGAGCGAAAACGGCCGTATCTGGACATTTCACCTGCGCAATGACATCTACTGGGTCAGGCCAGGCGTCCGGCAGCCTGATGGCCTTTACAACGTGCAGTCAGTGCGCCCTGTCACCGCCAGTGATGTTGTTTTTGCCATTCAACGCGCCTGTAACAATCAACCCTACACCCCAGACGCCTTCACGCTTTTTATCATTCGCGGCTGCGAACATGCCAATACCACACCCAACGCGACCACCACCGACCTGGAACGCATCGGCGTGGTCGCTCTCAATGACACAACTCTAGAATTTACCCTCACCAAACCAGCGGCGCATTTTCTCACATTGACCAGTTTGTGGTTTACACGGCCGTTGCCGCCCGAATTTATCACGACCCTCGGCGATGATTGGCAATCAATCAGATGGCAAACAGATGAAGAGGTCCCCTTCCTGACCAGCGGCCCCTACTTCCCGCTGGGCGCCGAATTTCAAACATTACAGCTAAATCCCCTATGGCCTCTACCCCGCCAGGGAAATGTAGAAGTCATCAACATTTATTACGCCAAACAAGGTAATAGTACCTACGACTTGTGGCAGGCACGCCAGCTAGACCTGGTTAATGTTGCTGAACTGGATATAGACTTTGCGGAGGAGCGCATTGCCACCCGTCTAGAAATGATTCCCGAACAAACCGTGCATTACCTGGGTTTTAACTTTGATAGCGGTATTTTCCGTGAACCCGAAGTTCGGCGAGCCTTCGCTGCCGCCATTGACCGCCAGGAACTGGTTGAGACCTTGTTTGGCGTTGGCGCTATTGGGATGCAGCATCTCATTCCCCCCGGCGCTATCGCTTCCGTTCCTTTTGGTGAAGTTGGGGTGGGGTACAGCCCTGATTATGCCCGCCAACAACTGGGGGCCAGTGGGTTCGGCAGCTGCCAACTCATCCCCCCGTTTACTTTTCTTGTCAGCGCGTCAGACCTGTCGTTGCAGCAAGCTGAACTGATCCGGCGTATGTGGATCGAGGAGTTGGGCTGCACAGAGGGTCAGATCAATATCGAACAGGTACAATTTGGCATTTTGCTGGCGAATACTCGGCGTGATGCGGGCGCAGCGCGACCAGATGTATGGGAACTGGCCTGGTCCTCATTTTACCCTGACGCCAACAACTGGATGGGTGATTTATTGCATTGTGAGGATAGCGAAAACCGCCATAACCGCCCTTGCACTGAAGAAGACGACCTGATTCGCCAGGCAAACGGCCTGTTAGATGCTGACGAACGCGCTGGCATTTACCGGCAGCTAGAAAACCGCCTTTTTGGGGATGCCGGCATCATGCCGTTGGCGCCTTTATACATTCGCAACAGACCGAGACTGGTGCAAACATGGGTCACGTCTTATGCGCCGGCGATGTTTGGCGGCGAGCAGTACGATACTTACCAGATAGACATGGCCATTAAAGACCTGGAACGCAGCCGCTAGAGGGCCATGGATATCGCGCGTCTGGTGGAGGAAACAAATAATTTGGGGGTAGTACTGTCGCCGGCGCAGCAAACACAATTTGCCGCCTATCTACAACTGCTGTTGGTATGGAATGAACGCATGAACCTGACGGCCGTGCGCCACTCCGATCTCATTATTGAACGCCATTTCTACGACTCTCTCACCTGCGCTGCTGTGACCGGTGACTTAAACGGCCGTACCCTCATTGACGTTGGTACCGGCGCTGGCTTTCCCGGCCTGCCTCTCAAGATTGCTTTTCCCCAGCTACAGTTGACCCTGGTCGAAAGCGTCGCTAAAAAAACTAGCTTTCTGCAAGCAGTGGTGGCCGAACTGGGGCTGGCTCAGGTGCAAATTGTGGCCGACCGCGCCGAAACTTTGGGTCACCAACCCACTCACCGCGCCCACTATGATTGGGCTGTGGCCCGGGCTGTAGCCGACCTGCGCGTATTGGCCGAATATCTGCTGCCGTTCTGCCGCCTGGGCGGGTTTATGTTGGCCCAAAAAGGGGAACATGCCGCCACTGAAACGGAGGCCGCCGCCTACGCCATTCACCTGCTGGGTGGCGGCACAACCCAACTGCACCCCATGAGCTTGCCGGGCACTACAAATTTACATTATCTAGTGGTGGTAGAAAAATGCGCCCCTACCCCAGAAGAGTATCCCCGACGCCCCGGTATGGCCGCCAAACGGCCGTTATAGAACCGTTACTTCGAAAATGGCGGGCGGGCAATGGTGGTACGGTACAAAACTTGGGGTTCCGTAATCCCCTGCAAATACACCGGCCCCATTTGTTCAAATACCGTTTCCCGCAAACGGGAGGCAGCTTTCACCGACAGGTCAGCATAAACGGCCGTCGAAACCACAATTTGCCCATCACCGGCCATATCCACCAGCCGGGAGGCGGTATTCATCGGCTGCCCTACCATGCGGAAACTCATCCGGGATTCAGCCCCCACATTACCCATGACCACCTCACCCATGTCAATACCAATCCCCAACCCCAACTCCGTACCGGCCTGCTCATACCAGCTTTGGCGCAATTGGTTAAATTCACGCTGCATGGTCACGGCCGTTTGCACGGCCCGGCTGGTAGCATCTGGCTGATCAAATGGGGCATTAAAGCCCACTAAAATCTCATCCCCCGTCAATTCAAACACCGTCCCATCAAACTCAATGGCAATATCCATCATGCGCGTAAAAAACTCGTTGAGCTGCCGAATAGCCTCGTCCGGCGCCACGCGGGTAATCATGCCCCCCGTCCAATTGCGTAAATCCACAAACATCACCACTGCCAGCCGCCGCTCGCGCCGGGCCATCAGTTCCGGCGCATTGGCTAACACATGGTTAACCAGACGCGGCCCCATATAGCGGGCAAATGTCTCTTGCACCCGTTCTTTCTCTCGCCGTTCAGCTACCAGTTTTAGTTCTTCAATACGTTTCAGTTCGGTAATATCTTGCAAAATGAGGGCATAGCCGACACCGTCAATAGGGGAGATGCTGGGGTGCAGCACACGGCCGTCATCCAGCGCCACCTCTTTCTCTTCTCTGGATGATTGCTGTCCGGGCAGCAATACTTGCAACGGCCTCAACTGGCTTATCTCCGTCAACGGCCGTCCAATCACATCCCGCATCTTCACCTGGAACAAGCGGGCCGCCGTGTAGTTAAACAATGAAATGCGCCAGGCCTCATCCGCAATGATAATCGCATCTGTTGACGACGTTAAAATAGTCTCCAGTTTGCGCTGCTCTTCACGCACCTCGGCAAACAAACGGGCATTGACAATCGCCGCCGTCACCGTGCTGGCAATCGCCTCCAGCAAATCCCGGTGTTCGGCCGAAAAATAACCCCTCTGGATATGATTCAAGATCAAAATCCCCTCAATCCGATCCGGCCCCGTCAGGGGAATCCCAATGGCCGATCCCCCCTCACCCCGATCATCCGGCAGCATAATCCAGCGCGAATCGCCAAAAATATCATCAATGATCTCGCTTTTCTGGTGTTCCAATAGCCAGCCACCCAACCCCTGCGTCATGACCGCCTGGGCCACGTGATCGCTAATTTCCACCGGCGACCCGGCGCGCAACATAAAACGATGATACACCTGCCCCACTTCATTCACCAAAATGATGTTACCCTTCGTGGCCCCCACCGCCGCCTGGGTCTGGGTGAGCGTGTCCGCCATAATCGTGTCCAGGTCTAACTGGCTGCTAATGGCCCGGCTAACATTATACAGCAGTTGCAGCCGGTTTCGCTCTTCTTCCAGCCGCAGCCGGGTTCGTTTCACTTCGGTGTAAGTGCGCACCCGCACCAGCAATTCTTCACGCACATGCGGGCGAGACAGAAATTCATCCGCGCCGGCCCGCTTTCCTTCAATCCGCGACTCCACCCGGTTCAAAGCTGTGACCATGATGATGGGAATCTGCATGGTGTCGGGATCAGCTTTGAGTAGCCGACAAACTTCAAAACCATCCAGATCGGGCATCATCACATCCAGCAAAATTACATCAGGATCCAAAACCCTGGCTTTTTCAATGCCTTCTCGCCCACCGGCAGCTTCTATTATTTCAAATCCTTCCAGTTTCAACTGTGACGCCAACAGCAAACGATTCTCGCGGGTATCATCTACGATAAGGACAAGTGGAGGCGAAGTTATGTTTTTATGCGAATCAATCACGTTACAATCTCTCGTCGGTTTGCTTCTGAACGCTTGCTGGAATGAATACCGATATGCTGCTATTCAGATGGATTGAAACCATAGTAGGCAGCCTTTCTAACGAACCTTCTCGCTTCACTGGTCTGGACTACCAGTACTTTCGGCATAGGAAATACGGCCGTTCTCCACTTTCAAACTGACAGCATTGGCTAAAAATTCAGCGGTAAACATGGCCGGGTCGGTGGCCGTGAGGATGGCCTGCTGCGCCGATTGCACGGTTTGCAAGAGGGCGGCCCGTCGCTGAGCATCCAATTCCGCCACCACTTCGTCCAACAATAAGATAGGCTGCTCGCCGGTCACGGCCGTCATCCAGCTAATCTCCGCCATCTTCAACGCCAAAATGGCTGTACGCTGCTGACCCCGCGAACCGTAACTGCTCAGGGCACGGCCGTTGAGCAAAAAACGCCAATCATCCCGGTGTGGCCCCACGCTGGTAGCGCCGCGAGCAATATCCGCCGGTTGTGCCTGCCGCACGGCTTCCGCCAGCCGGGTTTTGATAGTCGCCAGGGACGCCTCCGCCGCTTGCAGCCATTCACCCAGCGCCACACTTTCCTCCTCAACCGTGCCATTGCCCGCCAGACGCGGCACATATTGCAGGCGGATGGTTTCACGGCCGTTGGTCAGCAGTTCATAATGCACCCGCTGCGTTTCCCGCGCCAGTTCCGCCAGAAACAGCGCCCGCCGCCGCAAAATCTGGCTGCCCAAATTCACCAATTTATCGGTGAAAACAGGCAGCACATCCAGACTGCCGCTGCCTTCGGCTATCTGGCGCAGCAGTGCATTACGCTGTTCCAACACTTTGTTGTATTGCGAAAGGGCACGGCAGTAGGCCGCGTCAATCTGGCACAGGGTAATATCCATATACCGCCGCCGTTCCCCCGGCGACCCGGTAATCAACTGCACATCCTCCGGCAGGAACAACACCACCCGCAAATGACCCAGCAAATCCATCAACCGCATTTTGCGCCGGTCAACCAGCGCTTCCCGACGAAAACTACCCTGACGGGCACGGCCGTTCCGCTCCAAAATCAGCCGCATTTCCAACCGCTTCATTTCCGCCGCCGTTTGCACCTGGGCTACCAGCCGCCCCACCACTACCAGTTCTTCAGACTGACCGGCATCCCAATTCAACAACTGATTGTCATATTCTGCATGGGGAGAACGGGTGGTTGCCAGATAATAAACCGCTTCCAGTAAATTCGTTTTGCCCTGGGCATTCTGGCCGTAAAGCAGGGTGGCCCCAGGGGAAAGTTCTAATTCCAAACGGCCGTAATTGCGAAAATTTGTGAGCGATAAGTGCGAAATATACATGAACAAGACTCAACGCAAGGCAATTGGAGCATAGTATCTGATTGAGCAATGCCAGGCAAGTAGCAGGTGGCAAGTTGGGAAGTAATCACCTGCAATATGCCACCTGCCACTGGTCACCTGTCTGGCGCCATATCCCTGGTTGCTACCCATCCACCGGCATGATATTCTATGACCCATCTTTGAAATGACCAGCCGGTATGTATGCGTAATTCGTGAACCGTAATCCGTGAACCGTTATCGGTAATCCGATAACCGATTACCGACTACCGGCAAGGAGATTCTCATGGCTTCAGCCGACAACTTGACCCGCTCTCCCCTCCGCCTGATCTTCGTTTTCATTCTGGTGATCATTGTACCCCTGGCTGTTGGCATCTACGCTGCGCCTCGTGCTGTGCCCGAACCCAAAGTCGGCGTCATCCGCCTTTATTACGAGATTTTTGGTCTCACCGCCGAAGAATTCAAAGCGCAGCTTGAATATGCCCGCAACGACCCTTCCATTAGAGCGGTTGTTATTGTCATCAACAGCCCTGGTGGTACGGCCAATGACAGTGAAGAAATGTATCTGGACGTACTTAAAACGCGCCAGGAAATGCCTATCGTCGCTTCGGTAGATTTTCTGGCGGCCAGCGGCGCCTATTACGTCGCCGCGGCCACCGATGAAATCTACGCCAAACCCGGTTCGGCCATAGGCAGCATCGGCGTCATCACCCAATTGCCGGATAGCGTTTTCATCGAAGAAGACATACTGACCACCGGCCCCTACAAAGCATTTGGTGGTACGCGGGATGGTTTTTCCCGGCGGGCGGAAACATTGAAAGATGTATTTGTCAACGCGGTCGCCATTGGACGTGGGGAGCGGTTGCTGGCCGATTTTGAGACATTGACCCGCGCCGAAATTTTTGATGGTGTGGCGGCGCAACAGATGGGCCTGATTGACGGTATGATTTCCACCCAAGAGGCTATTGCCAGAGCTGGTGAACTCGCGGGTCTACGTGATTATGAAGTGGTGGAGCTTTACCCGCTCACGTTTGCGGATGATGAAAATGCTAACGCATTGGCTTACCGGCCTCCGCAAATTGATCTGGAACGGCTGTGGGCCATGCCCGCCGATTTGCCGCCGGGTTTGTATTATCGCTACATCGAATTGCCGAACCGGTAGAGAATTGGCGATTAGAGATTGGAGATTGCTTAAATCTCCAATCTCCAATCTTTAGGAACAAACAAGCAATGAAACGTGCCATCCTTTTACTTGTGATCTTTGTGGCGCTGCTGGCTGCGCCGTCGCTGTACCGTTATCTGCGCTATTATGACCTGGGCGGGGCCGTGTCGCGGGGTACGATTCCCGTCTATGACCCGGCGGAGGTAGTACAGCCTGTGCCCACACCAGCAACCAGCCGCTTTGCCGATGAAGTGATGAGCGTTGATGAGGAAACCGTCAGGGGTCGTGTATTGCTGGATATGGCCCATGAAAATGCGTTTACAGAAACGGAACTGGGGTATTTTCTTGGCCGTCTCTCGGCGCGTGGCTACCCGATTGTTCCGTTTACGGATGGCAACCTGGCCGCGGCCCTGCGGGCGGTGAATGCCTATGTGGTGATTGCCCCGCTACGGCCGTTTACAACCGCCGAAATCCTGGCCGTGCGAAACTTTGTGGCGAATGGCGGCCGGCTGCTGCTGGTCGGCGACCCGACCCGGTACAACATCCTCATTGAAGAGGATTTGTTTGACTTTAGGGTCATCATTGAAGACGACAAAATACCCCTCAACTCGCTGGCAGCAGCCTTTGACTTGAACTTCAACGGCGATTACCTCTATAACCTGACCGAAAATGAAGGCAACTTCCGTAATATCATCCTCAGCGGCAGCAGTCTGGCAACCGAAAATGGCCTGACGGCCGATATGGCGCAGGTGGTTTTTTATGGGGCACATTCGGTGGATGTAGGGCCATCAGCTACGGCCGTTCTCGCCGGCGATGATAATACCTGGTCATCGGCCACCGACCGGCCCGGAGACTTGACATTAGCGGCGACGAGCGCCAACGGCCAGGTGTTGGCGCTGACAGACTTGCACTTTATGTTGGAACCGTATCACACGGCGTATGATAACGGCCGTTTCATTGCCCACATCGCTGACTGGTTGACCACTTCAACTGACCGCGCTACCTCTCTGGCCGACTTCCCTTACTTCTATCGCCAGTCAATCAACCTGATTTACAGTGGCCAACCCGACCTGGGCGCACAGGCATTTGACCAGGTCATTGCCTTGCAAAATGCATTTCGGGCGATTGGGCAAGAGGTGGTGATGACGGCCGTGCCCAACCCCGATCAGGACACCCTCACCCTCGGCCTGTATAACCAGGTAGGTGACGATGTGCTGGACATACTCGCCAGCAACGGCATCACCTTCACCATCGAACCACCCATCCTCACCGCTGCCGAAGAAAAGGCGCTGGCCGATGAGGCAGAAACCGAAGCAGACGAAGAGCCAGATGCCACACCAACAGCCGAAGCGCCAACTGATGCGGAAAAAGAAGAAACCGAAGAACCAGAGATGATGCGTCTGATACATACGCCATTGGGCAATGTGCAAATGTCGGGCACGGCGCTGGTGCTGTTAGATAATGGGGACGGCCGTAACCAGGTCATCGCCCTCGCCGCCAGCAAAGATGGGCTGGATAACACCGTAGAACTACTGTTGTCACTCATTCCCCTGGACGCCAGCTACGAATCGGCCGGCTGTCTGGTGCAGGGCAATCTGGCCCTCTGCCCCACCGGCATCGCCAATGAAGAGGTGGAAGCCGAACTACTCACCGGCGGCCAACCCGGCGTAGAGGAGCCAGAAGAACCAGAGGAACCGGAAGAGCCAGAAGAACCCGGCGAACCGGAAGAACCCGCTCCCGACATTGACGCCATCAACCAGGGCACCATTGACCTGGACGAAACAGTAGAAGGCGAACTGGCCGAAGAAGAAAGCCATGCCTGGACATTTAACGGCGGTCCTGCCTTTATAGACATCGTCGTTCAAGGTGATGACGAACTAGACGCCGTCTTGGAGCTATACGACCCGGATAATAACCTCATCACTTCAGTAGACAGCACCTTCTCCGGCGACCCCGAAGAAATTCTCGGCGCGGAAATCGAAGATGATGGTGATTACACCATCGTCGTTCGTGACTACTTTGATGACGGCGGTGGTTATACCCTCACTGTGACTCTCTCTGAAGAACAACCAGAAGAAGGTGAAGGGGAAACCGGTGCTATTGAAAACATTTTCCTCTTTGTGGATGATGACGGCGAACCGCTAGGCGAAGGCGTCACCAGCGCCGACTTGCTGCTATCAATGCTCGGCGAAAGCTACGAAGTCACCACCTGGGTTGCCTCGGTAGATGGCTCACTGGCCGATGATGCATTAGAAGAAACTGACCTGCTCATCTGGGACTCCGGCGACTACCGTAACGAAGAGGGCCTTTTTGACGACGATACCATCACCATCTTTAACTATCTGGACAGTGGCGGGAGGCTTTTTTTAACCGGCTCCTCCCCCACCATCCTGGCTGACGCAGAACTGGCCACGCTGGTTGACCTGGAAATCACCGGCGATGACTCCGTCTTGCTGGATGGCCTGGAAAGCGGCGCGGTGATTGAACTGGATGATAGTTATCAAACAGTGTTATCCGATTTATTAGGGGCAGACGCGGAAGAAGGTTCTACTCCATTCCTGCTGCGCGGCCCAGAGAGTAACTCCAGCGGCGAAGTAGTAGGCATGGCCGTCATTGATGACTTTACCAGCCAGCACACAGTCATCGTTCTGCTGCCGTTGGTGGCTCTGCCCCAAGAGGTGCAGGCAACCCTGGTCAATAACATCATGGCCTGGTTTGCCTCTGGCGCTGGCGGATAATTACATCTGTTATTTGTTATGGGTACTTTTTCGACAACGGCACTAGAACACGAATATGCCCAAGAGGCGGATGTTGTGCCCGCCGCCCTGCCGCCTGATCATTTGGAAGTGGTAGCGAGTTGGGGGGAGGCGTACAAGGGCATTGGCTTTGTTTACCGGCCCATCAACATCACCCAGTTGCGGCAGGTGTTCCAGATGGCAAAGGCACACGGCCGTACCGTCGGCCTGCGTGGTGGTGGCAACAGCTACGGTGACGCCGCTCTGAATGATGAAAACATTGTTCTGGATATGCGCCGCATGAATCGCATTTTGGCGTGGGAGCCGGGCAACGGCCGTCTCACCGTCGAACCCGGCGTCACCCTCCAGCGTGCCTGGGAATATACCGTTGAAGATAGCTGGTGGATTCCCGTGGCCACCGGCACCATGAAAATCACCGTCGGCGGCGGCGCGGCCATGAATGTACACGGCAAAAACGCCTGGAAAATCGGCACCTTCGGCGAACACATCGCCGCGTTTGACCTGATGCTGCCCACCGGCGAAATTCTCACATGCAGCCGTGAGCAAAACAGCGACCTCTTCCACGCCGCCATTGGTGGTTTTGGTATGTTGGGCGTCTTTACCAGCCTTACCCTGCAACTTAAGCGCGTTTACTCTGGCCTGCTGGAAGTGGAAGGTTTCACCCGCCCCAATCTCCACGAAACAATGGCTTATTTTGACGACCATCTGCACAACTCCGACTACCTGGTCGCCTGGTTAGACGCTTTCAGCAAAGGCAAGGCGCTGGGGCGTAGTGAACTCCACCGCGCCCACTACCTGCGCCCCGGCGCTGACCCCCATCCTACCCAAACCCTGCGCCTGGACAAGCAACACGTACCGCCCGACATCATGGGGGTTTTTCCGCGTTCGGCGCTGTGGCGTTTTCAGGTCCCCTTCTGGAATTACCTGGGAATGCGTTTTGTGAACATGGGCAAGTATTACGCTGCCCGGCGCAAGGGACACATCAAATACCGTGAACCGCACGGCGTTTATCACTTTTTGCTCGATTCGCTAGATTGGAAAAAGCCGTTCGGCAAAGGCGGTCTGATCCAATACCAGCCCTTCATTCCTGCCGAAAATGCCGAAAAAGCATTCACGGAAATCTTGCAGCTAGGCCAGAAACATGGCCTGCCCAACTTCCTGACGGTGATGAAACGACACAAACCTGATCCCTTCCTCATCAGCTATGGCGTAGACGGTTATTCGCTGGCGATGGATTGGAAGGTGACAAAGGGTAACCGGGAACGATTGGTGCAGTTGACGCAGGAAATGGACGAGGTCGTATTGGCGAACAACGGCCGTTTCTACTTTGCCAAAGATAGTGTTCTCCGCCCGGAAGTAGCCCGCGCCTATTTAGGAGAAGCCACCCTCACCCGCTTCCACGAACTCAAACAACGCTGCGACCCCGACGGTATCCTGGAAACCAACCTTTGGCGGCGCATATTTGTGCATCAATAACGGTTAGCTAGTCTCCCATTTAGCCAATCTGCCATTCCTCCAGCAAGCGTACGGCCGTATGCCGCGCCGATACCAGGGCTGTGGGCACCCCCGTGCCAGGGTGAGTGCTGGCCCCCACAAAGTAGAGATTGTGGTAATGGGCGTGCCGGTTGTGCGGCCGTAAATATCCCAGTTGCGTCAGATTGTGGCCTAAGCCATGTGTGGCCCCTTTCACCAGGTTATACCGTTTGCGCCAGGAAAGCGGCGTATAGTTCACCTCAAACTTGATGTGATCCGGCAGGTCGCCCATGCCCAAATGGGTCAGGCGTTCAAAGACGGCTCGCCGCGCCTGGGCGCGCATGGTGGGCCAATCCTGCTCGCCCGTTTCGTCCAGATGGCCGACGGGCACAATGGCGGTGATGGTGTCTTCGCCGGGCGGGGCCATGGCGCTGTCCAGCCGGGCCGGGGCATGAATGTACAGGCTGGGCGTCTGCGGCAGCGTCAGGTCGTTGATGATGCTGTCAAAGTTACCCCGATAATCATCGGCCAGAAAGAGGGTATGCGGCGGCAGTTCCGGGTAGGTCTTATCTACACCCCAAAAGAAGCTGATGACCGAGCAGGAGTACCGCTTGCGTTTCAACTGCTGCGCCATGCCGTTGGGCGGTAAAAGGTTTTGGTAGACGTAAGGTAGGTCAGCATTGGCCACAACGGCATCGGCTTTGAGGCTACGGCCGTCCGCCAACACCACCCCCTTTACCGCTTTTCCCTGCGTCATGATTTGCTCGACGGCCGTGCCATACACAAATTCCACCCCCGCCGCCTGTGCCAGTTCCATCAGCGCCGCCACAATCCGGTACATGCCCCCTTGCGGATACCAGACGCCATGCGCCAGTTCCGTGTAGGGCATCATGGAAAAGGTTGCGGGCGCGGCAAACGGACTCAGCCCCATGTATACATCCTGAAAGGTAAAGGCTGCCTTCAGGCGCGGCTGGTCAAAGTAATGGGCCATATTGTCGTAATGTTTTGCCAATGGTTTGAGTTGGAACAACAGAGGCGCGTTTAGCGGTGAAAAGAATTCAGATGCGTGGCGGAAGTCCCGGTTCACCAACTTCTCCATCGCCAGATGGTAATGGCGATGTCCTTCATCCAGATAACGCAGAAATCCCCGAAAACTACCCGGTTCCATTTGCTCCAACTGCTCCTGCATCCGCTTCATGTCCGAAGTGAGCGTCAGGCGGCTGTTGTCATCGAAAATGAGGTGGTAGGTGGGGTCCACACGCTGCCACTGCAACATTTCCGCCGCCGATGCACCCAGGGCGGCAAACTCCGCCTCATACACCAGCGGCATCACCAGCAGCGTTGGCCCGGCATCAAAGTGGTGCCCTTCTCGCGTAAACCGGTCACACCGGCCACCGGGACGGGCATTCTTTTCGACGACGGTGACCTGTACGCCTCGCTGCGCCAGATGGGTGGCGGTAGCAATCCCACCAATGCCCGCGCCAATCACGATGACTGTGGGGGTGTTCTTCCCTTTCATCGGCTTACCTCCAGAGTGGCTGCGGGTAGGTTACTCTGTGTGCTTCTGCCGCTGAAGAGGGTTTGGGACACGGCCGTCCACCCCAATTTCAGCGCCGCCCGTTTGCTTTTCCGTTCCGGGTAATCGAGCCGCAGCAAATAGCCGTCTTTTTCGATGGCATCCAGCACCAGTTCAAACCGGCCAATGTAGGCAAACCCGGCCAGACGGCGACGCCGGCTGGGCATCCGCGCCAGCGTTTCCCGGCCCGCAGCAAAATAGCGGCGGGCCAACTGCGCCCGCTGCTGCACCCAGTCACGGCAGGCGGGATGGTGGATGTCCGTAAGAGCCAGCCCGTGTGCTTCCAGATATTCGCGGGGGATGTTGACATAACCAACGGCCGTGTCCTCTACCATGTCCCGCAACATGTGGGTAATATGCGCTCCCGTCACCGCCCAGTAACGGGCCTCGTCCGGTGGGCTAACAGCGTCATGGCCGATGAAGTGGTGCAGGGCCTCGGTCACGGCCGTAGCCAGCGCTCGTGTGTATTCGTCCAATTCCCCTTCACCGATTAGCCGCCCCTTACGACCGGCGTCAAAAGCCATCACCGCCATCATCTGCTCGATGTAGGTGCGCAAACCGCTTTTCTCTTCGTAATCACCGCGAATGAGATCGGCCGCCAACTGCTCCTGTGGGCACAAAGCATCCGGCCAGTCACCCCGATAACAACGAGCAATGATTCCTTGCTGCCGTTCTAAAAACGCCAACCGCTCAGTCGGGGATACACAATCTTGATCCACCATATCATCCACCCAACGGAAATAGGCGTAAGCGCGATAGGCGTCGGCCACCAACGGCCGATCCACCAGGTAACGAATGGTAAAGTAGGTCTGGCTGCTGGCCACCCTGGTAACGGCCGCCGCCAGGCCAGCGCTGGCTACGGCCACACGCTGTGGCCGCGTGGGAGATGTGGCTGGTGCTGACCGTGAATGGGCCGACATGACATGGTAAGAAGATAAAGTGGAGGACATTTTTTTGCCTTTTGGTAAGCGTTCAGTTCCTCAAGAGACCTGACAGGTTTGTGACCTGTGAAGTTCCAAATTGAACTGGTGAAAAACCTGTCAGGTCTGAACGGTTGTGCCTTTTGAATTGATTCAAGTGTAAAGATGTAATGATTGTGAAAATAATCACATTCATGTACGTCAACTACTACTTCTTGTTGCAAAAAAGGGGGGGAGGGAAAAAGACGAAAGTAGCACCGGGCACAGGGCATTCCTCAAAATCGATCTGTCCTGTGCCCGGTGTTGTCAGGTTAAGGCTTCAGCATTATGGGCAGGTAAACCGTATGGTACGTGGGTGAATTCACCATATGGAACCACCAGGCGCCCTGCCCATCCGTACCGGCAAACACTTTGTCCGGCAGGGCAAAACTGGCGTTTACGGAACGCACCCGCGTTGGCGTAAAACCCTGGGGCATGTGGTACCATTGGCCCGAATAATCGGGTGAAACCCACATCCCCTGCCCCACGCTGCCGGCGAAGATGTCCCCTGTGCCTTCCAGGGCATGATCTATGGCCCGGAAGGAAAGCCCCACCAGGGCCGGATCATTGATGGCCTGCCAAGTGACGCCGCCATTCACACTGCGCGAGAGTCCGGCAACGGCCGTGCCCCCCGTCAGCGCCGACACCCCGGCATTAGCGGCATAAATATGGGCTACCTGGGCCGCATCAGGCGAGGCACTCAACCCTAACACTATCGTAGACGGTTCACCCGTCGCCAGCGTCCAGTTAAAGCCGCCATCATTACTGTAATAAATGCCATCACCGTAAGTAGCCGCCAGCAAACGGTTGCTCAGACCGGGCGCCCGTTCCAGGTCAAGGATAATGTTCACGGTATCCTCGCCGGAGAGCAGTCCCCGTGTCCAATTCTGACCGGCATCACTGCTGCGATAAATGCCATTGCCCGTAGCTATGACCAGGTTGTTGTGTGTGCCATCGGCCGATTCAATATCGAAGACATTCAGCGCCAGTCCATCGGGCAGATTGGGCGGCAATGGCTGCCAGGACGCCCCCTGGTTATAACTGACAAACAAGCCCCGGTCGCTATAAAACGTACCGGCATATAGCACCGTGCCGGCGGGGCCTGTCGTCGCTTCCAGGCTGTAAACAAAAGGCAAGTCCAGGCCCGCATTGGCTTGTGACCAGGTAGCGCCGCCATCGTCGCTTTTGAAGATACCCGAACCCCAGGTACCGGCATACACTATCATGGGATTATTGGGGTCTGGTTCCATATCTAAAACATAACTTTTTTCCAGGCCATTGGTCTGCTGAAAGAATGTGCTGCCATTGGTCGTTTTATAAATGCCGCCACGATAATATCCGGTGCCGATATCAGCCTGCCGTGCACCCACGTAGGCGGTGTTGCTATTGGTGGGGTGAACCGCCAGGCCACTGGTATAAAAGTCCAGATAGGCAGGGTCGGCGATGACCCAACTGGCGCCGCCATTGCTGCTTTTCCAAATCCATAAAAACCCGGTGGCATAGACGATATTGGGGTTGGCGGGGGATATTTCTATGTTAAACATCGGGCCTTCATTCGTGATCCCAGTGCTGCTAGGATCCCAATTAGCGCCTCCATTGGTGGTGGCTACCACATAGTTACCGGTGGTGGTGGCCAGAACATGATTGGGGTCATTGGGATCAATAGCAAAGTGGGTCACGGCCGTAGCCACCGCACCACTACCCGCCGTCAAACTCCACGTCTGGCCGCCATCAGCCGAGCGGAAAATACCTCCATTACCCCCTCCATCCCCGGTAGACGCATAGGCAATGTTGGGGTTTGAAGGCGCAAAGGCGATGGCCAGCCCGCTGGTAAACGTGGCCGAGGGCATAATGAGCGGTGACCAACTGCTGCCCGCATTTTCGCTGATGAAAAAGCCATAATTATTGGACACAGCCACAATCAAACGATCAGGATTGGTGGGATGGATGGCCAGCGTGCGGGCCGGCGTCCAGGAAATCGGTTGGGGGACTGCCGGTGTAGCTGGCTCAAGCAGCAGGGAAGAGTCAATATCGGGCAGGTTGTGTTTGTCTATCAGGCCCTTTGCCGAGGCCACAGCCGACCCCACACCAAATGGTTCTGGCGCTGTTTCTAGCAGGTGATGCAGCGTGGCGGCCGGCGCAGCTAACGCCTGGCCGCCAGCATGTACCCACTCCATCTCATCAGCAGGCTGAGAAGCCCTCTGCACGGTGATCGGCGATGGTTGGAGTACCCAACTGTCACCGCCATTGGTGCTGCGATAAACGCCATCACCCCAGGTGGAAATGTAGAGCGTTTGGGAATTGGTGGGATGAATCACCAGATTGGTCACTTCCAGACCACCAAAAGTGCCCAACCCGTCTAATTTGGGAACCCAACTATCGCCGCCATTGGTGCTTTTGTAGACGCCTTCGGTGGTGGCGGCGTAGACAATGTTCGGATTTTGGGGGTCAACGGTCAGTTCATTGATGGAGGGCGACGGCCGTTCCGGTCCTCTATAGAGCCACTCATCCCCTTCCACCACCGAAAACATCAAATTTCCGGCAGGCGTATTGCCATAGGCCGCCACCTCAAAGTAATAATCCTGCCCGGCACGGGCCACAAATTTGATTTCGCTTTGCAGGTTACTGCCATTGGCGTCATCATCACAGGCGATGTTGGTCAGGTTACCGGGCGTGCCTTGCCAGACGGCTAACATGGTGTCATACCGGCTGCCTTGAGCATGAACCACCAGGGGCATGTTGGTCACGGCCGTGTACCGGTACCAGACTGTCCGCCCGCCCTGATTCATAGAACCGCACTCGTAATTCGGGTCATTAGCCGATACCGTGGCCGAGGTCACGTTGACCTCATGGTTATAGGGCAACGTGGTTACAACGTGCGCGTTCGCAAAAAGATCGTGGGCCGGCGCCGGAATCGTCACGGCTGGAATGTAAACCGCCATTCCATCAACTGCTTGAGGCTGCCATACACCGCCCGCCACCTCGAAGGAATAGGCGGAGCCACTGCCTCCGCGGGCTATATCCAAATCGCCTGTTTCCCAAAAGAAGGAATCCGGGTTACCAAACGTGTCGTTAAAAATCTCCAACCAATAAGAGCCGGGCGGCAGGGAGATGGGCAGGTTAAGCATTAGCCTATATTCATGTTCAGTGACGCCGAAGAGGGTAACACCCGTTGCTGCTCTGGAATAAGGCACACTTTTTTCGGTAGCGATAATTGCACCGGGCAACCCACCCACATCTTCCCGAAAGATAACGGTGAAATCATCCACCAGATTGGCTACATTGTTAGGGAAATATCCCCCCCACACGACGATCTGTTGGATGGTAGCAAACCCGGTTAAGGTAAAGTTGTCGGCTAGAGATTGCTGGCCGGCACCACACCAATCACAATGGGGATCGCTAAAATAACCATTGACAATATTTGGTGGTTGATAGAGCAGGCCAGGCGCTACGGTTTGGGTAGCGCCCTCAAATTCACCAAGTGGGTTGTCTTGGGCTAAAGGCGTGACTGCGCCGGTAGCCAGATTGACCGTGCCATACACATTAGCGCCCCCTGAAAGATATAGAAAGATATAGAGTGTGCCATCATTATTGTCAAAATCCATTCCCTGGGCAAAGTTAGCGTTATAACCGGTAGGGCCAATGAGCGTGGCCGCACCTGTGTTAGGATCAATCTGGTAAATGGCATCCGTGAAAATGTCATGCCCATAGAGCTGCCCTTGAGCGTTCATGGCAATGGCAATGATGATGGAGGGGTCAGTGATAGTGCCTACCACCGTTGCTGCACCGGTAATCGCACTCAACCTATATAACGTGGAAGTTGTATTAGCCGCATCAGTGCTGGAGGCGTAAATCGTATTAGTGACCGGGTCTATAGCCATTCCCGTCCAGGTATGGTTGGCAAGGGGAACGGTGGCGCCAATGGGGTTAAACGTTCCATTGTACTTATCAAATGTACCCAACTGCTGCGTGGTATTATTGAGCGCGTAAAGAATCCCCCCGGTAGCACTGTAATCGTAAGCAAAAATCGCCTCTGCATTACTGCTCATAAAAGTTTGGCCAGGGAAATTGTTGAGCGTGAACTGCACCACGTTATCGGAGACAAATCCTATATCATGGGCAAACCCCTTGTCAGTGGGCACAGCAGGAGCATACGACACTGGCGCGCCTGGTTGCTTCTGGAGGCAATGTTCGGCATAACCCGGTGGTTCAGCGCCGGGATAATTGTCATATAGGACACAATCGGCGGCTGAAGTGACAACGGGCACAGCCGGTTGCAGAGCTGCCGCGTCAGGCGTCATAGATCGAGTTATCCCCCACACCGCGATAAAAATAAACGCTCCTAAACAGCATAAACGAGCTAAATGGAAGTGAGAAAATGGCTGGCGCATGATACCTCCTAGAGGTGGCACGGTTTGAATCCGGCCACAGTAAGTACATACTGGGGATCAGGGTGGCGGCACCGTCGGTGGTGGCGCTGTCGGTGGCGGCACCGTTGGTGGCGGCACCGTTGGCGGTGGCACAGTGGGTGGTGGCGCAGTGGGCGGTGGCACTGTAGGTGGCACCGGCGTGTTAGTGGGTGGCGGAGCCGTCGGCGGCACCGATGTGTTAGTGGGCGGTGGGGGTGGCGGCGGCACTGGTGTGTTGGTTGGTAGCGGCGGGGATGTTGGGGGGATCGGGGTGGGTGGCACGGCCGTGGCCGTGGGTGGGCGCGGCGTGGCCGTGGCCGCCCGGCGTGTAGCCGTGCTGGTTGGCGCTGGCGTTGTGGGTGTGGCCGATGCCGTACCTGTGGCGGCAACCGCTGCTTCAATCACCAGTTCCCGGCTGTCACTTTCCAACAAAGGGTCAGTGGCATCATCGGCTTCCAACCGAATAAACCAACGATAAACTCCCGGCGCTTGCAGAATATCATTCAACACAAACTGTAACCGGAATAATGAACCGGAAGATGATTTATCCACCGACATGGCGCGCATTTCCTCATCGCCCGCCTCAAAATAAAGGGTAAAGAATTGATCAGATGTCAGCGCCGTCGGCCAGCGCCAGGCAAACTGTACTTCATCTTCCAGCGTAAAAGTTTCATCGCCGGGCCGCACCAGTTCAATCTCGCCGGTCACGGCCGTTGGTTCTGGCGTCTGCGTAGGGGTGGCGGGTACGGCCGTATTTGTCGGCGCGGTAGTGGGGGGATTATCCACTACTGGTATTTGCTCGACGGGCGTTACCTGGGACACGGCCGTGTCCGGCGTAGGCGTCACTGTTTCAGATGGTACCGCCTGAGTACGCAACCACACCTGCCAACTGCCAAAGGCACAAACAGGCAATAGGAGCAGTAGCAACAGCGCATAAGACCAACGACGGCGGGGCTGTGCCAGAGTATCAGCCACGGGTTCACTTACCATCGTTGACGGCGGCGGTGGCACAATTTTGCTGCCGCCCGTCACCAGTTTGCCCGTATCCGGCGGCTGCCAGAGCCACGCGCCCGATACGGCCTGCTGCCCTGGCGCCCCGGCAACCTGTAACGCCTGGTCCAAAGCCACTACCAATTCTTCCGCCGACTGATAGCGATCCTCTGGCGCTTTGCGCATACATCTTTCGACAATGGCAACTACTTCAGGGGGCAAATCGGGGCGAATCAGTTTTAATGGTCGTGCTTCTTCGTAGATTTGTTTGTGCAACACCCCCCATTGCACATCGGCCGTAAACGGCCGCATTCCGGCAAACAATTCGTACAAAATGATGCCCAGGGAGTAGAGATCGGTACGGCCGTCTACCGGCTCCCCCTTCACCTGCTCCGGCGACATGTAATGCGGTGTACCCAGCAGCACATTCGTTTGCGTCAGCCGGGGGTTGCTCTCCACTACGGCAATGCCCAAGTCCGTCAACAGCGGCTTACCATTGACATCCAGCAAGATATTACTCGGCTTCAGGTCTCGATGGACAATGCCTTTGCGGTGCGCCGCCGCCAACGCGTCGGCTACCTGCCGCGCCAGCGCCAGGGCATACGGCGTGGTCAGAATTTGCTGCTGGCGACCCAGATCGGCCAGCTTTTCGGCCAGCGTCCCCTCCGGAACATATTGCATGGCGATGTAGGGCTGTCGGTTGCCCGTGCTGCCGATGGCGTACACCTGTACCACGTTGGGGTGGTGCAGTTGGGCCATGGCCTGGGCCTCCCGCCGGAACCGCTCCACAAAACCGCTGTCCTGGGCATAGTTGGGCAGCAATACTTTGAGGACAACTTGACGCTGCAAATCTGTATCCAGCGCCAGATACACATCGGCCATGCCTCCCCGCGCCAGGAACTGCATTACTTGATACTGACCGATTTGCTGTCCAATCAGGTTCCCTGGGTCTGTCACGTATCCATTACCCTTGTTCTGCTCAGGTATGCCGATCAATGGGAAATAATCTGAGAGGAAGTAAGCCGAGGCATACCTGACGGCAAAACGCCCATTTCTGCTTCACAGAATAACACGAACAGGATAAAAGTACCAGATAGTTTTTTATATAGGGGGATCGTCCACCCGATGGGTTTCCGGCAACTTGCCGGGGTAATCGGCACGGAAATCGGCCAGGTGCAGCGAGGTGCGACGCACTTCAGAAGTGCGTCGCACCTCGCCCAATCAGTTTTGCCAGAGAAAGTTGAAAGAGTCCAGTACCATATCATACACCGTTTGCATTTCGGCATAGACTTCGCCAGCTTCCGGATCATCGGGGATGAAGGTGAGCGTATAGAAACGGCCGTCACGCACCAACACCACCTGCCGGCTCAAATCCTGCCCCGGAACCTGGTCAAACTGGTTGGCGGGGCACACCATCCAGCATCAGGCCAAACGTCCACATGGGGCTGGAACCCATGATGGCTTCGATCTCGGCGGCTTTCTCGGTCGTGATGTCGTTCAGAGAACGGCCGTTGGCATCTTCAACGGTAATGAAAAGACGCGGGTGGGAAGTGTTCATCAGGGAATCTACGTACACGGCCGTTTCCCCATCTCCCATCTCCACTGTGTAATCAGCCGGTATCAACAGACAGTATCCATCCACGTCATTGATGAAAAGGGTCATCCCTTCTTCAACCTCTGGGCATTCCGGGCCGGCTACTAACGGCGCTTCCGGCTCAATGTCAATAAACTGGAAAGTCGTGGTCATCATCTGGTAAAGGGCTTCTGCCTGTTCACCCACCGGGCCGTAATCCGGGCCGATGCGCGCCACCATGATGTCTACGAGACGGCCGTCATGAATGGCAATGACCCGTCGGTTAATGTCCTGACCAGGCAGGTTGTCCAACACCATTGCCTGTTCCCCGCCCAAATTGATGGTGAGCAGCGACATGGTGGCCAACTCAGCATCAGACGGATAGTCGGGGATGATTTCTTGAATGGTACGGCCGTTTAACGCTTCCAGGCGAACGGTTGCCAGCGGTGCTTCTGTGTTGAGTAGCGAGCGCACATAAAGCGTCAAAGAGCCATCCTCACCCTGGAAAACGTCATAGTTGTCCGGGTACAGGAAACAAATGCCTTGGGCAGCGTCAACAAGTTGGTGCGCGCCGCCGGGTGCGGTGGCACAGTCGGCCACAGAAACCTCGTCAGTCGTTGCTTCGCTGTCTGGGGTAATCGTTTCGCTGCCGGTCTCCCTATCGGGTTCGGCGACGCCTGCCGGATTACAGGCAGACAAGGCCAGCAATATGACCACAAAGAATAGATAGAAAAGTGATTTTTGTTTCACGATTGATGATCTCCTGGAGGTGCGACGCGCTTCAGAAGTGCGTCGCACCTGGCTTATTTATCGCAGTTGGTAATCCCAGCCAAAGTTGACCGGATAGGCATGGTCGTTTCCTAATAACGTGATTTCCTGATACCAGATGCCTCTGGCCGGGAATGTCCAATCGCCAGGCAGCAGAATGGCGACGTTACCCCCGGCAGCGGCATTCATGGAAACACAGTAGGTACCTGGTTGTAGGCTGCCAAAGAAGTATTTGCCAGAGACGTCGGTCACGGCCGTGACCGCGACCGGATTGCCGGTGGCACACGCCCCCGCTTGCAGCAGCATCGTCACACCGGCAATATACCCTTCGGTCGGTTGAATCATGCCATCGGCGTGATAATCGCCATTGGCGTCGGCCACACAGTTGCCGTCCAGCGCATCGCCGTTTTCATTGGTCAGGCAGTAGTCATTCCACAAGAAGCCGGTGATAGAGCCGCTGGGCGCGGGCGATTTCAGGTTGATGTCAGTCAGCACTTGTCCGGGGACAAGAGCTACGCTGGCAACGTCATCCAGGCCGTTAGCGCCAACCAGGCCCACGCAGTAGCTGCCACTGTTGTTACCCTTGAACGTGTAACGGCCGTCGGCCCCCGAAAAGGCCACCGCTACCGCATCCTGGCGCACATGGCAGGCTGTGCCCGGAACCAGCCACACCTCGCGGCTGCCCATCAGCGTTTCGCCGTTGTCATAGACGCCATTCTGGTTCCAGTCCTGGTAGATGAGGCCAGAGATGGTGGTAGGTGAGGCCGCAGGCACCACAATTTTTACCCAGAAGGGGCTGCTGCTACGGCCGACGCCAAAGTATTTGCCTTCCGCATCCTGCAATTTCCAATCACTCTGGTAGGTGTTCGCCTCAACCGGGCTGACCATATTGATGATCAGGTCAAGGGTATGGCCAGGGAGAACGGTTTCCCGCAGCGGGAAAAAGGTGGAAACCGCGCCTAACAGATGGCCGCCGGCATGGACGATTTTGTAGCTGGTATCCCAGGTGCAAGTGCCGGTGTTTTTGATGCGCCATATCTTGTTAAAGCCGGTATTGGGCGCAAATTGCGTCCCGTCCGGTACGCTGACATCGCTGACCAGCGCGGCACTGTTGGTGCAGGCGGTGACGGGGGCAGCGGCGGGCTGGGTGTATTGCGTATGGGCGGAAATCCAACAACTACCGGTTGAGCCATCGGCGCATTTGACACGCCACCAGCCAAAGTCACTGCTGACGCCGGTGACGCTGGCGAGCTGGCCTTCAGCTACCCAACCAAGCACGTTATAGCCGGTACCGGGGCCGCTGCGCATATTTACATCTGTCAGCGCCATCACGTACTGCACCTGGGTGGTGAGGACGGTCACGGCCGTTGGCGGCACATTGGTTGCGGTTGGTAATACCACCACGGTTGTCGGGGCCGCTGTGGGCGAGGAACCGGTTGGGTCGGCAGACGGTGTAGCGTCAGGCGTTGGGCTTGTGGTGGTTATTGTCACGGTCGCCGTTACCGGATTTGGCACAAACGGAATGGGCGTAACCAGCACGGTTTCTGGCTTTGTGACCACAAAGTAACCGCGACCAAGCAGCAAGGCAGATAGACTCAAGACGCCAAAGAGCATGGTAGCGGCAAAACCAATTAATAAAAATGCGGTTGTGCGAGACATTGTTTACTCTCCTTAATTTTTAGGATGATGATGGTGAGACGGCCGTGTGGTGAACAATCAACACCACGTTTGGGCAGTCATCACACAACAATGTCGCGGACAGGAGAACAAATATAACAGTCGTTTACCCTACGCCCGCCCTACGCCCGCATCTGACATAACAGCCAGCAGCCAGCAGACACGGCCGTCGTCCATCCAGTGTACCTGCCATTCCCCTGCGCCAAAGGTGCGGCGGACGCCGCGCAAAAGCTGCTGCAAGCGGCGCAGATGGCCGGGCAGAGCAGGGTCGGGACGCTGCCAGCCGGATAGCTGAGGCAGGTCAATGGCTTTGTCCAGATAGGAAACGGCATCGGTAAGATGGTCGGTAGTGGTCACGGCCGTACCCTCCACCGCTATGGCCACCATCTCCTGTATCAGCAAATCGTGGCGGCCAGTGTCATCAGGCGGCGCGGCCTGCCAGAGTTGGCCCAGGGCCGCGGCCAAGGCAACGGGGTCAGCCATAGGGACGGCAAATTGGGGAGATACGGCCGTTTCTACGTCCGTAAACAGGGGGCGAATGATGCAGGGTTTGTCCAGTTGGGGGAAACGCACGGCCGTGTAGAGGAGGTCAAAGAGGGCGGGGGGGGAGGGGATGTGAGGACGGCCGTCAACCATTTGTATCACCTCTTCATGCACCGCCAGCCAGTAAAAATTATCCAGCAAAATGCCGCCGCCGGGCACCGGCAGCCCGGCGCGGGCGGCCATATCCAGCCGCCACCCTTTCTCCGCTACGCCATTCTTTTTGGCGCGTTTGGAACCCAGCCATACAAAGTGATACAGCGCCATGATAGTTACTCAGACAACACGTAGCCAAGTTTAACCCATAGCTGCCGCAGGTGGATGAGGCGTGGCCGGTTCATATTCAGGGCGCTGATAGTAGCCCGCCCTGCTGGCGTCAGGCCAATGAGATGGGTATGTTGTTCATTCCAGACAAAATGGTCAGCCCATGCTTGTTGGCGGGGGTGAAAGAGAGCTATCTGGTGATTGGTTTGGGGATCAACAGCCGTTTGCCGGGCATATTTATGGCGATTACATTCGGGGCTCGCCAGGCAAAGGTTGTCTAGCTCCGTTTTTCCACCCGCTTTTTGGGGCACGATATGGTCAATCTCAAAAGGTGTAACGGCCAGGATTTCCGGGGATTGGCAATAAGCGCAGCGATGATTATCCAATTCTCGCACGGTGGCGCGTAATGATTTGGGGACAGCCAATTTGCCTCTAGCTTTGTTGTTGTAAGGTGTATAAGGCGCGTGCTTTGAGAATGTTCATCTGGTCAACACGCGCCAATAAATCATCTAATTCCTCCAACTCACTTTTGCTTATTTTTCCGGCCTGATTACGTTTTAAGAGTTCATTCAAGCGCGACTGGTATGGAGCGGCTAACATTCCTTCGGCCAACAACTTTAGTTCACTTTCGCTCAAATTAGGTAACAGGTCTGGGTCATTCAGTTGTTCTGCCTGCAATTGTTCATAGGTTTCCCAATCCAGAACAACCCCCGTGCGCTTACCATCTTCGGTCACAATATACTGTTTTGGTGTGGAAATTGTTTGTATTGCCATGGTCTCATCTCCGCAAAAGCAGCCGCATCATAACACAAAATATCCCATTACTGTTTACGGTTACGGCACGGCCGTGCAGCTCACTTGCGCCAGGGCATCCTCTGGGAAGACGGGGGCCACGTAGAAGGCATAGTCACCGCCCGGCTCGTTTTCGTCGCGGGGGAAGGGGCAGGTGAAGGAGATGTCACGGCCGTTTGCCTCTACCACCCGGTTAACCATTGCCGTCTCAAAGGTGCAGGCCGTACCCACCCCCAACGCCGCGCTGGTTTCACAAATGCGCAACGTCTGGGGTTGGGCATTGGCCGGAATAGTGCAACTCAGTTGCACCGTCTGGCCCGGTGTACAGGGTAAGGGCGTTTGCGCTGCTTCGTCAGCGGTCGGCGTCGGTGTGGGCAATGGTGGCAGCGGCTGCAAACTAAAGCCACAGTTGCGCAACGGGCCAATTTGCCCCTGAGTACAAGGCGCGGTCACAAAACTGCCCACCGCCGGAATGACCAATTCATGCGCCGCTTCATTATTGCTATCCCACCCTTCCACAAAATCACACTGCGGCCGGCTGATGGGCAGCCCTTCGGCGGTGCGTTCACCCGTTGGCTCCCACACCAATTCCCCATTTTCGTTCAACACCGGCTGGCCCTCGCACAAAAAGCCATTCTGGTTAAAGCGGAAGATCAGCGGCATGGTCATGGCCTCGCCGTCAAATTCCAGGTCGGTAATGTCAATCCACTGGCAGTCCAGCCCGGCCTGGTACTCATCCACCCACCCCGCCTGAATGCCCTGGTTACTACATGTAAAATCGTGCGTCAGCGGCGACAGTTCATTGTTGCTCAAGCGGCTGGTGCTTTCCACGCAGAACGCCTGTTTGCTTGGCTGGCTGTTGGTACCCAACTGAAATTCGCCAAAGTTAGCAAAGTGGTAATGGTCATGGCAGGAGTTGTATTGGAACATGGTGTTCAGCGGATTGCTGCGAATGACCCGGCCGATGTTCAACGGTTCTGTGCCTAAATTATGCACCATGGCGTCAAATTGCAGCAACCGCCGCCAGCCATCCCCGTTGATACACGCTTCCTGGGCGGCGCAGGAATTGGGGGGAAAGTACTGGTAGGTGATGCGATTGTGCTGTAGTTCATCACCAACCACGATCAAATCAGGCGCGCCGACGTGCAATACCTGCGCCACCCGCACTTCGTCAGCTAAATCGGCATCCCAGGGCAGCCGTTCAAACTGCATGCCAGTCTCGATCATGCCTACGCGCGCACCTAACGCTTCCAGGCAGGAAAGAGAAGGTAGATTGCTCCGGTGGCAGCCGGCCGCCCCGGCGCTATCGGCCGTACAGGTATAGTCGTAATAAAATGAGACATTTTCCGAATCATAGCTGTTGGGCGGGAAGCCACTTTCGTTGATACAGGTGTTACCGGTGCGCTGCAAGAGCAGATGGGGATCGCCGGGCAAGATAAACGGTTCCGTCCATTGCCCGCCCTCCTGGCCTAACAGGAATTCGGCCTGGCCTGGCGATTCAGCGTCAGTCAGCAAGACGCTGGAGAAAGCATAATCAACCAATACATAGTCGTGGCCGCCCATCATAGCCCGGCGCGGCCCATCCGCACTTAAGCTGATTTCCCAGACAGAATCAGGAGGGAGTGGCAGTTGACCTTTCAGCATTCCATAGAAGAAAGGGCGGAAGTGCAAACGATTGTAAGTCAGTTGTATTTGCTGACGGGCCAGATTTTGCCAGTAGTCGTCCGGGTTTTGCAGCAAATCGGTCGCCACCCGGCCACGGGATTCCTGGGGGATTTCGTCCAATAGGACGCCTACGGTACTGTTCATCGTCAGGCGGATGAGCGCGCCTGGACGGTCGGTGGATGAGGCGATGGTCAGGTCACCAGGCGATGGGGTGAGCGTGGGTGAGGGTGATGGCGGTGAAGACGCCGGGGTGATAAGGGGATCAGGTGAGGCGGCCAGGGTAGAAGGTGGAGTCAGTGTGGGTGGCGCTTCAGGGGGAGCGGTGGTCGTAGCAGTTTGGATGAGGGCTACGGCCGTGGCCCGTGTAGTTGCTGTTCTCGTAGGGGCAGCCGCCGCCAATGCACCGGTTTCGGCCGGGGTTTTGCTGGCGCGTGGCCGTACGTGAGGCACCGTATTCGATTCTTGCTGGCAAGCAGCCAACCACAGAAGCAATACAAGCGTGACAAAGAGCAAACGAATAAATGGAGAGGATGGTAAACGCATAATGCCGGATTGTAACCCCCCCTCACCAATTGACAATTGACAATCATCAATCGTCAATGATTGAGCAGGTCGAGCAATGCCTCCCGCGCTTCCGGGAATTGGAAGGTAAAACCCAGTTCTTGCAGGCGGGCGGGCACGGCGCGACGGCCGTCCAGCACCATTGCCGCCATCTCCCCCAACATCAATTTCAGGGCAAAGGTCGGGGCGGGAATGAGCGACGGCCGGGCCATCACCTGCCCCAATACCCGCCCAAACTCTCTTTGGGGCAGTGGGGTAGGCGCACAAACGTTGAAGACGCCGCTGGCGCTTTCATTTTCCACCAGGAATTGCATGGCGCGGACAACGTCGGCCAGGTGAATCCAGGGCCACCACTGCCGCCCGTTCCCCAACGGCCCGCCGGCGAAAAATTTGTAGGGCAACATCGTTTGCGGCAGCGCCCCACCGTCCAGGCTGAGAACCAGACCGGTACGCAGCACCAGCCGCCGCACGCCGATAGTCTCCACGACGGCTGTAGCACCCTCCCACTGCTCCGTCACATCAGACAAAAAGCCGCTGCCTTTGGGCGAAGATTCGGTGACAACGGTTTCACCGGGCACATTCCCGTAATAATCAACGCCGGACATCTGGATGACCACGCCGGGTTTGACAGTAGCAGCTTGCACGGCAGCCGTCACTGCCTGCCCGGCGTCCAGGCGGCTCTGCAAGATGCGCTGTTTGCGCGCTGCTGTCCAGCGCGGCGGCGGAAAGCCGCTGCCGCCGATACTCTCCCCGGCCAGGTTGATGATCGCCCCCGCGCCGTCGGCCAGGTGCGCCCAACCGCTGGTGGTACGGCCGTCCCAGGCCACGGCCGTGACGCCGGCAGGCAAGGTATGTTTCGCCGGATTACGGCTGAGGATGATGACTTCGTGGCCGCTGGCGGCCAGTTGTTGGCTGAGCGGGGTGCCGATAAGGCCGGTACCGCCGGTAATGAGAATGCGCATGGTAACCTCACATTTTGCTGTCAAGTGTCAGGTGTCAAGTAACATGACACCTGACACGGATCACTTGACACTATCTTGTTGGATTGTATGAAGGAGAGAGAGATGGGGGTACGGCCGTTAAGGATTTACACAGGTAGCGGGGTGAGGGGTACGGCCGTGTGTGGTATAATTCGCCCATTATGAGCATGGTTAAAGTGGCGCGTAAAACGCCGATTGAGAAACAGGAACGGGATGTAACTTACTGGCGTACTCAACCTTATGAAGCGCGTTTGGCCGCGTTAGAACAAATCCGGCGCGAATACCACCAGTGGCGATATGGTAGTGAACCAGGATTTCAAAGAGTTTATACAATCGTTAAACAATAACCAGGTACGTTATCTCATTATTGGTGGCTATGCGGTCGCATTTCACGGCCATCCCCGGTATACCAAAGATCTGGATGTGTGGGTGGAATTGAGCCAGGAAAATGCAGCCAGTTTAGTGGCCGCTTTGGATGAATTTGGGTTTGGATCGTTGGGTTTGCAGGCCGCCGATTTTCTGGAACCAAACCAGGTCATTCAATTGGGATATCCACCCAATCGCATTGATGTGATTATAACACCAAAAGGGGTTGACTTTGCCATTTGCTACCCCAGGCGTGTTATCGTCGAAGCAGATGGCATCACGTTCAATATCATTGACCTGGAAAGCCTGTTACAGAACAAACGCGCCACCGGTCGCCACCAAGACCTGGCGGACGTGGAGAATTTGGAACCGTAGGTACGGCCGTATTAGAATTATACCGGTAGCGAGGTCGCTAAGAACAACGCACCACAATTGAGTTTTAAGGAAGTGCTGTAGGTGTGGCAGGAAATGCTTGCAAAAAGTCGTAGTTGCCACCCCCACTTTCGATCACGAGTGTCACAGTATGCAAGCCCTCTGACAAGAAGTATCCGTCCGGCAGCAGACTTATTATTGTCCAGTTCTGGATGTCGCCTGTATTAGGTACTGTGACAGGCCCGGTCATATCCACACCGTCTATAAGCAGACGAAAACTGGCTGTGTCATAAAGGGAAGACACAAAGCATAGAAAATAATAGGTGTGTGGATACATAACCTCAAGATCATACTTTAACCACTCACCAGGTTCAGTCCAGCCAACGAAGAAACTATTGCCCCACCCCGGATTGATAGCAACGCCCAAATCAACCCCTTCCTCCGGGCGATATTCACCACCCTGGTTGATAGCGTCTGTATCATGGTAGGCAACACCTTCACCGCCACAATTGAAGTTCTCAAAATGCAAGTAGTAGTCGAATGGTAAAATTACCGGGCCATAGGGGCAACCAGTCGCAGTCGGTGTTGGCGTTACGGTGTTGGTCGCCGTTACAGTTGGTGTAGCGGTAGGAGTGGTAGCAATTGTTGTGGGAGTAGGAGTAGATGTAAAGGTGTTCGTAGGTGTATTGGTTACTGAAGGAGTTAGCGTAGCTGATGGTGTGGACGAAGGGGTGGTAGTTGGCAACTCGTTGAGATGATCTTTCGCTACATACGGGAGAAAAACACCTGCTGTTGGCGTCAAGAACCCTTCTCGCGTGTCAATTCCTTGTCGGAAGTCTCCATTGTTAACCCACCTGGCAGCCACAGATCCCATGAGGGTAATACCCAAAACTACAGCAAAAACCGAAGCGCTTAATCGTTTAACCATCTTATACCTGGCCTGAAACGTCACCTCAAGCAGTCTTGTTAAAAATAGTCGTTAAACCAACTTGGCTCAATGCGTCCTTTGTGTCCCTTAAAACAGGGGGGTTTCATACGAGGATTATAACATGACACGGCCGTGCCCTCCCCATTCGCTCCTTACTCTCATTCGTTGTTTCCCCTTCGTTAAACCTTCGTAAATGTAACCAACTTTACACCCCAATTCGGTGAATGTTCCGGGGGAGTTGGATATAATCGCGCCTGCTTGGACGGCCGTGACCCGTAACCCGTATTCCGTAATCGGTAATCCGTAATCGGTGAAACGACGGTTTGCGGATTACGGTTCACGAATTACGGTTTACGATTCAGCCAATGAACGTTACACAGGAAATTAAAAGCCGGTTGGATATTGTAGATATTGTCTCTGAAACCGTGACGCTGCGGAAATCAGGGCGAAATTACGCTGGCTTTTGCCCCTTCCACACTAACAGCCGCACCCCCGCTTTTTTTGTCTTCCCCGAAACCCAAACCTGGCGCTGCTTTGGCGCTTGCGCCGAGGGGGGTGACGTATTCTCCTTTATGATGAAACGGCAGGGGTGGGAGTTCAAAGAGACATTGGAACATCTGGCGCAGCGGACCGGCGTGGAACTGCAAGAATTTACCCCCGAAGAGAAAAAACGCCGTTCCCATGCCGATAAACTGACCGATTTATTAGGCGCCGCCGCCGATTATTTTCACCAGCTTTTCCTGCACGCGCCCCAGGCAGAACAGGCGCGGCACTATGTACAGGGCCGGGCCCTCACCGAGGCCACCATTGCCGCTTTCAAACTGGGGTACGCTCTCGATTCCTGGGACGCCTGCCGCACCCATTTCAACGCCCAGGGTTACACCGACCAGGAGTTAATCGAGGTGGGGTTGCTGACCGAAAATGAAGAAAAAGGGTCGCGCTATGACCGTTTTCGTAACCGGTTGATGATACCCATTCGGGATGGCGACGGCCGTACCGTTGGTTTTGGCGCGCGTACTCTGGACAAAGATGGGCTGCCCAAATACCTCAACTCCCCGCAAACACTGGTCTTCGACAAAAGCCATTTGCTCTTTGGCCTGGATATGGGCAAACGCGACATCCGCGAAGCGCGGCAGGCGGTGATCGTCGAAGGGTACATGGACGTGATTCAGGCGTGGCAGGCCGGTTTTCGCAATGTGGTGGCGCAGATGGGCACGGCGTTGACGGAAGCGCAACTACAGCAGTTGAAGCGGTATACCAAACGTTTTGTGCTGGCGCTGGATGCCGATGCCGCCGGCGCTAAGGCCACATTGCGCAGCCTGCAAGTAGCCCGCCAGACATTGGACCGTGATACAGAAGTGAGGTTCGACGCTTACGGTCTGGTGCAGCACGAGGCGCGCTTGCAGGCAGATATTCGCATTGTCACCCTGCCGGCAGGAGAAGACCCCGACAGCATCATCCGCGCCGACCCGGCGCGTTGGCCGCAGTTGGTGGCGCAGGCACAGCCGGTGGTGGCTTATGTGATTGGCGTGGCCACGCAAGACCTGGATATGCGGGACGCGAAGGCCAAAACGGCCGTCGCCCAACAGGTCATTCCTCTCATCAAAGATATTGCCGACCCGATTGAACGCGACCATTACTGGCAAGAGTTGGCGCGGGCGCTGCGGGTGGACGAACGCGCCCTGCGCCAGACGCGCCTGCCGGAAACGCCCCGCCCGTCAGCCCCACCCTCAACCGCCAAATCTACGCCCAAATCGGGAAATGGCGGCACGGCCGTGCCCCGTTTGACCAACGGGCAAACCCAGGGTGGGGGGATGCGGCAGACGCATTATTTAAGCCAATGTTTGCATTACCCCCATCTCATCCAGCAGGTAAATGAACGATTGGTACAGTGTGGGCAAACGGCCGTGACCGAAAAGGATTTTCTCCATCCTGAAGATCGCGCTATCATGCAGCTTTTACCGCAATGGGTACAATCCGGTGGTGCGGCACATCATCAGGCGGTTGTCACGATTGACGAATTGTGGGATATTTTGGACGATTCACCAACAGCGCCACTCACTCGTCGGGCACAACACCTCTTATCACTTCCCGCAACGCCCGATGTAGAAATGGAGCGTCTGGCCGATCAACTCATGTTATCCGTGTTAGATTGGCGTCTGGAAAAAACACGAGAACTGGTCAACGAAGTGGAACAGTATTATAAAGAGGCACAAATTGAAAATGACGCCGAAGCCGTGGCAATATACCAGCAGTTAAAACGGGAACTACCGGTTGTGGTATGGCAGCTAAACAAGGCGCGCAATGCCATGACGGCGGCCAACCGGCGGCGTGTGGCTGACAAGGTTTGAATGTGTCACCATCAGGCGCCGTCAAAAACAATCTTGCAGGTTAGGAGAGATTAAGAGGTTAGTGAATGATTCAGACTCTACTCTCTAAAAAGCAAACGATAGCCAGGAAGAAAAAATGAGTGAGTTGTCGGTTGAACTTGAAAATGATGATTTTGAACAAGAAGACGGCTTTGAAGGCGAGGAATCGCTAGATATTGAAGCATTGGTCAAAAAAGCGCGCCGTTCCCGGCAAATAAACGAGTCGGACGTACAGGCTTTGCTGGCGACGGCCGATGAGGAACAGGCCGATAAGCTGTACGCCCGCCTGCAAAAGCTGGATGTGCGCGTCGTCAATGCCGAAGGCGAAGTGCTGAATGATCTGGGTGAACCGTCGAATTTCCTTGATCTGGATGATGAGGACTTGCTGGCGGATGAGGGGGCTGATTATCTGGTCACGGCCGTAGAAGATGACCCCGTCCACACCTACCTGAAAGAAATTGGTCAGGTGCCATTGCTCACCGCCGAACAAGAAATCTGGCTCTCCACCCAACTCACCGCCGCCTCAGCGCTGGAAAGCCTCAGCCTGCGCGCCGCCGAAGAAGGGGATGATTCGGAAGAAGAAGTAGACCTACGCGCCATGATCCTCAATTACCGGCGTTTGCTGGAAAATGAGGCCACTGCCAAAGAGGTGAGCGCCGCCATTCATGTGGCCCCGCCGGAAATGCAACCGCTTATCGCCGAGGCCCGTACCTTGCGGCGCGGCTGGCAAGAACAACAAACCTCTTATTTGCGTGACTATTTGAACCAGGGCATTTGGGGCCAGGACGATGCCTGGACAGACCTGGCGCAGACCTGTTTTGCCATGTTCACGGCCGTGTACCTGATCCCCCCGGATATTGCTCGAAAAGTAGAAGATGGGGTACGGCGAGACAGCCGTTTGCCCGATGCCGACACCGTTTACCAATGGCTCTCCGCCGACAAAGTAGGTCTTAAATACAACGAATACACCATCTATGACCTCGCCGAAGAAGCCAAAATCGCCCTTACCGGGGCCAACCTGCGCCTGGTTGTCAGTGTTGCCAAACGGTACATGGGGCGCGGCATCCATCTGCTTGACCTGGTGCAGGAAGGCAATGTCGGCCTGCTGCGCGCCGTAGAAAAATTCGACCACACCAAAGGTTTCAAATTCAGCACCTATGCCACCTGGTGGATTCGCCAGGCCGTCAGCCGGGCCATTGCCGACCAGGCCCGCACCATTCGCATCCCCGTCCACATGTTTGAAACCATCAACAAAATCGTCAAGATGCAGCGCGACCTGGTACAACAATTAGGCCATGAGCCATCAGACGAAGAACTGGCGCTAGAACTTGACTTCCTCACCCCTGAAGAAACATACGCCATCAAAGAAGCCATTGCCAACGACCTGCCCATTGACCCCGTTCTCAACCGCAAATGGCGGCAGGCTGTGGCCAAAATTCGGGAAATCAAACGCATCTCCATGGATCCCATGTCCCTGGAATCCCCTGTCGGCTCCGAAGACGCCACTGAAATGGGTGACTTCATCCCCGACGAAGCGGCGCTGGAACCGGTAGACGCCGCCTCCAAAGAACTGCTGCGCGAGCAAATTCGGCAGGTCCTCGGCTATCTGAGCGAACGCGAACGGGAAGTGTTGGAAATGCGCTTCGGCCTCAACGACGGCAAAGACCACACGTTGGAAGAAGTTGGCCGTGAATTTGGCGTCACCCGCGAACGCATCCGCCAGATCGAAGCCAAAGCCCTGCGCAAACTGCGCCACCCCAGCCGCAGCAAAGCCCTGCGCGACTACTTATCGTAGGGCGATTTTCCCCAATCGCCCCACTCGCGTTCCGGTGCTCACGACGCCGCACCTGTTTTGCTTAACATGAGGACGGGAGTGATACGGTCGTTACCCCCACCACATCACACAAAAGCACGGCCGTATCCCGGTGACCTGCCCACGCCATTACCTGAATGGAACAAATGCGGCACGGTCGGGGGAACGGCCGTAGGAGATGGAAGACCTCACGAAAATAGTGCTTGCCCTCAACTTACGGAGCCATACTCCTGGTAAATGATTGAGAATATTCCCTGCTTTGCACTGACAGCACTTGTCAGCAATTTAAGAGTTTCGTTATAGACTGCCGGGATCCTGTTATACCTAGGACTTTCGCTCAGGAAACCTGAAGGGCAGGAATTCGCGGAGAGCGCAACTCC
>JAHDWK010000032.1 GCA_023382655.1 Anaerolineae bacterium | reverse complement strand
TTTAAGGATTTCTCATGGACATCGCAATGTTAAGGTAGCAACTTGGGTTAATTATTGCTGTTAAAGTCAATACAATACTCGATGCTATTTTATTGACTGACAAAAGAATTACCACACACATTCCGATGAATACGGCTGACGCTACTTTTAATGAGAAAATGACTTTTGTATTCATTCTAACCACTCCATTTTTCTTCTTGCCCTTCGTCTTCGATCGCTGTTCCGGACTGGTGTATGTGACCATAGATAATAAACGGCTTAGACAAGCTCGCTAAAGACATGGGGATGAAAGCCAAAGTAGATGGATTGCCGGGCTATCCACAACTTTCCTCATGAAGCATCTACGGCGCAGGGAAGTTTGGCTATGGAAATTCAACACAATTTGCGCCGCAGTTGCGGATGAGCAAGAGCTAACACCATGGGGCTGGGAAGCACACGCTGCACCCAGAAACGAAATGCGGAATGCAAACAGACTCGCATGGGTGCAGGGTGTGCGGATTACTGAGAGATTCCTCGACGTCTGAAATTTATGTAAAAGAACAATCTTGACTTGGCTTTTCAGAACTCAATGTTATCGAAAAACAAGAGGCGGCATTGCACTGAATTCGTGCGCCTAACACTTATTGTACTGCACGAATGCGGGATAAACTCCCGAAATTCGTCTTAGCCCGCGTGTTTTGCGGGATAAACACCTCAATCGGCGTACATACTTGCAAAACCTGCGGTATAACATGAAACTTGGGGGTTTATCTGGCAAAAGTGCATGATGAACTTCTCTTTTGTTGGTGGTAGTCTGCTCTGACGTTTTATAGTATAGAAAGCATTCCGCGACTTCACAAGAGGGAAATGCCCTTATACAACGACCGTCCCCCCTCACCTTATCCCCCCCAATCTTGTGACTTAGGTAAGGATGCAAATAAGGTAGTTCGCTTTATAATCATACAGGTATCCGACTCAAACTAATGCGCACACAAAATCACCACGAAAAATTGAACCCTCATTCTCTCCGCACCTTATTTGCAGGAATTGTCTATGACTGATTCGTTTACGAATTTAGAAGAAACGCATGAATGGTCACTGGCTGAATTATCCACGGCCGTTGTCCAACTCCAGGAACAATACCGCCAACGGGAAGCCGAACTGGCCGCCACCAACCGCATCGGCCTGCTGCTGGCCGAAGCCCCCGACCTGCGCCACGTCTTTGAAGGCGCTCGCCGCGAAATCATGTCCATCGTGCCCGCCACCGGCATGTCCATCTTCCTGTTAAACGAAGAAGGAACCATGCTCCACTGGATTTATGGCTACGAACTGGGGCACGAAGTAGACCTTTCCAACATTCCGCCACAACCATTGAGCGTGGGTTACAGTGGCCGGGTCATCCAGACGCGCCAGATGTTATACGTCTCTGCCCAAAACGACCCCATTCGCAAAGAGATCACCACCGTCATCGTCGGTGAACACCTCTCCGCCTGGTTAGGGCTGCCCCTCATCGCCGCCAACAAAATCATCGGCGTCCTGGCCGTGGAAAACGACAGTTCCTTTAACGAACGCCACATCGAATTTTTGCAAACCATCGCCCTGACCATCGCCGTGGCCATTGAAAACGCCCGCCTCTTTGAAGAAACCAACCGCCTGCTGGCCGAAAGCCGGCAGCGCATGTCTGAATTGACGGTGATTAACAAAGTGGTCTCCACCGCCGCCGGCAGCCTGGACTTACACGAAGTCATGCAGGTGGTGGTAACGGAACTGGCGAAAGCGTTAAACGTCAGCCAGGTACGCATCGCCTTGCTCAACGAAAGCCGCGACCTTCTGGTCATCGTCGCCGAACATTATGACCAAAACGTCGCCCGCAGTGCCCTGGGCGTGGAGATACCTGTACTCGACAATCCCCTGACCCAAAAAGTGATGTCCTCCCGCCGTTCCATTGTCATTGAAGACGCCCAACACGCCCCAGAGACCGCCCTCATTCACCATCTCCTGCGCCTGCAAAAGGTGGAGACGCTGGCCGTTTTGCCCATTTTTGCCGGGCAAGAGGTCATCGGCACGTTGGGCATTGATATTCTGGAAAAAGGGCGCACCCTCAGCCTGGGGCAACTGCGCCTGGCGGAAACCATCGTCTTTCAGGTGGCGGCCACGGCCCAAAACGCCCGCCTCTTTGCCCAAACCCAAACCCTGCTGGAAGAAACCCGCCGCCAGGCGGCCGAACTCACCACCGTCAACAACATCAGCCAGGTGTTATCTACCCAATTAGAGTTAGACGCGCTTATTCATCTGGTGGGTGAACAGTTGCGGGCCACGTTTAACGCCGACCTGGCCTATGTGGCCCTGCATGATCAGCGCACCAATGTGGTGCATTTTGTCTATCAACATGGCGAGAAGATGGAGTCACGGCCGTTTGGCAAAGGACTCACCGAGCGCATCATCACCACCGGCCAACCGCTGCTCATCAACAAAGACCTGGCCGGGCAGCACCAAAAACTCAAAACCGAGCGCATCGGCAAACATTCCCGCTCCTACCTGGGTGTGCCCATCACCGTCAATAACCAGGCTCTCGGCGTCGTCAGTGTGCAGAGCATCACCGAAGAAGGGCGTTTCACCGTAGACGACCTGCGCCTGCTCACCACCATCGCCGCCAACGTGGGCCAGGCCATTCACAACGCCCAACTGTATGAAGAAACCCGCCGCCACGCCGACGAAATGGCCGCCCTGGCCGAAATTGGCAATGAAATCGCCACCACCCAAGACCTGGAACCGGTTTTGGAAGAAATTGTGCGCCGTATTCAAGAGTTGATGCGCGTGCATGATATTTCTTTGATGCTGCTGGAGCCAGATGGCGAAACATTCCGCACCTTTGTGGCCCGCGGCGATTACGTAGACGCGCTAAAAGCCAACCCCATCCGCATGGGCGAAGGTATCACCGGCAGCATTGCCCAAAGCGGCATCGCCGAAATTGTGAACTATCCCATCCGTGATCCCCGCGCCATTCACATTCAAGGCACCCCTGACCCGGAAGAGGATGATGAGGGGATCATGGCCGCGCCATTGGTGATCCACGGCAAGGTGATGGGCATGATTATGCTGTGGCGGCAGCACAAGGAAGGGCTGTTCACCCAGGCCGAACTCCATTTCCTCAGCAGCGTGGCCCGGCAGGTGGCCAATGCCATTGAAAGCGGTCGCCTCTACCTGGAAACGCAGCGCCACGCCAACGAAATGGCCGCCCTGGCGGAAGTGAGCCAGGATATTTCGGCCACGCTAGATTTGCAGACGGTGATGGAGCGCATTGCCAGCCACGCCCACAAACTGCTGCACGGCCACACCAGCGCCGTCTATCTGCTGCGGGACGACGGCCGTACCCTGCAACCCATTACCGCCGTCGGCGAAATTTCCTCCGCCGTGCTCACCTTCCCCACCCAAATTGGCGTCGGCTTCGTCGGCCATGTGGTCAAAACCGGCGTCGCCGAGATCGTCCAGGACACCCTGCAAGATAACCGGCGCGTCCATTTGAAAGGCACAAAGGAAACGGCCGTTGGCGAAAAATTGCTCGCCGCCCCCCTCATGTTCCAGCACAAAGCCGTAGGCGCGATGGTCGTTTGGCGCAGCCCAGAAGACGCCCGTTTTACCACCGCCGAACTGGAATTCCTGGTCAACCTGGCGCAGCAGGCGGCCATCGCCATAGAAAATGCCCACCTTTTTGCCGAAGCGCACCAGGCGCGCAGTGCCGCCGAAGCCGCCAATAAAGCCAAAAGCGCCTTCCTGGCCAACATGAGCCACGAGCTGCGCACGCCGCTGAACGCCATCATCGGCTTCACCCGGCTGGTGCAGCGGCGCGGCGCGCAGTATTTGCCGGAAAAACAGGTGGACAACCTGGACAAAGTGCTGGTCAGCGCCGAGCATTTGCTCGGTCTCATCAATACCATCCTGGACATCGCCAAAATTGAAGCCGGGCGCATGGACGTGCAGCCCAGCGCCTTTGATCTATCACCCATCGTAGATGTCTGCCTGCAAACAACCCGCCCCCTGGTCAAAAACACGCAGGTTTTGCTGCAAAAAGAGATCGCCGCAGACATCCCCCGCCTCTTTACCGACCAGGAAAAAGTCAAACAGATTTTGCTCAACCTGCTCGGCAATGCCGCCAAATTCACCCATGAAGGCCACATTACCGTGCGCGCCTTTGCTGCCGACAATATGCTCATCGTTTCCGTGGCCGATACCGGCATTGGCATCGCCGCGGATGCCATCGGCCGGGTCTTTGAAGAGTTTCAGCAGGCGGACAGCAGCACCACCCGCCAATATGGCGGCACCGGCCTGGGGCTGCCCATCAGCCTGCATCTGGCGCGGCTGTTGGGCGGCGACCTGGCGGTGGAGAGCGAAGAAGGCGCCGGCTCCATCTTTACCCTGCGGCTGCCGCTGCATTATGCCAGCCGCGTCGAGACGCCGGGCAAGGAGTGGCCGGGCACGGCCGTTGCTACACCCTCCACCAAGCCAGTCGTCCTGGCCATTGATGACAACCCGGACGTTATCTACCTGCTGCAAGAAAACCTGGCCGAAGCCGGCTACCAGGTGATTGGAGCGCTCAATGGCGAGGATGGGCTGCGCAAGGCGCGGGCGCTACGGCCGTATGCCATTGTCCTGGACATTATGATGCCCTACAAAGATGGCTGGCAGGTGCTCCATGAACTCAAGACCGACCCCACCACCCGCCACATCCCGGTGGTCATGCTGACCATCGTAGACAAGAAAGATTTGGGCTACCGCCTGGGCGCAGCCGACTACCTGGTGAAACCGTTTGACAGTGAGACCGTGCTGGAAGTGCTGAACCGGCTGCCGGTGGCCAACGGCCGTACCGACGCGGCGCGCCTGCTGGTGGTGGACGACGATCCCCTGGTGGCCGATATGGTGGCGCAGATGTTGGAGACACGGCCGTATGACATAGACACCGCTACCGACGGCCACATCGCCCTGCGCCTGATCAACCAAAACCCACCCGACATCATCCTGCTCGACCTGATGATGCCCAATATGGACGGTTTTGGTGTCATTGAACAGTTGCGCCAACACCCAGAACACCACAAAATACCCGTCATCATCCTGACGGCCAAAACGCTCTCCCGCGACGAAGCCCACCACCTGCGCCAGAGCGTCAGCCAGATCATGCAAAAACAAGGGCTAAAGGAAGAGTCCCTCATCCACGAACTACAACTGGCTCTGCGAGAGTTAGGTGATGAGGTGAGCAGGTGAAAGGGTGACAAGGTGACATTGAGGCCACGCCACTCTCTTCATAATTCATAATTCATAATTGCCCTCAAAAGGACGCCGATGAAAAAAATCCTGATTGTCGAAGACGTAGAACTCAATACCGAACTACTCGTCCAGCTTTTGGAGGATGAGTATGAACTGCTCATCGCCACCGACGGCGCGGCGGGGGTGGAAATCACCCGTTCCGCCCGGCCTGACCTGGTGCTGATGGACATGTCCCTGCCGGTGCTTGATGGCTGGGAAGCCACCCGGCAGATCAAGGCCGACGCTGCCCTGCAAGCCATCCCCGTCATTGGACTCTCTGCCCACGCCATGAGCGGCGATGACGAACGCGCCAAAGAAGCCGGCTGCGACGACTACCTGACCAAGCCGGTGAATTTTGAGAGCCTGTTTGCGGTGTTGGATAAATTTCTAGGGGACTAGAGATTGAACAATCTCTAATCCCCAGACAAGTATGTTCCCCACCTTCCCTGGCTACCAACTCGAAGAGAAAATATACGAAAGCAGCCGCACGGCCGTGTACCGCGCCCAATCGGTACAAGACACCGGCCCTGTTGTTCTGAAGGTCTTGCAGCCGGGGCAGAATTCGCCAGAGATACACGGCCGTTTCCGCCAGGAATATCAGCTTACCACCGCCCTCAACGGCAGCGGCGTCATCCGCGCCCTGGCCCTGGAAGAGCAAAACGGGCTGCTGGCCATGGCCCTGGAAGATTTCGGCGGCCAATCGCTGGCCCACTGGCTCAATAGCGGCCGCCTGGACATGGCCGCCTTCCTGCCGCTGGCCATCCAGACCAGCGACGCCCTCGCCGCCATCCACCAACAAAACCTGATCCATAAAGACATCAACCCGGCCAACCTCGTCTGGAACCGGGACACGGCCGTACTCAAAATCATAGACTTCGGCCTGGCCTCCACCCTGCCCCGCGAAAACCCGGAACTGCGCAGCCCCAACGTGCTGGAAGGCACCCTGGCCTACATCTCCCCCGAACAAACCGGACGCATGAACCGGGCCATGGATTACCGCTCCGACCTCTACTCTCTGGGTATCACCTTTTACCAGCTTGCCACCGGGGAACTGCCGTTCACGGCCGTGGACCCCTTGGAGATCCTCCATGCCCACATCGCCCGCCCCCCCCGCCCACCGCAGGAAATCGCCCCCCAAATCCCGCAGCGTCTCGCCGACATCATCCTGCGCCTGCTGGCCAAAAACGCCGAAGACCGCTACCAATCCGCCTATGGTCTCAAAGCCGACCTGGAAGAGTGCTGGCGACAGTGGCAAGACAGCCGTACCATTTCGCTATTCCCCCTGGCACGGCACGACGTCGGTTCCCGTTTTCAACTGCCGCAAAAGCTCTACGGCCGTGCCGAACCCACCCACACCCTCCTGCAAGCCTTCACCCAAATGGCCGATCCGCAGCAGGGCGCAGTGCAGTTAGCCCTGGTCGCCGGCCCCGCCGGCATCGGCAAATCCGCCCTGGTGCAAGAACTCTACCGCCCCGTCACTGCCCGGCGCGGTTACTTCATCGCCGGGAAATTTGACCAACTGCAAAACGCCCCCTACGCCCCCCTCATCGCCGCCTTCAACAACCTGCTCAACCAGATACTCACCGAGAGCCAGAGCCAGTTAACCACCTGGCGCGAAAAATTACTGGCTGCCCTGGGCGCAAACGGCCAGGTCATCGTAGACGTGCTGCCCAACCTGGAACTGATCATCGGCCCGCAAACGGCGAACCCGAAGCGGCTTCGGGCCGTGCCCGACCTGCCCCCCACCGAAGCCGAAACCCGCTTCAACCTCACCTTCCAAAACTTCATCCGCGTTTTTGCCCAGGCCAGCCACCCGCTGGTGCTGTTTTTGGATGACTGGCAGTGGATGGATGGCGCCTCCCGCCACCTGCTGCAAAGCCTGCTCACCGGCGGCAGCGGCGGCCTGCCCACCGCCCATCTGCTGCTCATCGGCGCGTACCGCGATAATGAAATGACGGCCAACCACCCCGTCTGGTTAACCATCGAAAAGGTAAGCGCCCTGGGCACGGCCGTCCACACCATCAGCCTCACCCCCCTCTCCCTGGCCGACGTGGCCGCTTACGTGGCCGACACGCTGCACACACCCCCCGCCGCCATCCACGCCCTGGCCGAACTCGTCCACGCCAAAACTGGCGGCAACCCCTTCTTCCTGGGCGAATTTATGAAATCGCTGCATGCCGACGGGCTGATCGCCTTTGACCACGCCCACGGCCGTTGGCAATGGGAACTGGCCCACATCCGCGCCGCCGCCATCACCGACAACGTCGTCACCCTGATGACCGCCGCCATCCAAAAACTGGATGTCAAAACACAAATGACGCTGACCCTGGCCGCCTGCATTGGCAACCGTTTTGACCTGCATACCCTGGCCCTGGTCTATGGCGCACCACCGGCAGACACGGCCGTCACCCTCCGCCCCGCCATCCAAAACGGCCTGCTCATCCCCCTCAACGACAATTACCGGCTGGCCGAGCAGCCCATTGACCTTAACCCCGCCTACAAATTTGCCCACGACCGCATCCAGCAGGCCGCCTATGACCTGCTGCCCGCCGCCGACCGGCAAAGCGTCCACTGGCAAATTGGGCAGCACCTCAAACAATCCCACCCCACCGACCAACCCTGGGGCAGCGCCATTTTTGAAATGGTCAACCACCTCAATCTGGGGCGCAGTCGGCTCAGCCAGCCTGCCAACCGGCTGGAACTGGCCCGGCTCAATCTGGCCGCCGCCCAGACCGCCAACGAAGCCACCGCCTTCACCACCACCCTGGACTACGCCCAGATTGGCCTGGAACTGCTGCCGCCGGACGCCTGGCAAACGGGGTATGAGCTGGCGCTGGCTTTGCACGTCACGGCCGTGTCCGCCGCCACTTTCAGCGCCAACTACCCCCTGGTGGAAAGCCTGAGTCAGGCCGCCCTGCCCCACGCTCACACCCTGCTTGACCGGGTTGCCATCTACCGCCACATCCTCAGCAGCCTGCTCGCCCAAAACAAGCTGGCCGAAGACCTGGATATTTCGCTGCAACTCTTACAGGAATTGGGCATCAACCTGCCGCGCCACCCCACCCGCCGCGACTTGTTAGTAGATGTGCTCAAAACCCGCCTGGCTCTGCGCGGCAAAAGCACGGCCGACCTGCTCCATCAGCCCGTCATCACCGACCCCCAACTGACCGCCACCATCGAGATCATGACCCAATGCGGCGGCCCCGCCTACTTCACCGAGCCGCTGCTTTTTGCCCTGGTGGTGCTGCGCCTCATCCGGCTCTATGCCCAACACGGCAACCACCCGGAAGGGGCGCGCGCCTTTGCCGCCTACGGTCTCATGCTCGCCGGGTATCTTAACGACACCGAAGGTGGCTACGCCTTTGGCGAACTGGGGCTAGACCTGGTAGACCGGCTCAACATCCGGGCGCATTATCCCGGCACCGCCCAACTCTTCTACCACTACCTCAACCATTGGAAAAACCACCTGCGCGACTCGCTGGAACCGCTGGCCAACGGCTACCAGATTGGCCTGGAAACGGGCGCGCTGGAATTTGCCATGAACTGCTGTTACAGCCTGACGACCCATGCCTTTTACATTGGCGTCCCCCTCAGCCAGGTGATTCCGCAGATGGAGCAGTTCGCGGCGACGATGACCCACTTCAACCAGTACAAGCTGCATTATGTGTTGACGATGTTCCTACAAACGGCCGTGAACCTGCACACCGCCCCCGACACCCCCTGGCAGCTAACCGGCGCCCACTTCGACGAGGCAACCGGCGAAGCCGCCTACCGCGACGCCGGTGACCAGCCCGCCCTCTGCTCTTACCTGGTGCAAAAAGCCACCCTGCTCTACCTCTTCGGCCACTACCAGGCCGCCCAGCCCATCTTCGCCGAAATTGAAACCGTGCAAGAAAGCATCGCCGCCACCTACATGACCAGCGTCATCATCATGCTGGACGCGCTCAACCATCTGGCGCTCTACCCAACCGTCCCCACCGCCGAACAAAAGCCGATCAAAAAACGGGTAGACGCCGGGCTGAAAAAGCTGGCAATCTGGGCCGACATGGCCCCGGTCAATTTCCGCCACAAATACGAACTGGTCGCCGCCGAACGAGAACGGGTCTACGGCCATCCCCCTGCCGCCCGCCCCCTCTATGCCCAGGCCATCAACCACGCTCATACCAGCGGCTACCTTCAGGAAGAAGCGCTGGCCTATGAACTGGCAGGGTGCTACTACGAACAGCGCGGCCTGAGCAGCCTGGCACAGTACCATTTACAGCAGGCCCACCGCGTCTACTACCGCTGGGGCGCTAAAGCCAAAGTGCGCCATCTGGAAAGCCGGTTCCCCGGCTATTTTGCGGTCGCAGCCACCCAAACCGCCACCATCAGCAGCCCCACCACCACCTCTACCGGTGTCAGCAGCACGGCCGTACTCGACCTGGGCAGCGTGGTCAAAGCCTCCCAGGCCCTCTCCGGCGAAATCCGCCTGGACTATCTACTCAACCGGCTCATGGAACTGCTCATCGAAAACGCCGGGGCGCAAGCCGGTTGGCTGCTGCTGCCCGACGCCGACGACTGGCAAATCGTTGCCACTGGCGGTGATATAGATGGTGATACAACCGTATCGCCATCTATACTGAATTACGTCACCCGCACCCGCGACCATCTGGTGCTGGATGACGCCATCGCCGACAGCCAGTTTGCCGCCGACCCCGTCATCGCCCAGCGCCAATCCCGCTCCGTCTTGTGCCTGCCCCTGCTGCACCATGACAACCTGACCGGCGTCCTCTACCTGGAAAACAATCTGGCCCCCGGCGCGTTCACCGCCGACCGGCTGAAAGTGCTGAACCTGCTGGCTTCGCAGGCGGCCATCTCGTTGGAAAACGCCCGGTTGTATGCCTATTTGCAGGATTACGGCCGTACCCTGGAACAACAAGTGGAACAGCGCACCGCCGCCCTGGCCCAGGCCAACCTGGACGCCCAGGCCGCCCGCGCCGCCGCCGAAGCCGCCAACGAAAACAAAAGCATCTTCCTCTCCAACATGAGCCGCGAACTGCGCACCCCGCTCAACACCATCACCGGCTTCACCCGTATCGTCAAACAAAACGGCGCAACCACCCTGCCGGACAAACAACTAGACAATCTGGACAAAGTGCTGGTCAGCGCCGACCATCTGCTCAGCCTGATCAACACCGTCATAGACATCGCCAAAATCGAAACCGGCCACATGGACGTGCAGCCGGCCGAATTTGACGCCGCCGCCCTCACCGCCAGTTGCATCGCCACCGTGCAGCCGCTACTCAAAGAAAATGTCGCCTTGCACACCGAATTCAGCGGCAATCTGCCCCTGGTTTACTCCGACCCCGCCAAAATCAAACAGATCATCATCAATCTGCTCAGCAACGCCGCCAAATTTACCCACCAGGGGGCCATCACCGTGCGCCTGACCGGCCAGGGCGATACGCTGACGCTGACCGTCAGCGATACCGGCATTGGTATCTCGCCGCAAGCCCTGCCCCGTGTATTTGAAGAGTTTGAACAGGCCGAAAGCACCATCCGCCAGCAATACGGCGGCACTGGCCTCGGCCTGCCCATCAGCCGCAGTCTGGCCCGCCTGCTCGGCGGCGACCTCACCGCCGCCAGCACCCTGGGCGCAGGCTCGACGTTTACGTTGACTATACCGGTTTTTTACCATGATGCGTGATACATGATGCGTGAACCTCTTGTCACGCATCATGTATCACGCATCACGCATCACTTCCATGACTCCACCCGGCTACACCATCACCGATAAGCTGTATGAGAGCAGCCACACGGCCGTGTACCGCGCCCAGAGTGACACCGGACAACCGGTCATCCTGAAAGTGTTGCAGCCGGCCCAGGCCACGCCGCAGGGGTTGGCCCGCTTCCGGCGCGAGTATGAAATCACCCGCCAGCTAACCGGCGACGGCATGATCCAGGTCTACGCTCTGGAAAGTTTCCCCAACAGCCAGGCCATTGTCGTAGAGGATTTTGGTGGGCAATCGCTGGCGAGGCTGGCCAACGGCCCGCTGCCGCTGGGCACCTTCCTCCCCCTGGCACTGCACATCACCGACCAGCTAGACGCCATCCACCAGCAAAACCTGATCCACAAAGACATCAACCCGGCCAACATCATCTGGAACCCGGACAGCGGCGTGGTCAAAATCATTGACTTTGGCCTCTCCACCTCCCTCAGCCGCGAAAACCCGGAAATCCGCAGCCCGCGCATACTGGAAGGCACCCTTGCCTACATCTCCCCCGAACAAACCGGGCGCATGAACCGGGCCATGGATTACCGCTCTGACTATTATTCGTTGGGGGCGGCCTTTTACCAGTTGCTCACCGGGCAGCCCCCCTTTACCGCCCAAGACCCCATCGAACTGGTCCACGCCCACATCGCCCGCCCGCCGCAGCCGCCGCACACGCTGAACACGGCCGTACCCGCCCCCCTCGGCGACATCATCCTGCGCCTTTTAGCCAAAAACGCCGAAGACCGTTACCAATCCGCCTACGGCCTGAAAGCGGATTTGCAGGAATGTTGGCGGCAGTGGCAGGCCGACGGCCGTATCACCCCCTTCCCCCTGGCGCAACATGACGTATCCGCCCGCTTTCAGCTACCACAACTGCTGTACGGCCGTGAGGCCGAATTACAAACCCTGCTCGCCGCCTTCAGCCGCGTAGCCGACCCCCAACAAGGCCGCGTCGAACTCCTGCTCGTCACCGGCGCGGCCGGTGTGGGCAAATCCTCCCTGGCGCGCGAACTGCACAAAGCCACCGCCATCCAGCGCGGCGCCTTCATCAGCGGCAAATTTGACCAGCTACACCACACCCCCTACGCCGCCCTCATCCACGCCTTCCAAGAGTTGGTTAACCAGCTTCTCAGCGAAAGCCAAACGCGCATCGCCGCCTGGCGCAGCCAATTGTTAGCCGCTCTGGGTGGCAACGGCCAGGTCATCATTGACGTCATCCCGGCGGTGGAATGGATCATCGGCCCGCAGCCCACCCCGCCACCGCTGCCCCCCAGCGAGGCCGAAACCCGCTTCACCCTGGCCTTCCAAAACTTCATCCGTGTTTTTGCCCAGGCCGATCATCCGCTGGTGCTGTTTCTGGATGATTGGCAGTGGATGGACGCCGGGTCGCGCCAGTTGTTACAGCGGCTCATCACCGCGCCACACACCCGCCACCTGCTGCTCATCGGCGCGTACCGCGACGCCGAAGTGGGCCAAACCCACCCCGTCTGGCAGATGGTCAACAACCTGCGCCAGAGTGGTATCCCCATCAACGACATCGCCCTGACGCCGCTCACGCTGCCCGTCATCAACCAGTATGTGGCCGACGCGCTGCACACCGCACCGGGCGAAACCCGGCTGTTGGCGGAACTGGTGCTGGCTAAAACGGGCGGCAACCCCTTTTTCACCGGCGAATTTTTGAAATCGCTGGTCGCCAGTGATCTGATCAGCTTTGATTACGAAGCCGGGCGCTGGCGCTGGGACTTGCCCGGCATCCAGGCCACCGACATCACCGACAATGTGGTGGAATTGATCACTGGGCACATCCAGCAGTTGACCGCCGCCGGGCAAACGGTGCTCAAACTGGCGGCCTGCATTGGCGCGCGTTTTGACCTGGCCACACTGGCGCTGGCCTATAACCAACCGGCACAGGACACGGCCGTGGCCCTTTGGGAAAGCATCGTTGCCGGTCTCATCACCCCGCTCAACGACGAATACCGGCTGGCCGTTTTTGACGTGCCCACCAATGCCGCCTACAAATTCGCCCACGACCGCATCCAACAGGCCGCCTACGCCCTGCTGAACGAAGGCGAAAAACAGGCCACCCACCAACAAATTGGCAACTATTTATTGCAAGCAGCCGGGACAGACAAGCGAGATGCCACCATCTTCACCATCCTCAACCACCTGAACCTGGCCCACCCCCTGCTCACCACCCAAACTGAACAGGACGAACTGGCCGCCCTGAACCTGGCGGCCGGGCAAAAAGCAATGCAGTCCGCCGCCTTTTTACCGGCGCTGGAATATCTGGATACGGGCATCCGCCTGTTACGGGGCGATGCGGCCTGGACGCGGAACTACGACCTGGCGCTGGCGCTGCACACACAGGCTGCCGCCGCTGCCAATTTGGGTGGGCAGTATGCGCAGATGGCCCAATGGGCGGAAGCGGTGATCGCGCACGGCCGTACCCTGCTAGACAAAACCCCCACCTACGAGACCATCATCCAGGCGCAGACCCACCAGAACCAGTTGGAAGCGGCATTGGACACGGCCGTTGCCGTCTTGCAACAATTTGGCCTCAAGCTGCCGCGCCATCCCAGCCGCCGCCACCTGCTGCCCGCCCTCTTGCAAACCAAACGGCTGTTGCGCGGCAAAAACCCTGACGACCTGCTCACCCTGCCGCGCATGACCGACCCTGAACAACTGGCTATCACCAGCATCCTGGCGCGGGCCGGCGTCACCGCCTACTTTGTCTCCACCGAACTGTTTGCCCTGATTGTGCTGCACCTGGCGCAGCGGTACGTGCAATATGGCAACACCCCCTTCGCCTGCCGCGCCTTTGCCACCTACGGCCTCATCCTCACCAGCGTCTTGCGCGATTACGACGGCGGCTACGCCTACTGCCAGATGGCGATTAAGCTGCTGGATCAGTTGCAGGCGGCCGAAATGACCGGCTCCACGCACATGGTCTTTAACGTCTTTGTCCGCCACTGGAAAGAGCATCTGCGGGACACACTGCCCGCCTTGCAAGAAGCATACCAGGCGGCGCTGGCGGCGGGCGACCCCGAATTTGCCACCTACTGCGCCTACGGCTACAGCAAACACGCCCTGCACGTAGGCGAAAATCTGGCGCAGCTAACCCCGGAAATGATCCGCTACAGCGAGGTGATGGCCTACTACAAAAAAGAGAAAATCCATTACGTGCATAATTTTTATGTGCAAACGGCCGTGAACCTTTCCCAACCCGTGCCCCTGCCCTATGTGCTGCAAGGGGAGTTCTTTGACGAGGCCGGTACTGTGCCCGCCTACCGCGCCGCCAATGACCGCAGCGCCCTTTGCGCCTTTGACATCCAAAAAGCGATGTTGTGTTACCTGTTTGGGCAGCCGGAATTGGGCCTGCCCTACAGCCAGGAGGCGGGTGAACTGCTGGCGCGCATCCCCGGCTCCAACTCCATCCCGCTGTTTTATTTGTATGATTCGCTCATCCGCCTGGCGCTGTACCCCACGTTCACCCCAGCAGAGCAAAAAGCGGCGCTGAAAAAAGTGGCCGCCAATCAGAAAAAGCTGGCCAAACTCAGCCCCTTCGCCCCGGTCAACATCGCCCACAAACAGACGCTCGTAGCCGCCGAACTGGCCCGCGTCCAGGGCGACCATGTGGCCGCCGCCGAACTGTACGACCAGGCCATCCAGCAAGCCACCGCGCACAACTATCCCCACGAGGCGGCGCTGGCGCTGGAACTGGCGGGCAACTTCCACGCCGCGCAAGCCGATGGGCTGGCGGCCTTTTACCACCGACAGGCGTATGACGCTTACGCCGCCTGGGGGGCGGTGAGCAAAACGGCGGAAATGGCCGACCGCCTCCCCTACCTGGCCCCGCCGCCGGAACGGGCTGCCGAGACGATCAGCGTCACCGCCACCACCAAGACGGCGACGATGGCCTCCACCACCATGAGCAGCACGGCCGTACTCGACCTGACCAGTGTGATCAAAGCGTCCCAAACCATCGCCAGCGAAATTGTGCTGCCGCGCCTGACGGAACGGCTGATGACCATTGTCATGGAAAACGCCGGGGCGCAAACGGGCTGCCTGCTGCTGCCTCCGGAAAACGGCCATGCGCTAGAAGCTGGCTGGCGGCCCGCCGCCTGGGGCGGTGAAGGTGAGGTCCCCTTGCCACTGTCGTTGATTCAATATGTGGCGCGGTCGCATACGGCCGTGCTGCTGGAAAACGCCACGCAGAGCCAGTTTGCCCAAGACCCGGTCATTCGCAGCCGCCGCCCACAATCGGTGTTGTGCCTGCCGTTGTTACAACAGGGCAATCTGGCCGGACTGCTTTACCTGGAAAATAATGTCGCCAGCGGTGCATTTACGGCCAACCACCTGGCCGTGCTGAACATGCTGGCCTCACAAACGGCCATTTCGCTGGAAAATGCGCAGTTGGTCGGCCGTCTGGAAAAGTACAACAGTGCTCTGGAAGAGAAAGTGGCGCAGCGCACGGCCGAACTGGCGCAGGCCACACACGATGCCGAAAACGCCCGCGCCATCGCCAACCAGGCCAACGAAGCCAAAAGCGCTTTCCTGGCCAACATGAGCCACGAACTGCGCACGCCGCTGAACGCCATCATCGGCTTTACGCGCATCGTGCGCCGCCGCAGCAGTGACGCCCTGCCCGACCGCCAACAGCACAACCTGGATCGGGTGCTGGTCAGCGCCGAGCAGCTGTTGAGCATCATCAATACCATTTTGGACATTGCCAAAATTGAGGCGGGGCGGATGGAGGTGCAGGCCGCCCAGTTTAATCTGGCGACGGTGGTGGATTTGTGTGTCACGGCCGTGCAGCCCAGCCTCAAACCCGGCGTCACCATTCTCAGGGAGATACCCGCCGACCTGCCGGTCATTTATTCCGACCAGGACAAAATCCGGCAAATTCTGATAAACTTGTTGGGCAATGCGGCAAAGTTTACAGAAAACGGCCGTATCACCATTCAAGCTGTTCCAGAGGGTGATACGCTCGCCATTACCATTCAGGATACGGGCATTGGCATTCCCGCCGACGCCCTGCCCCGCATTTTTGAAGAGTTTGAACAGGCCAGCCCGGCTATTCGCCAGCAGTACGACGGCGTGGGGCTGGGTCTGGCGCTCAGCCGCAGCCTGGCTCGTTTGCTCGACGGCCGTATCACGGCCGTGAGCACACCCGGCGTCGGCTCGGCATTTACCCTGACAATACCTGTTACTCGTAATCCGTGACCCGTAATCCGTTCTTTCACGGATTACCGATTACGGATGACGGTTTACGGATCACTGCTACATGGAACAACGCCCCAAAATCCTCATCGTTGACGACGAACCGTTCAACGTAGATTACCTGGAACAAGAACTGGAAGACCTGCACTTCGAGACGGTTTCGGCAACCAACGGCCAGGAAGCGCTTATCAAGGTGATGTCCGAATCCCCTGACGTGATTTTGCTGGACATTATGATGCCCATCATGGACGGCTTTGAAGTGTTGGGGCATTTGAAGTCTGACCCGTACACCCGCGACATTCCCGTCATTGTCATCAGCGCAGCCAACGATTTGCCCAGTGTAGTCAGGGGGATCGAGATGGGCGCGGAAGATTTCCTGCCCAAACCGTTTGATCCGGTGCTGCTGCGCGCCCGGCTGAACGCCAGCCTGGAAAAGAAAGAGTGGCATGACCGGGAAAAGATGTACATCCAGCAAATTGAGCGCGAAAAGGCACGCGCCGACGAACTGCTGCGAGTCATCCTGCCCGAAGCGATCATTGACGAACTGAAACGCACCAACCGGGTACGGCCGCGTCTCTTTGAAAATGTGGCCGTGTTATTTACCGATGTGGTGGGGTTCACCCCCTACTGCGACACCCACCCGCTGGTAGACGTGGTGCGCAATTTACAGGAGATGATCGGCGTTTACGAAAACGCCGCCCTGAAACATGGCCTGCAAAAAATTAAGACGGATGGGGATGCTTTTATGGCCGTCGCCGGCCTGTTTGACCGGCTGGAGAATCCGGTGCTGCGTTCGGTGCAATGTGGCTGGGAGATGGTGGAACTGGCGCGGCAGTTGCCCGACCCCTGGCAAGTGCGGGTGGGCATTCATGTGGGGCCGGTGCTGGGCGCAATTTTGGGGCGACGGCAGTATTTGTTTGATGTCTGGGGGGACACGGTGAACACAGCGCAGCGCATTGAAAGCCACGGCACCGCCAACAGCGTCAATTTGAGCCAGGCCGCCTGGGATAAGGTGATTGGGCTGGTAGATGGGGAGTCATCCCGTATGATTGAGGTGAAAGGCAAAGGGGTGATGGAGATTTACCGAGTACGGCCGTTGCCCCGTTAACTGTTCGATTTATACAAAAAAGCCGCCTCATAGGGAGACGGCTTTATACCGGTCAGAAGGATACAGGTTGCAGTACCCAATCGGGAATCGTTTCGGTTTTTTCGTGTTGTTCCATGTCCGTGACGGGGAGTTGCAGCCACTCTGGCAACGGTTTGCCATCATAGAAAATTTGGGGAGACCCGCTTGCTTTTACTACATGCTCGAAGGAATTATCTCGGGTTTGCTTTTTGCTTTTCATCGTTTTCTCTCCTGTGGGTTTTACCACTACTGAATTGCCGGTATTAAAGCGCAAAAAACGGCCGTTTCCTATCAACCATTCGCCACACACCGCGATAAAGTAATTGCGCCGGTCATGTTACCGGAGAAAACAATAAGCATAAATTATTTAACATTCTGCCTGAGCCCATTGGCATTGGCACGACTCTATTTGTCTGCGGCTACATCCCCCACATAACACAAAAACCCTTTCAGATAAGCCGACTCAGGAAAGGAAAGTAGCACCGGATGATCCGCTCCCTGATGCAAGAACCGTATAATTTGGACATCTCGCCCGGCGTCTACGGCCGCGCCAAATAGCACCTTTTGAAACAAATCAGCCGAGACTAACCCGGAACAGGAAAAGGTAGCTAACACGCCACCCGGATTCAGCAGCCGCAGCGCCAGCCAGTTCAAATCCTTATACCCACGACAGGCGCGTTCCACATCCTGCTGGCTATGCGCAAACTTTGGCGGATCGAGGATGACCACGTCAAAGGTTTGCCCGGCGTCGCGGTAGTAACGCAGCACCTCAAAGGCATCACCGGCAATGTATTCGTCTGACGGCCGTGTCCATCCATTCAGCGCCACATTTGCCTCCGCCTGCTCTAACGCTCCCACGGAACTGTCAATGTGCGTGATGGCTGCCGCCCCCGCCGCCGCCGCATAAACGCCAAAACCACCGGTATAAGCAAAAACGTTCAGCACCGTTTTCCCGGCGACCAGATACGGCTGGCAGACAGCGGCGCGGTTCTCCCGCTGATCCAGATAAAAGCCCGTCTTGTGCCCGGCTACCAACTGCACCTGAAAGCGCAGACCATTTTCTAAAATCTCCACTGTGTCCGGCGGGTTAACGCCCCACAACAGGCCGGTCGCCAGGGGCAGCCCTTCTTTGCGGCGCACGTCTACGTCGGAGCGTTCGATGATGCCATCCGGCTGCGCCAGATCGGCCAGCAGTTCGGCCAGCAGCGTTTTACGCCGGTCAATACCGAAGGTCAGGCACTGCAGCACCAGGCTACGGCCGTACCGATCCACTACCAACCCTGGCAGCCCATCCGCCTCGGCATTGACCAGGCGATAGGCGATGGTGTGTGGTTCCAACGCCAACAACTGCCGCGCCGCGATGGCCCATGCCAGGCGGCGCTGCCAGAAGGCGGCGTCAATCGTTTCGGTCACGTCCCAACTGAGGATACGGGCGCGAATTTGGGAATGGGGGTTGTAGTAAGCGGTGGCCAGGGCACGGCCGTGACTATCGGCCACCAACACCAGATCACCCGGTTTGGGCTGCCCTTCCACCCGGTTTATCGCCCCAGAAAAGACCCAGGGATGGCGCTGCCGCACCGGTTTCTCCCGCCCCGCTTTCAGGACAATTTTGCCGTTGAGAGGTTCCATCATAAGGCGACTATAACATAATCGCCCAGATTTTCACCGCTTTTTGATAGCCGCTTCCAGGTAACGTCGGTAAGCTTTGCCCACATATCTATGCACACGATACAAGGAAACACATGAATCGCAGAGCCGTTAATCGTAGAGCCGTAAATCGCAGAGCCATTAATCGCAGAGCCATTATCCTTATCATTTGTCTGGTTGTTTTTAATCTCATGTTTGTTTCAGCGGCCATTGCCGGGCTGAATTTTTGGGCGGCACGGCCAAACAGAGAGTTTAGCCCGTCGCCAAATGAGGGGGACACGGCCGTGTACCAATTTTCCCATCGCCAGCCTCAGGGCAGCGGCGGGGGTGAATACTTTTTCCCCGACGACCATATGTCCGACGACCAGCGGCAGCAAATTGAGAACCAATTGAGTACCAGCGTCAATCAGTTACAGAGTGAAGGCGTGTTGCCGCTTGAGTATACGCCGCAGAGCGTCCCCTTTGAATGGCCGGTGCAGGCAGCGCCCCATCTGGATGATTTTGGTTATCATGGCATTGCGAATTTTGTAGACCACAACCCCAACTACCCCTACCAGCGGCGTGACTACGCCTGCGGTCAGCGTACCTATGACACCCACAGCGGCTACAACCATCCTGGCACCGACATCTTCTCCTGGCCGTTCCCCTGGAGCCGCATGGATAACGATGAGATCACCGTCGTGGCGGCCGCACCGGGTGTCATTGTGTTGCGCGAAGACGGCAATTATGACCGTAATTGCTCCTTCACCGGGCTGCCCTGGAACGCTATTTACATTCAACACGCCGATGGCAGCATTTCCTGGTATGGACATATGAAAAGAGACTCCCTGACTCCCAAACAGGTGGGGCAATGGGTGGATACCGGCGAATACCTGGGGGTGATGGGCAGTTCTGGCAGTTCCACCGGCCCTCATTTGCATTTTGAGGTTCATGGGCTAAACGGGCCAACGCTAGACCCATTTGCGGGGGTTTGTAATGAGATGAACGCTAATTCGCTGTGGAGTACCCAACCGGAATATTATGACACGGCCGTGAACAAAATCACCACAGGTTACGCCGCCCCTGTTATCACCGAATGCGCCACAGCCGAACAAAGTCACGAAGCTGACAGCTTCAACCCCGGCGATACCGTCTACTTCACCACCTATTACCGCGACCAATTAGACAGCCAACCCAGCCAGTACACCATCTACCAGCCCAATGGGGCCGTTTACCAAAGTTGGCAGCATAACATTCCCGATCCTCACTACGCCGCCTCCTGGTGGTGGTGGTCATTCGATCTGTCAGGCAATGTCCCCCAAGGATACTGGCAATTTGCCGTGCTCCTAAACAACCAGACCTACACACACACCTTCCTGGTGGGCACGCCGCCCCCACCCACGCCTGCGCCCATTCCCACACCACTACCCACACCGGAAACCATCACCGTCACCATCCCCAATGGCGGGGAACAGTTTACACCCGGCGATGTATTAAGCGTTACCTGGCAAACAGTGTTGACCCCGGCCATGCAGGTGGATTTGCTGCACAACGAGCAGATTTCCCAAACTCTCACGATGACGGGGCATGACTTGATCACCTGGACAATTCCCCTCAGCGCCAGCACCACCCTTTACCGCATCCGCGTCAGCAATACGCTTAGCCCCACCCAGTACGACGACAGCAACGGCAACTTCATCATTGGCATCCTCGACTACCATCACTACCTGCCCCTCATCCTGAAGCCAACGCCGTAAACCTGGTCAGAAAACCAGCTTCTCCCAGGAAACCCGTAAGCAGTTCCGCCTATCATTGTCATCCTATTCTTTTTCATCACTTAGGTTATCATTGTGACCCAATGCTGGTGAATGATAGCCTTGCGACCTGCATCAATCGCCGGCCCCAAAGGAGATTTAGGCAATGCAAACCGGGCGTTTTTTCTTTTATTTCATCTGTGCTGTACAGTTATTTTTTGCTATTGCCTTTTTCTGGCAGTGGCCGTTTGTCACCAATTTGTGGCCATTTGAGGGCACAACACCACTGACGTACATTTTCATTTCCTCCATCTTTGCTGCCGCCGCTGCCTCGACGTTTTGGGCGGTGGCGTCAGGTAATTATGGCGCACTGGCCGGAATTGGTCTCGATTATTTGGGTATTCTGGCACCGGTGGCTATCTTCTCGTTTCGCCTGGGCGCCAGCAACGATAACGCCCAGTTGACAGCTTACGGCGTTATTTGTGTGCTGGGCGCTTTGTTCGGCCTCTGGCTCTTTTGGTGGAGCCAACGTTTTCCGTTGGATACCACCTGGCCCACGCCCCGGCCGGTCTGGTGGTCGTTCGTCATTTTCATTATTGCCCTGGCCATCGTCAGCACCCGGCTGATCCTACAAATACCAAACGCCATCCCGTGGACGATTACGCCGGAACTCTCGGTGGTGATTGGCTGGATGTTTTTTGGGGCGGCGCTTTACTTTGCGTATGGTCTATGGAAGCCTTACTGGCCTAATGCGGCCGGGCAGTTGGTCGGCTTTCTGGCGTATGACGTGGTTCTCATTGTGCCTTTTCTCACCCGCCTGCCCACCGTACCGGCCGAACACCGGCTGGGGCTGACGATTTACACGGCCGTCATCATCTTCAGCGGCTTACTGGCCATCTACTACCTGTTTATCCATAAACCTACACGCCTGTTGGGGTAAACAGGTACGGCCGTACCCCCCTCATCCCAACAGTGATAAATGTCCTGCAAATTTAGTGACGTTTCCCCCATCCCCGGCGGCGAAAAATCAGGCATCATTATCACAATACATCTTAAAATCACATCCCATCCCACACTTACCATTACCCACGTCCCCATTTCGCCGCAAGTCCATATCTGATAAACCTGTTTTTACAAGGAGCAAATCGAATGTCTGAATTTAGTCCCATTTCGCGCAGTCCCATTGGGCTGGAAACGCATGGCCTGAACAACCTGAAAACCATTTACTGGAATCTGCCCACCCCTTCTCTCTACGAAGAGTCGCTCAAGCGCCACGAAAGCATCATCGCCCATCTGGGGCCATTGGTGGTGCGCACCGGCCAATTTACCGGTCGCTCGCCCAACGACAAATTTATTGTGCAAGAGCCAAACAGCCAGGACAAAATCTGGTGGGGCAAAGTGAACCGGCCGTTTGCGGCCGACCGCTTTGAAGAACTACACCGCCGCATGGCCTCTTACCTGCAAAGCAAAGATGTCTTCGTGCAAGACTGCTGGTGTGGCGCCGACCCTGACCACCGGATGCCTGTGCGGGTCATCACCCAATATGCCTGGCACAGTCTGTTTGCCCACAACATGTTCATCCAGGCCACCCCAGAAGAACTGGCTACCTTCGAGCCAGAATTTGTCATTATTGACTGCCCCGGCTTCCATGCCTTCCCTGACTATGACCAAACCCGTTCCGATGTGTTCATTCTGGTTGATTTTGACAAGAAAATGGTTCTCATCGGCGGCACGGAGTATGCCGGGGAGATCAAAAAGTCAGCCTTCACCGCCATGAATTACTTCCTACCGTTCAAAGATGTGATGCCCATGCACTGCTCCGCCAACATCGGCCCCAATGGCGACACCGCCATCTTCTTTGGCCTCAGCGGCACCGGCAAAACAACCCTTTCGGCCGATGCCACCCGCACGCTCATTGGCGACGATGAACATGGCTGGAGTGACAACGGCGTCTTCAACTTTGAAGGTGGCTGCTACGCCAAAGTGATCCGGCTGGACCCGGAGGGCGAACCAGAAATTTACGAAACCACCCGCCGTTATGGCACCATCCTGGAAAACGTGGGCATTGATGTGAACTCGCGGCGGCTGGATTTGGATGATTCTTCGCTCACAGAAAATACACGGGCGGCTTACCCCATTTCCCACATCCCCAATGCTTCCCGCACGGGGCGCGGCGGGCATCCTAAAAATATCATCTTCCTCACGGCCGATGCCTTTGGTGTATTGCCGCCGATTGCCAAACTGACGCCGGAACAGGCCATGTACCATTTCATCTCCGGTTACACGGCGAAAGTGGCGGGCACGGAACGGGGTGTGACGGAACCGCAGGCGACGTTTAGCGCCTGTTTTGGCGCGCCGTTTATGGCCCAGCATCCCAGCGTTTACGCCGAACTCCTGGGCAAAAAGATTGCCGAACACAACGTGCAGTGTTGGCTGGTGAACACCGGCTGGACGGGCGGGGCCTATGGCGCAGGCCATCGCATGAAACTGGCGCATACGCGGGCGACGGTGAATGCGGCTCTGGACGGCCGTCTCGCTAACGTCCCCTATGTCACCGACCCCATCTTTGGCCTGCAAATCCCCACCACCTGCCCCGGTGTACCCACCGAGGTCTTGCAGCCACGCCAGACCTGGGCCGACCCCGACGCCTACGATGCCCAGGCACACAAACTGGCGGCAATGTTTGTGGAGAATTTCCAGCAGTTCGTCGATCAATCGTCTACGGCCGTCAGCGCCGCCGGGCCGCAAATTTGACAATTGCCTCCTACTTTTGCGCAGTGCCGGCGCAGGGCGTGAAGATTATGCCAAAAATGGTTTTGCCCTGTGCCCGGCACTTTGAAACCTCTACAATAGGGGCATGTCTTTAATTACCGGCCCCGGTCATAGTTTTCCCATTGGCGCTACCGTGCAAAGCGGTGGCGTCAATTTTTGTTTATATTCACGGGCGGGCACGGCCGTTGAACTCCTCCTGTTTGCCGACGCCAACGATGCTCACCCACACCACACCATCCCGCTCGACCCCTTTCTCAACCGTACCTTTCATTACTGGCATGTGTTTGTGCCCGGCATTGGCGCGGGACAGGTCTATGCCTATCGGGTACACGGCCCATTTGCGCCGGAACAGGGCCACCGGTTTGATCCGGAAAAGACGCTGCTCGACCCCTACGGCCGTGCCCTGGCCATTCCCCGCCACTTCAGCCGTGAAGCCGCTAAACAACCAGGGGATAACACGGCCGTTGCCCTCAAAAGCGTCGTCGTCAACCCACATTCGTATGACTGGGAGGGGGACGAACCATTACGCCGCCCCTTCAGCCAGACCATCATTTACGAAATGCACGTGGGCGGTTTCACCCGCCACCCCAATTCCGGCATCGCCGCCGACAAGCGGGGCACGTATGCCGGACTGGTGGCAAAGATTCCTTACCTGAAAAGTTTGGGAGTCACGGCCGTAGAACTACTGCCCGTCTTTCATTTTGACGAAGAGGATGCACCCGACGGCCGTGTCAACTATTGGGGCTACAGCCCCATCTCCTTCTTCGCCCCCCACGCCGGTTACAGCCATAACAAAGAGCCGTTGGGTGTGCTGGATGAATTCCGCGACATGGTCAAGGCGCTGCACCGCGCCGACATCGAGGTCATTCTGGATGTGGTGTATAACCACACGGCCGAAGGCGACTACACCGGCCCCACCTACTGCTTCAAAGGCATCGGCAACCGCCTCTATTACATCCTGAACAAAGACAAAAGCCGCTACGCCAACTACAGCGGCACCGGCAATACCCTCAACGCTAATCATTCCATGGTGCGCCGCCTCATCCTGGACAGCCTGCACTATTGGGTAGAAGAGATGCATGTAGACGGCTTCCGTTTTGATCTGGCCTCCATCCTCTCGCGGGACGGCGAAGGGCATCCTCTGGCCAATCCGCCCATCCTGTGGGACATTGAAACGGACCCCAGTCTGGCCGGCACCAAACTCATTGCCGAAGCGTGGGACGCCGGTGGATTGTACCAGGTAGGGTCATTTTTGGGGGACAAGTGGAAAGAGTGGAACGGCCGTTTCCGGGATGATGTACGCGCTTTTGTTAAAGGCGACCCCGGCATGGTAGGTAAAGTCGCTTCCCGCTTCCTGGCCAGCCCAGACATCTACGGCCACGAAGGGCAAGAGCCAGAACAAAGCATCAACTTCATCACCTGCCACGATGGCTTCACCCTTAACGATCTCGTTTCCTACAACGATAAACACAACCACGCCAATGGCGAAAACAACAACGATGGCCACAACTACAACCTCAGTTGGAACTGTGGCATCGAAGGGCCAACAGATGATCCGGTCATCGAGGCACGGCGCATTCGCCAAATCAAAAATTTCTTCACCCTCAACCTGCTCTCTCTGGGTGTGCCCATGCTGCTGATGGGCGACGAGGTACGCCACACCCAGCACGGCAACAACAACGCCTACTGCCAGGACAACGAAATCAGTTGGTTTAACTGGTCACTGCTAGAAAAAAATGGCGAGATTTTTCACTTTGTACAGCAATTGATCGCCCTGCGTCAAAGCCTGAGCATTTACGCCCAACCCCGTCAGATCAGCCTGGTAGACCTGCTGCACCAATCCCGCATTGAGTATCACGGTATCCGCCTACACGAACCGGATTGGGGGCATGATTCCCGTACCCTGGCGTTCACCGTCTGGGGCAACCGTTCGGTATTTCATGTAATCCTAAATGCTTATTGGCAGCCGCTGGCGTTTGCCCTGCCGCCGGTCAATGGTGCGGGCACGACCCTCTGGCGGCGCATCATTGACACCGCCTGCCCCCCACCCCATGATTTCTGCCGCCTGGCCAACGCGCCCGGCGTGCCCGGCGACAGCTACCCGGCCCAGCCTCGGTCAGTGGTGCTGCTGGCAGCCGCCCGGCAACGGATGGAAAACGAATAAGCGAATACCCGTTCTGCGAAGTGCCGGGCAAGGGGCTGTACCGATCTGGTCAACAAAAACGGTTTTGCCCCTTGCCTGGTACTACACTACCCTAACCCGGCGGCAGGTGAGACGGATGATGCGGGGGGACACGGCCGTAACCCTGACCCGTTCGTCCACCTGATGCCCCACCAGCCACACTAGATGTTCCTCATGGGCCACGATGGGCCACAACGGCCGTAATCCCTGTGCTACCTTGCGGTTGATCATCACCTCTTTCACGATGGCGTGACGGCCTTGCATTCCCAATGGTTGGAAACGTTCACCGGACAGCCGGGGGCGCACCGTCAGCGTGTCCCGGTCGCCCACATCCACAAGCGCCACCCAGGGGTCTGTATTTACGGGAATAACATCTCTATCTCCCTCATATTCCTGCACATACAACCACCAGCCGCCGCCCAATGCCATCTGGCCGGGAATGGTCAACTGCACGGGGTGGGTATGGGGCAATTGCGGGCCAAAGGCGGGTGGTATACCTGCACTGAACGCCGTCGAATTGGCCGTTTCTGCTGCGGCAAACAAGATGCGTTCATACTCCAGCCGCAGCGTCAACCTACCGGGCAAATCCATCTGCGAACCGGTAACGCCTTTCTCCACCAGTTCCCGCGCCAGTTCTACCACCTGAAAAGAGATGTCGGTTTGTGACGGCCGTAACGCCAACATCGCCCACCGCAGCCCCAACCGGCGGTGGCTGAGCGGCAGTTCAAGCCAGCGCGTCCGCGCCAACGCCACCCAACCATCCCCCTGCTCCACATACACCGACTGCCAGAACGGTTGGAACCACTCCTCCAGCAAAGCATAATCGGCGGCCGAGATGGCCGCCAACTGCTGCAAATGGTGGCTGATTTGTGGATTGTACTGCGCCAGCAGCGGCAGCAGTTCATGGCGAATGCGGTTGCGCAAATAAGTGGTGTCGGCATTGCTCTGGTCATACACAGGCTGAAGCTGGTGAGCGGCACAGTACGCTTCAATGTCCCGACGGGGCACGGCGAGCAACGGCCGTAACAACGTCAATTCTGGCGCACCCGGCAATGGCGAAACAGGCAACATGCCGCGCAGTCCGGCCAGTCCACTGCCCCGAATCAGGTGCAGCAGCACCGTTTCCGCCTGGTCATCGGCATGATGGGCAACGGCGACAAAGGTGGTGGCTTCTTGCACGGCCGTTTCCGCCAGAAAGCGGTAGCGGGCATGGCGGGCGGCCTCTTCCGTTGACCAGCCGTTAGCCTGTGCCAGCGCCGGTACATCTACTTTGTCTACCACGATGGGGATTTGCCAGGACACGGCCGTTTTAACCACAAAGAGCAGTTCGCCATCCGCCTCCGGGCGCAGCCCATGATGCAAATGCGCCGCCACCAACCGCTCCGGCCCCACCACCCGCGCCAGCACATGCAACAGCGCCAACGAATCCGGCCCACCGGAAACGCCCACCACCAGCCGTGCTTCCGGTGGCAGACTCATTCGGCATTGTGTCGCTATCTGCTTTTCAAGCTCGTGTGGTTCCATTTTTCAACACAAACGCGCAAAGAGGAAAAGGAGCTTAAGAATAAAGAGGAGGCGCAAGAGCATTGTCACCCCTTCACCCCTTCACCTTGTCACCATGTCAACAAAAAATGGCCCATGCGGGCCATTTTCCAATAGGGCGGGTGGGACTCGAACCCACACGGAGTCGCCTCCAACGGATTTTAAGTCCGTCGCGTCTGCCATTTCGCCACCGCCCCTTGTTTAGAAATCCGTAATCGGCTTACGGGTTACGGGTTACGCCTCACGTTTTACGGTACTGCCAACGGATTGTACACAGGAACAGCACGGGTAACAACAATTGTTTGTCGGCGTATGGCCTGTCTGCTACACTGTTGAAAATTGTGGTGGTTGCTTGTACCAGCCGCCAGCCACTATCCAGGAGTTCCCCATGCGCAGAGCGCACCACAAGGATAAAAATCATCCTTCATAATTCACAATTCATAATTCATAATTCCATAGGAGGTTCCCTATGTCCCTATCAACCGTCATCAGTGTTGGCCTTGGCCTTATTCTCATTTATTATGCGCTGGGTCTGATTGTGAACGCCACCACACAGATCATCAAAATATCCTTTGACCTGCGCGCCAGGGCGCTGTCCCAAGTTTTGATTGACCTGATGGAAGAAAAAAGCCAGGAATTTATGAACCTGGGGCTGGTGCAAACGTTAAAACCGTTGGGTAAGCGGCTGTTTACCAAAGAAAGGGATGTGTGTGAAATCCCTAAAAGCACCTTTTCCCTGGCCATCTTGGAACTGCTACAGCCACAGGACAACCAATATCTGATAACGGCCGTCCACCTGGCCCTGGACCGCATTCTGGACACATTTACCCTGGATAAGGTCACCCGGCAGAAAATTGAAACACTACTGAAGTATGACAATGACGAAGAATTGCTTACCCAACTACGCGACGTGATCCATTCTTTGCCGGATGAAGACGCCGCGCGTAGTTTGCGCGTCGCCTTGCTCGGCACATTGGATTTACTGTTGGGGTCGCCTGAAAGCCAGTTGGCGCGTATTCGGGCGGGCATCCAACAATTGCCCGAGGGCAGCAAAGCCCGCAAAGCATTGGCAAATGCAATGGATTTTGGTGTGAACGATATTAACCAGGCACGCGCCCGTATTGAAGCCTGGTATGACGACGCCATGAAAAATGTGGGCGACCTGTTTGGGCGACAGGTACGACGTTGGGTCATTTTCATCTCGTTCATTGTCACGCTGACGGTGGGAGGCGACACCATTGCTATTGCCCGCGCGTTTATAATTCAACCGGTGGATATGACTGCGGTTGAAGGAATTCTGAATCAATTTCCGCCAGAAGTGACCACCCCCCCGGAGGGGAGCGAGGCGAGTATAGAACAGATTCAAATTCAAGTGCAGCTTATTTCTGACATTATCCAAAGTCTGGAAGGGCTGCAACTACCACTACCCTGGTGGCGAGCGCCGCTGCCGACAACCACGTCAGGTTGGGCCACCATGATCCTGGGGCTGATGTTTACCTGGTTAGCCGTCTCCCAGGGGTCTTCTTTCTGGTATGACATTTTGAAGGCGATTAAACCAAGCAATTCACCGCCCCCACCACCCCCTAAAAAGGACGATAAAGAATAGGCCGCTACGAATACTTACTTTTTTCCAGCGTCTCTGCGGATACCGCGCCGTCCAGTGGTTGTACAGGCGGCGGTGGCGGCAAAGATTCAATTACGACTGGTTCTGGTTCCGGCGTTCGCAGTTTGAAGAGAATAACCAGGCTGAGCAGGGCATAAATGCCAATGATGGCTTCGGTGAGCAAACCAGCCTGATTTGAACCAAGCAAAGGTGTGGTGTACTGAACGATGAACACGGCCGTAGCATTCACCGCCGCGTGCCACAAAATCGCCGCCATTAACCATAGCCAGTTCCGCCGCAAAAAGAGTTGCAGCACCATCACGGACAGCGCCAGATGCAGACAAATGGCAAACATCCGCTCCAAAGCGCCTAAAAGGGTCATATACCAGGGCAGGCCAAACATGGCATCAATTTGCTGCCAGACCAACTCCTCCTGCCCGTCAGGTATCAGCCCCCAAAAGTAACCCTGTTGCATCCCCAACAAAATGACAAAGTTGAGCAGGCCAATGGCTCCCAACAACATCGCTTCCACGCCGCCCCAACCGGCGCCATACATGAGACCCTTGCCCCAGGTGCGGGCGTCTTTAATGCCAACGCGATAAATGGCCCAGCGCGTCACTTCTTCAAAAACACCGGCGGACAGCCCCAGAAAGAGAGCAAGGAGGAGCAGGTTACGGGTTACGGCCGTGTCCCCTGGCAGCAGCGCCCATTGTTGCAGCACCAGCCAGTTGAAAGGGATATGTAACACCTGTGACAACACAAATCCGCCCATCCCTACTACAAAAAATCGCCAACTCATCCGCAGGCGATTGGCAATAAACCAGCCCAAACCGACCGGTATCACCAACATCAACGCAAAATTGAAAAACAGAAAAATCGTAACCATAGTCCTTTACTATTTAGGTGTCCATGCTACACCAGACAGTTGACACGTGAAACCCGAACACTTTAACACACTCTTCCCGTGCCAGCCAGGATGAAATGGACTATAATGCCCCTCGTCAGACCCGGTTGGTTGCCTCCTCAAGACGATGGGTGTTGGCGGAGAAAAGTTGATGATTGACCCAGAAAGCTGGATAGGTAAACAGATCGGACATTACGTCATTCAAAAACATATTCAACGGGGTGGCATGGCCGATGTTTTTCTGGCATATGATGAGTGGTTAGAACGGCCGTCGGCCATCAAACTCCTCTTCCCCACCCTCGGCAGCGACCCCGATTTTGTGAAACGCTTCCAACGCGAAGCCAAAACGGTGGCCCGCCTGCGTCACCATCACATCGTGCAAATTTATACCACCGATGTCACCGATGACGGTCATTATTACATCGCCATGGAGTACATCCCTGGCGGCACGTTGCAGGACAGGCTGGTGGAACTCGCCAAAACCGGCAAACTGCTGGATACCGCCACGGCCATTGGCATTGTACACCAGATTGCCGAGGCGTTGGCCGTGGCCCACAAAGCCGGCGTCGTCCACCGTGACATCAAACCCAGTAACATTTTACTGCGCGAAGACGGCACGCCGGTTCTCACCGACCTGGGCATTGCCCAGGTACAGGACAAACCAGGGCTGACGCGCACCCATGCCCTGGTAGGCACACCCACCTATATGTCCCCAGAGCAGGCTACATCCAGCCACGTGGACGGCCGTTCCGACATCTACTCGTTGGGTGTCATCTTCTATGAACTCTTTTCTGGTCGCCGTTTGTTTGATGGCGACACCCCCTGGGCCGTTCTCAACCAACACCTGAACACCCCACCACGGCCCATCACCGAAATCCGACCCGACATCACCTACACCACCTGGCTGGTGCTGCAAAAATGCCTGGAAAAAGACCCCAACTATCGCTACCAGACGGCGGATGACCTCCTGCACGCCTTGGACGAGGCGCTGGTGGCCGAAAGAGCCGCCGACCAGATAGACGCCTTTGGCACCTGGGTGGGCACACAGCCAGGCACAGGCGCGCACCTGATCACCCGCGAAAACATCATCCAGCGCACCCCTGTTCCCGTCACCGAGATTGCCAGCCCGGTCCCAGAAACGGCCGTCGTCACACCCCCACCACCGCTGCCCACGGAAAAGAAACGGCCGTCCTGGCTCATACCGACGCTCACTGTTTTGCTGCTGGTTCTGTGTATTGGTGGGGCGCTGGCTGCCAGACCTTTACTTCAGGCATTATCGCCAACAGCTACGGCCGTTCCTGAGGTTGTGGCCATCGCTACGGATACGCCAACCCACACCGCCACGGCTGCACCACCGACAGAAACCCCCGTTGATGATCTGCTGGCTTCCCTGGCTACGCTGGAAGCGGCGCTCAGTGCTACTCCCACGCCCAGCCATACCCCCACCGAAACCCCCACCGTTCCTCCCACAGAAACACCCACGCCGACCGAAGCATCCACGCACACACCCACAGCCACAAGCACCACCCAGGTTATTGCTTCGCCTACTGCTGCTCCGCCAACGGCCGTCGCCACTGCCACCAGCGGTTCCGGTAGTTCATCCAACCCCGTTGGCGGCGGTGGCAGCGGCGAAGGGCTACCCATGGGCTTTGAAAACTTCGGTCTGTGGGGGCGGGGCACAGAAGCTAACGGCAGCTTCACTCGCTCCACCGAGCAGGCGCACGGCGGCTCGGCCTCTGGCAAACTGGACTATCAATTCAACACGCCGGAGAATGATTATGTGGTGTTCATGCAAAGCAATGCCATCGGTGGTACGCCCAATGCACTGCAACTGTGGGTATATGGCGACGGCAGCGGCCACTTCCTGAACGCCTGGATTCAAGACGCGGGCGGGCAAACCTGGCAGGTGCCCTTTGGCCGTGTCACCCACACCGGCTGGCGGCAAATGACCGGTTACATTGACACCAATCAAAGCTGGCCCTGGACGGTAATCAGCGGTGGCAATGATCCCAATGTGGATTATCCGATCTCCTTTCGCGGCTTTGTGCTGGATGACAAGGATAATGCCTACACCGGCCAGGGCGTCATCTATCTGGATGATCTGACGGCGACGACGCTGGCACCGGGCGGCCCCACGCCGACACCATCCTCAGCCACGCCCACGCCAGACAGCACGGCCGTGCCCACCACCGAAAGTTCCGCTCCCCCCAATCCGGGCACGGTGAGCCGCATCCTCTACAGGTCTGGCAACACCCTATGAACGAAGTAAACCAGACTCGCCAGACATATGACCGCATTGCCCCAGATTATGCGCAGACATGGCAGGATCGAGCGGTGCTGGAGCCAACCATCCTCCGCTTTATAGAATTGGTGAAACCGGACGGGATGGTGTTTGATGTAGGCTGCGGGCCAGGGTTTGACACGGCCGTGTTCCAACAACATCATCTCCGCGCTTTTGGCCTCGATTACTCACTCGGTATGATGCTGGCCGGACAGCGCGACCTGGGGTTGTCTCTGGCCTGTGCCCAGGCAGATATGCGCCGTTTGCCCCTGCCCACTGCCTGCGCCGATGGCTTGTGGGTGTGCGCCTCGCTGCTGCACATCTCTCGCGCCGACGTACCGGCCACGCTGGCCGAATTTGGCCGGGTCTTAAAACCAGGCGGTGTACTGCTTACCTCCGTCAAACAAGGGGATGGGGAAAGGTGGGTGGATTCGCCTTACGGCCGTCACACCCCTCGCTTTTTCACTTTCTGGCAGCCTGATCATTTTGACGCCGCCCTGCACACGGCCGGTCTGACCATCATAGACGGCTGGCTCAACCCCAGCCTTTCCCCCACCGGCGAAAACTGGCTGGTGCGTTTCTCTAGTAAACGTTAAACCAACCACATGTACCTGTCATTCCCGCGCAGGCGGGAATCCACATCTAGTCACACAGGTCTCGTCTGAAAGGCGTTGGGTGATTATGTAGGCAAGATTTCTGCTGACCGTTATGATCATGCCATGATCAAAAAATTCTCTCTCGTTCTATTTTTACTTACTTTTGGGTCACTCATTCTCCTCGTCGCTTGTGTTGAGGAAGAAATACCGGCCACGCCGACACAGGTTGTGGCTATGTTGACGATTACATCAACACCTGTACAACCTTCAGCGACGCCCACACCCCCTCCTACCCACACCCAAACAGCTACAAGCACACCCTCAAAAACGCCAACGGCAACCGACACGCCCACGGCTACAACCAGCCCCACGATCACACCTACACCAACAGCGACAACGGCCGTATGGGTGGAACCAGGCACCCCTATGCCCGGCAGCGGCGCTGTCATCACAGTGGAGAATGTTACCCAGATGACCGAATTGGGCCGTTGGGGTCGGGGCGTGATCACGGATATTGACCTGTCCGCCGATGGGCAATGGGTAGCGGTCGCCAGTGGGTCAGGCGTCTACATTCATGACATCCATGATTTGAGCGCCAAACCAACAGCAATCGAGACAACGGGAAACGTCACGGCCGTGTCCATTTCCCCCACCGGTGACAAAGTCGCCCTGGTGACATGGGGTGAAGAATTGCAGGTCTGGCAGCTTGAACCACCAGAATTGCTTTTTGAAGGTAATGAAGTAAAATGGGTACAATTTTCACCAAATGGCCACGTCTTAGGCATCACAAAGAGAACCATCAGGAATAATCAAATCCGTGAAACCATTGAATTGTGGGACAGCCGCAATGGAATGGTGCTGGCATCTTTTCGGCCCGGATATGAATTTAATCCCAGGATTGAGTTCTCTCCCACAGGTTCACGAGTTGCGATCTGGTCGCAATCTGATGATAAAGTTGATATTTATGGCTTGGAAGCAGACTACAGTCTGGAAGAAACTCGACAGGCTGTTCTTCATCGAGAAGATGGATTAGATTATTACCAGCCAACTGTCAGCGATGTAGTATTCCTGACAGAAGATGAGCTTCGCTTTTTGATTGTTGAAATCCTCGATTACACCTTTGTAACGGGTCGAATCGAAGTTCAAGACGCAGATAATAACAACACCTTCTTCTCGGCTGATGGGATTCCCAGTCTAACAGGAGCTACGAAATACGTTTGTAACGAGCCTGTCGTCTACTGGGATGCGCCAGAACCACCTACACCCGATCACCTGGCAATATCACCTGATAAGCAGATCGCCGCAATGATTTATGAAGGGCCTGGATATGGAGGTGACTTTGGCAAATACACCAGTTTACGTTTTCATCGAGTAGCCAGTGGCAACCTCCTGTATGCCATCGAGGAAAGGGTAGTTGATATTGAACTTTCCCCGGATGGGCAGACGTGGGTGGCGGGGTTGCAAGACGGCCGTTTACAAATCCGGCGTTTGAGCGATGGCACGGTATTGGAAAGTGTGGATGCGTATGAATCCCCCATCCTCCAACTGGCTGTCTCGCCTGACAATCAATGGGTGGGTGCAACGTATGTGGATGAAGTCAAAATTTATCACCGTGCCGATGGAACGCTGCGGCACCGTTTTCCGGCAACGAGCATAGCATTTGCGCCGGACAGCCAGAGTTTCGCTTTAGCCTATCTCGATGGTCACATTGAGTTGCGGAATTTCACCGATGGAAACGTGATCAACACCACCATTGCCCACCAGGATCGGGTAACGGCCGTGAGTTATTTGCCGTCCGGTGAACTCCTATCCGCCGGATTTGATTGCAACCTGATCCGTTGGCAGACGCCGGCTCTGACTCCAGTCGGTGCTCTGGAAAACTTCACAGTTGAAGGCATGGAAACTGGCGAACAAGTGCCGGTGCGGGTACGCGAATTCCTCGTCATGCCCGATGGACAATCTGTTATTGGTCTGTTTTACGGCGGTGACTTTGGTGTCTGGTCTATGCAGGATGGACAACTGGTGCGGACGCCTGACCCGGACTACGAAAATGCCACCAATGTCCGCGCTGTTTCTTTTGATGGGACGCTATTGGCCGTGCCTGACGGCCGTGTGCCTGAACCCTGGGATGATGCCATCACCTTCATAGAAACTGAAGCTGAAGTAGCTGGGTTCTAACCAGATTCCACTTTGCTGGCTGGCGAACAGTGGGATTATATGCAGTCATCTGATCTGAGCGGCGCTCTCAGAATATGGACAGTTCCCTCCATGAATTTGTTGCATACTTCTACACCTCGAACACTCCTCATCACATCAGTCAGCTTTGCCCCAGATGGGCAACTCATCTTCAGCGGCGCCCTGGACGGAATTATCCGCCTCTGGGGTATACCGTAAACCAGAAGTAAAATTGTGTTTTCGCTCTAATCTGGTTAGAATGGGCAAAAAGGTGAGATATGTTCCAGATAATGGTTGAACACACAGGTGAATGGCCGGAAAAAGGGCCAATGCAGCTTAATGCCCAATGGCACGGTGAGATACGTATTGCCCCAGAAATAGCCCGTCGCAAAGCAGCCAGCTTTCTGGCCGGGCATGTTTCGATGATGGTACTGCCGGGTGAACCGGTTTTGGTCGCCGGCGCGTCACCCCTCTGGCGTGTGCCCGCCCAACTTTATTTGCCTGGTATCGGTGAAGCGGCCACCTTAGGTGATATTGACGTAGATGCCATGACAGGCGCGGTCATTGAACCTGCTCAAGCCGCCATCTTGAAAATGCAAAGTCGCGCTCATGAATTTGCTGCCTATCTCACACCATCAACAACAACGCCAGGCTGATTGTCTGGCTGCTTGTGCCGCGATGGTCCTAGATTATTGGCAACGGCCGTTGCCTTATCCACAACTCCTTAAACAATTGCGGAGCGGCCCTGCGGGCGCGCCATACCACAACCTGAAATACCTGGCTTCATCCGACCTTTCAGTGCAAATTCAACCCGGCCAACTAACAGACCTGAAAAATTGTCTGGATTCCCAAATCCCTCCTCTCGTTTTTGTGAACACAGGCGAATTACCCTACTGGATAGAAAAGACAGGCCATGCATTGTTGGTAAGCGGGCTTGATGAAACGCACATTGCCTTGCATGATCCGGCCTTTGCTGATGCGCCCAAATTGATTTCAATTGCTGAATTTGACCTGGCCTGGCTAGAGATGGATCAATTCTATGCCCTTCTGAAACCAACCACAAAATAACTCTTCGATCCAACAGGTCACGGTTGTTCCCCATTCCCGAAATGCGTACAATTCCCGCTCGTTCAAGCCAAAGACGCCACAGTGCACCCTAGTGACCCTCTGCGCCTCCGCGTCTCGGCGTTAAATCCACTTTCAAAGGCAGTTACATGACTACAACTTTACTTCTGATTCGACATGGCGTGACTGACTGGAACACCGTCCAGAGATGGCAGGGTCACGCCGACATCCCGCTGAACGAGACCGGCCACCAACAGGCAGCCGCGCTGGCCAAGCGGCTGGCAAGCTGGCCCCTGGACGCCGTTGTCAGCAGTGATTTGCAGCGCTGTGCACAAACGGCCGTGACCCTGGCCGCCCCCCACAACCTGCAACCTGTCCTCGACCCCCTCTGGCGGGAACGACACGTGGGCGACTTTAGTGGGATGACCACTGGGGAAGTTAAGGCCCGCTTCCCGGAACTGTGGACCACATCGCCGCGTGGCCTTATTGACCCACCCAATGGCGAAGCATTCCCCGAACTGCGCGCCCGTGCCCTGACCGCCTATGAAAAAGTGTTAACCGAATATAAAGGCCAGATGGTCGCCATTGTGTCACACGGCGGCACCCTGCACACCCTGATCCGCGAGGTGATTGGGCTGAATGGCACGGAGTACGGCCGTTTCTCCCTGCGGGGCAACACCGGCCTCAGCATTATCGAAGTCACCGAGCACGGCGCGTATTTGACGCGATTAAATGATACGAGTCATTTGGAGAATGGAGATTGAGAGATTAGGAGATTGAATCTCGCGGTGTCCCCACCGCCAATCTCCAATCTCATTCACGAGGAACTATGACCAACCACCTGTTACAAAAAATAGACGCTCATATTGAGCAAAACCTGGATTATTGGAAAGGACAACTGGCGCGGCTGTGCGCCCAGCCCAGCGTCTCTGCGCAAAATTTTGGCATTGACGAATGCGCTCAATTGGTCGCCACCATGCTGCGCGAGCAGGGGTACACGGCCGACGTGCTGCCCTCCGACGGCTACCCGGTGGTAGTGGGGGAAGGGGTGAGCACAAACGATAAAACCCTGCTCTTTTACCTGCACTACGACGTGCAGCCACCTGACCCACTTGACCTGTGGGAGTCGGACCCATTCACGCTGACGGAGCGGGATGGCATCCTTTATGCACGTGGCGTGAGCGATGACAAGGGGCACATCATCTGCCGTCTGGCCGCATTGGCCGCCGTGCGTGATGTGATGGGTGAACTGCCCTGCCGCGTCAAATTCATCATCGAAGGCGAGGAGGAGATTGGCAGCCCCAACATGCCCGCCTTCGTGGAGCAGAACCAGGAGTTACTGGCGGCCGATGCCTGCATCTGGGAGTTTGGCGGGGTGGATTATGACGGCCGTCCCCGCCAAGCCCTCGGTATGCGCGGCATTTGTTACGTGGAACTGTCCGTGCAATCCCTCAGCCGCGATGCCCATTCCGGGCTGGGTGGCTCCATCTTCCCCAACGCTGCCTGGCGGCTCACCTGGGCGCTCAGCACCCTTAAAGACCGCTTCGAGCGCATCCTCATTCCCGGTTTTTACGAAAATGTGCTGCCGCCCAGCCCGCGTGACCTGGAATTACTGGCCCGGCTGCCTGAAGAAGTGGACGAATTGAAAGAGATGTATGGCGTACAGGAATTTTTGTTGGGCATTGAAGGTGGTCTGCCCTTGCAACGCACGGCCGTGTTTGAACCCACCTGCACCATTTGTGGCCTCACCTCCGGCTACCAGGGGGTTGGTTCCAAAACGGTGTTGCCGGCCAGAGCCAGCGCCAAAGTAGATTTCCGCCTGGTGCCTAACCAGACGCCGCAGGAGGTGTTGGGCAAATTGCGGGCGCATCTGGACGCGCAAGGCTTCCAGGATGTGCAGATTCAATTCCTGGGTGGTGGGAGACCGGCCAAAGTGGACCCGGATGATCCCTTTGTGCAGATTGCCAACGAGACGGCCGTAGACGTGTACGGCCGTGACCCCATCATCGAACCCATCATTGGCGGTAGTGGCCCCAACTATCCCTTCATTCACACGTTGGGGCTGCCACTCGTTTCCGCAGGCGTCGGCTACCCCGGCAGCAACGTCCACGCCCCTAACGAAAACATGAGCATCGCCAATTTCCTCCAGGGCACAAAACACACCGCCCGGATTATTGAACGGTTTGGACGCTAAGCCACCAGACATCCGATTTCTTTGAGAAATCGGATGTCTGGTCACTTTATGGAACACAATCACGTTACCATTATCGGCGCGGGGTTGGCCGGGTTGGCGGCGGCGCGCGATTTGCACCGCGCCGGTTGGCCGACCACGGTGCTGGAAGCGCGGCTGCGGGTGGGCGGCCGGGCCTACACCTTCCGTGATGGTTTTGCCGAGGGGCAGTACGCCGAAGCGGGCGGTGAGTTCATTGAAGATATTCACGGCCGTATGCTGGCATTGGTGCAGGAGTATGGCCTCTCCCTTGATCCGGTGCGGGGTATGGGTGAATGGACGCGCCGTTTGGCCCTGTCTGGTAAACATGGCGAGGCGGATGAGACCGCTTTGTGGGGTTTTGATCTGGCAGCCGAAATTGAACAGGTGTGGCGGGCGCTGGCAACGTTGGGCACGGCCGTACCCGACCCCACACAGCCCCTCACCGCCCCACGCGCCACCGAATTGGACCGCCAATCCGCCGCCGACTGGCTGGCCGCTCTGCCCCTACACCCCTTCACCAAACAGACCATCACCGCCCGGCTGCGCTCCGAATATCTGGCCGAACCGGAGCAATTGTCGCTGCTGGAACTGGCACGGTGGGGGTCGCTGTATTACAGCGACCCCACAGATGAAGGGGCCAGCTTCCGGGTGCGCGGCGGCGTGGATCAGATTCCCCGGCTGATGGCGGCGGAACTGCCGGATGTGCGTTTAGGGGCGATGGTCACGGCCGTACAGCAACATCCATCCGGCGCAACTGTTACCTTTCAGCAAAATGGGCAAACCCATACCCTGGAAACGGCCTATGTGGTGCTGGCCGTCCCCCCCGGCCCGGCCCGGCAAATCAGCTTTGACCCGCCGCTTCCCGCCGCGCATCAGGCGATGTTTAACGGCCTGAACTGCGGCCCCCTTACCAAAGTTATCATTCAATACCGGCGGCGATTCTGGGAGGATTGGCAGTGGCGCGGCAGCCTGCTGACTGACCTGCCCATCACCTGCGCCTGGCAGCCGACCATGACCCAGCCCGGCGAGAGTGGCATCCTGACAGTGTACACCGGGGCCAAAGCAGGGGCGGATTTTTCAGCAATGAGCGAGCGGGAGAGGATCGAAACGGCCGTGAGCCAACTCGACCAGCTATTCCCCGGTTCAGCCGCACTGGTCAGCCACACCCGCACCATGGCCTGGCTGAATGAGCCATTTACCCAGGGCGGCTACGCCTTGTTCCAGCCGGGGGATGTCACCGCCCACTGGGCCACCCTGCGCCAACCGGCGGGGCGGGTGTATGTGGCCGGAGAGCATACGGCCGTGCATCAGGGTTACATGGAAGGAGCGGTGGAAAGCGGCCAACGTGTGGCAAAACAAATTCAGGAACAGAGATCGTGAATAGAAGAAGACTGGTTAAACGAGAGTAATCAGCCGCTTTTCTAAAACCAATGTTGCCTGCGCTGATTCGGATAGCTGCTTTTCACCATCATATTCGATGATCTTGTTAAACCCTTGCTGTACCCAGAAGCGGATAGCGGGCCAATTTTTCAGGTAAACTTCCAGCCATATTGCCATGTAACCCCGTTCTTCTAACTGCTGCGCCAGCCCGGCAACCACTTCCTGAGCATACTGCTTGCCCTGATGTTCCGGGCGTATGACAAACATGGAAATGAAGGCGGTAGCTGGCTGTGGCAGCCGGACGGAGTGGTGCTGCACATGAAAGTAGCCGATGGATTCACGGCCGTCTATCGTTTCCAAACGCTGTAAGCGGAAACCCTGATCCACACCGGTTTCAGCCAGACTTTTTTCTACCAGCCGCCGAATCTCATCCTCATCCACAAGATGAAATGTAGGATCCCATTGTTCAACGTAATGGCAGGAATTGAATATCTGCGTCAGGCATGGAACGTCCCCCAGTTGGCTGTCTTTGACGCGAATGCGCTCTGTAGACCATTCCGGCGGCAGATATTGTCGTGTGGCGTCAAACTCAGTTTTCATGCCGTTGCTCACTCACTTCTGTCAAATGATAAAGGGTAGAAAGGGTAGGGCCGCGATTGTAACAACTTTTCGTTTGCCTGGGCAACGCCACTTACTTCAAGCGAATGGCAGCATCAAGCACAGGCAAAATGCAAAAACTGTGGGAACCTGTCTGTGTTATAATGCCCCAGGCCACCACCAGTCCCCCTGGTGTGTGGCAGGAACTAGCTGGCACGGCAGCCCGATCACGTCACAACGCGGCAACATGATAGCAACTAATACACACCCGGCCCATGCCCAAATGACCGGGTAATAGGAGGCTACAATGTTTCGCCTGAAAGCCCTATTCATTCACATACTTCCCCTCTTGCCCATCTTGTTTCTCTTGAACTGGTCAGCGCCGCCTGCGCAGAGCCATTTCGCCACACCGCAGGGCGCTATCTTCGCCAACAGCGGCCAATCATTAGGGGGCGAGACCGGCAACGGCGTCGCTCTGGGCGACCTGGACGGCGACGGCGATACCGACGCCTTCGTCGCCAACGACGCCGGCGGCGGTGAGGCCAACCACGTCTGGTTCAATCAGGGCAACGGCCTCTTCACCAGCGGCCCCGTCTTAGGCACGACTAATGGGCACGGCGTCGCCCTCGGCGACCTGGACGGCGACGGCGACCTCGACGCTATCGTCGCCGGCCTTCCCCCCAGCCAATCGGCCGCTGCCGGCAGTGGCTCCAATCAGGTCTGGCTCAACCAGGGCGGCGCCCAAGGCGGCGTCGAAGGCGACTTTGCCCCCGGCGATTCCTTCGGCCTCTTTGCCAGCTACGGCGTTGCCATTGGCGACATAGACGATGATGGCGATCAGGACGCGCTGGCCGTCGGCAATAGCAACCAGGTCTGGCTCAACGACGGCGACGCCACCTTCGCTGCCGGCCCCGCCTTTCCCTTCCAATTTAGCGAGTCGGTGGCTCTGGCCGACCTCGACGGCGACGGCTGGCTGGACGCTGTCATTGCCGACAGCGCTTCCGGCCCCGATAACCGCATCTGGTGGAACGACGGCAACTGGATTCCGGGGCCGGGTTCATTCACGCAAGGCATGGCTCTCCCCACCACCAGCCTCATGCAGGGCGTAGCCATCGGTAACCTGGATGCTGACAACCAGCCCGATATTTTCCTGGCCGGTAGCGGCCCCGATCAAATCTACTGGAACGAAGGCTTGCGTGACTTCAGCACAGTCGGGCCGCTGTCGGTGAGTGATAGTAGCTGGGCGGTTGCTCTGGCCGACTTAGACGGCGACGGTCTCCTAGACGCCGTCGTTGCCAACATCACAGCCGATCCTAACCGGCTGTGGCACAACGACGGCGGCCGCAACTTCACCGTCACCCAGGAATTTGGTGATGAATTGGGCCTCTACTGGAGCCGGGGTGTAGGCTTAAGCGACTTAAACGGCGATGGTTCGGCTGACCTGTTCGAGGTAACGACGGCTGACGATCATGTCTGGTTCAACCAGAGTACACCACCCGTCATTCCCAACGAGGCCGGCTGGCAGGTTCAGCTTATAGACACGCGGGGCGACGCCGGTTATTCGCCTTCACTGGCGCTAGATGCCAATGGGTATCCTCATATCAGCTACGGCCGTCTGTACCAGGGCGCAGACGGCGACATTTCTTACCTCACGTATGCCCGTTGGGATGGTATTCGCTGGCACAGCGAAGTTGTGGTCAACAGTGTCTCCGAAACGGCCGTTGCCCTGGACAGCAACGGCAACCCCCACATTGCCTATATCATCGGGCCGGGCAATGTGCTGCGCTACGCCGTTTGGGACGGCGCGGTCTGGCAGGTGCAGGATGTAGACCAGGTTCCTTTCCCGCAGACGATGGCCCTCGGCTCATTGGCCCTCGACGCCAACAATCGGGCCCACATCAGCTACAACACCTTCAGCAATTCCTCACCCAACCCGGAACTGCTGAAATATGCACAGTGGGACAGCACGGCCTGGCAGCTTCAGACGGTAGAGAGCGGGCTGGTCTATGACAGCGAACTCGTGCTGGATTCATCCGGCACACCGCACCTGAACTACGCCTTTCGGGAAGAATTTGATACCTACGTTTTGAAGTATGCCGTTTGGGATGGGGCAGCGTGGCAAATTGAGATTCTCGACGGAGAAGTGGCGGATACCGGCGTTTTTATTACCTCCTTCAATCTGGATGCCAGCGATAATCCCCACATTGGCTATATTCTGGATGATTTCAACAGCGGCGATCTGCTCAAATACACTCATTGGAATGGGGCGAGCTGGCAAACCCAAACGCTTACCACCTTAGACCCAGATCATGAAATCCTCGATATTTCCCTGGATGTGGACACGGCCGTCAACCCCCACCTCGTTTACTACCTTTCTGATCCCCCGGATGGCGGCCATTGGATAAAGCACAGCTATTGGGATGGGGTATCGTGGCAGACGGAAACGCTGGATGGTGGTGATGCAACAACTACCTTCCGCGACCAATTGGTGGCGATGGCTCTGGATGCAGCCGATAACCTGCACACCGCCTATTACGCTCCAGGCTACGAAGATCTGCGTTATGTTTCCTGGGCAACCAATTGGCAAGTGCGCACACTCCCGGAAACCGGGACAGTGGAGACGCCAGCTATTGCCGTTGATAATGCTGTTCCGGCCATCGGCTACTATAAGCCGGGCAGCGGTCAGGTGAAGCTAGCAACCTGGGATGAACCCTGGGTGTTGAACCCCGTTGACTTCGTGAGTGCGCCGGTTAACGATCTGGCTGTGGCTGCCGGGCCACAATATGAACACATCAGTTATTATGACGCCGACAACCAGCGCTTGCTCTACAGCTATTGGAACGGTGTTGCCTGGACAACAGAAGTGGTGGATGAAGCGGGCAACGTCGGCCGTTACAATGACCTGGTGTTGGCCGGTAATACCGATGGTTCACCCTGGATCGCCTATTGGGACGACACCGCGCTGCGCATCAAGCTGGCACGGCCGGTCATCAATTCCGTCCTCTGGGACATCTTCCCCAACAACGTGGGGCCTGCTCTAAACAGCAACAGCGGGCAGCTCTCGCTGGCTGTTCTGCCCGGCGGCATGGGCGTCAGCTATTATGACGGCGTCAGCGGCGACCTACGCCTGGCTCGCTGGACGGGCGCAACTGCTACCTGGACTGACGAGCGGGTGGATGGCCTGTCGGCCGACGTGGGCCGCCTCAATGCCCTGCAAACCGACTGGACTGAAGGTATTCCGGTGGTGGCTTACTACGATGAAACCAACGACGTCATCGGCTTCGCTTATAAAACAACGACGGGCTGGCAAATAGGGACGGTCGTGTCCTCCGCAGGCGGTGTCACCAGTCTGGCACTGGAACTTGGCCTTAACTCCCGCCATCGCGCTCGCATCGCCTATACCACGGGCAGTGGGACGCTAAACGTAGCCGTTCTGAGAAACGGCCTCTGGCAAATTGAGGTCGTGGAGAGTGGCGCGGCGGCGCTGAACGACATTTCCCTGGCCCGCGATACGCGCCTTCACCTGGCATATATCCACGCCAGCGCCGGTCTGCGCTATGCCTTTCGCGCCGCCACCCTGGATGTCAACAGCGCCAACCCGGCCGCGCCACCCGGCCCCACCGGCGGCGGCTACAATCCACTGGATCCTTGCCCCGAAGACCCGTCGCCCGGCAGCCTGGCAGCCTTGTTCACCTCCTCCCAAGTCGCTCTTCCCATGGCCCCCCTCAATCAGGTTGAACCGCTCAACGATTTGGGCATCTTTGGCGGCCTGATGCATCTGTTCAGCGCCACCGGAGGCGGGCAGCATTACATTGACCTTTATGTGCAGCATGGTTCCGAAATGGGGCAACTCGGCCTGGATGACCCCGGCTTGCTCTGGGACGCCTTTGGCACACTGCAAAACTTTTTGCCCGGCCTGGAGGCACTCGTCACCGGGCGGGGGGATGAAGTGAATGTCACCCAGGAGATGGTGGACGATTCGCTGAACGTCTGGCAGCAGTTGGCGGCGGCGGGTAGTCCGGAACTGGCAACGGTGATTAACAACGAACTGGCGCAGTACAACAATCTGCAAGATTTTGTGGGGCTGACGTTTGACGAGTGGGCGCTGGCAATTGGCGTAAACCCGCCGCCGGAGATGGTCTACCTGCCTATCATCCGGAAGGAGTAGATGTTAACAGTGTTGGCGGCACTGGAAGATCAAGGTTTCACTCCACTGACACCCGTTGCGCATCCATAAAAGTATTGATGATATTCTACTTGCAATCCCTGCCGGGCCAGCGCGTTCATCATACTGCGGCAGTCACCAAACTGCTCCGTGTATACGCCCAGCATCCGGTAATTTTCCGGGTTGCCTAATAACAGGCGTCCGATGATCGGGATGAGGTGTTTGAGATAAAACAGATACAGATCTTTGAAGAGCCATCCATTCGGCACAGAGATTTCAATCATGGCAAATGTGCCTCGTGGCTTCAGAAGCCGCTTAATCTCCGCGGCCAGAATTTCTCTTTGGGCGTCCGTAAAAGTCTTTAGCCCAAAGCCACAGATGACGTTGTCCGCGCAGGCATCGGGGAGAGTGTTCTCCAGGATATCTTGTTTAAATAACTGGATGTTCAGATGTGGGAACTTCGCTCGGCGTCGTTCTGCACCAGCCAGCATTCCCTGCGACATGTCCAGGGCAATCACGTGGTCATGGAGAGTGAGAGACGGGGCCAGGGCACTCCAACATTCTCCCATCCCACACATCAAGTCACACACTGTCGCGCCAGGCTTGATCTGAGTGGTTCTCACAAATTGCCTGCGCCAACGAGTCGTGAATCCGAAAGATGATAGGTAATTCACCACCTCGTACGTTCTGGACATTTCATCAAAGAGTTGCTCGACGTAATTGGTGTCGTAAATGTTCACGGAAGTTAACCTTTAGAAGCTCTGGTTGCTCTGTGCCTGATACTACTCAAGGATACGCATCGCTTCTTCGCGGCGCTCCCAGGGGACAAAGAGGTGGTCGTGGTAATAGGCGGAAATGGGGTTGACGGGGATGCCCGCCTGGGCCAACCGCGCGGTGATGGTTGCCAGGAAGCCAACGGCCGTGAGCGCCGAATGCACCGCCAAGGTGATGCAGGCCCAGGTTGCGTCAAATGCCAACCCACATGTGCTGGCCTGTTCCTGAGTAGCAATCACTGTAATGCCTTCCACTTCGCGGAACATGCCGAGAGGGGCAAAAGGCAACCGGTCATAGTCACCCTGGCTGAGGGTGGTGAAGATGTACGGCCGTGCCCCCAATACAGGCCGCATCGTGGCTAACAAGGTTTTCAGATCGGTTTCACCATTCATATCCGGACTATATACCGAACCAATCGGCAATTCAGCAACACCTGTTCTCGTCACCCTCTACGATCTTCGAATTTGGCTCTGACCGCTCCTTGATGATCACCCAGCGGGCGCCGGCATCAGAAACGGATATGATCTGATGCCATTCATCAGGTTCCACCATGATGACCATGCCCGCCCTCATGGGGATGATACGCCCGTTTACCTCAAGCTGGGCTTCGCCCTCCAAGACGACGTAATACTCGTGATAGGGATGTTTGTGCCGAACTTCACTTTGGGGCACGGCCGTCAGGCGACCTTCACCAATTTCCACCGGCGATCCATTCCAGTGCCCGCAAAACAGGTGCGAGTTTCCCTTCTCGTAAATCTGCAATCCATTCCTCACACTGCCGACCTGCCAAAGGGGATTTGAACCCTCACAGCGGGCCAGGCTTGAGGGCCGCACTTTTGTACAGGGGGTGTCCGGGACGGCCGTTCTTGAGTTTAACCAGACAATGTGGCGACTGCAAAAACGCCAACACCGCTTCATCTCTGTTTTGGTATGCGCCTCTAGCGCCCCAGGCACAGACCACCAAAGCGGCTTGATCCTGAAGTTGTTTCAGCCAGTCATCGTTTTCCGGGCCAACCGGATCGGCCACCTGATACAGAGCCACCGGATCGGTTGACCTGTAGGCAAACAAGTTGCCCATTAAAAGCCCACCATACCCCCACCGCCGGGCATACTGGATGCACACACGCGACGTGTGGTCATCCAACTCCCCATCCGCCACCGACGGATTCAAACAGACAAACAAAACCAACGCCCCGCCGTCATCCCACACCCGCCGCAATTCATAGCGGTACTGCTCACAAGGTGAAATAGTGGCCGAGGTTTCCATACGAACGCCAGGTTAGGCACCGCCTCAAAAAGCCATTGCTTTCGGAAGCTCGTGGCGAAAAAGGGCGGTCTCGAATTGCTCACGCCCGAGTCTGTTCAAGAAATCTATTTTTCTGCGTTCATAAAAATCTTCCCCTGAACCCCTGGCAAAAAACCAAAGACAATCAATGAGAATGCTCAATTTGAAAATGTCGAAGAAGTGATGTTGCTCCAATGGAGATAACTGGCGATGCTGGTTGTAGGTTGCCACAATATTCGCGGCTACCCCAAGGTCCATAGTGTCTTCAGGAAAAGACCACCCCCATTGATCCACAAGACAGACCAGGTCGAAAGGGGCATAGGTATAATTTGCGTCGTCAAAATCAAGCAAGGCAACCAATTGTTCTGCTTGAAACAGCGTATTTGAAAAATGAAAATCGCAATGGCAGATCGCTTTGGGGAGAGAAACGGGAAGTTGGAGAAGGCCAAGTTGTCCTTCGAGCCAGATGAATTTTTCCCAGGCTGTGGGGGTGTTCAGTTTCTGCGCTTTCTCGAAAGCCACCCGGCGACAAAAATCTGGGGTGTAGTTCCAGCGATGATCCCTATAACGCGGTTTGAACTTGAGAGTAAGGCTTTGTAATTCAGCAGCTTTTTGGATGAGCTGCTTTTTATGTGTTTCCTGAGGATCGGAAAGCGGTTGTCCTTCGAGAAATGAGAAAAGTACGAAAGGCTTATCTTTGAAGACACCAACGAATTCTTGGGCGGTATTCGGCATAGGGCAGGGAGAAGGAAAGTGATGGGCCTGCAAAAAGAGCAGGACTTCGATTTCAAACAAGACAGAGGGTTTGGGACGATTTTCGTAGTATCGAAAGACCAACTTGCCTTGGGTGGTAAAGATAAAAAAGTTGGTTTGTACAGTTCCTTGGGGGATAGGTTCGGCAGAGAGCATGCTACCGAGTTGGTACTGGGAGAGGATTTGCTCAAAATCGCTTTGGGTGAAAGATGATTTGACGGTCATTTTGATTCAGCATCTAACAATTTGTTTGGCCGATTTGTTACACAACGAATCAGTATATGCTCGATGTTTTCTTACCGCGTATGTGACGCTTGGTTGTCTACGGCCGTACCTTCATCAATCATTACGGCTCTTTTTGTGCCGCACGGCCGTGAACGTGCCAACATAACCAAAAACCTCGCCAAACAGGGGATGGATAATCCGCAAATCCACGTCCATCACATTTTCGTCATCCGGGCGGGCTGTCTGCACAAATTTGACGCGCCCCAACAGAAACAGCCACAACCAGGTGGGCAAATACCAGATTCGCCCGCCGATGCGCACGGCGTTACTAACCGTATCCAGCGTGAATGTGCGCGGTGGGACAAACTGACCCTTCCACACCATATGCAGAAAACGTTTCACACCAACCTGATCCGCCAGATTATCCATCTTCGCGTCATACACAACTGTCGTATTAAACTTGATGGGCGGATCGAAGGCAAAGGTTCTATTCCACTCATGGTACGGCTGCCCATCGGGGAGATAACCGGGCGCTACGACTAATGTGGTAGGGATATTTTCCCCAGTCTTGGGAACCAGTATGCCAAACAGCCCTAGAAATACAAACAAGGGCTTTAACCACCTGGGACGGTGCCAGACACGATGCATAACGCCTTCCAGCACCACATCATATTCCCGCTCCGGCGTTGCCAGAAACTGTTCTTGAAAGGCTGCTGGCATTTGGTCTTCGTAACCGACAAAAACTTTGTGTAAAGGTGTGGCTACTATCATAACTTCTCTCCTGAAAAAACAGAGATTGCGCAGATTGCACCGATTATTATTGCTATGCAGCAACCCTAAATGCAGTGCAACCCAGATTGCGGAAATTACTCACACTTCTCGCTGCTCTTCTTCCGCTTGCCGACTCTTTTCTTTGTCCAGAAAAGTAGTCAACCGCTCTCTTTTTTTGTCAGCAACGGCTTTCTGCCTTTGCAGCCGATCTCGATTAAGGTAACGATAAAGAAGTCTGGCCCCAAAAACGACAAGCATAATTTGGATAGCGCCAGAAACCATTGCGATGTTAGTATTCCGTCCGCCAAAGTATGGCACAATGCTCATGCTCAAATCTGGCCCGGTGGATTCAACATGAAGGTGATATTGACCTGCTGCTTCTACGTCAAAGATGAACTGAGGATCTTCTACGTCTATCCGTTGTGGGAAGGGGTTATTATTGTTAATAATCGTTGCTGACGTGACCTCGATGATGTTACCACTTTCCGTAGAAACCAATCTTAGCTTCGTGTTGTCGGCTATTAACCTGGGGGAATAGATATAGTATGTGCCTTCATAAGGCAGAGAAATAATGTAAGTACCACTACCACCACCAATCAGCACATTATCTTCACCTGTACCCTGTGTGACCAAACCCAATTTATCCGGTATGAAAAGGGCTAGAGCTATAGCACCATCCATGGCACTGGGTAGAAAAAGGCCAATTGCCATGATCACAAACATAGCAACGATGCCGAAGATGAACCCAATGCTGCAAGTCCATAAGGTAAACTGGCGATATTCCTGGTTCATATTCTTATTGGTTCTGCTGCACTTTCGTCCAGGTGTCTTTGAGATTCACCGTCAGGTTAAAGACCGGTTTGGCCGGGGTGGAATCGGCGTCGCGGCAAAAGTAACCCTGGCGCATGAACTGGAAGTGGCTGCCGTTGGCCGGATCGGCCACAAAGGGTTCCACCAGGGCATTGTCCAACAGTTCCAGCGAGTGCTGGTTCAGGTTGGCCGTGAAATCTTGCCCCTCTTCTACCGCTTCCGGGTCTTCCTGGCTAAAGAGGCGATCATACAAACGCAGTTCGGCCGTAACACCGTGCCAGGCGCTGACCCAGTGGATGGTACCTTTCACTTTACGGCCGTCCACCGCATTCCCCCCGCGTGTCGCCGGATCATATGTGCAAAGAATCTCTACTACCTGTCCGGCCTCGTCCTTCACCACGCCCGTACACGTCACCAGATACGCTCCCAACAGCCGCACTTCCCGCCCTGGCGCCAGCCGGAAAAATTTAGGCGGGACGTCTTCCATAAAGTCATCCTGTTCAATGACAATCTCTCTAGAAAACGGGGCCTGGTGGGTGGTCGTTTTTTCCTTGTCCTGCGGGTAGGTGGGAATGTCAAACCACTCTTCCTGGTCATCGGGGTAATTGGTGACGGTGAGGCGCAACGGCCGTAACACCGCCATCCCTCTGGGCGCATGTTTATTCAAATCTTCCCGCACCGCATACTCCACCATACTAAAATCAACGGTACTGTTCGCCGTGGAAATGCCCGTCAGGTCAATCAGGTTGCGCATGGCCGCCGCGGTGTAACCACGCCGCCTCATCCCCCGAATGGTGGGCATACGCGGGTCATCCCAACCGCTCACATACCCCTCCTCCACCAGCCGCCGCAGCCGCCGCTTGCTGGTGATGGTGTAGGTCAGCGCCAGCCGGGCAAACTCAATCTGGCGCGGATGGTGAATGCCTAGCTGATCGAGGAACCAGTCATACAACGGCCGATGGTTCACATATTCCAGAGAGCAAAGCGAATAGGTGATACCCTCAATCGAATCCGACTGCCCATGCGCCCAATCATACATAGGGTAAATGCACCATTTGTCACCGATGCGGTGGTGCGGCGTGTGCAAAATACGGTACATCACCGGGTCACGCAGGTTGATAATGGGCGAAGCCATATCAATTTTGGCGCGCAGCACCCGCGATTCTTCGGGGAACTCGCCGTTTTTCATCCGCGCAAATAAATCCAGGTTTTCGGCAACGGAACGATCCCGATACGGGCTGTTTTTGCCCGGCTCTGTCAGTGTGCCCCGGTATTCGCGGATTTCCTCCGGGCTAAGGTCATCTACATACGCTTTCCCATCTTTGATCAACTGCACCGCCCACTTATAAAGTTGGTCAAAGTAGTCGGAGGCATACAACAGCTCTTTCCACTCAAAACCGAGCCAGTGAATATCTTCAATCATGGATTCGACAAACTCGGTTTCTTCTTTGACCGGGTTGGTATCGTCAAAACGCAGATTGCATGCGCCGCCATAATCCTCGGCAATGCCAAAATCCACACAAATGGCCTTGACGTGGCCGATGTGCAAATAACCGTTCGGTTCAGGCGGAAAGCGGGTCATCACCACACCGTTAAAGTAGCCGGTGCGTAAATCCTCTTCCACCTGACGGCGGATAAAGTCCAGAGGTTCGGTGGCGGTTGTTTCTTCTACCATTTTCTCGCTCATACACTTCCTCTAAGACCTGACAGGTTTTTAGAAACCTGTCAGGTCTGGCTTGTGAATAGAAGCACAATTTTAACACGGGATGGCGTATTGCGTAGACCAGGTTGCCGATTATACTTGATACTATGACAACCACGATTTATCCGCCAACAACAGCAGAGCATGACACGGCCGTGCCGCCTCTCCCTCTATATCGTCTCAGCGTAGCTCAATACCACACTATGATAGACGCTGGCGTTTTGACGGAAGATGATCCCATTGAATTATTAGAAGGATGTCTGGTAACAAAAATGCCTAAAAATCGTCCGCATAGTCTGACAACACAAACACTCCGCGACTTGCTGCCACAACTTTTGCCAGTGGGTTACTTTGTGGAAGATCAAGAACCTGTCACCACCGAAGATAGTGAACCTGAGCCAGATATGATGGTGATTCGTGGCAAAAGGCGAGACTATCCGGCTGAGCCGCCCAAACCAGAGAATGTGGCGCTCATCATTGAAGTCGCCAATTCCACGCTCCATCGAGACCGTACTGTGAAGAAACGGCTCTATGCAGCGGCCGAAATTCCGGTTTACTGGATTGTCAATTTAATGGATAATCAGATTGAGGTTTACACCGAGCCTGTAGAAACGGGGAGAAAAGCGACATACCAACAACAACAGATTTATGGGATGGAAGATGAGGTACCGGTAGTGGTAGACGGCCGTAGCCTCGCCACCATCCCCGCTCAAGAAATCCTACCCTGATGATCAGTCAGGCGACTCCACCCATACCTCACCATTCTCTATTTTCACTGTGTAATGGGGAATCGGTCGGGTAGCGGGCAGCGCCAGCACGGCCCCGGTGCGAATGTCAAAACAGGCCCCATGGCGCGGGCACTCAATCGAATACCCCGCCAACTTGCCATCTTCCAACGGCCCATCATCATGGGTACACAGGTCGGCAATACAATAAAACTCCCCACCAACATTGAAGACAATGACCGACTCATACTCAAACTCATAAAAGAGCCGTTCCCCCGGCGGTATCTCTCCCACACTCGCCACCTTCAAAAATTTACCCATCTCAAATTTCGTTCCGTTCGTAGTAGGCGATTTATCGCCTTCCAACGCCACTAAAGCGGCTACTACGAACCTCCTTCACGCATGTGGGTTGGATCGGGTATCCCATACGCGCCCGCCTTCAACACTTTTAACGATAGTAGGGCACACTTCACCCGCGCCATACTCAACGGTACGCCAATCAATTCCAGTAACCGATCCTTGTCAAAATTGCGTACCTCTTCCAGCGTCAGCCCCTTGATCTCTTCGGTCAAAATTGAAGCCGATGCCTGGCTGATCGCACAGCCATCACCACGCCAGGCAACTTCGGCCACACGGCCGTCTGCCCCCAACTTCACCTCAATCCGCACCACGTCACCACACAGCGGATTGTCTTCCTCATACGACCAATCCGGCACGTCCAACTCACCGTAATTCAGCGGATTTTCATATAGGTCAATGATTTGTTCGCGGTAAATGCTATCGTCCATGGGGTCACATCCTGAATACTTTCTTCACCCGATTTAGACTCATTACCAGTTTATCCACCTCTTCTGTCGTGGTGTGAATGTAAAAGCTGGCGCGGGCGCTGGCGTTGATGCCCAGTTTGTGGTGCAGGGGCATGGCGCAGTGATGCCCGGCGCGAATGGCAATGCCATCCTTGTCTACAATTTCGGCTATGTCATGTGGGTGGAGGCCCTTCATAGTGAAGGCGGCCACACCGCCCCGCTGCCGCGCCGACGGGCCAAGCAGCGTCAGGCCGTCAATCTCGCTCAAAGCTTCCAGCGCGTAAGTGGTGATGTACTGTTCATAGGCATGAACCTCATCCATGCCCAGGCCGGTCAGGTAATCTACGGCCGTGCCCAGCCCAATGGCCTCGGCAATGGCCGGTGTGCCCGCCTCAAATTTCCAGGGCAGTTCATTCCAGGTCGAACCGGCCAACGTCACCCGGCGAATCATGTCGCCGCCGCCCATGAAGGGGGGCATCACTTCCAGTAGGGCGCGTTTGCCATACAACACGCCAATACCCGTTGGCCCACACATTTTGTGGCTGGAAAAGGCGGTAAAGTCACAGTCCCAATCCTGCACATCCATCGGCAGATGCGGGGCGGCCTGGGCGGCGTCCACCATCGCCAGCGCGCCTACCTGGTGAGCCATCTGCACTAACTGTTTGACGGGATTGACGGTACCAAATACGTTGGACACGGCCGTGAATGAAAAAATCTTCACCCGCTCCGTCAACAAAGCAGGGATGGCGTCCATATCCAACGTGCCATCCGGCAAAAAGGGCACATACTTCACCGCCGCCCCCTTCTCGTCCGCCAGCATTTGCCAGGGCACCAGATTGGCGTGGTGTTCCATCTCCGTCAGCAAAATTTCGTCACCGGGTTGGATATTCGCCCGTCCCCAGGCAAAAGCTACCAGATTAAACCCTTCGGTAGCGTTGCGCACAAAAATCACTTCGGCCGGTTCGGCCGCATCGATAAACCGGACTATCCTGGCCCGCGCCCCCTCATACGCATTGGTTGCCGCTTCACTGAGCGCATAAATTCCGCGATGCACGTTGGCATGAGTCTGCCGATAATAGGCATCCATGGCTGCAATCACTACCTCTGGTTTTTGCGAGGAGGCGGCGCTGTCCAGAAAAACCAGGGGCACACCCGGATGCGCCTCCACCTGGAGGATGGGGAAGTCGGCGCGGATTTTGGTTACGTCTAACATATCAGTTATCAGTAATCGGTGGTCGGTAATCGGTGGTTTGATTTACCGATTACCGACCGCCGATTACCGATTACTTGCTTTTAGATGGGTTCTCAATCGGCACACCCACCAGATTACCCCATTCTGTCCATGAGCCGTCGTAGTTACGCACAGTGGGGTAGCCCAACAGGTAGGTTAACACAAACCAGGTGTGCGAGCTACGTTCGCCGATGCGGCAGTAGGCGATGACGCTCTTGTCCGGTGAAAGTCCCTTTTCGCCTTCGTAAATGGCGCGCAGTTCATCGGCCGTTTTGAAGGTAGCATCTTCAGCCACCGCCCGACTCCAGGGCACACTGGCCGCCCCCTTGATATGGCCGCCACGCAGTGCGCCCTCTTGGGGCGAACCGGGCATATGCAGCAGTTCGCCGCTAAATTCCTGCGGGCTGCGCACATCCACCAACGGCTGCCCGGCGTTGACGTGGTCGAGTACCTGGTCTCGGAAGGCGCGGATTTTGTAGTCGGCGCGGGCGGCGGGATGGTATGTACCTTTGGCAAAGGAAGGAACTTCTTTCGTTGTTTCGCGCTCCTCGGCCAGCCACTTTTGGCGACCGCCGTCCATGACGCGGCAGTCGGCATGGCCGAACAGTTTGAAGACCCAGAAGGCGTAGCAGGCCCACCAGTTGTTCTTATCCCCATAGAAAACAACGGTGGTATCGTTGCTGATGCCGTGTTTTTCCATCAAGGCGGCAAACTGCTCCTCATTCAGATAGTCGCGGCGAATAGCGTCATTTAAGTCAGCCACCCAGTCAATGTGAACGGCATTGGGGATGTGACCGGTGCTGTAAAGCAGCACATCCTCGTTTGACTCCACCAGGCGAATGTCATTGGCGCGCCTCAGATGTTCGGCAACCCAATCGGTGCTGACCAAAACGTCAGCATGTACATAACCTTTATTACTCATTGTCAACCTCCATAGCGAATTTTAGTAAGGAACGAATTGAGAAAACAAAAGTGGCAACTCCACCACAAACCAGGAAAGGCGGGAGAAGTTGCCACCGTTATCTTACGCTTTGGTCAGGCGAGTACGGCCGTTACTCCTCCCGCCACTTACACAAGCACCAATCACGCCAGATGACCATGATTAAGAGTAAATCTTTTCGACGATGCGGTCGAAGATACGGTTGCGCACACCTTCAAAGGGGATGCGGCGCATGAGGGGGTCAAAGAAACCCTGCACCGACATTTCAATGGCCGTATTGCGCGGAATACCCCGGCTCATCAGGTAGAACAGTTCTTCCGGATCAAGCTGGCCGATGGCCGAGGCGTGGGTGCATTTGACGTCGTCGGCTTCAATTTCCAGACCGGGAATGGAGTCAGCGCGGGCGGTTTTGTCTAGCATCAGATTGCGGTTGGCCTGGAAGCCATCAATCTTTTGTGAACCGGGTTGGGCTTTAATCATGCCCTGCCAGACGGTACGGGACTTGTCCCGCAGCGCCCCTTTGTAGAGCAGGTCGCTGGTGGTGGAGCCGGCATTGTGGTTTTGTTGGGTGTCCATGTCCAGGTGTTGACGGCCGTTGGTGAAGAAAATGCCACTCATCCGCCCCCAACCACCGGGCCGGTCCAGTTCCAACGTCTGGAATGCTTTGGTCAGGCGAGACCCCATGACACTGGTCACCCAGTCAAGGCGAGCGTCCCGGCCAATACGGCCACGTTCGTGGTTGAACTGCCAGATGTTCTGGCCGAAATCTTGCAGCCCGGCGTAAATGAGGCTGGCGTTGTCGCGCACCAGCAGTTCAATGCAGCCATTGTGCAGACCGGGCAAATCGCCACCGGCCGAAGCGTATTCATCCATGAACACGGCTTCCGCGCCCACGTCCACAATGACCAGCGTGTGGGTGAAGGTCTTGCCATTCACCGACCATAAGACGCTGTGCAATGGGGCGGCCGCCTGCACATTTTTGGGCACATAGAGGAAGGTACCACCACGCCAGAAGGCGGCGTGCAGGGCAGCAAACTTGCCTTCGTCCGGGCGCACACCTTCGGTCATGAAATGTTTTTGCAGCAAGTGGGGGTGTTGGTTTACGGCCGTGTGCATATCACAAAAGATCACACCCTGCACCTTCAGGTCATCGCTCAGTTCATACTGGCGCACCACGCCGTCTACCTGCAACATACGGCCACCCGCCACGTCTTCCGTCAGCTCTTTGCCCAGGAATTCAGGGATAGCGGCGTCTACGGCCGCATCCCCATTCACCGATGGCCCAATCTCGTTCAGCTTAAAGCGGCGGATGTCAGTACGCCGCCACTCCTCATCTTTCGTCGTGGGCATGGGCAGGCTTTCATACAGCGCCCACGCCTGCAAACGTCGCTCAAGCATCCATTCCGGCTCGTTGAGCGACGCGGATAGTTTAATTACTGCGTCTTTGGTAAATGTTGTCATTTTGCTTAAAAAGTGAGCGGTGAGCAGTGAGCAGTTTTTGTGCTGCTTACTGCCAACTGCTCACTGCTTACTATCCAATAGTCCCTTCCATCTGTAACTGAATCAGTCGGTTCATCTCAATGGCGTATTCCATGGGCAGTTCTTTCACCAGTGGTTCAATGAAGCCATTGACGACCATAGAGGTAGCCGTTTGCTCATCAATGCCCCGGCTCATCAAGTAGAAGAGCTGTTCCTCGCCCACCTTGCTCACCGAGGCTTCATGGCCGATGTTCACGTCTTCCTCTTCAATTTCGATGTAGGGGTAAGTATCGGAGCGGCTGTCGGGATCTAACAACAGGGCATCACAGACCACATTGGATTTAGAATGGTACGCGCCTTCGTTCACCTTCAACATGCCGCGATAAGAGGCCCGTCCGCCATCTTTGCTAATGGATTTGGAGACGATGCGGCTGGTGGTATTGGGGGCCACATGCACCACTTTGCCACCGGCGTCCTGGTGCTGCCCTTTGCCGGCAAAGGCAATAGAGAGAATTTCGCCATGTGCCCCTTCACCCATCATGTACACGGCCGGATATTTCATGGTGACTTTGGAGCCGAGGTTGCCATCCACCCATTCCATGGTCGCTTTTTCATAAGCGACGGCGCGTTTGGTAACCAGGTTATAGACGTTGTTAGACCAGTTTTGGATGGTGGTGTAACGGCAACGGCCGTTGCGCTTCACAATGATCTCCACCACCGCCGAATGCAGCGAGTCCGAAGAGTAAATGGGGGCCGTACACCCTTCCACATAATGTACATACGCCCCTTCGTCAATGATGATCAGGGTACGCTCGAACTGGCCCGCATTCTTGGCGTTAATGCGGAAATACGCCTGCAACGGCATCTCCACGTGGACGCCCGGTGGCACGTAGATGAAGCTGCCGCCTGACCACACGGCCGTGTTCAGCGCCGCAAACTTGTTGTCATTGTAAGGAATAATCGTGCTGAAGTATTCCTTTACCATATCAGGATATTGGCGCAGCCCTTCGTCCATGCCCAGGAAGATCACACCTTTATCCGACAACTCTTTTTTGATGTTGTGGTAGACCACTTCCGATTCATACTGCGCCGCCACACCAGACAGGAATTTTTGCTCTGCCTGGGGAATGCCCAATTTATTGAATGTGTCTTTGATATAACTGGGCACATCCTCCCAGGTATCACCGTCACGGTCATTGGGTTTGATGTAGTAGTAGATATTGTCAAAGTCAATGCCGCTCAGGTCAGCGCCCCAGTCCGGCATGGGCCGATCCAGGAAGTGATAATACGCCTTCAAACGAATATCCAGCATCCACTCCGGTTCACCCTTCGAGAGGGACATAGCACGGATGACGCCTTCATTCAACCCTCTTTCCGCTTTGAACACATAATCTTCAGTATCCGAAAAGCCATATTTGGTGGCGTAATCTTGATTTACCAATGCCACCACTTCTTCTTCGGTTAATTCTCGTTCTTGTACTAATTCTGCCATCTTTACCTCACTATCCGAAGTTCGATGTCCGATGTCCAACTTCGGCTTACGGACTTCGGCTTACGGTTTACGCTATTTCCAGGATCTCGTGTTTTTCTTTCAGCCAATCGTAACCGCGTTCTTCCAGTTGCAGCGCCAGTTCGGGGCCACCACTTTCCACGATACGGCCGTCTAGCATGATATGCACATAATCCGGCTGAATATAATTGAGGATGCGCTGGTAGTGGGTGATGACCAAAACGCCCATGTTCATGTCCGTTTGTAGCCGCCGTGCGCCTTCGGAAACGACGCGCAGGGCGTCAATATCCAGGCCGGAGTCCGTCTCGTCCATAATGGCGATCTTCGGCTCCACCACCGACATCTGCAAAATTTCCACGCGCTTCTTTTCCCCACCGGAGAAGCCTTCATTCAGGTAACGGCCGGCCATCTTGTGGTCAATGCCCAGGCTATCCATCTTCTTGGTCAACAAACGGCGAAATTCGGGGATCGAAATGCCGGGATCTTCGGGGTTTTCCGCTTTGCGGCGGGAATTGATAGTCTGGCGCAAGAATTTAGCCAGCGTCACACCGGGAACGGCCGCCGGATATTGGAAAGCCAGAAACAGGCCGACACGAGAGCGTTCATCCGCTTCCATTTCCAATAAATCTTCACCATCAAAAATCACTTGCCCGGCAGATGGTTCGTAGGCGGGATGGCCGGCCAGCGTATAAGCCAGCGTACTTTTACCCGAACCGTTTGGCCCCATGAGGGCGTGGGTTTCACCCTGCTTTACCAGCAGGTTAATCCCCTTCAAAATTGGCTGATCGCCAATGCTCACATGCAAGTTTTTAATCTCTAATGCCGTCGTCATTGTCAAAAATTCTCCTTCAAGTAGTAAGCCAGACATCCGATTTTTTTGAGAGTGAGGATCTCTGGACAGTGGACGGATTATAACAAAGGGTGGGATGAGCGTCAATAATTCTTATAATAATGATAAAAATAGCCCAAATTGACAAAAATAGCCCCGCTGGATATACTCTGGCCTGTTAACAAGGGGGTTTTCTCTTGTTTAGAAAGGATTGTATCGTGAAATCTGTAACAACCAACGGCAAAAAAAGCACACGGGACTTAATTTTACACACCATTAAGTCATCGCCACAGGCGACGATTGAAGAATTGGCGTTGGCGGCTGATGTGTCGCCGGTAACGGTGCGCCACCATCTGAACACGTTGCAGGCCGATGGCTTGATTGAAGTGGACAGTGTGCGGCGGAAGGTAGGACGGCCGTATTACGTATACACCCTCAGTGAACAAGGCCAGGAATTATTCCCCCAACGCTACTTCAGTCTCACCAACCGCTTGCTGGATGAACTGAAAAATCGGCTGCCGGAAACGGTAGTCAATGACATTTTCATCGGCGTGGTTAAAGCGCTGATCAACGATCACAAAAATGAGTTTGAATCACTCAACTTTGAAGATCGGCTCAACTATGTCATTGAGCTGCTGGCAGAAGAAGGCTTTTTGGCACGATGGGAACGCACCCACGAGGGGTATCAAATCATCGAATACAGTTGCCCCTACATTTCGGTGGGTCAAAAACACCAGGAAGTATGCACTTTTGATAAAGAGTTGATGCTGACTGTGCTGGATGTGCCCATCCAACAGCATAGCTGCATGTTAAATGGGGATGATTGCTGCCACTTTTCAATGGTCGAGAATACGGCCGTGATGGTAGAATCATAATTGGAGATTGATAATGGTAACAACAAAAGACGAAGAATTGATGGAAAGCCTGCGGGTGGTCATTGACCCAGAGATTGGTTTGAATGTAGTCGAACTTGGTCTCATTCGGGGGATTGACGTGAACGAAGAAAATGATACCGCCAACCTCACCATGATTTTGACCACCCCTTTTTGCCCCTACGGGCCACAACTGATTGAACAGGTGCGCATGGTGGGCAACAAAGTGATGGGGGGCGGCGTCACTGTGGAAATCGGCACTGAGCTGTGGGACCCTTCGATGATGGAAGAGGGCGCCGGTGGAGATTGGGGTCTGTTTTAACCCAAACCGCCCCTCAAGCACTGCTCTTACGCTCAAATAAACGTTAGAGGCTCTCGTTGCAGAGCCTCTTTTTTTATTCCTGGTCATAGACGAGAATATAAAGTTCCACTAAACTCTCACAGAAAAACTGGGCCTCTCCCTACTAAACTAACAGGAGGCGGTATGGGGCAGATTACACAACGCCAAACGGCGCTTGCTCTTATTTCGTTTGTTTTTCTGAGCCTGGTGCTTGTCTTCGTTAGCACCTGGTGGCAGCCGGAAGGTTACCTGGCGACACAACGTCCCCGGTATCTTGTCTACTTGCTGATTGTGGTCGCCCTGTGGCTGCTAACATGGTGCGACTGGCGTTACGCTCGTCATCTGACGGTCACGCTTATTACCATCATCACGGCCGTTGCCATCCCCGAAACCACCCTTACCCAGGCTGTCTCCCAAGGTGTCTTGTTGCCGCCTATTGTGGCTATGGTCATCATCGGCATCCCCGGCATTATTGGCAGCGCCCTGACGACATGGTTTATTCTACTTTGGCGTGGCGGGGGGCCGGGAATGTATGATGATCCGGCTGCTTTTGTCATTTATGCGCTGGCCGTCAGCGGGTTAGTGCTGGGGCGGCTGGTGGTAGATGCCCGGCTGGCCCATGAGCGGGACTTGTTGCAAGCGTTAATGGATAACATATCTGATCATATTTATTTTAAGGATACAGATTCCCGTTTCATCCGCATCAATCTCGCCCAGGCGCGGCATCTAGGGTTAACTCACCCCTATGGGGCCATTGGTAAAACTGATTTCGATTTCCAATCACAACCGCTCTCACAAAATTTTTTTACCGAAGAGCAGGAAATGATGAAAGCGGGGCAACCAATTGTGGATCGAATTGAGTACAATCCTCCATCAGACGGCCGTGACCGTTGGTTTTCCGCTTCTAAAGCACCCATCTATGGCAAAAACGGCCGTGTCATTGGCCTGGTTGGTATTTCCCGTGATGTGACCGAACGGACCTTAGGGGACGTGGCGTTACAGAAAAGCGAACGGAATTACCGCGAAATTTTCAACGCCACCAGCGACGCTATCATCATTTACGATACCCAAACCGGCTTAATGGTAGATGTCAATGACCGTATGTTGGAAATGTTTGGTTATAACTATGATGAGGCCCGGCAACTCACGGTAAACGATTTAACGACAGACGAACCGCCCTATTCTGCCGCAGAAGCCATGACCATCATAGAAAAAACGATGGCCGAAGGAACACAATTGGTGGAATGGTTAGTGCGCCGAAAAAATGGCGAGCCGTTCTGGGTAGAGGTCGCCTTGCGTGGTTCAAACATTGGCGGACACGGCCGTATACTGGCTACCCTCCGTGATATTAGCGAACGAAAACGAGCCGAAGAATCCTTGCGTCTTTCCGAAGAACGCTTTTCCAAAGCATTTCGCGCCACCGGTGATGGTATTTCCATCTCTACATTAACTGAAGGCCGCCTGATTGACATCAACAATGCCCACACGCGCATCTTTGGCTACACGCGGGAAGAGGTAATTGGGCAGACGGCCTACACGCTGAACATCTACGCCGACCCCACCAGCCGCGACCGGCTGCGCGCCATCCTGGAAGAAAAAGGGGAGGTGCACAATCTGGAACTGACCGCGCGGCGCAAATCGGGTGAATTTTTTGACGGCTTATTTTCGGCCGAAGTTGTTAATGTACAGGGAGAATTGTGCATTATCGGCACAGTCCGCGACATTACCCCCCAAAAGAAAGCCGCTGCCGCCTTGAAAGCGTATGCCCGCGAACTGGAGCGCAGCAACCATGACCTGGACAACTTTGCCTATGTCGCCTCCCATGATTTGCAGGAACCCCTGCGCAAAATCCAGACCTTCAGCAGCCGCTTGCTGGAACGGTATGGCGACACGCTCGATGAGCGCGGTCAAGACTATTTGCGGCGGTTGGACAGTGCCGCCACGCGAATGCAACTGCTCATTCAAGATTTATTGATGTATGCTCGTATTGGCAAACCGGGCAGCAGCTTCAGCCCGGTGGCGCTGGCCGCAGTTGCGCGAGAGGTGCTGGCCGATCTGGAAGTCGAGTTAGAAGTATCGGGGGGCCAGATCATTGTGGGGGAATTACCCACCCTAGAAGCCGACCACACCCAAATGCGCCAACTGCTGCAAAACCTGATCAGCAATGGGTTAAAATTCCGGCAGCCAGATTTGCCCCCGGTGATACAGATAAACGGCCGTATCCTGCCCAATTCCTACCACACCCCCACCGTACAATTGACGGTCGCCGACAATGGCATAGGCTTTGACGAGAAATATCTACCCCGTCTGTTTACCATGTTCCAACGGCTACACGGCCGTGACGAATACGAAGGCACGGGCATCGGTCTGGCAATTTGTCGCCGCATTGTAGAGCGCCATCATGGGTCAATCACCGCCCACAGCCAGCCCGGAGCCGGCGCCAGCTTCATCATTACCCTACCGCTAAAACAACCTGACAAGGAGCAACAGTATGAACCAACGTGAAATCTACACCATCGAAGTGGCCGGTCTCACCCGCCACTTCCCCCTGTTTGAAGTCGCGCCCGGTGTGCGGATTGCCATCTTCAACATGCTCGGGGACACCTACGTCGTTAAAGCCGCCGCTGCCGCCCTGGCCGAAAAATTGAAAGAAACCCCGGCCAATGTCCTGGTCACGGCCGAAGCCAAAAGCATCCCCCTCATCTATGAAATGAGCGCCCTCATGGGGCTACCCTACATCGTCCTGCGCAAAACTTACAAGAGCTACATGGGCGACGCCATCAGCGCCGAGACTGTCTCCATCACCACCGGCAAACCACAAACCCTCTACCTGGACGAAAAAGACCGGGCCATCATTCAGGGACAGCGTGTCATTCTGGTAGATGACGTAATCAGCACTGGCAGCACCTTGCAAGGCATGGAAACGGTCGTCAACAAAGCTGGTGGTACCATCGCCCAAATCGCCGCCATCTTCACCGAAGGCGACGCCGACTGGTCACACGTGGTGGCATTGGGCAACCTGCCGGTATTTGTTGACCATGACCACACCTGACAGGTCTTCTGAGACCTGCCAGGTGTACTCTTAACGGCACACTACGTTAAACACATACCCTTGCTGCTGCAACTGCGGTAACACCTGCGGCAATGCGGCTACCGACTGTGACCGGTCGCCGCGACCCGAGGTAACGCGATTTGCCAAATCGCGTTACCTCTCCAAAGCCAGGCGCACGGCTTCATAGGCATTGACAATGCCATAGCCGGCGATGTTGTTGGGCACAACGGCCGTGTCCGTTTGCGCCAGACAGGTATCCCCTATCGGGTCGGCAGCCTGGTTCAGCATGGGGGACAGCAGCGCGGCCGTTTCCTCATTCATTTCCTCTAATCCAGCGGGTAAAGTTGTGGCTGTTGAGGGTCGGTAAGGGTTGGCGCTGGCCCGCAAAATCTCCTCGGTCGCCTCAATATCGCCCAGCAACGCCGGGTTGGCCGACCAGATGAGGGCTACCACCCCGACCACATGCGGCCCGGCCATTGAAGTGCCGCTGGAATAAGCATACCCATTACCCGGCCAGGCGGATAACACATCCACGCCCGGCGCCACAATATCCGGTTTGACGCGCCTGCTGCCATCGGCCAACACCGGCCCCACGCTGCTGAAGCTGGCGATGTTGTTGTTCACATCCACCGCCCCCACTGAAAATACTTCGTCGTACAACGGCAGCGGGTCGGCGACGGTGCTGCAATCCGGCCCGGAATTCCCGGCGGAAGCGACGACAAAGATGCCCGCCACCCGTAACGCTTGCACGGCCGTCAACAGCGACAACGGGTCACATCCTTCATAATTTTCCGGGCATCCCCAGGAGTTGTTCAGCACGTGCGCCGATTGCGTGGCACGGCCGTCTACAAAGGGATCACCCCCTTGCGCATACGGGGCCAACATGAACTGCATACAATCCAGATAGAGCGCGGGGTTGCCCAAATTGCGCACCAGATTCGCGCAGCCGAACCATTGCGCATCCGGGGCCACACCCACGCTGTTGCCCAACACCGAACCGAGGGTGTGTGTGCCATGCCCGCTGCTGTCGGTGGGTACGGCCGCGCCCCGCCACGGATCCAGCCAATAGCCGCTGTGATTGCCAGCGTCTCCCAAATAACTGTCCCGCAGTTCAGGATGATCCCACTGCACCCCCGAATCGCTCTGCCCAATAATGATGCCCTGCCCCCGCGCGCCAAATTCCGCCCACGCCCGCTCCGCGCCAATGTTCGTCAGATTCCACGGCGGCGCAGACGGGGCCGCGCCCAACTCTGTGGGAATGCCCAAATCGCTGTGTGTGGGGCGCAGCACCGGGCTGGGGATAATACGATCCACTTCTGGCCGCGTGGAGAGCCAAAGCCGATGCAGCAGCCCGCCGCGCACTTCAATGGCGTTCACCAGATAGTACGGCGTGTAATCCACGCCCAGCCGATCCAGCGATTGGCGTAAATCAGCCTGTGTTTCATTGGCGTGATTAGTCAGCGTGTCATAAACAAATTGGCGACGGCCGTCGTAATCCGCCATCCCCACCGCCGCCGACACATCCGCCTGCTCCTTGAGGATGACAAACAGCCGGTCGCCATAAAAGCCCGCTTGCCCGGCAAGAAAATAAAGGGTTGCACCGAGGATGATGGTAATAATAGAGAGGATGGGTAGGATACGGCCGTGCCCCGCCTGCACCAGCCACTTCCTGAACAGCAGCATTAAAAAACCAATCAACCAGGCCAACCACATAGAGAAAAAAGCAGCCTGAAACGAATAACGCAAAATACCATCAAAGGCGTTGAGGAAAATACCGTCACTGTCGGTGAACATGAGGACAAAAGCAGCAGCGAAACCGGCCAGCAATCCCGTAGCCCGCGTGTGGTTGTCATCAGCAACGGCCGTGCCCATCAGCGCCCAACCAAGCGCCGGTAAAGCCATCATCGCCAACAGTTGCACGCCGTTGAAGCTAAGACCGGACGCCAGGATGAGTACGGCCGTGCCCATCACCACCCCCCCCGTCAGCATATCCCACCCCAACCCCCGTGAATCCTCAGCCAACGAACGCAGCCAGGGACGGCTGGCTAACACCACCACCCCACCCCACGCCAGCCCCAACAGTAAACTGAGCAAAGTATCCAACGGCGACCCCAACGCGCCCCAAATAAACCAGGGCAGGGAAATGAAGACGGCCGTGCCCACCGCTAGCCAGGCACGAGGTAATCGGTAATCGGTGATCGGTGATCTGTAATCGGAGGTCCGAAGTCTGAAGTCCGTATCGGACTTCGATCTGTTAAGAAAAAGAAGGAGGACAACAACAAGTAGGGTTAACAGAAGTTGGCTGAGCAGAACGAGCTGACTTTGCGTGGGCTGGAAGAGCCGGGTGGGGACCAGCAACAGGGGGTAAAGGCAGGCCAGCAGCCAGCTTTGGAAGATGGCGCGGTAGCGAGGGGTGGGCCATTTCCAGGCCAGGAGGAGCAGGGGTACGGCCATCAATCCCACCTGAATCAGCGACGCCCACACCCAGGGCCAGCCATTTTCCGCACCGCCATTGCCCACCACAAACCAGACAATGGTTTGTGCGCTCCATACCACATTGACCACCCAGATTGCCAGGAGAATAACCAGAATGCGCCCGCCCCAGGCGAACCCGTTTGCAGAATTTTCGTTGATTGATTCTTGCATAAAATAAACCTTTGTTTACGGCCGTGTTAATGCCTGCTGGATAGATTGTGCCCAGGCGTGCACCCGCGCACCATAATTTTCGGGGCCACCGGTAATCACGTCTGCGGCCGTCATTGTCCATCTTACGGGATGTTCATACGCGCCAAAGGAAACGACCGTGCCCGTGATTTTCCAGGCGCGGTTGCTCGAATTCACCTGGGCGCGGTTCTGTTGGCGAACTTCGGCGGGAGATAGTCCTTGCACCACAAATTGGTCTAGAAGCTGCCGCGCATAGGCCAACCCTTCCGGTGAATACAGGTGGGGATGCTGCAAATGAAAACATAGTACCATCAGATGATGCACTTCACTTAATGGTGGAGACTCCCATTCCCAAAATAACATCTGGTCAAAGAGTTCCTGACATGATTGCCCAGTGGGCAAAACTGCGCCACATTCTGGGCATATTGACTCTGAATCCATACTCTCATTCTGGCACAGAAACGCAACATTGCCTAAAGTTTAGATTGGTTTGGGTCGGTTGGCTAACTGTCTTCTAACGACGGAGACTAGCAAGAAATCGGGTTTCTGGGAGAAACCCGATTTCTGGTTTACAACGTAATCGTCTGGCGAATGGTACCGGCGCGGGGGTGCACGGCCGTTACCTCCACCACGCTGCCGGGATCCGCCTCGATCACCCATTCCACTTTGGCGCGTTCGCTGGTGCTGTCGTCGCTCCACATGGGGAACTGGCCTTTTTGGTCACGGCCGTTTAATTGCCCCAACATCGTCTTTTCCTGCCCGGTGAGCAGTTTGGCCCCGTCCGGCAGCTTGATGTCCACTTCCAATTCACGCACCACCTTCATTTCCAACGCCCGTTTGCTGACGTTGGTGGGCAGCCAGCCGGTATTGTGGACAACGGCGCGCAGGTGATGGACACGGCCGTGCGACTGCTTCATCACGTCATACCAGTCCAAACGCGGCGAAACCAGGGCGCTGAAAATGGCAAAATCGGCCAGCGGCGCAATTTCCTTTTCCAATAGTTTATTCGGCGGGTTGCGCCAGGTGACAAAGTTATGCCAGCCGCCCAACTCCACCGTACCCAACTGCGGGTGCTCAAACTCGTACCACTCTACAATCCCTTCACCGTTCAAAACTTCATCGTTCCACTTCAAAATCTTCAGATCATCTTCAATGGGATGTTCGCGGAACCAGTCAATGTATTTGTACTCTTTAATACCCGCCTGCCGCTGCACGCTCCAAATCTCGCACGTCCAGGCATAGACGCCCAAATGTTCATACATCCAATCATCAAACGTGCCCTTGATGTACTCTTTGGGGTCATATTTGAAATCGTGAAAAATAGAAATGGCCGGATAGCCGGTCAGCTCTTCCGCCTTTTTCCCCAGTGTTTTGTAGGTATACAGGTCGAGAGTGGGCAGCGTGTCATCGGCGGCTTTGGTGGGCGGGCGCAGGTAGACGCCGCTGAAGGTGTGAAAACTCACCGACCCGGTAATGTTGGGATGATCGGCAATAAAACGCATGGCTGCCGCCGGTTCCGGTTCGCTGCCGGGGTAATGGCCGGCGCCGTGCTGGTTTGGCTCCCAAAATACCGGGAACTGCCGGTTCAAATCCAGCCCTTGCAGCGACGGAGCGTATTTGATGAGGACGCCATCATAATTTTTAATACGACCTTCGGGCAGCAGGCGGTAAAAGTTGCCGCCGGGTGGTTCGTCGGGGTCGCGGGGGATCATCAGGCGGGGTTCTTCAGGGTGGGGTTTCCAGGAACCATTGGGGTCTTTGAGGCGCATTTGCAGAATACGGCCGTCGCCGTCCACATCTTCCTGGTGCAGCCCATCCAGTTCATCGGTGCGGGGGTACGGCCGTGTGCTGCTGCGCACATATTTGGGCCGGTCGGCCAATGCCCACTCCGCCCCATCCGGATTCAGTCGGGGCACAATGTAAAAGGCGCGGCTGTCCAGAGCATAGGTCACTTTGTCATCCTGCCCATACTGCGTCAGCAATTTGTGCGCTAAGTAAAGTGCGGCTGTGGAAGCGGACACTTCGGTGGCATGAATGTTACCGTCAGCCCAATAGGCTGGTTTTTCTTCGTCTGGCCCGGTGGCAAAATTGGTCAGGATCAACACCCAGATGTCCCGCCCCTCAAAGCTGGTTCCCAGGCTTTCCACTTTGCAGAGATTGGGATATTGGGTGGTCCAGTGCTGGAGGACGGCCGTCAACTCTTCATAACGATAATACCGATCAAACTGCATGTTCATGGCTGCTCCTTTTTTGTAAAAACGGTGGACAAAACAGTCTGGGAAAAATTATAACAGTGCATTAGATGATTGTCTAACAAATAGGTGATTGGCGATTTTGAAAATCGTCCATCTTACCTTGCCCATCTATTGTCCCCCGCCTAAAATAAGGAGAAATACAGCGTTGTAGGGCGATTTTGTACAATCGCTTTACCATGACAAAGGAGACCTGACAATATGGACCCAATTGGACTGATTGTAATGGGATTGGCATTCCTGCTGGTGATCGCCGCCGCCACCATTCCGGCCATTCAACAGCGGCGGCAAAAATAAGATCGTGCAAGGGTAGGGCGATTTTGAAAATCGCCCTACAGCATTTCCACAGGTTTAAACTGCGTTTCGTACAAAGTGGTGTAGAGGCCACCTTGGGCCAATAATTCCTCGTGTTTGCCCCGTTCCACCAGGCGACCTTTGTCCATCACCAGGATTTGGTCGGCAGCGAGGATGGTGGAGAGACGATGGGCTATCACCAGACTGCTGCGCCCTTGCATAATGCGCTGTAGCGCTTCTTGAATGAGGGCCTCGGAGACGGAATCCAGGTGAGAAGTCGCTTCGTCCAGCACCAGAATGCGCGGGTTTTTGAGGACAACACGGGCGATGGCAATGCGCTGGCGCTCACCGCCGCTGAGGCGGTAACCGCGTTCGCCAACAACGGTGTCGTAGCGGTCGGGCAGGGTCATCACAAAGTCGTGGATGTTGGCGACTTGGGCGGCGGCGACCATCTCGGTTTCACTGGCCTGGGGGCGGGCGTAGAGCAGATTGGCGCGGATGGTGTCATAAAAGAGGTAGCTTTCCTGCGTGACCATGCCGATGTTATCGGCCAGCGATTCTAATGTGACATCTTTGAGGTCACGGCCGTCAATGAGAATACGGCCGTCTGTGGGATCATACAGCCGGGGCAACAAGTAAGTGACGGTGGTTTTGCCCGCGCCACTGGGCCCCACCAGCGCCACCAGTTGGCCTGGCTCAATGGAGAAAGAAATCTCTTGCAGGGCGTATCGTTTTTCGGGGGTTAATTCCGCCGCTCCCAAGTCACCCACATCTTCGAGGGTATGCCCGTTAGCAGACTGCCCATTTTGCCCACCCTTCGGGTCGCCTTCTGCCTGGCGTTCTTTGCCCCGTTTCAGGTGAGCCTCCCGGTCGCCGCCCCAGCCCATGCGGGCCACTTCTGCCAACCCGACTCGTTCACCTTCCTTTTGGTAACTGAAGGAAACATTCTGAAATTGGATACGGCCCGAAGCGGCTTCGGGTTGGCCGTGCGCGCCTGCCAACACCGCTGCTTCTGGTTTTTCCTGAATTTCAATGGGAATGTCCAGCACTTCAAAAACCCGCTCAAAACTGACCATGCTTTGCGCAAATTCCACCGGGGCATTGGTTAGCGCCATCAGCGGGCTGTAGACCTGCGTCAGGTATGCGCCCAGGGCGACGATGGTGCCCACCGTCAGCGCATCGGCAATGGCCATGTAGCCACCCACCCAATAGACAACGGCCGTGCCCACTGCCCCTACCACACCTAACATCATAAAAAAGGTACGGCTGATCACTGCCTGCTGGATGCCAATATCCCGCACCATCACCGCATCTTTGCCAAAACGAGCCAATTCTTGTTTTTCGCGGCCAAACAACTTGACCAACATGGCCCCACTCACGTTAAGCGTCTCGTTCATAGTGGCGTTCATTTCGGCGTTATATTCCAATGATTGGCGGTGTAATGCGCGCAGCCGCCGCCCAATCCGCCGCGCCGGCAGCACAAACAGCGGTAAAATAGCCAGCCCCAATAGCGTCAGCCGCCATTCTAACGCAAACATGATGGCCAGACTGCCCATGAGAAAGATGATGTTGGTGACAATGGTGACAATGGTTTCACTGACGGCGCGCTGCGCGCCAATCACATCATTGTTCAGGCGGGACATCAATTCGCCGGTGCGGGTTTCGGTGAAAAAACGCAGTGACATCCGTTGCATATGTTCATACAGGCCGCGCCGCAAATCGTAAATAACCCCTTCGCCAATTTCGGAGTTCAGTTTGCGCTGCCAGATACCAATGAGACCGTTTACCAGGGGAATAGCGACCATGCTAAAGGCCAGTAGCGTCAGGCGCGACATATCCTTTTCGGGAATAGCCACATCAATCAACTGGCGCAACAGCAACGGCGAGAGCAGGGTGAGTGCGGTGATGAGCAAGATGGTGAAGATGAGGGCGATGGTTTTGAGGCGATACGGCCGTGCAAATTCCCAAACCCGGTATAATAGTGCCCTGGAGATAATAGGGCGTTCGTTTTTTTCATCGTGTGAGATATAAGCCCACCAGCCTGCGCCATGAAATGCCATAGTGCCTCCTTATGAGGGTGAAATTATTGAGATATTGTGGTATTGGAGTAATATCCTGATCTTACTTTTGGAAGTATGGCGCAAAGATAGGTAATTGTGTACTGGTAATAAGGGTAGGCGCATGAACTCTTATTGGATGGAGAAGGGGCTATACCTTATTAGCCGAACACGCCAGCGGAAATGGGCGATGGTGGCAGTAGTGGCAACCGTGACGGCCGTTCCCTTTGTCTTCCTACTCAAGCGCGCCGATTATGCCCCATTGCCAGTTTTTAGTGCACTCATCTGGCTTCTGCCCGCCATTTTACTGGGCAACATTCTCCTGACACTGCGCCAGACCCTGGTGCAAGTTGTGGCCATCCTGACTTTGATCTTGTCCTTCTATTGGCTGCTGCCAGACATTCCATTTGCCGCCACCTTTTTGCGCCCCCTGCTGTTGCTAGGTGTTATGTCAGCGCTTCTGCTCATCTTTCGCCGTTATTTGCTCTTATTGGAAGAGAAACAACGGCAAAAAGAGCGGCAGCTATATACCGACCTGCAAGCCAGTGAGAGACAATTTCGGCTGCTGTTTGAACAGGCGCCTATTGGCATGGCAATTGCTACGCCAGACGGCCGTTTTTTGCGGGTCAACCAAGCATACTGCGACACGATCGGGTACAGCGCCGCTGAATTGCAGCAAATGACTCTGGTAGACATCACGCACCCAGATGACCGGGAAGCCAATCTCCGGCTCATCCAACAGGTGCTGGACGGCGAAATTTCCAGTTTCTTTTTGGAGAAACGGTATACCCACAAAACAGCCGGAACTGTTTTTGCGCTGCTGCAAGTGATTCTGGAACGGGATGCTGACGGCCGTCCCGTTCATCTCATCGGCCAGATTGTGGACATTACCGACCGCAAAAAAGCGGAAGAAGAACGGCGCGAAAACCAGCAGTTGTTACAAGGATTGATTGAAAACAGTACCGCTCTGATTTTTGTCAAAGATTTAGACGGCCGTTACGTCCTGGTAAACACACCATTTGAAAAGGCCATCCGGCTGCCCCGCGCCGAAATTTTAGGCCGCACCGATCATGACCTGTTTTCAGCCACTATCGCGGCTAAAATTCGGCAAAATGATACGGCCGTTCTCGCCAGTGGCCTCCCCAGCCAATATGAAGAAAATCCCACGGAGAACCCCGATGGCGTGACCTACCTTTCTATCAAATTTCCCTTGTTTGATGACGCCGGTCGCCCCCATGCTGTCGCCGGGATTTCTACCGACATTACCAAACAAAAGCAAACGGAAAACCTGCTGCGACAACAAAAAGTCCAGCTGGAAGCCCTACGCCAGGTAGGGCTGGAGATTGCCGCCCAGCTAGATTTGAACACTTTGCTGCAATCCATCATCGCCCATTCGGTGCGCATCTTAAACGGCGACAAAGGTGCTTTATGGCTTTACCAACCTGACCGGGATGTGCTGCAACTGGTAGCCAGCCACAACGGCACGTTACCTGTAGGCACTACTATCGCCAGAGGGCAGGATGTGATTGGCGCGGTGTGGGAGAGCGGGCAACCGATGGTTGTATCTGACTATTCAGAGTATCGGGGGCACACCCCCCAGTTTGAACAAAATCTGAGAAATATGTCTATTCTGGGCGTGCCCATCTTTTGGGGGGATACGGTGCAAGGGGCGATCAGCATTGCTAAAAACAGAACAGATTCCTTTACGGATGCTGACGCCGAATTATTGACATTGCTGGCGGCCCAGGCTGCCATTGCCCTGGAAAACGCCCGTCTCCACGAAAATATCCAGCGCCATTCTCAAGAGTTGACCCGCAGCAACCAGGATTTGCAAGATTTCGCCTATGCAGCTTCCCATGATATGCAAGAGCCACTACGCAAAATCCAATCGTTTAGCGACCGCCTGCAAACGCGCTATGGGCATCAGTTGGATGAGCGTGGACTGGACTATCTGGAGCGAATGCAACAGGCGGCGGCGCGGATGCAGATGTTAATTGTGGATTTGTTAGCCTATTCGCGGGTGACAACCCAGGCACGGCCGTTTGCCCCGGTAGATTTGAATGTGGTGCTGACGGCCGTGCTCACCGACCTGGAAATGCGCATCGAAGAAACCAACGCCGCCATTCAGCTAGAACCATTGCCTACCATTGACGCAGACGCTACGCAGATGGCCCAACTCTTTTTGAACCTGCTCAGCAATGCTCTCAAATTCATCGAGCCAGGACGGCCCCCGGTCATTCATATTCACAGCCAACCGGCCGACCGCGCCAGTTACACCATCGTCATCACCGATAACGGGATTGGCTTTGATGAAAAGTACCTGGATCGCATTTTTGGCGTGTTTCAGCGGTTGCACGGCCGTCAGGAATACAGCGGCACCGGTGTGGGCCTGGCTATTTGCCAAAAAATTGTCAAACGGCATGGCGGCCACATTACCGCTCATAGTACCCCTGGGGAAGGTGCCACTTTTCTTATCACCTTGCCCGCTCATAAAGCCGGTGATCGGTGATCGGTAATCGGTTGAACCGTTTACCGATCACCGATTACCGATTACTATATGCCCTAAAACTGAGGTGAATCCATGTCCCTGACTTATTCTTCTTACCTGGAACTGAACCAGATTCTCAACGCGCAGCATCCCCGCTCGGCCGGGCCGGAGCACGACGAAATGCTCTTCATCATCATCCATCAGGTGTATGAATTGTGGTTTAAGCAGGTGCTCCACGAGACGGATTACCTGACGAGGTTGTTGCGCCAGAATGATCAAACGCGCACCTTGCACACCTTACGCCGCATCCTCACCATTCTCAAGACGCTGGTGGCGCAAATTGATATTTTAGAGACGATGACGCCGCTGGAATTTCTCTCCTTCCGGGATCGGCTGGAGTCGGCCAGCGGTTTCCAATCCTACCAGTTCCGCGAACTGGAATTTGCCCTGGGGCACAAACGGCGCGGGGTGATGGCGCATTATGCCGATGACCTCACGGCCGTGACCCACCTGGAAACCCGTTTTGCCCAACCTACCCTGTGGGATGCTTTTCTGGCGTTTCTGCTCGCCAATGGGTATGAATTACCGGAGGAACTGGTTAACAGAGATGTGACGGAGGCGCTACGGCCGTCGCCTGCCCTACAACAACTCCTCATCCACATTTATCGGGAAGACCCCCGCACCCTGCGCGTGTGCGAGCGGCTGGTTGACCTGGATGAAGGGTTACAGGAATGGCGCTACCGGCACATCAAAATGGTGGAACGCACCATCGGCTCAAAGCGTGGCACCGGCGGCTCGTCTGGTGTGGGGTATCTGCACACGACGCTTAAACCGTTCTTCCCCGACCTGTGGGCTATTCGCGCTGAGTTGTAGTCCGATTTTCCAAATCGGGTGGCGATTTGGAAAATCGCCCTACGTTTTTAAGAGGAAAGTGCCATGATTTTCACGACGGATGTTAATTTTGCCCAGGAGATGGATGCGCAGGACGAACTGGCCTCCTTTCGCCACCGCTTTGTCATCAGCGAACCGAATCTGATTTATCTGGATGGTAATTCATTAGGGCGGCTGCCTCATGACAGCATCACATTGGCGCAAGAGATTGTCAACGAGCAATGGGGCAACCGCCTTATTCGCGGTTGGAACGAGGGATGGATGGGGCTGCAAGAGCAGATTGGCGGCAAGATTGCCCAATTGTTGGGCGCGGCTGCGGATGAGGTGATTATAGCCGATTCTACTTCCACGAATTTATTTAAGCTGGCACTGGCAGCGGTATTGGCACAGCCGAATCGCCACAAGATTGTTACGGATGATCTCAATTTCCCCTCGGACTTATACATTTTGCAAGGGGTGGCGCGGCTGGTAAATCAGCCGTTGCACATTCAGGTTATTCCTTCATCCGATGGTATTCATGGGCCGGTGGAGGCGCTGATGCAGGCGATTGATGAGGATACGGCGCTGGTTACGTTGTCGCACACTGTTTTTAAGAGTGCGTATATGTATGATTTAACGGCCGTGACCCATCTGGCCCACCAATCAGGCGCCCTCATGCTCTGGGACTTGAGCCATTCCGCCGGTTCTGTGCCTGTTGATCTGCACGGGGCGAATGTTGATCTGGCGGTGGGTTGCACGTATAAATATCTGAATGGCGGCCCCGGTTCGCCCGCTTTTCTCTATGTGCGGCGTGATCTGCAAGGCAAATTGGGCAACCCCATCACCGGCTGGATGGGGCAGCAACATATGTTTGATTTTGCCTTGTCGTATGAACGCGACTCCGGCCTGCGCCATTTTCTCACCGGCACGCCACCGGTATTATCCACCGCTACCATCGAACCTGGCGTTGACTTGCTGTTGGCAGCAGGCATGGCCCGGCTGCGCGCCAAATCGGTGCAGCAGACGGAATATCTCATTTATCTGTATGAACAATGGTTGGCGCCGTTGGGCTTTCGGCTGAACTCGCCGCGAGAGGCTAACCGGCGGGGTTCACATGTTTCCTTGGGGCATGATGATGGCTGGCGCATTGATCAGGCGCTCATCCACGATATGGAAGTCATTCCCGATTTTCGCCACCCGGACAATATCCGGCTAGGTATTGCCCCACTCTATACGTCGTACCATGACATTTACGAAGCGATGCGCCGCCTGCGGCTGGTGATGGAGCGGCGGTTGTATGAGAAGTATGATGAGGGGAGTACGGCCGTGACGTAAACATCTCGTTTGCAACAAGCCCCCCCTGATAAGGTATGGAGTCAGAAAAATGGGTACCAGTCTCACATGTTTACAAGTTTACATGGGCAGCAAGCAAAAAGCAGATGTCCGCAAAATAGTGATCGAAACGATTTGCAAACAGGCATTGAATCAAGGATATGTTGAAACATCCCCTCAAACAAGTGAGCAATACCCAGACAGGGAACTGTTTGTTGGTTCACTTGGCGATTCACCCTGGTTAACGGTTTTTGTCACTAACAGTAACTTGCGTGAAATTGCTCAAAAAGTATCGGCAACCATTGAAAGCACCGTCATCTTTGTGAGCTTGATTGATAGTGATGTCGTTCATTTACGGCGTTATAACAGCGGCCAAATGGTTGATGAGTATTGTAATGACCCGCTTTCATATGACTTTTATGGAATTGAGCCCGATTCACTTTCAGACTGGAATGAGATGGAAGGCGATGACCTTAAAGCCATGACGCGCGGCAACCCGGCAAACTGGCATGATTTGTTTGTGGCAGGCGTCAATCCAGATGAGATACGGGAGATATGGGATAGTGACCCTGTCTTCGCTGATGATATTTTATGGGCAACTGTTGCGGCTCTTGGAATGAACGATGAAGAGATAGTATCCGATTTCTGGGCCGGTCAAGGTCGAGAGGATTTTACTCGATTAACATTCCAATTGAAGGGAAAACCTCTCTATGAAACCAAAGCAGAAGGACCACCAAAGTTAAGTTTGGCCAGCTACATGGAACCTGGAGAGATCTATGTGGGTCACCAACTCGATCTGCAAATATCGGTTCAAAACGAAGGAAGTGCATTTGTGGGATTGGACATTCTGGCCTGGGGAAGTGCGCTCGATAAAGAGATTGTGCATTTGCACAAAGTTGAGGTGTTCAAGGCGGATGATTTTGAGAAGAAAGAGGAGATCATTTTTATCCCGACCAGGGGGAAGGTTGAAGCACGGGAAATTCCTCTGCTTGTCGCCCCTATAACAACATTCGAGTTTCCGCAAGGTATTGCTGGTGGGTTGGAGATATGGCCAGGCGGGAATTGGGGAAAAATTATGCAGGCAATGGCTCAGACTCAGGTTCAATTTCACATCCCTGCTTCGATAAAAAACACGGGGGCAGGAGAGCTATTCGTTGCCTTTGTCCCTCATGCAAACCGTGAGAAGGGTCAAGCGGTATTTCAGGCTTCACTTAGATCGTTGTCAATGCCAAGACGGCCGTTGCCGAGCAAGTATGCCATCCAACCAGTAAATCCTCAATCGCTACAACTACTAGAAACGCCGGACGGCCTCTTTGGGCTGGTATCGTTGGGGCTGGATCGAAAACAAAGCGCAGAGATAGCTGCCAATGTGATTGAAAAGTGGGTCACAAAAATAATCAGTACCAATTCAGATAAATTTGACACATATTTACGCGCCAAGCTCGATTTGAAACAAAAAAAGAAACGCCTCTCTGCGGCAGATATTCCGGCTAATCCTTATTGGGAAGATCTGCGCGAAGGGATCAAAGATTGTGTCAGTTTTTCTATTCATCATAAAAACGCCAGTGTCATTTATGATGTGAGTACATCATCTTTCCAGGCAAGTGACGAAGAACCAGCACCACAGCTTATGTTTTTAGGACTTTCGCTCAGGAAACCTGAAGGGCAGGAATTCGCGGAGAGCGCAACT
>JAHDWK010000031.1 GCA_023382655.1 Anaerolineae bacterium | reverse complement strand
CTTTGCTATCTCCCTGGCCAGCATCGCTCCCGTAGCTCACCTTGAGGCTTCACCCGCAAATGGTACCCATTCTGTCACTGTTAACTCTCAGTTGGGATATGAGGCCGGCGATCAGCATCTTGCTGGGTCATGCCAGTATCGAGACGACCATGCGCTATTTGAACCTGGAACTCGATTTGCAGACGACGGTCAGCGATTTTGTGCCGTATGAGCGGGCAAGCTTAGGTAAGAACAATAAGGGGCCATGTGCAGGTCACCACTTGCCATTCGTCTACCCTAACCTACCACAGCACCTGACACAGCATCGCTGCTCCTTGTGAACGCCTGGCTGGCAACCCAAACACGCTCGCTGGGCCTCGGGTAAACAAAAAGCTCTCGATTTAGTCGGGAGCTTTTTTACCTTTTACCCAGGACGGGGGCTGCGGGCTCGGATACCTCTCTGGGCGCAGGTGTATTGTCTTTGCGCCGAGAGAAAACTTATACCATTCACTGCTTCGTCTTTTAGAGGACTGGGGGGTGAACGGCCGTGATAACGGCAAACATTCACCACGAGTAAACAACTCATTCGCTTGAGCAGCTTTGGCGATCAAATCCGAGATATTTATGCCACGCTCTGATGTCCATTAGAAAGCGTATGTCCAGGTAGAGTGCAACTCACTGTAAATGTTTGTTGTAATGCGCCAGGAGGGTCAACATGCCGGCTAGATTTTCTTTCCAATCAAGCGCCTCATGCGTTTTGAGTTCTATGGAGATACTGGGGATACCTTGCGTGGACAACCAGTCGCCAGCGTCGCCGGTGACAAGATAGTAGGTGAAGCGTTCATAAACAGGATAGCCAGAGGCGCCGCCAAAAATGGTGGCTAATTGCCGTGAGTGTCCATCTGTTTCCGGGCAACCGGCGGCAAAAACGCCATTCGCGGCGCTGTGCCAAAAAAGAACCAGCGCTGGCCGCTTTTCCAGGAAAAAATCGCGTAGAGCGCGGCTCTCTGGTTCGGAAAAGGGTTGACTGCCTCCGCTCACCGGCTGGTTGCGCCACACGGCCGTTGCCGACCATTGGCAGTCCCAATTGCGATTCAGGTCTACGTTACGGCCGTTAAATCGCCCCGGGAATGTGTCTTCGGCCAGATCCTCAACCAAAAAGCGGCCTTCTTTTTGGGTAACGGCAAACAAACCATCGGGATTGGCCACCGGGATGATGAAGATCGTCACGTTAGTGGGGATTCGATATGGCTGGGCGGCAAAGTAGTCCATCGCCTGGTAGGCCAGCAAGATGGTATTCCATTCATAGCCGCCATGAATACCGCCCACAAAAACAATAGGAATGGGGCCGCTGCCAAAACGATAACTGTAAATGGGACGCCCTTCATAAGAGTAGCCGATAATCTGGGGGAGATTGTCCGGCGTGATGGTTGGGGGCAACGTTGGCGATGGTTTTGTGGGCAGCGCGGCCGCCGGTTTTGCGGTGATGGGAGGAGTGGCTGTGTAGGCAGGCGGCGCCAGGGGTGGCACGGGGCTTGGTTCAAGGGTTAGGGCGAGGGCGTCTGTGGTGGGCGTGACAAATGTTGGCGACATAACGACCGTGACCGGGGCAATAATCGTTGGCAGTAAAACTGCTGGCGGCGCTGCCTGGCAGGCAATCATCGCCCACAAAAGTAAAAGCAGGGGGATGCACTTTCTTTGCCATCCATACGGCCGTGTCACACCTTTACTCCGCATCGTGCTGTAACACGGCCAGGATGCCAGCCAGATTGTGTGCCCAATCCATGTTGGTGTATTGAGGCAGCAAAATAGCAACGGCCGGGATGCCTTGTTGTACCAGCCAGTTAGCGCTATCGCCATTTAATACCTGCCCGGTTATTTCCTCGAAATCGGCCACCCGATAACCGGCCGCAGCGCCATAAGCCGTGGCCAGCGATTCGGAAGGCCGGTGGCGGGCGCCGCAATTTCCCGGCGAAACCAGCCCATTCTCTGCTCTGGCTTCCCAAAAGATGACGGCCACCGGATTCTTTTCCAGGATGAAATCACGCAGGCTTTGTGTTTCTGGTTCAGAAAAGGGAGCGGAGCCGCCACTGCCCGGTACCACATTACCCCGCCAGCGGGCATCCGACAGCCAGTTGCAATCCCAGTTGCGGTTCAGGTCTACCCGATTGGCATTGAGACGGCCGTTTAGCTGCCCCGGTGCATTCGGACTGTCCGGGTTGGCGGAGAGGATGACGTACACCGTCAGGTTTGGGGGAATGGCCGCCGGATTTTGCTCAAAATGGGCGGTCGTTTGCTGCGCCAGCGCCACCGTGCCGGGGGCAAACCCGGCGTGGAGGCCGCCAATAAAGATTATGGTTTGCGGCCCATTGCCAAACCGCGCAGCTTCAATGGGTTTGCCATTTACCGAATGGCCAATGACGAGATTCTCCGGCCCTGGATCTAAAGTCGGCGTCGGCGTTGGCAACGGGGTGATGGTGGGTGGGTGCGTCCGGGTTGGCGACGCAGTCGGCGTGGAGGTTGGCGTCAATGTGGGCGGTTGGGTAGGCTCAGGGGTGATGGTGGGGATGGGGCGGGGTGTGTGGCTGGCGGTGGGCGTCGGCGTCACCACAGTGGCAGCGGTTTTGGTGGGTGTTGGTGAGGAGGTATGGGCAGTTACGGCCATACTCCCCACATCCCCACTAACTGCCGCCGCGCTGCGGGGTGGCGGCGCCGGCTCATTTTCTGACCGCAGCAGCACATACCAGGCCGCCCCGCCAAGCAAAATCACCAGCAGCAGGGAGAGCGCCAGAGCAAACAGGCCGCGTCGCCGCGCCGGCGCTGGCCTGGCAACAACCTGTTCAATCTGCCGGCCGCACTGCCCACAAAAGGCGGCGCCGTCAGCAACCGGATGACCACAATTCGGGCAAAACACAAACCTTTTCCTTCGTAAATCGGGCATCCTTGCCCGATGAGCGCTCGGATAGGGATGTCCAGGTTACGATTTTCATTCATCATTATCGCCAAACAACCGGTCCCAGGTAACAGGGCCAACAATGCCGTCTACGGTCAGGCCGTTGGCTTGTTGGAATGCTTTCACGGCCGTTTCCGTCTGCGGGCCAAAGATGCCATCCACCGGGTCAACCTGGGTATACCCCAGGCCGAGCAATTTTTGCTGCACCAGTCTCACGTCGTCACCAGTCAGGTACGGGGTACTCAGGTAAAGAGGCCGGCTCAAAAAGGGCAGGCGGAACACGTCCATGTTTCCGTTACGCGCCGACTGAAACAGCAGCCAGAGACCATCGGGCGAAAAGATAGGGAACCAATTCCCGCCCGTATGATTGGTCAATTGGCGCACCTCGCTGCCGTCGCGGCGCATGGCGTAGATCTCATAGTGGCCGCTGCGGTCGCTCTCAAAGGCAATCCATTCACCGTTGGGCGAAAAGGCGGGAGAAGCATCACGACCAGGGCTGAAGGTGAGCCGTTGCGGGTTACGGCCGTCCACGTCCATAACGTAAATCTCGTAATCCCCATCCCGGCTGGAATATAAAGTGATTTGCCGCCCATCCGGTGAGGAGGACGCAAAACCATCGTAGGCGGAATGGTCGGTCAGGCGCGTTTGCGTCCCGTCTAACCGGACCAGGTACACCTCGTGGTTGCCATGCCGATCTGTGGAAAAAACAAAACCACTCCCATCTGGCAGCCAGCGCGGAAAGTAGTCATCGCCGGGGGTATTGGTAAACTGCTGGACGATGGCGCCTGTTAGCGCGTTCAACAGGTAAATGTCCATATCGCCATCCAGGTCAGAAGCCACCAGAATGGTCAGCCCATCGGCCGAAAAATGGGGATGGTGAAAATTGGCATTTGTCTGGGTAATCTGGCGTACCTGCCCGCCACCGTTGGGGTCTACCTCGACGATGCGCCAGTAGCCATCTATTTCGGCGGAAACGAGCAGGCGCCGCTGATCAGGCGAGAGGGCCGGTGTGTAATCGGCGTATGTCGCAAACGTTAATGGCAGCAGGCCAGCCCCGGTTAAGGGCATAACGGGGGTGGTAGGCACGGCCGTGTCCCCCGCTGCCGGGTTAGCTGCCGTCGTGGCAATTGCCCAGGAGGGATAACTGCCCCGTTCCATGAGCAGGCGTAGGCCGCTGCCGTCCACGTTCATGATGTAAATGTCAGCCGTGCCATCCGTCTGTTCTACGGTAAAGACGATTTGCGTCCCGTCGGCCGACCAGACCGCGCCCCAATCTTCCAGGGGGCTGTTGTAGAGCATACGCGGGTTACGGCCGTCGGCGTCCATCGCAAAAATAGCCGGATTGCCACGGCTTTCCCGTTCGGAGACGTAAAGGATTTGCGTTCCGTCGGGCGACCATTCCGGCGAATACTCGTCCACCTGCCCGTTAGTCAGCCGCTGGCGGTTGCTGCCGTCCACGTCAGCGGCATAAATCTGCCAGTATGATCCCTGGCTGGCGTTAAATACCAGCCGGTTGTGGATGCCCCAACTGGTATGCCCTTCCCGCTCGGCCGTCGCCGTTATGCGCCGCAAGTTAGAGCCGTCGGCGCTCATGATGTAAATATCGGCGTCGCCGCTGCGCCCGGACTGGAAGGTGATTTGGGTGCCGTCGGGCGACCAGGTGGGCAGGCGGTCATTAGCCGGATCATTGGTCAGGCGGGTTTGCTGGCTGCCATCGCGGTTCATCACGTAAATTTCCGGGTTGCCATCGCGGGTGGACTCATAGAGGATGGCACGGCCGTCCGGCGAGACGCGCGGATATTGGTCGTCGCCGGTATTGTTGGTCAGCCGCCGCAGGTTATTGCCGTCGCTGTGCATGATATAAATCTCAAAGTTGCCACTGCGGTTGGATTGAAAAACGATCTCGTCCGGCAAGGGGGCGGGCGTTGGCGGCGGCAGGGGGATGGGAGAATGAGCGGGCGTGAGTGGCGGCGTCACGGTGGGGAAAATGGCGGTGGTGGCTGAGGGGGAGGGAGTGGGCACGGCCGTGTCCGTTACCAGTGCATCAGGCATTTCGGTGACAGCGACGGCAACGACTGGTTGTTCTGGTTGTGTCTCTGTAACGGCCGTTGGCGAAGAAGTGGAGCGCGCAGTCGGCGGCCCATCCGATGGTTGCAGCCGGGGCCACACCACAAACCAGCCAACTGCCAGCAGCGCCAGTAGTGTCAGCAAGGAAGCGGCTATCGTCGCCCCGGCCCGCCGTCTGGCTGGCGGCGGCGCTGCCGATAGTGGCGGCATCAGCGGCAGTTCACGGCCACAATTGCCACAAAACCGTGCTTCCGCCTCATTTGGCTGCCCACATTGCGGGCAATACTTTTGCTGAGTCATGGCGTGCCCGGCAGATCGGTTCAATCTCTGTAGATTGAACCAATCTTGCGCCGGTTATTTTGTTCTTTAGCCAGCAGCGGCTTCCGTTTCTGGCTTTAATGCCTGACCGCAGTAGCCACAATATTTCATGGTTGCCGGATTCAAACAGCCGCAGTGCAAACAGGCCCGCTGCCCACTGTCCACCTTTGGCGTGTCCATGCGGATACTGCCCAACCAGCCGGGTAGCGCGTCATAAATGATCTTGCCGGCCCAACTCAACAAAATGATCGCCAGAATAACCAGGACCACCCGTAAGGCCAGAATAAAATCACGGGGATCATCAACCAGATTGGTGATGAGAGGCAGCAGCGCCCGGTATGCCAGCGACAGAAGAACAACGTAGATAATGCCCACCAACGCCGGCGTTAACGATGCCAGCGAGGGAAAAGCGGGCGCCCAATATGTTCGCAGCGTTTGCGTGTACCCAATCAGCAGGACAAAGGCGACGGCATAGGCGATGAAGGTGATCAGTTGCTCAACGGTAAAGGGGACTTCGGGAATGCGCAGCCCTTCGACAAAGGAGAGGTTGATCAAGATGCTGCGCAACAACCAGATGAGCAGCAAGGCGATGAGCAGCCGGGCAGTGGCAATGCCCAACTGTCGTCGCATGAAGTTGGTGGCGGAGACGGCCGTCTCGCCACTGTCTACCACCTGTCCGGCCAATGTCTGACCACAACTAATACAAAAACGGCTTTCGGGGCTGTTTGGGGTGTTGCAATTGGGACAGTTAAACATAGTTTCCTCCCTGGCTACGTCGTTGTGGACGCAACCGGCTCACGAAATTAATAAGATATATTAGCCGGGCGGAATTAAGCCCTGCACCCGGGCTTTTTTAACCAGTTCTCTTTCATTCAAGACGCCCATTTTTTCCTGTAAATCTGTGACCATCAAGCTGGTCTCAATGGGTCTTTTTCCCAATCGGGCGGCGATTTCCTGATTGGGCAAACCTTGGGACAGCAGTTCCAGGATCCGTCTTTCTTGCTCAGTTATAGACTCTGAATCAGTTGTAGAAATGGGCTGGCTATGGATAACCGGTTGGTACTGGCTAACCGCTTCAGCAGAGCCTAGCTGGGAACGCCCGTACAGCGTACCCAGGAAAATAATTACAGCGCCAACAACCATCAGGTAATACCCCCGTCCCAGAACCGCGCCACCTAAAAAGGGTATCAGTGATGTCAATACAAATATGATGGCCATCAACACCAACACAAACGTAGCCCGGCCACGCAAACGTTGCAACTCTTCCTGGATCACATATTTACTGCTTTCCGCGCGATTCTCAAATAGATGCATGCCAATACGCCCGCACAGAAAGCCCCAAATAGGGATAAGAACTACAACAACTGCCATGCCCAATGCCAGAAGGGCAAACAAGGCCCCGATTCCGTCGTCCGCCAGGCCACCAAGCAAACCGCCTGTCAGCAGTAGTCCCAGGATTTGCGGCCCGCTGCCTAATCTAATAGACGACCAGGGCAGAAACCAACCTATAACAATCAAGACGCCGCCCACCATGCCAACAACGCTGCCGACAGTGGCTACCATAGGTAGAGGATTGGATGGCCTGGGTGGCGTGTAATAGGTTGGCGGTAGGGGGGACGGCCGTATCACTGGCGTGGACGGCATTGTCGTCTGCAAGGCTTTACCACAGCTGCTGCAAAACTTGCTGCCATCTGCGTTTTGGGTGCCACAATTTGGACAGAACATTTTTACACCTCCTTAGCGAAAGGGGTTGTTTCCCCATTTCAGGCTAACTGGGCTATTTGCCCTGAATACTCTGGATCGCTTTAGGTGAAAGATAATCGCTGGGCGGCTGCTTTTCCGAAGCGGCGTCCATGATGGACCACGCTTTTTTGACAAGATTGAGACTTTCTTTCACGGCCGTTTTCGTCACACCTGTCGCTTCTGTGACCATCACTTCTGCTGCCATAACACTAACCTCCCATTATGTGTCACTATCACGGGCGGCTGCTTGATCATCGCCTGCCGGATCAGCAGCTGCTGGTTTGCCCGGATCATCGCTGAAAGATGGTTTAGGCCCATAACCCCGTTCTTTTTCTGGCAACGTTTCCGGCGACCGGTACAGTTCTTCCTTTTCCGGGGTAATTAGGTTGCCATCAGGCGCGCGCCAATGGATGCGTTCACCCATGGCTTCTGGTTGGTGGTCTGCTGGCGGCGGCCCATCCTGGATGCGCCGTTTTGTCTCCGGGCTGAGGCCCGATTTCTCAAGCCTCCTGGCCTCCGTCTCTGGCCGCGCCTCTAGCGGCGTATATCGTTCAAATTCGCTCATCATTCTTCTCCTGACTCGTGAAAAAAACCACCGCTTGATTGTGTGCTTTCACGTGCAGGTATGGGACGATTTGCCAAATCGCCCTACGGCACTAATTGAGGTGATGCCCACACTCCGTACAAAAGGCGGCGCTCGCCACCAGCAACGCACCACAGACCGCGCAAGTGGCGGGTGACGCTGGCGGTGATGGTTCATCTGGCGGGGTGGTTACGGCCGTTTCCTCTTCAGCCACCGTTGCCATATCTGGGGTCTCTCCTTCGACGGCTGGTGAAAGGGGATCAGGCACGGCCGTGTCCCCAACTTCAGCCACCTCTTCAGATAGCGGTTCAGACGTGGCTACTTTGTGCCCACACTCTGTGCAAAAGGCAGCATCTGGCAGCAAGGGTGCGCCGCAATTTGGGCAGGGGTTGGAAACCGGCGCTGTCGCCGCCGCGAGCGGCACACTCTGGCCGCAGTTGGCACAAAACCGCGCCCCAGGCTGCAACGGGGCGTGGCAGTGCGGGCAGGCCAGCCCGGTGGGCGGCGGCACGTCAATGGCTTTGGCGCCGCACACCTGGCAGAAATAATCCTGCGGCGCGATCTGGCCGTGCCCGTTAGGGCAGATGTGGCCGTATTGGATGCCGGCCACGGCCGTGTCCACAAATACCTCTGCCTTGATGCGCTCAATTTCCTGTTCATGCGCTGCAATCTGGGCAAACACCGCTGCCAGCCGGTCGCAGGCTGCCTTTAGCTCCGGCTGGCCCACCTGTTCTTGCTGGTACAGGGTATAGGCAACCCGCCCCACCTGGGTATACACCTTCTCCGTCTCCTGGTTCAGTGACCGGATTTTGAGTTGTATGGCCTGTGTCCGCCGCAGCTTATCGGCTTCAAAAGCCGCTTTGCCCGCTCCCGAACGCACCCGGTTAAAAAAGTCACTCATACCATGCCTCCTTGTTCATTTTGTCACCACATGCAGCGTACCATGTTGTACGTAATCATCATCCATTGGGGCGGTGGCGGCGCTGATCGCTTGAATGCCCGTCAGGAACGGCCGTACCTCCTCATCATTCACATTGCCCAGCAAACTTTCCAGCAATTGATAACTCTGGGTCACGTCCAGATAAAAATAGCCATGATTCTTATTCGGTAACGGAGCCACGGCCGTTTCAAACAGCTCATTTTCCAACAGACTGGTTGAATCTTCCTGGATCGCCTGCGCCAAAATACGTCGGGAGCTGCCCGCCACCAGCAGATTCTCCATAAAGGAAAACCCGACCGGTTCCTGATTGCGATTGAGGGTAAACAGATGAACCGGTACCCCGTCTATCCTGTCCTGAACATAGCTGGCGCCGGCCGAATCCAACAGCGGCTGTAGTGTATGGGCCATTACTTTCCCATCAACCACCCCGACCAACCCCAACACTTCTGGAAATGGCGTCTCGTCGTCATTAACGCTTGTTGTAGCCGGAACGATGGCCACTGCAAACTCGCCAACCATTTGATCAAGCAGCTCTGTTGGTGAATCAATTCCTAACTGTGCCTCTGCTTCCAAATCCGCCAGAGTTTCCCGCATTTCCGGCGTCTCGAATGTCTGCCACAACAAGGCCAGATTTTGCCCGGATAGATATAACATGGCGTCGTGTGGCGCCCGTTGCAGCAGGTGATGACGGTTAGCCGGTTGGGACAGCCAGGTTACCTGCGCTGGCGACAGGCTGTTTTCATCGTAATGCAGAGCATAATCAAAGCGGAGGCCGTGCCGGGCCAGGGAAACGGCCACACCGATGCGTTCCAGCGACTGCAACTGCCACAACCGTGCTTCTGCTGGTATTGCCTCTAACAACTGGGGTACATCTAGATAAAGATAACCTAAACGGTTTCCCTTCAAACTGCCCAGCGTCTCCTGGTAAGCGGGCGCTTCGCTTAGCACCGCCCCGCCTTCTCCTTGCGCCCTATCAATTGTCTGCTGCAGCGTCGTGACATCTGTCGCTATCACCACCAGGTTGTTGAATGTTGCAATCGCCAGTGGTATTTCGCGTGGGAAAACAATTTCCATAATGGACACATCTCGATACAGAGTATCGGCAAATTGAACCCCTTCCTGTTCCCATTGTGACCGTACATTGTTGATAAATGCGGAAGATACTTCCTGATCGCGGGTAGCGGCAGCCAACAAGATGGGTGGGCCGTCGTAAACAAGCGTCGTTCGCGTTGAAGAAGGGGAGGTCTTGCCGGCCGGACGGCCGGTCTTCACCTGAGACTCTTCTGCCATGATCGCCAGGCTCACTTCCCGCCCAACCCAAGGCAAAATATCTTCCACCGGATCAATCTCTAGTTCAAGCGGCAGATAGGCGGATACGTGATTGCCCAGACGAATAACGCCGGGCAGCGCCGCCATCGGCGCCAACGCGACCGCTGCACTTTGCAAATTTTCGGCGTTACGTAGTTGGGGTAACTGCCATACACTGGGGCTGACGGAGATAAGGGCAACAGTATCCGCCGGCACAATCCGGGCTACCTGGTTTGTCTGGTTGAGTCCTAGCCAGAAGTAAAGCCCGGCTATCACCCCCCCACAAAGCAGTACCAGAACCAAAGCCAGCATAACCAGCGGATGCGGCCGGCGCGAGCGGGTGGATAAAGGCGACACGGCCGTTGCAGGCAGAAACGACGTCGTGCGCACCTGTTGGGGCACTGGATGGCCACATTTATGGCAAAATTTAGCACTTCTTTCCAAACTGGTTCCGCAATTCGTACAAAGCATAATTTACCTCTTGCGCGCCTGTTGCAGGCTGGCCACGACCGTAAACAAAACCACGTACCCAAACAAAACGCCCCAGCGCGCCAGCAGGTGCAGCGGGGTGAAGGTATAAGCGGCGTCCGGCCGGTAACTGGCGCCGCCCACCCCGGCCAGCAAGCCGTTCAAATCGGCCGTCGTGCCCACCCCTTCCAGCGCCCAACGGCTAAAGGTAAAGTTAGACAAAACGTCGGCCCAGGCAGCATCCTGGAAGAACAGCCCGGCAAACATCACCTGGATCAGCAGCAAGACAAACATCACGGCCGTTGCCGCATCCACTGTCCTTGTACTGGCCGACAGGAACAAGCCCAACGCCAACCCGGCCATCAGCGCCAGTTCCAGCGTGATAAACCACTCCAGCCAGGCGGGCGACCAGCCGGTCAGCGCCCCCTGGCCGGGGAACGTAATCTGCCAACTGGTGATGAACAGCAGCGTGCCCATCTGGAACGCGCCAATGGCCGCCAGCACCAGCAGTTTGGACAGGACGTAAGCGGCGGCGTTTAGACCATAGCGACGTTCACGGCCGTAAATGTCCTGCTCCTTCACAATCTCCTTGGTGGCGTTGAGAATGCCCAACCAGACGGCGGCGCAGGCCATGATAAACAGCACCGTCTGCGCATTTTCCGCTCCTTTGACCTGGAAGGTGTCCGGCCGGGCCACGGCCAGCAGCAGCCCGGCCACCAGTAACCCCTGAGCCAGCATGACCATAAAGTTCATCCGGTCACGGCGAATCAGTTTGAAGTATCGGCCGGTGAGAACGCCCAATTGCCGGCCGAAGCGCTGGCGGGTGGCCGCGTCTACATGGAACAGGCGATTGGCCGGTCTGGACGGCGGGGCATCGGTTTGGGGCGAAACGGCCGACTCTGCCAACCGCCGCGATTCCACAAATTGAAAATGGTCTCTGGACGCCTGAAAGCGGTTCACCAATTCCTGTACGTCAGGCGGTGCTGCGCCATCGTTATCTCCGTTCGGCGCAGCGGCCATTCCCGGCGGCTGGTATTGCCCCACCAGCCGGTAAATCTCGGCAAAGCGGTTGACGCCAAAAAAGGCCAGCGCCTTTTGCGGCGGGCCAAAATAGGCCACGTAACCGCCGGGAGCCAGGAAAGCCACGTATTTACAGGCGGTCACGTTCTCCGTGGCGTGCGTCACCAGGATGATGGTGCGCGGGTCGGCCGGATCCGTGGCCCAGTGGCGCAGCAGTTCCATCATGGCCAGGTCCAGGCCAGGGTCCAGGCCAGAGGTGGGTTCATCCAGGAAAAGCAGCCGGGGTTGGGCCAGCAGTTCCAGGGCAATGTTCACCCGTTTGCGCTGGCCGCCGCTCAACTGGCGAATCAATTTGTGCCGGTGCGGCCATAGTTCCACCGTCGCCAGCGTTTCCTGGATATACGCCAGCCGTTCTTCCCGGCTCAGGTCAGGCGAGAGGCGGAAGCGGGCCACGTAATCCAGCGCTTCCAGTGGCGTCAGTTCCCGGTGGACAATGTCATCCTGGGGCACATAGCCGACGACGGTATGCATGGCGGCAAAACGTTGCGACTGACCGTTTTCAATAAACGGCCGCCCACTCACGTACACTGTTCCCTGCTGTGCCACCTCTAACCCCAGCAATGCCTTCATCAACGTCGTTTTGCCCGCGCCACTGCCGCCCACCAGCGCCGTAAATTCTCCCGGCCGGAAGGAAAGCGGCGTCGTTTCCAGGTTGAGAATGGGCGTGGTTTTGCCTGTGCCTGCATGTTTCACCGTCCGCACCAGATTTTGCGTATCCAGGCGTAGATGCGCCGGTTCAAAGTGGGAGGTTGGCGACGGCGACTGTTCATCACCGGCCAGGCGGAAGGCGTAAGGAGCGATCCAGAGTGTATCGGTGGCCGGTTGGATGGCTTGCCCTTCCGGGCCATGGGACACCTGCCGGTAGTTGATGAACGTACCTCTGGCGCTGGCCTCGTCCACCACGAACCAGACGCCACTTTCCGCCCGCCACTCCAGCCGGGTGTGGCGTTCGGAGACGGCCGGATGGTTTAGCCGCACGTCGTTATCCGCCCCCCGACCAATGGTAATGGGCGACCGGTGCAGGGCAATCAGGTTGGCGGTCGTGGGGTCAGGCGGCGGCACGGTCGTTGCCAGCCACTCACCCAGGTGTACGCCACACACCGGGCAAAACTGTGATCCGACGGCCGTTACCGGCTGCCAGCAATTGAGACAGGTTAAGGTGGCTACCGGGTCGGACATTGCAGATCGTTCACCTCATTGCCCTGGGCCACAATGGCCGGGGGCACTTCAGACGGGCCATCACAGCGGACGGCGTGGACGCCATTGACCAGGCGCAGGGGGCCAGGCGCTGTCGGGTTAACGCCGCCACGTAAAAAGAGGCCATCGCGGGCAAAATAAATGGCGGCGTCGCCCAACACGACATTGGCGCGGGCGCTAATTTCCAGGCCGGGCCAGTCATCGGCCCGTGCTTCCTGCAATTTCTGGTTGGTGTCGCCGCCCTGGCTATCGTCGTGTAGGGAGGTAAAGACAATGGGCCGGCCACCGTCTCCGCGCGCCAGCAGACCGCCATTGATGACCAGACGGCCGTCGTCATCTGCCTTGATGATGACGCCAGGCTCAATTTGCAACGTGGATCCCTCGGCCACCGTCACGCCGCCGGTGAGAATGCGCACCAGCGGTTCATTGCCGTTGCTCAAGGGTGCCCACGTCTGGTCGGTATTGAGCGTACCGCCGGCAATAGCCAGGCCGTTCATAGCGTTGTCCCGCAGCTGCACGTTATTGAGGGTGGGCGCGGCGTTGGGCGTGGCCCACAAGGGCGCCGATTCACTGTCGCGGATGGTCACGTTTTGCAGGCGGGGCGTGGCCTCGTTAAAAGCCACCGACCCGTAACGCACCAGAGCATTTTGCAGGATGGAATTATCGTCGGCCTGGTCAAACACCAGGCCATCCCAACCGCGTGGGTCTTGCGGGCCGGTATTTTTGTCCGTGACGCCGCCATAGTCATCGTCACGCAGCGAGGTAAAAATGATCTGTTGGTTCTCCCGCTCGCCGCCCACTGCGGCCAACGTCCCCCGGATGACCAGCCGGCTTTGTGGCTCAAATTTGATGACCACGCCGGGTTCGATCACCAGGGTGGCTTCCGGTTCAACAGTGACCGAACCGCGAATGAGGCGCACGATTTGCGCCTCGCCGCCCAGCCGGGACCAGGTGTATTGCTGCCGCCCGGTGACGGCCGAGCCACCGCGCACTTCCAGGGCGTCGCCAGGGTCATTATCCCGCAGGGTGATTTGGGCCAGGGTGGGGAAGGAATCGGCGTCGGCGCTCAAGGGATACCAGGCACTATCCTGGATGGTGACGCCGGTTAATTCGGGCGAACTTTGGTGGAAGGAGATGGCCCCCTGGCCCTGGCCGGCATAGCGCACCTCCACCTGGCGCAGATAGGACTGGCTGCTGCTGTTGTCAAGGGTCAGGCCGGACCAATCGCCGGGCTGCGGGTCGCGCGCTTCCTGGTATGTGACGCCGCCGACTTCGTTACGGCCGTCATACACCGACGTAAAATTGACTCTTTCTGCCTTAAGCAGGCCGTGCACACGCAGGCCGGGGAAATCGCCGCGCCCAGCGTACCAGAATTTGACGTTTGTGCCCGGTTCAATGGTGAGGGTACTGTTTTCGCCAATCGTCAGCGGGCCGGAGACGACGTAGACGAAGCCCTGATTGGGCCAGGTGATTGTTTGTTTATCGGCCGTTTGCCCGCCGCGAATCTCAATCCCATCAAACGGGTTCCTGTCAAACTCCACGCCGTCCAGCAGGCGGGGCATCTGGCTGCCGTCGCTGCTGATAGGGAAGCCGCTGCTGTTGGCAATTTTCATGTCCAGCAGGGTAGGCGCGCTATTTTCCAGGTAGAGGGCGCGATCGCCGGCAAACTGGACCAGGGCGTGGGCGATAACGGCGCTATCATCGGCGTTCAGGAAACGAATCCCCTGCCAACTGCCCGGTTTACCGGCGGCGGCGGTCAAGGTGACCGGCTCTTTCTGGCTGCCGCAGACGTAAAGGGCGCCCTGCACCTCAATGCCGGCGTCTTCCTCAAATTCCAGGCGGGCGCCCGGCTGCACCAACAAACGGCGGTTTTGGGGCACCACCAGGACGCTCTGGATGAGATATTCGGTATTGGCGACAAAAAGGGTATCTTCGCCCAATTCGCCGCCCAGGCCGCGTTCAAACTTGGTGGGCGTAAAGGCGGCCGCGTCCAGGTTGTCGCAGGCTAGTGGCGGCAGCGGCGCCCGCAGGCCGCTGCCGGAACGGATGACCAGCACGGCCAGGATGACGAGCAGGGGAACGGCGACCAGATCAAAGAGGCCCCAAAGGGCGCGTAGGTTGAAGAGTTGGAAGCGGCGAGGGGCGGAACGGGAGACGGCCGTTTTTGTTTTGGCAGGTGTGGGCGTGGCGCTGGGCGGCGGAGGTGGCGCGGTTGGTGGGGACGAGGGTGGGGGGACGGCCGTTGCCGGTTTCCCGCGCATATCATAACCACAATAAGGGCAAAAATTATGCTGGCCCACCAACTCACGTTTACATTCAGGGCATTGATTAGTGTCGGACTGTCCTATCATTATTATTCACCCAACAGCATAGGTAATACCGCTGTTTGCATTCAGCTGACCAGGCTCGGTCATAAACCACGAGATCTCAATTCCTTATCAACAGCACTCCTTACTTTTGCATCCTCAGATTGACCTCCTAAAAAGGGTAAAATGAAAATTAGTACGAAGATCGCAATTACAAAGGCAATAGAGAAGTAAGCCAACAGTGCCATACCCGGCAAAATTGCAATAAATGCCTTGCGCTTTTCTCTCTTCGGTAATTTGTTAAACCGCCTACCAAAACTCGTGGTCCGGGTAGCTAAAATACTGGCAATTAAAAAAGGAATGCTCACCAGAACAAGCAAAACTGCACCAAGCCCCTCGATTGAAAATAAGGAACTCTGAACAATGATTGATACGACACCTGCTAAACACAACACTGCCAGCAGTGTCGTAGCAGGGCCTCCTAATGCAAACAACGCACTTTTCCACCATGGTCTTCTATCATATTCCCCAATCTGGTACGGGAAAGGTTCAAGGGCTTTTTCAATCTCGTCAGGCAAGGCTTCCTTATTAAATCCATGTTGCTGAGCAATAACCAGCTTTCTCTGCAGGTCAGATTGAGATAGCTCGGCACTAGATTCTTCTACCCCGACAATTTGGAAGCTGTGGGCAGTCACTAATTGGTTCGGTAGTGGCTGTCCGGTAGATAAAAAAGCGTCAATGTCCACTTCTTCAGAATCTAAGATGACATACAACTGCTCGCTTTTTGAGCCACTAAAATGCACGACCATCCATACTGCGGACAGTTCAGGCTTTACGACAGTATATCGGCCTTCTCCCCAGGTGCTTTTGCCAAGCACTTCTATAAGTTCAAAAATAACAGGCGACCACTGGATCTGTATGGCCTGACGTTGCTGGTCTTGTCTAATATATGCCTCCTCTCGTACAAAAGTCATAGATGAAAAATACGTTTGAAATCCTGTTTCTTGTTGGCTTAATTGAGTGTTACCTGGTGTTTCCTGGCCGACATGGGGCACAGGTGGTTCGACGGCAGTAGAGTGTCCGCAATACGGGCAGAAACGACTGTTTTTGGGAATCTCATTTCCACAAGCTCCGCAATACATTTGCAGACTCCTGATGCCGTTATTGAGCTATCTTCTCTCGAACATGGGCAGGAATGGAATCAAGCCCTTGTTCTTTGGCCACGAAGATGCGATGACGGCCATTCACAATGTCGTAGTTGTTGCCATCCTTGTCTAGCGTAATGGCATTACTACCGTAAAACAGGTCGTAAACTTGCTGACGGCCGTTGGCATAATCTACACCTTGAATTCGATCTGCCTGCGCAAAATCATCCCTGGTGTAACCTTGTTCAATGAGCGGTTTCATCCGCTGCAACTCATAAGTCGCCTGAACTGCTTCTGGATAAGAAATGTGATGATCAAAATCCTGTGGCCCGTGAACGTCTTCCGGCCAGGGCAAATCGGCTGTAGGAACATCCACAATACCTTTATCTTGCCAGTGAACTCCTTCGTTTACTGGCAAGATTGGCTTTTGTTCACTCTGCATTGCCGCTTCAACCCGGGGTGGTTTCGGCCTGTTATCAAACTGCTTCAAATCTTCTTGAAGCACTTTCGCCTGTTGTTCCTTCTCTCCACGCATGGCCGCCTGAATCTTTATCATGTCCAGGTTGTTTTGTGCGGATTCTGGGGTTTTGTCCGTTTCCTTTATGTCGCTTATATCGCTCATTTGCTCTACTCTCTGTTTTGTTCTAAAAGCACGGCCGTGCGCCCTGTGTTTTCCTCAATATCCAGCAGCACCGAGATGCCTTCGCCAATCACCCGCCAGAAGACGTAAACGATCCCAGCCCAGATGAGCGAGCCAACCAGCAGGCACAGGGCCGTAAAAAAAGAATCGGTGAGGCCAACCAAAAAAGCCGGCAATACCACCCAATGCCGTCAGGCCGGCAAAAATGTATGCCAGCAGACGGCAGAGGGCGGCGATGCCGCGTAGGGCGGCAAACTTGCTTTCCACGCGGACTGAGGAAGGCGACACGGCCGTGCCCATTCGTGGCGGCGCGATTGGCGGTGGGGTGTTAGAGGGAGGCGGGTCGGTCACGGCCGCCCGCTCCAGCCTGCGGCCACACTGCTTACAAAAATCCACCGTCCCTAGATTCTCCGCCTCGCAATTCTGACATTGAATCGTATTCATCATACCCTCCTGGTATCAATCACTTATCCACTTATCTTTTCAAACGCCTTCACAAATTCCAGGCGCATGTGGGCAGTGAAGGGGAAATCAATTTCGTGCGCCAGGTAACAGTAGGCGGCGTCCAGGTGGGGCTGGCCAGCCTGCCGGGCGGCCGTGTCACACACCTTTGCCACCCCCAGCCAGTTCTCCGGCCACTGTTCGGCCGACGGGCGTGTCTCAAACCCCTTGAGCGCAGCCACAAACTGCTCGTGTAACTCCGGCTCCCGCGTCTGCGGCTCTATTGCTTCCACAAAGTCACAGGGATGGCCACAAAAATGGCAGCCGTCAAAGGGCAGATGGGCGGTGAGGTATTGTCCGGTAAACGGCCGCATCCATTCCCGCACCGCTGCGTCTGTGGGCAACGAGTCAAACCCGGCCGTGTCCTTGTAGAGCGGTACCTGCATAAAAGTTGCCTTTTCCATGCCCGTCAGGAACACGGCCGCTTCCCCCACCGCGAGCTTGCCCAAGTAATCTTGCTGCGCCTTGTCCATAATCAGGGCACGGCCAATTGCTTCCCGATCTCTGGCATCACGCAGTTGGTGCGCAATTTGCAAATTGGTGTTGCGCACCGCGTCCGGCAACAGCTTTTCCGGGCTTTGGTCGGCGATCAAAATGCCCTCGCCATAGGCCCGTACCTCGGTCAGCAAATCGGCAAACGCCTGCACCGCCTGCCCTTTGGTATCTGCCGCCACTTCTGACGGGCCGGTGGCTTTGACGTTGCCCATCACGTTGTGCGCCTCTTCTACTACGGTAACGTGCTGCAAGCTGTGGCCGGGATGCTGTTCCCGGTATGCGCGTAGCAGCATCAACAGGAACATGATGGTCAGGGCTTTGTCGTCGGCGTTGAGGTCGTTGAGTTCCAGGATGCACGGCCGTGCCAGCAACACATCCAGCGGATACGAACGCTGCACGCCAAACATGCGCCCCTTGCTCCCTCTGAGCAGCCCGCCAATGCGCCCGCCCACGGCCGCCCGGATGTTATGGTATGTTTCCCCGGCATAACCCCGCGATTCGGAAACTTTGATGGCTGTATTGAACATGTCGCGCATCGTCGGAAACGGCTTGTCGCCGGCCCCGCCGCGATCCGTCAGGTGCCACCCCTTATCCCGGTAAATCTGCTCCAGGCTCTCGGCAATGATGGAAGGCAGGATGCCGAATTGGGGCAAGGCACCGTCAAAACAGGTTTGCAGCCGGCCCAGGTGCGCTTCCAGCCGCACGCCGTCCAGCAGTTCAAACGGATTCAGGCGAAACGGCGTCGTCGTCTCGTCGCCCAGGGTGAAAATGAGCATATCGTCGAAGCCCGGCTGCCCCAACAGGCCACGATACTCCTTCTTGGCCGCTTCAATCACCAGGAAGGGAACGTGATGGCGCGTCCACAGCTGGTGCAGCAGGTAGAGCATCGTGTTCGTCTTGCCAGAGCCGGTAAAACCGGTAATCAGGCCGTGCCGGGTGAGCGCCTTCAGTTTCACCGTCACCGCGCCGCCGCGCCGGTAATTGCCCAGGTGCAGTTCGTCGGCGGCCGCTTCCGGCTGGCGCGGCCCCGTCTCAAAATCGGGCGGGCGTTGTTTGACGGCAATGCCGGGCACGCCGCCGCGTGCGCTGATGGGGAAGCGAAAAGCGGCCGCAGCCCCCCGCGCCCCCACCAGATAAGGAAACCGCTCCTTGCCCGGCGTGGCGATGGAATGGCCCCAGGGAGAGTGGACGAGGGTGGTAAACGTGCGGCGAGCGGCGGCCAGTTCGGTATCGTTTTGCGGAGCGATGGTCTGGGCCTGACCGGGCAGGGCGCGTTCCTGGTCATTGTCGCTGCTGTCATCACGGCCGGCGGTGATGCCTGCCCCCAGCGAGCGGGCCACCGTCCAGGCCGTGTTGGCGTCCGTGCTGGCTACCTGCACCACCAGGATGAACGGCTCGTCCAGGGTTTTGCGGTAGGCGCTGTAGAGGCGACCCACCAGTTCTGCGCCGGGGTCGCGCAGGCGGCGGGCAGACGCTTCCGAATAGACCCGCCGCTCCAGGTCAGCCACCGACTCGGCAATGTGGGCGGCGGTAAACAACGCTTCCATTTCGGCGTCACTCAAATCGGTGGGTTCCAGGTAGAGGTTGATGACGGTCGTCGCCGGCTGGCGCAACAACGTTTCAAACGGCTCAAGAAAGGGGGTAGCCGGCCGCCAGAACGGGTAAATGACATAAGCCTCTTGCTGGACGGTTAGCAGGGGTACAATTGCCTCTTGCTGGCGCACTTCAACTATGACGGAGGGGCCAGAGAAGGGAAACAGGAAGCGACGCAGGTTGGATGGGTCCATGTCATTATCGGCCGTCAGGGGCACTGCGGGTAAGCCATAGGTGGTCAGATGTACGGCCAGGTCGGCGGCCACCTGGCCGGCCAGGTGCGCCGCCCGGGATTTGACGGCCGTCACCCGCCCCACCAGGGCCAGGTCAACACGCCCCTGTTCAGGATGGGACAGGTAGCGCAGGGCAAAAGCGGAATCGTGCCATTTGCGTAGACCGGTGACAAATCGGGCCAGACGGCCGTATACCTCTTGCAACTGCTCCGACGGCCGTTCCGCCAGCAGGGTATGGTCGGCCAGAAAATCTGGCAGATAGGGAATGTGGTAGCCAAATAGGGCCGTTTCCTTTGCCGGGTCGAGGGCAGGGATGGTGTGGATGGACGGCCGTTGTAGATCAGTGGCCATATACCAACCTCTTCTGGTCCGAAGTCCGTAAACCGATTACCAATAACCGATTACCAGAACTAAATCAACCGTCTCCTGCCGCCAAAGCTTTGTTCCGCCGCTGGCGGCATTAAAGCCGTGTCTATGCCGATTGTGTCTAATGCCTGGCGCACGGTTTCCTCAACCGCCTTTTCCAGGGCAATCGTGTCATCTTGTTGAAATTCGTTGGGCGGCGTCCGCAAAATCGCCAGAAAATCCCTCTCCGTCACCCATTTGTAAAGGCTATACAACACGGCAAAGAATAAGAGTACGCTGTTACACCCACCCAGCGGGCCAACAATACACAATAAAAAAAACGGAAACGCTGAGGTGCGGCTAAACGGATTGACCTCCAGCAAGCGGCCAAACAGCGAGGCGGAGTAAAACGTGGAGTAGTAGAGGAAAAACAAAATCATCAGGGCCAAAATGGCGATCCGTACATTGCTAAACGGCCCTTTCACGTAAGTCACCTGCGAGATGTAAAGGTCGCGGCCAAATTGGGCAATGTACAAAGCCACTGTGGTAATGCCCCGTTTAATAAAGTAGAACGGGCGACGCTCCACCAAAAGCCCTTTTGCCACCAGCGTGCTCCATTCCATCTGGGAACCCGGTATTTGCCGCTGCTGGAAGCGTTCAGTAACTGCCCCGTGTAACTTTTGCGCATTGGTGCCCTGTTCATCCAGCAGCCAGGAGACGTGACGGCCGCGGCCGCCGTATTGAGCAAATGGCCCCCAGATATTAACGGCCGCCGTACCGCCGGCACCCACCTGACCAATTTGCCCGGTGCCGCTGCCTGGAGGAGGGGCGGTAGATAGGGGTGCCAGTGGAGGCTGTGGCGCTCTGGCTACTGGTTGCGTCAGAGTACCGGTTATTTCTGACGTCATGGTCGCGCCGCAAAACTGGCAAAACCGGGAACTCTCCGGGTTTTCTTTACCGCATTGGGGACAATTCATCACCTACCCTCCTTGAGGTGGCACGGTTTGAAACCGGCCACAGTTAAGTACATGAACAATCAACTCTGCTGGTGACCGCAATGGGGACAAAACTTTGCCTGGGCAGTTAATGGCATGCCACAATTGGCGCAGAAAGCGGTCTGGGCCAGTTGCTCTTTTGCTTGCACCTGGTTGCGTTGCTGCCAGAAATACCAGCCAGCACCGCCCCCGCCAGCTACCAGGATCAGACCAATCAAAAACGTGCTGGCCCCAAAACGACTTTTTTCGGTCAAGACCGCTTGAAGTTGCCCCCTGGCGTTGACCCACTGTACCGTGCCTGAATCCAACTCATTCCCATTGCTGGAAATAATGTCCCCACCGTGCAAGGTCAAGGTGTTATTGTTTGCTTGTAGCAAGTCACCAGTAACCAAGTAGGTGAAGGATATGTGGCGACGGCCGTCTACCTCTTGCACGTTAAAGGAAGCGTCATTGTCAAAGACGATTTCGTCTAACAAGGCTAGCCCTGTGCCTTCAATGTTGAAGGTGTATATGAGCGTTGTGTCCTTTCGACTGGAATGCCAGGAAACATCGGCCCCCTTTGCCTCCCAACCGGCCACCTGCCTGGCCAGATCCGCCTCAAACGACTCCAGGCTGCCGAGCATAGCTACTAACTCGCCAGGGACACCAATTTCCATCTCTGCTTTCCAGGCTTCATCGCGGTAAAACGTGATGCGCCGGTCAATATCCGCGCCGCAGCCAACCAGGACAAACATCACCGCTATCAAAAAATAGAGGAAAAGAGAAGATTGTTTTGGCACGATAACCCTCCTACACCAATGCACGGTACTACCGGTCATCCATTGGATTTCTGGTATCAGGAACAGCGCCAGTTCAAGAGTAAAAGTCAGGAGTCTTATATTTGGATGAAAGGTATGACTTTGTTGGCAAAAAGTAGTTTAATGGAATAACTGCTTTTGCTCACGTGACAATGTTCATGTGATTGTAATGATCTAACCTGTACATCAAAGTTAAGGGTCACGGCCGTACCCATCCATTGTGGACACGGCCGTGACTTTGACTACTGGCACACGTTACCTCCCACTACCCATTATTATCCTACCCCGCGCACCATTTCTTACATCTGTTTCGACTTCTTTTCATGGGCAGCGGCATCCTCTATAATCTTTGCCATCAGATCACACGCACCGGCAAAGGCGACCATGATGAGTTGGGACGAAGAGGCAGTGACAGCGGCGCTGCACCAGGCCATTCAAATAGTAGCTATCCAGAAAGGGGAGGATTTCGCCCACAGCATTACCCCCATCATCCTGGCAAACCTGGATCGGGGCCGCGCGCGGCACTTTCTGGACAATGCAGAAAATCGTCGGCCGGAAGAGTATGTCTGGCGGGTGGTGGAATTCCATGAAAAGTGGCAGCCCTATCTCTGGCAAATCCAGCAGGAGCGACGCGCCGACCTGTGGCTGCCCTTGTATGACAAACTCAAACGGTGGGCCTACAACTATCTTTGCCGCCAAAAATTCCCCCCTACCCACAATGAAAAGCAGGAAATGGCCGCCGATTGTGCCGCCGCCGCGGCCGCCCAACTTCTGAACGCCCGCTTTCCCTATGATACCGATTTTGACCCCTGGGCTTACGTTTTGCTACAAACCGTCACCTTGAAGCAGTTACACAGGCGCTATGCAGAAACGGCCGTAGATACACACCAGATAGATGATTGGCATGCCTGGGAAGGTATGTGGCCGCAGTTATCCGTCCCTGGCCCAGGAGATACAGTCGAACTGCGGCATACGTTGTTGGCGGCCGTTGACCAGTTAACCTCTGACGCCCGTAAACAGATTATTCTCATGCGCTATTTTGAGGAGATGTCGTTTCCCGAAATTGCGGCGGCGCTCAACCGGAGCAGCAGCGCCATTCACAAGCTGCATTTTGACGCGCTGCAAAACTTGAGAAAGATTTGGGCTGATTGGCAGGATAAAGATGAGTAGAGCAGATAGCGAGGAAGCGGTGCCCGGTTGGATCAGGCAAAAATTGGCTGCGTTGCGGTCGCAGGCCGTGGAACCGGGGCAATGGCCAGCCTTGGCTGACCAGTTACTGACCCTCGTCGCCGGGCAGATGCCATCGCCAGAAACTGACGAAAGTGACATGGAGATGTTTTCATTGGTATTGCATGATGCCCTGTTGGGCGTGGATATCAGCGAACGTTACCCCACATTTTGGGGCAGAATGATGGCTGCTCCCACCCTGTATCAGGTCTTTATTGAGGCGCTGGCTCTGTTGGAGGCAGACGGCCGTGACCTCTCGCCGCCCCTCCCCCCCACCACCATCAACGAGCTAGCCTTTCTGCAGAAGACGCCCACGCCCCAACCGGAAATTGTGCAATCCACCACCGGCCGTTGGCGCATCGCCTGGCAGGTGCTTTTTGACCAGCTACAACAACTTCTCTTCCCCACGCCCGACCTGGTTTACCGCCGCGCCATCCCCTTGCTGGAAGATGAAAGCATCATTCTCTTGCACGATGAGGTGACGATAGCGGATCAACCGGTGGAAGCGCTGCTGGAAGCGATCCGGCCGGTGGAACAGCCGGAACTGCTGCGCCTGCAACTGCTGGCTGCCGCCGAAACGCCGCTGCCACCGCTGCAAGCCAGCCTGCATTGGGGCAGTTATGCGTACACGGCCGTACTCGACGCCTACGGCCATGCCCACTTCCCCCCCCTGCGCCTGGATGACATCCTGGACGAAGCCGGACAACTGCGCGCCGCCGATTTACGCCTGGTGCTGGAAACCCCACAAAGCTGATACAATAGCCGCATGGGACAACAACCTTTCGCGGCGGCTTACCTGGCAGAGGCAGAACGGCTCTTTCACGGCCGTCTGTCCCCAGAAAACCTGCCCCATCTGACCGCGCAACTACCCCCCGTAGACCGCTCCCTGCTAGACCACCTGGCCGACCACGCCGCCCAACTGGCGCTGACGCAGCCCAAACATGGCTGGGCGGTCACGGCTGTAGCCGAAGCCGCCACCGCCCACACCCCTGACCCCTTTCTTCAGGGTTTGGCCGCCTGGCACGTGGCCCGCGCCGCCAACGCCTGGGTGCGGCCGCAGCTAGTAGAAACCGCCATCACCCGCGCCCGCGCCGCTTTTACCAAATTAGACGAACCAGGCTGGCTGGCCGCCTGCGACTGGCAGCAACATGCCGAACCCTGGCTGCACAACAACTTCCAGGCCGCTATCACTTGCTTAGAACAGGCATTGGCTCGACTGGAGAGCGGCGACCTGGCCCATTGGGCTCCCCACTGCCGCCTCTCACTGGCTTATGGCTACATCCTGACCGCACAGTTTACCACCGCCGAAACGCACATTAGCCAAAGCGAGCTTGTTTTCCAACAGCAACCGGATCCACTGCACCAGGCGCGCTGTTGGTTACACCGGGCCAGCGCCCTACGTCGCCAGCTGCGTTATCCCGAAGCCATTCACTACCTGGAAAATGCCCGGCAGCTTTTCAGGCAGCTAGAAGCGCCATTGGATCAGGCTCGAGCCTCCTATCAACTTGGCTACTGTGAGTTGAACCAGGGTGGTGATTACCAGCTCGCTGAACAACTGTTTGCCTCTGCCGCCACCACTTTTGCGGAAACAGAGATTGACTTATGGCAGGCCCTCTGTCTCAATGGTCTGGTACAACTGTATAACAACATGGGACGCCTGGCAGAAGCACTGCGCCTGTTGGCGCAGGTCAAAGAAATATATGCCTGTTTTCCCATTTTGGGTTTACAGGCAGACACGGCCGTAGAAAGCGGCGCGCAATCTCTATTCCAAGGGGACTGGGCGATGGCCGTGCAAAATTTCCAGGAGGCAGAGACAAAATATCAGCAGCTAAATCTGCCTTACATGGTAGCTATGGCGACGGCTTATCAGGGAGATGCTTATACCCAGGCAAATCACTACCACCAGGCGCTCCATCACCTGGAGAAGGCATTGGTAGCATTTGAACAGCTTGAAGACAACGGCCGTCAGGCTGAATGCCATTTGCGATTAGCCAAAGTCTGGTTAGAGCTAGGCCGCAACGATCTCGCCCATCAGCATTTACAACCCGTTGCCGATTATTACGAATGTACCCAGGAACCGGCCAATTTTCAGGCTGTTTTTACGTATCGGGCGGAAATTCTTTTAAGACAACAGCAACCGCAACAAGCCGTCGAGATTTTGCGCCATGCGCTGACAACATCGCAAAATCAGGGGAGACAGTTGCACAGTGCGCTGGCACAGCGGGCATTGGGTGAAGCATTGTGTCTGGCTGGAGAATGGGAGGAGGGCAGAAACCACCTTCAGACAGCCATCCATCACTTTCAGGAAATGGGCGCCATTTTGGAGCAGGCAGCCTGCCTGGTGTCGTTGAGCCACTATTATCAGCAAATCGGGGATAAGCCAGCGGCGCGCGCTGCTATACAACAGGCGCTGGGTCTCAACCAGACGGCCGTCCCCACTATTACCTGGCAGGCGCACGCCTTGTTGGCCACCATAGCTACCGAGGAAGGCAACCAGAGTACGGCCCTGGCGCATTATCAGGAAGTTGTTACTGCCTTAGCCCGACTCCGCCAGCGCATCTGGCAGCCAACATTGTATGGTTCATTGCCTGGTCATCCATCCGCCATGCTGAACCAGGCAGTTACGTTTGCCGGGCAAAATGGATTTGAGCAGCAGACGTTGCTTTTCCTGGAAGAAAGCAAAGCCCAATTCCTGAACCGTCAGATGGCAACCACGGCAGATTATGAGCCGCAAACGCCAGAATTAGCAGAACTGGCTGCCGAAATTCGCTGGCTGCAGCAGAAAATAGCGGACAGCGAATCTGAACTTGCTGCCAGCCTGTTCCCTATTCGGGAATGGCACCAACAACTCATCCAAAAGGCACAACTCTACGATCTGAAAGTGGCGCAACTGGAAAGACGACGGCCGTCTACACCATCAACTGGATGGTCGTCAGGTTATTTTGCGGTTGATCACTTTCGTCAGCAAGCCAATTTGGCTTTAGGGCAGCATTGGCTGGCGCTTAACTACTACCTGACAGGCGACTGTCTTTATGGTGTTGTGTTGACGCCCACGCTTAACCGCACCTGGTTCAGTACAATTCCCCCCCCGGTACGTCTGGCCCTGGACATGTGCAGTAAAGGGGGACACGGCCGTAACTGGCCCATACACCACCTGACGACCTTAGGCGACTGGCTTTTGCCCAAATTCATCCAGGAGCAACTCACCCTCCCTATCACGCTTCTGATTTCACCACACCGCACCTTGCACCGCATCCCTTGGGCCGCCCTGCATATCGGGCAGCCGGCACAACCATTGGCGCTGCACAGCACGCCGGTGATCAGTCCCTCCTGGCGCACTCTTTTGCGCCTGTGGCAACGGTCTGAACAGGCACCATCACCCATTCGCAAAGGGCTGGCTCTGGCTGTATCCCATTTTCCAAAACGACACAGACCACTGCCCCAAACCCGGCAGGAAGTTAGCAGCCTGCGTCAGTTGTTTGGCGATAATTTGCATCTCATTCAAGACGAAGCCGCAACGGCCGTGAAGCTATTCCACTTTGCGGAAGCCCAAAAACTAAACAACTATGATTTTTTACACATTGCCAGCCATGCTTTCACCGACCAGTTAACCGGGCGGTTAAGCAGTCTGGCGCTTTTTGACCGGGACATATGGCTGGACGAGGTTTACCAGTTGGCTCCTTTACCCCGGTTAGTCACATTGTCCGCTTGTAGCGGTATCCTTAGCCGCCTGTTGGACGGGGATGAACAGATTGGCCTGGCCATCGCCTGTCTGGCCGCCGGCGCGCAACAGGTAGTAGGTAGTTTGTGGCCTGTTCCAGATGCCAACCTGGCGGAAATCATGGCTCGTTTTTATGCCCACCTGAAAACAAAGCCGGCCACTGCCTGGGCGCTGGCGGAAACACAACGTGAACTTTACCAGGTGGGCAGGCCCATTACCCAATGGGGCAGTTTGCAATGTGTTGGCCTGCCCTGAAAGGTGTCCGGTGTGGCTGGAGCCATACCGGACACACAATACCGTTATACCTGGTTATCCGCCGCCACAGGAACCATTGGAACCGGTGGAGCAGGCGATGAGTTGGGGTGAGTTGGACTGTCCGGCCTGAGTGGACAGGGTAACGGCCGTACCCATCGCCAACATTGCCAGGAGTACGGTAACAGTTAGGGCATAAACCAGCTTTTGTTTTATACGAATCATCAGGTTTCTCCTTTTGATTGGGGCCGGGCAGTGAACCCGGCCAGAATGTGGATAAACCCGATGGCCATCGGTGCTTTTTCAGCAAGGGCGCGCTTAATTAAGAAAGACGTATGGAGGTGCAAAACCATATCGTGACGGCCGAACCACACTTTGATCTGGCTGTCTGCACGCAACTGGTCAGGCAGTATTTAGTGGCGCAAGAGTGGCGCCTGGTAGAAGTAGATGACCTGGCAGCGGTTATTTACGCGGCGCTGGCCGGGCAGCCAATGGTGGGGGGAGATGTGACCGAAGCTGTGCGGACGCAAATCTGGCAGCGATACGCAGCTATCTTGCACGACGCCTGCCGCCAGCCGGGGACGGCCGTGTACGAACGCGCCTGGTGGGAAGTGGGCCATTTCTTGCGGCAGCAGGCATACCAGCTGGCCGGTGCGCCGGAGGAGCGGGAAGATGTGGTACAGGCAGCGCTGGCCGATTTGCAGAGTCGCCTTAGCCAGAATGGAATGGACGCTCCCCGTGCCTTCCTCGTCTACGCCCTGAATGCCGCCCGGCGCAAGGCCATTGACGTGGCCCGCCAGCGCGCGGCCGTTTTTCGCGGCGGCGGCCAAAATCCGTTATCATGGGAAGCATTAACGGAAGCGGCAGCCGAACGGGAAACGACCGTGCCCTCTGCACCACCACCCAGGCTAGGCTCGCCCGAACGGAAAGTGGAAAACAGCGTGTCTGATCGTGAAATTCGCGCCCAACTAAAAGCCTTTTTCCGCCAGCATTTGTCCGGTGAACAACAGGTATTGGTGGCCGAAATGTTGTTTCTGGAGGGTCTTAGCCCTAAAGAGATTGCCGGGTTATTGCAGAAACGGCCGCACGAAATCCGCATGGTGAAGTTTCGCATTATGCAAACGCTGCGCGGCCTGCCGCTGGCCGAAAAGCAGCAATTGCTGGTTATCTTGGGGCAGCCAGAAGGGGATGAAAATGACGGTTTATAACTCACCCCCCTGGCGCCAATTGCTGTCGCCGCTGCGTTTGCCACCGACCGGCCAGTTACCGGCTGAAGCTTGTCAGCGTTGCCGAGAAAGCCTGCCACTTTTTGTCAGCGACGAGATGGTCGGCCAGGCCGTGGACGATTTGTACCCGGAAACGGCCGTTCACCTGGACCTCTGCCCCACCTGTTTTCAAGAATATGAAGCGCTGGCTGGTCTGGCCTATGCCGCGCTTTATGATCTGGGGGGTAACGCATGAATAACCATTTAGACGATCTGCGCCGCATTTTGACGGAACCTGCCGGGCCGCACCTGGATGATGAAAAGCTGGCAGAAATGGTAACGGCCGAACTATCAGGGGAAGACGTGGACGTGTTGTATACGCCGGAAACGGCGCACCTGGGGCGCTGCCCGGATTGCGCCGCTGCTTATGAGGAACTGGCATCACTGTCGTTTACGGCCGTAGCCGGTATGGCCGCCGCGGCCTACGCCATGACCCCGCAACAGGCATTTATGACTCTTCTGCAACCGGAACTGGCGGAACCCGCCGCCAATTTGAGCCAGGTCATAGCCGCTCTCCCCCTGTTGTTTGCCGAACCGCCAACCACGCCAGAGGAATTTGAGGCGGTTTTGGCGCACACAACATGGGCGCAATCAGTTCCAGATGTGGCGACGACGGTGCTCCGTCATTTGGCCGCGCTAACCGCTTACCTGACGAGTACGGCCGCTGCCGTATGGGGGCGGGCGGTGGATGTGCAGACGGCCGTCTTACCACAAGGCCACCAGTTACAATTACAACCGGCGCCGGGTACGGCCGTGCCCGTCTTGAGCAGCGCCGAAACGGGAGACGAATGGCATTTGCTGTCGCGGTCGGTGGGACATCCGGTGGCTTGGCACGTCTCTATGCGCGCCGCGCGCCGGTCGGCCACCGGCTGCGCGCTCATGGTTCACGTAGACCGGCCAGGGCTGGCCGACGCCGACGGCCGCCAAGTCACCATTGCGTATGGCGGGCGGGAGGAAACGGCCGTGACCGACGCCAACGGTACCGCTACCTTTCCCCTTGTCCCTATCGCCGCCTTGCCCACCTTACAGGTAACGATTGACACTTTGCCAGAGCAACCAGGCCAGCAGCAGCGGTAAGAAAGGTGGAGCCAATAACAAGAAAAGCAGCAGCAGCGCGTCTACCAAACCACCGCGATACAAAGAAAAGCCGACGCGCCGGAACAATAAATCTTGCCGGATTGCCTGGCGCGCGCCGATATGCGCTGCCAGCGACACGCCGACCAGCCCGGCGGCCCATAATACCTGGCGCGCCGCTGGCCCTGGCGCCAACCCGGACGTGTAAATCCCCCACCAGATGAACCACAGCAGCCACCAGGCCATCATGGCCCAGACAAAGGCGCTGAAATACTTGTGCCACAGAAACGGCAGCCAGCTACGGCCGTGATACCCATACTTCTCTGCCAGTTGGTTCTGTCCGACAGCCATCATAATCGCCGCCAGTAAAGGCAGCAAGGTGCAGGCAGCCAGCAGGGGTGGCAAACGCACCCATTCTGACAAGACGTTTAACTGTATCTGCCCCAGCTTGAAGGAGAGATGGCCTGCCAACACGGCCAGCGACAACCCGGCGAACAACGCCCCCAACACGGGCGGCGTCGCCACCTTATCCAGCACCCAATCCGCCAGTTTGCTGGTCATTTGTGGCGCGGGCTGCTGCCGGTACAGGGCCGGCACGCTCCAATGGATAACGTCTCCCTGTTGTAACTGCACGGCGCGACGGGCGGCCGTCATGGCCGCTGCTACTGTGTGGCCCTGAGCCAATTCCTGGTAAAAACGTTCGGCCATTTGCCCGGCGGCCGCCTGGCTGATGCGGTCTTGCATAATCACAACGGCCGTAACGCCCGCCCCCAAAAGCTGCCCGGCAGCCCCGCCCGGCGTGGCCGTTGGCGGACTGGTATCTGCCTCTTCAGCGGCGGGGGCAATCGCCTGGTTGTCGCCGGCGGCACACACGTCCAAGTACACAAAACGAATGGCCGGATAGTGGCTGATGAGCAGGGCCAGTTGCTGCGGGCCAAACCAATGGGCACGGCCGTGCCCATCTTCCAGGGCAATGGCAAAATCCCAGGCGGAACCGGTACGGCCGTGCGCGACCAGATGCAGGCTGTCATACGCACCCGTTTCCAGGGCGCGTTGCAGCTGGCCCAGGCTGTCTGGCCCTTGCAGCCAGGTGAAGCCGCCGGCATGGTCCGGCGCGGGCGCAAAACGGCGGCGTTCGGCCAATGCTTCTAAGCCTGCGGGTTCGGCCCAACAGCCCAACGTGACTTTGGGCAAGAGTGGCGTCTCGGTTTGGGGGGCGGTGGGCAGCAACAGGTTGCGAGTAATGCCTTCGCCGTGCAACGTGTAAAAGAAACGGCCGTGCGGATCGTGCAGCAATTCCCAGGGCAAATCCAGCAAGCCAGTGGCCGACGGGGCAAACGAGAAGGTGATCTGCAAATGGCCGCCGCGCGCCACCGCATACCCCTGTGCCTGTTGCAAACGCGCCTGCACCGATTCTGGCAAAGCGATAAACAACTCCTCGCCTAACTGCTGCAAAGGTAAAGAAGTCCACTCGCCCGCCACCTCACCACGCGCCTGCTGCCGCGCCAGGAAACCACGATATGCGGCGCGTATGACCCGTATCTGGCTGGCATCCAAGCCAGTCGTTAACATCGGCCCGCCCCATCCCTGCCCTGGCGCCCGGATGACCTGCACTTGATAAGTTGCTATCGGCCTGTCATCTGGAGCGCTGACTGATTGTTGATGAAATTGCAGATCAATGGAAAACAGTTTGCTCATGCTGCCTCTATTTTTTTAGCGTGAAGACTATTATAGCTTTCAAGAGAAAGATTTTGGGTTTGCAGTAACCAGTTTAGCCAGCGCACCGGCTAAAACCGTTTCTACAAGCCAAAACCGTTATCCCTCCGACTGCGGCCAGCCTAATGACCGCACAGCCTTGTCTGGCATGGCCGGGAGATCGGCCAGAGTGTCAGGCCGGAGATTTGCGCTTCTTGCGACGTGTTGCATTGTGGGCAACGGCCGTATCTGAACGACGACCTAAAAGACATTAAACTCCCGAAGCGCTAATCGTCAGCCCGTCACTGGAACTGTGGCCGGCAGTCGTAGCCCGTGTAGCTGTTCAGGATGATGTAGCGGAGAGAGTGATACGACTGTTGTCGCCAGACGGGAGGCAGTGAATGAGCCAGCCGGTTACACTTCCCGGCATTGTCCGCAACGCTGCCGTCACGGGAGCGCAAAGGTGGACACTTCACCCCTAAAAAGCAGATCGCGGCTTCGACAAACAAAAAGCTCTCGACTAAATCGAGAGCTTTGTTCGCTCTGTGCCCAGAGCGGGAGCGGCGGGGGCGACGGGCTTGGATACCTCTCTGGGCGCAGGTGTATTCTCTTTACGCCGGGTGAAAATGTATATTATACCCTGCTGCGTCTCTTGGAGGATTTGGGGGGTGGACGGCCGTGATAACGGCAATTGTATTCAGCGCGATCAACCAATTTTGATTTTCCGTCACTAACTGGTTGTTACCGCTTGCCGTATCTTTACTAAACTAAAGGCTTTGCCTTTTCAGACATCACAAACTAGAAGGGCGAGATGCCCAGTATATCAAGGCAAGTGTAATCATGACGAAGCCCAACAGGTTGAGCCATAAGGGGACGGCCATTTGTCCGGCTAGGTAAAAGGACAATCCCATACTAATCAGCATCAGAGGGAAGCTGAGATGAAAATGCAGGTATTTGCGAAACCGCTTTCGGCCCCAGATGCCCCATAATAAGAGAACGCCCAAAGTTAATGCTCGTCCGAGCATAAGGTTTTGTTGCAAGCTAACCATCAGCATGACCGCTATCAACAAGAAGCCGATTGCGCCCTTTAGGGTAAGAATGGGCTTGTTTTTGACCGCTAATGTCATCCATAACGTAATTGGTCCTACAATGTAGGAAAGAAGTAGTAAAGTAGCTAACACATCTTCAGCAGTAGACAGGAAGGCCATATCAAATTGGTCGGAAAAGAAGCGGTACAAAAAGAAGATAGTGAGGGGTAAAAGGAGGCTGGTGATTAAAATGATCCAGCGGTCAGTTAAAATCTTAGGGGTTTGTCGCTTTTGTTCCCAAAGCGCGAGACCGATCAGACACAGCAATAAGACGAGTCCGGTAATTCTCTCTGCCAGAACGTTATAAAAGAGATAAACAAAGGCAGCCAGGAAGGGGCCAAACAGGAGAAACGTCGCAAAAAACAGACGATCAGCCTCATGTGCGCGCAACTCGTTGTTAAACATTTTGTAACGATCAGCGGGGATGCGCCGGGCGGCAACATAAGCAAACAGGAGAGGAACTAATAAGAGGAGCCACCAAATCCCGGTTGGCAATGTTGTCAGCGTAAGGTAATAGACTCCCATGCTAACGAAGAGCAAAATAACTACAAAGACGTTGAAGCCCACCAGTGCCCCGGTAACTTTGAGATACCAGAGTAACCGGTGATCTCTACCGGTTTGTAACTTAAAATCAGGCTGGTAATCAGCCTGGCTGATACTGCCAATAAGAAAGGGGATGGTCAGTGAGGCAACGGCATATTTAGTACAAGCCCACAATCTGGTTTGCGTATCGTCCAAGGGCCATTGCAAAATCGGGGAGAGTAACCAGGCAACGGCCGCCCATAAAATAATGGCCATCAGGAAAACGAGCCATCTTTGTGGTGTGAAGTATTCGGTTACAACGCCAAGCAACCAGATTAACCGCCCGGCCCAACTGGAACGCATATGCTCAGGCGCTTCATACCAGTGGAATACGGCAGCCAACCACTCTTGCAATGCAGGAAGTGATAGTGGGTTGATGTTGATATCACCGCTGCCAGTATGGACTGGGCCATAAACCGGGGCATAAAAGATTGTCTGGTGGAGGTGATTTGATTCCAATCTGGTCGGAAAGGTTGGGGGACGCAGCATTTCTTCCTGATCTGCTCTATCGGTGATATGCAGCAACTCAAAAACCTGGCCGATCACAGCAGGGTTATCGGGATAAGTTTGCCCGCTGAGCCAATTTGCAACCGTTTCCGGATCGAGGGAGAGATGTGCGGCAAGCCAGGTTGGGGTACGGCCGTTTCGCAACATGTGTTGGCTTAAAAGTTGAGCAAACATATATTCTCTTCAATTTTAAGGGGGATAACAGGTAGCAAAATACTCCTGTAACAAGCGGTGATGGAAAGAGTATTTTCCACCCACTTTCTTTAAGAGTATGCGTTCAGTGGCATAGTCAAGAAAATTGACGTAACGATAGGCAGGCAATTCCCCATCAAGCCACAGAAGTAAACGCAATGTATGATGTTGAACCAGATCAATGCCACCATACCACAGCGCAACAAATCCACCTATTGTCCTTCCCATGGTAATACCCATCATTATCCCCACAGGGGAAGCAACGAGAATGCCCAGTAACCACTGGTCCACCATCAAGCCGAAAACAACGACGATCAACGACGCGACGATCATACTAATGGTTATGCCACTAATAACACCCACCGCTACACCCGCTTTCGCTGCATTCTTCAGAGTATCTTGGAGCGCTTTTCCAGGGAATGAGTCTTCGATCTTCAGCTTCTTGCCATGCAGTCCTCCTATTAAACCGCCAAATAAGCCGTAAGTTAATTCTGCAACTAGAAAAATGCTGATACAAACGATAACAGGAACAACACCCTCGCTCAGGAAACTGGCAGCTATGGCAACTCCTATGCTGATAAGAGAGCTGACGAACAGGCCTGTTGTAATGCCAGCGCGAAAGCCTCCGAGAGCTCCGTCTAAAGACCATACCAAATTTTCTCTTGTTTGAATATCCGCTCGAATGTCTTGTCCGCGATCAGGACCCCCAAAAATCAATCCATAAATAACACCGCGTACAACAAATAGCACAAACCCCCAAAAGATTATAATGACTACTCCATGTTGGAAACTGAGTTTGCCTTCGCTTGCCAGTTGTAACAAAAGAAAGATGATCCCACCTGTAATAAGCCCTGCAACTATCCCCGATGTAAGTCCGCCCACTAGCGCCATGATTAAAAATGAACGTCTGCGGGCGAAGGTTAGTTTCTGGACATGAGGAGATGGATGAGCAAAACGGTATCCTACAATAGCACCGATGCCAGTACCGCTCAATAATCCAAGTAGTAAGGCCATAACAGGGCCACCCCAGATGAGCTCAAGCACAATGCTGGTGGTAATTCTTGAAATTAGAGCATACCACCATCGTTGGCGGGATGTCTTCAACCAACTTGGCTGCATGTCTTCCAGCCAAAAATCAGATTGGGGTTGATCTGACATCTTTTTTGCGAGCCAGGCTAAAGCTTCTATGGTTTTTTCTTTTGAAAAGGATTTAGGATCAGGACGAACACGGCTAAACATCTGCTCCGTATATTGTTGAAATAAAAAGCGTCCCAACTCATCAACCGAGTCAAATTGCTGCAAATTTCTCAAATCCTCCCCTTGATAAGCTACCACCATCACGTAAAGCATTAGCGGATTTTGCGCCAACTCTCTAAGCAATGGATATTGTTCTAAATGTTCTCTGAGGATGGTTAGTTCGGGAATCACTGTTGTAAGATAGAGATCGATTTGCGTAAGATTTAGCGGCTGAAATTGAATGGCTTCTTCCAATTCTAGTTGTAGAGGATGGAGAGCATAATATGCTTGATTGCGAGAGGAAATAACCATATAACGGCCGTACTTTGTGCGGAATTCATTGATAGCCATTACACAGCTCTTTTGGTATTCAGGTTCTACTTCATCCAAACCGTCTAAAAGCCATAAGAAGACCTCCTTCTGTGCAATCCACGGCTGACTTACATCGGGTGGTACTTGATACTGCTTTTCCATTTGAACAACAAGCCAATCAAGAAAGGAATCTGTATTTGTTCGCCAGTAGGATAGATTGAGATAGACAGGAATTGGCCGCGTTGGATATTCTAACGCCAATAAGTGTGCCTGGTATGCTATCTCTAGCAAAGCCGTTGTTTTTCCTGATCCGGGTTCCCCTAATATCAATAAAGCTTGATTGCCGTGCTCATAGATATCTGTAATTCTGTAATCTATCGGTACACTCGCAAGTCGGTGCGATTTATGCGATTCAGGAATGATGTTTGACCAAGGATAGTTGACAGCGTTGGGAATGATTTTTCTTTCTAAATTAATCGCAGTAGCATTATGCAGCGATTTAGCAAGCACCCCCTCTATTAACTGATAAACTTTAGCTAAAAGTGCCCGGCGGTAGGTTAAATCCTGGTTTTGATCGGTCGAGGAAGGAGTATCACCACCGCCCGTACTTACAGAGCCATAAACGGGGCCGTGAAAGTGAGTATTGTAAACATTGTAAATAGTTGGAGAGGACATAGTTTAGTTAATGAGCCTGGAAACAGGTCATTTCCAATTGAACGAAAATGATTGTTCTGCACATCTACTATTCCTTACTCTGTGCAGAGGGGACAATGCTTATCAACGCATCCCAATCCACGTGAGGACGCTGTATCTGGCACTCCTGTACGAGATCTGCAAAACGGCCTCTCCGTACCATATATGTCACCAGTTCAAGCACTTTTCCAGCATGTGGTTCTGCTGGCAAATCGGCATAAGGTACGTTCAAATCAAAACAAAGCTGACGTAATTCAGCCGCATTAAACAATGCAACAATGGTTTTTCCTACCTTTACCTGCGCCTCATGAGCCACTTCAAGCCATGCAACATAAGTGGTGGTCTCAACCTCGCCGATCAACTGCTCGTGTGCCACTGTATGTAGGCGTGTCCCACCTAACCATTCCTGCTCCTGGTAAACCGTTATCACAATATTAATTCGCCCTCTCCGCCGTGCAGTTAGGTGAAAATAGCAAGTTGGCGAGTCCTCTCCCTTAAACAGCCGAACCGAGTAGTTATCGTCATTGTGAACCACACATTCCGGGGCACTGACAGAAATTCGTAGGAGAATGCTGACAGCCTCTTTTGTCCACCGAGGATGCAAGGGACCTGAACCTCTCTTATCCAGACCAGCTTCATTTTGCACTGGGGAATCCAGTTGGCGAACAGTAACAGCAAGCTCAAAGGAATGTCCAAGCTGTACTTCACTGGGAAGGGCTGTGTCGAGTCGCAGGGATGTATAAGTGGGAGGGGTCGGCTGGGTTTTTTCTTCATTGTCCCCTAATTTGTTAAAAGAATTACCTAAAACGGACAGAGAAAGCTTATTCAGTTGTTCAATGATTTCTGCACGGTCAGCCTGGCGTAAATTGGTGTCGCCAAAGCGACGAGAGCGGTCAATGTTGTCTCGCAATCGATCCTGGTAGCCTAACGTTTCCAGGTAACGAGGATGATTCTGCCCCATTTGGGCCAGCAGGCGTTGTGTGCCAATTTCGTATGAAGAAAACGTATCCCGGTAACGTGCCTTGGGCCTAGTTTCTGCCCCTGGTGTGTTTGCTTCTGTTTTATGGACGTCAGTAATATTAATGTCCCCACTACCGGTATGAATGGTGCCGGTAACTGGACCAAAAAAGTTAGTCTCTGTTTGCACTCGGCTGCCGGCACTTTCTTTTTTTTCGGCTTTCTGTTTTATATCTTCCTGGGTTTGTTTTACAAACAGTTCCGGGCAAGGTGGTGGCGTTTCCAACAGTTTTTGGGTAACGGCCGCTCCCCAAAAAGCAGATGCCTTTGCTAGCGGCACCTTATCCAGGTCAGTGTATCGCAACGCCCCCAACAGGTAGATGATCAGGCAGTAGAAATACTCAGGCCAATCCTCTGTTTTGAAAAGATGACGCCGGGCAACCTGGCGAATTGTTTGCAGGATGGTAAATGGCTTTTCCAACCCAGGTAGGGGCGGTACCTGGCCTGGATGTAAAACGGCGCAGTGCAGGCGTTCGTAAAAATCACAAATCGTGGATGGTGGTAAATCGGATTGGGCTAACGCTTCAGGAAACAGTCGCGTAACAACCGACATTTCCAAATGGAGCAGGTCGCGCAGAATATGGTCTTTACGAGACTGAGCAAAGTCAATCAGATAAGCTGTGCGGCTTTCGGCATCAACTAAAATATTCTCCAGGTTCAAATCACCATGAATATGGCACACATAGGCATCAAAGGAGAGCTTGAGAATGTCTGGCAAGGTGTGCAGGGGGTTGGGCAAACGGCCGCCGTCGGGCAAAGGCAAAAAAGCGCCTGTTACATCTACTCCTGGCAAAGCCTTTTGCACCTCCTCCAGCAACAGCATCGCCTGCGTTTTTTTTATCACTCCTACCAATGAGCCATGAACAACCTGGCCGACTTTGTAACGATCAATATCGGCTACAAGGCGCACATGTAAGCGATAGGCACCAGCGTAATCGGGCGGTAAATCGAGTGAAAGCTGCTGCTGTTCATGTACTACTTTAACCACCTGGAAATCGGAGAGGCTGACATAGTCTCCGTTACCATACTCTCTTTCACGAATAGTAGTCGGGCGAAGCTGGTAAACTGATGCGTGTGATGGTGGCGGTGATAGCTCAATCAACAGATTAACCGGCAAGAAGGAATCATATTGTGTTTGCAGGTGCAAATCAGGCTTTGTTGTTTGTGTCTGCTTCCACAGCGTTTCCAGGCTGCGGCAGAGGCGTGTTTCTAAAACGTGCTGAATATCGTTTATGGAAGCGTGCCGGCAATAGTGGCCAAAGCTTTCCACGTCAAATGCGCCCGCTCCGACAAGCGGGTACGACACCCCCCCATACGAACGATCCGGCAGATAAACGGGTTGTCCTCGAATCTCGGCAACCTGCGGCAGACGGTGTTCAATGTATTCCTGGTAAGCTTTCCACTCCTTTTCAATACGCGCGGCCCGGTCAACCTTAACGACAGCAGGAAGTTCAGCGCCATTCACCCTGATGGGACGAACCGGAAATACACAACTGCCACTAAGTCCGCTTTGAAATGCGGATTTTACAATTACTTCCCGATAGCCAGAAAACATGAGGACAAAAACTTCTTTGATGTCGGGAGGTAGTGGTTTATCTGTACGCTCAATAATTTGAGGCTGATTCTGGTGCATGCCTTTTCTCCACAGTTTGCCTTACCTGTATTTATGCCATTCTGTCGTCAATTTCTTTCTATGCAGAGGCAAAATCACCCAACAGGCCGGCCTTCTGGAAAGAATTGGTAGCCGCCCTGTCTTTGACCACGCCAGTTAATAATGTAACGTGGCTCAGCCGTATCCGGCTCGATTTTTTTGCGGATACCCCGTATTGTCTGGTAGAGCGCCTCTGTGGAGACGCCTTCTTTGAGGACATCATCGGGCCAGGCGGCTTCAATTAAATCCGTATGGCTATGGCGTACGCGTGGATGTTGAATGAGAAATTGTAGAACAGATCGCTCCATGGGTTGCAGGTTCTCTACCCGTTCTGTCCCCTGGTATACCTCTCCACTTTCTATGTCGGCCCAAATTTTGCCTTTGCTTCGCCCAGCCACTTGAGCCACATAAGCATCTAGCAGACTCCCATTAATCCTCCATCCAGCGTCCCTGTCTTGGCGGCACGCTCCTTTAATAGCCAGATGAGCTAAAATCTCGCCATCCAACGGCTTTGGTTGCACAGATGCTTTTTTTCGATGGCTGCTCCCTGTAGTGTCTTCCATAAGCAGGCGCAGTTGTCGTTTTTGGACATCAGACAGCACCTGTTGCTCTTCTAGTGTCAGGCTGTTCCATATCTCACTCAGACGGTGTTGTACACTTTGTTTTTGTAGTAGTGCCTCTTCCCAATCGGTTACGGCCGTTTGCCCCAACTTTCCCCACCAATTACATGCCACCCGGATCAGCGAAGGGTACGCACCGGTTACTCTGATTAACCGCTCTGTCGCCTGCTCAGACAGCGGTTCGCCCAAGTGACGTGTGCGGCGAATAACCATGTGGCGCACATCCGCTTCAGTTAGCGGACCTACCCAACAGACATGTGTGTCCAGAATCCCCTGCAATGGTGAAAGGCTTTCCAGATGCGTAAGGTAAGTCAGCTCCTGAGGCAAACTAACGATATAACAAAGCGTTTCTTTAAAGCTATCTCGTAAACCACGCAGTGTGTTTGTCATACGTGGCGTGGCGCTCTGGCAAAACCGGTCAAAACGATCAATAACCAAGCCGATGCGAATCTCTTGGGACTGAACCAGCAATAGCATTTCTCGCAATGCGCTCTGAGGCAAGAAAGGATCGCGCGCAGTTTCGCTCTTACGGTATAAGTCGCTGATGAACCATTGGGTGGAACGGTTAAAGCGATATCGTACCTCAAAGAAAGAACGAAGAATTGTACGATACAGGGTAGCCAGTTGATTGTCTGGCAGATTAATCAGATCGACCGGCACAAGAATGATCTGGCGCTCATAAGGAGAAAGTAAAACCTGAAGCACATCGGGGCGGTGACAGAGAAAGCCCAGCAGTGTGGCCCTCCCCGCTCCAGGCAGGCCAATGACTGTGCCGCTCTCGCCAGCAGCCAGCCACTCAGCTACCACCCTCATTTCTTCGGCTCGATAAGAGAAAGGAAATTCGCGCCAAAAACTACTTATGGCAGAAGAGTCTGGAGAGGGCATTGTTTTTCTCCACAGCATTGGGGCGTCACCAAAGAGATCACCCAATCCAATCACGGTCAACAATCAGTCAAAGATTGCTCAAAACCAGATCAGGCTTTTAGTTTCTTTGGCGAATAAGCTGTCTGTAACTAGATGGAGATCGTTTTTACTCAATCTAGCCCGATGCCGTTGAGCGTCTCATGAGCGGATTCGTGACCTGGTAAACGAATTCGGGCGCCACACTCGACGAGTCCTCACCAGAAAGGAGGTGACTCGTGATGCTCAAGGCGCAATATAACAATGGCCTGCGGTTTGTGTTTGTAAGTCTGTTGTTGGTCATGTTGGCCATGTCTGCCGTTGGGGCAACTGCCTCGCTTATTACGGCAAATGATCAGCCACATTCTACTGTATTCCAGATAGAACGCCCACAGGTTAATCCGGCGGCAGTCATTGCTGATTGTTCTAACGGTGGCGGTTCACAAAGCGGTTGCGGCGGTTAATTTGTCAGATGTGCGATCAGGCAGGGTGATCTTTCACTCTGCCTGATGGTGTGTTTGTGGAGAAAACAAGAAATCTATGGCTGCCCAACGCATTGAAAACTACTCCAGTGCATCAGGTCTACCCCTGTATTTACGGCCGTGCGCTGCGCCAGTGCTAATGCCTCGGCCGCTTCCTTACCGGACAACAGTCGCCGGTAAAAATTGACCATAAAATCAGGCGACTTCTGATCGAGTACAGGCCAGAGACTGCCCACGATCCGTTGTGCGCCGGCTGCCAGACATCCAATAGTAAGACCCATCAGTTCATCACCTTCATACACCAGGTTGCGCAGACTGCTGCAAGCTGAAAGCACTACCAACGGCGGTAACGGCCCCATTTGCTGTAATTCGTCCAGCCACAGATCACGGTCATATAAAGCCAGACCACTTAGACGGCCACTGAACTGATCCGAAAAAGCGTGGGTGGCCATGTGCAAAAAGCGAAAGCGGGACAGACCATTTGCCTGACCAAGTTGAAGCCAGTTGGTAAAAGTAGCGTCTTCCTCAATTAAAGATTCACTCCCGGAGCCAAACAAGGCGATTAATTGTTTCGTTTCGTACTTTACTGCGGCCAAAGGTGGGTGTCGTCCCTGAAAGTCCGAGACAGCCACTAATAGCCCGGCCCGATTCCATGTTGTTGGTACAGCTTGCGGCCGTTGCCAGAGCAACACAAGATTTTGCAGTGAAGGAACAATGGCTGGAATGCAAGCCATAACCAACGGATAGCCGGGTTTACCGGTATGCAACGCCGCCCAGGGCACACGATGGAGTTGCTGATGAGGGGCAATTAGCAGGTAAGTCTCTGGGTTTAGATTCTCACAAACAAAATCTGGCAACAAGGCATTTCCCAATACAACCAGGTCTCGTAATGAAAGAGTACGACCGTATCCCACCTTCGTACACGTGTCCAGGGCAAAGCGCACAGCCGCTGTTAAGTGAGTCTGCCACAAGTAACAACCGGTAGGGGAAATGACGGCCACGTTAATCCACTCTCCGGTCTGGTAATAATCCAGGGCCAGCCATTTTTCACCCAGGAAAGTGGACGCACGTTCCCGGAATTGATCAAGAGAGAACGAACCGCCTGCCATGTCAAAATCACTATCAGACCAATGCGTACGCTCGGCCTGGCTAATGGCTGCATCATACTGTCGCACTTTTTGAAGAAATTGTTGATGCAGTTCTTTAACTGTTGAAAAACCAGCAAGCCCTGGCTCCCTGGAGCCTTTTACTTTTGTTTGTAACCAACGAATTTCGGATATGAGTTCTGTTATCTGAGGTGGGAGCGACAGGTTGGCTTTCCCCGATGTAACAAGTTGTCTGGCAACCGTTTGCGCTTTGCTTTCCTCAATAAAAAAGAGAGCGTCTTCGTTCAAGTTTTTGTGGATAACAAGAGAAATAGCCCGATCAAAAACGGGTAACGGCCGTGTCAGATAAGAGCCGGCAACAGCCGGTTGCCACAGAGCGCGGCGCAGCCGGGCCATAGCAGCAATTGCCTGACGATAATGCACCAGTGCAGGTACGGCATCACCTTCCACTTCAGCCAACCTGGCCAGACCGGCATACGCCTGCCAGGCCAGTTCCGGCATACCCTCTTGAATCAGGGCAAGCGTGCGTTCCCAGGCATCACGAGCCGATACACTATCATTGGCCTGGGCGTAGTAATTACCCAGGTTAATCTGGCAGGCAGCCTGTTCAACGAGCATGCCCATGTCAGTTAAGCTGGCATTGGCTTGCTGTAAATGATCATATGCTTCAATCAATCTATTGGAGGCACATAACGCCTGTCCCAATAAACGTTGCGCCTGCGCTATTTGCATTCTATCCCCTTGCTGTTGGGCAGCGGACAACGCTCTTTGCAAGGACGTGATAGCTTCTTGCTCTTTTCCTTCATAAAATAGAAGCTCGGCTCGGAGGTTATAGACAATCGGGTAGGCATCTATCTGTCCGCCCTGCTGATAATGCACCTCTGCCTCATCGAGATATATGTGAGCCTGTCTCCATTGGCTTAATTGTAAATAGACCTGAGCCAGACGCATTTCACAGGCGGCAATGCGTTGCGGCATCGCCAATTCCACAAGCTGACCGTGCGCCTGCTCCAAACAGTGCAAGGCGCGCTGATACAATCCCATTTGTGTGTAAGCCTCACCTTGATGCATGGTAGCAACAACGGGCAACCAGCGATTTCCAATTTGTGCATAGAGAGACTCTGCCTGCCTGAAATAATCTAAACCACTTTGATGTTGGCCCTTATAGAGAGCCAGCCAGCCGCTATCTAACAAAACATCGGCCCAAAGTCCGGCCAAGTGAAAGCGGGCGAAGATTTCCCTGGCGGCATGTAGGGCCTTGTCCGCAGCAGCAAGTTGGCCTGTTTGCTGGTAAATTTGCCCCAATCCAAAATGGCATTGGGCCGACCAAAGAGGGAGAGCCAGTATCTCAAACTGCTTGACAGCCCACTTCAGCTTTGCTTCGGCCGTTTGTATATCATGCTGCCACCACCAGCTGATCAGCCCTAATTGCATGGTGGTCATCGTTACCTGAACGCTGGCGCCAACTTCCTGAAAGTGGTTTAAGGCTTCGCCAAAACAGTCTACTGCTGCCTCAAAATAAGTTTGGCGACGCAGGTAACTGGCTTTGGTATATAGGCAACGGGCCAGACCCAGGCGATCATTTCTTTCCTGGAAGGTTTTTTCGGCTACGGCCGTTTGTGCGGCGGCCTCCTCAAACCTGCCAATCAACAGGTAGGCATAAGCCAGGGCCAATTGACAATCAGGGATGAATGTGCTTAATCCGGTTTGTTCTAATTGGTACAGTGCTTGTTCTAGTTCGGTAGCTGCTTGTGTGAAATTGGGGCGTGTCCAGGGGAGCGCATTGCGCTGCCAATCACAAGCGGCCAGCCAGCCCGGTTCTTGCAATTGGGCAAACAGGGAACGGGCGCGGGTGGAGGCGGCCGTAGCCCGCGCTGGTTGTACCCAGGCATTGGCTGCCCATGCCTGGCGCCAAGCGGTCAACGCCTGCAACAACAGGTCATCTGTTTGCTGTGCTGCAGCATCGGCCACAACCATGAGAAACCAGCTATGTGCCGGCCGGTTAAGAGCGATGTTTTCAGCCTGCTGCGCCAGGTAGTTAAGAAGGGCGTGGCTAAGGGCCGGAAATTGCCCAACTGTGGATAGGAGTATGTCTTCGGCATGGGGTTGGTGAACCAACTCTTCAGCCAGTTGAAGATAAGGGATCGCTTCGGGAAATAAAGGGGATGTTGTTACCATTCTCTATGGAATGGTAGTTGGTCTCATCCTGAATATCAAGGGGTGATAGGGGTCAATGTGAGAAGCAAGTCAGAGGAAATCGCCTGTCCGGTTTCATCCACTACATGTTCAATAGCCAATGGTGGAAAAGAGACCTGCCCATAGTTGTTGAGAACGGCCGTTGCCTGATAATCACCCCACTTTATGAAAGCCTCCAGGAGTGGCAACTCCTGCTCCACAAAAGAGGTGACAGACAAAGATAGGGCAAGCATACCAGGATGTTCCACCTGTGATATAGCCTCTAGCAGGACAGTAAATACCGTTTTGTCTACCTGAAGTTCAGTTTGGAGCAAAATGTTCGTCTGTTCTTCAAGCCATGATTCTGTGGAAGAGCGGTAAACAGGCATCATCGGCCGAAAGAAACAAGTTGTTAGATAATCATTGAGCATTTGCCAAGTTGCCTGCCAGGTGCTGGATGAGGATTGACTCATGGTGGGATGTGGGGGGACGGCCGTCTTGAGAAAGGATAAATCCTCGCTCGGTGCCTCGGGTAATGGCGTCAGGCCCTCTGTCTGGCTTTTTTCCAGCAAGTCCAGGGTCTCTAAGAAAATTTGGCGTAGTTCTATATCAGCCAATAACTTCCGGTAAAAAGCCGGGTATTGCACTGTAATATCTACCCCGTTTAGGGCATCGCTTACTATAAGATCAAGCATCTCTTCATCGTCTTTTGTTACAGACAGTTCCTGGCTGGAAGGAGTGAGTACGTGGAAAAGCCGATCGGCCGTTTCCGGCCATTCACCAGGCTTTGCCAACTGCTGACGCAGTGCCTCTAACTTCTTCTTGCTCCAATCTTCCTGAAAGCTATCAGGCTTTCTACTCATCATTATGCCTTTTCTGAGTCATTATCTCTCTGAGCCGGGATATTGCCTTGAAGTGGAGGTTATAAACGGCGCTGGGCGATTTGCCCATCACGCTGGCAATTTCTGCAGGGGAGAGATTTTCAAAGTATTGGAGCAAAATGACTTGCCGCCAACTCTCTGTAGGTAATTCGGCAATTGCATCCAACAAGTCAAGCCGCACCTCTTGCAAATGTAGAGTATCAAGAGACAGGGCGTCATGCACAAGTTCTTCATGGAGCGCCAATAAATTTTCGTCCGGTATCGCGCTCTGTTTCTTCGCTTCCCGGATATGGCGGCGGCAAACGTGAAGTAATAAAACATGCGCCCAGGGATCAAATGGCACATCATAGGGAAAACGAGCCGTTAAAAGTGTTATGGCCGTCTCAGTAGCAAGCGTGACAGCCAATTGGAAAGTTGCGTGTTCCGAACGAAAGCCTATGCAAATCAAGTAACTATAGGCCCAATGTTGTAGTTTTTTGAATAACGCCTCCCAGACGATTTCTGATCGCTCTACTTGAATTTGGTGAATATACGGCTGGTACTGCTCATAGGTTTCAATAACCAGGTGAACATACGCACTGGGCGAGCGTGTCTTGTCTTCCCCTAACCATCGCTCCACACGCCGTTGTTCCAGGTTTGCCATAACGGTCTGTTGTACGGCAACGGCCGTTATTTTGTTTTTCTGTTCCACCAATTGCTGAAAGGCTACATCAAATTCTACTTTGAGGGTTCTGTTGTCTACTGGCACGAATAACCTCCTTCTCTTGTGTGCAAAACATGCGACTGCATAAAAAACACATAAACAGTATAAGTCTTGTGTCCATCAATAGCAAACAAATTTGCCTAAAATTCAGAGATTTCGCCCGGTTTTACCCGTTCTTTGCATAAGAGAGAGAAAAACGCGGAAAAAGGCATAAATTATTTAGATGGTAAACAGCACCAAGCAATTCATGGATAGTGGGTTATGAGTATGTGTTATCGGCCATGTTCAAAAGACCGTCTGGTAATGAATAGTAAAGATGATACCCGCGTGGAGTTAAGAAATGACTGACACTGACCCGGATGTAATTATGACGGTGCGCGAGGTGTGTGATTACCTTAGATTAAGCGAGTCTACTATTTATAGATTGGTGCAGGAAGGCAAATTGCCAGGGCGAAAGGTAGGCGGCGCCTGGCGATTTTCGCGGAAGGGGTTGGATGAGTGGTTGAGGGAACGGCCGTTAGAAGGAACTGTATCTGATCCATTAAAGCCCAAAAACTAACAGTCCATATTTTATACACCAGGAACATGCTTCAAGTATTCTGGTGAAGATAGCAAGGCTAGAAAGGGAATTCAATGAATCTTAAGATAAAGATCGTAGCTCCTGCAATCATCTTAACGCTTTCGTTTCTTGTTGGCATTGGGCACTTTCACCAAACGACCGTTTTTGCACAGGCTACGGATATCAATGACAAGTGCCACCCAATCGATCTGGTAATCCTGATAGATCAATCGGAATCAATGGGTGGCAATGCCACTACGGCGGCAAATGACGCTGAGGGCCAAAGATTTGATGCGGCCGTAAACATCACTGACTATTTAGCCAACCATTCAGCCTGGCTGTGCGCAGAAGAGAGTATCCAACACCGCGTGGCAGTTGTTGGTTTTGGTGACCTTGCGTCCATTGCCCAAGATGGTCCCGACAATCCATATCAGCAGGATATTGAGGTCTATCTTGCTTCTACTATTATTCCTCTTGAAAACCTTGAAGGAATGACTCAGAGAGAAATAACGGAAGGGTGGGGACAGCGACGTGAAAGTATAGAAACTGAGATTCGCAGTGGTGCTAATGAAAGTTTGGGGGCAACCGACCATCGTTCGGCTTTTTTGGCGGCAAACGATATTTTGGCAGAATGGCGGGGGCAACCACTGGGAGAAAAACCGCGACGGCAGGTTGTTATTATGCTAACTGATGGGGAACCTTGTGTTTCAAATCGTGGCTGTCCGCCTCAAACATATAATTTAACGCTTGATTTAATGGGTGATTTAGAAGAGATAACCAATTCTCTAGGGGACGAGTTTCCTTATTATGGGCTAGGAAACCCTGAGAGTGTTTATATCTCAACAATTTTTTTATCTCGTACAGGAGTTACGCCTACGTCCCAGGATAAGTGGGAGCAAATAACACAAAGTCATGGTGGTGACATTTACCCAGTAACAAGCAGCAGTTTGCTCACAAAAGTCATTAATGATGCACTTGACCCAATCACCGGTTCTGGACGTGAGCCGCTTGAGTGCGGAGAACCAAAATGGGTACGGCCGTATCTCGACAATGTCATCATTTTTTACACCTTCCCTATCGTAGAAAACCCTCGGGGACAGGCAGTTCTCAATATTGAAACAGATGATGAGAATTATGCACTTCGTGGCGGTGTGCCGATTACAGGGAACCTAACTGCTGACGATTACCTTACTTTCCGTGGAAATGAAAGCTATATTTTCAACTCCCCATTACCTGGCCGTTATTACGTTACAGTGCCTGGGCTAGAAGATTGTACTGATGAATTGAGTCTAAGTGTGGAGTTTGCTACTATTTCTGGCAATGTGGCAGCCCCTGTACCTGATAGCGTTTTTCCAGCCATTGTTGATCCTCCGCACTATTCTAATGCTCTGAATAGTACATTTGTATTGGAGATGTGGGATAAGAACGGTGAACCACTTGAGGAGATTGATGGCTATCCACTTGTGGTGACAGCTACGGTTCGTAATGGCGATTATGAAAAGGTATATGAATTGGATCGGGTGGTAGGGCAAAACGGCCGTTACGAAACCAGTTCCCCTATTGAAACCCCACTACCAGGTAATTACACATGGGATCTGCTAGCTACAGTACGTCATCCAGACTCCGCAGAGGGAAATATTGATGTTTTTGAGGATGATGGCAGTTTCCGGGGTAGTGCTGTTGAGTTAATGACATTTGCCATTGAAACACCGCAAGAGGGTAATGTTACCCCGCTTAATAGTGTCAGTGGAACTTCACAAATTCCAGAGTCTTTAGCAGTAGCAGTTAATGTGTTGGATGCCAATGGTGAAAGCATTGACGTGACGCAGATTTTGGCTGACTGGAGCACCCTGTTTGAAGCGCGTTTAAGTGATGGCACCACAGTTCTGGAAACAATCGAACTGCACCTGGATCCGGCAACAAAAAATCGTTTTGTAGGCCAATTTGAGAATGGCTCCATAGACAACTTGCCAGAACCGGGGGTTCATATTATTACCGTAGAAACAGATTGGGGAGGCAACGAAAACTATAACGAACTAACTCATGCTCCAGCTACGTTTGAATCATCCGTCACTGTGGAACAGTACGAAATCAAACCTTTGCAACTGGAACTCATGCCCCCACCAGAAGCGTCCCTACATCAACGGGATACATGGCTCAGAATGTTCCTCAAACAGAATGGGTTGCAACCCTTTCCAGTTTCTGTACGGGTGGTAGACCCACTCAATGAGGATGCACCGCTGTTTTTGAATGAGGTGCTGAATGATCTGGATAGCTTTGAAGTGGTGGCGGAAACCCCTTCCGGTATCACCCAGACCATTACGCTGGCTGAGAGCAACAATGTGGCTGAACAGTTGTTAGTAGGCAGCGGGGGAGAGCTACTAGATGAAAGTGGCGAATACACCCTTTCTATACGAGTGAATGATGATCAATTGCTGGAAGAGTACGCCTGGGCACAAACTTCCTATGAAGAAACTTTTACACGAGAAGACTCAACCTACACCAATCCTACAACCTGGACTGGCGTTCAAGTTGCTGTTGGTCTAATCCTTCTCATGGTGATTATCTGGCTGATTTATATATTTAGCGGTGGCCCAACTGGCTATCTTGTCATTGTGGATACGGGGACAAAGGCAGAGGTGATTAGCTTGAAATTACGCAAGCGTCGCCGGGTGAATAAGTTCAAAAAATCCATATTTAAGCAAGTAGGAATTGAGCGAATTACTGCCCAAAAAGGGTATGGCAACCTTGTATCTGTTCATGTTAAACAAGCAGATGGTTTGGATGCGCCGTTAGGAGAAATGGAACCGGGGCAGGCTGATCACGCCGGAAATGCGGAGATTCGCTATATCAATGATCGTGCATCAGCTACATCTTATTGATGATTTTGAATAACAGCTATTTTGTGAAGCAGAAAAATTTAAGGAGATTATAACATGTCTAGACCAGCACTTGTCGTCGGCCTGGGTGGTACCGGGCAATGGGTTTTAACCTGGCTCAAACGGGATTTGATGCTGTCCAACAACGGCGAACTTCCCAAAAATGTGAAGCTGCTGTCCATTGATACCGCTTCGCAACTGGAAGCGGGCACCAAGCGCGTCAATGCCACCGGGAAGGAAGAGGAAGGGGTTGAAGTAGGTGGCGTAACCCTGGATGCTGGTGAGTTCATCTACATCGGTGGCGACTCTAAGCCGGAAGCTGAACGAGTCAAGCGAGGTGAATTAAAACCGATCGGCAAATGGTACAACGCTCAAAAATGGTTGGACACTCAATCTCCCGCAGCGTTCATTTTAGACGATGGGGCTGGTCGCTTGCGTCAATTTGGGCGTATGGCCGTTTTTAAGGATTTGCTAGGGCGTGAAACCGGTTCGCGCATTTGGCGTGCCTTCCGTAGCGCATTGGAATCCGTGCGCACTTCGACGACAGAGCAGCGGCGGCTAGAGATTATTGTTGTGGGTTCTTTTGCCGGGGGTACTGGGTCCGGTATGTTTTTAGATGTCGCTCAAATCTTACGTCTCATGGCCCAACAGCGCAATATACATCATGTCCTGCGTGGTTACTTTGCCTTACCCAGTGTTTTCACCAACTCGCCAGATGAGGACATGCGAGCGCGGACTTTTGCTGCTTGGCGAGAACTCAATCGTTTTATGGTGGTGGATTCTGATTTTCAGATGCCCACAATGGAATATGTGGAAAACGAAAGCCAGTTTCGTATCGAGCCAACCCAACGCATTTTTGACGCCTGCTATTTGGTAGATGGTCGGCGCGGGGGCAAGCCTTTGTCTGAGGAAGCTAAATTTGGGGTTTTCCCCATGATGTCGGAAGTGATCAGTGCTATTTTAGATGAGGAAGCGGGAAAAGCGTATACCGAATGGATCTACACCAATCTGGCGCCCGAATATACCCGATTCCCTGATGTGCCTATGTACAGTGCTGTAGGTGCTTATACCGTGCAAGTCCCGGCTCACTTTGTGCAAGAAATTTCCAGTTATGAATTTGGACAGGATATGCTGCTGCGTTTGTTGCAGCCCAGAAAAAAGCCGGATGAGTTTGAGCGACTCGTGGCTTCTGGGGCAGAGCGTCATTTAGCCCTGGCGGCGCCTGACAAAAATGATGAAGACAAAGGGATGGCTGGTTATGCCCGCGCTCCCCAATTGTTCACCCAAACAGTGAGTTATCAAGGGAACACGAGCAAGCCGTCGTTATTTATGGGGCGAATTGCTTCGATGAACAGCCAGGTGAAAGAAGGCGACCGGGCGCGTGCGGTGGAGGATACAGCCCGTTCAGGGGGTTCGGCAAAATCTCAAGCGGGTTGGGCTGCTATTTATCCTGATTTAGGAGATGACCCCAGTTTGGAAGCAATTAAAAAAGATGTGATGACGCAGATGAACTATAAGCCGTTGTCTCTGGCGCGGCGTGACAAGGAATCGGCCGAGGAGGCGCGTGCCCGTTTCCGCAGCATTCCTGAGGATGTGCGCACCCGATTTGGGGGCATCGTGACCAATGATGAGGGCATTGACGAATATTATGGTCAGTTTGGCGAGATTTTAGACAAAGTAGAACAGTCCCATCTCTTGATTTTCCGGCGGCAGATGCGTTTGAAGTTGACGGAGATATTGATGGGTTTGTCGGAGAATGCCATTGCTGCTCGCAGTGGCAAATTAGGTTATGCCTGGAGTTTTTTCAATGGCGTGGTTGATGAATTAGATGACTTCCTCAAGTTGATGGAAGATATTCGCAAGAAACGTGAAGAACTAAGACCAGAACTGAAACTTAAAGAACAAGCGCTGCGTGCTGAAAAAATCATGCAAGAGATGTTAGGCAAAAAGCTCTTGCTGCTGTGGGAATCTCCAAAGGTCAAGCAATCAGAAGACAATTACTTACGCATCATGACCCGGCTGGTGGATGTGCGCCGTGAAGATGTGCTACATGTCTACGTTGCCAATACAGCACGGCAGATGAAAGCCGTGGCTGTCGAAATGCGGGATGCCGTTCAAACCTGGATTTGGCATCTTTCTACCGGCGATGATAGTAGTGGCTTATCGGGTTTGTGGGATGCGATTCGCAAGGATAAGCAGGCTATCCAAAATGCACATGGTTTTGATACAAAGGCAGAAAAGGTGCAAATGCTCATAGGTGATCAACGACCAGTCTTTGAAGAAGCAGAACTAGCCAAAGCAATGAGTCGCCTGCGTTGGGGAATAGATTACAAAGGGAATCCAGCTCGATTGCACTTGAATCTGTTTGTTGATCCGGAAACAGATGATCAGGCAGCTTTTGAATTAGAAAATCCGATTTTTGCTTCCTCAAGTGATTTGCGATTGCAGATTGGACGACAAAATCAACAGAAGTTAATGGGTTTGGCGCGGCGGCAGTTTAAGGGAGTTGTGGCTCGAACGACGGTTGAACAAGCTATTCGCGAAACCTACGCGGATGCAGCCCGATTTGCCAATGAAATTGCTAACGTAAGCGCCGAACCGTTGTTTGCCGGGTATTCTGGCGCGTCGGCGTTAAAGAAAAGCAACCTGATTCGGGTGCAGTCTGACGATCCTTATTTTACCGGGCCTTATGGGGTGCAAGGAGAATTGCGCAGCAATAACAATTTGTCCCGTGAAACAAACGACGACAAATACAGCATACAGGTGGTGGGTTCCGAGAACAAGTATAAGCTGACTCTAGTGCGCACGGACGATTTGTATCACTACGATCATTTTACAGCCTGGCATGAGTGCCAGTCGGCTTATGAAAACCATGTGAAACAAGATCGGCGACAAGGGACTTATCTTGAGGCGGAACTTTTGCATAATTTCCCGGCGGAAGCTCGAGCAGTAGAGTACGAGCGGATTTTGTGTGAAAGAGGTGCTAAATACAGACCTCTTCATCCTCGCGTTGTGATGTTGCTAGAAGATGTCGCCGCCGTTCGACAATTCTTTATGCTGGCCATGATGGGAAAGATATTTGAAGTTGAAGAGGACAATATTTTCCGTTGGGAACTTGAATGGAAAACCCCAGATGGCACGGAAACCTTTTGGTTAACTCCAGGTTGGAATGTTGATACCGGTAAGCCAGAAAAAAGACCGGATATCTTCAGTGCTTTACATGGTTATGTAGTGGTCGGGCGGACACAAGAGCCTGGTCGTTCAGCTTACATTGAAAAAGATTATGCAGAACAGATTATTGGGGATAAGACACTAGAAGCACGCCAAAAGATGATAGAACAAAACCTGGCAGAGGATGGGTTTGTTGGCGCTTTGAAAGCGATGTCTTATGACCCGAAGGTGCGGAACAAGGTGATGCGGCAAGATTACTTTGATCTGGCGCAGGTGGCAGGAATTTTGCTGCAATCACGAGTAGAGGGTATTCGCGCCAAGCAAGAAAGGGAAAGCAATAAACGGCGTGGTGGTGGGTTGTTCAAAGTTTATGACCCAGACAATCAGGGTGAGTAGTTAGTTGATAGAGTTCGCGGACAACGGCCGTTACCACCAACGGCCGTTGTCTACTAACAAGGGGTTCATCGTGCAAAAAGTCGCGTTGGGTATTGTTGTTGTCTGGACGGGCGTTCTCCTCTCCTTCTTCGGCTACGTCTGGTGGACAAATAACCAGACAATGCCCCAAGAGGGTAATCTGAGGCGAGATGTTGAGCAAGTCGTGTTTTTTGGTGAGGGGCAAACGGCCGTTACTGTAACCCATGCTGCTCAACCTAACCTGGTTTGCCCACCACAGCAGCGTACTGCAAACATCGTCTTGCTGGTGGATAAATCGGGTAGCATGGTGGAAACTGGCATAGATGCCTTTAGCGAAGCTGTGTCTGCTGCGGAAGCATTTGTTTCTACTGTGGACCTGGACAAAACACAGGTAGTTATCGCCTTTTTTGATAGGGATGTGTTTTGGGCCAGTGATACATTTTCTCAGGATGCGTCAACAATCCTGGAAGGGATCAATAACTTCAGTGCTGACGGTCAAACAGATATAGCCAATGCACTGAATGAGGCTGGGGAAGTAGTTCTTGCTGCTTCTCAGAGCGATGGAGCATTACCAGTTATTGTCTTGCTTAGTGATGGGGCCGATGACCCATCCAATGCTCAACGTGTAGCACGCCGATTGCGAGATGATGGGGTACGTATTGTGACCATTGCCCTGGGTCTCACCGGCAACGCTCAACTAGATTTTCTGGAAGGCATCGCCACATCGCCTAACGATGCATATAAAACGGTTCCCACAGAGCTTCAACAGATTTATAGCAGCATTGCTAATGAATTTAATCGGGCAGTTGCCCTCAATGTTACTTACTCGGAAACAGTTAACCCTGAGTTAACCATTGTGCCGGATAGCCAACAACCAGAAGGATCACAAAACAGCAATCAATTGCAGTGGCAGTTGCCGAGCATGACAAACGCAGGCGCTACCTTTGGTTATGCTGCTTCTGTAACTGGTTATGGCCGTTACCCCCTAAACCCGGAAGAGAGTTATATGTCTTACATAGACTGTGTTGCTGGCCCTGTCATTTTGCCGTTGATGGCTGGACCTGATTTATTGGCCTTGCCCGCGCCGTTACCATTGGCCTTGATAGCCTTGCTCCCCTTTTTAATCCCTCTCTTTTTAATGTTTTGGGGGCGCAAGCCAAAACAGGAGCCATTACCTCCACCAACAATACTGTCAAAACCTGCCCCCGAACCGGTGAAAGACCCCACGCCGGCCTGGTTGAAGCGATTAACGAATACGGCCGTTTTAGCCGAATCCCTTTCTATAGCAATTGATGAAACCGTGTTAACGCCCACCGTCATCGTTGGGCTGGGGGAAACGGGACGTATTGTTCTCAATCAAATTGCTCGTACTTTGCGCAGTCGGTATGGAGGCCAAATGCCGAAGCGGATACGGTTGTTGCAAATTGATATCCAGCCAGACCAGCCGGAACCCGCGACTGGCATTAACTGGCAAAAGCCGCGCTACTTGGCCGATGATGAGTGGGTTGTCTTGCGGCCTGATCTGAAAGAGATGCAAACCTTCCTGCGTAAGGAAGTGGAACGCACGAAGCCTTCTAATCAATATCTGAATTGGTATGAGCCTTTTACCCCCAGTGGCCGTATGCAAGGACGCATGAGTATCTTTTACGACTTGCGTCGGGGCAGTAACGGCTCTGCTTTGTGGAGCAGTCTGCATCAAACAGTTCATCAACTGGATAATCCCAAGATTAAGGTTGTTGGCGCTACTTTTGACGACGGTTCCAGTGGGTTGTTAATAGACATCGCTCGTCTGACCCAGATTGTTGTGGCTGGCAGCAATCCATCTCATAGCAACATAGATGTAGAGCTATGGCTGACAACACCTGTGAAGCAAGATTGGTCGCCGGAAATTAGCGACGGCCGTCGCAAAATCCGGCGTAATGATCAGACTGTCCGTACCATGGCTACCTTGCGCGAACTGGAGCGATTCCAGCGCAATGCTCGTCAGCCATTTGTCTATGTGCCAGAAAGTAATTTGCAGGACCAATTACGAAGCACCACCAATTCGGCCGTGGTTCAAACCGTTTTTCTGTTTGAACCACGCGCCGATGTGGACAATGTAGCCGACCATCTGAATACAATGGCCGATGGTTTAATGGCGTTACTCCACATGCCGGCTCAGCAAAGCTTAACGCAACATCTTACGGCCTCTCAATTGCGCGCCGGTACTTTAGCCAACCAACGCAGCACCGGTACGGCTTGTAGTTTGGGCGCTTATGCTGTGCGCTTACCCCTGGGTATTTTGGAAGAGGCCGTCTCCTGGCGTGTTGTCTATGACCTTCTTTTTGAAGAGTTAATGGGATTGCAACCGTGTCGTCAGCAACAGCCAAATGGTTTGTATAGCGCAGTTTCCCCGGAAGAAGTGGTGCCTGACGACGGCCGTTCTCGCCGCGAAACAGCCGAAGAATTAGTGGAAGCCTTTGCCTCCAACCTGAATAGTCGTGGTTTCATGCAAGCCATTGCCCACCAGGTCAACCAATTGTTGAACGGTGAGATAGGTGTATTTGATGATCAGACTCGCAACCGCAAAGGTGGATTGCTTCAGGCGCAATGGTGGCTGGAATCGGTACGTTCACTTGTTCAACGTGAAGGGGAACGTGAGGTTGCTCGCCAGATATCCGATTTCATTGAGCTATTAAAACAATGGCAAGAGTTCCTTGCCGCCAATGTCGAACCACTGGTTCAACAGCAATTGCAACTGTCGCAAACGGAACTGTCCGAACTGACCAAACAAAAAGGTCGGCAATGGATTTTAGATGAAGCATTGGAATGGAAATTATACCAACAGCGTATCCGCACCAGCGCTGGTGATTACCAAACGTTGGCGCGGGCAGCTAAACGTTTTGGTTGGCAGGCACTGTACAAGGAAAAGACGCGAGAATGGCAGCTAGATTTCCTGGCGCCACCGGTTAACTTCATCTGGCAGGATGATGCCTATTTGCCGGAATATGTGGTGGAGAAGGAGGCAACGGCCGTTGCTGAAGCGGTGTTCAGAACGGCCGTTACCCTCACCCAACGTAATCTGCAAAACGAAACCGTCCTTGACGCGCCCGTAGACCCCCGTCAATGGTACGAACAGGCCGAACCCGGCTTTACCCAAAGCTATAAAGGTGCGCAAAATCTGGCTGCCCAAGAAGTCATTCTTTTTGTAGCTCCTGAATCGCGGCAAACGGACAGCTTGCGTGGCAAACTGCAAAGCGGCGCGAACAATATCGCCGTTCAATTGTGCGCCACCCCAGACCATACAGCCATGACCGTTTTGCGTGTGCAGGGCCACATGCCCCTGAATACCTACCAGGGCTATGATGATGAAGCGTGGAACAACAGCCTCGTCTATCCCAATCTCTATGTCTGGCGTGGCGAACAGCTTGCCAGCCAATACGAAAGCCAAAGCGGTTTGACTGGTCGGCTAGACGCCAAATTTGTCGGTTGGATTCAACTCAATCAGGAACTACTCAACCTGTTTTGTGAAGGGTACATCTATGGTTTGTGGGAACAGCAAGCCGACGATTGGTATCTACCCGGTTTGGAAAATTGGCCTGGTAACAGTCTAGGTGAGGCGCTGGAAAATCTGTTTGGCGGCGACTCCGGCAAATGGCCGCTACCCATGCAAAACCCCAACCAAAACCGCGCCAGAGATGCCATTACCGAGCTGAAAGTCGCTCTTCAAAGCCGCATTGCTGAAATTACGGCCGATGAAGAAAACGGTGGCAAGCGGGGCTACTTACGCAAGGTACGCAAAGAGATGCTGCCCCCCCTAACCAAATCGGCCGATGCCCGTGAACAAAATTTTGCCATTTACCTGGCGGGTTTTCTGGGAACAGACTCTTGATTTCTTGTTACGACCTAAACCCTTAACCGATTGGAGCAAATTATGCCACTAGCTAGACCCGGCGATCTTCTTCAAGATAACCAAAATAACAGTTATCGAATTGATAAATACCTCGGCGAAGGCGTCACGGCCGAAGTATATAAAGCGACAAGAGAGGATAACGGCGAAGTTGTTGCCCTCAAAATTTTACGCCCCAGGTTACCAGCAGAAATCGTCCAGAGCTTCCGTGATGAAGCCGTTATTCTTGGCGAATTAGTCCAATATAGCTGGCAGCGTTATACGACTGAACCATTGCATATCCCCAGAGTGTTGGGCCGCTCAAAAGAACGTGAAACGCTCGAATTCCTGGTGATGGAATTTGTGGCCGGGCAGCCACTAGATGAGCTAATCGTCACCACACAAGGGTTAATCACCGGCAGCCGTGAAACGGAAGCTCTCATGATTGCCCGCCAGGTATTGCAAGTGCTGGTTGTACTCCATGATGATATTCGGCGTAGCTATGCTGACTTTCAATTGAAAAATATCTGGTGGTTGTCCGAACAATCGTTAGCCAAAGTAATGGATTGGAACCATGTCAGCGTGCGGGCAAAAGAAGGTGCTGTACCACCGGGCGCTGTTAACGATCTGATTCGCTTTGGCGCCTATCTTTATCAACTGCTGACGGGCAACGGCGCGTTTCAAACCGGTGAATCAGAAGGCGAATTGGCAGGACGAGCGGGTGATAAATGGCAGCGTATCTCTCTGGGAACACGCACCGTCCTGTTAAAAGCGTTGCACCCCAACCCACAAAATCGTTACCAAACAGCCCATGAATTTCTGGTAGATATAGAAACGATGCTGAACCTGTGGCAACAAGATGAGGATGATCTCTACGATGAAGCCAACCTGGCTTTACGTCAGGCAAAAAGCCGTACCCCGCAATCTGGATCAGACCAAACCATTGTCGCTCAATATGTGGCGGCAGTTTTTACAGCCAGCCGCGCCATTAACCTTTTCATTTTGCGTAGCCGGGAAGCTCGTCGTGTAGACCGGATGCGGGAGGAATTAGAGGGTCTCACGGCAAATGTCTCGCCTGTATGGGGAGTGGGGAAGAACTATTACCAATTAGGGGTTTACAGTGAAGCGCTCAAACAATGGGAGCCAGAAGCCAGGAACCTGAAACGGCTCGACCTGTGGCGCTGGGTAATGGTCGCCCAAATTAGTCGGCAAAAAGCTCCTGTTTTAAAGGATGACTATGCTCCAATCAAAGCCTTGTTGGAAGAAGCGGTTGCCCATTTGGATAAGAAAGAGTGGTCACGGGCTAAAGAAATCCTACAGCAAATGAATGGCAAAGGGCTTTCTGGGCCGGAAGTTTATGCTTTTGCTTATGAAGCAGACGCACAAGAGTTGATAAAACAAGCCCGTAATGCCGAAAATTTGGGGAAGTGGAATGAGGCCGGTCAGGTGTATACCAATGCGGCTCGAACTCTGCGCCAGATTCAAGATGAAACCTATCTATATTTTCTGGCAACCGAATTGTCTACGCCAGAACAGCTAGATGAAAAAGCAGCCTTGTGTCACCAGCAGGATCAGGGGCATGAGAAAGAATCGCAGGCGATCAATGAGTTCCGCTTGCGTATTGCCCAAAATAATCAATCAGTTTCATATCTTATCGAGCAGTTGATTCAAAATCCCGGCCAGATACGTTTGTTGGATGTAGTTCTTGAAGATGCGAAGGAAATGCCAAACGAGGAAGCTATCCAACTGTTGTCTGCGGCTGCCTTTTACGGCCGTGCCCCTTCTGCAATCTATGAGCTGCTGGCCAATAAACGGAATGCCCAACAACAACATAGAGATGACACCCATCTCTGCCAGGAACTCGATCTTCAGATGGAACAAGTCAATCAATATTTATTGCAAATGCGGTTTGATGATGCTCAGAATTTATTGGCGCCAATGGAAGAGCAAATTAATGGCATTCATGATGTTAATGAACAACGGCGGCGACAAACCGGGCTGAGTGAAAAATGGAACCAACTCAACGAACTAAAAACAAACGTTGGGAAAGAAGTTTCGCTTGGAGAGTTCATCACATTATTAAATCAGAATGATTTACAGGAATTGAGTATGAAGATTGAAAAAAACCTGCAATCTCTGGAAGAACAACTTAACGTGGTTACTTCGGAAAACGCGAAACTAACAGAACGCAACAAACGACTATCCGCTCGACTCGAAAATCCCCGGGGCGGGGGGAGCAGTTGGATCATGGTTTTGGGCCTGCTCCTGCTTATGATTCTCTTGCTCGTAGGGGGCGGGTATTTTCTTAAAACAACTCAAATAGGGCCAATTGCCACACAAGTGGCCGGGTTGGCTGGGTTGGCCGAATTGCCGACAACAGTTGCTAATTTTCAAGCAGAACAAGTGGCGCAAAGCGCCACGCAAGTAGCCAGCATGGAGGAATTGTCGCTAACGATTGACCACATGGTAAAAACACAAGCGGCAATAACACCCGCTCCTCCTACATCGCTTACGACGGCCGTGACCGAAACAGAAGCGCCCACAGAAACCCCTACTCCCATACCACCTGTCAGCGAGAGCCTGCAAATAAACCCTGTTCCTGCGCCTACACTAGATTTTAGCATTGCACAAGACGATGATAACAGAATTTCTCCGCTTGAATTGGGAGAACCTATATCTGGAGGGGATATAGATACGGTGTTTGACTGGCCAAGATTTGACCTAACGCTTAGTAATGACTGGCTCTTTGATTTATCAGGTGAGACCGTGATGTTGAGGCATGAAGGGCAAGCTGAATCTCTCCCCCTGAAAATTCAGATAACGGCCAACAGTATGACAGAAACAGCCCCTTTGGATGTGATGACCAGTTGGGTTCTTTCTAGTACTGGTAGAGCTGAAGTTGCAATGATTTCTATAGATGGCAATTCTCTGAAGGACGACCGGCTTCTGCCGGATATGGTTGCTGTAGGCTGGCTCCTCCCCTCTATTTCTTCAACACCACTTCATACAGCACCTCTCACTTATACACCGTCCGTAACTGCTACATGGCTAACAGACAACCTATTGAGATCAAGGCCACTGTGGGATACCGCTTATGAAATTCCCAACGGAGATTTGGGGATAACTGAATCAGAGGTAGTTTTGAATGTCTACGGGTTTGTTTGTAATAGACGTAACGAGTCTTTAATGTTTTTCGCTGTTGCATTGGATAGCAATCCCGAACAGATTTATTGGTTGAAGAATACCGGCACAAAAGAGCTTAACAATAGTGAGAATATTATCAGTAGGCTGGCAGGCGTTTTTGACGGCATTAATGAATGTGTTCCGGAATAGAACTCATCATGGGTGTTTATGTGACATTTTTGAAGAGTTTATCGCTAATGAATGAGCTAATGATATTGTCAAAGATAAATCATCCGATGGCAATTAGCCAACTTTGCGTAGAGAGTTCACAGGGCTATGGATAAAAAACAAGTTGATACACTGCTGTATGAAATGTCAGAGCTTTATGATAATGCCAGTAGTGAAATGGTGGATACGCTCCAGAAGGTGCGTAAAGAGATCAAGGCATGGAAAGAGAATGGGATGGCTGGTGACATGCCACACCAGGATTTGCTGGCTGAATGGGGTATTCTGAAAGATGGGCTGGTAATTGTGGAAACCGACCTTGCTGGAACCCAGGTTGAGGAGATAGCCTCACTGGAAGAAATAGACCCGGCCTTAAGAGCCGCTTTTGATGATGCGCTGGCGTTGTTGCACAATCGGCGGTTTCACTCGGCGCGGAATGCTTTCAAAGCCCTCACAGAGAAATTAGACCCCAATTCGCCACTTGCGGCGGAAGTAACTGAAAAACAGGAAGAAGCAGGGCGAAAATTGGCCGCACAAGTTTCTCCGCTCATAGACAAAGCCCAAAAATATGATCGCAATAAACCGGGCGATCTGGAACAAAGGCGTTCGTTGTGGGAAGCAGTAACCGAAATTGATCCCGATAATCAAACGGCCAGGCAAGCTCTGGAGAGTTTACAGCAAGAAGGCAGTCGCCTGCGCATCCAAAAAGAACAAGAAGAGCTTTTGCAAGCGATGCAGCGCGCTTTTGATGCCAGGAATTTGCCGGATGCCAACACACAATTGGGGGCACTAGAAGCCCTTGCCGAGGCCAACACCTTTATTGATCTGCAAGCCGAACTTGACGACGCGGTGAAAACGGCCAGTGAACAGCGGGCGAAACTGCGCGAGATATTAGGCGCCGCCAGTACCTTATCGGTGCAAGGTAACACTCGTGAAGGGTATAAACAGGCGCGAGAGTTTTTGACGGCAGGTGTTGGCGTTATGGTAGATGCGGCAGGCTTTTTGGGGCCAGCTAACGCTGAAGTTAAGACACTTGAATTGGTTAAGGTAACGCAGAGTCGCTTTATTGCCTCTCTGATTGATTTGACCCAACAGCGTCGCGTTCTAGCAGAGGAACAGCAACGGGAAACGCCAGCGCTGGCTAAAAAGACATTAGAGAACACCCTCGATTTGCTGGATGATGATCTGCTGACGGATGAAGATCGCCAGGAGCTAGAAGATACGCGCCAAAATATCGAAAGTGAGTTAACGCAAGTTGAAGAGCGCATTCGCCATTATGAACAGGCACGTACCCTGGTGCTAAAAGCCAACGAAGCGGGAGTGTCTTTTGAGGAGAAGTTGCGCCTTTATCGGGAGGCCAAAGAGGCTTACCCGGAATATCGCAATCTCGATAACTATATTGAGGATACGCAAGATGCTCTGGCAGCCCAGTTGGCTGGCCGGATCAAAGATAAACTCACCTCAATCCGGCTGGATTTGGGAAGAGATGAATTCGAGAAGGCATTGGATGGGGTGAAAGTTGTACGCCTTCAGGTCTATGAGGAAGTGCCACAACCCAAGCCTGGGTCAGAGTTGCAAAGAGTTCTGGATGAATTGCAACAACTAGAACAGGAAATCATTACGGCCGATGGCCAATACCATGCCATGATGAAACTGCTGCTAGAAGTAGACGACTTGTTGGAGCAGTATGGCGAAAAACAGGATGCCAATCTACTGGCGGAAGTGCGGCAGCGGCTGGACTCATTGCCCGGCAGTCAGGCACAGCACTCCCAGGTACGGCAGCGCCGCCTGCGATTGACCAATACACAAGGGGATCAAGAGAACTGGCGGCAAGGCATGGAAGCATATCGTATTCGGGAATGGGCCGATGCCCAAACCTTTCTGCGGCAGGTAGCTGACAGCCCTAAAGCCGCTAACCGGGTGGAGGCAGAACGACTGGGCAGACGAGCGCAGGCTGCCTTGTATGTGGCAGAAGCGCGGCAGGCGGAATTGGAACGTAATTGGCGACGCGCCATTGATCACTATAAAGAGGCATATCGGCTGTTTGACGAAAATGGTAGTGATGATCAGACAAATCTACTGCACGATGATTGTCGGGACAAGCTCGATAGTCTGAAACCATTGGAAGAAAACGATCAGCAAGTGCGCCATGTGATTGCCCAGGCAGAAAGCCTGGTCAGGGAAGGCTTGCAAAGTGTGCAGGTGCGGCGCAGTCTGTTGGAGCGGGTAGAGCCAGTCACTCAGTTCAAGCGGGCCGTAGAAAAATTGTTGGAAGTGCGCCAACAAGATACCACGCTGACGGCGGAACTGGAACGTACCCTGCGTGAAGCCCGCGAAGCGTGGCGTAAAACCTATCTGGAAGGGATGACTCAGGCTACGCGCTCGCGTGATGTGCATATTTTGCAACGGGCGGTGCAGCGGGGAGAAGAGCTACAGGCGCAAAACCTGCTCTATGAAGACAACGACAAAAAGCTATTGCAGCAGCTTCAAGAGCAACTGCTGGATACAGAATATGCCAATCTACAGGTTGAAAAGGTGCCCGACCCGGCCAGGGTAGAGGAAAACCGTCGTAAACGATGGGAGATAGCTAACCCTAAAACAGATGAACTCTATGCGCAATTTCAGATAGCGATGGAGCAGCGGGTGCTTTTGCAATTAAGTGAAGAACAAAGCAAAAGCAATGAGGCCGCTTTACAACATCTGAAAGGGGAGATGCGCCGCCCGGAACTATACCAGAGTGAGCGGCTTTTCCGCGAGTTTATGCACCTCTGTTGGGAGACGGCAAACTGGCAAGAGGCGCGCAAACAGGGTGAGGGCCTGAAGTATCGGGCGCATGTGGTTCAGGCCGAACAAAAAAGCATCGTTTGGGTGGGGTTAACGCAGGCGGCGATGCTGTTGGCCCAAGGCAGCCTGCCTAGTTTTAGGGCTGAGTTAAATGGGTTGAGCAGTATTGGGCAAAAATTTCCGCAGATGACGTTTTTGATTGAAGATGAGGAGCAATGGTTAATTGAATGGCGTCTGGAAAAGCTGCTCCGCGAAGCACAGGTGGCCGGGGGCAGCCAGGATGAACAGCAGTTGATCAAGGCAGCCCAACTGTTTGCTGAAGCACATGAGCTACGTGAGGAAGATGTGCGGGTGCAAACGGGTTTGATCAACCTGGGGCAGAAACTGAACAGCAGCCTGGAAATTTATGCCGGGCAGGCAAAAAACCTGAACATCCGCAAGTCATTGGCGGAGAGCATCCGCCGGGCAGAAGACCTGGCGTTTATTCTGCAATCTATCCAAAAGGTGCAGGGTGTGTTGAATCTGAAGCCAGAAACTGTGGAAGCCTTGGAAGACGGCCGTGAACATATTCAAAATAAACTGACGCCGTGGAAAAAAACACAGGCGCAGTTTGATCGCCTGGAGAAAGCCAAAACAGATTACCTCACTTACCCGGAACCATTACGACCTGATGGCAGCGGTGGCTGGCGAGTGCGCGATCTGGTAGACCAGATGACGCCCTTGACGCAAATTGCGCAAGGTGATCGTGAATTGATTCAGCTAATCAACACCAGAAGAGAGCAGTTAACCGAACTGGATACCAAGGCAGAAGAGTTGAATGGACAGGCACACGCCCTGGCGCAGGCCATTCAAAGTGAGGCGTTTGATGAGGTTCTAGGCGCAGCTAATCGGCTAGAAATTTTATGGCATCGGTACCAGCCCGATGGGTTTTCGGGGTTGGACATCTTGATTCGCCATCGGTATCCCTACACGGAAAAGGAACTGCGCCAACTGCGCGAACATAAAGAGGAAGCCCGAACCCAAAAGGCCAACCTGGAAGAGTGGCAAAATTGGGCAGAACGAGTAACAAAAACTTACGCTGAAGTGAAGGCTGTTGGCAGCCGGATTGATAAAGATCTGGCAGATTTGCGCCAGGATGCGCCGCTGGATGAGATCAAGAGAAGTTGTGATCAAGTGTTGGAAAAGACGGCCGAATTTGAAGCCGCCCTGGGTCAGGCGCCCCACACAAATCCTATGAGCCAAAAAGCGGCCCAGGCCCGTGACCGGGTAGCGGAAACATGGCGGGGAGAAGTGCTGGATAATCCTAAAAGTTTTCAAAACCACGCCAGTGAGCTGCTAACACAAATTGAAAAAGACCTGGCCAATTTTGCGCAACCGCTCAAACAACTACGCAGCGCTATGAATCTTCTGGATTCACAGATCCAACAACATGAAGACAGTAAGAGCAAACGCTTTGGGAAAACCAGACCTTTCCCGACCGCGCAGTTACGGAATGCCACGGAACGGTTAAAGACGTGCCAGGAGATCGATCCGAGCCATGACGAAGTGGTTGTTTTTAATAAACGGCTACGCCAAATCAGAGAACGTTACGGAGTGAGCTAAGCTATGCGTTACGCCATTATCACCGATATACATGCTAATTATGGCGCGTTACAGGCCGTAGATAACGATGTGCGCCAACTGCGGACCCATAGGAATGAAACGATAGCTTACTGGTTTCTGGGGGATTTGATTGGCTATGGGCCAGACCCGGTTGAGTGTATTAAATGGCTGAAGAATTCGGCCGATATTGGTGAACGTTGGGTGCCGGGCAACCATGATGAATGGCTGCTGCTGCCCACAAAAGTAAGCGATGATGCCTGGACAAGTCTAAACAAGCATCAACTGGCTTTACAGGAACCAAAAAACCGGCTGTATAACAACTGGTTTAAGGCGGAAGTGCAAACGGCCATCCAGGAAGAAGCGCGATCTTTAGGACGCATATATGGAGAAACGTTAGAAGCGTTGTTTGTCCATGCTTCTTTGCAATTGAGCCAACGGCGGATGTTGTATTTGCATCCGTGGAAGAAGCATCTGATCAGTGACATTTTTGGCCTGTTGGGTCGTGAATACCATAAGCAACCCACGACCGTCTTGTTTTGTGGACACACCCATTATCCCATGTGGTTTCGTGACCGGCAGTTGCAGCCTCTAGCCTACGGCAAACGACTGCCTTTAGCAAAAGGTATCCACATTATCAACCCGGGCAGTGTGGGGCAGCCACGTGATGGCGACCCACGGGCGGCTTATTTGTTGTTCGACCCTGAAGAGCCGACGGTGGAGTTTCGGCGGGTGGTGTATGAGGTCACGGCCGTTGCCGACCGATTACTTGACAATGGCTACCGCCAATCTCTGGCCGATAGAGTGCAAACGGCCGACGGCAAAGGGGATTTGCAGGAGTTTTACACCGTTTACCAGCGGCCACAGTGGGATTTAGATGTAGTTGTAAAGGATTAGACCAGACCAGAAGCGGGAAAGCAAAGATGTTTAGACGACACGATAAACAAGCTGAAGATGAATTTGATGACTATTCCTTTGATGATGATCTGGAGAAGTTGGGGAAGCGGGGTTCTTTACCTGCCAGCTTGAAGGCGGTGATTGTGGTGCTGGTGGCAGTGGGTGTCTTGTTGACACTGGGTTTCCTGGGGTATCAATTGTGGCGCGCCAATACGCCGGTTTATGCGGCCGAAGATTGGTTTAACGGCATGTGGGATGTAGACAGCGAGAGGGTGTTAGATCGCACCTGCGATCGGGAAATTTGGGTTTCCAACGCCGTGGCCAGCGGGGCCTCTATCAGTGGATTGGTTGAGTATCTGGACATTACCCAGATTCCCGGATTGGATGAGGTCCTTATCCCCGGCGTAGATCTGGATGGGTTGAAGGATCAGTTTGAGATTGATCGGTCACGTATTGAGTTTGCAGAGGTGATGAATGATGGCGTAACGGCCGTTGTTACCGCCCAAGGTCAATTGCGCTTTCGTGTATTGCAGGGCTGGTATCCCTACCGTATGGATGAGACATGGTTAATAGTACAGGAAGATGCACGCTGGAAGTGGTGCGGCCGGCAGCCTTAATCAGGGAAGATAGCATGTTAAATAAATTCTTTGCTCTTATTTTGTTTCTGGTAGGTGTTGTTCTGATTATTCTCGCCGTCTTCCTGTATGACGGTGCCTGGCCCATTATCTGGCGCCTAGGTTTGGGGCTTTTGATGATTTTGGGCGCCATACTCCTGGCTAACCTGGATACGGTGAGCGATAAGCCGGAAAAGTGGGATTGAAGATGAGCATGTTATCAAAGGTCAGGTTCCTTTCTTTTATCTTCCTGATTGGCTTGATAGGGGCCATTGTTCCACACTCTGTGGCTCAGGAAGCTACACAGCCGCTGGATATTATTTTGTTGCTGGATAGTTCGGGCAGCACTATCTATCAGCGGGCGTTGATAGAGAAGGCAGCCGAATTTTTGCTGGATTATCTGGAGGCGAACGCTGAGTTTGCCGGGCTTGATTACCGTTTGAGTGTCGTGGGCTTTAATCAGGACATCATTGCCGGTAGCGCTCTTTCTTTAGGACGGCCGTCAGAAGCTAATTTAGCAAAATTCTTTGAGGATACACCGGCTGGAGGAGATACAGATTTCAAACCGGCTCTTAACTTTGCCTTGGACGAATTTATTCGTCTGAACAGCTTAGAAAGCGGTAGGGTGCCTGTTGTCATTTTAATGACCGATGGGCAGCCAGCACGTGGGGGAGAGGTGCTGTCAGATCCAGAACTTGTGACCTATTTTTCTGGATTAGAAGAAATGGTCACGACCATTGGGGACACTGGTATACGGATTTTTGTGGTGGGCGTGGGTGATGCAGAGGGAGATCAGGACAGTTGGCAAAACATTTTGCAGGCCGAAGAGCAGTATGCCTATATAGATGATAGCAGTAATTTGAGTGAGGTTTATTGGCAGTTTTTATCTGAGTTTATTGGGGGAGAACAAAACGAAGCAACATCATTGGTCAACGGTGAGGCGGAAGTTGTTTCTGTTGAGCCATATCTGGACGAATTAACATTCACCATCCTTAAAGATGCACCAGAATCAGAGGTGATAATTGAGGATCCCGCTGGAAATCTTTATACGCAACTACCCATCAGAGGTGGTGGTGAAACAGACCTGCATGAAATTTATATTATCCCTACGCCTGATGATGGTGAATGGAAAATCACACTCCAAGGCTCAGACGGCCGTTTATTAGTAAACCGACGCTATCCCAAAGTATCTTTGGTTACTGATAATCAGGCAGTATCCATCAATGCTCCTTTCTTGGTACAAGCCATAATCGAGAGTGATAGCCTAAAACACGCAGAAGATTTAACTCTACGTCTTGTAAATGATGTAGAGAACTATGAAGAAGCGGCAATTAATTTGCTTTTTGAACCGGTAATTAATGGACTTTTATATGAAGTTACGGTGCCGGGTTTGGCCGAGCCTGATGTTTATGATTTGGCACCGATTGTACTCATTAATGGCGAATTATTTCCATCCGTTCAGGTCGAAGGTGTCTCAGTAAAAGCAGTTGCTCTACCCCGCATTGTTAGATTAAATGTGGTACAAGAGACTCCAGATGAGCCTTTTGTGATTGAATATGATATTGAGAATGACGAAGATATCCAGAACCTAAATCCTGAATTACAGATTACTGTTGATGGTCAGCCTGTCATTGTTGAAAACCTCACAGATCATGAGACGGAAGGTGAGAATACTTATAGTAAATTTACACCTAAAGACGAAGGCGAATATGTAATCACATTACATATTGAGGGTACATCATCGGATGGTCTCAACTTCGCCGATACTTTCAAAGTCACGGTAACATTTTTCCTCCCAACACCCATTCCAGTACCAGTTCCCACATCGGCACCAAGTCCAACGGCAACACAATCAGTTGTTCCCGAAGTAACCGAACAGCCCGTTCAACCGCTACCACCGCCTAACCAAGAGAGCCCCAATGTTCTACTTTTTCTTACGTTCTTATTGTTGTTGATATTGGTCGTCTTGGTGGGATGGGGCGTGTATATGTTCTATAAGAAAGGGCGGGGAACTGAGGGAAGAAAGAGTGAACCTGACCCTCATGATCCTAGTCCAACATCTTCGGGGAGAACAGACAAAACGATTAACGAGTCCTTAGATGAGATGGGTGACAGCACATCATTTGCTGATAAAGACAGGTTAGAAGATCTGGTCGCTCAAAGGCTTAGGAATGTAGACCAAGATGCTGGCGGAGCCACCCGCGATGTAATAGCTGCACTTTCAAAATTAGAAGAAATGTATGGAGATGATTATTACGAACAATATGTTCGCCCCATGCTAGACCAATTGCGGGGTGCAGAAGTTCAGGTGTTCTTACGAGCTTTATCATTCGGGCTTATTAAACAGTGGAAAGAGGATAGAAACGTTGAGCGGGTTGTTTCAATCATGTATGACAAAATTCTGGGCTTAACATCTAATCCTCATGTTACTTTTGTCAAAGTGGCTGAAGCGCTGGAAAGTGAAGCTACCGAACCAATCCTCAAAGAGTTTTTGGCGAACTGGGTGAGATTCTATCGAAATCCAGATCAAGGTAGTTATAAAACAATGGCCGACCTGGATGTCGGTTACGTGGATTCGCTTAGACAAGTTTATCGGCTTTTGTACTCTGCGAATAGTAACCGTTTCTCATATGGTAATGGTAGTGAATACAAACAACTTCAAGATTCTTTTCTTCCTCAGGAAGGTGTGTATAAATCACAGAATTTGTATTTGCTGCTAAAAGACTTAAATCCAGTTTTTACTCAACCACCACCAAAAGAGTTGGAAGCATGGCAAGAATACAAATCTGTATTGGAACAGGCGGCAAAGGATTTGACATCATCGGACAAAACGTACACCAAAATACCAGAAACACATATTTTGAGAAATCAAGTAAATAGATGGTTAGCCAGTACTCAGACCCGCATAGAAAATTGGGCAGAAGAACCTGTAGCTATTGGCCCTGGGAAAATAGAATTTGAGCTGAGATCGTCTTTAGATGTCCATGTTGATCAAGAGGAGACAGTCAGGAACAACGACTGGACGTATTATATCCGCGGTGTCCTTTACCACATTAGTGGAGCAGATATTAATCACTTGCGCGTTCTTTATAGTGCCAATAAGCAAAGGGCAATATCAGTAACCTTTGATAAACCTAAAGAGAATATAAAGCTGGCTTCTGGTGAACACATCAAGTTTGCTATTGTCCAAGAGCCTGTTGAACCCACTAAGTTGTCATTTGAACTAGAATTTCAAACTCTCTTTACTGTTGGAAATACCAATGAACTTAGGCAGTATCAAGAGCGTATTTCTTCTATACTCAATATTGCCCCTTCATTGGATTCGTACTTGCTGGAGCAAGAGTTGAAAAGCCCGTTTATTGTGAACAGGCCCTTGAAACCTGAAGAATTTAAACGATTTGCATTGCGGAGACCCACACAAATAGCTATCGAATTAGTAGAGTATCTAACTTATTCAGAAGGAACAGAGCTTGTCGTACTTGAGGGTTTGCGACAGTCTGGCAAAACGACCATTATAGATGCTGTTCTGGAAACCATTGACCCGAATCCAATGAATGGTTTACCAAAATATTTCATTGTTAAAGTGAACTTGATGGAGTGGTGGCGAGAATACATAGAAGGACAAGGAATTACAAACGCTGATTCCTATCGCCATCAGTTCTGGCGCTGTTGTTATCACTATGGTGTGGAGAAACTGGCTAAATTTAATGAGCAAGAGAATCAGGACTTGATGGATAGTAGTATCAACTCCCAAGACACAAATGGTGCAAACCCATTCTTCAGCTTTAAGACTTTGGCGATGAATCTAAAAAATAAAACAGGTTTGCTTCCCTTGTTAATAGTGGATGATGCTGATGTATTTCATGAATTCGGAAATCAAATCCCTAAGTTAATGGAGGAGTTAAACAGTTTTTGTCAAAGTTCACAAGGCATCATTTGGACAGCAAACGACAATCGATCAAGGCCATGGATAGAAACACTGCAAACATTGTTCCGTGATAATAGACAGGCCAAACAAAAAACTTTTAGAACCACTTTCGTAGATGAGCGCGATGTCGAAAAAATTCTAACCATTAATGAGACATTGGCATTAACCCCGTTAGCCAAACGGGCTGCATATATCTTCACAGGGGGGTGGGTGAGCCTTGTGCAAGAACTTGGTAACGGGTTAGTCAATGAAATTATTAACCCAAGAGTGGGAGTTGAATATGAACAAGCGTACCGTTTGATAACAGTTCAAGATATCAGAAGCGTTATTCTACAATATAGCTTAGTCAATACGATTTTTGTTAATTACTTGAGAGCCAGCTTTACAGACTGCGAAGTTCTACTCATGCAAGTTATGGTCAAAGAAAATCTGATTGATAAAGATACCGGTATCTTGGAAGGGATTCAATATAAATCAGGCTGGACAGGCAAAGAATTTCTGCGTGAGAAAGTACAACAGGCATATCGAAGTGAGGAAATAAGCAAAGAAGATATTGAATTCCTTGAGAAAAATTGGCAGGGTATTTTTTACCAGCTTAAGGAGAAGGGTATTATTGAAAACCTGGTTTTTCAAGGTCAACTCTCTTCTCTTGTCAGGTTTAGGGTAGGGTTGTTGTATAGCTATTTTAGCAATCAACCTTACACTAGATGTGTATCCTCCTCAGGATTAAGGATTAAGGATGAATGATGACCTACACAGTAACATTTCCTGAGACGCAACACCCCATTCTTAGAAAACTGAGGATGTTCCAACAGTCAAAAGAAGTGACCTGGCTTTATGGTTGCTATTGTTCTGGAAAAACTTCATTGATCCGGCAGATTTTTGACTCTGAATTTACTTTTAGTTATCCGACCGAATCAGTTCGAAGAGTTGAGGGAAATGACGATTACCGCAACCATGAAAATAGGTTTATATATTCCCCATTTATTCTTAAAGTCCCCCAACTGGCGGATTTCATGGATGAATATATTTTATGGACAAGTGATAATCTGCGATTAGCTGTTTTAGGAACGAGAGCGGGAAATCTTTTTAACAGTCTCACATATGATGCGTTCGTTACAAATTTGATTGTATATCATCAAGCAGAAACCCAGAATCTGTTGGGGTCTCTTACGTGGCTGGTGCAAGTCAATGTTTTTGATGGAGTAGATAGAGAGTTCATTGACTTCTTGAGTCATATTCACAAATCGCTTGTTCTGAAATGTGGGGGAAATGGTGTTCCCAACTTAATTTTTGAAAGCTGGTTTCCTGATGGTTTTCGTGAGAACTTCCCGATTTCCCAATTGGAGCATGTACCGTTACGAAAGCCAAATATTGCAGATAAACAAGGAGTGGGTCCAGCAAGAAATCGTCGAAATATCAAGCAAGTTGTTCGCTGGAAAGCCACTGCTGAAACAACGGTTAATGAAGTATACGAACAATCTTTGAGAGAGTATTTGTGTGCCACTTGGAGTAATCTAGAAAATAATCCCAATACTCTTCAAATAATATGTAAAACTGTAAAAGAATGGGCAGGGCTTCACTTTGGTTCAATTGTGTTTGTTTTGGGAGCTTTTGAGGAGGAGGAGAATGTAATAGCTCCGGGTGTTACAACCGAACAACTTGAGACAATGCTTGAAAACTATGTTGAATATCATAATTGGGATTTTGAGAACTTAATGGGAAGAACGAGTCTTAGTCTAGGAATTGGTGGGCTTAACAACCAAGGGATAGTTCAAGGGGCATGGGATAGTTCCGCGATCTATAGAAAAAAAAGAGATTTGTGGGAAGTTGGAATAAATATAGCAGAAAACGAACAAGATATTCGGTTAATTAAGTTGGTGGAAATTTATAGAAGAAATCATTTAGTTGAACCCCTTACCTTCCCCTTAGAATCAGACACAAGTGTCCAGTTTTCCAACGCATTAAATGAGTTAGCTGATTGGTTACGATCTTCCCCGGCAGATAATAGGCCTAACTTCAGCCCTGAATTTCATGGATTTGTCAGTTCAGACCCGATTCCAATTTTCAATGATAATAATCAAGAAACACTCTTATCTGGCTTGATTAATTTTTTGAAATCAAGAGATCATGTGTTGCCTGATCACTTGTTTGAGAAGTTTTATCAACCGTTTGTGCAAAACGATTATGCTGAATATCAAAGAGTACAGTCAGGGCAAAATGGCCAGTACAGAATTTGTGAAGCAATTGTTAGTAACGCAATCGTAAAAATAAGACTTGTGGAATTGATAACAAGAATTAAAGCTTACAGGAGAGAATTACGCAATGAATGAAATCACATACTTAGCAGTAACCAGTGCATTACAACTAGCCAAATGGCTATGGCCAACTTTACAACCTGGCGTAACTAACGTAAGCGAAAAAGTAGGCGAAGCAGTTGGTGAAGTTTTGAAACAAAAATTAAATGCGCTATTTGGTGACCGTGCTACTAAACTAGATGGAACTTCAACAGAGCAACTAGATAATGTCGTCAATGAGGCCGTAAAAATCCTGTCCACTTTAACATATACAGACGAACGGTTACTACAAGATATCCAATTGGCGTTAAACAAACTTCTAAAAAATAAGAACAATTACAAATTAGCTGATGTTCATGAAGTGTTTTATATGAAATATGTTGACGCTAACATACCGTTAGCAGAACTAATCATGCGGTTTCCATTTAGTCCACAAACAGGTATTGCTCAAGAGATTATACAAACTGCGACAGTCAAACGTCGTTTGCCTGAATTAGTTGAAGATATGAGCAACTCGATCCAGTAATAAATGCCTGTGTTCCAATTTTGTTTTTTGTTATGGACATTATTCCCATTAGTAATGATGGGCGTGGCTGGGTTTGTTGTCTATCAAGTCACCGAGTTTTGTGTCGGTTTAGACGTAGAGGAAGATTTTTGATGGGTTTTGGTCGCAGGAAACGGCCGTCTGACGACGATACTTGGGCAATAGATGATGATGATTGGCTGTCGTTGGATGACGACGGCCATGCCCCTACCACAAAGCCCATTAAGGTAATCATTGTGGGGGTTACGGCCGTTGTCCTGATGTTCTTCTGTTCCAAAACGCTCTGGTCTTTCTGGGCAGAACAGCAGATAAACAACCTGCTGCCGTCACCAGAACAAACAGTTGCGCCCGTTACCTCTTTTGACTTTTCAGCCGCGGCAACCTCGACACCGGCGCTACCACCGGCCACTCCCGCCACTACCGCACTATCAACCACTATCCCCATTACCACGTCCATACCCACACCGACCGTATCTGGGCAGCAGCTAGAACCAGCTTTTGATGCGCATGATCCCGTTGTATTAGCCGCTCTCATGCTAGAGTTGGTCAACACGGCCCGGCAGGAAAATAGTCTGGCCCCCGTCTCTTGGGATACAACCGCCGTTCTCGCCGGTCAACGCCATGCTGAAGATATGGTGCAGGCCAACTACTTCAGCCATTGGAACCGTGAGGGTTTAGGCCCTGATCACCGCTACACGCTCGCCGGCGGCCAACATGCCGTCATGGAAAACCTACACGCTTTCAGCTACACCTACGACGATGGGCAAGGCGCACCCATCGAAGATTGGGCCGAAGTCATCCACAATGCCCACACTGGCCTGATGAACAGCCCCGGTCACCGGGACAACATCCTTGATCCGGCCCACACCCATGTGGGCATCGGCATGGCCTACAACGCCGAGACCGGGCAGTTTCGTCTGGCACAGGAATTTACAAACCAGTACGGCCGTCTCTCCCCTCCCCTGCCCTCACAGGCAGCGCCGGGTGATACCATCATCGTGCGCGGCCACCTGACCGGTAACAACCTGAGCAACCCTTTGCTCAATCTGGCTTACGAACCCCTGCCAACGCCGATGAGCCAGGAAACATTGAACCGCACCAGCACCTACCAATCCGCTGCCCAAAGCATCACAACCAGGCAAATCGGTCTTGTTTTTGATGAAAACGTTATCCTGGACAATCACGCGCCAGCCGGCCTCTATCATATTCGCCTGTTTGTGGATGTGGCTGGCGAGCAGGCCCTGGTTGTTGACCATGTTATCACGGTTCGCTAAATGCGAGCAGATGAACCAATGCCTAAACCAAACTTACGCGCGTTTCCCAATCTGACTGACGTTTCCTTCTGGATCATTGTCCTAGTCATCCTGGGTGTCATGATTGCTGGCTCGCTGGGGCCATCACCCATATTGATCTGGCCCACCACCCTGACCATGCTGATCTTGCCGGCACGTGCCCTGCTGGCCCGGCCAGGAAAAGAGATTAGAAAGCGGCAAGATTTGCCGGCGACGGCCGTATTTGCCCAAAATGGCATCTTGGAACGCTTGCAAACTGCCCTGACTGAACAGGCAACGGCCGTTGGCTATCCACACCCCATCCAACTGATTATTGGCACACCCACTGACCCCATTTACGCCACCGGTTCCTGGCGGCGTCACTACCTGATCATTGGCCAAGAAACAGCACGCAAACTAGACGCAGATTTACAATCATCTGAGCGGGAAATCGTAGCCAGAGCCGCTTTGCTGCATGAAATCGCGCACTTTTTGCATCGAGACGTGCAGCGTGTTGGTTACACCCGCGAACTCTTGCGCAGTTGTTTTACCATTATTCCCTGGTGGATGGTCTTTTTGTTGGGCTGGCTGGGTTTTGCCAATCTGGCGGTGCATGCCTGGCTGAACCTTGACCTGGCGCAGATAGAAAACCTCGATCCGCTGCTGGTGGAGACAATTGAACCACTCATCACGCTTTCGCCGGAGCAGCGCGCCGAAATCATAGAAAAAACCGAAACCATTAGTTTTGGTCTGGTAGCAAATTATATTATCAATGCCTTCTGGACCATTATCTGGATGGGATTTATACTCTGGCTTTTCTTTTGGCGGCGTATGCTGCGTTTACAAGAGCATCAGGCCGATTTTTTTGTTCAGGAAAGGGTGCAGCAGCCTGCTGCTTTAAGGGATGCGCTGTTAGCCTATGAACCACAATCGTTAGTTGCCGGTCATACTTCTCAAAGAATAAGGACAAGAATAGCCAATCTACGGCGGGACATCGCTTTCAGATTCAGCGAATGGTTATCCGGTTTTTCTGAACAAACCTGGTACAGGCAGTCTGGCCACGCCCTGAGTGGTATGCGTCGTTGGTTTTCTTATCATCCCACGTTTGCCGAGAGATTGACGTTTTTACGCAATCCAGACCGCGTCAACGAGGGGTGGCTGAGCATCGCCCTGACCACATCGGCGCTCGTTCTGGCTCTGGAAGTACTGCTTATTACCCCTCTGATTGCTTATCACACAAGTAGCTACGTCGTCCACTTCGCCACACTGGCAATTTTTGCCCTCCTTAGCACGTGGACGTTGCCACTCATGGTTCAAGAAAAGCCGGTCAAAAAACCAATTATGAAAGTTTTGCTGCTGGTTTATCTGGTTCGCCTGGCCTGGATTTGCCTGAATTTGGGGTTGATCATTTTTCTGGCTATTTTTATACCTGAGCATGCGTTATTTGTTTTGAACTCCATCGCCTTTGCCGGGACGCTGGAATTCCTGCCGGTAGATAACCCCTTGCTGCTCATTCTGAGCATTATCCCCTCCTATTTAGGTTTACAGCTTCTGTCTTTGCTGGTTGTGGTGATGCTCTTGGTTGCTTACCACTGGTTACAGCGCCGGGCATTAGCCGGGCAACCAGATGTAAATTGGCAGCGGTGGCATTGGGAAACCGTGATAATGCTCTCAATTGCGGCTACCACATTGCTTCTGACGCCGTTATCGGCGGTGTTGCAAGGTTCTTCTGAAGTATTGTTTGTACCTGGACGCCTTCTCACTTATGGGGTGGGAATTATCGCCAGCTTGTACGTGGTCTGGCAAACGCAAAGCCGATCATGACCAATATAGCAAATTCTTTTAGCAAAGGGCGAAAGTGGAGCGGACGTTTGGGATGGGGCTTTATCCTGGGAATCAGCGTCCTTCTATTCATCTTGCCAACACAAAGCACGCCAGGAAACGTGTCCCCGGATGTGTGGCTGTTGGTCATGATCGCCCTTCTTCTGTTAACCTGGTTGGGGTTGGTTGTGGGCCATGTTTTGTTGTTGGTTCGCTATCTGCCCTTTTTCCAACAACTCAGGGGGACGCTGCTTTTCCTCGGTCTGTTCATGGTGGGGTTGCGCCTTTTTCCAGCCTTGCAAAACCACATAGAAAGTGCGCTGTTTTCCCGCATTTTCCTAGTTGTGGCTGTCTGGCTGTTAACGCTGCCGGTTACACTGGGTATGGCGCTTTGTGTCTATATGTGGTTTCGTGATCAAACGGTGCGGTTGATAGCCGTAACATTACTCGTAATTCCCTGGTTGTTTGTTTTGTATGTGCGCAACCAGGGCGCAGAAAAGCTGTTGCAAAATACGCTCCAGGCCACACTACCTGGAGAGCTATTTGCGCTAATCTGTTTTGGTGAACTGATCTTTGTCCTGGTGCCTCTATTTTTTATTGGGCACAGCCTGCGACTACTTTATCGTGAATTTTTGCAGCCCCGGGCAGATACCGGCAAACCCACTCCATCTTCCCCGACGCCACAAGAGGAAATCACATGAATACTATCGGACAACCATCAGAACGGGTGGAACTTCACCAGATTTTGGAAGATCAATTTAACCTGACAGAGCTGAAAAACCTGGCTTTTTATATAGGTGTGGATTATGAGGTGTTCAACCATCAAGCGCTTTCAGATTTTGCCCGTGAACTTATTCTCTATTGTGAACGCCGGAAACGTTTAAGCTGTCTGGTTGAAGAAATCTTACGACAAAGGCACAACCTGGTTGAAAAATTAACCGGCTGGCTGGCAAAACTTCCGCTTTGCCAAGCAACGGCGAAGGTACAGGTGATTATTGCTGAGCCGGTTGCGGACTTGCCAGCTTTGCTGGCCGCATTAGCCAATGCCCTGCGTATGTCTACAGAGGAAATTGTGTTAATCACGGCCGTGCGTGGCACCACCCGTCTACTCCTGCAAACCCCGGCTACGGCCGTAGATTTCACCCAATTCTCGCGCATCTTCTCCTTGCTCAACGGCCAATATCACGTTCTTTCTATAGAAGATTTTCTTTTTCTGGCTCAAACGCAGCAACAGGTCTGGCAATTTGCAGCTACCCAATACCCGCCTTTATCTCATCAGAAAACCCTTTACCCCATCATTTCCTGGCAAACAGCCCAGGAGTTGACCGGCGTCCGACCGCAGAAGTCAGAGCTTCCCACCCAGACAATTGTGACAGTTCCAGAGCATTGGCTGGCACAAACCACAAACCAGACCGCTCTATACAATATCAGTAAGGATATTATTAGCCAGTTGGCCCCAGGCGAAACCGGACGTTTAGAATCGTTTTTCCCTCAATACACAGAGCTGGCGCAAACAGGGCAAGTAAAAACCGTTCGTCAGGCGGCGCAGGCGTTTGGACTTGGCGAGGGTGTTGAGTCAATGGCCCTTATCGTTCTTTCGGTATTGGTGACGGCGTTTAACACCTGGTTGCTGCAACAAAACCGCCAGACTTTGGCCGGGATCAAAGAGCAGGTAGAGTGGCAATCCCTGAGCCAGTCACTAGATGAGGCGTTGAAACAAGGCCGGGTTCCCATCGAACTGCGCCGTCGCATCAGGCTGGCTACTGATGAAGTGATTCCAGCCACCTTAGGCGACATATACACGCTTTATGAGCGTGGTCTGGCTACATTGCAGAGTACGGTGGGGCCTGATCTGGAATTACTAACCTATGAACAGCAGCTTCGCGAAAACATTTCGAAAGCCCGACGTTATGGTGACAATACAGAGTTGCAAGCTGAACGCAGTGTGATTGTTGAGCGCCTAAACCGGCTGGCATTAACGGCCGTTGGTATTTCATTCAATCAACTGAGCAATGGCTGAACATGATGGATTGGCGACACGGTATTGCAAGAATTCTGATCGTCTCTTCCATAATAAATACAGAACCTAGCTGTGGTACCCAAACCCTGACCCCAACTACCTATTACAAAACGGTAAAAAGCTATTACAATGGGGAAATAGGAATAAAGCACCTAAAGTGTCTGGGCTGGGTCATGGGCAAATAACAAGAACCCCTCAGTAGACTCAGCTTTGCCAGGAACAAACATATTCATCGTGAATGATTCTTCCCACAATCAAGCCAGTTTTGACGAAGAACAAAAGGCGCTTATCAATCAGATTCTCGCCGAAACCCGGGCTAAATGGGAAGATGCGCCAATCCAGGCCTTACACTTATCACCAACTACCCACGCATTTTTGCATCGGGCAGGCTTTAGAACGATCCACCACATTTTACACCCCACGCCTGAGCAACTAAACCAGGTTAAAGGCGTCACCAGCGAAACAAAACAGGAAATTAGAGAGAAATTGCTGTGGGCGATTCGCCAATGGAGGCGCTATTTCCGACGACGGATTGTGCAGAGTCTACGGCTGGCGTAATTTCCTGCCTCCTTTTCGCGGGGTGCATAAGGATTATCTGGCGGGCTACGTGGCCATTTACGAATTTCGCGTCAATCTCAAGCACATTTCGCCTGACTTCATTGCTGACCTGGTGGCTTGCCACTCTTTTTATAGTTGAGCCAAAACCTTTCCAATTTACGGCCAAATAATTATCTTTTAAGGTGACCCCCAAAGTCAAGACCACAGATCGAAAAGTTAAGATACCAAGCCGGGTCCCAGAATTGGTACGTTAACAGCAAAATGAATATCGGCCGGTGTGCAGTAGCCCAGACTTTGATGCGGCCGTTCGTAATTGTACAGGTCGAAGTAGTCACTCAGGCCAGTCAACAGCTCGGGCACGGTAGCATACTCCTTGATGTAAATATCTTCGTACTTGACGGTGCGCCAGAGACGCTCCACAAAGATGTTGTCAAAGACGCGGCCACGGCCGTCCATGCTAATGCGGATGGACGCGGCTTCTAGTTCCTGGGTAAATGCCTGGGCCGTGAATTGCACCCCCTGGTCGGTATTGAAGATTTCCGGCTGACCATGCCGCAAGGCTTGACGCAGTGCCTCCACACAGAAGCTCCCATCCAGTGTATTGGAGAGCTGCCAGGCAACGACAAAGCGGCTGAACCAGTCCATGATGGCCACTAGATACATGAAGCCATGTGGCATGGGTACGTAGGTAATATCGATAGTCTGAACGCAAATGACAAAAACGGACGGTTTCGCTTTCTGGGGTAGTGGGAATCACATAACGAATTTCAACCTTATCATCAGTCACAATAACGCGATCAATGAGCAATTCCACTAATTGTCGTTTTTGTTCAAACGTCGCCTGTTCAAGTCCATTCCGCACCTTTTCACAAAACGATTCAATAGAAGTGCCCAATTGGGAAAGGAGGAGACGTTGCTCAACTTGCGTATTGAGCAGCTTCTCCTGGTTTTGTAACCCCTCTTGCTTTTTTTCAATTTCCTGGCGCCGCCGCTGGTATTCCAGCAGTGGAATCACTTCATTTAGATAGGCTTGAGTAAGCCGTTCTAATTGATTGGCCAACCTCTTTCGTGATTGTGACAAGTTTTCGCGTCGGGCCTGCAGTTCCTGGGGCAGCCAATGACCACTGTGAACCCGTTCCAGCGCTTGTATCAAGCTCTCTGGATGTTGTAACACATCAGCTAAATCTTGCCACACCAGGTCATCGAGTTGTTGGGCTGGCGCAAAGCGTGAACGACACTTTTCCAAGCGACGGCTATGAATGGCCTTTGCCTTACCAGAGCAAACGTAGTATCGATGTTTACCATTTTCCAGCGCCCGAGCGGTGCAAGCTTTTTGGCACAGACCACAACTGACCAGGGCTCGTAGCAAATAATCATGAGATTTATTGTTCCGTTTAGCGAAGCTTTTATTCTGGGCTAACTTTGCTTGCACTCTCTCAAATTGCTCTGGTTCAATAATCGCTGGGATTTCGGCGACGAATATCCATTCTTCTGGGAGCCGCTCATCATATGACTGGTGGGGCATACCGATGGGATGGGTAGCCGAACGCCGAATGTCCGGTTCACGGTAGCGAAAACGGCAGGCATAAACCCTGCCGGTGTAGGCTGGTTGTGTCAAGATGGCGCGCAAGGTGGCCAACCCCCAGATTTGTTTGCCGCTTGGTGTGGGGATTCCCTACGCTTGTAAATGCTTTGCCAATCCGCACAGACTGCTACTTTCCTGATAGTACCAATCGTAAATGAGCTGCACCACGGCCGCTTCGCTCTCCTCTATTCGTACGCCAGACGGGTCTCGCGGGCTGTCTGGGTTAACCCGATAAGCATACGGAGGGCGGGTCCAAGGCAACAAAGTTCCCCCTCGGTATTTTGCCAGTCGGCCACGTCGCATCCGGTCGGTGACCAGCGTTCTTTCATACTCGGCTACGGCGCTACGGATTTGCAACAATAGACGGTCATGCGGGTCGCTACTCATGGGGCGATCTAAAAATTCAACTTCACAGTGATGCTGTTCAAACTCATCTAACAAGATCATCTGATGCACATAGTTGCGGGCCAAGCGGTCAGGGGTGGTAATCAAAATACGATCAATCTCGCCCATACGAACGCTATCCCGCAGTCGATCTAAGCCTGGTCGTTCTAATGTAGCACCGCTGCGGCCATCATCCCGAAAAACATGCTCTGGGTTCAGTTGCCACTTTTTTTGTTTAACAAAGGTTTGTAACTGCTCTATCTGCTGCTCAATCGTTTCTGCTTGGGTCTGATTGGGCGTGGATACTCTGGCATAGATTGCTACACACTGGCTCATTTGCTTCCTCCTGAATCTTTTGCTCGCCGTGATAAGGAGGGCATTGCTGACTGTTTTGACTCCATCCAAGCACCAGTTGGTAAGCTCGGTCCCACCGTCTTTGTCCATCTAGGTATGCTATCGTCTGTCGCCTGGTTTGCCATTGTCGTTTCATGAATCCCTCCGTCGCATAAATTGCTTTCAGAGGAATTCTCCTGTATTTTCGCTTTTCGTTTTAGCCAAACATCATATCGAGACCATCTTAAGGTCAGTTGAGTGGTTCGACTTAGGCAAAACTTGTCTTTTATGATTACACCATTTCTATCACCTATATACGCACCAATCAGGGTTGGCTTTATCTGGCGGCTGTCCTCGACTTGTTCTCTC
>JAHDWK010000030.1 GCA_023382655.1 Anaerolineae bacterium | reverse complement strand
CGTGAAATCATCGATTGATTGTCGCTCATTTGTGAGCTAAAGCGAAAGTCCTAACCATACCATCTTGATATTTTCTTTATGCCTGTGGCTTGTTTTCCTGTCACCATCTTTACGGCACGGCCGTTACACTGCTGGGGGAGAACAGGCTATGAAACAAAAAAAGAAACGACGCAATTATCTGATGCTGGTTTTATTGGGCGTGATCATGGTTGTCCTTATGGCGCTGGGGCATTTTACGGCCGTACCCACCCGCTTCCTCGTCGTGTTGGAGACAATAGACGGCATTTGGATTGGGGCGCTGGCGTTGTGGTGTTATGCCAACGGCCGTGCTGATGGTTCGGAATGGTGGCAGGATGATGAGGCGTCCGGCTGGCGTGGTGATTGGTAAACCGGGCAGCCCCGCGACAACATCGTGAATCTGCTGTCCGCGAGGTCGCCGTGACCAAAATCACCACGATTTTGCTTGAAATGTGGCTCGACTAAGCCTCCAACCGCAGGCGGTAGCCTACGCCTGGTTCGGTGATAATGTAGATGGGGCGGGACGGGTCTGGTTCAATTTTGTGGCGCAGATTGCTGATGTTGACACGCAGCAGGTGGGACTCATCCTCATAACCCATGCCCCACACCTGCCGCAGCAGTTGTTGGTGGGTGAGAACTTTACCGGCATTGACAGCTAGAATGCGCAGCAAATCATATTCAGTGGGGGTGAGGGAGATTTCTGCGCCCTGCACGGAAATCAGGCGGCGGGCCATATCCACCACCAGACCGTTGGTCTCTAGAACGGGATCCACAGCCGGTTGGCGAGCGCGGCGCAGCGCCGCGCGCAGACGGGCCAGTAATTCGCCCACACTAAATGGCTTGGTCAGGTAATCGTCTGCGCCTGCATCCAGGGCGGCAATTTTGTCTTGCTCCTGGTCACGCACAGAGAGGATGATGATGGGCACGGCCGTCCATTCGCGCAGACGTTGTGTCACTTCTACGCCATCCATGTCCGGCAGCCCCAAATCCAGGATGACGATGTCCGGGCGGTATTGGGCAACGGCCGTGAGCGCCTCCTGTCCCGTAGCTGCCTCAATAATGTGGTATCCATGTGCCGCCAAAGCCGTCTGCATAAAACGGCGAATGGCCCGTTCATCATCCACTACCAGCAGTCGCAACCCACTTTCGTTCATGGTTTAATCCACAGATTGCCCAGAACTTGTCCTGAGCTTGTCGAAGGATTACGCAGATTATCTTTGCCGCAATCCTCTGCGGTTTTTATCACGCTCATGTTTCGTCCGCTACCGGCAGGCTGATCGTGAAACTGGCGCCGCCATCGGGCCGATTTTCAGCATGGATACGGCCGTGATGCGCTTCCACGATCCCCTTACTAATCGCCAGTCCCAAACCGGCCCCGCCTACTCCGACTGGGTCGGCGCGGAAAAATTTGTCAAAAATCCGTACCATGCCCGCTTCTGGGATGCCAGGGCCACGATCCGCCACTGTGATCATCACCGCTCCGCCATCACCATACGCCATCACCTGAATAGGCGTATCCGGTGGCGAATACTTGAGCGCATTATCAATCAGATTCACGAATGCCTGCACCATCAACACAAAATCAATGTTCACCGGCGGCAAATAATCCGGGATTTGCACGTCCAATGTACGGCCGTGTAATTGTGACGACATCTGCGCCAGGGCCGCTCCCACCAGGTCTTGCACATCGGCCGGTTTCAAAGCCGGTTTGAGCGCGCCGGATTCCAAACGGGTCATATCCAGCAAATTACCCACCAGCCGGTTCAGTCGTTGCGCTTCTTCCAACGCGGTAAGTACCAGTTCTTGTTGTGCATCTTCACTAAGCAGGGAGATGTCATGATGCAAACTGCTAAGGGCGCCGGTAATGTAGGCCAGCGGCGTGCGCAAATCGTGGGAAACGGAACTGAGAAGCGAGCTGCGCATCCGCTCTGTTTCCACCTGTATCCGCGCTTCTTCGGCTTTGTCGGATAGTTGGGCGCGTTCCACGGCCAGTGCTGCCAGCCCGGCAAACGCTTCCAATAGTCGTCTTTGTTCGGGCGAAAGCAAGGCGGTCTCTGCCTGGGGGCGCACCCCCAACACCCCTTCCACGCCATTTGCCGTTTTCAGGGGCAGGTAGCGGGAGTAGGCGGCAGGCAGCGTATTGGTGCCACGACCGGCCGGTTGGCCGTGTTCAAACGCCCAGGTAGCCACGGCCGTTTCATTTTCATCAGGTACAAATTCTGGGCTGTGGGCTACCAGTTGCAGTGTCTGGCTGCCGTTGGCATCTGGCAGGAAAATGGCCGCTTCTCGGCTAAAGGTCTCCGTAATATGGTCAATGACCGTCTGCGTGATTGTTTCCATTTCACTGGCTACCGCCAGCGCGCGTCCCAGTTCGTACAAATTGGCCGCTTCATTGGCCCGCTGCTGCGCCCTTTCTGCCTGCTGCCGCAGCCGGGCAGTCAGGTAACTGATAACCATGCCCACGGCAAATAAACCGGCGAAGGTCAAAACATATTCCGTGTCGGCGACGGCAAAAGTGTATTGCGGTGGTACAAAAAAGAAATCAAACGTCAACACGCCTAAGATGGAAGCCAGAATAGCCGGGCCGCGCCCTAAGAAAACACCTGCTACGATCTGCACAAATAGATAGATGATCAGAACGTTGGTCACGGAAAGCGGCGGATGTAATAACTCTCCCAGGGCGGTTGCCAGCCCTACCAACCCGACGCCGTAAGCGTAACGGCTCCAAGGGGTATGGGATCGCCAGGATTGGGTATTCACCAGGGGAGACGGCCGTTCCGGTTCACTGCTGATCACGTAAACGTCAATACTGCCGCTCTGCCGGATGAGTTGGTCTACCACCGAACCACGCAGCCACTCTTGCCAGCGCGGCCGTAATGGTTTGCCCACAATGATTTTGGTGACATTGTGGCTGCGAGCGTAATTCACTACCGTGTCCGTAATCGTGTGTCCAGGCGCTGTCACCGTCTTTGCGCCTAACTCTTCCGCCAGCAGTAACGTGCGGGCTACCCGGTCACGTTCGGTGAGTGACAATCGTTCGTGGGCGGGCAGTTCCACATACACGGCAAACCATTCCGCATTCAATTCATCGGCCAGCCGCCGCGTGCCGCGCACCAATTTCTCGCTCAACGGGCTGGGGCTGACGCACACAAGCAGTCGTTCGCTGGCGGGCCAGGGGCCGGGGATGGCGCGGGTTTGCATGTAAGCCCGCATCTGCTCGTCCACCTGCTCGGCCGCCCGGCGCAAAGCAATTTCGCGCAGCGCCGTCAGATTGCCTTTGCGGAAAAATTTCTGAATCGCCCGCGCTGCCTGATCGGGCACGTAAACTTTGCCTTCTTTGAGGCGTTTCAACAGTTCATCCGGCGGTAGGTCCACAAATTGCAGTTCACTGGCTTCGTCCAATACCCGGTCTGGCACCGTTTCACGCACGACGATACCGGTGATCTGAGCCACCACGTCGTTCAAACTTTCCAGGTGTTGGATGTTGAGGGTGGTATAGACATCAATCCCGGCGTCCAGCAGGTCAATGACATCGAGATACCGTTTGGGATGGCGCGAACCGGGGGCGTTGGTGTGGGCAAATTCATCTACCAGAGCCAGTTGCGGCCGCCGGGCGAGAACGGCATCTATATCCATTTCCGGCAGGGTCGTCCCTCGATATTCCACCTGGTGGCGGGGCACAAGTTCTAAGCCATCAAGAAGCGTCTGGGTTTCGGCACGGCCGTGTGTCTCCACATAACCCACCACCACATCTACTCCTTCCGCCTGCCGCTGGTGAGCCGCTTCCAACATGGCATAGGTTTTGCCCACACCGGCCGCGTAACCCAAGAATATCTTGAGACGGCCGTGCGTCTGTTGCTTTTCTTCCGCCTGAACGCGGCTCAACAGTGCATCAGGGTCGGGGCGGGCACGTTCGATCATAGAGGAATTGTCAATTGGTAATGGTCAATTGTCAATTGACAATGACGAGATGACGAGACTCATGGTTGCGGTTGCAACTGGTCGAGCGCCAGATTCAATTCCAGAACGTTGACGCGCGGTTCGCCGAGGATGCCGAGTTGACGGCCGTCGGTAAACTCCACCACCAAATCCCGTACCACGTTCTCATCCAAGCCTCTGGCGACCGCTACCCGGCTCACCTGATATTCTGCTGCTGCCCGGCTAATGTGCGGGTCGAGGCCGCTGGCGGAAGCCGTCACCAGGTCTACGGGGATGGGCGCGGTGTTGTCGGGATCGGCTGCTTTTAGGGCTTCTACCCTGGCATTTACCATTTCCAGCAAGGCTGGATTCAGCGGACCGTAGTTTGAACCAGAAGAAGCGGTCAGGGTTTCGGCGTTGAAGGCATTGTAGGCAAAGGGGATGGTGGCCGACGGCCGTGCCCAAAAATACCCCGGCTCATCAAACGATTGGCCGATCAGCGCCGAGCCAACCGCCTGCCCATCTGCTTCCAGCAGGCTGCCATTGGCTTGCCGGGGAAAAACTACCTGGGCAAACCCGGTCACGACCAGTGGATAGAGCAGACCGGTGATGAATGTAAACAGAATGAGGGCCACCAATGCGGGCCTTACTTGTTTGAGCAACATGTCATATTTCCTTGTAGGATTCTACGGCCGTCCAGTAGAACATAAACCCGTAAACCAGCAGAACGATCGTCATTTGCATGATGCGATGATCCAGGCTGGAAATAGAGAGGGTACGTTCTGAGAATAACAAAGCGGGCATCAGTAGCAGTAAGAACCACAACTGCCGATGTGACGGCCGTCTATTTGTCTGATTCATCATGTTCCTATGCTCCTTGTATTTTTACACCAGCCCCAAAGCTACCAGCAGGATATCAATCAGCTTGATACCAATAAACGGGGCAATCAGGCCGCCCAGGCCGTAAATCAGCAGGTTGTCGCGCAGCAGTTGGGCTGCGCCCACGGGCCGGTAGGGCACACCGCGCAGCGCCAACGGAATGAGAAAGACGATAATCAGGGCGTTAAAGATAACGGCCGACAGAATCGCGCTCTCCGGCGTTGCCAGCCCCATAAAATTCAGGGCGTTTAGCGCCGGATAGGTGGTGGCAAAAGCGGCGGGGATGATAGCAAAATACTTAGCCACATCGTTGGCAATGCTAAACGTCGTTAACGATCCGCGTGTCATCAGCAGTTGTTTGCCGATTTCCACGATCTCAATCAGCTTGGTCGGGTTGCTGTCCAGGTCAACCATGTTGGCTGCTTCGCGGGCGGGCTGTGTGCCGGTGTTCATGGCGACGGCTACATCGGCCTGCGCCAGCGCGGGCGCGTCGTTGGTACCGTCGCCAGTCATGGCGACCAACCGGCCGCCTGCCTGGTATTCGCGGATGAGCTTCAGCTTGGTTTCTGGTGTGGCCTGCGCCAGAAAGTCATCCACACCTGCTTCGGCGGCAATCGCCGCCGCCGTCAGCGGGTTATCGCCGGTAATCATCACCGTTTTAATACCCATCTGGCGCAAATGAGCAAACCGCTCCTGAATGCCCCCTTTTACAATGTCTTTCAGGTGAATAACACCCAACGCCTGCCCATTGCGGGCCACCACCAGGGGCGTCCCACCAGCGCGGGCAATGCTGTCTACGGCCGTGCGCAAATCCCCCGGAATCGCGTGACCATTGTTTTGCATCAAGGCCAGCATCGTATCCGGCGCGCCCTTGCGGATGCTCACCCCGTCCAGGTCTACGCCGCTCATGCGCGTCTGCGCCGTGAAGGGGATAAAGTGCATCCAGTCTGTGCCATCAGCCCCACCGCCGACGGGTCGGCCGCGCAGCCCATATTGCTCCTTTGCCAGCACCACAATGCTGCGCCCTTCCGGCGTCTCGTCCGCCAGCGAAGACAGTTGGGCCGCTTCCGCCAGTTCCAAAGGATTGGCTTCACCAACCGGGATAAATTCCACCGCCTGCCGGTTGCCCAGGGTAATGGTGCCTGTTTTGTCCAGCAGCAGCACGTCCACATCGCCAGCCGCTTCAACGGCCCGACCGGACATGGCGATCACGTTGCGCTGAATCATGCGGTCCATCCCGGCAATGCCGATGGCGTTGAGCAAACCACCAATGGTGGTGGGAATCAGGCAGACCAGCAGAGCCACCAGCACCGTAATGGTGATGGGCGTTCCCTGCCCGGCTGCTTCCACACTGTAAAGCGAATAGGGTAGCAGAGTAATGCAGACCATCAGGAAGATGATGGTAAAACCGGCCAGCAAAATGTTCAGGGCGATTTCGTTGGGCGTTTTTTGCCGCTTGGCCCCTTCCACCAGGCTGATCATGCGATCTAAAAAGCCTTCGCCGGGGTTGGTGGTCACTTGAATGATGAGCCAGTCAGACAGGATGCGTGTGCCGCCTGTCACCGCACTGCGGTCGCCGCCCGATTCGCGGATGACCGGCGCACTTTCACCCGTCACTGCGCTCTCATCCACCGAGGCAATGCCTTCCACCACTTCGCCATCAGCCGGGATCATGTCCCCCGCTTCTACCAGAAAGGCGTCTCCCCGGCGTAAGGCGGTGGAGGGTGTCATATCGTAACCGGCGTCTCGTTTGGGCTGGCGCAATTTCTTCGCCTGTGTTTCCTGGCGGGTGCGGCGCAGCGCGTCGGCCTGGGCCTTGCCCCGCCCTTCGGCCAGCGCCTCGGAGAAGTTGGCAAATAGGACGGTGAACCACAGCCAGATAGTGACAGCGCCGATGAAACCGGCGGCCGCTTCACCTTCGCCAATGAACGATTGCAGCCAGAGCAGGGTGGTTAACACACTGCCCACCTCTACCACGAACATGACCGGGTTACGCACCATCCAGCGCGGGTTCAGTTTGCGAAAAGAATCTACAAAGGCGCGTTGGTATATCATGCGCCGTTGATGAGTTGGTTTGGGTGTCATTTTTATTTCCGTATCAAAATCAAAGATTTCGCAGATGACACAGATAAAAAAAGCAATCTGTGAAATCTGCGTATTCTGCGGATTGTTTTCATAGGAGCAGATGCTCGATAATCGGCCCCAGGGCCAGGGCGGGGATGAAACTGAGTGCGCCGACCAGGATGATGACGGCCGTGAGCCAGCCGATGAAGAGCGGGCCGTGTGTGGGGAGTGTGCCTGCTCCGACCGGAACCGTCTTTTTGCGTACTAGCGAACCGGCAATGGCTAAAGTGGGTATTGCCAGCCAATAGCGGGCAAAGAGCATGGCCACGCCCAGAGCAGTGTTGTAAAAGGGCGTGTTGGCCCCCAGTCCGGCAAAGGCACTGCCATTGTTGTTTCCGGCAGAGGAGAAGGCGTACAACACTTCGCTAAAGCCGTGCGCACCGGGGTTGAAGATGGTGGCTTTGCCAGAGGTGCTGAGGACGGCTACGGCCGTGCCCCCCAACACCACCACGACCGGTATCAATATCACCAGAGAAGCCATCTTCATTTCATAGGCTTCAATTTTCTTGCCCAGGTATTCGGGTGTGCGGCCGACCATCAGCCCGGCGATGAATACGGCCACAATAGCAAAAGCCAGCATCCCGTACAGCCCAGAACCGACGCCGCCATAAATGATTTCGCCCAACTGCATCAACCACATGGGCACAAGACCGCCGAGCGGAGTGTATGAATCGTGCATGGAGTTGACCGAGCCGTTGGAAGCGGCCGTTGTGGCTGTGGCCCACAAAGCTGAATTGGCAATGCCAAAACGCGCTTCTTTGCCTTCCATGTTGCCGCCGGATTGGGTCTCACTGGCGGTCTGGTCTATACCCAGTTTGGTAAAAGCGGGGTTGCCATTTTGCTCGGCCCAGACGGCCGTGCCCAACAAGATAACAAAGATGACGGTCATCACCGTCAGCAGCGCCCAGCCCTGGCGGGTATCCTTTACCATCTTGCCAAAGGTGTAACAAAGCGCCGCTGGAATGAGCAAGATAGAAAGCATCTCCACAAAGTTGGATAGGGGTGTAGGATTCTCGAAGGGATGAGCCGAATTGACGTTGAAGAAACCGCCGCCATTGGTACCCAGTTGTTTAATAGCAATTTGGGAAGCGGCTGGGCCAACGGCTAAGACCTGTTCTGTCACCATCGCACCATTACTGTCGGTTGCCGGCTGAAGCAATGACACCGTCTGGTACGGTCGTAAGGTTTGCACCACCCCCTGCGAGACCAGGATCAGGGAGACAAGCAATGACAAGGGCAGCAAAATGTAAAGGATGCTGCGCGTCAGGTCTACCCAGAAGTTGCCGATGGTTTTGCTGCTGTGGCGGGTGAAACCGCGAATGAAGGCTACCAGCACGGCTATGCCGGTGGCCGCGGAAACAAAGTTTTGCAGGTTCATGCCCAACATTTGGGTCAGATAGCTCATGGTGGTTTCACCGCCGTATCCTTGCCAGTTAGTATTGGTGGTGAAGGAGACGGCCGTGTTCCACGACGAATCAGGCGTCACCGCGCCCAACCCCTGCGGATTCAACGGCAAAAACCCTTGCAGCCGTTGCAGCAGGTAAACCAGGATCAGGCCAACAAAATTAAAGAGGAGCATAGCGACGGCATATGTCTTCCAGTTCATCTCCGCCGTGGGGTCTGTGCCCACTAGACGGTAAATCAGCCGCTCGGCCGGTTGCAGGATGGGGTGCATAAAGGTGCGTTCACCCTGGTATACCCGCGCCATGTAAGCCCCTAATGGCTTCACAAGCAGTAGCAAGATGGTTATATACAAGATGAGTTGAAACCAGCCAAATAGGGTCATCCGAACCACTCCGGTTTGAGCAGGGCGACTACCAGATACACCAGCAGGCCCAGCGCCAGTAAGCCTGAAATTGCATAAAGCAGTGTCATTTTTGCTCCTCCATCAGCCGATCACAGACCAGAATCAGCCCGTAACTGGCAGCAAAAAAGAGGAGGGTCAAGAGCATGTATACGATGTCCATAAAACCTCCATTGTCCGTATGAGGTGACAGGCACTTCCAAAGGTGCCTGTCACCTCATACCATTCAAGCAGAAAAAACATCAAGGCAGGGACAAAAAACGGAGAGAAAGTGTCAAGGAAATATCAAGAACATCGAGCTATTGCGAAGCATGACTGAAGGTGAGGAAGGTGGAGGTGGTTATTGTGGCAGAAATGGGGATACGGCCGTTGATAATTCACCAAGAACCAGGGTAAGGGGCTTGGACGGCCGTCGGTTCCTGAACTCTGAAAGCGAGAAGATAGCGAGGTGTGTCAAGGGGATAACGATTACATGGCTGAAACTGAACGATTTAGGAAACTGCGGGCAAAGACGATAAATTTGTAGACATCAGCAAAGTTGCTGACCAGCCCCACCGAAACGCGCGTAGCGCCAACGGCTCTGGTATGTTGTGCCAGCATATACTCATTCAGGCTAGCAGGCGTTGGCGTAGGGCAGCTTTGCCAGAAGGTGTCTAGCTGTTGGGCGTCTAAACCATGCGCAAACTCGCTGGCCCCCGGATTACAAAAACAACCGGTACGCAGGGAAATGTTAGCTTTATTAGCTAATTGTTCCACGACAAAAACATTGAAAGGTACGCCAGCCGGATCATAGAAATTCATCGCCAGTGTACCACCACGCCGCTGCATCTCTTTTGGTCCGTGCAGATACACCAGGGGATGGCCGTTTTGATGCTGTAATTTCAGCAATCTATCTATTAGCCATTCGGTCAAAATTTGGACGCGGGTATGAATCACGTCCATACTGATTCGCCTGACATACTTCAATCCGATTTCCACGGCCGGGATATTGATATAGTTTACAGTCCCATCTTCGTACCCCATTTCATCTGGAGCCATGAGGTGGTGCTGGGAACGAACGGACACCAGGGAGACAGCGCCTCCGGCAAACCAGGGTCGCTGCAACTTTGCCAGCGCTGAACGCCGCGCCAGCAGGCAGCCAATACCGGTTGGATAGCCAAAGATTTTGTAGAAAGAGAGGGTTACAAAGTCTGGCTGCCAGCGGCTCACATCCAGTCGGTTCGTGGGCGCGAAAGAAGCGGCATCTAGCAAGACATCCCAACCGCGGGCGTGTGCCACCTGTATCAATTCAAGCGGGTGCTGTACGCCGGAAAAGTTCGACTGGGCCGGAAAGGCCAAAAGATTGGGGGCTTGCGGCCGACCCAGCCGGAGATATTCTGGAATGGTAGCCAAATCCAGGCATAATTCCGGCGGCACAACCGGGATGTAGGAAATTTGCGCCCCTTTGGCCTCAGCGAACTGGCGAATACCATTGATAGAGTTGTGATTATCGGCCGTGAGCAAGTAATGACTTTGCCCGGTAAATGGATAGGCTTCGCCCACCAGTTTGATAGCGCCACTGGCGTTGGCAGTGAAGATGACCACATATTCCTCCGGTGAGGCGTTGAAATAGTCCAGAATGGTGCGGCGCCCCTGTTCCACTCTTTCCGTCATTGCCAGAGAAGTGGGGTTTTGCGAGTGTGGATTGCCAAAGACATGGTGGTTGAGCAAGGCGTGGTGTGCTGTTAGTTGTGACTTTGCATATAAGCTGCCGCCCGTATAGTCCAGGTATACATGGCCCTGGTTGTCGAGACGGCCGTATTCGCGTCGTCGTAATTCGTCCAATACTCTGGTGTTGGCATAAGCCGGATACAGGGATTGAAAAGCGGACCACGCCTTATCAAACGGGGAAACGGGACGGTGTATGGATATCACAGGCAGGTTTACGGTCATCATATTACCCCTTTCCAGATAGTCAGCTACTCACACGTAGGTGACTGGCTTGCTACAAGTTACTGGCCCCAGACTAATGCAGACGTGGTTTCTTTTTGTCCCGATAATGACGGTTCCAGTCCCGTTTTGGATTGGGGTGTAACCTGAACTGCCAGGCTGTGTCGTCACTGCCATTCCGGGAGATGATTGAAGTGACCGGCGTGTTCGATATGTTGTGAATAATGACCGATGATGGGGCGTTGGGGTTGGTCACTTTGGCAGAAAAGAAGGCACGGCCGTTGACATTTCTTTGTACCCGGTTACACTTCTACACATGATGAACACAACCACTCCAATTTTTGTCTCCAAGAAGAGCAAGAAGGGCAACAGAAACCGGTAGGTTATCTGGACGTTGTGCGTTCCCGACATTCGTTTGCACAGCAAAGCCCCGCCAGATGACCGGCGGGGCTTTTTTATTGCCACGAATGGGACGAATGACACGAATTGCCTTCGTGAAATTCGTGTCATTCGTGGCCCAAAAACAGATGATTGACGTAGCTTTTTCGCGGGAATTGAATAAGAAGCAGGGCAAGAAGGCCAAACCACCGCCGGTTCTGGTGTGCTGCACTGTGCCCTGAAAGCGAAAAGGTAGAAGGGTGTATCAGGCGGGCTTACCGGAACGGCGGTAAGCCCGTTTTTTGTTTCACAACCATGTTCGTAGTAGGCGCTTTAGCACCGTTCAGAAGGCGATGAATCGCCTACTACAAACGAAACGATTTTTAGGAGTTGAACGATGAACAATTTTGAATGTCCGGAATGTGGTGGTGGAGTGACGGTAGGCACGGCCGTGCTGCCTGGCGAAATCCTGGAATGTCCCGACTGCGGCGTGGAACTAGAAGTGACCGGCACCCAGCCACTGCAACTGGAACTGGCGCCGGAAGTGGCCGAGGATTGGGGGGAGTGAAGGTCGTAAGCCGTAGTTCGTAATCCGTTATCCGACCTCGGGCTTCGGATTACGGATTACGGTTCACGGATTACGGGACACGAGTAAACGACATGAGAATAGGTATCCTTTTTTCCCGAGTCCGCGTAGAGGAGAAGCTGCTCATTGAGGAGATGGAGCGGCGGGGGGTGGCGTATGAGACGATTGATGTGCGCACGGCCGTGTTCGACTTGATGTGCCCCGCTGAATGGACACGCTTTGATGTCATTCTCGACCGCTGCGTCAGCCATACGGCGGCGCTGGCCTGCCTGCAAATCTGGGGCGCGTGGGGGATTCCCTGCGTGAATACGGCCCCGGTGGTGCAGGTGTGTGGCAGCAAATTGGAGACGACGCTGGCATTGGCGGCGGCGAGTGTGCCCTCGCCGCGCACGCAGATCGCCTTTTCGCCGGAAAGCGCCCTGGACGCCATTGAGCAGATGGGTTATCCGGTGGTGCTGAAACCGGCGGTGGGTTCCTGGGGCCGACTGCTGGCAAAAATCAATGACCGGGAAGCGGCCGAGGCCATCCTGGAACACAAAGCGACGTTGGGGTCTTACCAACACTCCGTTTTTTACATTCAGGAGTATGTGGACAAACCGGGGCGGGACATTCGCAGTTTTGTCGTTGGTGACGAGACGATTTGCGCCATCACCCGCCATTCGGCGCACTGGATTACGAATACGGCGCGCGGTGGGCGGGCGGAAAATTGCCCGGTGACGCCGGAAATTGAGGCGCTGTCGCGGTCGGCGGCGACGGCCGTTGGCGGCGGCATTGTGGCGATAGATTTGCTGGAAACGGCGGACGGGCGTTTGCTGGTGAATGAGGTCAACCACACCATGGAGTTCCGCAACAGCATCGCCCCGACGGGAGTGAACATTCCGGGGCGGGTGGTGGATTTCGTGATCCGTAATTCGTGAATTGTAATCCGTGAACCGTAATCCGAAGCCCGATGTCCGAGGTCCGATTACGGAATACGGATTACGGGTTACGCATTACGTCTGGAGAGAGTGATGATAAAAGTAAGCATCGCCGGTGGCTCCGGCTACACAGGGGGGGAATTGTTGCGGCTACTGCTGGGGCATCCGCAGGTGACGGTGGCGCAAGTGACATCGCAGCAGAATGCGGGGCGGTATGTGCAGGGGGTTCATCCCAACCTGCGCGGTACGACCCGGTTACAGTTCTGCGCGGTGGAGGAATTGGAACCGTGTGATGTGCTGTTTCTGGCGCTGCCACACGGCCGTGCTGCTGCCCAGATTGAGCAGTTTGCCGCCCTTGCCGAACGGGTGATTGACCTCTCCGCCGATTTTCGGCTGCGGGACGCGGCGGTGTATGAACGGTGGTACGGGCAGCCACACTCGCAGCCGGGCTGGTTGGCGGACTTTGTGTATGGGCTGCCGGAACTGCACCGGGAACGGCTGCGGGGGGCGCGGTATGTGAGTGGCGTGGGGTGTAACGCCACGGCCGTGAATCTGGCGCTGGCCCCATTGGCGCAGGCCGGCTGGATTGAGCGGGTGGTGGTTGACCTGAAAGTGGGGTCGTCGGAGGGGGGCAACAGTTTCAGCGCGGCCAGCCATCACCCGGAGCGGAGTGGGGCGGTGCGCTCTTTTGCCCCCACCGGGCACCGGCATCAGGCGGAAGTTTTGCAGGCGTTGGGGGCGATGGAGCTGCATTTTTCGGTCACGGCCGTGGAACTGGTGCGGGGCGTGTTGTGTACGGCGCATGTCTTTTTGAACCGGGATGTGGACGAAAAAGCGGTCTGGCAGTTGTACCGGGCGGTATATGGCGAGGAGCCGTTCATCCGGCTGGTGAATGACCGCAAGGGGATTTACCGCTACCCGGAACCGAAGATCCTGGCGGGCACGAACTGGTGCGATATTGGTTTTGCCCGCGATGAACAAAGCCGGCGGCTGGTGGTTATCAGTGCATTAGACAATTTGATGAAGGGGGCGGCGGGCACGGCCGTGCAATGTCTGAATGTGATGATGGATTGGCCGGAGCGGATGGGGCTGGAGTTTGTGGGATTACACCCGGTTTGAATTAGGAATTAGGAATTAGGAATTAGGAAGTGGGAGGATAAGAGATGATTGTGATCAAAGTTGGGGGCAGTGAAGGGATTGATTATGAGGCGGTGTGTGGGGATGTGGCGCAGTTGGTGCGTGAGGGGCAGCGGGTGGTGCTGGTGCATGGCGGCTCGCACCTGACGAACCAGGTGGCGGCCGCGTTGGGCCATCCACCACAGTTTGTCACCTCGCCGTCCGGCTACACCAGCCGGTTAACCGACCGGGCGACGCTGGAGATTTTTGAAATGGTGTATTGTGGGCAGGTGAACAAGAACTTGGTGGAGCGGTTGCAGCGGCGCGGCGTGAATGCGATTGGGCTGAGTGGGCTGGACGGCCGTCTCTGGCAGGGGTCGCGCAAAGCGGTGATCAAAGTGGTGGAAAACGGCCGTACTCGCGTCATCCGCGATAACCTGACGGGGCGGGTGGAGCAGGTGAACACGGCGCTGCTGAACGGGCTGCTGCACAGTGGTTTTGTACCCGTGCTGACGCCCCCGGCCATCAGCTATGACGGCGAGGCGATGAATGTGGATGGCGACCGGGCGGCTGCGGCCACGGCCGTCGCCCTGGGCGCGACCGAACTGCTCATCCTTTCCAACGTGCCCGGCCTGCTGCGCCACTTCCCCGACGAAAGCTCGCTCATCCGGCAACTGGCGGTGGGCGAAATTGAGCATGTGGCTCAAAGCTGCGCTCAGGGGCGGATGCGCATCAAACTGCTGGGCGCGCAAGAGGCGCTGCAAGGCGGTGTCCGCCGCGTCATCCTGGGTGATGCGCGGGGTACACGGCCGGTGTTACGGGCGTTGGATGGGGTGGGGACGGTGATCAGTGAGCAGTGAGCGGTGAGCAGTGAGCGGTGCTTACTGCCCACTGCTTACTAAACAGAAAATGGACACAATCACACTTGAAAACGAATTTACCAGCGGCGTCTACGGCAAACGGGAGGTCGCTATTGTGCGGGGGCGGGGGGCGACGGTGTGGGATGCCGACGGTCGTGCCTACATTGATTGTGCGGCGGGTACGGCCGTAGCCAGTGTGGGGCACTGCCATCCGGTGGTGGTGGATGCTATCACCCGGCAGGCGCAGACGCTTATTACCTGCCAGGAGATGTTTTACAACGACGAGCGGGCGCGGTTTCAGGCGCGGCTGGTGGCTATCTTGCCCAGCGATTTGAACCGCGTCTTTCTGTGTAACTCGGGCACGGAGGCGGTGGAAGCGGCGCTGAAGTTTGCCCGGCTGAGTACGGGGCGGGCGGAGGTGGTGGCAATGATGCGCGGCTTTCACGGCCGGACTCTTGGTTCCCTTTCCGCCACGCACAAACCGGAATACCGAGAACCGTTCCAGCCGTTGGTGCCCGGTTTTTGCCATGTGCCATTTGGTAATGTGGCCCGGTTGGAAACGGCCGTGACCGAGCAAACCGCCGCTGTCATCCTGGAGATTGTGCAGGGGGAAGGGGGCGTGCGGCTGGCGGACCCGGCCTATTTCCAGGCGGCGCGGCGGCTGTGTGACGAGCGGGGGGCGCTGCTGATTGTGGACGAGGTGCAGACGGGCTACGGCCGTACTGGGACGTTGTTTGCCTGCGAGCAGGTGGGCATTGTGCCCGATCTGATTTGCCTGGGCAAAGCGATGGCCGGGGGTCTGCCGATGGGCGCGGTGGGCATTGGCGCGCGGGTGCAAAATCTGACACCAGGGGTGCATGGCTCCACCTTTGGCGGCAATCCGTTGGCCTGTGCGGCGGCGAATGCGGTGTTGGCTGTGATGGAGGCGGAGGGGTTGCACGGCCGTGCGGCCGAATTGGGCGCGTATTTGCAGGAGCGGGTGCAAGCCATCCGATCACCTCTTATTCGGGAGGTGCGCGGCCTGGGGCTGCTGGTGGGCGTGGAGTTGAAAATCCGGGCGATGGATGTGGTGCGGGGTCTGCTGGCGCGGGGGGTGCTGGCACTGACGGCCGGCTCAACGGCGCTGCGCCTGACGCCGCCGCTGGTGATTACGAAAGAGGAGATTGATAGAGTGCTAGAAGCAATAGCTGAGGCGTTGGAGGAGGAGACATGAGTTTGACCAATTTTGCTATCATTGAGTCTACGCTGCGGGAGGGGGAGCAGTTTGTCAATGCCTTTTTCTCGACGGCCGAGAAGATTCAGATTGCCACGTTGTTGGATGCGTTTGGCGTGGAGTATCTGGAACTGACCTCGCCGCTGGCTTCGCCAGAGAGTTATAACGACTGTGTGACCATTGCCCGGCTGGGGCTGAACGCCAAAATCCTGACACACACGCGCTGTAACCTGGAAGACGCCAAAAAAGCGGTGGATACGGGCGTGGCTGGCGTGGATGTGGTCATTGGCACGTCGTCGTATCTGCGCGAGTTTAGTCACGGCCGTACCATTGACCAGATTTTAGATGTGGCGCAAGAGGTGGTGGCCTATTTGCTCAGCCAGGGGGTGGAGACGCGCTTTAGCACCGAGGACAGCCTGCGCAGTGACGTGGATGACATTATCCGTGTCTACCAGGCGGTGTGCGAGTTGGGCGTGCATCGCGTGGGCATTGCCGACACGGTTGGCGTGGGCACGCCGCGCCAGATTTATGACCTGGTGGCCTGCCTGCGCCGGGAGTTGACCTGTGATATTGAGTTTCACGGGCACAATGATTCGGGCTGTGCCATTGCCAATGCGTATGCGGCGCTGGAAGCGGGGGCCACGCACATTGATACCAGTGTCTTGGGCATTGGCGAGCGTAATGGCATTACGCCGTTGGGCGGCCTGGTGGCCCGGCTCTATGCCACGGACCCGGCGCTGGTGAAAAAGTATCACCTGCCGCTAATTCGCAATCTGGACAGCCTGGTGGCGCGGTTGGTACAGGTGGATATTCCCTTCAACAATTACATTACGGGCTTTGCCAGTTTCACGCACAAAGCGGGCATTCATGCGAAGGCCGTACTGAATAATCCGGCGACCTATGAGATTTTGCGGCCGGAGGATTTTGGCCTGACGCGCTATATTCACGTGGCGCACCGGCTGACAGGCTGGAACGCGGTGAAAGGGCGGGCGGAGCAGTTAGGCTTGGGCCTGGATGATCAACAACTGAAGTTTTTAACAAATGAAATCAAAACGATGGCGGATCACGGCCGTTTGACGCTGGATGATGTGGATGCTCTGCTGTATGATGCGGCAAATAATGTGGGAGATTAGGAGACTGACAATCTCCCAATCCCTCAATCACATGCGATAAGGAGTAAACGATGACAAAGAATTTGAATATGGCAGAGCTTGAAGCGGGGTTGGCGCAGGTGCAGGATTCGCCGGCCGATGGTGGCGCGGTGCAGATGATTGTGGCCCGGCCGGCGGACAATGAGCGGCTGGTGCTGGCGCAGGGTGAATTGACGGTGGCCGATGGGCTGGTGGGGGATAACTGGCAGGCGCGCGGCAGCAAACGCATGGCCGATGGCAGCGCCCACCCGGAGATGCAGTTGACGCTGATGAACGGCCGCTTCCTGAACATGGTGGCGGGCAATGACCGGGAACGGTGGCCACTGGCGGGCGACCAGTTGATTGTGGATTTGGATTTGGGTGTGGACAACTTACCGGTGGGGCAGCGGTTGCGGTTGGGTACGGCCGTGGTGGAAGTGACGGCCGTACCCCACACCGGCTGCCACAAATTCACCGACCGCTTTGGCATGGACGCCGTCAAATTCGCCAATTCCGAAGCGGGCAAAGCCCTACGTTTGCGTGGCATGTATGTGAAAGTGGTTGAACCGGGGCTGGTGCAAACAGGAGACACAGTCTCGAAAATTTAGATGTAGTCCGTAATCCGTGATCCGTAAACCGTTAACGGATTACCGATTACGGATTACCGATTACGGAGAGAAAATGGGACAGACATTAACCGAACAGATTTTATCGCAGAAAGCGGGACGGCTGGTGCAGCCGGGTGATCTGGTGGTGGTGCAACCGGATGTGGCTATGGGGCATGATTCGCTGTCGCCGGGCATCATCAAGGTGATGCAGGAGCGGCTGGGGGTGAGCCACGTCCATAACCCGGAACAGGTGGTGCTGGTGCTGGATCATGTGGCCCCGGCTTCAACCGTGGGCGTGGCCGATAACCAGAACCTGGTGCGCCGGTTTGCCCAGGAGCAGGGGATTCGCCTGTTTGAAGTGGGGCGCGGCATTTGCCATCAGGTGTTGGTGGAGGAGGGCATTGCCCGGCCAGGGATGGTGGTGGTGGGGTCGGATTCCCATTCCACCAGTTATGGCGCGGTGGGGGCGTTTGGTACGGGCATGGGGTCTACGGATGTGGCGCTGGTGTGGGCGACGGGCAAGACGTGGTTGCGTGTGCCGGAGACGCTGCGCATCATCAGCAACGGCCGTTTCCGCCCCGGTGTAGACGCCAAAGATTTCGCCCTGAAATTGGGCCGCGAATTGACTATTGCCGGGGCAACGTACATGGCGATTGAGTATCATGGGCTGGATTGGCTGCCATTGCCGGGTCGCCAGACCATCAGCAGCATGGCCATTGAGTTGGGGGCGAAAGTGGGCTTTTTCCCGCCAACAGGCGCAGCGGCCACAGATTGGGATGTGCCCGCGTGGTTGTTTGTTGATCCTGACGCCACTTATGCCCAAACCGTCACTATTGACCTGGATGCGTTGGAACCGCAGGTGGCGATTCCCCACGCGGTAGATGATGTGGTGGATGTGGGTGCGGTGGCGGGGACGAAGGTGGATGTGGTCTTTTTGGGGACGTGTACCAACGGCCGTTACGAAGACATGCGCGATGCAGCCAACCTCCTAAAAGGGCGGCGGTTGGCTCCTGGGATGCGTCTGATTCTCAGCCCCGCCAGCCGGGTGGAGTTGCAGCGAGCTATTGCCGATGACACGCTCAATATCCTGCTGGAAGCAGGCGCTACGCTGACGACCCCGGGCTGTGGCCCCTGCATGGGGCGGCACCAGGGCACGTTGGGTGAAGGAGACATCTGCCTCTCCACCGGCAACCGCAATTTCAAAGGGCGCATGGGGCATCCGTCTTCGCAAATTTATCTGGCAAGTCCGGCGGTGGCGGCGGCTACGGCCGTGACCGGGGTGATTACAGACCCAAGAGAATTAGGAATTATGAATTAGGAATTATGAAGGAGTATTTGGTTCATAATTCATCCTTCATAATTCCTAATTGGAGTTGAACATGGCGCGAGTATGGAAGTTTGGCGTGGATGTGGATACGGATCAGATTGTGCCGGGGCGGTATGCGCCGTTTATGTTGAAAGAGGGGCAGGATGTGAAGGATTATGCTTTTGTAGAGGCGCGGCCTGATTTTGCGCGGGATGCCCGGCCCGGTGATGTGATTGTGGCCGGGAATAACTTTGGCTGCGGCTCGTCGCGGGAATATGCGCCGGAAGCACTGCGGCGGCGGGAGATTGGGGCGATTATTGCCCCCAGTTTTGCCCGCATCTTTTTCCGCAATGCCATCAATCTGGGCATTCCGGTGTTTGCGGCTCCCAACACAGTCATGCTGCTGGAAGATGGGGATGAGGTGGAACTGGATTTGGCGAACGGCCGTATCCTCACCCCCGACTTGACCATAGACCTGCCCCCCTTACCCGACTTTGCTCAGGAAATTGTGGCGGCGGGTGGCATTGTGGCATATGTGCGGGAGCACGGCCGTTTTCCAGGCGAGAAGTAGATGCGGGTAGGGGTGGAAATTTGCGTCAACAGCACAACGGTCACGGCCGTGCAGCAGCATGTGGCGGTTGCATATCGGGGTGGGGCGGACACGGTGGAATTGTGCAGTCACATGGAACTGGACGGCCTGACTCCTCCTGGAAAACATATTTCGGCGGCGCGGATGGCCTTTGGTAGCCGTCCGGGGCTGATGGTGATGATCCGGCCACGTAGCGGTGATTTTTGTTATTCGCCAGCGGAGTTGAGGCGGATGGCCTGGCAAATGGAGACGGCCGTTACTGCTGGCGCTAACGGCGTGGTGTTTGGTCTCCTCAATGGGTCATCTCTGGCGGGAAAAGAAATGCGCCAGTTGACGGGATGGGCACATGGGTTGGGACTGATCGCCACCTGCCATAGGGCTTTTGACGCTGTGGCCGACCAGGCTGATGCGTTGGAACAGTTGATTGAAATGGGCGTTGATCGGGTGTTAACCGGCGGTACGCCCTGGGGTAGTGCATTACCGGCGGTGGCCGGTGCAGCCCAATTAGCAAAGCTTATTCGCCAGGCAGATAATCGCGTGGAAATTGTAATTGGTGGCGGTCTGAATCCAGACAATGTGCCTGCGTTACTGGCGCAATTGCCATTGACTACGGGCCGGTTGACCGTGCATTCATATTCTGGTGTGTTGGACAGGGAGGGTGTGAGCGAAGAGAAGGTATCCCGGTTGGTGCGGACAACGCAGAAAGTTGCTGCCCAGGAAAGGTGAGAAAATGATCCAGTTTGAGAAATCAAGACCCATCATTGTCATACCCTACCAGCCCCGGTGGGTGGATGAATTTCAGCAAATTGGTGGGCAGTTGCGGCAGGTGTTGGGGGAGATGGCCGTGCGCATTGACCACATCGGTTCCACTTCTATCCCGGACTTGCCCGCCAAAGACATCATAGACATCCAGGTGACGGTGGCTGATTTGGATGACCAGGCGATTGTGGAAAAGCTGATGGGTGCGGGTTATGGGATGCGGGTGGAGTACGGCCGTGACGAATACATTGGCATCCCTGACCCCGATTCACCCGAACTGCGCAAACGGTACTGCCGCGAAAAAGGGGGCGACCGGCGTATCCACATCCACATTCGAGAGGACGGCCGTTTCAACCAGCGGTATCCTCTCCTCTTCCGCGACTATCTACGGGCGCACCCCATCATGCGCGACGGCTATGCCCTCATCAAAATGCGTCTGGCCGAAATCTTCCCGGACAGTATTGACGGCTACCTGTATATCAAAGACCCGTTGATGGACATGCTGTTTGCGGCAGCGCAGGCGTGGGCGCAGGCGGTCAACTGGCAGCCGGATGAGGCGTATCTGTAAATGAACCGGGTAACAGCCCCCCGATTGTGTGTAATTCCCGGCGATGGCATTGGGCAAGAGGTGATTCCGGCGGCGGTGGCGGTGCTGACGGCCGTTATCCCCCACTTGCAAATCGTCACCGCCGAAGCAGGTTGGGGCACGTTTGAGAAATGTGGTGTCTCCGTGCCGGACGAGACGTTGGCGGCCATTCGGGATTGTGGCGCGGGCTTGTTTGGTGCGGTCTCGTCTCCTTCGCGCAAAGTGGCCGGGTATCGCAGCGCCATCCTGACCATGCGCCAGGAACTTGACCTGTATGCCAATATCCGCCCAGTACAAAACTGGCCCCGCGTCAGCCCCCGACCGGACGTGGACATGATCATTGTGCGCGAGAATACGGAAGGGCTGTATGTGGGGCGGGAGCGATGGGAGGATGAGGGGGAAACGGCCGTAGCCGAACGCCACATCACCCGCCGTGCCAGCCGCCGCATTGCCCAAAAGGCGCTGGAGTTAATGCAGCGCCAAGGCCGGGGCAAACTCACCATCGTCCACAAAGCCAATGTGCTGCCGCTGACCGATGGTCTGTTTCGGGATACGGTGCAGGAGGTTTTTAATGGGGCGCGGATGAGCGCGGATCGGCGCGGATTTTTAGTGGAGGAGTTGTTGGTTGACGTGGCGGCGCTGAAAATGGTGGCAGCGCCGGAGACCTTTGATGTGATAATTACCACCAACTTATTTGGCGATATTTTGTCCGATGCGGCGGCGCATTGGGGTGGGGGATTGGGGTTGGCGGCATCGTTGAACTGGGGGGACGGGGTGGCGCTGGCGGAACCGGTGCATGGTTCGGCCCCGGATATTGCCGGGAAAGGCATTGCCAATCCCATAGCAGCGATTTTGAGTGGGGCACTGTTGGCACGGTATGTGTGGGGGTTAGAAGAGGTGGCGGGGCAGGTGGAAACGGCCGTTACGCACACCCTGGCACATGAAAGTTATCCCACGTTTATTACTACCAAGGCTATTACCCAGGCCATCCTGACCAATGTGTAACGCAATTTAGAAAATCGCGTTACAAAAAAACAGGCCACCTGATATCAGGTGGCCTACCCGTTCACAAAGGAACGGGCACTGTCAGAGATTTGAGAGAGGGAACAGTGCCCTGGGCCTGATTAGCGGTTGTTCCAGTCGCGTTTCTTTTGTGCCAGTTTGGGGGAGGTGTGTTTTCTCAAATCCCTTAACTAATCAAGCTTACGGGAATTATAACAGTAGCCTGTCAAATTGCCTAGATCAGAATCCAAATTCATCCAAATTCGTTCTATCCAATTGTCCTATTGACTATGTCCAGGTAAGGCCAGGGATTTTCGCCACGTTGCAAGGCAACTAGCGCCGGGTTATTGGCATAAACGCCATGATAACGCGCTGGGAGTTGGGCCGCCAGATGCACCATGATGTAGTGAGTATAAGCCGGTAAATCCTGGCTGCGGACGCGGTGGTCGAGAGGAGGCAGGTGAAAGGGGGCGCCAATATGTACATGTACGGCCGTACCCTTTAATCGCTTAAAGTTAGCAAACAGCACGTCGGTGTTTTCCAGGCCAACCGGCAAAATGGGGACGCCGGTACGGGCTGCCAGATAGGCCGCACCATCTTTGGCGGCAGTCATCCGGCCTGTTTTGCTGCGGGTACCTTCCGGGGCTACCCCAAATGCCATACCCTCGGTAATAGCCTCTAACGCCTGGCGCATCTGATGGCGGTCTACTTCATCACGGGCGATATATATAGCCCCCAACCAACCCATAAGCGGACCAAAAACAGGATGGCGACGCCACTTTTCCACAGCAAAAAAGCGCCATTTTTGCAAGGGAAAGGCCAGCAGCAAGACTGGCGTGTCCACGGCGCTGGTATGGTTGAGTACCACGATGTAGGGGCCGGAAGGGGGGATATGGTCACGGCCGTGTACCTCGATCCGCACCAACAATAACAACCGGCAAATCGTCATTGCCATTTTCATAATCCGGTAGCGCCACAGCATAGGGAGGGGATTTTCAGGTAACAATGGTCAATTGTCAATTGATCATTGAACATCGGCAATTTATCAGGGTCACAACAGTGGGCAATAAAACGCAACTAAGGAATCACGGCCGTGCCACGTTTTCGTCAAAAAAGGCAGTGGCCCGTTCCATAAAAAGCGTCCAGCTTGTTCCCTCAAAGAAGTGCCCCTGGTCGGCGTAATGGTATAAGGTGGTCTCTTTCCCGGCGGCTTGCAGTGCTGCATACAATTTATCTGACCATTCGGGAGGCGTCTCCACCCACTCTTGGCCATCGGCCAGACCCACATGAATTTGCACGGGGGTGATGATGTGGGACAGGTGATAGTAGGGCGCAAAACGCTGTAAGGCGGTGGGGTTAACGGCCGTTTCCAGATAAGCTGCCACCACCTCCGCCGCTAAGTCGGGGGGTATTACCTCGCCCGGATTACATTTATCTTCTGCTGGATCCAATTGTTCCGGCAGACAGCCCGGCCCCCAACGGCCGATCAAGTCAGCGTCGTTGGCGCTGTTGGGCGCGTACAACACCGCCGCCCGCGCCCGGTCATCCACCACCAACAATTTGGTGATAATGCCGCCGCCCATGCTGTGCCCCCACAAACCCACCCGGTCGGTGTCTGCCTGGGGCAAAGACGACAGGGCGCTGAGCAAATTGAGCACATCTGCTACTAGCCCGGTGTGAAACAGGCTGGGACCCACGTCCGACTGGCCCCAACTGCGCAAATCGGGAGCAATGGTCAGGTAGCCCCGCCTGTTCAGGTATTCGGCCGCCTGCCAGGTGCCCCAGCCAGACCAGTAGTCGCCCCGGTCATAATAACCATGCAGCATAATGATAACCGGGAATGGCCCGGCGCCTGGCGGCGTCTGCATAATGCCGGTGATGGTCAGGCCATCGCTGGGGTAGGCGATGTAATGGCGGGTGAATGTCGCCGTCTGGGTCAACACTGCCTGCACCCGGATGGGACCGCCGGGATAATCGCGCGCCCGCAGGCCGTCCAGGGTAAAGGGAAAGAGGAGGTCTGGGGTGGCAGTGGGTATGGGGGATGGGGGCACGGGGGAAGCAAGCACGGCCGTCGGTGGAACAGGGGTCGCGGTGGGCGTGTCGGTTGGTACGGCCGTGGCCGCCGTGTCTGTGATGGTGGGTACGGCCGTGTCGGGGACGGTGGTGGGGGTGACGGGGGGGGCGACGGCTGTTGTTACGGTTGCCACCGGCACGTTGGCGGTCACACAACTTGTGCCCCAAAAACTACTCCAGAGCAGAAATAGCAGCCAACGGTATCGTGAACATAACATGGTTAAGATTGTGGTCGTTTTTTGCCGATTGACAACTGTCCAATGTCGCTGGCTGGTTTAATGACATTCCTCAGTTTTCGCTGGGCAACTAGGTCGGTATAATGTCACCTGTTACTATCCATATTACGTATGGCGTGCCCAGGGTTTGCTGCCCCATACGTAATATGCTTTAACCCCACAAAATTCTGTTGAACCACAAAGGTTTTACCTGTTAAGCGAGGGCAAAGATGAAAATCAGCAACATTCTTATGACCAAAAGTCATCAACTAATCACAGTACGACCAGAGCAAACGGTGGCGGAAGTGGTGAGCCTGTTCCGGGCGCATAACATTGGCGCGCTGCCGGTGGTGGATGCCGACGGCCGTCTGGTCGGCATCCTGTCTGAACGAGACATTGTGCGCCGTTTACCGGAGTTTGAGCAGATTTTGGCGACGCCGGTGCAGGTCTTGATGACCACACAGGTGATCACTGCCGTGCCCAACGATGACCTGATGTCTGTGGCCCACACCATGACCGAACGCCGCTTTCGCCATATGCCGGTGCTGGAAGACGGCCGTCTCATCGGCATCATCTCCATCGGTGACGTACTCAAAGCCCAGCGCGACCAATATCGCGGCGAAATTGACACCCTGGAAACACAATTACTGGCCGGAGGTCAGTGAGCAGTGAGCAGTGGGCAGCTATCACCGCTCACTGCTAACTGCTCACTTTTCAAATAAGGAGCAACCTATGTCCCCCACTGGAACCCCAGAATCCCCGTTGCGCGTGGCTGTCATTGGCGCCGGCCCCGCCGGATTTTATGCCATCGAACGCCTTTTCAAAGAGAAAAATTTGACCATCGAAGCGGATCTGTATGACCGGCTGCCCACACCCTATGGCCTGGTGCGGGCTGGCGTGGCCCCCGATCATCAGAAGATTAAGTCGGTTACAAAGGTATTTGACAAACTGGCGGCGCAGCCGCAATTCCACTTTTTTGGCAATGTCACCATTGGGCGTGATGTGCAGGTGGCCGACCTGCGCCGTTTTTACCATGCCATCATTTATACCACTGGCGCACAAACGGATAAAAATCTGGATATTCCGGGCATTGATCTGCAAAACAGCCATGCCGCTACCGAGTTTGTGGCCTGGTACAACGGCCATCCTGATTACCGCGATTTTCAATTTGACCTGTCGCAAGAGCGGGTAGCGGTGATTGGCGTGGGTAATGTGGCCGTGGATGTGGCCCGGATTCTGTGCCGGACGCCGGAAGAGTTGATGGAAACGGATATTGCCGAACATGCATTAGAAGCGCTGCGCCACAGCCGGGTGAAGGAAGTGTATATGTTGGGACGGCGGGGTGTGGCCCAGGCCGCTTACACGCCCACCGAGGTGAAAGAACTGGGAGAAATGGCGGGCGCATTGGTCACAGTGCCTCCGGCCGAAGCGGAATTAGACCCGGTCAGCCAGGAATCATTGGCGGAGGCTGATCGGGGTACGGTGCGTAAGATCGAGATTGTGCAGGAGTATGCAGGACGGCCGTGTACGGGCAAACCCCGCTGCCTGACACTCCGTTTCCTGGTGTCGCCGGTGGAATTGATCGGGGATGCGGACGGCCGTGTCTGTGCCATGCGCCTGGTACACAACGAACTGTATAAAACCGAATCCGGCTCGATCCGCTCGCGGGCCACAGATAGGTTTGAAGAAATACCCGTTGGCCTGGTTTTCCGTTCTATTGGCTACGAAGGTGTGCCTATTGCCGGTGTGCCTTTCCACGAGCGGTGGGGCGTCATCCTCAATGAGGCCGGGCGCGTGATGGAGCCACAGACTAACCAGCCGGTAGTGGGCGAATATGCCGCCGGGTGGATCAAACGCGGCCCCTCCGGCGTCATTGGCACGAATAAACCTGACGCCATTGAAACGGTAGAATGTCTGTTGGCCGATGTGCAGGCGGGCAAACTGTTGTCGCCAGAGTCGCCCACGTTTACGGCCGTGCAAACCTTCATCCAGGAGCGCCAGCCGCGTTATGTGACCTATGAAGATTGGCTACGGCTGAATGAGATGGAAGAGGCGAAAGGCGCTGAATGTGGCCGCCCCCGCCTCAAATTCACCCGCATTGAAGAGATGTTGGCAGCATTAGGAAAGTAATTGTGCAATTACCCAATTACTCAATTACTCAAGAATGGAAGTAACCATCTACACCGACGGCGGCTGCGATCCCAACCCTGGCATTGGCGGGTGGGCGGCTATCCTCCAATATGGCGAACATGAAAAGATACTTACCGGCCACGATCCCACCAGCACCAACAACCGCATGGAACTCACAGCGGCCATTGCGGCGTTACGGGCCTTGACACGGCCGTGTACCATCACCTTTTACACTGACTCTGAATATCTGCGCAAAGGCATCACCGAATACATTGACAAATGGGCCGCTAAGAATTGGAAAGATGTGGCCAATGCTGACCTGTGGCAGCAGCTTTGGCCGCTGGTGCAAAAACACCAGATTGAGTGGCATTGGGTGAAAGGCCATGCCGGGAATGAATATAATGAACGGGTAGACGTACTGGCCCGGCAAGCGCGGCTGGAAATCACCCCTCCGGAAGAAATTGATCCCCACATGCCCCGGCTTTATCTTCGTGCTTCCTGCAAGGGCAACCCCGGCCCTGGCGGTTGGGGCGTGGTGCTGGAACAAGACGACGAAACGACCCAAACCAGCGGCTCTATGCCCCAAACTACCAACAACCGTATGGAATTGATGGCTGCCATCGAAGGGCTGCTGCTGCTGCCGCCGGGCAGCAGTGTGCAAATTTTCACCACCTCAGACTATGTGTACCAGGGGATAACGCAGTGGATTCATGGTTGGCGCAAACGAAACTGGCAAAAAAAGGGAGAGACGCCCATCGCTAACGCCGATTTGTGGCAGGCGCTGGATCGGCTGGCGGCCGCTTACTCCATTCGCTGGATCAATGCCAAAGGGCAGACATTAGCCGGGTTGGAAGTAGCGGGCAAATTGGCGGTAACGGCCGTGACGATCTCGTAATCGGTAAGCCGAATCGGTAATCGGCGCTATGCTGGCTGTGCCCGGCGGCAGGTGACGTGCAAAAAGCCAAAATTGCCGGTCACAGGCGTCAATTCTTGTACTTCCAATACCTCAAAATTTTCTCCACCAAACCGTACAATCTCGCCTACCTCTGGCCGTTTATCCACGCTCATAATCGCCCCCGGATGCGGGTTGTCAATGGGGCTGCCTATCACCACAAAACTGACCTGATAAAATACTTCATCCTCAGTCATCATTTTATTTAATCCCTCCGCTGTCGCTTTATCAAGATTGGTTCAATCCTGTGAGATTGAACCAATCTATAAATCGGCCAGATTACGGTGACGTAACTTGAAGGCCACATCCGTTGCCAGATTGCGCATCACCATAAACCCGATATGGTTGTTATCATCACACAGGGCATAAAAGGCATCACTATCAATCAGATAAAGCGACGCGCCCTCATCGGTGGCTTTAACCGAAGCGGACCGGTATCCCTGGTCAATAAGCGCCAATTCCCCGATCACCTGTCCCTTGCCCAGCATAATCAGCCCACGAGCGTTTTCCAGGCCTTGCACAAACACATCCACCGACCCATTGGCGATGACATACATCTCTTTGCCGGTTGTGTTTTGCTCGATAATAAGCTCCCCCGGTTGTAAGATCACATGCTGGCAAATGGCTTCAACCTGGGCTAACTCTTCACTGTTTAAGCCGCGAAACAGGTGTACACGCTTAAGTAATTGGGTAATGGACATGGTTTCCTCCTTTCGCAAAATCCAGACCTTCTGCCCCTGATTGTACACGAAGGCGCGTCCAAAATATAGTTGACATTTGTCCATGATTAGGTAAACTACCGCCTGTTCTGAGCCGAAGTGGCGAAACTGGCAGACGCGCTACGTTCAGGGCGTAGTGAGGGTTCCCTCATGTGGGTTCAAATCCCACCTTCGGCACCTTAGACCTGACAGGTTTTCAAAACCTGTCAGGTTTTTTTGTTTGAGAAATCTGGCACAAAAGGTATAATTGCCGCCCAATAAGCTGATTTCAAACAAAGAGGGATTTCCATGGTATTTATAATCGCTTGTCTGGCTGTACTGTTACCGGTTCTCCTGGGAGGTTTTCTGGCCTGGGTGATCGCGGGCATGGATACTCGTGTCAACACAACCAAGGTGGAACTGGAAGAAAGAGACAGAGGGTACAATCCAGCGCTGACCTTTGGTCACAAAATTAAGTCCCAGGCTGGCCCCGAAGCGCAGTTGGCCGAAGCGCGCCTGTTGGCAGCCAAACAGGCAGCGGTGACACCGCGAGGAGCCAATATGCAAATTGGCCGGTTGGGACAGGAAAATCTGGTGACGGCCGGCCGTACCAATGCACTGCAAAATGATCCGGTCACGGCCGTGCGCATTGCCGCGCATCATGGATGGGATGGCGCTCGAACCGGGGCCGTGGCTGTGGGCGCAGCGCCGGCGGCAGCTGCGCCCGTTGCTAAAGCTGCTGGCGCTCCAGCGGCCGTAACCCCCGGCAAGGATTTTCCTGTTATCGCTATCACCGACAGCATGTCCCCAGAAGAAATTCGCAAGGCGCGTATTGCCAATGCCAAAGCCAAGTCGGCCGCTGCCAAAGCAGCCAAAGCGGCGGGCGTTCCGGCAGCGACAGCGGCAGATGAACCAGGCGTAGCGCAGCCGGTGGCAGCGGCTGCGCCAGTGGCCACGGCCGTAGCCATCGAACCACCACAACTCATTGACATTACCGAGGGCATGTCCCCGGACGATGTGCGCAAAGCGCGCATTGCCAACTCCAAAGCGACCTCAGCCTTTAACAAGGCGCTCAAGGCGGCCGGTATTGACCCCAAAGAGGTGGAAATTGTGGATGGTCAGGTGGTCATTCCCGGTGGCGCACCGGTGATGGCGGCGTCAGCGACGCCGGTGGCTGAAGAGGCGGCGGCTGTGGCCGTCCCTGCGGCGGCGCCAGCGGCAGTGGCGTCGGCCGTACCAGAACCAAATTACATCGAAATCACCGACGGTATGTCCCCGGATGATGTGCGCAAAGCTCGTATTCAAAATTCCAAGTTGAAGTCAGAGTATAACAAGGCGTTGAAAGCTGCCGGCATTGATCCCAGTACGGTAAAATAAACCTCGGCACAGGGCATTTCTGCTCTAAATGACCAGGCTGTTCTGCCCTGTGTCGGGTATTGCCCGAAAGCGACTGCCCCCATCGTTCTATAGCTTATGCCCCTGATTGATGATACATTTACGGCATGATTGCCCAGCAGATGCCCGCTGTTAATCCGTATAGTGTGGCGGAGCCGGCGGGGAAAGCTCGCCCGTTTTATGGCCGTGATATTCTTTTCACCTGGATACGTGCGGCGTTGTTGCAAGCTACGCCGGAACAAGGGCCTGACCATCCCGTTATCCTGCGTGGCCCTCGCCGCATCGGCAAAACTTCTATTCTGTTGCAAATAGAAAGTGGCGCCTTACAACCACCATATACGGCCGTTTATATAGACCTGTCTGCCATCGCCCTGGATACACCCAGTGCGCTACTATGGGATGTGGCGCAAACAGCCATGCTCTGGTTGCAACAGGCACACATCGAATTGCCGCCGCTCAACCACACCCTCTTCATCGGCGACCCGCTGCGCGCGTTTCGGGAACAATTGCTGCTGCCGGCGACGGTGGCGCTGAATGAAGCGCATAAAGCTGTGTATGAAGGCCGCCCCGCCAGTAAACTCCTCTTCATGTTTGATAACCTGAACGTGGTGGCAACAAAGATAAAAAGCCATGCCTTGAAAGAGGATTTTCTCTGGGCGTTACACCAGGTCATTTACCGAAATCATATGGCTGCCTGCCTTTTCACCTGGGAAACAGATGGCCTACCCATCCCGGAGGTCATGCAGCCCTTTTTCGACCAGGGCCAGGTGTATGATGTTGGCCCATTAACGGATGAAGATACGCTGGCGCTTATCCGCCACCCGATGAATTATGCCATCTTCAAAAATGTGGCCGAATACATTGCCACGTTAACCAAAAATTACCCGTATGAAACCCAACTGATCTGCCAGGAGCTTTATGAACGGCGGCAGCGTTTGAAGCTGAATTTGATCACGGTGGCCGATGTGAAGGCTGTGCAACGCCATGTGGTGGATTCGGGCCAATACCAGGCGCAACTGGCGACCAATTTGTCGTTCCACATCAGCCCGAAGGGCACGGCCGTGCAGACCATCCAACGCACCACCCGCCGCGCCATCTGGCAGGAGTGGCCGTTTCTGGCGCTGGTGTTTTTCTTGTTGTTGGCCGGTGTGTTTTTGACGGCCGTGCCCCGTGTCACCGGGCAAAGCTGGCCGGCGCAGTTAGCCAGCTTAGGCGGTGGCGGTGGTCAGGCAGAAGCAGTGGTAAGTACGGCTGTGCCCACCCCTGCTCCCACCATCCAGGTGGTGGTCATTGTAGAGTCGCCTACGCCCCAGCCCACTCCCACCAACACCCCTACACCTACACCAACGGAAACGCCTGCCCCTACCGAAACGCCTGCCCCTACCGAAACGCCGACCATTACCCCAACCTCCACGCCCAGTGTCTTGCCGGACACCTTCGTCCGCCGCCAGGATAATATGCCCATGGTCCTGATTCCTGGCGGCACGTTCCCTATGGGGTCAGGTGACCTTGATTTCCCGGCAGCCCCAGACGAACGGCCACAGCATATGGTGACGCTAGATACTTTTTACATTGACCAGTTTGAAGTGTCGGTGGCGCAGTATGCGGCCTTGTTAAACCGGTTGGGCGGTTATGTTGGCTTATGTGATGGGTATGATTGTGCCCTGCCGCGGCACGTGGCCGGTTATAGCACCTACCTGCTTGAGGAAGATTTGGGGGATGGCGTACCGCAATTTTATGCGCTTACCGGTTTTGCCAACTACCCCATCAACCATGTGAGCTGGTATGGGGCCAGTTTTTATTGCCAGGCTGTGGGCGGGCGGCTGCCCACAGAAGCGGAATGGGAATATGCGGCGCGGGGCACAGACGGCCGTGTCTACCCCTGGGGCAACGAACCACCCAACAAAGAACGTGCTGTTTATCAAAGTGAGAGCTTTAATGATTTGCTGCCGGTAGATGCCCTGCCCAGAGGCACGAGCCCCTTTGGTGTGTATGGCATGGCCGGTAGTCTGTGGGAATGGGTAGGTGACTGGTACAATGAGGATTATTATGCCGTTAGCCCGGCGGAAAACCCGGCTGGCCCGGAAATTGGGTTAACCAAAGGTATACGCGGCGGCGCCTGGCCCAATAATGTGGGCAGAGATCGCATCCGCGCCACCAACCGCAGCGAGCTAGACCCCACCTTTTTTAGTTCCACAGTGGGTTTCCGCTGTGTGTATGTTCCCTAATAAATGAAAATTCGTAGCACGATTTGGCAAATCGCGCTACCTGTGCAAAGGAGAAAAATGAGCGATTATCAAGTCCCCCCTATCAGTCCAGACTTGCTAGAAATTTTGCGCTGCCCCCTGGCCGTGCAGTCTGACCAATATGGCGATGATCCGGGTCGGTTAGAGCTGGTACACAACTGCTGGCTGGTGTGCGCCGACACCGGCATGAAATATCCCATCCGCGATGGCATTCCCGTGATGCTCATTGACGAAGGGGAAAAATGGAAAAACACGCCCGTTGATCAACTGCCGGTACCGCCACCGGCTGCCTAGTAGTTTTCAGATTGGTTCAATCTGCCAGATTGAACCAATCTCCCTTCCCTTAACGACAGATCAGAAGCGGTTTATCACAAGCCAACAGCATCCGGTTGGCGATACTGCCCCGCAACAAGGTGCGCAATGGGCTGTAGGCAAAACCGCCCATGACAAGGAAGTCGGCCTGGGCGATCACGGCCGTTTCCTGCACCACCTCAACAACATCCCCCGCCTCCGCGTAAAAGTCAGCCGCCACCCCTGCCCCTTGCAAATACTCTCTGGCGCGGGCTAAGGCCCGGTTCGTCTGGATGTTGTCACCAACGCTGACAACTGACAGCCGAACCTGATAATGCGCCGCCAGATAAGTAGCCACGAACAGCGCTTCTTCGGCCGGCGTCTGGCCGCCGCCATAAGCCAGCAGCGCATGGGTCAACGGCCGTACCGCTCCAGGCGGCGCTGTGAGAATGGGACGAGGGCAGTGGCGCAAAATGAACTGCAAGCCTGAGGCATACCGATCCGCTACAGTTTCCGGGGGATGATTCACCGGCAAAACAATACCGTCTGTGTAGACTGACCGCTGCACAATTTTAGAGGCCACATGGCCCCATTCCACGGCGAACTGACCCTGCACCCCGGCGGTGGCACAACGCTGTTCAAATTCGGCGCGTACTGCTTCGGGTGGCACGGCCTCTTCCGGTATGTTATCTTCATCCACCACATGCAGTCCCAGCAAACGGCTCTGCCCTAACTGCGCAATGCCAATACCCACATCCAGCACCCGCCAATCGGCCGGGTGCGCGCCCATGGGGATGAGAATATCATCAAAGAGACGGCCAGATTGCCGTTTCCGCGCCAGTTCTGCCCGCCAAACACCGGGTGGCGGCCCGCTGCCCAGTTCCGCCGGTATAACTGCTTCTAACAACGCCTGAATGGGGGAACGTTTTTCTTTGGTAAGCTGGGTCACGGCCGTTTCTGATGACACTTCCCAGCCCAACACTTCGGTTAATTCTGCCCGGTGTTCGGCCAGCAGCACATATATATCCGCCTCCGTTCGGCCGGGAAAATAACGCAAAATCCCCTGTTCACGCACAATGTTGATCACCGGCAGGTAGACATGATCATACCAACTGGCAATCGCTTCTGCTTCGGGAATAAAACGCTGCTGCTCCAGCCCTAGATAATGCCGGTGGACGGCTATATGATCCAAGATTAGCCGGTACTGACCACAAAACGTCATCAGCAGGTCCGCTTCCGGGCGAATTTTGTCCAGGTCGGTTTGTTCCAAAAATTCGGCGTAACGGGCTTTGCAGATGATCTCCTCCAGGTCATCATCGGCGGCGAGTGGCACGCGGGTTTTTACTTCGGTCACATAGGCAGAGATGGTGGACAGACCCATATCTCTGGCAACAGAGACGCGATGGTTGCCATCAATCACAAAATAAGCGTCACCTAATTGGTACACTTCAATGGGGGGCACGCCGGTCAGATCGTGTACGGCCGTTTTTACCTTTGCCCAACGATGTTCAATGCTGTCTTGCCGGGGCAAAAAGGTGCGGGTGAAATCTTTATACCGCCCCACGCTGCCCACAATCTTGTCCAACGGAATCTCTTGCAGCCCACGCGGCGTCTGATTCACCGCCCGCAACTGCTGGCGCAGCTCTTCATAAGACAGCAAATCGGTGGAGCGCCCGGAAAAACGCGCCAGCAGTTGTTCCATGGCCGCTTTCCGCCGCGCCCGCTGGAAATCGTCCAGGGCCAGGTGGTAGAGGGGAGGGTGCAATGTCACGGAGTCACCAGTTTGTTGGTATAACTCGTAAGCCGTAAATCGTAATCCGTTATCCGATTACGGTTCACGAATTACGGGTTACGGATCACGGGCTTTCGTAGCTCATCACCGGGCGGTAGACGCAGCCGCAGCGGCGGCCTTTGGTGCAGGCGGGTAAGGGTAGGTGAGGGGCGTTGTCGGGGTGGTAGACGGCCGTTTCGTCCAACGACTGGCAGGCGTCACACCCTTCCCGGTCTCGTTCGATACGTACACCGGCAATTGACCCCTTGGCTTTCATACCCAGCCGGTACTGCGCCAATATTTTTTCGGCGTAATTGTCTGGTTTTTCCATTTCCCGGTGAAAATCATTTAACCAATTGAATGACATAGGCTTATTCTGCTGCCAGTTTGGCCGTTTGTCTTTGGGCAAACTGTGCAAATAATGGTCAGTAGGTAATTGGGTAATTGGGTAATTGACCCACCAATTACTCAATTACGCAGCACTACCGGCAAATAGACCCGATGTATCGTCTGCCACACGTACACCCGTACCGGTATCGTCTGAGTATTGGTCAAGCCGGATGATTCGGACACGGCCGTCACTGTGCCTGTGTATAAACCAATGGGTGACGCGGGCAGGGACAGGTGCACGGGCATGGTCACGCTCTGCCCCGTGATCAGCGTTCCAGAAGCGGTAAGCGGCAGTGTAATGGAGAGCGGCGCGGTAGTGGTGGCGGTGATGGTGTAGTCGAGAGAAGTGACGCCGCTGTTGTGCACATGGAGCACGGCCGTACTCGTCAAGGGCAACTGTCCCGGTGTGATAATCGTCGTCAGCGCCAGCGGACTGACCTGCAATTCACCCGCAGCCGGTGGTGACACTTTGGGCATGTCCGTCAGCGCCTGCTCGGCGGGCCGGCCCATTACGCTGTAGAAACGCATTTGTTCACATTCCGGGTAACTGGGCGACTGGTTGAAGTTCAAATTGAAGATAAACATCGCCTCCATCCAGGCCCAGTTCGTCGTCGCGTATTCATATGCGCCCACTAAATTATCCGCTTGCTTCTGCGGTGACACAATTTGCCACTGTCGTCCCTGCCAGCCGGGGTCGCTCAGACAGTGATCGGGCGGCGGCGTAATCCAGCCAAACTCCGTCGCCCAGATTTTCTTACCGCCCAGACCATGCGCCTGCATCAGTTCATACAGCTTTTCTGCGCCGCGAAAACAGAAACCGTTGGCGCAATTTTGGGTAGGGTCGCCGGAGGGAATGTCAGGCGTGGCGTCGTAATCGGCGCTATAGCCGTAGGGATGGTAGCCCACGCCATCCAGACAATTGCCGCCGCCCGCGGCTACAAATTCCAGGAAGAACTCCCGTTCGTCCTGGTAGAGGCCGTTGTGGCCGTTGTGCCCGTTCCAATTGCCCTGCACCCGACCGGTAGGAGCCAGCCCGGCGGAGATGACCAGCGTGTCCGGGTCTATGGCTTTGATACGGCCGTAAGCCTCACACAGCACGGCCACATAATCGGCGGCAATAGGCGGCGCCGCCCAACCATAACTGGCGTCCAGATTAGGCTCATTGCCGATCTCATAGGCATCTACAAAACCGGCCTGCTCCTGGGCCAACTGGGCTACGGAATTGCCAAAGGCGTTCAGGTTATTAAAATGGTTGACGTTGGCGTCAATGCGCAGCAACACCCGCACCGGCAGGCGACTGCCAGGGCCATTAAAAACCTTGATCCAATTAAAACCCATTGCCTGCAACTGCGGCACATCCCAGGCAGCGACGTTAAACCCATAGCCAAAGGTGGCGCTGCCTTGCGGTTGGGCGTGAAGGAGGTGGAGCACGGCCGTCAGCAACATCACCGCCCCCACTAACCCGGTCATTATTCTGATAAATTGGTGTTTTAACATGTTCACCTCTCAACTCAGTTGGTGCTTGACAATGCGAAACCAGCCGCGCAGTTGAATTCCGGCCAGGATCACGGCCGTGACCCAACCCGGATACTGCTCGCGATAAAACTTCTGGTAAAAAATCTTCATCGCCCGTACCGATTCCTTCGCCACCCGCACCCGCGTCTCTTTGGGCGGGCGGGCAATTTCCGCCGACTCTTTGCGCAGGCCCGAACTGGCCCCTTTGTAATGCAGCACATCCACATGGGGATAATAAACGATTTCATAGCCTGCCTGCCAGATACGGTAGCAAAAATCAATATCCTCGCCGTAGAAAAAGTATGTTTCGTCCCAACCACCTAGCTGGCGGCAGAGCGCCAGGGGCATCATCATAAACGATCCGGCAATCACTTCCACCGGATGCGTCTCGTCAAAATTGGCGTAGCTCTGAAAGTAACCGTTGAAGCGGGGATTGCGGGGAAACAGTTTGCCCAATCCGGCAAAGTGGCAAAAGGCGTTCCAGGGTGTGGGGAAACCGCGATGGTTGTCCGGGTCACGTTGCCCGTTGGGGTAGATGAGCCGCACGGTCAGTGCGCCGACATGGGGGTGTGCTTGCAGGTAAGCCAGCGGTTCAGCCAGGGCATTCTGGCTCACTCGTGTATCTGAGTTGAGGAAGAGAACATATTTACCGGTGGCAACATCCAGTCCCCGGTTGTTTCCGGCGGAGAAGCCGACGTTTTGGGGCAGCGCCACCATCTGCACGGCCGTATATTTTTGCCGTACCATGTCCACGCTGCCATCGGCGGAGGCGTTGTCCACGACGATGATTTCCAGGTCATCGGGGGGCGGCACGGCCGTAGCCAACGAGGCCAGACAATCATCCAAAAGCTGGCAGGTGTTGTAGTTGACGATGATGATAGAGAGAGTGGTCATGGGGTCATGTAGGGCGATTTTCAAAATCGCCCTCCTCAATCACAAATGCCTCAAGTAAGCCTCCGGGTCATTCAGGAAGGAGCGGGTGACGGTGACGTGTTCCAGTTCTTCATAGACCACGCGGCGAGCGGGGGCATAGTCAAAGCTGAGGATGGCGGCGCCGGGATAGGCCATGAGAATGGGGGAGTGGGTGGCGATGATGAACTGGCAGTTCTGGTCGGCCATCTGCTTGACCATAGAGAGCAGGGTCAACTGGCGGGTGGGTGAGAGCGGCGCTTCCGGTTCGTCCAGCAGATAGAGGCCGTTGGGCTGCAAACGGGATTGAAACAGTTCCAGGAAACTTTCGCCGTGTGAGTAAGTGTTCAGGTCACGGCCGTACTGCTGCCGCATCTGGTGTAATTGCCCGGCAAACGGCATCCGCGCCAGATTTTTGGCCTGTTTGGAACGGCCGTTGTATTCCCGGTCTACCCGTTGCAATTCTGCCTGTAATTCCGCTTCCATCTGCGCCAACCGCTTGACGTAGCCGAAAAAATCTTCGGCGCGCAGAAAAAAGCCGTGCCGGGTTTTGATGGACCAGACCAACTTGAGATACCCGGCCAACTCCTGTGCGTGAGCCAACGTCTGGTCACGCGCCAACTCTTCCGCACCGATGGTATACGCACCGATGGCAGTGGCTAACGCCTCTAGCAGCGTGGATTTGCCGGAGCCATTTTCACCAACGAGGAAGGTCACGGCCGTGTCCAGCACAATCTCCGTATTCCCCTTAATCGCCGGGATGTTGAAGGGAAACCGTTCTTGCTGCTCGGTCGGGATGGGTCGAATTTGCAGGGAGCGTAAATGGTTGTGGTGCATGATCTGGGGTAGGGCGATTTTCAATATCACCCTACGGCTAAAAGTAGGGCAATAGGGCGGCCATATCCGCATTGCCGCCGGAGAGGATGACGCCCACCCGTTGGCCGGGGGCGGTGTATTGGCCGCTGTAAAGGGGGGCCAGCGCCGCTGCGCCGCTCGGTTCCACCACTAGCTTGAGCCGCTGCCAGAGGAATTTGAGGGTTTCAATGATGGCGTCGTCGGGCACGGCCGTCATGTCATGCACATAGCGCGTCATCACCGCCAGATTGCGTTCGCCGATGGCGCGGGTGCGCAGCCCGTCGGCAATGGTGTCGGGTACACTGTCCAGCTTCACAATCTGCCCGTCGCGCCAGGATTGGTTGGCATCTGCGCCCGCTGCCGGTTCCACGCCTACCACGCGCACATGGGGGCTGTGCCCGGCGGCGGCCAACGCGCAGCCGCTAATCAAACCGCCGCCACCAACCGGCACAAAGAGTAAATCTAACTCGCCAACTTCGGCTAACAGTTCTTGCGCGGCCGTGCCCTGCCCGGCGATGATCTGCCAGTTGTCAAACGGGTGAATGAGGGTGTAACCGAATTCGGCCATCAAATCGGCGCACACCCGGTCCCGATCAATGGCCGGGCAGGTGACAATCTGTGCGCCATAACCGGCAGTGGCCGCCTTTTTCACAGCGGGGGAATCGTCGGGCATGACGATGGTGGCGTGTATACCCAACAGTTGCGCCGCCAGCGCCAGCCCTTGCGCGTGGTTGCCGCTGGAATGGGTGACAACGCCGGCTGCTTTTTGGGTATCGCTCAACTGGCTGACGGCGTTGTAAGCGCCACGAAATTTGAAAGCGCCCACACGTTGGAAGTTTTCACACTTCAGGAAAATTTGCCGCCCGGTCAACTCGTTCAGAGCGCGTGAGGTCATCACCGGGGTACGGTGGGCAATGCCTTGAATACGGTGGGCAGCCTGGGTCACGGCCGTAGGTTCAATCATAATGTATACTCGTAGATACAACGGGCCTCTAAAGCTCGTTGTATCTACATCTCTCGTTTCATTTCCACACGTCGGAATGATTCAAAATAGCCAACCTTTTGGAACCCCTGCCAGATGCCATCATCACAGAAATTTTCAGCAATGGTGTCTTGCCGTTTGTGGCGTTGGTGCATAATGCTTAAGACCGATTCGGTCACTTCACAAGGGTCGCCGACGGTCACTTCCACCACCAGGCGGGTCAATTGCAGCAGTCCGGCGTGGTAGGTGACCCAGCCGCGCCCGCCGTTGTGCAGTTCCACCAGCAGCGCCGACAGATTCCGCGCATTTTGAAAGGTTTCGGTTTCATTCAGCCAGTTGGGGCGCTCTTTGCGGTGGGAGAGCAATATAATGGCATCTTCATGGTTGAGCGACGTGACGCGCTTGATGCGGTCCAGGGCGGCCTGGTTGATGTCGGGATTAGGCGGGCGGCGGGCCACAACGAGTTCACGCACATCTTGAAAGCCAAATTTATAGAAGAGCTGGTGTGCGGGGGTGTTGCCTTTGATCACTTCCAGCCAGACGGTTTTGACGCCCAGGTTTTCGCTTTGGGCCAGCAGACCAGACATGATGGTGGAACCGGTGCCCAGGCGACGGCCGTAAGGCAGCACACCCAACCGGGTAATCCAACCACGATCCGCCCGCACCCCTAACATGCCCAGACCCAATACCAACTCGGCCTCGGCATCATAAACCACACAGGAACAAGACATGTTAATGTCGTAAACCCGGGTGTATTCCTGAAAACGCGCCACGTTCATAGGCATGGGCACCAGATAGTCCATGCGTGTTTCATTATATGCGTCTGTCAGCTCTTCAGGCGTAAACTGGTCTGCGGGTATAATTTTCATCTTGGTGTATTCAAGAGGCGTGTTTAATTTGTTTGTCCGGGTGTTGTTGAGACCAGGTGGGTTGCCTAAAGATCAGACCACCTCGTCAACCGGTTCGGTCTATTTGCGTTTTTCCAGGTAGGCGGCAATCTCGGCCGGAAAGGAGCGAATGTCAATCGGCTTGGTAATGCAGCCATCACACCCATACCGTTGCGCAATTTCCATGGCCTTTTCCGGGGGCCAGGCAGTCACCGCCACAATGGGAATATCTTGCATTTCCGGGATTTGGCGCAGCAGGGTGACAACCGTTTGCCCATCTACATCCGGTAGCCCCATGTCCACCAGAATCAAATCCGGCTTCTCTTCAAGGGCCAGCGTTACCCCGCTCTCTCCGTCTGAGGCGTGGAGCAGACGATAGTTGTGTGGCGCCAGCACCCGCTCCACCAGCAGCCGGTTGGCATGGTTATCTTCAATTTGTAATATGGTGGTCATACCGTCCTCATCATCCACATAGTATTGTTCTCGTGCATGTTCTCATACTGCGTCACGCTGCCATTATACCGCAAATAGACCCTAAGGGTTTTCCAAAACACCCTTAGGGTCTCAATCTGTAAATTTCTATGAGGGGGTTTAATTCCTAAACAGCAATATGGAATCGGATGTTCCACGCGACTTCTGAATCCGTATCAATGTGGGCGCAGGACGTAATGAATTCTTGCAACAGCCTGGTTGTGTCGGCGTCATCCGCTCCTTGCCCGGCAAGCTCTTGCAGCCTGTTCAGTTCCGCCGTCAACCGCGCCCGCTCCTCCAAAAGGTAGTTGAACTGCGCATCGCAGGCGGGAATGGGTGGTGGGTAGTTGATGATCTCCTCATTGAGGAGATTTTTCTTCTCCTCCAAATACGTTTTGATTTCCAGCCATAAGGCTTCTGCTGATTGCATTTCCGTCGTTAACATTGCTGACTTCTCCACTAATTTACCAATCCCCGGCATATCCCACATCATATGGCGCTGTCAGATTCAGCAAACGGCTGCGGCGCAGTTCCACCAGTTGGCGCGTGTGTAGATTATCATGCGCTACCCAGGCGGCGAACATCTCCCCTGCTTTCATGGAACCGTATTCGTTTGAATAAACCGATTCCCAATTGGGTGCGGCCAAACCCTTGAGCCAGGCCAAAGATTGGGCGCGTTCGGCTGTGAACTTCTGCACCATCTCCGCCAGATTGCGCTCATTATATTGGCGGCTGGTGACCCAGCCCTGCGGGTCAATGTCTGGCAGCGGTTCATGCGGCCGATGCAGCATAATGTCCAGGCGCTGCCGGAAATCCTCGCGTTCTTCGTCGTACAGATGGCAGATAACTTCCAGCGCTGACCATGATTCCGGGGCGGGCCGGACTTGGGCTTCAGCCGGCGTCATATCGGCCACCAACAGAGGAATGATTTCTAATCCCCGCACCAGTTCCTGGTAAAGATTCTCAAACAACATGTTTTATCTCCTTTGGCTGCCAGCGTATAGAATAGCCAATTGGCTCAATCGGGCAGATTGAACCAATTGGACACTGCTTATTATATGAATAAATTGGGGTGGGGGAAACGGCCGTTACTACTACCCCCGGCTGGCGAAATCGAGGGTGCCCTTATGCCGGTTCCCAGATTTGCCTTAACCGGCGGCGCATGTCTGTGATACCTGCGGCTTCAACCAGCACCAGCGGTGCGTAATGGTGTGTCACACCATGCGGCGGCACTGATTCCGGCTGGTCTATAGGGCCGGGCCATTCCACATCGCCAGTCGCCGTGCGGGCCGGGATGAACCAGTAGTCGCCGCTGCGGTAAAGATGTGGCCTGTTGGCTTCCGCGGCCTGAAACTGAATTTCAATACCATCTTCCAACAAAAGCCAACTCCCTTCTTTTAGTTCGGCCAGATAGCCGTCCCACCGCCGCAACAGGGGATGCGTCCTGGTTTCCCCATCATAGGTAATACCAGGATCAGCGGACAGCGTAACGGTCATGGCCAGGGGGTCTACTGCCTGAACGGTCAGTAAGGGACCAGGCTCGCCGCGGAGCACGACGCTATCATCCACAATCTCTACCCAGTCGCCGGGCTGTAAACTGGAACGGCCGTCGCGCCCCAGTCCCTCCACCGTCACCACGCTCCCACTCAGGTAGCGAATGGGAAACACGACAGAGCCATTGTCCCGTGACCATTTGCATGAGGCTTCTTGGGGGTCGCCGTTTTCGTCAAAACTGCCATCGTGAATTTCCACCCGATAAAGCTGGTTTTCCGCACCACGGTAACGGGCGTCCGGTGGGGTGATACAGGCCTCGTCTGGCTTGGCGCCAATGTCTTGGGCGCGCGCTTTGAGCAGTCCCCGGTTGGCCGGTTGCCATCGCTCCGTAAATTCACGCCACCTATCGTCATTCTCCGGATCAACAGGAATCTCGCCGGTCACCTTCACCTGCCAGACCACCTGAACGCGCCCGGCCGTATCTGCCCCGCCCAACGCCACCTCACGAATATGGTCATCTTCCACAGCGGTAACCAACCGCTCCCACACATCCAGGTAGACGAAAAACGGAGGGTCAGGTAAAGCGGGAACACCGGGATAGAACGGCTGGTTAAGGTAGCGAACAACGATTGGGTTTCCGTCACTGTCGTTTTTGGTTTCGTTCTGGCATAAAACGCCATCCACATAATAATGTCCCGGCCCGATCTCCAGATCGGGCTTGTTATCTGTGGTAATTGTGGCAATGGCAAACCCAACATTGCCCGCCGGTCCCCCATGTGGGCCAATGAGATCAGCCGCTAACGCTTGTAGATAATGCAGCAGAATGGCCGCCTGCTCGTTCCAATCCGCATCCAACTGCACACGCCCTTGCTGCATCAGAACGCGCGTAAATTGTTTGGTCGGGTCAAAGGTGTTACGGGTAAAGTCCCCTTTCATGGTGTCCTCCTACAGAACGGTAGGACGATTTGCCAAATCGTCTTACAACTGGTTAGCTCGCAAAAATAATACCGGCGTCCATTCCTGCCGGGGTAAATTCGTCCAGACGGGCACGCAGGTTTGCTTCCCGCTGGGGTTGATACAAATCGTGAAAAACGCCCATCTCTGATTCATCGTCCGCGCCGCGCCGGATTTCGGGGGCGCAGGTCAGCGCCAACTGGCAGTAAGTGGGTGTGCCGTAACGGGTGCTGTTGAATTGGGGCCGCACCCGCAGCGCTTGCCGCTCTCTGGCCTGGTCTTGTTCCGCCCCTTCCGGTATCTCTGCCGCGACGACTTGCTCGACCATATCAGGCTGGCACTGGTAGCGACGGGGTGTGCGCGAATGGGGGGCGACGTAGCAGAAGCGCATACAACCGCGCTGGCGACGGCCCACCCGCACCCGCCCCATGAAGATACTGTTTTCGGCCAGGTCAATGGCGTGGACGAATATCTTGCCAAAGACGGTGCTGCGCTCAATGGTCAGCATCGCGTGGGCCAGCGGCCAGCCCGGCGCGCCTAACGCCTCGCAGGCCGGGCTGTCACAATCGTTGCCGGTGGCGTCCAGAATGCTGTCGCTCAGGTGAATGGTGATGGGGTCGGTGCGCACCTGGTCGGCCGTTACCTGGATGGTGCCCACAATGCTGCGTTCAATATGGACGTGCGCGCCCGTGTTGATCAGTTCAAGGCTGGGTTCGTTCGGCCGTCGGGGTTCGCAGTTGTTATCCAGCATCCAGCCGGGCACCAGGGTCGTGTGACGAATGGTGAGGCGGCACAAATCTTCAGGGGGATGGGCATCGGGCGGCGCTTCCGGGTCAATTTCGGGGCCGAGGATTTGCAGGCTACGGCCGTTGATCAGCAGCCCATCCAGCGTAAACCGGCTGCCAGCCTCACCCGTCACCGTAAAAGCGTCGGGCCGGTCGGCCATATAATCCAGCAGGCGGATAACGGGGCGCGTTCCGTTGGCCGCCCGCAGTTGCAAATCATGTTCCGCTTTCAGGTGAATGCGAATGGGCAAGGTGTAGACACCGCTGTCCATAATCTCAATCACCGCCTGTTCCGGCTGCTGGTCAAACGCCGCCGGGTTGTGTTCATCCCAGGCGGCCAATGCTTTTTGCAGTTCATCCTTGCCATGCACCTGGTAAAGAACAGCGCCTGCCGGCTGTGACAGGGTGCGTGGATATTCGCCGCCGCCCATGTCGGCGCTAAAGGCGTAGTGGTAACTGACGCGGACGCCCTGTTTCGGCAACTGGTTGGCCGGAAAGAGGATACGCCCCAGTTCAGGATCAACGGCGATGAAGTTGCGTGGCACAGTGTATTGCCAGTCGCTCAGGTCGGCGGGGATAATCTGGCTGTTTTTGAGCGGTTGTTCTGCCCCTTTGCGCGGCCAGTCTGTCGCCCAGATCAACAGGCTTTTGCCCGCACCGTAATAATCGGCCGAAGCCTGCGTAACCGTTTTGCCGTCATGTTCTACCCGTTCGGCAAACGGCCGTCGCCGGATCGGAATGGGCAGGTTCAACGGCTCGGCAATGTGCGTTGGCTCTGGCTCCGGCTGCGGCCGATTGTAGAGGGGAGTGTCGTTGCCCAACGCACTGAAGGTGTAAACATGTGGCCCCACCTGTTCCAGGCAGTAGGCGGGCGTTTCCGTGACGGAATAGCTTTTCAGCCGCCAGACAAAAAGACCAACGCCATTGATGGTAGCCCGACCACTACGGCGAGGCGAGTTGATGCGGCGTACATCTACCGTGTGCGCCAGTTCGGTAAAAGGCGTGCCCAGCAGGTCAAGAGCCTCACCCAGGCGCAGGTCGGCGGTACGGCCGTGTGCCAATCGAAAATGGTTCAACCTCTGCGTCCGGCCCAGCAGCCGGTAAAACTCCACCGCGCGCGCCGGCCAACCGGCTACGTCGTGCGCCAGCAGTTCCAGCAGTGCCAGTGTCCCTTTGCGCCGCCGATAACGGATTGTGTTAGCCACTTCCTGGCGCGGGATGAGGATTTTCTGACGACGGCCGTCTGCCATTATGTGTATAGCGCCGGGTTCACCCGCTTCATGCACCGGTTGGTAGCCGATCAGGTCGCCAATGTAGGGCACTACCCAATCCTGGCAGGTCTCAATGAACCAGTTTTCATACAGCTGGTCCATGTCTGCCTCCACCACATTCACCTGCTCGGCTATGACGCGCAGCAGCGCCTGCAACGGGTAGCCCTGGGTCACATCGCGCTGGCGATAAATGACGGGCAGCAATTCGTAAAGACGGTCGGGATTTTTAGTCATGGGACAACTCCGTCAGGATCAGCGTATCCGGCACGTCCGGGCTGAGGTAAATCAGTTCGGCCGGTTGGATATGCTCATCCGGGTCTGTCGCTGATGGGTTGATGCGGGCCATATGGGCCACAATGCGTGATCGTAGACTCAAGGTTTCTGCCAGGTTTGTCAATTCTTCCAGGCTGGCATCTTCGGGGATAGCGTCCAAAATATCAACGTCTACGTAAGCAACGCCGCGCACGGCCTGGATAACGCTGATCACCTCGCTCAATACCACATGCTGCCCCAGATGGCGGCGATCAAAACTGAAGGTATCGCGCAAAGCCGCCTGAATCTGGGGTGCAACCGCTTCCCACAGGTAATCAGGCAGCAATCGCACTTTACCACTGAGGATGAGCAGCTTGCGCCGGTAGATGTCTATTTGCACAGGTTGGTGGGGATCACCGAACCGGTGCACAGCCTGGCCCAGGTTGCGGTACAGGTCACTATTTTTGTCTATGGGGATGTCGCCGGCCCCGGCAATGGTCAGGTGGACAACCTGACGACGGCCGTCCGCCAACCGCACCGCACTCGCCTTGCCAATCCCGGCAAAGGTGCGGGCAAAGTCGGCATAATCCGATACGGACACCAGCCGATCCAGGGCCGTCACAGCGGTGGGTGCATTGGAACGCGCCTGATCGCGGTCATCCCGATCCGCGCCACCGGTGGCGGGCAGAGGGTTGATGACGCCCTTTACGCCCAACGGCCGTGTCACCAACAGGCTGATTTGCCCGGCGGCCACGTTGCCCATCTGGCCAATGCCGTTGCGATACACCGCCTTGACGTTTTCGCTGCCGGTGGGCAGGCGCGCTCCGTAACGGCCGTCGCCAAAAATCACCGTCATCTTCTCTTCGTCATCCGTTTGCGTGGTGAACTGGCGATCGGCCGGTTCCAGCCCAACTAGATGCTCTGCTTCGTGCCATTTGATGTCGTTGACGCGCACCACCAGGCTGCTGGCCACGCCGCTGGGCGTAGCGGCCGAGACAAAGGTGACCGGTGGCTGCTTGAGGGTAAAGCGCTGGAATGGCTTACTGCCATCACCACTGCCCAACACCTCCTGGCGCGTCTCGCCGTGGGTGGCCTTGGCCACGTTGCCGTAAATGGTGACGGTATCCCGTTTGTAACAGTAGGCCAGGTTGTTAGCCAGTTGCAGCCGGGTATGGATGGTTTCACCGGGCACAGCCGGGTTGTAATCCTGTGTCACTCCAGCCAACATCACCAGTTCTGTGGCCGGGATGCCGGGCAGGTGTACGGCCGTGTCTGCATCGCCGTCTCTGGCATTGGCGGGTTCCTGCATTTCCGGTTTCACGTCGGTGCGTTCGCCGCTGATGATCAGCCAGCGCCCCGCTTCCAGCCCATCATACAGGCCATCCAGTTCAATTTCGTCACCGCAAATTGCTTCGACCACCGGGTCAAGAGGGGCGGGTAACAGATTGATCGATTCCATTTGAGTATAGACGGCCGTGCGCCGGATGACCTCAAACGTATCCGTAACCGGGTCTAGCCAGGGTTCATCCAAGGTTAGATGAGTGCTTTTGATGCCACTCAAGCCGTAATCGGCGCGTGAGCCTTCGCTAACCTGGACGATGCGGGTAATGACCGTTTGTGGAATCTGGTCGCCAGCGGGGTACGGCCGTTCCAGCGCCACCCAGCTATCCGGCACAATTTTTTCATAAGCCGTGTCCAACCAGACTTCAGTGGTAACTTCTGTTTCCGTTAACGCTGTGGCGTCTCGTTTTATCTGCCCGGCGACGCCAATTTGCACAAAGGGTATGTCGCTTTGCACGCGGTTATCCGTCACCGTAACGGTATGTTTGCCACCACTGCTAAACACCTGAATTTCCGGGGTCTGGCCGCGCTCCAGTTTCATGTTAACGGTGAGGAAACGTTTTTCAAACTGGAAATTAAACTCAAACGCGCCCAGAAAACGGCCGTCTGTATCCAACGTGATGATCGTTATTGTTATCGTATCATCTGGCAAGGTTAGTTTAAATTCTTCCCCTTCTCGAATGACGCGCTCATCACTGCCACCGCCACCTGGAAGGCCCACTTCGGTGTTTAGTCGCCAGTCCCCATCGTCGTCATCGCTAGCCACGAGGGCAGCTTGCAGGTCGAACGTTTCCTCAACGGCAGGGGCGTTGTGGCCGAAAATAGCCGCATGGGTGCGCAAAGCGTAAATAGCCACCGGTTGCGGCAAGGTGAGGGATTGATTCTGCCAGGCGTTGTAGAGATGCGGCCGTAAAGCTGGTTGCAGCGTCGTCAATAATTTTGCCCCCATGTCCGCATTGGCGGCATAAATTGCGGCGGGATCGCGGGGTAGACGCAAGTTATTGGCCGGGGGAATGGAGGCCGGTTTTTTCAGAGCGGTCAGCAGCCCATTGAGCGCCAGCAGCGCCGGTGGCTTTTTGCCATCTCGTCCGGCAACGGCAGATAGTGCGGCAACCGGCATGGTGGCTTCGGCCAATAGCCCGACTGTTAATTGTCGTTCAACGGCCGTTAACTCTGCTACCAGCCCACCCACCCAGGGTGACAGGCGGCTATAAGCGCCTTCCAGGGCGATAGCTTCCTCTTCCCGTAAATCTGGCAGTACGGTTGCCAGACTCGTTGTCAGACTGGCCGCTGTGTGCGGTGTGGTAATTGTCTGTTGCAGATCATCCAGCATACCCAGGACACGGCCAGCCATCTCTCGTTCGGGGTCAATGCCAAAAGCGGCCAGATCACGATAACGATCCAATATCGCCTGCATGGTCTGAACAATTTCCGGCACCAGGGAAATAGGCTGTAAATTGACCAGGGTGCGGTTGGCCGCAGCCTGCACTTCCACGCTTTCCACGCGGCGGATTTCTTGCTCGCCGTCTCCGGCGCCATAGACAAACAGCAGCGGGTCATTGGGTTTCAGATTAAGGCTGATACCCTCGAAGTAAAGCTGGCTGGTATCGGCCGTTATCAGAGACAGTCGCTCCTGGCGTGGTTTCAGTTCGTTCCAGGCAGCGCGGGCGGGCAGCGGTTCGGCCGTTTCAAAAAACTGGGGCAGTTCGCCAGGGCCAGGAATGCTTTGGGCACGGTTGCCCGCCGGGATCGTTACCTGATAACCGTCGTCCAGGGTGAAAGCCAGGTAGACGCTGGCGGCCACGCCGGGGCGTAGTTTGTAGCCAATGAGCCGGGCCAGTTCCAGGATGGAATGGCGCTCGGTGGCGGTGCGCAGATAGCCCTCGTTGGCGATACGCTCCTGGTAAAAGGTGAGTACGTCGGCTACGGTCGCCCAACCATCCAGCATGGCAATGGCCGGGTCGCTGGTCTGACGGGTGGTCAGGTCTTGCAGCGGATAGAAGGTTTGCTTTTCGTCACTCTGCTCCTCGGCTGGCAGTTCTAGGGCCAGGCTGGAGAGACGGGCAATCATGGTTTCCAAAAAGCTGCTGTGTGTGCCCACACGATACACCAACGTATCCAGTCCGGGCCGGTTGGCTGTGGGTAGGGGGGTCAATTGGGCCACGCCTTCACAACAGCCGCAGTCGTGGTTCAGGTGTGTTTCGTTCATCGTCCACCTTCCAATTCCAGGGTCAGACGGCCGTTTTCCGGCACGTTCGGATCATTATCCAGCCGGGCCACTTCCAGCGGGCCAAGCGGCAAAACTCCATCTTCAATCGCCTGCCGGGATGGCTCACCCAACCGCTGCAACGTTTTTACAGTAACGCCTTCCACGCCGGGCACCGCCTGGGCTGCCGCCACCAGGCTGCTCAGGGTGATACCTTCGCCGAAGCTGAGGTTGTCGGGGTGGAAAAAACCGGGACGGCCGTGGCCCTGCCGCCGGCCGAAGCGGTCAAGCAAAGCAGCCTTGACATGGCCGCGCAGGTAATTGGGCAAGATGCAGACATGGAGGGTAATTTCCAGCGACACCTGCTGCGCCCACTGCACCACTACCTCGTGGCCGATGCGCCGGTAACGGTGCAGATGGCTGGCGATCTTGTCCAGCAGCGATGGCTCGGCTTGCGCCTGGCCGCGTGCGTCTACGGCGACCAGCACTTCGTACCAGCCGCCGGTCCAGCGCAAGGTGGCGGCGGCGCGCTGCACCTGGGGAAAATCGCGCATGACGATGGCGGCGTAATCCTCGGCCGTAATCGCCCGCTCCAGCCGTTGGCGAAAGGCATGGGGGGCAAACAATTTAACCTCGTTGAGTGGTTCGGGGGCGACGCCGCCGTGGGCTGGTAAGGGGTTGCGCACCAGGCGAATGCCATCCACTTTGATCTGGCGGTAGACCAGGTGGCTGATGGCCTCGACGCCCACATTGCCGGCCGGGCCGCTGCCGATGCGATAGGTAGCCAGGAAACGGTTATTGGCGGCGGGCTGCCGCCCCAGTTCACCATCGCCAAAGCGCAGGGTGGCCCGGCCATCTTCCGCCACTTCGGCGACAAAGTGCCAACTGTTGGCGGCGCTGTGGAGTAAATCGGGTTGGGCTGCCCACAGGTTGGCCGATAACTGGTCTACATCTGTGTGATCATCCTCACAGACCGGGTCGGCAAAACTGACCAGAAGGATGGCCGGCGTCGCCTGGTGCGGTTCCTGGCGCAACAGAGCGGTAGCCGGGCCATTGGCCGGGAGCGGCTGGTTGAAAACGAGAGGGCCACGGTGCAAGTGGGGACGAAAACGGCCAGAAATGTATTGCACATCAGATAGACGACCACATTCACAATCGGCCGTGGTCGTTTGTAGGGGGACGCAGCCCAGGTCTTCGTTGGCTGTGGGACGGCCGTGATCCACCAGAATGATATTGCCCCGCGCCACGCTGATGTTGGGCTGGGGCTGGCAATCTGGCGGGCGGCCCGGAGTAGAAATGCAGAGCGGAAAGGGCAGCGCGTCTGCTTCTTCCCAGGTGATCTCCAATAGAGGCTGTTGGTACAGTTCGTCTACCGTGCGCTCTAGCGTTTTCAGGCGTACCACGTGGCGGTGATGGGGGTCAGCGTCGGCCGGGTTGCCCGTCTTGGGGCCGATGACCTCCTCAAACAGGAGGAAGTCGCCCGGTTTCAGAGCGTCCAGGTCGCGCTGGTAGATGATCTCTTTGGCCGCCGGCTCCTCAGCCGCCGGCTCTTCAGCCGCCTTGCCCCGTCCTTTGCGCGGCTTTGCCGTTTGTTTCACGTCTATTTCCGGTTCAACTTCGATGGCACGGCCGTCATATAGCGTAGCCGACGTCGCCCCTTGCGGCAGGCAGCAATCCTGATCGCCCCAGGTATAAAAATGGATGCGGTTGTGATTCTCGTAAAGTAGGATAGGCGGCGTGGGGTCATCCACCGGCTCAATGCGCCAGCGCTGGTGCAGCCGCGCGGCCCGATAACGGCGGGGGACGCGGGGAACCAGGGGGGCAAACAATTCATACGCGCCGGAGGGAATGGGACGCAGGTCGTCCCAGGCGATGATGGGGCTGTCCAATGCGCGCGCTTCGGCCAGACCGGTGCTAAACAGTACATCGTCCGGGTCTAGCTGGGGGTGGCCGTCCACTTCCAGGTAAAGCCAGGCGCGGGCGTTGCAGCCTTCGTGCATAGGGTAATCTACCAGGCGGGCATGGCGGCGCACGGAGATGCGGCGGCGGGCGGTGTCCAGGTACGCTTCGGTGGCTACGGCGTCTTGATAGTAGCTGAGATAGTCGCCGGTGTAGGCCAGCAGTTCCACCAGGGCGATGCCCAGGTCAGGTACGTGGCGTTCTTGCCAGTCGGGCATGAGCAGCGCCAGTCGATCCAGGATGAGCTGGCGGAAGCTGGCGTAATCTTTGGCCAAGTAATTAATCTCTGGTTCGATGACCGGTTCTGGCGGGCAGCTATCGACCTGATGGCAGTCCAGGTCGCTGGGGCAGTTGATCTTGAAACTGAACTCCAGGCAGGCGTAGCGGGGGTCAAAGTTGGGGTAGGGGCGGCCGGTGGGACGGCCGTCTTCGCCCAGTTCCACCACACACAGCCGGTAGGTGGAAAAATCACCGGGCCGGTCTACCGAAAGGATCAGGCAGTCATCTACCGTCGGGTCTGGTTGATCGCACAGATCCAGCGCCACTACTTGTATGTTGGTGATGCGACGACCGCCACTGATTTGAAAGTGGGCGGGGGTGAGGTCGGCCGGGATTTGGCCCAGGAAAAAGAGCGTCAGCCGGCGCTGGTCTTCGCTGACTTCCAGGTAATCCAACCCATTGAAGTCTGCCCGGCGGACGGCATGACGGCGTTGTTCACCCTGGCAAGTTAAGGTCAATTCGTTCATCATGGTCCACTCCGTTCAAAACTGGCGGTACGCTGCTCGCCGGTGCGCCGCACCACGTATTGCACCAACACGCGCAGAGTTGAGTCTTCGCTGGTTACTTCCAGCGCCTGCATTTCGATCAGGTCGCCCAGCCAGCGTTGCAGCCCGGCCTGAATGGTGAATTGCAAGGCGGCAGCCAGTTCCGGACTGTTAGGCGCAAAGATCAGTTGGAGCAACCCGCTGCCAAAGTCGGGCCGGTTGACCCGTTCACCGGGGTTGGTGAAGAGAAACTGCTCGATCATATCGCGGATATGGTCGTCTTCGCCGGTGAGGGCGGTGCGGTGACGGCCGTCTATGTGAAAAGGAAAATCAATCTGTATCATCGCTCACATTCCTGTAACCCGTGGTTGAGTCACCACAATCAGTAGGGGCGTCCCAGTGGGCGCGCAAATGGCCTGGCTATCCAGCAGCAATAACGGTTGTCCATTGGAGGTAATGCGGGTAGCGGCCGTGACAAATTGGGCGGTGACACATGGGCCATTTGCCGCTGGTGGTGGCGGCAGCGTGCAGCCAGCTACCACATATGGCGACGTTACCGTGACGGTTGGCTGCCCGCTCACCGTCACCCGCGGATTGGGCACGGTAGGTTGGGCCTGCCCCGCGTGTGAACACAACACCTGCGCCCCAACGTGAACCAGAAAACCAGGCATATTACGTCACCACCAGGGCCACTTTGTTAATCATGACCGTTGGGCCTAACATTTCAATCGAAGCTCCTTTACCATTGCTGATAAAAATGCCGGCATCATTTACCACAATATAAGCGCCTGTGGTGCTGCGTAGAATAATGCCCCCCGTCGTGGGCACCGGCGGCATCACCGGGGGCGGCGGCACAGGCGGCATGTCGCTGACAATAATTGCCTGCTGCAACAACGTCTGGAGGACGATGCTGGGGTCAGCGGGATTACCGGCCAGCGCTGCCAGGGGAACATCGGACGGCAATCCCCAACGACAACCAACCCAAATGGGGTAGTTGGGGTCGCCTTGCTCAAATTCCACCCATACACCTGCCCCAATAGGCGGCACCATATATACGCCCATGGGTGGGCCGGTGGGGCCGGCCAGGGGCACACAAGGTACAGCCCAACTGGAGGGCACAGGACCTAACACATCGGGCACGATCACTAACAAGCGTCCCATAAACATCGGATCGACATTGTTGACCACTGTGCCGCGATATTTGCCGTAAAATTTCTGTGTATTGTTTGTTTCACTCATGGCAAAACCCTGGGCGTCAAAGAAATCAGACCATCTCTGGATAGGCTGAAGTTTTGTTTATATTCGCCACGTTTGATATTGTGCGTTACGCTGTTGACGTAATACATCCCGTCGTAGGCCATCCCCACTCCACGCACGCCTACCAGTTGTCGTGAACGCAGGACACGGCCGTAGCGCAATACGTCAAGTGTTCCAGACCCGCTAATCGCATCCGCGGCGCGAAACGTCATCCCCAATATCTCGTTGGCTGCTTTCAGTGGCGAGCGGTTAGAGCCATAACCGGGGAATTCGACTTTGGCTGGCGGTGTGAGGCGCGCGCCTAAAGGGGGACGCAGTATGCTGAGATTAGGTACCGGAATAGGGATCGGGATTTTCTCCGTTGCAGGATCGTAAATCATATAAACCATGATTTTCTTGGCCAGGCCGTCCAGGCTGAGACTGAGCGATTCCACATTTGTATGGGCGTCCATGTTTACGTTCAATGCCGGTTGCGGGACGGGCAGGCGAATGTCCGGCCCAAAATAAGCGATGCTGACGCCGGGGGCTGGTCCCGGCTCGACATAAAAAATGTAGCCTGTCTGGTAACTGAGCGACCGGATGTAAGCCAGATCGGTACCGGTCTGCGTGGGAATCTCTTTTATCGGAATTGAAATCTCTGGGGGAATTTCGGGGAGCACGATGGGAACAATGCCAAAGACCAGATACTTTGTCAGGATCGCCAATATACGCACACTTACGGGCTGGGCCGGATAGCGCATGAACGGCATTTCGACGATGTCCATCAAGACGCTCAAATCCTCGCCGGTGACGGTCAGGGTGGATTGCCCCGGTTCGTTACTGGGGGCCAGTTCCTGGCGCGTGATGATGCCGTCCATCAATACGTTAGGCATACCACCCAGCGTGACGACAATAATGACACGGGTAATGATGGGGTCGAAGTAACCGGCGGGCAGCATAGTCGTCAACAAAGGAGAATTTTTGCCCACGCTGAAAGTGAGTTGGAAGCCGCTGCGCTCTTTATCGCTATTGACTTGTACGGCCGTCAGCGATTCCACCACTATCTGTGGTGCGGGCAGGGGGACGGCCGGCCCAATCAGCAGCGTCAGGTGAATTCCCTTAAGCATTGGGCATCCCCGGTATGCCTTCGGGCAAGGTAATGCGCAGGCGACGGCCAATTGTCTCTGTTAGCTCTTCCGGGTGCATGGCGGTATTGGCATCACATACGCGCCAGAACTGCTCCGGATCGCCCAGATAATGGGCGGTGATGTTATCCAGCCGTTCCCCCTCTGCCACTTCGTGTTCTTGCAGCAGGGCAAACCGTTCCGGCCCCGGCACAAAACGACGGCGCAGGTAGATGAGGGGACGGCCGTTGTCATGCTCCAAAACTGCCAGTTCCAGGCCATAGTAACGGCTGGTTGGCGGGAACGGTGTGAGCTTTAGCCCACTACGCTGCAAAAGCGACTGTAAGTGCTGTTCAGGATCAATCATGGAATACCTCCAATACCCAGGGCGCCGAACGAACCGCCGGCGCTTGATTTGGCTAATTGCTCTTTCTCTTGCAGGTAGCGCATAAACAGACTACCCCCTTTGTGGTTAAAGCCCAGGTCATCCACGTTCAGAACGCGCATCCCCAGGCTAACTTTGGCGCGAATAGGATTCAGGGCCACGTCAAACGCCTCCTCAGTAATGCTAAACTCGGTCAGCCGCACCGGCAGGATGCGCGCTTTACCAAAGATAAAGAGAGTGAGCGGCGCTTCCATTGGCGCAATTTCCAATGTGCCAGCCGACGCCAGACTGTTATTGGCCTGAAGCTGGCTGCTTAAGGGATAGACAATGGTTTCCAGCGCCGCCAATTGGGGATGAATGCCCGGCGTGGTGGTTGTTTCGTCGAGGACCGCCTGGCTTATCTGGTCAATGAGGTCAATTTCGGCGTCTAGTTTGATGGTTTCGGCCGGCGGTCCCTTCAGCCGTAGTGCCTCCGAGCGGTCGCCGCTTTCGCCGCCAACACCTTTAATCTGGAGGCTGCGGGTGAGCGTATCCGGGTTATATTGCAGGGTGATAATGCGCTGCACTGCGCCCGTAACGGGGTCTATCAGCACGATGCCGCCTTTGAGCAAGCGGGGAGAGCCGGGAAATGTACTCATAGTTTGCGTCTCTTGTTTGTGTACATTGTTCTCATTGCTGCCCTGAATTTGCATTGAACTTTTTGAGCTGGATTCTTACGCGCAGGCCTATGTCTTCTTCCGAATTGACCCTCATCAAGGGTTGGCAATGGCTGCGAGTTCAGCTGTGCTTGCAGGAACTTGACGTCGTCGCCAGACGAACAGATACGGGGTGTTCTGGGCATGGGGTTATTTCCTTAAAATTTAACTGTTTCTTGATATCCAAATTCGTTACATGCGTCCTGAAAACGATGGATACGAACCCATTTGCAACCCAACTCAATTACTCCTTGAATTTTCAAACTCCTTTGACTTACCCTTTTGTTGTAAACGTTTTTCATTACATTCCCCTTTAGGGCCTGATTACCCCTCGATAAAATACTCGCCATGGAGCGGATACGGTCTCGGTGCCGTTGCATGTGTCGACCAGCTTCCCGACAAACGTCAGGTCGAAATCGGCGAACGTGCCGATATGCACGCCTGGGGAATCCTTGCCGACGTACTTGGTACCCGTCGCTCGATCGGGTTCGTATTTCTCGTTCATCGTCTGTTTCTCATTGCGGTGCCCATAGCGTGCCCTGGGGTTGTTGTCCAGCCCGTCCTCCTGGAATACATTTTGCTCCAACGGTTTTCCGCCGAAGATCTTCCCGGATATATCCGTGAGGCCGCTACCGTCCTTGTTCGGGGATGTTCTCATATAGCCTTTGATAAACTGGTGGTACTCTCCACACTCCGCCGCGCAATATGATGACTCTCCACGATGCTTGGCGCTGGACCATTGCACCTGCACCTCAAAGTCTTCAGTGACCGACCCAGTCGATGTGCGTATGATCCCACTTCGGCTATGAGGAATGCTAGATTGCTCCACGCACGCACTCGGTGAGCCGGGCATCTCTCCCCAGGTCGATATGGCATCTTTAGCCTGCCCCGGCATAATAGTGGTGAAGTCCGACCCTGGCTCGCCGGTCATGGCACGAGCCTCTCTGGAAAATCCATAATGATTGTCCGTTCCTTGCTGCTGCACCAACGGTGTGGAAAGAGGGAGCAGACCACCTTTTTTGTTGTTTTGAGCAAAACGTATCCCATCTGAGCCTGACTGCTGTACCACATGTGCCAACTCATGGGCAATCAAGTGCCGTCCTTCGTGCGCCCCTGACGCGAATCGGCCCGCGCCAGACACAACATTGTCTCCTATGGTGTAGGCATAGGCATTTACGTCCCGTGCCGCTTGTGGGGCGGCCGTATCAAAATGTACCCGCACCTGCGAAAAGTCGTGGCCGAAGTGCTGGTTAATGTCCTGGTGCAGCACGGGTTTCAGTGGTCTGGCTGGACGGGCAAGGACACGGCCCACCCTGGCGGGCGCGGTTTCGGTACCCGGAGTCGCTTGCCCCATGTAACGTTGGATATGCGGTGATGCGCCGTTAACGGTGGAATGCGTTTGCGTTGCCATCACCCGATCGGCAACCCGGTTGGCTTCTCGTTCTAGCGAGTCATTACTCACGCCAATGGCAAACTCCCGCTGTAGCTCGCTTTTTTTCTTCGCACACTCCGCGCATTCGCCACCGGCTACTGTGTGGTTACCACAAGCACATTTGCGCTGCAAGAACCCTTTCGGCAAGTCCATATCGCTTATGCGCTCAGTGCTTTGAACGTTCAATGGTGTAAGATGACTCATAGCATACCTAACCTCAAGTTCACCCAACGCTGTCCTTCGCGTGGCGTCGGTGTGTACTGTATGGATGTCAGTGCGGCCCGTTGACAGGGCAAAGCGATTTAAAATGAGTGTAATACATCATGCCTCTCTCCGCGGAGGCCCAAAGAAGAACGTGCTGCGCGGTCGGTCTTTGCAACTCGTGTTCGGTCCCGGCTTCGCAAAGTCTTGCACCAGCCCGGGCAGTTTGAGTCGGGACGAAGTGTCTTTATCTCGTTTGCTAGCCCCAACTTCGATCTGTGTACACCCCGGCCAAAGTGGAGGATGGTTGTGGAACCAGCCAGCGACCACAATATCTCCGTGATCACGTGGCATCGGACCCAATTCAATACTTGCTGATTTCCCACACTCCTTTGGGGCTATATCACCCATCGAGATTTCCCCAGGAGCAGCAACTTTCGTGCGCAAGTTCCAGAAAATCCAGAAGCCACGTTCTCGACGATCATCGCAGGTTAGCTCCAATTCACCGATCTTGGCGGCTACATCGCCAAAGAAGATTTGGGAGAAGTGAGGATAGGCAGGTGGTGGTGGCGGAATATCAGGACTCTGTCGCCTAAGGATAGGTGTCTGGCCTTCGGTGACAACTGAAATCTGGTGGCGTTCATCGCCCTCGTCTTCATCCTCTGTTGACTGCCGTTGTGCCGTGCCGTATGCTGACCATGTTGCGCCAGCAAGCGAAGAATCACCTCGCTGTAGAGCACGCTCGGATGCGGACTGGGCCTTAAGCTCAGCGGGATCATCCTGCGAACCAATACGCATCGCTGTGCCGCGTACTCCGCCCTGCTGCACGACATGCGCTAACTCATGCGCCAACAGTTTCTGCCCCGCGTTTGTGGCAGGCTGGTACTGCCCTAGCCCAAACACCACATCTCTTCCCACCGTATACGCCAGCGCTTTCACCGCCCGCGCCGACTCGGCCGCTTTCCCATCCGTATGGACCCTCACCTGGCTAAAATCGTGAGCAAAACGGGGCTCCATAAAGGCGCGCGTGGCGAAGTCGAGCGGCCGTCCAGGAGAGCGTAACACCTCGTGAACAATAGGCGGCACGGCCGTTTCTTCTCCATAATCCACTGCCTTGCGTTGCAACCTTTTCCTACGGCACTCAGCACACTCACCTCCGGCAACCGTGTGTTGGCCGCAGGCGCATTTGCGCTGCAATTTACCTGCCTGTCTCAAATTACTTGCAGGGATAACGGCTTTATGCTCTGTAACCTGCTGTCTGTTCATTTCGATCTGAAATCCTCATGTCAATCAAAAGAAATTTTGAATTTGCCGCGCCAGATCGCTTGGCTTGAATTTCAATAGATCAACCGTGAGCATAATGCGCACATCAGGGATAGGCTGCGGTTTGTCAAATTCAGGAATGCTCTTCTTGCTTTGGGTCATCTGACCTTCCGGCCCGATGAATGTCGGCGACGGCCGTAACACATCCTTATACGCCCCGGCTGAGAGTGATAGGCCTGGTACCAGTCCCAGGCTGGCATCGCCGCCCCGCACAGCCAACCGTTCGGTAGCCGGGTCGTAGCCCCACTGCAAATTGACCCCCACAGACATCTTGGGTAATCCACGGCGTTCAGTGCGAATGTTGATCAAGTCATCGGCCTTGAAGCTGGTCTCGAACTTAAACAGGCGTTTGTCTGGGCTATCGCCGCTGGGCAGCGTATATTTGAAGCTACTGAGCGGCATGTAAGGGATCAAGGTAAAAGGTGCGGCCAGGTTAACCCCTTCTAGTTGTTTACGACCGCCAGGGTCAGACAGCATGGCGCCGCCAGCCATGCCCAGCGTCCCTGCACCCAGACCGATTACGGCCGTTTTCTCGCCAGTCCCCAGACGATTCCACTCGCCCTTGAGTTTTCCCTTAATCGGCTCAATGATGACTTTCTTCACCTGTGGGTTGTTGTCGGCGGCTTGTTCGGCCACCGTTTTCAAACCTTCAACTACCACTTCGCCCGCTTCCTTCTTCTCTGGCGGCTTCTTTTCAGCCTCGCTTTCCGGCGTTTGGCGCTGGACCGTAGATGGCGCAGCACTAAATGATTGTCCTACAGGTTGGCCCGTGGCTATACGTGCGGCTGCCGTCTCGGCTTCTTGCTCGAAGGCGTCGCCGGGCTGGTTAATGGCCAGTTTGCTTTGGGGCTGTCTGCCGCTGCCAGCGTGGTTTTGCTGGATGACGTGGGTTAATTCATGGGCGATGAGGCGACGGCCGTGACCTGTGTCCGGCACATACTGGTTTTCGGCAAAAACGATCTCATTGCCCACCGTATAAGCCAGCGCATTTATGGCGCGCGCACTCCTGGCGGCCCGGGTGTCCGTGTGTACCCGCACCTGGCTAAAATCGTGGCCGAAACGTGGTCCCATGAAGGCGCGGGTAGCCGGGTCGAGCGGCTTACCAAACGAGCGTAATACGTCCCGCACAATCGGGGGTACTTGACGTGCGGGCGATGGATACACCGCCGCGCGCTGCAATAACCTTTTATTCGGTAACACCGTTGGCAACATCATAGCCTTTTGAGCGTGCATCTTGATGAGTTCGTTCATTTTTGCTCACTTACCCGCTCTACGACAGCGTACATCTGAAGCGTGATCAAGAATGATCATGATTTCATTTCTTTATTCAGACAGGCAATTTCTTGTTAGCCGTACCATCGCCCATATCTTTGACATCGGAAACATTGATGAAAATGAGTTTGCCTGATCCGGTGCCATCGGCATTTAATACCTCCGCTTTTATCATGGCCTCAGTTCCCCCGCCGATGGTATCAAGTTGTTTTATCTTTGTATCTTTTGCCAATGTTTCCGTAGTGGAGCCATCCATCTTGTAGACGGTGGCGGGGTTAGCAATTACTTTAAGTGTCCCCTGAGTCTTTCCCACATTCCATAATTTTGCTGGCCCGATGAAGTTAGCTGTTGGCGTTCCTTTCGAAGCTTCATCTATGTCTATTTTGGCAACGGTGGGAGCAGCATCCGTTCCCTCCAATTTGTATCCCCACTTTACGGATCCGTAATATTTGCCTGTATCTGCTCCATCAATTGCAAGCGCGGCCGTTTCAAACATCATACCAGCGCCCTTTTTCTTCCTGCCCTGGGGCTGATCATATAATCCCGCTGGATGCTTTTTCTTTGCAGCATCCGTTGACCGGGCTTTGTAGCAGTGCCCTAGTTCATAATGAGTATTGACCCCAAGCACTGTCGGATTAGCAGAAGTATTGGCAGATGACGGCGTATCTTTTAAGTTTTCCGTCGGGCCAAGATTTTTTGTGTCAAAGTAAATTGGATTATTGGTCTTGCCAGATGCATCAATGACATATCCCGCACCAGGCTTCCCGCTTGGCACCATCCTATTAGCCATCGTCGGGTTTGGCACATAGGCAGCCCCACCTTCGTGTGTGGCTTTGACGCTCTGGGCAAGCGCAATCTTCTTCGCATTCACCTTGCTTTCTTCGGGATGAAATTTCAAAATGATTTCTACGCCCCTGCTGTTTGCTTCCAAAAATTTCGTTGTTTCAAATTCCCCAAAGTTGGTCGGAACTTTCTTGCGATCGAGACGAATCCCACCTGACCTTGTTTGTTGCATCACATGCGTCAGTTCATGGGCAATCAGTCTGCGCCCCTGGTCTGTTTCGGGCATATGTTGCCCATTGCCGAAGACTACATCTTGCCCAACAGTATAGGCCAATGCATTAACCGACTGTGCTGATTCGGCCGCTTTCCCATCCGTATGCACCCTTACGCCGCTAAAATCATGGCCGAAGCGGGGTTCCATGAAGGCGCGGGTGGCGGAGTCGAGCGGCCGTCCCGGAGCGCGCAGCACGTCGCGGACGATGGAGGGCACGGCCGTTGTTTCCACGGAACCCATCGCCGTCCGTTGCAACCTTTTCCTCCGGCACTCGGCGCACTCACCCCCAGCAACCGTGTGGTTGCCACAGTCGCATTGACGCTGGAGTGTAGGAGTGGAAACGACCTTTCCCATTCTATTTGCTGTTGTCATTTTCATTGCCAGATTCATGCCACAACCCTTAATAAGTCACAATCAATCTTTACTGTTTTAGAAACGGCCAAACTAAAATTTAGAAGACAACCTGCTCCTCTACGTTAAACATAAACTTTTCCCAGTTGTCCCAGATAAACTTGTACTCCGGACGCGGTGCTTTGCCTGTGGGGTCAGCCCAGTGCCGTTTGAGTTCGGCATCCAGCTCTTTGCGGTGACCTTTAGCAAATAGTAATAGTGCTTGCGCTACCGGATAGTATGACCAGTGCCACCGTTCCGTCATGTACCCCTTGCCGTAACCACCTTTAGTGTCAAACGGTTGCATAAACCCATAGGTGGAGGCGTTTGGCGTCAACCAGCGATAAGCGTCGGCAAAATCTCCTTTCCCAGTCCACGCTTCAGGGGTGAGGTCTTTCTCATTGCCTTTTCTACCAAAATCAAAATCGGTGCCCGTATGGTGACGCGATACACCCGGAGCAGAGGAAGTCATCAGAATTTCCTTCTCTTTTTCTTCTGGGCTTAATTTCTCAGACCAGCATTTTTTATGCTTTTTGTTCGCCGGATCCCATTCCGTATCAGAGGGATCAATCAGTTTATCGCTGGTACATAGCGCCCGCGCTGTATCGGAGATGTGGCCGAATTTTCCTCCTGTAAAGTCAAACTTTCGTTTCCAAATGGGTTCTTGCCCTTTTTTCCCGGCAAACGGCCGTATTTCTGACCGGATAATGTTTCCTGTTGGTGCACTTAACCCCTGAGCGGTCACGCTTTTTCTCATAGCCTCAATCATGCATGACCGTTGGGCCTGCATCTCCTTCAACGCCTCACCAGCTTCTTTCGGTTGTCGACCTGGGCCCACGCCTACTATCCAATTCAGAATTTCCGACATAGGCATCCGGCCGATCTTCTTCGTCCAGTGATCGCGCCGGGCATCCAATTCCGCCTGATTTTTGAACAGCAGGCAACCTTTGGGTGCAGTGGCAGGTAGCTCATCCTTTTCAAGAAGTGGCTCATCCGTTGACAGCGTTGTCGCTTTACGTGTTGTAGTGGCCGGGGATGTGTCTGCTTTGTTGGCTCCGCTTTTGCTGGCCCCCGAAACTGGTGCAGCCACACAAGGGCCATCTGGCACTCCAAAAAGGTCAAGGGCTTCGGCTGCCATGGCATAATTTTTGGCATAAATGGAATCGGGGCCTGTAAACTTGCCGCCTTTGCTCACAAATTTGTCATGCTTCCTACCTTCCTTTTCAACATTAATAAACCGCTGGTCATGCAACTCTACCGATAGCGATCCATCCTGCCCGGATGAAGGTACAGGATCCGCCTGCAAAAAGACCGTGCGGGTATCGCGCAGCGCTGCAAAATCTTTTGGATCCGTCACCAGGAAGAAGTCGTTGATTCCTTCGCCTCTTTTCACCGAGGGGTTGGGCATCTTTTTCTTGGGGTCTTTCGGGTCTGCCGGTAATCGTGCCCCTTTTTCGGCCACATCTTTGTAACTGTCCAACAGAGGCACCGGCTTACCACTTTTATCTTTCCTCAACTCATTGTTATGGAGGGCCAGGACCGGCAATGTGCCATTCCGTACCGTTGAACCATTACCACCCCGGCACTGGCTGATTTTTTTACCCCATTGGTCGTTGACAAACGTTTCTAACTCAGTCGCGGCGGCAGCGGTGACATCTGCTCGACTGGCTTTCCCAGGTGTAGGTGTTTTATCCGCTTTGGAAAAGACATCATCTGTACGAGCAGAAGAACCTTTTGCCAGGCGGCAGCCGCTGTTCATCAACGCATCTTTGTTACGACCTTTAGCACTGAACACCCGATTGGGGTCGGCCTCACAAATATGTGCTTCACCACCTACAGTTATCTCAAATTCAATATTACGTTGCGTGGTATCGAGGTGTACCAGGTTTACGCAGCGCCGGGTGCGAATCTCCTTGGCGACGGCCAACGCGGTGCGTTCCTCACCGTGTAGATGGACAACACACGCCTTGGCCCCTTTTTGAAAATCGGTTACCACCGAATTCAACATCTTGCGTTGTAACGATGATGTTGGCGCCGCCTGGGAAACAGATACCGCCTCATTAGCCATCACTTGATTGCTAATAGCTTCTGCCTCATATTCATCAACCGAATCGGGCGGGCTTATCTGTTGTGGTTGGTAGGACGACCCAAAGCGGCTCTGTTGAATCACATGAGCCAGTTCATGAGCTAATAAGCGATTGCCACTGTTTGTTCCTGGGTCATAGTGCCCGGCTGCAAAAACAATATTTTGTCCCACCGTATAAGCTAGAGCATTCACCGCCCGGGCCGAATCTGTGGCTTGACCATCTGTATGCACTCTCACCTGACTAAAATCGTGCCCAAAACGAGATTCCATGAAAACACGGGTAGGTGGGTCGAGGGGTTGCCCAGCAGAGCGCAATACCTCGTGGACGCTAGAGGGTATTGTGGTTGATCTGGTCGTCCCAAATCCCTGACGTTGTAGCTCCAGACGCTTTTGGCGGCATTCATCACATTCTCCTCCGGCAGAGGTATGGTTGCCGCAAGCGCATTGGCGTTGCAGGGTGAGAGGAGGAACGGAGGCTACGGCCGTTTTCGCTTTTTGCATTACGTGCGTACTCATCTATTCAACCCTTTATGCCTACCACTGAATGTGAACATGATCAACAGCTGGATCGTTGCACGGCACCTGGGTGGCCCCCACTTCACAGATGCTGGTATTGCCAGCGTTTGCCCCAGCCCGGCGCAACCTGGCCCAAAGCGTTGCATTTGCCCCGGTCACCGTTAAATCAAGTGCTGTTCCCCGTACATGCCGGCTGTTCACTGAAACGCTGCCCACGGCCACGTTGCGCCGCGGGTTGCGATAGCCGCTGGACACCGAAATCGCCGGGACGGCATTTCCTGCTGGAGTCAGTGCCCCAAACTCCGTTTCCGTGTTAGTGAAGGCATTGCCCAGCCCACCGTCTACAACGAGGGTATAGTTGCCGGTATTAAAAATAGCTACAGTCGGGACTGCAATATCACTTCGGCCGGGGACGCTTCTGGCTCGCAGGTCAACATATTCCTGACGAATGATGTCTGTTTCATCCTGTACCAACTCGAACGTTCCTCTGCCACCACTAGCCATGACCTCCACCTGGTATTGAATGGGGTCATTTGGTACTCTAGAACCCGAAGTGGGGCGGCGGGTTGGATTGGGCCTGAATGAAAAACGAGCCTGGCCCGTGGCGCTATGTGGCCTGCCATTGCCCGCATTGGGGCTTACTCCGTTAACCATCCAATTGAAGCGAGTAGGTGGTGTTGTGCCAGGTGGCGGATTTACCATTTGCGCCGTAAAGGTCAGTGTGTCTGTCGAAATAAATGTTTGATCTCCGCCTCCTTCGCGGCCAATTTCTATCCAGCGCGGCTGTGGTTTTTCATCCAATACCTCTTGACGGCAATACTCAGTGTTTTCTTCCCCCATAATCCGAATACATTGGGTTAACTCTGTCGCTTCGCGGTAGGGCAACGTGCTACCTGATCTTTGTTTCAAAGGGGGCGGCGATGCACCGATTGTTTTGTCTTCCAACTGGCGGCTAACAACTGCCTGTTTTTGGCGTAGGGGTGACCCGGACAGCGGACCAAAAGATGTCACCTGGTCGGCCGTTACGTCTGCTTCTCGCTCAAAACTGTCGTTAGCAGGGGCCACTGTCAAAGATTGAATTGCCGGCGCACTAACTTGCTGTTGTTGCATCACATGCGTTAGTTCATGGGCCATCAAACGCTGTCCCCGGCTGGATTGTGGAGCATATTGCCCGTTGCCAAAAACGATGTCTCGTCCTACGGTGTAGGCTAGAGATTGAACAGCCTGGGCCGATTCGGCCGCCTTTGTATCTGTATGCATCCTCACTCGACTAAAATCATGGCCGAAACGAGGCTCCATGAAGGCGCGGGTGGCGGGGTCAAGAGGTTGGCCGGGAGAACGTAAGACTTCGTGGACGATGGGAGGGACGGTTTCCGGTTCTGTGTGGTTCGTGGCTTTACGTTGCAACCGCTTTTTACGACATTCGGCACATTCACCGCCAGCGACGGTGTGGTTGCCGCAAGCGCATTTGCGCTGCAAGGCACCGCTCGCAGGTGTGGGCGTGGCTGCTTTTTGCTGGTGCGTTTGTAGTTGCATGGTTTCCTGACTCATCGGCCGTTCCCTCCGTACACCGCCTGCGCAATTTGCTGGCCTAACAGGGTGGGGTTATTGTCGTGGCCCAGTTGGATGCTGCCGGCCGGGATGGAAGGTACGATGCCCCCGGTGGGCATGTTGGACGGCAGGCCGCTTTCGGCGATCAGGCGGGTCAGTTCGGCCGTCACGGCCGTGCCCAATACTCCCCTTTCCCGCGCCGACAATGTCAGCCCTTCCAAGACCAGTCGCTCAATGTGCAGATTCACGTTCATCCCGTTCATTGAAAATCTGCCTCCCGCAACGGCCGTCCCAACTTGCGAAACTCGGAGCGGGCGGCGGCTAATATCAAAGACATTGTCACCGGCGTGCCGGCCTGGGCCGCCAGGAAAGCGGCGTTCAGGGCGACATTGTGAATGTTGCCCCCGGTCAGGTTCAGCCTGGCCAGCCGCGCCACATCTACCTTCTCCTGTGCTAATTGCTTAAATGCTTCCTTTGTCAATTCACTCTGTTCAACCTGGCGCGCTGCCTCGGCCAGGAGATTGTCATTGACCACCTGTGTTTGCAGCGGAAATACTTTCGCCCACATCGCCTGTCGCTCACCCGGACCGGGGAAGGGGAAGTTGACGATGAAACGCAGGCGGCGCATAAAGGCGTTATCCAGGGCGCTTTTCATGTTGGTAGCCAGGATAGCCAGACCGCGATACGACTCCATGCGCTGAAGCAGGTAGTTGATCTCAATGTTGGCGTAGCGGTCGTGGCTGTCTTTCACCTCGCTGCGTTTACCAAATAGGGCATCGGCTTCGTCAAAAAAGAGGATGGCCCCGCCATCTTCGGCAGCGTCAAACAAACGACGTAGATTTTTCTCCGTCTCACCGATATATTTGCTGACGACGGCCGATAAATCTATGCGATACAGATTTAGCCGCAGTTCGTTGGCAATGACCTCGGCCGCCATCGTCTTGCCAGTACCGCTCTCCCCGGCAAAGAGGGCGTTGATGCCCAGCCCCCGGTTCATCTTAGCCCGGAAGCCCCACTCGTCGTAGACCAGGCTGCGCTGCCGCACCTGATCGGCGATCTGGCGTAACAAGATTAGCTCCTCGTTGGGCAGCACGATGTCATCCCAGGTGGCTTTGGTATCGAGCCGCTGCGCCAGCACATCCAGCCGCGGACGGGTGGTGAGCAGGCTGGCGTCCCAAAGTTGCATGATGCGTGATGCGTGATACGTGACCTGTGAGGAGGGTTCGTCATCGTCTGTGCTGTTTTGGGACCTGACACGGTGGATGATCTGATGGATGGTGATGCCGTTCAAATTGAACTGGGCGGCCAGCAGTGCCGGCCCTTCCACCACATCCTGCTCACCGCTCACTGCATCCTGCTCACGGGCTAAAGCGTCGGCCCAAATTGCGTGCTGTTCGGCCGGTGTTGGTTTATCTACTTCGACGGCCGTTGTCACCGGCCCTAATCCCGGCCGGACGTCCCGTGTACCCAACAAAAACGGCCCCTGGCTGCGCGCCAGAAAACGATGCAGCACGGAAATGGTGGGTGTGGTCGGCACTTCGTTCTGGGTTGGGCCGTCAATATCTTGCGCGTCCAGATAAAGAGCCACGGGGAGCAGGATGCTTTCGCGCTGCCACAGGCGGGCCAGCATCTCTAGTTCGGCCGCTTGCGTGGGCAGCAATTCCACCGGCAGGCGATACAGGTGCAGATCCAAGGCAGCTGTCGCTGCCTGGGCCACCATCTGCTGGCTGAGGGGGTCCGTCCCCACCAATTGCACGGGTGAAGCGCCTTGTTGCAGGTGTTGTATGACCAGGTGCGCGGCCGTAGCCTGTGAAACCGGCATCTCTTCCTCGACCACCGTCACCGCAAAAGGCATGAGCAGCGGCGTCAGACGATCATCCAAGTAGTTCATCCCTTTCAAGTAATTGACGATGCGCTCGTCGGCGCGTAGGGCGCTGGTGGTGAGCGGCTGCGCCCCCGGCTGGTTGATTTCGATGAGCCGCCAATAGCGCAACGGCCGTTCCGGTGACAGCGCCTCCCAGGCCGGTTCGTCAAACAGGGCCAGCGCCAGGGCAAAAGTGGGATACGGCCGCGATGCATCCTCCTGGGCCTGGGCGCACAGGGCAGCCATGCGTGTGTCCAGTTCCAGCGCCGCGCAGAGGAGCAGCAGATCACACTCAAACGCAGACAGACCAAAACGTTGACTCAAAATGAGCAGGGCGGGCGGTGGCTCCATGGCGGCGGCCGCCGCCGCCATCGTGGCGGCTGCCTGGGTGATTTGTTCCTCCATTGTGCCACTGGCTGAGGATGGTAACAGCAGTGTCTCGGTTTGGGGTTCTGGTTCGGCCGTTGTTGGTCGCCGCAATCGCCAGCGTGGATTCGGTTCGGCGGCGTCGAGCGGCGTCGTGACCGGCGTTGTGGCCACGACCGGGGGCGGTTCGATGATGGCCCGCAGGCGCAGGCGTAACCAGGCCAGCGCCGCCGACAGGTAATCATCGTTGCCTTGCTGCCACTCTTCCAGCCTGGTCATGGGAGGGTCACCTTTTGCGCCTGGTCAAACTCAGGCGGCTGTGCCTGGTAATCAATCAACAAGCTGTCTATGCCATCCACGCGCAGCCGCACAAAAAAAGAAGCGCCGGTGGCAAACTTGCCGGGTGGATCGTCCACAGCCACAAACGTTAGATTATTGGTAGGCGTGGGGTGGGGCTGGGCGGCAATCTCGTTTGCGCCCAGCAACAAAGCCACCCGTTGCCCCGGCCGGATTGTGGGATTTGTGGTGAGGGTCAAGGTGATTTCGTTGCCACTGCGCACGGCCGTGGGCACGGTCATTTGTGGCGACAAGGCAAACGGCAATTCGTTGCTGATGCGGCTAAACGTCTCGTCGGGCCGGGTGAGCTGAACGGCCAACGTGTAAATGCCGGCGGGGAAATCATCTGGTTGGTCTGGTATGGTCACTTGTAGATCGGTGGCCGTGCCGCCCGCGGCCGGGGGTACAGGCACGGGTTCATCCAGTAGCGGATGCCGAAATAGCATCGTTACGTTTGTGCCATCGAGGTGATGACCGGTAAGGGTGAGCAATTCATTGAGCCGGGCTGACGGTTGTTTGTTGGGGAAGGCGACGGCCGTTAGCGTGGGATAGGGTGGGATCAGGTCTGGCTGGCTGGTTACGCCCTCGTCTTGTTGACCCCGGCGCAACACCGGTAAGGGCGCGCTTGCCACGCGGGTACTTTCAATCAGCACCACTGAGACCTCATAAGCGGCCGAAAGACGGTACTGCGCCTGGAACGCTGTCCACATTTTGGATATTTCCTCTAGTGAAAGGGGTTGAAGCGTGAGGCGCACCCGTTCCACCTGGATATGCAGGTCATTGCCGGTCAGGGCATTCTGGATTTCGGCCGCACCCAGCGCCGGATGGTCGTGCAATATGCTCATAGCTCGGCCCAACAGCCGGTGGCTGATGAAGGCCGCATCCTCTTCGTTATCACGCACGTAGGCGGTTAGCAGGTAATGTAGAGTCAGAGGCAGGGGCGGCTGGCCGTTCTCGCCTGGGCGTGTCTGGTGGGGCATGTCTGTGTTGCGCCAGGCGGCGTTGGGATTGGCCTGATAGAGAAACAAATTGATCTGCCGGGCAAAACTCTGGTTGGCGGCTTCGTCTGGCGGCCGGGCGGTAACTTCTGTACCCGCCAGAGCCGGGTCGCTGCTGGGGTCTACGGTCGGGCTGGCGTTGATACGCCGATCCAGCAAGCTGCGTAGGGTGGCAGTGACGGCCGCAATGGCTAAGGAGTTGCTCATGGCCGGCCTCCATTACGCTGGCGCAGATAATCGTCCAGGCTCATCATCGGCGCTGACGGCTGTTTTTTCTCTGCTTTGGCAGGTGGGGGTGGTGTGGCTCGTACTTCGATCCGGCCAATGGTGATCTGGACGGTGGGGGTGGGTTCTGCGGGTTTGGTGACCACCGGTTGGTGATTGGTCGGCCGGTTGCTGGCCGGGGTGAATGGTTTGGTCTGGACGGGAATGGCCGTTGGCGGCGCTGGCTGGATGGGCTGCTCCCGGACAACTTCGGCCAGCATGGGTTTGGTTTTTGCCGCTGTTTCGGGGACGGGTGTTAACTTCGTAGTCTGTTCCCTGATGGTAACGGTCGTATGGACTTCTCTTGCCGGGCGTGGTTCTGTCGGGTGGTCGGGTGGCGCGGGCCGGGGTGTGATCGGGGCAGACGATGACGGCCGTATGACCGGTATGTTGGCGGGCTGAACCGGCAGCGTTGGTTGCGAGGCGTCGGAAGGTGCGACTTTCGGTAAATGGTGTTGGCCAGCCCGGTGGGTCGCGGTGGGTTGTGACGCAGGGGCAGGTAAGGTTGCCGATTTTACCGGGGCGGGGGGAACGGCCGTTGCCGGGGCTGCTGAAGGCGGCACGGCCGTTTCCGCGGGGTACGGCGCGGGTGAGAATGGCTGAGCCTGTGGCCGGGGCAGTGGGTGTGGTTCGGATTGGGCAACGGCCGTCTGGTCTTCTGTCATTGCCGGAGTAGAAAAGGGAATTGTGCCTGGCCAGGGTTCAAACAGCGAAACGGGCCGGGGTTGAATCACGGCCGTTTCGGGTAAGCTCCGGGCAACCAGATTGTCAAGATAGGTGTACGTTCTCATGGGCGAACCATTTCCAGATAAAAGCGGCGACGCCAGGGCGTCAGGGCGATGATTTCGGCCTCAGACCAACCATAGGCCGAAGCTAAAAGGTGGACTTCGTGCAATACCCGGTAGGCCCAGGTATTGATCTCGGTCCAGAAGAAAGTAATGATGTCAAAAGGGGCCGGCCAGTGATGGTGGCAGGCCGGGCAATCCAACGCCAGTTGCACGTCGGCCTGGGGGTCGGCGGTGGCCATCTGGGCGATGATCGCCTCTACCACCGGTTCAGGCAGAGTAGCGGCGGTGATGGTGACGCCATCGTGCCGGGCGTCTATCAGACAGCGCTGGAACAGCAAATGCCGGTTGTCATTGGGGTCACGGTCGTCGGTCACGGCCGTGACATCCAGGCTATTCGGTAAACGAAAGCGAACGTCATAGCCCTCGTGTGCCAGCGCATATTCGGCAGTCTCTGTTGCCGGTATTGCCCGAATATCAGCCACTTGAAAAGTGAGTTCTAGCTTGTCGCCACAAGCGGGGCAGGTTGCCAGGCAGGCCAGGTGGGGGCCAAATGTCCACTCGCGCAAGGTGAGAATACGGCCGTCGCGCGCGCCGACGCTCAGTTCCCCCAGAAGTTCCACAGGCGTTTCCGGGCAGGCGGCAGCTAAAACGAGCAGCGCCCATTGCGCCAGTGGTTGTGTTAGCCCTTGTTCCCATAGGCTTAAGAGTTGTGTGGTGGATAATGGCCGCATGGTTCAATAACCGGTGATCGGTAATCGGCGAACGGTAATCGGCGGATGACCGATTACCGGCGACGGGTGACGGACGACGAATAACGGATCAGGCCGGTTCGGTAAACGTTTCTTCGGCTGGTTCGGCTACTTCATAATCGCGTTCCCAGCCTTCGTTTTCCAGTTTGAGCGTCTGAATGAGGACGGCGTTGGCGTTGGCGTCCAGGTCGGCCTGGGACTGAAATTCGGAGACCCAACAGCGATACACCTTGTAGCGCAGCGCCAACTGGCCGGCCTCGTTATACACTTCGATGATAATGTCTTTGCGAAAATCCTTGAGCGCCACTTCCGCGCCCAGGCCGGCGCCGTAGTTCCAGACCTTGTTGGCCCATTGCTCAAACTCTTTGTCATGTGTGACACCGCGTTCCAGGGTGATGGCTTCATACTCGGTGCGTCCAGGCGATTTGCGGCTGCTGCTGGGGTCACCCCCTTCCCGGTGTTTGACGACTTCGGTTGTGCGCTTCAAGGCGCTTATTTTGCTAATACCGGCAACAGGGGTTGTGTTGCCCACCCAAAAAATGCGAAATTTGAAATTTTTGTACGGGTCGAACCGTGCGGCATTGACGGTAAACTGAGCCATGAGTTCCTCCTTACGCCTGAATCTGGCCGGCCATCTGTTGCAGCTTGATGACCACAAATTCGGCCGGTTTGAGCGGCGCGAAGCCGACGATGATGTTGACGATGCCCAGGTTGATGTCGGTCTGGGTCGTCGTTTCCTTGTCGCATTTCACAAAGTATGCCTCGCGCGGCGAACTACCCTGAAAAGCGCCCTGGCGGAAAAGGTTGTGCATAAAAGCGCCCACGTTGAGGCGAATTTGTCCCCACAAGGGTTCGTCATTGGGCTCAAACACGACCCAATGGGTGCCCCGGTAAAGGCTTTCTTCGATAAACAGGGCCAGGCGGCGCACGGGGACATATTTCCACTCGGAGGCCAGGCGGTCATCTCCTTGTAGGGTGCGGGCGCCCCACACGACGCGCCCGGCGGCCGGCATGGCCCGCAGACAGTTGACGCCCAATGGGTTGAGTTCGCCATTTTCGGCATCCGTCAGGGGAATGCTTAGTTGCGGTACGCCCACGAGGGTTGCCTCCAGGCCGGCAGGCGCTTTCCAGACGCCGCGCTGCGTGTCGGTGCGGGCAAAAATGCCGGCAACAGCGCCACAGGCGGCAAAACTTTCTACCTGATCATCGTGCAGGGGATTGGGCTGGCGCAGGCGGGGGAAAAACAGGGCAGCATTTTTGCTGCGGGTGCCCACGTGGTCTTCATTGGGGTCTTTGACTTTGGTCACGGCCGTCGCCTTGTCATTCCAGTTCTTAGGCGCGTCTACAATGAGCATGGCCCGCCGTTTTTCACAATACGCGGCGGCGTCAGCCATCAGCGTCACGTCTACGTCCAGCGTGTCGGTTGGGTTCCGGTAGGGAGGAATGCAAAGCAAATTGAAAAGGTCGGTCTGTTCCAGAGCGTATATCCCTTTTTTGTCTTGCTCGCCGTTGGCGGGCGTGAAGTTGGCTTTGGTCAGGTAAATGCCATCAGAGACAGCATCGAGTCTGGCTTGTCTGGCTGCTTGCAGCGCCGTCTTGGCGGCGTCAACATCTGCCTGAGCCGCATCAATGTCCGCCTGCACTGGTGGTACAGCCTGCTGAGCCGCAGCTAACACTTTTTTCTTGTCGGCCAGGTCTTTTTCCGCCGCCGTTACGTCGTCACCGCCTTCAGCGATAGCTGGCGGATTGGTGGGGTCGAGGGCGACAGTGTGATCCCAGCGCACCAGTTTTGAGTCTTTGAGAACATTGTCTATGCGGCGGGGGCTGTCCTTAAAGGTGAGGTTGGCATAACGCTCGCTCGCGCCGCCGGGGCCAGCATCACTGACGGTGAGATTGAAGAGGTCGGCCGTTGTCAGCCCCATGGCCAGAGCGGCGCTTTCGCTGACATCCGTGTCCACGCTGGCGCGCAGATAGGCGCCCCACTTCCCTTCATTGGCTGCTTCTAGCTGAACGGTACTGGCGTCAAATGTGGACAGAGAGGGGGTGGCGTCATCGCCTGTTTCCGCATTAAAGAGACGGACGATGACGGCCTGGCTGCCGCCGTTCAGATAAAAGTCGCGCACGGCGTAGCCCAGGCTGCTTTCTGCCCAGATGCCGCCAAAGATGCGCTCAAAATCACCGTAACTGTTGATCACCACCGCTTCATCGGTGGGGCCGCGCCGGGCACGGCCGATGAAAGCGGTAATGGAGGTGGCGACGCCGGTAATGGTGCGCACCCCGCTCGGTATTTCCTCAATGTAAACGCCGGGATAAGTAAGTGTGACTGGCATGGAAACCTCCTTTTGTCACTCTGTTACGACATTATCTTGGTTTGTTTGTTTTATTACTGTCTGATCTTTGGTGCGCATTGTCTTTGTTCTGGTTTGTGATGCAGGTTTGGATTACATCTGTTAATTTGGCCCATTCAATAAAGCGGCCGATGATTACTCCCTCCAGATCAACAATCTCACCATATATCAACCGATCATCTGCATCTATTGCCAGCCGCAGAATCAAGGTAATCTGGCGCTTATCCGCAAGGTGATTGTGCATTAGGTTTTTCCGTAAGAGGCGCCAACAGCCCTGACGTAATCGGGAGCAGCTGGCAGTGTAACGGCCGTGACTGATTTTGGGCTGATACGAGACTGAATTTGGACTGAAAGCTGGCTGAAGTGTGGCTGAAACGAGGTTAAACCGTGTGTGGGGTTAGCCGTACCTGATCATAGAGCAACAAGGTTTGCTGCTCTGGTACAGCATCGAATTCCGTGTGAAGTACATCTACGCATAAGTGGTACTGGCGTAGAGCTTGAGCGCGCTGCCCCCCACGCACGTAGCAGCGCATGACCAGCCGGTGGGCGTCTTCACGGCAGGCGTCATTTTCCAGGAGGCGATTGGCGTATTGCAGGCAACGGCCGTATTCACCAGCAGAGAAATAGTAATCTGCCAGGCGCGCCAGTACCGTGAGAAAGTGCGCGCGCAGACGTTCACGAACCATGACGCTGTTGATGTCAGTGCCCGCGCACAGGTCGCCCCGGTAGATTTGGGCTGCCTGAGTGTAGAGGGAGATAGCTATCGCGGGATCTTTGGCTAATATGTGCTGGTCACCTGACTTAACCAGAGTTTCAAAACAGCTCACATCTACACCCACACCTGCTGCCTGATTGAGCCGGTAATAACCGTCCTCGTGCAGCACAGGTGTATCGCCGCCAATCTGGTCACTTAACAGCTTGCGCAGGCTATGCGTGAGGCTGTTGAGTGACTGACCGGCGAGGTCTGGGGCATGGCCGGGCCACACAACTTCCAGGAGCAGGTCACGCGGCACGGGTTGGTCATGTTGCAAACCCAGGTGCCGGAGCAGTATCTCGGCCTTGCCACCGGGCAAAGGCATTGGCCGACCACCTTTTAGGACACGAAACTCTCCAAGCAGGCAAATCAAAATCGGCCAAAAGGTGTCAACCACCGGTGTATGGAAAACGACATCATTAAGTTCCAGCGTCGCGCCAGTAATGGGATTCATTCTAGTTTCCTCATTATTTATACTGCTGCGTTTTATGGTGCAAAATGAGATCTGCGCTTCTTACAGATGGCGATGTGTTCGCAAATGCATGAAGGAGCGTCAGTTTGGCTTTTGCCAAATGAAACAAAGCTTACATCTGCTATTTATCATAAAGGGTTGCCGTTGAACTACCGTTAAAATTGTCTGCGGCGATAGATGGAGTAGGGCGGTTGTGAATGAATCTTTGTGGCTGTTTGTACAAATAGGCCCGGTATGATGATGGCGCTATCAGCCGACTAAACATTCTACTTGGTTGGTGTGTCTTTCGGCAAGTGGCTGGCGATTATATTCATAATCAAGCACTCTCTTGAAAATAATCCATTGCCACAAGCCGATTCGATTGAAGAACTGGCACGTTTAGGGGACGACCGTGATCTGATGGAGTATCGTTTCCATCTTTACAATTTACTATTAACCAGCCGTGTGGGTAACGGTTGGCTTTCTGACCAACTTTCTATAGAAACCGCAACCTCTCCCCACTTTCAATTCACTTCAATGGTCAATGTCCAGCCAAAGCGGTCGGGGACACGGCCGTACTGAATCCCCGTCAACTCGTCATATAAATGTTTAGACACGGGGCCGCTCTGGTAATCGTTGATCATATATTCCTTCTCCGCGAAGCCAAACTTACCCACCGGCGCGATGACCGCTGCCGTGCCACAGCCAAACACCTCGGTAATTTTGCCCGTCTCAATGTCTGTCAGCATCTCATGCACGTCAATCATCTCTTCGGCCACTTCATACCCCAGGTCACGCCCCAACTCAAGCACCGACTTGCGGGTTACGCCGGGCAAAATGCTGCCCGTTAGCGGCGGCGTTACAATCTTCCGCCCTTCATACACAAAGCAGATATTCATGGCCCCCACCTCTTCAATAAATCGCCCTTCAATCGCATCTAACCACAGCACCTGCGAATACCCTTTGGCCTGCGCCTCCTCGCCCACTAACAGGCTGGCGGCATAGTTGCCGCCCGTCTTGGCATCGCCCACACCGCCACGCACCGCCCGGCGATACTTGTCGGAAATATAAACCGGCACCGGGCTGAATCCCTGCTTAAAATACGGCCCCACCGGCCCCACAATCACATAGTGCAGAAAACTCTTGCTGGCATGGACGCCCAATGTCGGGTCAATGGCAATCATGGTGGGGCGAATGTACAACGTGGCCCCAGGGTAGGTGGGCACCCATTCCTGTTCCAGTTCAATCAGCCGAATAATGGCTGTGAGATGTTCTTCTTCGTCCACGGCGGTCATCGCCATGCGCCGGGCGGAGTTGTTGAACCGTTTCATGTTTTCCCAGGGGCGGAACAGGTTGATGTGGCCATCGGGGCGGCGGTATGCCTTGGTACCCTCGAAGATTTCTTGAGCGTAGTGGAACACGGCCGTAGCCGGATCCAACACAAACGGTGCATATGGCCCAATGGTGGCTTCGTGCCAGCCTTTATCCGGCGTGTACTTCTGGCTAAACATGCGGTTGCTAAATTTATTCCCAAACCCAAAATCATCGGTTGGTGGTGTTTTTAATTTCGTTTCATCCAGGGGGAGAATGTTGATGTTCATTTTGCTTCCTTCTTTTCAGGGTTGGTTGGATATGGTATGTGAGATTGCAGGTGGCAAGTCATTAACTGCAACTCGCCACCTGCCACCTTCTACAACATATGGTCAATCACGCCCAGCGAACGGCCGTCCACATCCCGCCGTAATGCCTGATGATCCCAGCCCGAACCGGAGATAATAAAGTAATACGCCGCGCCCACGCCAGGAATCTGGCTGCACAATTCATAGAACCGCTTGGCCTGTTTGCCTTTGTCAATGATCGGCGTCTTTTGCTGGGGGTCCGGGTTGCTGAACTCCGCTACAAAAATCAGCTTGTCTGGGAACATGCGCCGGTACTGCTTCACCAGATTAATCGCTTCCGTTTCTACCTCTGGCATAGAGACGTAGTAAGCATGGACGCACAGAAAATCGGCGGCGCGTATGGCCGCTTCCGCCTGGTGCAAAAAGGCGGTGTCATTCAAGCGGAAACCGGCATCATGCCCAAAGCGATATTCCGCATCCGCGCCCGGCGACAAGCCGGGAAAGCCCACTTTAATGCCGGGGAAACGTTGCCGCAGCAGCTTGCGCCCTTCCATAAAATATTGGCCAAACTCCGCACCGTTACTCCAAGACCCGGCCACGCCTTTGTAGCGCAATCCCTCGTGCGTCAGATTTGGCTCATTGTGGAACTCAAAATAGGTCACACCCGCATTCACCAGCCGCTCAATGTCGTTGGCGACGGTGTTGACAAAATCTTGCACGGGCACGTGACGGCCGTTCCAACTCTCAAATAATCGGCACAAATAAAACTTTGCCTGATAATTCTGCATCTCCTGTACCGAGATGCCGCTCATGACTTTTACCGATTCAAACTTGCCCCGCGCCAGGTCCCAATCCGCCTGCATTGGGTGGCGGTTGGCGCGGTCATGCACACCAATCAACATCCGGCCAAATTCCCAGGCGGGACCTGTATAGGTGAGGTCACCGTCTGTCTGGCCAATGGCGCTCACGGCCGTACTCGCTGTCACCGGTTCTACCGCCGGTAGCTGCGCGCCGCGTTGAATGCGCACCCGATCCGAACGGTATATAAGCGCCGACTTGATCGCTTCCGCCAGGGAACGCCCGCCATAGCCATACCGGGAGAGCAAAGAAACGGGACGGCCGTCCGTCGGATCCAGCACCAGATAATCATTGTCCTGCTTCGCCAGCACAAACACCCAATGCTGCTCTGTGCCATAGGTGTATGGGTCGGTCGGGTCCTGATCCACCTGCAAAATCACTGCCTGCCCGGCGGCAATCTCCTGGTCAATGCGGCTGAGCAGGTTGGGGTCATGTTTGGCATGGGTCGCCCCCGTATTCGGCAGCGGCATCCAGTTATCGTAAAACTTGACATGGTCAATCAGGTAAGCCGGGGCCATGAAAAAGACGTTGGAACTATCAAAGCCCTGCCCGGCGGGCCGGTTGAGCAGGGCATTGTTCAACGAGAGGGGCGTATAATTTTCGCCAAAACCGGTGAGCGCCATGGCCATACAACTCAGCAGGCAGCCAAATTCGCCCAACGTTTTGGGGCCATGCCCCAATTTGAGGTTTTTCCACTGTGGGTCGTTTTGGGAATACGGCCGTATGCCAAACCCATCCACGTTGGCCGTAGATTGAATCTTCACCCAAAACGAATCGCCAAAGGCCCGGTTCTGGTCATCATGGATACGCCACGAACTGGTATACGCCTCCGCCTGCGCCGGTGGCGCCACCATCGGCACCGAAAGCACCACCTCCTCACCGGGTTGGGCGGCGGGCACCGTGTGGCTCATCGAACCGGCCATGCGCGATTCGCCGCCCACCCACACCAGCCGATAGGCCGCAGTCCAGGGCAGATCGCCGTTGTTTTTTACCACCCATTGCTTGGTGAAACTTTTGCCTTCTTGAATTGGCGTACCATCCGGGATATTGTGGTCGTCAATATATTTACTGCTATTTACCTTCGCCGACCCGGTGGCCGGTTTATCTTCTGCTTTAGGCAGTGGCGCTGTCGTCACCAGGCGCAGCCAGATAATGTCGCCAAACAAATTGCCTTGCGGGTCTTTCAACTGCCAGTCGGTGAAATAGCGGTGATTGGGTGTAGCCGGGGCAGTCATTTCCAGCGAGATCTCCACATTTTCGCCAGGATTCACGCTGGCCTTAGAAGCAACCTCGGCCAGTGCGTAACTGGCTTTACCGGTAAGCAACTGGCTGCCTTTGCTGGCGTTTATGTGGGCCACGGTGTAGCCCTGGCCCCAGGTGGTTGTGCCTACATTGCGCACCGTCCAGGTGGCCTTGAACGCGGACCCGGTCGGCAGCGCGTCCAGATTGACATTGGTGGAAAATGAAACAAAAGCCGCTTTATTCATGTAATTCTCCTGCTTGTGCGAATGTGTGACCATTATCTGGCCCCCAACCGTCCCCATTGTACACGGAATTACCAGCTGCTCAACACCAACGCTAAGAGGAGTGTGCTACTCTGAGTGAGGGTTTTTGATAAAATACCGCTTATGCGTCAACGGCCGTTCTCCCTTTTCCTTGCCTTTCTACTGGGTTTTGTGGTTTCACAACTGTTCACCTATTGGCGGCGGCTGCTGCAGCAGCCAGGATTGGCTGCACGGCTGCATACCACCCTGTGGGAGTCGGATACAGATAATGAGGCATCGCGCGGCGCCGGTGTGCCGCCGACCAACCTGGCCCGCCTCATTGCCGAAGCTAACGTGCGCGCTGGCATTGAAGAACGCCATCTACCTGATGGCACACGCAAAACCATCCTCTGGGCCGGCTGGCGCAACTTTCGCGAACCGTGGGCACGTGATTTTGGCTTCGCCAGCTTTGGTTTGGTGGAAATGGGCGAGCAGCGGGCACTGAAAGAGACGTTGGAGTTGTATTTGCACTATCAAAGGGCAGACGGCCGTTTCCCCGTCAAAATTCACTCCACCAGTGTTGCCGACCGTTACCTGCACTCCCTTTTCGCTCGGCAGCAACCCACCCATGCTCCCCTGCGCCCCAAATACCAGACCGCTCACCACACCATCTCGTTGGATGGTAACTGCCTGCTGGTGATTGCCGCGCTCAACTACCTGCGGCGTTACCAGGACGAAGTATTTGCGCACCGGCATTGGGCGGCGCTCAAACAGGCGTTGCATTGGGTGGAGAGCCAGGCATTGCAAGCTGATGGCCTGCTGCACCAGGGGGCGTATACCGATTGGGCCGATTCTGTCATCCGCAAAGGGGCGGTGTATTACACCAACGTTCTCTACTGGAAGGCGCTGCGCGAATTTGCCCTGGATGCAGCCCGTTATGGTTATGGGGATGACGCTATTGCCTTTGCAGTGCGGGCGGAGGCGCTCTGTACGGTCATCAACCGCCACTTTTGGGATGAGACGCAGGGCTTTTTCATTACCAGCCACCAGTTTCGGCAGATTCTCAGCAGCGATGGCAACCTCCTGGCTATTGCCTGGCAACTGGCGACGCCAGAACAGGCGAACGCCATCCTGGACAATATGGCCGCTTTTGGCATGGCTGATCCGGTGCCCACAAAATGCACAAACAAGGATTACGGCCGTGAACACATTGCTCTAGAAAACCGGTTAGGTGGGATTGCCCATTACCATACGTCGGCGGCCTGGCTTTGGTTGGGAAGCTGGCATGTCATTGCCGCCGCACGAACTGGGCGCTTAGCCGAAGCCAGCCAACTGCTTGACCGGATAGGGCAGGTGATTGCGCGGGATGGAGTGGTGCATGAAGTATATGGTGAGGACGGCCGTTACCTGAAGACACGCTGGTATGAATCCGAAGCCCCCCTCACCTGGAGTGCCGCTATGTTCGTTTATGCTGACGCTATCCTGACCAAAGAAGAAAATAATTGAGTAATTACGGTAATTACTCAATTACCCAGTTACTACATGCCCGTTTCCAGCAGCCCCGCCGCTTTCCGTGCAGCCAATTCTTCCACCACATTGGCCGCTACAATCGCTTCAATGGCCCGTTGTTCGGCAGCCTGCTGCACAATATCGGCGGCAACCAGGGCGCGAATGGCTTTGAGCACGGCCGTTGCCTCCAACTCCTTTGCGGCCGTTACCACCATTTCCGCTTCCGCCATGGCCGCCATTTCCTGACGACGGGCGGCGCGGCGCACCGCTTCCGCCTGGGCAAAAGCCGCATCTTCCAGCGCTTCTGCTTCAGCAATACGCGCCGCTGCCTCTTGTCGTGTTCGTTCTTCTTCTGCCTTCGCTTCTGCCATAGCCAGCGTCGCTTCGTCAGCGGCCGTCATCTTGATCAACTCCGCTTCCGACAGCGCCTTCATCGCTTCTTCTTCCGCTTCGGCAGCCACCAGTTTGGCCGCCTTCAGCGCAGACAGGGCTTGCAGCGCCGCTGCCTGTTTGATGCGGCGTGCCTTTTCTTCTGCTTCGGCAGCCGCCTGTTCGGCGGCGATGCGCTCCTGGGTGGCCGCTTCGGCGGCAGAGCGAGCAGCATCAGCATCCGCCTGCGCTTCGGCGCGGATGGCGGCGGCTTCATCAATAGCGGCTGCTTCCACCCGGTTCACCGCATCCAGCACAAAGGTCAACTGCTGGCTGGCAACCTTCAAGGTATCGGGATTGATGTAGGCATTAACCAGCAGCTTGCCCCCGGCTTTCACAATCGTTTCCCGGAGATTTACCGCCCAGTGATGTTCAAACAGAGCGGCAATGGCCGAGCTACCATTGGGAACTTTGGCCGCCAGATTCTGCAATTCTGTTTCCGTCAGGCCATAGTCCACATCAGATTCTTTAAGCGATTCGGCCAGTTCGGCGATGTTGTCTTGCGTAATGCCTTCCGCGCCCAACCCAATCAGGCGGCTGACGAGATGCCCAAACGTCTCTTTTTCTTCTGGAGTCAGGTCAGTTACTTGTTTACTGGCGACTGTGCCGTCCGCATGTTTGATCAGGTAAAGCATATCAAACAGGCGGATGCTTCCCTTCTGCCGCGCGGCTCTTAACTCGGCGACAATGTCACGGGCGTAGGCATCATTTTCAAATCCGATAATCACCATCTGTAGGGGGCCAATTGACATGATTTTCTCCTTACTCAGAAGTTCGACTTTTCCCAAAAAGTTGAACTTCTCCCAAAATTGAACTTCTCAATGATACACCAGTTCGGAAAACAACAAAGCCCCCGTTTTGGGGGCTTGCTGCGGAAGAGGAGGAGGAGGAGAAGAGGAGGAAAAGAGGAGAAGAAGTTTGTGCTTAACTTGCTGATAAGATACCAGATCGTGTCCTGCGGTGATGTCAATTGGGTGACAGGAAAGGCATACAACGGGTTAATGTACGGCCGTAACCTCTCACTACCGCTGAATGATCGGCAAGAAGGTATATGAGATTTCCAGTAACGGCCATGCTTCGGCGGCCTGACCAATGACTTCAATTTCATTCAGCGCGGCAACTTCATCCCAATGCCAACGCCCGGTGACGGCATTCACCGTCAGCCGCAGACTGTCAATTTCCACGGGTGTGGCCAATGTGATGAGCGTACCGCCGTTTTCCAGGGGTTCAATGCGGCCGGTGGCCCGGCCATCCACCAACACCCCATCCCGATACAGGTTCAAGGTGGCGTTGTCCACGTAATAGGGGCCGTCCTGGACTGGTTGGCCGAAACCATTCCAATCACCGCCCTGTGGCGGCGGGCCAACCAGCCGGATTTGTTTGACGCGCATGGTTATGGGCCAGGTCAGCTCTACCCATTCGCCGGTGGTATGTCCATCCTCCGTCAGCCAACCCAACTCATCATCCTGGTAAGGCTCCCGGTACGCTTCGTCAAAAAACGGCGCGGGTGGCCCGCCAGCCGGGCGCGGCACCCAGCCGCGCCGGTCGTTAATCTTCTCGGGGCCAAAGTTGTTGTACTGGTCGCCGGGACGGTGGGAACTGGCGTCGGCGTGGGCAAAGGGGGCCACATTTTGCCAGCCTGTTTCGGCGTCAGCCAGCACATCATCCAACGAACCGCTGACATGCCCCATGTGGCAGCCGGTGCAGGTGACGGTTTCGCCAGGGCGCGCCCACGCACTGCCCTGGGCAATGGTGGTGTAGCCACGATTCCAACTCCGCACCAACCGACCTTCGGTGTCGCGCAGCACAATAAAGCCCATCACATCGGCGGGTACGGTCATGGTAAACGCCCCGGCCGATGTCACGTCTACTTCATCCCACAGGATAGCGCGCACCTCGTCATCGGCGCGGAAGTTGGCGCAGGGGTTCGGCCAGTCGTTGTAGCAGTACGCGCCGGTAAACTGGTTGGCGTCAATCCAAAGTTGCGCCTTCGCCACGCTGCCAGGCGGCGGCGAATTGTTGACGTATGGTGAAAAGAGGGAAGGATTCGCGTAGACATTAGGGTTGTGAATGGTCGCCGTCGCAATGTCGCCGGGGCCTTTCTGGCTGAACCAATAGGCGGGCAGCGTGTTGGGCACGTTGCCCTGCACGGGGTCGTCGCTAGCGATTTGGGTGAAGACGTCGGGCAGGGATGCCCAACCTACCCGCGCCACAATGGGGGTGGCGTCCATGAGATCGGCGGTGCCCAGGCCAAAAGGTGACAGGTCAATGGCAATGGGCATTTGCCCCGCACCATCTATTTCCATGGTCCACAGGCGGTAACGCAGGTTGGAGCCTTGCAGGTCAAAGCCGTTGTATGTGCCGCTGGTGGGCAGGCTGTTGTCTTCTTCGGATTGGGAGAAAAGGACACGGCCGTCGGGCAGCCCCGCCGGATGGAGCGCATAGGGGCCGGAATCATCCCCTTGATTCCACGCTTTGTCATAACTCAGCCCGGCGAGGGCGTCTATGGCGTTGGCATAGAGCATTTCCACGCCGGGACGGGCTATACGGATGCCGGACTTGAGCGTGGAATGAACCATTGTCTGGTCGGGCTGCATGGTGTAGGCCACAAAAAGTTGCCCATTGTTTTGTACCACAGCCGGCTGCGCGGCGGCGTAGGTGTCGCCATGACCGGAATCATTGGTCAGATTCCAGAAGCAGCAGGGCGTCCAGGCAAAACGTTTGAACTCCGTGCCATCGGGATTGACGGTCATCAGATGCCAGGTGTTAGGCGCGTCGCGCACTTCAAAACCGCCGGGCAGGATCGCCAACGGTGGGTTGAAGGTGGCGTCGGGGTTCGCCAGAATAACGGTGCCGTCGGGTAGGGTGACGTTGTGGTCGGCGTTGTCTATGCGGTTGTAGATGCCGGTTTCGGAAGGCTGGTTGAACTGGTTCCACCAGCGGGAGACGAGGATACGGCCGTCGGGCAGTGGGGTAGGATGCAGCACCCCGGCGCGTTCGGTGGTGATGCGGCGCAGGCCAGAGCCATCGCCATTGATGATGTAGATGTTGAAGGATTCACGGACATCGTAGTGGGCACGGGTGGGGTAGCGAGAGGAGTTGAAGGCGATACGGCCGTCGGCCAGATAGGCGGGGAACAGGTCGTGGTAGTCGCCATACGTCTGCGCATTGCCCCACAAATGGGAGTTGGGGATGGTGATGCTGCGGTCAGAATGGGTGAGTTGGGTCATGTTGGAGCCATCAAAATCGCCCACTTCCACTTCATAAATGCGCCAGCCATAGTCCGGGTCGGTGGGGTCTATGGTTGTGGCCCCGGCAAAGACGATAGTGGTCGTGTCGAAACTGACATCAGGCGACTGCACATCTACCAGACCGGGCAGGTTGTAAACGTGCAAGGTGCCATCGGCGTCTCGCTGCACCAGGCGGCTGCCGGGTGCATATTTGGGGATGCCGGTGCCAAATTGCCCGGCAGGGCCAACTTCATCGCGGAAGATGGTGTCTTCGGTGGCCAGGTGGGCGCGGGCGACAAAGATGATGGGGGTGGACAGCCCGCCTCTCACATCAGCGCGGACGGTGTGGAGGGCGACGGCCGACACCACCAACCCAATGCCAAACAAAATGAACACAAGAGGACGTGGAAACTGTATTCGGTTCATATTCTGCTCCTTTCTGCAACGCGAGATGTCATCTTGCGCCACGTCGGGCAAATGGTAACAGATTGGCAGAGAGGTGTTTACCCTGACTTCGGTACTGGCTTTTAGGTGAAAATGGTGTGGGTGACGATTGGCGGGCAAAATTTGAGAGAGGATGATTTCTTCATCCACTGGCCCAAGAAAAAAAGGCTTGTCGAAAGCAACAAGCCTTTTTTTTGGCTGGATATGTTGAGCAAGCCAGCTTTTATTGATCGTTATTAGTTTTGTGGCGGCGGACAATGCGGCCTGGGTGCTGGCGCTGCTGAACGCGGCGGGCGAGCCGCAGGTGATCTTTTTTGATGAATGGCATCATGGGGTGCGGGGGGCGGTGGCGGTGACGGCGGGTGGACGGGCGCTGCTCTATGCGGCGCTGGTGCTGTTTGTGGGGTTGGTGCTGCAAGGGCGTATCTTTGGCCGCCCGCTGCCCCTGCCGCAGACGCTGACGCGCCGCGCGCCGCTGGAATATATTTCCGGCATTGCCAATCTCAGCCGCCGTGCCGGGCACCGCACGGCCGTGCTGCAAGATTACCATTTGCGTCTGAAGCGTGATTTGGGTTTCCGTTACCGGCTGAACCCGACGCTGCCGGATGCGGAGTTTGTGGCCCGCTTGGCGGAATTTGACACGGCCGTTGACCCCCAGGCACTGCTGGCCTTGCTCCACCAACTGCAAACCGCCCGCACGGAACATGAGATGGTGCAGGCAGCGGCAGCGGCGACGGCCGTAACTCGTGATTCGTGATGCGTAATCCGTAATCGGACTTCGGATTACGGTTCACGGTTCACGGATTACGTTTTGTCTGTGGAGGGGAACGGGTTACGATTTTTAGCGCAGTTGATGTCTATCCAGCACTAGGGTGGCGCGTTGGAGTATCAGCCACAGCACAGAAAAGCATCTAAAGATTTGCAGATAGAAGGCTTTGTTTATGGAATCTAATGTCACTTTTACTAATAATCCTGCTGCTAGATTGCATGAGATTTTAACGGCAGCTCACGGTAACACCTCGGATGAGCGAAGCAAGATGCCAGCCAGACAGATATGGACAGAAGTTTTTTCGATTGATGCCAATGACAATCGAAAGCTCATGATGCATATGGCAGCCCTTATGGACCTTACAGAAAAAGCTAGGAGTTTCGTGGTTACATTGCAAGCAAAAAGCGTTATTTCTATGGTCTCAAGATTCATC